>JAFUDS010000001.1 GCA_017464305.1 Clostridia bacterium | reverse complement strand
GGAGGGCGTGGAAATGGTGATGCCCGGCGATAACATCGACATGGAAATCACCCTGATCACCCCCATCGCCATGGAGCAGGGACTGCGCTTCGCTATCCGCGAAGGCGGCCGCACCGTGGGCTCTGGCGTCGTGGCCAAGGTTATCGAATAATTAGGTTTTCTCCCGGAACGCTCCCCGCAGCGGGAGCGTTCCTTTTATGGTATTTTCGCGGCATTCCCGCGAGGAGGGTTTCCAATTATGTTTACATATCAGACGCATGGCACCTGCTCCACGGCCATGGACCTGGAGATTCAGGACGGCATCATCACCTACTGCAAGATTCATCGCGGCTGCCGGGGGAACACCCAGGGCCTGGCCCGGATGGTCATCGGGCAGAACGCGGAAGAGGTGGCGAAGCGGCTGGAGGGTATCCCTTGCAAGGGAGACACCTCCTGCCCGGATCAGCTGGCCAAGGCCATCCGCGCCTATCATGAATGAAAAAGTGAAGTAATTTGCGAAGGGATGTTTCACTCAGGGGCCCTTGGAAGACGTCGGCACTTAGCGGGTGGCGAGCGCTAGCGCGAAGGCAGCCGCTTTGTGCCGCTACGTCTGGAACGGAGGCGCGAGCCGTGCCCCGGAGGGGAACTCCCGCACGCATACCACGAAGCACGATAGAGAGGTTATCCATTTGACAGAACAGATTCCGACAAGCTTTGAGGAGATGGACCTGAGCCGGGAGATTTTGCAGGCGGTGGAGGCCATGGGCTTTCAGGAGCCTTCCACCGTACAGGCCCGGACCATTCCCCTGATGATGGAGGGCGTGGACATCAACGCCATTGCCCCCACGGGCACGGGGAAAACCTGCGCCTTCGGCATCCCCATGCTGGAATACGTCCAGCTGAAGGATAGCCGGGTGCAGGAGATCGTGCTGGCCCCCACCCGGGAGCTGGCGCTGCAGATCGGCGAGGAGCTGACCCAGTTGGCGAAGTTTATTAAAGGGGTGCGCATCGCCGTGCTTTACGGCGGACAGAGTATCTCCAAGCAGATCAGCCTGCTGAAGCGGAAGCCCCAGATCGTCATCGCCACCCCGGGGCGCCTGCTGGACCACATGCAGCGGAGAAACATCTCCCTGGACGCCGTGCACACCATGGTGCTGGACGAGGCGGATGAAATGCTGAACATGGGCTTCGTCAAGGATGTGACGAAGATCATCGAGGCCACACCGGTGGATCGGCAGCTGGTGCTCTTTTCTGCCACCACCAATCAGGAGGTGCTGACCATCGCCTGGAAATATCAGCACGACCCGGTGGAGGTAACGGTGGAGGCCACCAAGGAGGATCGCCCCCAGATTACGCAGTACGTTATCTCCGTGGAGCAGAACGAGAAGATCGACCGCTTGATGTATCTGCTGGACGCGGATGTGTATGGCCGGGTGATGATCTTTTGCAACACGAAATTCATGACCGATAAGCTGACCAGCCGGCTGAATAAAGAGGGCTATGACGCCCAGTGCCTGCATGGGGATATCCCCCAGGCGAAGCGGAATGTGGTCATGAACGACTTCAAGCGGGGTAAGTTCCCCATCCTGGTTTCCACGGACGTGGCGGCCCGGGGCATCGACGTGGACGATGTGGAGGCGGTCATCAATTTCGACCTGCCCAACGAGAATGAGTACTATCTCCATCGCATCGGCCGCACGGGCCGGGCCCATAAGCACGGCGTCAGCTTCTCCCTGGTGACCTTTAAGGAGAGCGTCCGGATGGACGAGATTCTGAAATATATGCTGACCCAGCCCACGCCCCTGCATTTTGAGGATGATATCCTGAAGGATGAGGAAGGGAAGCCCTTCTTCGCCAATATATAAAAAAACCGCCGATCAGGAAGCAAAACGCTTCCCCGCCGAAGGCGGAGAGATAAAAAAATATTCCCGCCAAAGGCGGGGGATAAAAGACTCGTCCTTCATTGAAGAAGGATAAAACTTTTCCCCGCCGAAGGCGGGGGACAAAAAAACTCGCCCCCGTCGGGGCGAGCCTTTTTTCAATTAGATTCCGCGGCGGGCAGCAAAGCATTCGCTGCAGTAGACGGGACGATCTTCCTTCGGCTCGAAGGGAACCTGCGTGGGCTTGCCACACTCGGCACAGATCGCGTCATACATCACGCGGTTAGCGCCGGCAGCAGGGCGATTCGCCTTGCGGGCCTGACGGCAGGCCTTGCAGCGGGTGGGCTCGTTCTGAAAGCCCTTTTCGGCGTAGAATTCCTGTTCGCCAGCGGTGAACACGAATTCCTGGCCACAGTCTTTGCATACCAGCGTTTTGTCTTCGTACATGGTTAGGTAACCCCCAAAATAAATGATAGGTGAACCTTCGGCTGACCTGGTCTTTGCCCCCACACACGCCATCTGGAAGGTTGCTCCGCGCCGTCGCGCCCTCACGCACTTCTCTCGGGCTTGCACCCGGATGGACTTACATCTAGACCGCACCATGCTCCCCGCCACTTGGGGCGGATTACGTGGACCGCTTCGCCTGCGACTGGCATCGGCTTGCAACCACAGACCCGAAGATTACGACCGATCCCATTATATCCCCGCAAAATCGAAAACGCAAGTTATTTTTGCACGTATTTCAGGAAAACAACGAAAAAACCATAGATTTTTCACATTTTGACAGGTTTGAAAGTATCCTCGTCGTATGCGTGCGGGAGATTGTCCGGGCTTCGCCCGTTTTTCACTGAAAACAGTTCACTGGACTGTTTTCAGTGTGCAAAACCCCTTCGGGATATGCTCTCGCCGTGCTTATTTCTTTTGCCCATAATAGGCGTTGGGGCCGTGCTTGCGCATGAAATGCTTTTCCTTCACATGGTCCGGCAGGCTTTCCCTTGTTTGTTGCGCGGGAAGGGCCTCCGTGTGCCAGGCCATCATGGCCACCTCCTCCAGCACCACGGCATTGTGCACCGCCTGTAGCGCGTCCTTCCCCCAGGCGAAGGCGCCATGATGGCGGGCCAGGGCGCAGGGCACATGGAGGGGATTTAAGCCATTTTCTTCAAAATGGGCGGCGATGACCTTCCCCGTCTCCAATTCATAGGCCCGGGCCACCTCCTCCGGCGTCAGATCCCGGCAGCAGGGCACGGGGCCATAGATGTAGTCCGCGTGGGTGGTGCCATAAGCGGGAATGTCCCGGCCGGCTTGGGCCCAGATGGTGGCCCAGCGGGAATGGGTATGCACCACGCCCCCGATGCCGGGGAAACGGCGATAGAGCTCCGCGTGGGTCGGGGTGTCCGTGGAGGGATTCAGATCCCCTTCCACCTTGTTGCCCTCCAGATCCATGACCACCATGTCGCTGGGCTGCAGCTCCTCATAGGGCACGCCGCTGGGCTTGATGACAAAGAGGCCCTTTTCCCGATCCACGCCGGAGACATTGCCCCAGGTAAAAGTGATCAGATGATAGGCGGGGAGAAGCATATTGGCTTCATATACCTTTTGTTTCAGTTCTTCTAACATGAACGCGATCCTCCTGATTTTCTCGCCATCTCTCCGCTGAAAACCCGAGGAGCGGAACATCTGGCGTTTTTTGGAAATCATTTCCTCTTCAGCCTACCATATTTTGTGGGGGAGCGCAAGAAAAACATGCTAAATTCTTGACGGACGGTAGGGATGCGTGTAAAATGGAGGGCAAAGAAAACAAATGTTCGGATTGATCGGGGGGAGCGCCATGCTGCAGGAAGGGAAAATCTGGATCGGCACAGGGGTGAACGGGCCCGTTTTTCTGCTGCCCGCCATGGCCAATCGGCATGGGCTGATCGCCGGCGCTACGGGGACGGGGAAAACCGTCTCCCTGAAGGTGCTGGCCGAAGGCTTTTCCGAGATGGGGGTTCCCGTTTTTTTAAGCGACATCAAGAGCGATCTTTCCGGCATGGTGAAGCCCGGTGTTCGTTCCTCAGCCATCGATAAGCGGCTGGCCGGCTGCGGGGTGGATCCGGAAAGCTTCGACTACCACGCCTTTCCCAGCGAATTCTGGGATGTTTATGGGAAGAACGGGAAGCCCATTCAGGCCACGGTGCAGGGCATGGGGCCCCAGCTGTTGGGCCGGATGTTAGGGGTGAATGAGACGCAGACTGGCGTGCTCAGCATCCTCTTCCGCTACTGCGCGCAATACGAATATCCGCTGCTGACCCTGGCGGATTTGAAAAATCAACTGATTCGCATGGGGGAGAACACGCAGTTCTTCACCCTGAATTATGGCAATGTTTCCGTCGCCTCCATCGGCGCTATCCAGCGGGCGGTGGCCCTGCTGGAGGATGAGGGCGGGGCGGCCTTCTTTGGAGAGAAGGAGTTCGACGTTCGGGAATGGCTCAAGCGGGATGAAAACGATCGCGGATGCATCAACATCCTCTCTGCGGACGAGCTGTTCGCCCATCCCCTGATGTATTCTACCTTCCTGCTCTGGATGCTGACCAGGCTGTATGACGCCCTGCCAGAGCGAGGGGATATGGATCAGCCGGTGGCTGTCTTCTTCTTTGATGAGGCGCATCTGCTGTTCGACGATTGCTCCAAGGTGCTGATGGACAAGATCGAACAGGTGGTTCGGTTGATCCGCTCCAAGGGAGTAGGGGTTTATTTCATTACCCAGAGCCCGGCGGATATCCCCATGTCCATTCTGGGGCAATTGGGCAACCGTGTGCAGCACGCGCTGCGGGCTTATACGCCCCTGGATCAAAAGGCCGTCAAGGTGGCGGCCCAGACCTTCCGCACCAATCCGGAATTTAACACCGAGGAAGCCATTACGAATCTGAAAACCGGCGAGGCCCTGATCTCCTGCCTGGACGCGGACGGCGCTCCCGGCATTGTGCAGCGGGCCACGGTGCTGCCCCCCCAGAGCCAATTAGGCGCCCTCAGCGAGGAGGAGCGGGTCCGGGCGGCCCAGGGGCTCCCTTTGACAGAGGAAGAGGCGGTGGAGCCAGAGCTTCCCTTGGAGGCGCCGGAGGGCCATGGCGTAGCCGCGGCCCTGGATGAGGTTTTCGAAGGCATTCTGGGCCAGAACGAACTCAAGCCCTACGAGCCCGTACCTACGTTGGATTTTCCGAAGCCGGACATTGCGGCTCCGGATTTCGCGCAAGCGATCCCTTCCATGGAGTTTCTCGTTTCCCCCTCGACCCCTGAACCGGTGCAGGAGAACACCGGAGGAGAAAAGATGAGCCAGACATTCAAAGTTTACGATCCTACCACCGGCCAGTATGTGGAGCAGGAAAAGCCTGAAATGACGCCGGTGGCCGCCCCCGTAGCAGCGCAGCCCGCTGCCCCCGCGGTGCCCACGATTCAGGTGGTTCCGGAGACCCCAGTTGCTCCTGCGGCTCCGGTGGCCCCGGTTCAGCCCGCTGCTCCCGTGCTGCAGCAGATGCCCGTCATGGTGCTGGATCAGGCCAGCGGCCAATATGTTCAGCAGATGATGTGGATGCAGCAGGATCCCGCCACTGGGAATTGGATCCCGCTGCCCCAGATGCAGCCCGTGGCCCAGGCGGCCGCGCCGGTAGCCCCCGCAGCCCCCGTGGATCCCATCGCCCTGGCGGAGCAGCAGAAGGCCCAGGCCGCTGCCCAGAAAGAGGCGGAGAAGGCTGCCCTCCTGGCCCAGAAGGAGGCCGAGAAGGCGGAGAAGGAAGCGGCCAAGCTGGCCAAGGAGCAGGAAGCCGCGGAGCGCCGCGCCCGGAATGACGCCCTGCGGGAAGAGGCGGCGGAGCGCGCCCGGAAGAACGATTCCGTGGCGGGCCGGATTAAGAACACCGCCATCCAGACGGCCACCCGGCAGGTGACCTCTTCCCTGACCAAGGGATTGACCAACGCCATTTCCGACCTGTTTGGCGCCAACGGGAAGAAGAAGTAATCAGCCCAGGCGGAGGGGCACAACCCTTCGAAAAAACATCTTTGGCTTCTCATCCCGGAAGGGATTTGAGCGAATAAAAACCATTCCAAAATGGAAACCGATAAAAAAGGGAGGATTGTTTTCATGAGCAAGTTTCTGAAGGAGTTTAAGGATTTCGCCCTGCGGGGCAATGTCGTGGATATGGCCGTCGGCGTGGTCATCGGCGCGGCCTTCGGCAAGGTAGTCACCTCTGTGGTGGATATCTTCATCAACCCCATCGTGGAGCGGATCACCGCAGCCGCGGCTGTGGATGGCGCTGCGGCAGGCCCCGGCGTGGCTGGCGCCCTGATTACCTTCCTGGGTGTGGTGATTGAGTTTATCCTGACGGCGCTGGTGCTGTTCCTGATCATCAAGGCCATGAACAAGGCCAAGGATCTGACCAAGAAGCCGGAGAAGCCCGCCGCGCCCACCACCAAGAAGTGCCCCTACTGCCTGAGTGAAATCGACATCAAGGCCACTCGCTGCCCCCATTGCACCAGCGAGATCAAGTAATCTGGAGCGTTTCTGCACAAAAGCCCGCTGATTTCGGCGGGTTTTTCATATGGAGTGGCAGGAAGGGTTCCATGGATTCGGAAAAGAAGGAAAAACATGGCTTGACATATATATTTTGTTGCTTTACACTTCGATCCTATGGGCTGAAGAGATTTGGCCCATGGAAAATCGAGAATCACAGGAGAATGGAAGAAGATGACGAGGAGAGATACCGACCGGTCCGCCATGCTGGGGACCATGCAGATGAGCAAGCTGGTGCCGAAGGTCAGCGTGCCAATTATGATCTCCATGCTGGTGCAGGCCTGCTACAACGTGGTGGACAGCGTGTTTGTGTCCCAGTTCGACCCCAACGGGCTGACGGCGGTGTCCCTGGCCTATCCCTTCCAGATGTTGATGCTCTCCCTGGCCGCGGGCATGGGGACCGGTATCAACAGCTTGATCAGCCGCCGGCTGGGGGAGAAGAAGCCGGAGGAAGCCCGGCGGGTTTCCTGGAACGGCCTGTTGATCGAGGTTTGCGGCAGCCTGCTGTTCATCCTGATTGGCCTCCTGCTGACGGGGACGCTGATGCGGCTGGTGGTTTCCGAGAACCTGAACAACGCGGAGCTGATTTTCAACATGGGGAAGGATTACCTCTCCATCGTTACCATCTGGAGCCTGGGCATGTTCCTGACGATCTATTTTGAGCGCTTGCTGCAGGCCACGGGGAATACGGTCCATTCCATGATCACCCAGCTGGTGGGCGCCATTACCAACATCGTGCTGGACCCCATCATGATCTTCGGCCTGCTGGGCTGCCCCCAGATGGGCGTGGCTGGCGCGGCGGTGGCCACGGTGATCGGCCAATGGCTGAGCGCGATCACCGGCTTCGTGCTGAACCAGTGGAAAAACACGGAGCTGCGGCTGAAATGGAAGGATTTCCAGGTGGTGGGCCGGGATCTGCAGGGCATTGTAGCGGTAGGATTCCCCTCCTCCGTCATGCAGGCCATCGGCTCTGTGATGAACCTGGGGATGAACGCGATCCTGTCCGGATTCGCGGAGAGCAACGCGGCGCTGAACGTGCTGTCTGTGTACTTCAAGCTGCAGAGCTTCATCTTCATGCCGGTGTTCGGCCTGAGTACGGGTATCATCGCCATCGTGGCTTACAACTATGGTGCGCGGATCAAGCAGCGGGTGTATGAGTGCATCAAGGTGGCGCTGATCTGGGCCATTACGATCATGGCCATCGGCACGGTGATCTTCCTGGCCTTCCCGCAGCAGCTGATGTCCATCTTCGAATCCGACGTGGATCTGGCGCTGACGGCCCAGATGACGCAGATTGGCGTGGTGGCCATGCGGATCATCTGCACCAACTTTATCTTCGCCGCCATCGGCATCATCCTGTCCACGGTGTTCCAGGCGGTGGGAAAGGGCTTCTACAGCATGATGATGAGCATTAGTCGGCAGCTGCTGGTATTGCTGCCGGTGGCCTGGCTGATCGCGAAGCTGACGGGGAACGTGTACGCCGTGTGGTGGTGTTTCCCCATCGCGGAGGCCGCCTCCCTGGTGATGTGCCTGCTGTTGTACCGCAAATGCGACCGGGAAATGATTTCGAAGCTGTAAGCATCGCGCGCATTGACAGGAGCCGTCCCGCATGATATGATGCCCCCTGTCAGCACAAGCTGGCCCCTGGTTTGCCCAAGCAAGCCGCCATTCAAAGAAGTAGGTTTCCAGAATAAAATTCGGTATCCCCAAGGTGCCGCAGGCCGTCTGAAGATGGCTTCTGGTGCCTTTTCTTTTGGCAAATATCATCAAAAAACAGGGGGAAATGACAGAATGAAAATGTGGAAGAAACTGGCTGCGGTGGCGCTGGTTATCTGCCTGGGCTGCGGGATGTTCGCGGCGGCTTCCGCGGCAACCTTTACCGACGCCCATGGCAACCAGATTGAGCTGGATGAAAGCCTGGAGGCTTACACGGAGAACGCCCTGATCGGTGGGGACAACGCGGCCCGGAAGGCCGAGACGAATCTGGGGGATCTGTGGACGGATGCGATGCGCTGGTTCGCGGTTTCCGGCGCCATCAATGAGGCCTTCGAGGAGGATGACGTGACGGCGGGAAACACCCAGGTGGAGGCGGACGCGGAGCACATCGTGGCGCTGTGGAACAGCGGCAACCTGCGGGCGGACGTGCCGGCGGGCAAGTTCGGCGCGGAGGCCCTGGCGGAGGTGCTGCCCTATCCGAACAGTATCGCCATCGTGTACATGACGGGAGCCCAGCTGCTGGAAGCGCTGGAGGCCGCCTCCCAGGGCCTGCCCTACACAGAGGAGACCGCGGACTCCTGCGCCTCCTTCATGCAGGTCAGCGGCATTCAGTACACCGTGGACACCTCCAAGGCCTATGATCCGGGGGAGGCCTACGGCAACCACTGGTTCCGGGCGAAGAGCCTGAGCCGCGTGACCATTGAGAGCATCAACGGCCAGCCCTTTGACGGGGAGGCGGTGTATGCCGTGATTACCAATAACGCCAACTTCAACGGCATGGATTCCTCCTACCTGTTCCCGGAGGCTGCGGAGGCCAACGAGAAGAGCACCATCACCACGGCCGGTGTCCGGGAGGTGGCGTGGCGGTATCTGGCGGAGGAGCTGGGCAGCGTGGTAGGCGAAGAGTACGCCGCGCCCCAGGGCCGGATTATCCTCAAGTAAAAGGAAAACCCACGAAAACATTTTTTCATGCCTGTGCTGCAATCGGCACTGCGCTCCGGGGGTGAAATCAGTGGCAGCTGATTTTCCCTCCGGACCATCCTTTGGGACAGCAAGCTGAAAGACAGTCTTGCTGTTCTGTATTTATGAAGCGAAAATCAAGGAGAATACCATGCGCCAGGAATGGGAACAGGTACTTGCGGAAATCGAAAAGGTGATCGCGGGGAAACGGGCCGTGATTGAGAAGATTCTGATGGCGCTGTTGGCGGAGGGCCATGTGCTGATGGACGATGTGCCGGGGGTGGGCAAAACCACCCTGGCGGTGGCCATCAGCCGGGCGATAGGGCTGGAATACCGGCGGGTGCAGTTTACGCCGGATGTGCTGCCCTCGGACCTGGTGGGCTTCTCCCTGTACGACAAGGATAGCGGGGATTTCCTTTTCCGGCCGGGGGTGGTGAGCCAGGTGAACCTGCTGCTGGGGGACGAGATCAACCGGGCCTCCAGCAAGACCCAGTCCGCCCTGCTGGAAGCCATGGAGGAGAAGCAGGTCTCCGTGGACGGAAACACCTATCCGCTGCAGAAGCCCTTTCTGGTCATCGCCACGGAGAACAGCGTCGGCGCCGCAGGCACTCAGCTATTGCCCTTCGCGCAGATGGATCGTTTCCTGGTGCGGCTGAGCCTGGGATACCCGGACTATGAGGCTCAGATGGCTCTGCTGCGGGCGCGGCAGGGGAGTCAGCCTATGGACCAGGTGCAGACCGTTTTATCCAAAGACCGGCTCTGCCAGATGCAGCGGGAGGCGCAGCAGGTGACCGCAAAGGAGGAGATCCTGGACTATATCACCCGGCTGACCCTGGCCTCCCATGATCAAGAGGAGCTGGAGCTGGGCATCAGCCCCCGGGGAGCTCTGTTTCTGGATCGGGCGGCCAAAGCGAAGGCCTATCTGGCGGGCCGGGATTACGTCACGGGGACGGATGTGCGAGAGGTTTTCCTGGATGTATGCACCCATCGGGTGCTGCTGACCGAGCAGGCCCGGCGGGAAGGGAAGTCCGTCGAGGGCGTGCTGCGGGAGCTGCTGAAGAAGGTGGAAACACCGGATCATCATGGTCTGACTGGATGGAAGAAAAGATGAGACGGCGGGGAATTGGGTACGGCCTGTGGGTGCTGCTGGCCTTGGGGCTCTATTTCTTTGAGAACAATGCCGGCAGCCGTGTGGTGCTGATCTGCACCCTGCTGGCTCCGCTGCTCCCTTTCCTGCGGCGGGCCTTGTTCCGTCCGGCGGAGGGGCGAAGGAAGCCCCGGAAAGCCTGGACGCAGGAAGTGATTTTAGAATCTCAAGCCCGGTTCCAGGAGGAAGAGGAGCCGGGGGAGATTCGGGCTTATATGCCCGGGGATCCTGTGAATCGCATCCACTGGAAGCTCTCTGCCAAGCGGGAGGAGCTGTTGATTCGGGAAAACGGCCGGGAAGCGGCCTGGGAGGAGGCGCGGGCGGAACACTCGGTTTTGGAGGAAACAAGCGCTTCTTTCCGAAAACGAAATGGGTGGTCGGGAGCCTGTGCCATCGTCGCGGGACTGGCTTTGCTGCTGCTTTTCCTGATTCCGGAAGCCTGGCGCGGGACCCAGGCGCTCCTAAACCGGCTGTTTGAGGTCAGCGAGGGGGTAAACACCTATGTATACACTCGCTTCCCGATGGCGGAGGAGCAGAGCGTCGGGCTGGCGACGCTGCTGCTGAGCCTGGCAGGGGCAGCGTCGCTGGGGGCTATCGTTCTTTCGAAAAGGAAAGCGCCTGCACTGGGGGCAGCTGCGGCCTGTGTGGCCTTCCAGGTTTATTTCGGCCTGGCTTTTCCAGCCTGGATTCAGGTGCCGCTCTTCGCGCTGTTTGCCCTGTGGATGGTGCTGCCGGAGTGGAATCCGCGGCAGGCGGGGAGAATATTGGCGGTGATCGGCCTGGTGTCTCTGGCGGTGTGGCTGCTGTATCCCGGGGTGGACGGGGTAACGGAAGCGGCTTCGGAGCAGGCCCGGGATTGGCTCAGCCAGAGGGCGGAGCAATTCGTGAATCCGGTATCGGAGAGCGGGTCCGGCGAAAACGAAACCCGGCATGCCCGCACCATGGCCCTGCAGCCCGGGGATCAGGAAGCCCGGGAGGATCAAGCCTACCGGCTGGAAACGGTGGAGGAGGAGCAGATCTCCCTGCCCCACTGGGTGAATTATCTGCGGATTATCCTGCTGCTATTGCTGGCCATGGCGCTGGTGATTCTGCCCTTTGTTCCCTTCCTGTGGATGAACGCCCGGCGGGCCAGGGCCCTGGCGGCGCGAGGGGTGTTCACATCTGAAAACATTAGTGAAGCCATCTGCGCCATTTTTCAGCACGTGGTGGCCTGGCTGGAAGCAACAGGCCATGGAGCGGCGAGCAATCTGCCCTATGTCCATTGGGCGGACGCGCTCTCCCCGGAGCTGCCGGCGGGCTACGCCCGGCAATTCGAAGCCTGCGCCCAGCTGTTCGAGGAGGCGGCCTACAGCGACCATCCCATGACGGAGGAACAGCGGCGGCAGGCCCTGGCGCTGCTGGAGAAAACGGAGGGATGGCTGCTAGCCCGGGCGGATTGGAAGCAGAAGCTCCAGCTAAAGTATGGGAAGTGTTTATACGCATGAGCAAAAAAAATATTCTACTCCTGGCGTTGCTGCTGGGGTTGCTGCTGGCGATGACGGGATGCCGGACCCGGGAGATGGGCCGGGAAAGCCCGGAAGCGGCGGCCCTGACCGGCGTGGAAACGAAGGGCCCTGGGGAAGAAATGGGCGAACTGGAAAAGGTGGAAGCGGCAGAGACAGAAGCCTCCGGCGAAGGAGAGAGCTCGACTTTGGGAGAAACAGAGAAAAGCAAAGCCAAAACAAAGGAGAATCCGGAGGCGTCTCGAAAAGAATATGGTGAGCAGGCGTCGGCGGAGATCCTCCCCGGAGCGGAGCATCCCCTGGAGAGCCAGGGGGAGGGTGCTGGCGCGCCCTTCCAGGCAGAGGAGGCTCCGGCCAGCGGGGACCAAACCGACGATGAAGCGGAGCAGGCGGCGACCCAAACGGTAGCCGCCCTGGAAGCGGACCAAAGGGGAGTGGACCCGGAGGGGGAGGAAGCGGATTCCGCCCTGACCTATTACACCGTGCTGCTGGCAGAGCGGATGGGGTCCCTGTTTGAATGCAAGCGGGTCAATGTGTACTGGGAAACGGCGGAGGACCATGTGACGGTGTTCAAAACCTCCCCGGAGCATGTCCTGATATTAAACGCTGGGGCTTATGATGTTTCTTCCCGGCTGCTGGCGGAAAACCTGAAGGTGGACGACGGCTGGGTAGCCCGGAAGAATCCGGAGGTCATCGTCAAGATGGTGGATGGCAGCGTACTGGGCAGCGGCGTTTACTCCGAAGGCGGAGCCCGGGCCCTTTGCAAGAGCCTGGCCCGCCGGGCAGGCTGGAGCGAAATTAGCGCGGTTCGGGACGGGAAAATCCTCCTGCTGTCCGAGGAGCTGATGGGAGCCCCCTATCTTCAGATGGTGGCCATGCTGGCCATCGCCAAGGCATCCCAGCCGGAGCTGATGGGGGACGTGGACCTGGCGGAGGCTTTGGAACAGCTATGGGAGGAAGCGACGGGGTCGCTGCCCGCGGGCATCTATTATTATCAAGGAGGAGCGACATGAATATTCTTGTCATCGATGGGCAGGGCGGAAAGCTGGGCCGGAAGCTGGTGGAAAGCATCCGGAAGGTCTGCCCCGACGCCGAGATCACCGCCGTGGGTACTAACAGCATGGCCACGGAGAACATGATGAACTCCGGATGCGCCAATCATCTGGCCACGGGGGAAAATGCGGTGATCGTAGCCTGTCGATGGGCCCAGATCATCGTCGGCCCCTTTGGCATCGCCACGGCGGACGCCATGATGGGGGAGATTTCGCCTGCCATGGCCAATGCGGTGGCCTCCAGCCCGGCCTATCGGGTGCTGATTCCCATGAACCTGTGTAACACCTATGTGGCGGGGGTTGTAAAGGGTTCCGCCGCGATTTTAGAGGACGCCATGGACCACATCCAGCGGATCGTTGGAAAGGAGCAAGAATGAGTACAACAAAGAAGGAACGGAAAATGACCTCCCTGCAGGTGCGGAAGCTGACCTACGCGGCCCTGTTTTTAGCCATCGCGCTGGTGCTGCCCTTCATCACGGGCCAGATTCCGGAGATCGGCTCCGCCCTGTGCCCCATGCACATTCCGGCCCTGCTGTGCGGGTTCATGTGCGGATGGCCCTGGGGGCTGGCAGTGGGCTTTATTGCACCGCTGCTGAGGTCCGTGCTCTTCGGCATGCCGGCCATGTTCCCCGGGGCGGTGTCCATGGCCTTTGAGCTGGCGGTATATGGAGCCATGGCGGGGTGGCTGCGGCAGGTGCTGCCGAAGACCAAGGGCGCTACCTACGCGGCGCTGCTGATCGCCATGGTGGTGGGGCGAATCGTCTGGGGAACGGTGCGGCTGATCCTGGCCGGGCTGACGGGCAGCAGCTTTACCTGGGCCCTGTTCCTGGCGGGAGCTGTGACCAACGCCATTCCTGGCATCATCCTGCAGCTGGTGCTGATTCCCATCCTGGTCATCGCCATGGAGCGGGCAGGGCTTTCCCTGAACAAAGCATAATCCGGCGGGAGCGGAGGACGGTCTCCCGGCAAATCAAAACGATGTTGATAGAAAGGAGCTGCGGCAGATGCAGTATCGAAAGGATCGGGAAGGGCAGGAGCTTTCCCTGCTGGGCTTTGGATGCATGCGGTTTACCCGGAAGGGGAGCGGCATCGATCTGGAGAAGGCGGAAAAGGAAATCATGGAAGCCTTTCACCAGGGCGTCAACTACTACGACACCGCGTATATCTATCCGGACAGCGAAGCCACCCTGGGGGAGATCCTGGAGCGGAACGGCATCCGATCCCAGGTGCTCATTGCCACCAAGCTGCCCCAGTACCTGATTGGCAACAGAGCGGCCATCGACAAATATTTCCAGGAGGAGCTGACCCGCCTGCGGACGGACTATGTGGATGTTTATCTGATGCACCACCTGACCGACGTGGCCATGTGGGAGAAGCTGAAGAAGATCGGCATTCTGGACTGGATTGCGGAGAAAAAGGCATCCGGGGCCATTCGGAGAATCGGCTTCTCCTTCCATGGAGATTCAGACCATTTCCTCCGAATTCTGGAGGATTACGATTGGGATATTTGCCAGATTCAATACAACTATCTGGATGAGGTTTCCCAGGCGGGAAGGATTGGCCTGCAGGCGGCGGCCGCCCGGGGGATTCCGGTGGTCATCATGGAACCCCTCCGGGGCGGAAAGCTGGTTAACATGCTGCCGGCGGAAGCGGAGAGGATCATGCGGGACAGTGGACGAAACTGGTCCCCGGCGGAATGGGCCTTCCGCTGGCTGTATCACCAGCCGGAGGTGTCGGTGGTGCTGTCCGGCATGAATTCCCTGGAGATGGTGCGGGAAAACTGCAGGGTGGCGGAGGAAACCCTGCCGGGCAGCCTGGAGGAAAAAGACCTGCAGGTGATTGACCAGGTCACCAAGGCCATTCGCGCCTCCGAAAAGGTGGGATGCACCGGATGCAGATATTGCATGCCCTGCCCGAAGGGCGTGGATATTCCCGGCATCTTCCGCTGCTATAACACCATGTATATCGAGTCTAAGTTCAATGGCCGGAAGGAGTTTGTCCAGACCGTGGGCCTGACCCGAGAGCCCTCCTTTGCCAGCCAGTGCATTGGATGCGGAAAATGCGAGAAGCATTGCCCCCAGTCGATTCCGATTCGGGAAAAGCTGAAGGAAGCGGATCAGGCCCTGCGGCCCGTGCCCTATCGGGTGGCCATTTCTGCTTTCCGGAAGGTGATGCTGCGGAAAACCTGATCCGTGAAGGAAGGTATTTGCTTTGTATTTTCCTTGACGGAGCTGGGGTTCATAGGGTAAGATGCGGGGGAATTTTCCCAAGGGGGTGCGTTCGGCATGAAGGAATGCCTTTTCCGCGGGGTGGGGACCGCCCTGATTACGCCGTTTACAGCAAGTGGCGTAGACGAAGCAGCCTTTGCCCGGCTGATCGAATTTCAAATCGAAAATGGGGTGGATGCCCTCATCGTTGCCGGAACCACAGGGGAGGGCTCCGTGCTGACGGAGGCGGAGTATGAAGGCCTGATCGCCTTCTCCCTTCGCCAGGTGGCGGGCCGCGTGCCGGTCATCGCGGGCAGCGGCGCCAACGACACCCGGAAGGCCATCGACCGGACGAAGCTGGCCTGCGATCTGGGGGCGGATGGCGTGCTGTTGGTGACCCCTTACTATAATAAAACCACCCAGCGGGGCCTGGTGGCGCATTTCGAGGCCATTGCTGACGCCAGCAGCCGGCCCTGCATTCTATACAACGTGCCCGGGCGGACGGGGCTGAACATGCAGCCGGAAACGGTGGCCCAGCTGGCGGAACATCCCCGCATCGCGGCGATCAAGGAGGCCAGCGGGAACATCAGCCAGGTGGCGCGGATTCGGCAGCTTTGCGGCGAAAAGATCGCGGTCTATTCCGGCTGCGATGATCAGACGGTGCCGGTGCTGAGCCTGGGGGGCATAGGCGTCATTTCCGTGGCCAGCAACGTGGTTCCCCGGGAGATGAGCGAGCTCTGCCGGGCCTGGTTCCGGGGGAAGACCGCTCGGGCCGCGGCGGAGCAGCTGCGGCTGCTGGAGCTGATGAACCTGCTGATGGTGGAAACCAATCCCATCCCCGCCAAGGCGGCCTGCGCTGCTTTGGGCTTCGGGGAAAACCGGCTGCGGCTGCCCCTGGTGCCTATGGAAAAGCAAAACGAGGAAAAGCTGCTGCGGGCGCTGAAGGAGGTGCAGGGGTGATGAAAATTCTCCTGGTAGGATATGACGGCCATATGGGCCGGGAGGTGCGGGCTTCCGCGGAGCGGATGGCCGGTGTGGAGATCGTGCAGGGGGTGGACCCCTTGATCCCCGAGGACCGGGAGGACTGCGTGCGGCGCTTTGAAAGCGTCACCCAGGAGGCGGACGCGATCGTGGACTTCAGCCACCACAGCCTGACCAAGGAGCTGTTGGCCTTCGCGCTGGAGCGGCAGCTGCCCCTGGTGCTGGCCACCACAGGACAGACGGGGGAGGAAAGGGCGGCGATTCTAGATGCCGCGAAGGAGATTCCCCTCTTCCTGGCGGCAAACTACAGCCTGGGCATCGCAGTGCTGCAGGATCTGGTGAAAAAGGCCCTGGCGCTGTATCCGGACGCGGAGGTGGAAATCGTGGAAAAACACCACGACCGCAAGCTAGACGCTCCCAGCGGCACAGCCCTGAGCCTCTTCCAGGCGGTGAAGGAGGTGCGGCCCGAAAGCCGGGCGGTGACCGGGCGCAGCGGCCAGGGAAAACGGCAGAAGGAGGAGGTGGGCATCCATGCCATCCGCATGGGGAACATCGTCGGCGTGCACGAGGTGATGATCGGCACCCAGAACGAGACCCTGACCCTGACCCATGAGGCCGCCAGCCGGGGCGTTTTCGCGGATGGCAGCCTGAAAGCGGCGCTGTTCCTGGCCGGGAAGGCGCCGGGGCTGTACGATATGAAGGATCTGCTAAGCGAATAAAGGATAAAGGAGCGAAAGGGAAAATGAAAATCGGAATTTACGGCTATGGCAACCTGGGCAAGGGCGTGGAGAAGGGTATTGCCCTGAATCCGGACCTGGAGCTGGTGGGCGTGTTCACCCGGCGGGATCCTGCCAGCGTGAAAACCGTCACCGGCGCGCCGGTGTACTCCGTGGACCATGTGGCGGATTTTGAAAACCAGATCGACGTGATGATCCTTTGCGGCGGCAGCGCCACGGATCTGCCGGAAATGACGCCCAGCCTGGCCCGGCTTTTCAATGTGGTGGACTCCTTCGATACTCATGCCCGGATTCCGGAGCATTTCGCCAATGTGGACAAGGCCGCCTTCCAGACGGGGCATACCGCCCTGATCAGCGGCGGCTGGGATCCCGGCCTGTTCTCCCTGGCCCGGCTGTATATGAACGCCGTGCTGCCGGAGGGGCGGGATTATACCTTCTGGGGCCGGGGGGTCAGCCAGGGCCATAGCGACGCCATTCGCCGCATTCCCGGGGTCAAGGACGCCCGGCAGTACACCGTGCCTGTGGCGGAGGCGGTAGCCCAGGTTCGGGCGGGAAAGCAGCCGGAGCTGACCACCCGGGAGAAGCACCTGCGGGAGTGCTACGTGGTGGCGGAGGAAGGGGCGGATTTGGCCCTGATCGAAAAGACCATCAAGGAGATGCCCAACTATTTCGCGGACTATGATACCACCGTTACATTTGTGTCCCAGGAGGAGCTGACGAGGGATCACGGAGCCCTGCCCCACGGAGGCGAGGTCATCCGCAGCGGCAAGACCAGCGCGGAAAACGGCCATGTGCTCTCCTTCTCCCTGAAGCTGGATTCCAATCCGGAATTTACGGGCTCCGTCCTGCTGGCCTGCGCCCGGGCGGTGGCGAAAATGCATGGCCGGGAGATCTTTGGATGCCATACCATGTTTGATGTAGCGCCGGCGGATCTGAGCCCGCTGTCTCCCGAGGAGCTGCGGAAAAAGCTGCTGTAATCAATTGCCGAAAGAGGACGGAGATTTCCGCCCTCTTTTTGCATCGAAATCAGCGCGGAAAATCGGATTTTCCCTTGCGAATCAAAGGGGCAGCCAGCCTGCTGTTTCTGCGAAATGGATCAAACATCCTTTCGATAGAAAGCCGCGAAAGTGGGTTGTCAAGACGAGAGAAAACGGGTATAATAGGGACAGTTGATTTCGGATGAAATTGAACTGAGAAGGAGGCGGAACAATATGACAGACGCGGTATTGAATACAGCAAAAGAAAAAATGGCCAAGACCTGCGCGGTATACGAGCGGGATATGCAGAGCGTGCGCGCCGGCCGGGCGAATCCCCAGGTGCTGGACCGGATCATGGTGGATTATTACGGGACGCCCACGCCCCTGAACCAGGTGGGCAACATCTCCGTGCCCGAGGCGCGGATGCTGATCATCGCTCCCTGGGAGCCGAAGATGATCACGCCCATTGAAAAGGCCATCCAGACCAGCGATCTGGGCCTGAATCCCTCCAACGATGGCAAGGTGATTCGCCTGATTTTCCCCGAGCTGAACGAGGAGCGCCGGAAGGATTTGACCAAGCAGGCCAGCAAGGCGGCGGAGGAGGCCAAGGTGGCCGTTCGCGCCATCCGGCGGGACGCCATGGAGCAGATCAAGAAGCTGAAGAAGAACAGCGAGATCACGGAAGATGATCAGCACAAGGCGGAGGACGATCTGCAGAAGATTACCGACAAGGCGATTAAGGACGTAGACGTGATCTATGCCGCCAAGGAAAAGGAGATCATGGAGGTGTAATTCCCTCCATCCATAGGGAGTATCATGCGCGCGGCCTTTTTGTCCGAAAGTCCGCGCGTTTTTCTTCAATTGGGCGTGAAAAGGCAAAGGAGACAGGATGAACGCGAAACAGGTAAAGGATCTTTGGAAGCTGCGGAATGCGGAGAAGCTGGGGGATCCGGCCCGGATGCCCCGGCATGTGGCCATTATCATGGATGGCAATGGCCGATGGGCCAAGCAGCATAAGCTCTCCGTCTCCCGGGGGCATCGGCAGGGGACAGAAACCCTGCGGGAGATTATTCGCCATACGGATGATTTAGGCATCGAGGCCCTGAGCCTCTACGCCTTTTCCACGGAGAATTGGAGCCGCCCGGCGGAGGAGGTTTCCGCCCTGATGCAGCTGATTCTGGATTTCTTCGCCTCCGAGATTGAGGAGCTGGACGAGAAGAACGTTCGCATCCTGATTTTGGGGGATAAGAGCGCCCTGCCGGAAAAGCAGCGGGAGACCCTGTTGGAGGCGGAGCGCCGGACCGGGGGGAACACGGGGCTGCATCTCAACATCGCCATCAATTACGGCAGCCGGGCGGAGATCGTGAAGGCCGCCCGGGAGATCGCGGCCCAGGTCCAGGCTGGAGCCCTTTCCCTGGAGGCGATCGGGGAGGAGATGATTTCGAACCATCTGTACACCGCCGGGCAGCCGGAGGTGGACTTGCTGATCCGGACCAGCGGGGAAATGCGGCTCAGCAATTTCCTGCTGTATCAAAACGCCTATGCGGAATTTATTTTCCCGGAGGTGCTCTGGCCAGATTTCACGGTGGAGGAATATGACCGCTGCCTGAAGGAATTCGAAAGCCGGAACCGCCGCTTCGGCGCCCGGTTGGAGGAATAAGCAGCTGGGAAGGACGATGGGACAGGGAAAATATATTTTTCCTGGAGGTTGAACCTGGATGAAACAGAACAGAAAACTGACCCGAGACAAAGCGAGGGGAGGAAGAACGGAATGAAGCAGAGAGTAATCACTGGCGCGCTGCTGATCGTGCTGCTGGTGGTATTGCTGTGGCTGCCGGGATGGTGCATGTCCCTGGCGGCGCTGATCGCCATCGGCTTTGCCACCTGGGAGGAATATCATGCCCTGACCCTGGCGGGCCATCGGGTGGTCAGCTGGCCGGCCTGGGTGGTGCTGGTGGGCTCCGTGCCCCTGGCCCTGACATTGGGGAACGCGACGCTGGTGCCCCTCATGGGTGTCGCCCTGCTGCTGATGTCCGTGCAGGTGCTGTTTCGGCAGCAGCCGGAGCTGACGGACCTGGCCATGTCCGCCCTGCCCATCCTGACGGTGGTGCTGCCGGGGCTCAGCATGGTCTTCCTCAGCCTGGCGGATCAAAAGGCGGTGGAGGTGGTGCTGATGGCCCTGGTGTTCACCGTGCCCCTGCTGGGGGATACCTTCGCCCTGTTTATCGGCAGCGCCATCGGGGGCAAAAAGCTTTGCCCCGCCGTTAGCCCCCATAAAACCGTGGCGGGCGCCCTGGGAGGCCTGCTGGGCAGCGTTATCGGGGCCATGGCCGTCTGCGGCATCGCAGCCCTGGTGTGCAATGAGCCCACCCTGGCCAAGCTGCCCCCCTGGCCCTCCTATCTGATGCTGGGCCTCTTAGGGGGCATGGTGGGCCAGATCGGGGATCTGTTTGCCTCCCTGGTGAAGCGCCACAGCGGCATCAAGGATTTCTCCAACCTCTTCCCTGGCCACGGCGGCATGCTGGACCGGCTGGACAGCGTACTGTTCATGGCGGTGCTGGTGTACTGCTATCGACTGTTTATGGTGTAAGCGATGAAAAGAATTTCCATTTTAGGTTCCACCGGTTCCATCGGTACCCAGGCGCTGGATATCTGCGCCCGACACCCGGAGGAGTATCAGGTGGTGGCCCTGACGGCCAAGGCCAGCAAGGAAAAGCTGTTTGCACAGGTGCGGGCATTCCGGCCGGAAATGGCGGGTCTGCTGGACGGGATCGAACCTGATGAGATCCCGGAGGATCTGCGCTTCTGTCGCTGGATGAGCGGGAAGGAAGCGCTGCATGCCGCGGCGGCGGAGGTGGCGGCGGACCAGGTGCTGGTCAGCATCGTGGGCATCGCCGGGCTGCAGAGCGTGCTGGACGCCCTGGAGGCGGGGCGGCAGGTGCTGCTGGCCAACAAGGAAGCCCTGGTCACCGGGGGGCACCTGGTCATGGACCTGGCGGCCCGGATGGGCAAGCCCATTCTCCCGGTGGATAGCGAGCACAGCGCCATCTTCCAGTGCCTGCAGGGGGCGGGGCCCAATCGGCCTACCCGGATTCTGCTGACGGCTTCCGGCGGCCCCTTCCGAACCTGGCAAAAGGAAGAGATTCACCGAGCCACCCGGGAGCAGGCCCTGAACCACCCGAACTGGGCCATGGGGGCGAAGATCACGGTGGACTCCGCCAGCATGTTCAACAAGGGGCTGGAGATCATGGAGGCCCGGTGGCTGTTCGACATGCCGGCGGAGCAAATTCAAGTGGTGGTGCACCCGGAAAGCATCGTCCATTCTGCCATCGAGTTCGAGGATGGGGCGGTGCTGGCCCAGTTGGGGGTGCCGGACATGCGGGTGCCCATCGGATATGCCATGGCCTATCCCCGGCGGGAAACCACGGGGGTCAAGGGGCCGGATCTGTTCCAATTGGGAAAGCTGACCTTTGAGCAGCCGGACGAGGAGAAATTCCCCTCCCTGTGCCTGGCCAAGGAGGCTCTGGCGGCGGGAGGCGCGGCCTGCACCGTGCTGAACGGGGCCAATGAGGAGGCGGTGGCGGCCTTCCTGCGGGGAGAGATCGCCTTTGGAGAGATCTATACCCGGGTGGAAAATGCGCTGGAGAAGCTTTCGGGCTTGCCCGCGGGGAACTTTGAGGAGATTTTTGAGGCGGACCGGCGGGCCCGGGAAGTTGGAAAGAGGAAATGAGCATCGTTTATATTTTGTTGGCCATTCTGCTGCTGGCCATCCTGATTGTCGTCCACGAGCTGGGCCATTTCTGGGCGGCTCGGCTGATGAAAATCGAGGTCAGCGAATTCGGCGTGGGCTTCGGACCGAAGCTCTTCGGATGGAAAAGCCGGAAGCACGAGACGAATTTTATCCTGCGGGCCATTCCCCTGGGGGGATACAATGCCTTCTACGGGGAAAGCGAGGAGGGGGAGCCCTCCGACCCGAAGGATCCGAAGCGGTTTGAGAATCAGAACATCTGGAAGCGGATGTTCGTGGTCATCATGGGCCCCATGATGAACTTCCTGCTGGCCTTTGTGCTGGCTACGGGCTTCTACTGGGTCAACGGCATCAGCACCGCCACGGGGATCGATCCCTACATCTCCGGCGTCAACGGGGCCGGCCCGGCCTATGAGGCGGGACTGCAGGCGGGGGACGTGATTACGGAAATCGACGGGAAGAACATGCTGGACGGCACGACGGAGACCTTGCTTTCCACCATTGGCGGCTTTCAGCAGGGGCAGCCCCCCTTGCAGGTGACGGTGCAGCGGGGAGAAGAGACGCTGCGGCTGGAGCTGGAGCCCCAGTGGAACGAAGAGGAAGAGCGGATGATGGTGGGGGTCATGATCGGCGGCAGGTATCGCCTGGAGACGGAGAAAACCACCCTCTGGGGAGCGGCGAAGGCCAGCGCCCAGATGTGCTGGCGGGCCGGCGGGCTGATTCTGAATGCCCTGAAAAACCTGGTGACCACCGGGGAAGGCCTGGAGGACACCTCCGGGCCGGTGGGGATCATCTCCATCGTATCCAATGAGGTGCGGATCGGTGGATTCCAGGCCTTCCTGGAGCTGCTGATTTCCATCTCCATCAATCTGGGACTCATGAATTTGATGCCCATCCCGGGGCTGGACGGCAGCAAGCTGATCTTTGGCGTCATTGAGGCGGTGCGGGGAAAGCCCATCGCCCCGGAGAAGGAGGCCATTGTGAATACCATCGGCATGGTGATTTTGCTGGGGCTCATGGCCGCCCTGACCCTGAAGGATGTCTGGACGTTGATTAGGTAGTGGATGCGGGCGGGAGTTCCCCTCCGGGACACGCTCTCGCTCCGTTCCAGACGTAGCGGCACAAAGCGGCTGCCTTCGGGTAAACCCTCGCCACCCGCTAAGTGCCGACGTCTTCCAAGGGTCCCGGAGTGAAACATCCCTTCGCATGATGGAAATTAATCGAGGAACACAAAATGACCAAAACAGTAAAAGTAGGAAAGCTGCTGCTGGGCGGGGGAAACCCGATCCTGGTGCAGAGCATGACCAATACGGATACCCGGGACGCGGAAGCCACCCTGGCCCAGATTCGGGCCCTGGCGGCGGCGGGCTGTGATATCGTCCGGGTCAGCGTTTATGACGAGGAATGCGCTCGGGCGGTGCGAGCCCTGGTGGATGGCAGCCCGGTACCCCTGGTGGCGGATATTCATTTTGATTACAAGCTGGCCATCGCTGCCATGGAAAACGGCATCGCCAAGATGCGGATCAATCCGGGCAACATCGGCGGGGCGGAGAAGGTGCGCATGGTGGCGGACTGCGCGAAAAAGCATCATGTGCCCATCCGCATCGGCGTCAACAGCGGCTCCGCGGAAAAGGAGCTGCTGGCCAAGTATGGCGGCCCCACGGCGGAATGCCTGGTGGAAAGCGCCCTGAACCATGCCCGGCTGCTGGAGGACGTGGGCTTTCAGGAGATCGTGCTGAGCATGAAGTCCAGCGATGTGCGCCTGACGGTGGCAGCCTATCGACTGGCCCATGAAAAATGCGATTATCCCCTGCATGTAGGGGTGACGGAGGCGGGGCTCCCGGGCCAGGGGACGGTGAAGAGCGCCATCGGCATCGGCAGCCTGCTGCTGGACGGCATCGGGGATACCATCCGCGTCAGTCTCAGCGGGGATCCGGTGCCCGAGGCCAAGGCGGGATGGGACATCCTGCGGGCCCTGGATCTGCGGACCCGGGGCGTACAGCTCATCGCCTGCCCCACCTGCGGACGAACGGGGATCCCCGTGGCGGAAATCGCCAGCCGGGTGGAGAAGGAGCTGGGAGACATTACCGTGCCCCTGAAGGTGGCGGTCATGGGCTGCGTGGTCAACGGCATCGGCGAAGGCAAGGAAGCGGACGTGGGCATTGCCGGCGGCGGGAATGGCGCGGGAGTCCTCTTCGCCAAGGGGGAGGAGCCCCGGAAGGTTCAGGGGGATCTGGCGGAGATCCTGATTAACAAAGTAAAGGAAATGGTCCAGTGAGTTACGAGGATTTGATGGGACGCATCGCCCGGGAAATTCCGGAGCTGGCGGGGAAGCTGTCAGCTCCACGGGTGACCTATGTCAAATCGCTGAAAAAGACCTACATTTCCTTTGAAAGCGCCTCCCTGGTAGGGGAAAAGCAGTTTCTGCGGCTGGAGCGCATCCTGCGGGAAACCTTCCCGGGGCGGCCCCTGGCGGTGCGGGTGGTGAGCCCCCTGCTACGGGACAGCTTCCTGAAGGATATCGGGGCCTACCGCTCCGTGCTGACGGACTTTCTGCGGCGGAATTATCCGGGCATCGTGGCCTGGCTGCCCAATATCGACTGGAGTTGTCAGGGGGATCGGGTGACCCTGACCTTCCCGGACGAGTTCTCCCTGGACTATATTGGCAAGCATAATATCACCAACCGATTGGCCACCGCTATTCGGGAGATTTTTGACGCCCAGGTGATCGTGGAAACCACGGTGGCCGGGGACCGGGAAGCCCGCCTGGCCCAGATGCGCCGGGAGCGGCAGGAGTCCCTGCGGTCCATCACCCGGGCGGAGATGGCGGAGCGCTATGGTACGGTGTACGATCCCCAGAAGCCTGCGGAGGAGAAGCCCAAGCGGAAGGCGCCAGAGCGGAAGGAAAGCTCCGCCCCGGTGGCCGCGGCAGCGCAAGTGGAGAAGAAGGCGGAAAGCGCCCTGGAGACGGGAATTCCCATTCCGGAGATGTCCAACCATGCCATCAATAAGCCCATTCTGGGCCGGGCCATTTCGGACCGGCCGGTGGAGATTCGGGAGCTGACGGCGGAGAGTGGCCTGGTGGTGATCCAGGGGGATGTGTTCCTGTTGGAAACCCGGGAGCTGAAGGGCGGGGAGACCCTGCTGGTGACCTTCGCTATCACGGACTATACCTCCTCCATCCTGTGCAAAACCTTCCTGCGGTACCGGGCTCGCCGGGGTCGGAAGGGGGAGGAGGAGACCCTGCCCCCCATCACGGAGGAGGAGCGCAAGGCCGTGATGGACAAGGTGGAGCGCATCCGGGAGGGCATGAACGTCAAGATTCGCGGAGAATGCCAATACGACAATTATTCCCGGGAGCTGGCGGTGATGATCCGGGACATGGTGGAGATGGAGAAGGAGGAGCGCCAGGACACCGCCGAGGAGAAGCGGGTGGAGCTGCACCTGCACACCAACATGTCCACCATGGACGCTCTGACCCCAGTGGGGGATTTGATCAACCGGGCGGCGAAATGGGGCCATCCGGCCATCGCCGTGACGGACCATGGGGTGCTGCAAAGCTTCCCCGCCGCCTTCCGGGCCGCGAAGGGAAAGATCAAGCTGATTCCCGGCTGCGAGGGATACCTGATCGACGAAAGGGACATTACCGAGCGGCCCACCGCTCAGCCCTATGACGGGCCCATCGTGGTGCTGGACTTTGAAAGCACGGGCTTGAACACCTCCACCGCCCGGATTATCGAGATTGGCGCGGTGAAGCTGGACAAGGGCACCATCGTGGATCAGTTCCAGGAGCTGGTGGACCCCGGGGAGCCCCTGAAGCCGAAGATTACGGAAGTGACTAATATTACGGATACCATGCTCAGCGGCAAGCCCAAGGCGGCAGAGATGCTGCCGAAGCTGATGGAATTCATCGGGGATTTGCCCATCGCTGCCCATAACAGTGCCTTCGACGCGGCGCTGCTGCGGACGGAGCTGAAGCGGCTGGGGATGACCTATGAGAACCCGGTGATGGACACCCTGACCTACGCCCGGAAGCTGTATCCGGAGCTGAAGTCCTTCAAGCTGAAATCCCTGTGCAAGCATCTGGGAGTCAGCCTGAAGAACGCCCACCGGGCGGTGCACGACGCCACGGCTACGGCCCACTGCCTGGCCCGGATGTTCGAGCACACGGGGGAAAGATATCCGGACATCCATACCTATGAGGAGCTGAACCGACAGCTGCGGGGCGGGGCCATCGGCTCCAGCTGGCATATCATCCTGCTGGCGAAAAACCGGCAGGGGCTGGTGAACCTGAACAAGCTGGTTTCCATTTCTCATTTGGAATACTTCCGACGGCAGCCCCATATGCCCCGGGAGGTGATCAAGCAATATCGGGAAGGGCTGATCCTGGGCAGCGCCTGCGAGGCGGGAGAGCTGTTCCGGGCCGTGCTGGCGGGGGAGAGCATGGACCGGTTGAAGGAGATCGCCTCCTTCTATGACTATCTGGAAATTCAGCCCATTGGAAACAACGCCTTCCTGCTGCGGGAGGATTATGTCAAGAGCGAGGAAGAGCTGCGGAACCTGAACCGGGTCATCGTGAAGCTGGGGGAAGAGCTGGGAAAGCCCGTGGTGGCCACGGGGGACGTCCATTTCCTGGACCCCAAGGACGCGGTGGGCCGGGCCATCATCCAGGCGGGCTTGGATTATTCCGACGCGGACCAGCAGCCCCCCCTGTATTTTAAAACCACGGATGAGATGCTGGAGGAGTTTGCCTATCTGGGGCCGGAGAAGGCCCGGGAGGTGGTGATCACCAATCCCCGCATGATCGCGGACCAGGTAGAGCAGATCAGCCTCTTTCCGAAGCATCCCAAGGGGGAGGATACCTTCCAGCCCTTCTGGGATGACGCGGAGGATAATATTCAGCAGATGAGCTGGGACACGGCGGAGGAGCTGTACGGCTCGCCCCTGCCGGAGATTGTGGAGGCCCGGCTGAAGAAGGAACTGAAGTCCATCGTGGGCTATGGGTACTGCACCTTGTACAACATCGCGGAGAAGCTGGTTTCCCGGTCCCTAGAGGATGGATACCTGGTGGGCTCCCGGGGGTCCGTGGGCTCCAGCCTGGTGGCCCGGATGTGCGGCATCACCGAGGTGAACGCCCTGCCGCCCCACTATCGCTGCACCCATTGCCACAAGGGCTTTTTCGACGTGGATAAGAGCAAATATCACGTAGGGGTGGACCTGCCGGACCGGGACTGCCCCCAGTGCGGCAAGCCCCTGACCAAGGACGGCTTTGATATTCCCTTCGAGGTTTTCCTGGGCTTCGAGGGGGACAAGGTGCCGGATATTGACCTGAACTTCTCCGGAGAATATCAGAACAAGGCCCACCACTATGTGGAGGAGCTTTTTGGCCACGACCATGTTTTCCGGGCGGGAACCATCTCTGGCCTGGCGGATAAGACGGCCTACGGCTATGCCATGCATTATCTGGAGGACCGGGGCATTCAGGCGGGCAACGCGGAAAAGATGCGTCTGGCCCAGGAGTGCACCGGGGTCAAACGGACCACGGGCCAGCACCCCGGCGGCATGGTGGTGGTGCCCCAGGAATACGACATCTGCGAGTTCACCGCGGTGCAGCACCCGGCGGACGACCTGGAGAGCGATTTTACCACCACCCATTTCGACTTCAACTCCATGCACGACATCCTGGTGAAGCTGGACTGTCTGGGCCATGATGACCCCACCATGATGCACGAGCTGGAGATGCTGACGGGGGTCAATTTTCAGGAGGTGCCCCTGGACGATCCTGGGGTTCGAAGCCTCTTTACCTCCCCGGCGGCCCTGGGGGTCACCACCAGCGAGATCCTCTGCAACACGGGCACCTACGGCGTGCCGGAGTTCGGCACGGAATTCGTCCGGGGCATGCTGCAGGATACCCAGCCCTGCACCATGGAGGAGCTGCTGCGGATTTCAGGCCTTAGCCATGGCACGGATGTATGGCTGGGGAACGCCAAGGATATCATCAACGCGGGCATTGCCACCCTGAGCGAATGCGTCTGCTGCCGGGATGATATCATGAATTACCTGATGGACCAGGGGGTGAAGCCCAAGCTGGCCTTCACCACCATGGAAAGCGTCCGCAAGGGCAAGGGCTTAAAGCCGGAGATGGAGCAGGCCATGAACGAGGTGGGGGTGCCGGAATGGTTCATGGACAGCTGCCGGAAG
Organism: Clostridia bacterium; assembly: GCA_017464305.1. Classification (GTDB taxonomy): domain Bacteria; phylum Bacillota; class Clostridia; order Christensenellales; family Aristaeellaceae; genus Aristaeella. The sequence continues at coordinate 300,113 of JAFUDS010000001.1, read as the reverse complement.
ATTAAATACATGTTCCCCAAGGGGCACGCCGTGGCCTATGTAACCATGAGCCTGCGGGTAGCCTGGTTCAAGCTGCATGAACCCCTGGCCTATTACTGTGCGTACTTCACCGTCCGGGGGGACGGCTTTGACGCCGGCACCATGATCCTGTCCCCGGACACCTGCCGGGAGCGGATTCGGGAGATTCGGAACCTGGAAAAGGCCTCCGCCAAGGACAAGGAAATCGCCACCTGCCTGGAGCTGGTTCTGGAGATGAACATGCGGGGCATCCGCTTCCTGCCCGTGGATCTGTATCGCAGCGAGGTGAACCGCTTCCTGATCGAGGATGGCAACATTCGCTGCCCCTTTACCAGCCTCAGCGGCCTGGGGGAGAATGCGGCCATCCCTATCGTGGAGGCCCGGAAGCAGGGAGAGTTCCTCTCCATCGAGGATCTGCGCCAGCGGGGGAAGGTGGGCTCTGGCACCATTGAGCTGCTGCGGGCCCATGGGGCCCTGGAGGGCATGAGCGAAACCAGTCAGCTGAGCATGTTTTAAGGGAAAGCGCCCTGCGCTGGCAGGGATTTGACAGACGGTGTAGAAAGATTTATAGGAGAAGGAGGGAAGCACTATGCAGAAGACCATGGACTGGCGCCGGTTTGCCTGGCGCATGGGGATCTTGGCTGTGCTGTTCCTGATTCTGTATCTGGTTTTCTCCAGCCGATTGGAGGAGCGGCAGCAGCAGGAGAATGCCCTGCGGCTGTCCCTGACCCGGCTGGAGGAGGAAAATAAGGCCATGGACGCGGAGCTGAAGCTGGTGGACACGGAGGATTATATCGTCACCAGCGCCATGACCAATTATGCCTTTATGAACAAGAACGACCTGCGGTTTCAGTTCACGAATCCGGACGCGCTGTATGCTTACACGGAAAGCGAGCTGAAAATACTGATGGACGAGATGGCGGATTGAAAAATGCCTTTCCCGCCAGGGAGAGGAATAACCCCAGAGAATGCAAACAGCAAGGGAGGCGCGCATGCAAAAGGTTGCGGTGATTGGAATCGGCTCTAACTCGGTGCGAATGCTGGTTGCGGAGGTGGAGGAGGATGGCTTCACCCGCCTGACGCGAGATCGGGAGGGGACCCGGCTGTTCGCCGGCCTGGATGAGAAGGGCAATCTGAGCCCGGAGAGCATGGAGAAAACCGCCACGGCGGTGGAGCGGATGGCCATCTCCGCGGGGAAAATCGGCTGCGACAAACTGCATATCTTTGCCACCAGCGCCTCCCGGGACGCCCGGAACGGGCAGGTGTTTTTGTCCCTGCTGCGGGAAAAGACCGGGGTGGAGCCGGAGATCATTACCGGGGAAGAGGAAGCCGTGCTCAGCTTCCTGGGGGCTACGGATGTGGCCGCCCGGGGGGAGCGGTGCGGCGTCATCGATATCGGCGGTGGCAGCACGGAGCTGGTCATCGGCCAGGGGGCCCGGATCGATCTGGCCATTTCCTGCCAGATGGGGGCCGTGCGGCTGTATCGGCTGCTGGCCATCAATGGTAAGGAGGATATGCCGGCGGTGGAATACGCGGCCGGGGAGATTTTGCGGGAAAAATGGAATACGATTCAGGCGCCGTCTGTGCCAGGCAAGTGGATTGGCACGGGCGGCACTTTTACTGCCCTGGCAGCCCTGAGCAAAGGCGTGCACTGGACGGATCGAACCTATATGCATGGGTACTGTCTGAAAAAAGAGAAGATCCGCCAGATTGGGGAAACCCTGGCGGGCATGACGCCGGAGCAGCGGCTGCAGTTGGAGGGGCTCCAGCCCAGCCGGGCGGATATCGTGGTCCACGGCATCTGCATTCTCCTGGCGGTCATGAGCCATCTGGGGGCGGAGGAGATCCTGGTCAGCGAATATGGCAATCTGGATGGTTTTCTCCGGAAGCATTATTTTGAAAGCATTTGATGGGGTTCTTTGCTTTGTGGTATAATACCTGCCGAATGCAATCTGCCTGGCCTGGGCCAGGGAAAGGAGGTCCTTCGAGCGTGAAAAAAAGAGCGCTGGCGCTGCTTTTGTGCCTGGCGATGCTGCTGCCCCTCCTGGCCTGGGGCGAAGAGGAGGAAGAAGACCTCCTGGTGGAAGAAATTGTTGAAAATGTGCTCCTGGATGATGATGATGTGGAAATTCCGGAACAAATCGAACCGGAAATTGAGACGAAAGTGGTAAATGATGCTCGGGAAGACTTCATCGACCGCATCGTTGCCCTGGGAAAAAAGCTCTATGACGATGCGGATGGCAAACGGAAGCGGGCCCATTATGCCTCGGATATTTACGTCTGCAAGAATTTTACGGTTTATCTGTTCCGCCAGAACCGGGATGATTTCCGTATGGCGGAATTTCCGGATACCCCGTTGGTGATTCCCAATAACCTGCCTGCCAAGCAATGTAAGCCCTATGCCTATGGCTTCCTGTGGGAGGAGGTGGCTCCGGAGAAGGGGAACCCCTTCCAGGTGGCGGCCCAGTTCATCTACGACGCGGACCAGAGCAAGGAGGAAAACCTGGCCCGGGCCATGGATTTCATGCGCCAGGCCCAGCGGGGGGATTATTTCCAGATGTCCGCGGATTATGAATATGGCGTGGGGGCCCATAGCGCCATCATGCTGTCCTATGACCCGGACACGGACGAGATCCACTGGATGGATAGCAACATGCGGGGCGGAAAGATCGATGGCATCCGATACGGCCTGGTGCAGTATGAGGCCGTCAAGAGCGTGGAGTGGTGGGCCAGTGCCTTCTGCCATAAGAAGCGGGGCGCCACCCTCTATCGCCTGCGGGAGGATATTATTTATGCGGAGTGACCCCTGGATGAAGGGGCGCGTTTCCAGAGAAAAGAAGGAGTAATCTCAGCCATGAAAAAATGGGTTAGCCTGGCCCTGTGTGCCTTGATACTGTTTTCCCTGCTCTCCGCCGCGCCGGCGGAATCCTCGCAGGAGGTGGGCGCTTCCGCCGGGGAGATTCAGCCCGTTTCCAGCCAATTGGAGAGCGGGCCGGATATCTTTACCTTTTCCCTGATCGGGGATTGCACCATCGGCGACCAGGTGCAGAATCTGGGGTACCGCAGCGGCTATGTCTATAAGATCGGGGAGGCGGGCTTCGATTATCCCTTCAGCCTGGTGGCGGATATGTTCGCCCAGGACGATCTGACCGTGGCCAATTGCGAAGGTACCTTCTCTGACCGCCGGAAAACCACCAAGGCTCTCATGGCCATGATCGCCCCGCCGGAGTACGCCCAGGTGTTGAAGTTAGGTAATGTGGATGTTTGCAACCTGGCGAATAACCATTGCGGCGTGGATTTCGGCAAGCAGGGCCAGGTAGACACGGCGGAGAACCTGCGGGCCCTGGGCATCGGCGCCTTCTATGATGACATTACCTATTCCGTCACCGTGAAGGGGGTTAAGGTGGGCTTCGTGGGATATACCTATCCCATGAACGCGCAAAAGCTGAAGAAATATGTGGCCGCCATGGAGAGCCTGCGGGCGGAGGGCTGCACCTTCGTCATCGCCTCCGCCCATTGGGGCACGGAGCCCAACCGGGGCAAGTCCAATTATAAGGAATATTCCCTGGACGGGAATCAGAAGTATGGCTATCAGCTGATCGACGCCGGGTTTGATATGGTCTTTGGCCATGGCAGCCATACCTGCCAGATGATTCGGTGGTATAAGGGCAAGGTCATCTTCTACGGCCTTAGCAACTTTACCTTCGGCGCCAATGCTGCCCCCCGGGATGATGACACCGTCGTGGCCCAGATCTCCTTCGATATTCATGAGGATGGCACTCTGACCCCTCGGGAGCTGTATGCCATGCCCTTTAAGATGCATAAGGATTCCGATTTCCGCCCCTATCCGATTCAGGATCAGGCGGGGAAGGAGCAGGTGTGGGAAAAGATGTATTATAATGGTTATCCCAAGCATAAGGCCTCTCCCGCCCCCTCCCTGCCGGAAAGCTTCCTGACGACGGGGTATGTGGACTTCCGGACCTGGCCCGTGGTGGAGGAATAATTCCGTGGAAAACGCACAGCCTCTCAAAAAGATTAAATTTAAGCAGCGCCCCGGTTTCGAAACCAAGCCCATGCGATGGGTGTACCGGATTCTGTACCCTTATTTCCATTGTAAAGTGAATCTGCCGGAGGAGCTGCAAAACAGCCAGGAGCCGGTGGTGTTCGTCGCCAATCATTATAATATTTTTGGCCCCGTCAGCTTCGTGCTGTCCATGCCCGTGGTGTCCAATATCTGGATGAATGAGGATATTGTCCAGGCGGAGACCTCCGCCAAGGCCTTCCTACCCGGGGTAAAGCGCATGCTGCCGTTCCTGGGGGAGAAGCAGGCGGAGTGGATCTGTGGGAAGCTGGCAGCCCTGGCGGTGCGGGTGCTGAACCGTTTCGGCATGATCCCCGTCAATCGGCATCAGCCCACCAAGCTGATTTCCACCATGCGCCAGAGTATCGCCGCCCTGGAGCAAGGGCATAATCTGCTGATCTTTCCGGAAACGGGCTTTCCGGAATATTCCCTGACCTCCGTGACCCCATTCTTCTCCGGCTTTGCCATGCTGGGCCGGCTGTATCATCGGAAGACGGGGAAAGTGCTGCGCTTTTGCCCCTGCTATATTGATGAGCAGCATCATCAGATTCGCCTGGGGGAGATGGTGACCTATGACCCGGAGGCGGATTCCCGCCAGGAAACGGAGCGGGTGTCGGACGAGCTGAATCTGCGCATCCGCCAGATGGCGGCCCAGACCCGGGGCGTGCAGAAGGAGAAAACCACCCCGGGGCGGCAAACCGTTTTGTTTTTCTGTAACATGTTGCGCCTGCTGCTGTTGATTCCTTTGATTACCATGCTGGGGCTGGATAATCTGCGCATGATCCTGCTGTTCTATGGCCTCAGCGAGGGGATTCGAATTCTGTTCAACGTGGTATGTAGTATTTTTACTTCCTCCAATCGCCTGTCCTTCCTCCTGTCCCATGGCCTGGGCCTGTTGACGGATGGGGCCATGATGATCTATCTGGCCGCTCGGCTGCCCCGGCTTCGATGGGTGTTGTACGCGTTGATCATGAATGGCTTGGTGATCCTTTTCAGCAATATCCATGCCTTCTGGCGGCAGCATCGATGCGCCGGGGTGAATTATTTCGATACCCTTTCCGCCAATCTCCTCTTCGTCATCTGCCTGCAGCAGCTGCTGAACATTCGCCTCAGTGGATGGGTGCTGGGGGCTATGAATCTGGTCGCCATCATTTTCCTGGCCTGCTCCGCCGGCTTTGCCGTGGCCTTCAATTCCAGGTTAGGGGAAGAGGAAGAGGCGAATTAACAGCTTCAAAACTCCTCGTCCCTCCGTTTCATGGTTTCATCTCGGTAAGCCGTTCTGGAAATGACTTACCGAGATTTTATTAGGCATAAAAAATGTGCTAAACCTTATTTTCCCACAATCTTGAAAATCGATAAATCTCGGTAAGTGTGAAATAAATGGACTTACCGAGATGAATTCTTTGCCTTTTTCATAGGAAACAGTTCAGCAAAGGCACTACAATAATCATGACGCCAAGTCAAGTGGAAGCAGGAGGTCTTTAGGTTGCAACAAGCTTATATATTTTATCAGCCACTGGGGCGGAACGACACATTTCCGCGTGAAGAAATAAACCGGTAGGGAAGGGAAAAACGGAGGGGCGACCTTTTGTTCCACGAGATGGAAAAGGCCTCCCTTCGTCTTTTACATCAAGCCCGAATCAGACTTTCCAGGGTTTTGAACAGCGCTTCTGGCTCCACGGGCTTGCTCAGGTGAGCGTTCAACCCGGCCTGCATGCTCCGCTGTACATCCTCGTCAAAGGCATTGGCGGTCAGTGCGATGATCGGAATCTCCTCCGCGTCCTTCCGCCCCAGTGCGCGAATCGTCTTCGTGGCCTCCAGGCCATCCATCTCCGGCATCCGCATATCCATCAGAATCGCGTCATAGTATCCCGGCGCGCTGGCTGTAAACATCTCCACCGCGATTCGGCCGTTCTCCGCGTGCTCCACTTCCATCTCCCGCATGGACAGTACCATCATCATGATCTCCGCGTTGATCTGCACATCCTCCGCCAGGAGAATTCGTCTCCCCTTCAGATCTACAACCCGCTGCACCAGCTGAGCATTCTTCTTCCGGAAGGCTTCCCGGAATTCATCCAGCACGGAGCCCACAAACAGCGGTTTGGCGACGAAGGTATCTACGCCGGCGGCCAGAGCTTCCTCCGCGATGTCCTCCCAGCTGTAGGAGGTCAGGATGATCACCGGGATTTCCTCGCCTACCGCGGCGCGAATCTGCCTCGTTGTTTCCACGCCGTCCATCTCCGGCATCCGCCAGTCCACCAGAATCAGATGATAGGGTTCTCTCCGGGCGTGTCTCAGCTTCGCCATCTCCAGCCCCTCCGCGCCGGACAGGGCCTTCTCGCAGCGGATGCCCACCTGGCCCAGCACCACCTGGGCATGATCACAGGCGATGGGATCATCATCGATCACCAGCACGCACATATCGTCCGTCGGAAGCCCGCCGCTCTCCTCCGTTCCGGTTTTTCGGTCGGATTCCAGCAGCGTTACGGTGACCGTGAAGGTGGTTCCTTCTCCCTTCTTGGACTGCACGTCAATGGTTCCGTTCATCAGCTCCACAATGCTCTTGGTGATGGGCATTCCCAGCCCTGTGCTGCCAAAGCGGTTCGTGCTGGAGGAATCCTCCTGGGCAAAGGCGTCGAACATTTTCGGCAGGAATTCCTCGCTCATGCCGATGCCTGTGTCCTTCATCACCAGCCGCAAGGTGGCTTTCCCTTCATATCGGGCCGTTTCCTCCACCGTAAAGGAGACCAACCGGCCCTCCGGGGTGAACTTGACCGCGTTCCCCAGGATGTTAATCATCACCTGGCGCAGCTTCATGTCGTCCCCGATGTAGTAATCGTCCACCTTCCCCAGCACCTGGCAATCGTAGGTCAGTCCCTTATCCCGGCACTGGCCGTTAATGATTGTATTTACCTGGGCCAGGGCCTTGGCGAAGGAGAACTCCTCGCTCTTGATTACCATGCGGCCGGACTCAATGCGGCTCATATCCAGGATATCGTTAATGATGCCCAGCAGATGATGGGCTGAGGTGCCGATCTTCTCCAGATGCTCCCGGGTGGTTTCGGAAATATCCGGATCATTCAGGGCGATATTATCCAGGCCGATGATGGCATTCATGGGCGTACGAATCTCATGGCTCATGTTGGACAGGAAGGCGGTTTTCGCCTTGTTGGCTGATTCCGCCGCGCTCAGCGCATCCTGCAGCGCCTGATTCTGAGCCATGGCCTTTCGGGTTTCCAGATCCACATCCACAAAGCACGCGCCCACCGCGTGCACCAGGTGATCCGCTCGATCCTCCGGATGTCGGACCCCTGCGAAGCGGACCTCCTCCCAGGTATCCCGATCATTCCGATGCACCATATACCGATGAGAGATTACCCGCTGTTCCCGCAGCCGGTTCTTCACATTCTGGGGATGAATGAACTGCAGGAAATCCTCCTGATATTCCTCCCGGATATTTTCCTTGGCGTAGGCGGTAAACGATTCTACATACCGGAAGCGATCCCCCACATGGAGGCCGTTTTGCACGTCGTCATGGGCCTGATAGCAAACGCCCTCGTCCCGATCCAGATCCAGGTAATAAACGCTCCAGTAATCCGAAGCCAGGGCGGTGATCATCCGGGTTTGCTCTTCCTGCTGCTTCTTCTGGGCCAGGAGCTCCTCCTGCAGGCGGAGCCGATGCTCCAGCCCCTGCTGCTTCACCCGGTTCTCTGCGTCCGCGGTCTCCCGCTCCATCTGCAACTGTGCGTTTCTTCTGATCTGCATGATCAAATAAGTGAAGAGCACCATCAAAATAACAACGATAAGCACGGACTGCGCGACGCTGCGCCGGATGATGCCATCGGAAATGGAGCCAATCTGTTCACTGATGACGCTTTCCCGGATGAGATAGGTCAGCAGCCAATCCGTCCCTTCCACCGGGACATAGGCCAAGGTGGCGCGGACATCGTCGTAGGTAAAGGAGACCACGCCCCGCTGCTCCCCCTGGAACCCGGCCAGAAAGCCATCATAGGAATATCCCGGCTCAAAGGTGGCCTGCTTCATGGCCTCCAGCAGATTATCCTCTCCGGCCAGTCCGCCTAGCACGGTGTTGCTCAGGGCGATACCATCCTCCGTGTAGATATTGCAGAAGGTAGCGCCCTCCTCCTGGGACTGCATGGAAACTCCGGAGAGCATTTCCTTCATATCGATTTCCATGAAGCTGGCGATCAGATGCCGGCCTTCGGAGGTCAGATCCACCGGCATGGCAATGATGACCTTCTTATCCACGCTTTCCACATTCTTCAGGGAAATCTCCGCCTGGGTCAGCTGCTGGGGGTCGAAATGATAGGTATCAATATCATCCTGTACGCCCACAGAGGTATAGATCAGCCCCGCTTCATCCACGAAGGCGAACTTTTCCAGGCTGAACAGGGCCTTCATCTTGATCTGATAGGATTGCCGATGCGCTTCGTCCTGCAGATCTTCCTCCGTCATCAGATCCAGCGCTGTCTCCATGTCCTTGATCCGATCCTTCAGATTCTCCGCCACGACCTGCTCTCTTCGCCCGGCCAGCTCGTCAAGATAGAGCAGCGACACGGACCGCACGGCCGACTCCGTATCCCGGCCAGCGCTTCGGCCCATCCAGATCGTACTCAGTGCCAGAACCAGCGTAATCACCAGCGCGCCGATAATAATAATCCCCGCTGTATTCACCTGTTTGGATTCTTTTCCCCTCATGGCAGCCTCCTTAGACTCGATGCGGCAACCGCAGGACGATCGATCGTCTCTCTGAGAGCATTTTATCCTACAGCGGTTATTTGTCAAGGGACGAAAAAAGGGAGGCAGACTTTTTCGGGAATGGCTCGTCAGGGCCTGGATCACTTGCTGATCGGGAAGAAAAATCCAAATATATTTGACAAAAGGTATTTCTGAAAATATAATAGGGAAGATGGTTTTACCTCTGTGACGTTTTTCACAAGAAAGGATTGGGACGGATGGGCTGGAGAATTTTGCTGATTGTGGTAAGCGTGTTGGTGGCTGCGGTGCTGGAGCTGGGGAAGCATACCCTGTGGGGATGGGCTCTGGCGGCGGTGCTGCTTTTATGCTTTGGGCTGGGGCGTCATTTCCGGATGCTACCGGTGGGCGGATGGAAGGGGCTGCTTTGCTGGTGTGCCTTGTTTGCCCTGCTGGCGGGGACGCTGGCCTTGTCCTGGCCGCCCATGAAGCCGATTCCCGCGGTTTCCAGCAAGGGAGCCGTGGAGACGGAAGCGGTCCATACCTCCCTGGGGGATGTGTCCGGCCTGCGGACCGCGGATGGCGCGGTGGAGGTTTTTGCGGGCATTCCCTATGCCAAGCCCCCGGTGGGCGAGCTGCGCTGGCGGGAGCCCCAGCCGGTGGAGTCCTGGCAGGGGGTGCTGAAGGCGGATCATTTTGCCCCCATGAGCATGCAGACCCGGAATCTGCAGATCTATAGCTCCCTGGCTCAGATTATTGGATATCATGATTATCAGATTCAGATGGGGGACGAGTTCCGGGAGCCGGTCAGCGAGGATTCCCTGTATCTGAATATATGGCGGCCCGCGGGCGGAGGCGAAAAGCTGCCCGTGCTGGTGTATATTCATGGCGGCTCTCTGCAGTCGGGGCAGCCCTCCTATGCGGATTATAGCGGCCTGGGTCTGGCCCGGGAGGGGGTTCTGGTGGTCAACATGGGATACCGTCTGGGCATTTTTGGTTTCTTCGCGGATGAGGAGCTGGCCCAGGAATCCCCCAACGGAACGACGGGAAACTATGGCTTGCTGGACCAGATCTGCGCTCTGGAATGGGTGCGGGATCATATCGCCTCCTTCGGTGGGGATCCGGAGAATGTGACCATCGCTGGGGAATCCGCTGGGTCCGCCTGCGTCACGGCGCTGTGCACTTCGCCCCTGGCCAAGGGGCTGTTCCGCCGGGCTATTGGCGAAAGCTCCACTGTCACCGCCAAGGCGCCTGCCCATTCCTTCCGAAGCCTGGAGGATGCTTATGCCGCGGGCCGAGCCACGAAGGATAAGTTCAATGCCCAGGATATCGCGGACTTGCGGGCCCTGCCGGCGGAGAAGCTGGTGGGAGAGCTGGCGACCCATCATCATTTCACTGTGGATGGCTATGTGCTGCCCCAGACGCCTTACGAGAGCTATCAGCAGGGAGAGTTCAACGAGGAAGGCCAGCTCCATGGCTTCAACCGGGAGGAGGCGGCTCCCTTCATCCTCTTTGGCCAGGCGAATGCGAAAAACTATGAGGAGAAGGTGCGGGCTTATTTCGGCAGCTACGCGGACCGAGTGCTGGCCCTGTATCCCGGGGAGACGGATGACCAGGCGAAACGGAATTGGGCGGATATCTATACCGTGGCGCTGTTTACCTACGGCCATTACAACTGGGAGCAGCAAGCCATCGCCAATGGCATTCCCAGCTATGTGTACCATTTCACGAAGAGCAACGGTCGTTTAGGCTCCTGGCACAGCGGGGAAGAAGTGTATTTCTATGGCAATATTCCGGAGAATTCCAAGCTTTATGACGCGAAGGATCGGGAGCTGAGCCGGGTGATGAAATCCTATTTTGTAAACTTTATCAAGACTGGTGACCCCAATGGGGAAGGCTTGCCCGCCTGGCCCCAAGGTACAGGAGAAGGCGTCATGACCTTTGGGGATGAGATTTCCTGGCAACTTGCCCCTTATCAGGAACTGAATCAAATCTTGGACGAGATGTTTGGCGCAGTGTAATCAAATGGAGAAAAGGCTTTTCGTGCGTTAAATGTGTTGAACTTGCCAGTTTCAATGCGAATTAACATTAAATCAATACAACATCACATTGATTTAATGCAATAATGCATTAAATCCACAGGGTAAGACGAAAACAGGCGAAAAAACTAAAACAGAACAGACGAAAAAGGCAAAACAAAACAGACGAAAAAGACAAAATAAAATTGACGAAAAAATCAAAATAAAACTTGCGAATTTAATAAAACAGAGTATAATGCCTCTTAGAAATAGGGGGTGAAACGACGCGTGGAATATATTAGGAGAATCATTGATCAGGAAATTGACAAAAGGATCAAAGCCTTTAATGCGCTTAACATCGTGGGCCCAAAGGGGTGTGGGAAAACAAGAACCGCCCATGAACGGAGCAAAACCGTCATTGAATTTCAGGATGAAGAGCGTCGAGATGGCTATATGGCCGTTGCGGAAACAGCGCCAAGTCTATTCTTTAACAATGAAAAGCCAATCCTGTTTGATGAATGGCAGGATGCTCCAAAGATTTGGGGTGCGGTTCGGAAATACTGTGATGATCATCCAGAGGCTGTTGGGGAGTATTATCTTACTGGTTCAACCAGTCAGAAGATAGATACGCCTCATACAGGAACCGGACGAATCAGCGAATTGATCATGTATCCCATGACGCTTTGGGAAACAGGAGAATCCAATGGTACGGTTTCTTTGTCCACCCTATTTGAACAGCCGGAAACTCCTCTGACCGGGACGGTTTCTCGTATATCACTGGAGGATCTTTTTTTCGCTGCCTGCCGTGGCGGATGGCCTCGATGTCTGGCCATAGCAGAGCGAGAGGCACAGCTAGAAATCGCCAAGGATTACTACCGACAAATCTACCAGAAGGATGTCAGTGCGATTGACGGCGTGAAAAGAAATTCGGAATGGATGCGTACGCTTTTATGGTCCTATGCACGGAATATGGCTACCACCGCGAAGAAAACCAGTATTTACGCGGATGTGCAGGCAACACAAAATGTTACAGACGCAACGCTGGTGTCCTATATCTCGATTCTGGAAAATCTATTTGTTATCCGGGACATTGACGCATGGACGCCTCAGATTCGAGCCAAAACAGCGATTCGTTCCGCCAAGAAACATATATTTGTTGATCCTTCTATCGGCATAGCCGCTCTTGGCCTGAACCCCGCCTATTTCAATAACGATTTGGATCTCTTCGGCCATATTTTCGAAAATATGGTGTTAAGAGACCTGCTCGTGTATGCGCAAGCTCACAATGCAACCGTATTGCATTACACCGATGATAGCGGGCTGGAAGCGGACGCGGTCTATCAAATGGCTGATGGAAGATATGCACTGATTGAAATTAAGACAGGGATGAATGCGATTCCTGCAGCAGAAAAAGGGCTGCTTAAATTCAAAGATCTGATTCACCAGCATAACCTGAAAGCAATGGAAAACCCAGATCACCCGAGACCTGCTTATCGAGAACCATCGCTGCTGGTGATTATCTGTGCTAATGCTCCACTTGCTTATACGACTGAGAAAGGCGTCCACGTGATCCCTGTTGGCTGCTTAAGGGATTGAACAATCCCGATACATATCCTTTGCTCTCATGCACAACGGCTTGGACCAGAGGTGTACACGATTTAAACCGGCGGTGAAACTATAAAATTATCTTTTCACCGCCGGATAAAGCAAAGAAGATATCACATGAGTATAAAACGTGGGAATCGTGATTTTTATTCACTTCTTGCGAAATTGCTATGACTCTGATAAGATAGGCTCGGCTTTGAAGAAAGTCGATTATGCATTTATGCACAGGAGGTTTTATCATGGAAAAGATTCTTCAGTTTCTGAACGACGCCAAGACATTCTATCTCGCTACTGTGGACGAAAACGGCCAGCCCCGTGTCCGGCCCTTTGGAGCGGCGGCTATTATTGATGGGAAGCTTTGCATCTGCACCAACAATCAGAAGCCGGTTTATCAGCAGATGAAAAAGAATCCGAAGATCGAAATCAGCGGGATGGTGGGCGGCCAGTGGATTCGGCTGAGCGCGGAAGTTTGCGAAGATGAGCGCCGGGAGTCCAAGGCGGCCATGCTGGAAGCGCATCCTACGCTGGGCAGAATGTACAGCCTGGATGATGGCATCTTCGCTGTGATGGCCCTGACTTCCGGTACAGCGGAAATTTGCTCTTTTACCGAAGCGCCGGTGGAAATTAAGTTTTAATTGATCCGCTGAAAGCGATATCTTCCCGTAAATAGCGCGGCGGAAAGCATCCCGCGTCTCGAAGAGCGTCAAAATGACGATTCTTACAATGCGTCTGCAGGCTTTCTCACGGCGTTACTCTCCGAGCATGGCCAAGAGCATATCCCCGTTTTCCTTCAGCCATTGATGTTGCGCCCAGTAATCCGGGAACACACGGAGCACCTCGGCGTAGAACCGGTCTGAATGGTTCATTTCCTTGCGGTGACAGAGCTCATGCACCACAACGCTGTCGATGACCTCCGGGGGCGTCAACATCAGCAGGCAGTTAAAGTTCAGGTTGCCCTTGCTGCTGCAGCTGCCCCAACGGGAACGCTGGCAGCGGATGGTGATTCTGCCATAGGTGACGCCGATGAGAGGCGCATAGTGGGCGACCCGGGCCGGGATTACTTCACAGGCCCTGTTTGCCAGGGCCTGTATTTCTTCTTGGGTCAGCTTGTGGATGCCTTCCTTGGCTTTTTCCCGCGCCTGTGCTTTGGCCAGATGCGTATCGATCCATTTTTGGTGATCCCGCAGGAAACGATTGATATCCTCGTTCGTCGCGTACCAGGGCGCGCGGATGATCAGCTTGTTTTGCCGGATCTCCGCGGCGATGGTTTTGCGATTGCTTCGGATGACGTTGATCTCCATGCTGACCTCCTGCTGAGATATCTTTGCCGCGCGTGTGTGTTTCAGCTTCCTGCGCTTCCGTCCGCGGATGATGCTTTCGACGCGGGACGGGCCTTCACGGATCCTGCCGCGAACCTCGAGGGAATGGCCCAGGGCCAATCACAATATATCACGGAACGGCGAGCTTTGGAAGGACGAAACAGACCGCGAGCTGTTTTCGCCTTTCCGAAGTTCTCTTTTTTGATTGCAGGAAATTCAGAAAAAAAGATAGAATACAGGATAAGAGCTTCGGCTCCATCCACGGATGTTTGCCGGGGAAGATGATTCCCCGGGAGAAAGAAAGGCTGAAAACAAGGAGGAAAATCCCATGAAAAAAACGTTGATCAGTGCTTTGCTCGGCCTCGTCTTGTCCGTGTTCCTGCTGTCCGCATCCGCGGAAAGCACACCGGGGACGATTACGGTGACCGGGAGTGCGACGATCGTGACGGAGGCAGACACCGCCAGCATCAGCTTGGGGGTCAGCTCCACCGCCAAGGAGGCTGGGGAAGCTTCCCAGGCCAACGCCCGGCTGGTGGATCAGCTGCTCGCCGCGCTGAAGGACGCCGGCATTGAGGAGAAGGATATCTCCACGAATTATTACTATGTCAGCACCCGGCGGGATTACAGCGCCTACACGGAAAGCGGAGAATATCCCGTGATTGGATACGAGGTCAACAACACGCTGACGGTGGTGATCCATGAACTGGAAAGGGCGGGGGAGATCATCGACCTGGCGCTGGCCAGCGGAGCGAACAGCTGCGACGGGCTAAGCTTTTCCACCACGAAGGCCGGGACTGCCAGGGATGAGGCTTTGACGGCGGCCATTCAGGAAGGGAAGCGCCGGGCGGAAATCGTTGCCTCCGCGGCTGGAAAAAGCCTGGGGGAGGTTCTTACGATTCATGAGACCTATACCTCCGGCGGGCCCGTTTTCAACGCCAAAATGATGGCGGAAGCATCCGCGCAGGATGTCGGGACTTCGATTCTGGCAGATGGGCTGAATTTTACCGCCACCGTGGAAATGACCTTTGAGATGAAGTAAAGACCGTCTTTTGACAAGCTCTCAGGGGATATCGCTTGCTTATTTGCTCTTTCTTTTGACCATCAGAACGCTGATCACCAGCACCAGGGGGAAGCAGATGCCTGCCAGAATACCGGACTGGATGTTTTCCCCCAGGAGATGAGAAACATTCCCCACGATGGCGGGGCCGGCCGCTCCGCCCAAGTCGCCGGCCAGGGCTAGCAGGGCGAAGAGGGCCGTGCCGCCCTTGGGCAGCCGGGCGGAGGAGATGCTGATGGATCCAGGCCACATGATTCCCACGGAGAAGCCGCACAGCATGCATCCCACGAGCCCCATGACAGGCCAACGGGCGAAGGCGGCCAGCAGATAGCTGCAGAGGCAGAGAATACCGGAGGCAATCATAAAGGAGGAAAGATTCACCTTTTCGCCATACTTTCCATACCACACCCGGCTGAGCCCCATGAATACCGCAAAGCCGCAGGCACCCAGCAGGTCGCCGGTGGTTTTGCTGACCCCCAGGGAGGATTCCGCAAAGGCGGAGGCCCACTGCGCCATGGATAGCTCCGACGCCCCGGCGCACACCATGAGGACGATGAACAGCCAGAAGATTTTCGTCTTCAGCAGCTGGTTGATGGTCATGCTTTCGCCCTCGCTGACGATGGGCTCGATGGGGCAGGTGGCAAAATTGAAAATGTTATACAGCGGGATGATGGCCCAGAGACAGGCCAGGATGCGCCAATTCTCCGTGCCAAAGGCCAGGAAGAACAGGGTGGACCCCAGAATCGTGCCCACGGAGCCCCAGCAATAGAAGGAATGCAGCAGGCTCATCATCCCGGCCTTGTTTTCAAAGGGGCAGGCCTCGATAATCGGGCTGCAAAGCACCTCGATGAGCCCGCTGCCGACGGCATAGATCATGACGCAGGCAAGAATGCCCGCAAAGGGATGGGGATAAAGATCAGGGACGAAGGAGAGCAGGAGCAGCCCCGCGCCGGAGGTGATCTGGGCCAGAACGATGCTTTTTCGATATCCGACCCGGTCCACGAACTTCGCGCTGATGAAATCCACAATCAGCTGGGTGAGGAAAAACACCAGGGGAATCAGGGCCAGATCGGCATAGGAAATGCCATAGGTTCGATAAAAGGTAAGAAAGAGCAAAGGCGCGAAATTAGCGGAAATCGCCTGGGTCACAAAGCCGAGGTAGCAGGCGAGCTTTGTTCTTTGATATTTTTTCGGCGCGGTCATGGAAGGATACCTCCTCACAAAATGAAAGAAGGGCCCGCAGGTCCTCCTCCGGTCCCGGGCTTCGCGAGCTGCCGGAACGCGATCACTGCGGGAGAGTATATCGCGGGAGGGTGGCTTTGTCAATGAGACGGAGGGACGGTCTTTTTCGTTTCATGAAACGAAAAAGACCGTCCCCGTGTTTCATTTGACGGAGGGGGAATTGGGACGTATAATACCTACCGGTATCCTATGATTAGAGAGGAAAGAGAGTGGAAAAACAGATGGGTATCTCTTCAAACCTTTTACAGAAATACGCGGAGCTGATCGTCCGGACGGGTGGGAATGTGCAGCCCGGGCAGATCGTTACGCTGGCGGTGTCGGTAGAGCAGCATGCTTTTGCCGCGCTGGTAATAGAGGAATGCTACAAGGCGGGGGCGAAGAAGGTCAATGTGGAATGGATCAGCGACGCCCAATCCCGGCTGAATTACCTGTATGCCGACCAGGAGACCCTGGCGAAGGTGCTGCCCTGGGAGGAGGCGAAGATGAAGCAGATGGTCGAGGATCTGCCGGTTCGCATCTTTATCTCCTCGGATGATCCAGACGCCCTGGCGGGGGTGGATCCGGAAAAGCTATCCACTGTGATGCAGAGCCGTTCCACCGTCATGAAGCCCTATCGGAACGCCATCGACGGGAAGCATCAATGGGTCATCGCGGCCTATCCCTCTGTAAAATGGGCGAAGAAGTGCTTCCCGGAGGCTTCGGAGGAAGCGGCGGTTGACCAGCTGTGGGAGGCAATTTTAAAAACCGTGCGGGTGCGGGAGGAGAACGACCCGGTGGCGGAATGGAAGGCCCATACCGAATTTATCGAAAAGAAGGCGGCCTGGCTGAACGAGCAGCAATTCGCCTCCCTGCGCTATCACAGCGAAAACGGAACGGACTTTACGGTGGACCTGATTCCTGGCGCCAAATGGGAAGGGGCCGGGGCCATCAACAGCACCAATGGCGCCTTCTATATTCCCAACATGCCGACGGAGGAGATCTTCACTTCCCCCATCGCTGGAAAATGCGAGGGCAAGCTGGTGGCGGTGAAGCCCCTTTCCTGGAACAGCCAGTTGATTGAGAATTTCTCCATCACTTTTAAGGAAGGGAAGGCCGTATCCTGCCAGGCGGAGAAGGGTCAGGCCCTGCTGGAAAAGATGATTGCCATGGATGAGAATTCCTGCATGCTGGGGGAGGTAGCCCTGGTGCCCAAGGAAAGTCCCGTGAACCAGTGCGGATTCCTGTTCTACGAAACCCTGTTCGACGAAAACGCCTGCTGCCACGTGGCCCTGGGCATGGGCTTCAAGGAAGTGCTGCCCGGCGGGGACGACATGACCATGGAGGAGGCCCAGGCCCAGGGGATCAATGATTCCATCATCCATGTGGATTTCATGATCGGCGCGGATGATCTGTCCATCGACGGCATTCGCCTGGACGGCACGGCGGTGCCCATTTTCCGGGAGGGAACCTGGGCGTAAGCGACGCATACGCATCAAAGGAGCAGCACCATGGCATATTTTCAGCGAAATCAACAGCCGGAGGAAAGCTATACCCGCCAGTTCGCCCCTGCCCCGGCGCAGGGGGAGGAATGGGACGAGGAAGAGGCTTACGATGACGGATTTGACGAACTGTCGGAGGAGGATTTTCCTCCGGAGGAGATCCCGGAGGAGGAGCTGGCGGCGGAAAAGCAGCGGAAATACCGCATGGCAGCCGGCTTTGGCGACTTCGGCGCCACCATCGTGGGCGTCGTGGTGATCCTGGCCCTGGTGGCGTTCCTGATCAACATGATCCAATTCGTTTCCACAGATTTTTCCCAGAATTTTTCTCTCTGGCAGACCAAATTCTAAGGAGGAAAGAAGAACATGGCACGCGCGGCGGGAGTATTGATGGCGGTTTCGGCTTTGCCCAGCGCCTATGGCATTGGCGCCTTCGACAAGGAGGCCTATCGATTTGTAGACTTTCTGGAGGCGGCAGGGCAGACCTATTGGCAGATTTTGCCTCTGAATCCGCCGAACCATCACAAGTCCTTCGACTCGCCCTACCAATCCTTCTCCGCCTTTGCGGGCAGCCCCTATTACATCAGCCTGGACGCGCTGATTCAGGAGGGAGTACTGACCCAGGAGGAAGTGGACGCGGTGGATTTTGGCAGCGATCCAGAGCACGTGGACTATGAAAAGATCTACACCCGCCGCTTCCCGCTGCTGCGGAAGGCCTACGAGCGCAGCCACATCGCGGAAAACGGGGATTATCAGCGCTTCATCGCGGAAAACAGCTGGTGGCTGGACGATTATGCCCTGTTCATGGCGCTGAAGAGCTTCTTCCAGGACGCGGAATGGCCGGACTGGCCGGAGGATATCAGCAAGCACTGGGGCTATGCCATCGATTATTACAACCAACTGCTGTATTTCGACATCGAGTTCCACAAATATACCCAGTTCAAATTCTTCCAGCAGTGGAACGCGCTGAAGAGCTATGCCAACGCCAGGCATATTCAGATCATCGGGGATATTCCGATCTACGTTTCTTTCGACAGCGCGGACGTTTGGGCTCATTCCCAGCTGTTCCAGCTGAACGAAAACAACCGCCAGAGCGCCGTGGCTGGATGCCCGCCGGATGCCTTCTCCGCGGAGGGGCAGATCTGGGGGACGCCCTTGTACCGATGGGAAAAGCACAAGGAGGATCAATTCGGATGGTGGATGGCCCGGTTGTGGATGAACTTCCAGCAATGCGACCTGCTGCGGATTGACCATTTCCGGGGCCTGGACGAGTATTTCTCCATCCCGGCGGGGGAGATTGCCCTGCATGGCCACTGGGAGAAGGGCCCGGGGATGGCCCTGTTCCATCAAATGTGGCAGAACATGGGATACAAGCCCGTCATCGTAGAGGATTTGGGCTTCATGACCGACTCCGTGCGCCAGATGGTTCGGGAAACGGGCTTCCCGAACATGAAGGTGCTGCAGTTCGGCTTCGACGAGCAGGACGTGGGCGCCAGCAACGACTATCTGGTGCATAACATTCCGGAGCACTGCGTGGTCTATCCCGGCACCCATGACAATGACCCCATCAACGGCTGGTTCGCCGGCCTCAGCGACAGCGAACAGCGCCTGGTGCGGGAATACTTCGGCGCGGAGAAACAGGCCAAGGGGAAAATGCATGAGGTGTTCGTCCGGGCGGGGCTCATGTGCCGGGCGGAAACCTGCGTGATTCTGATTCAGGATCACCTGGGGCTGGGGCACGAAGCGAGGATCAACGATCCCTCCTTCCTGCCGAACAACTGGCACTGGCGGCTGAACGGGAAATACCTGACGGAGGAGCTGCAGGGGCAGATTTTTGAGCTGACGCGGAAATATGGCCGGCTGAACTGGGATTCCGAAACCGTTCAGGCGGGGAGATGGGCCCAGCGGTAAAGAAGCTGGGACGATGAGTTTTGGTTGACATCAACGGAGGTATCCTATGAAAAAGCTGACGACATTGCTGCTGTGCACTTGCCTGCTGTTTACTCTTCTCTTCTCCGGAGCCCAGGCGGCGGAGAAGCCGGTTCGCATTGTGACGACCATCTTCCCCCTATACGACTGGACAAGGGAGATTATCGGGGAGGAAGAGGGATTCGAGATCACGCTGCTGTTGGATAGTGGCGTAGATCTGCACAATTTTCAGCCCACCGCCAAGGACATCATGAACATCGCTACCTGCGATCTGTTCATCTACGTGGGCGGGGAATCGGACGACTGGGTGGAGGACACCTTGCAGGAAACAGCGAACCCGGAGATGCGGGCGATCAATTTGATCGATGCCCTGGGGGACGCGGTCAAGCTGGAAGAAATGGTCGAAGGCATGGAAGCGGAACACGAGGAAGAGGGCGAGGAGGAAGAAGAGGAAGAGGCGGACGAGCACGTTTGGCTGAGCCTGCGGAACGCGGAAGCCGCCGTGACCATCATCCGCCAGGAGCTGAGCACATTGCTGCCGGAGAAGGCGGAGACTTTTGAGCAGAACGCCGAGCAATACATCGCGGCGCTGCAGGGGCTGGACCAGCAATATGGCGAGATGGTAGCGGCGGGGAATGTGGACACCGTGCTCTTCGGGGATCGGTTCCCCTTCCGCTATCTGACGGATGATTATGGGCTGCAATATTATGCGGCGTTCTCCGGATGCTCGGCGGAAACGGAAGCCAGCTTCCAGACCATCGTGTTCCTTTCCCAGAAGGTGCAGGAACTGCAGCTGCCGGCGGTGCTGATGATCGAGGGGACGAACCACAAAATTGCGGAGACGATTATTCAAAACACCGCGGAGAAGAATCAGAAGCTGCTGGTGATGGATTCCATGCAGGGGATTACCATCGGGGACGTGAACGACGGGGCCAGCTATCTGGGGATTATGGAGAAGAATCTGGCCGTGCTGCAGGAAGCGCTGAATCGGTAAAAGGGAATAAAAAAGCTCCCCCGCTTTATGCGAGGGAGTCTTTTATGGACAATCTTTGAGGGCACCCCCGCTCCGCGGGGGTGCCGTTAGTTTTGCCTTGCTTGCGAGGGAGTCTTTATGAGCAATTTTGTTAAGGACACCCCGCTCCGCGGGGGTGCTTATACTTGCTTTGCCTTGCTTGCGAGGGAGCTTTTTCAGCATCTCTTCATTACTCAGCGGCCCACAGGGGTGCTGGATAGAGCCCTTGATCGGCGAGGGCTTGGAGAGCGGCCTTGACCTGGGGCTTATCTTCCTGATAGGTCACACCCCACCAGTGGTCCTCGCTCTTCAGTACATTGACCGTAGCGCGGCCTTCCTGCAGCAGCTCATTGACCACGAAGGGGAGGAAGAATTCCCCCTTCAGGGGATTCTCCCGCAGGGTGGCATCCAGGAAGGCGGGGAAGCGGGCTTCCAGCTCTCGCAGCAGGGAAGGGGTAAAGCCCCACATATTCATGGAGACGGGGCTATCTGCGGGCAGCAAACGATAGGTCTCCCCATCCTCGGTATACAGGGGGCCATCGCAGCTGGAGATGATATGGGTCCGTTCATGAATATCCTTCAGGGCGCCCTGAGCATCCACCTCGCAGACGCCCCGGGCCACATAGCCGTTCTCTGTCAGTGTGTTCTTCAGATAATATGCCACCATCATGTAGCGCAGCTTGTCATCATCCTGGACGCGAATCAGGGTGTCATAGGCCTGCTGGAAGGCCCGGGGGCCATAATAATCATCGGCGTTGATGACGGCGAAGGGAGCGTCGATCAGATCCTTGCAGCAGAGGACGGCATGGCCGGTACCAAAGGGCTTCACCCGGCCCTCCGGCACGGCGTAGCCCTCCGGCAGGGCGTCCAGCTCCTGGAAGGCGTAGGAGACCTCAATATGTTGGGCGATCCGATCCCCCACCAGGCGCTTGAAATCCGCTTCGATGGCGTGCTTAATGAGGAAGATGACTCGCTTGAAGCCGGCGCGCTTGGCGTCGAAGACGCTGTAATCCAAAATCGCTTCGCCATGAGGGCCTACGGGGTCCATCTGCTTCAGCCCGCCATAGCGGCTGCCCATGCCGGCAGCCATGATGAGAAGAATGGGTTCTTTATTCATGGATCAATAAACCTTTCTTTGAAAAATCGCTTTGGGGCAGGGAGCAAAATACTCCCGTGCTCCTATTTATGATAAAGCTTATGGGTTTGATAAGCGGGATCGCAGGTCAGGTTCAGGCCCAGGCGACGGAAGGTGTTATCGTCCACCGCGGGAAGGATCACCGTCGAGTGGGCCTCGCAGCCCTTCAGCAGGGGCAGCATGGAGAGGGCCTTGGCGGCGGTGGGGTTCATGGCGGCGGACACGGACAGGGCCACCAGCACCTCGTCGGAATGGAGCCGGGGATTATGATTCCCCAGATATTTGCACTTCAATTCCTGCACGGGCTCAATCACGTTCCGGGAGAGCAGCAGCGTCTGCTTATCAATGCCCCCCAGGCGCTTCACCGCGTTGAGCACTACGGCGGCGGAGGGGCCTAAGAGATCGGTGGTCTTGCCGGTAACGATCTGCCCATCCGGCAGTTCAATGGCCAGGGCGGGCTGCCCGGTGAGCTCCGCCTTTTCGCGGGCCGCGGCGATGACGGGGCGGAGATCATCGCTGATGTCCATGTTCTTCATCAACAGATTGATCTTCTCGCTCTCCTCTTTCGTGGCATGACCCTGGAGATAGCTGCAGCGGGCGGAATAATAGCGGCGGAGAATCTCTCGCCGAGCGGCCTCCCGGCAGGCTTCATCGTCCGAGATGCAGAAGCCCGCCATATTGACCCCCATGTCCGTGGGGCTCTTATAGGGAGAATAGCCCCACATCCGCTCGAACAGGGCGTTGAGCACGGGGAAGATTTCGATATCCCGATTATAATTTACCGTGGTTTCCTGATAAGCCTCCAGATGATAGGGGTCGATCATATTCACATCGCTAAGGTCGGCGGTGGCAGCCTCGTAGGCCACGTTCACCGGATGCTTCAGGGGGAGATTCCAGATCGGAAAAGTTTCAAACTTGGCGTATCCCGCCCGGACACCCCGGCGGTTTTCCTGATACACCTGGCTGAGGCAGGTGGCCATCTTGCCGGAGCCAGGGCCTGGCGCGGTGACCAGAATCAGGGGCCGGGAGGTTTCCACATATTCATTGCGGCCGAAGCCCTCGTCGGACACGATATGGTCCACATCGGAGGGATAGCCCTCGATGGTATAATGGCGGAAGGTCCGGATCCCCAGGGCGTTCAGCCGCTGCTCGAAGGCCACGGCGGCGGGCTGGGCGGCGTACCGGGTCAACACCACGGAGCCTACGTACAGCCCGATGCCCCGGAAGGCGTCGATGAGCCGGAGGGTGTCGGCGTCATAGGTGATGCCTAGATCGCCCCGGACCTTGCTCTTCTCGATATCGTCCGCGTTGAGGACGATGATGATCTCCTCCTGATCCTTCAGCCGCAGCAGCATCTGCATCTTGCTGTCCGGCTGGAACCCGGGCAGCACCCGGCTGGCGTGGAAATCGTCAAACAGCTTCCCCCCCAGCTCCAGATACAGCTTGCCACCAAATTTCTCGATCCGCTCCAGAATGTGTTCCGATTGCATCCGGGTATACTTGTCATGATCAAACCCGATCTTCATGCCTGCCTCCCTCGTCTTCCTTCCAGGAATATGCCAACCATTCTATTTTATGCGCAGATTGAAAATGGGTCAAGATTTTCTCTTGCATTTTGGCAGAAAAAACAGTATACTTCTTTCTGCCGCGAATGCGATGACGATTGGGTCCCGTGCGATCCATCGACGTGAACCCTGTCAGGTCCTGACGGAAGCAGCAGTAAGCGTTAGCTGGGTGTGCTGCGGGGTTGCCCGGTCTGAGCATTGGCGGTTTTTTATGATGTATAGCGCGCGCGGGAGTTCCCCTCCGGGGCACGCTCTCGCTCCGTTCCAGACGTAGCGGCACAAAGCGGCTGCCTTCGCGCGTGCGCGCTTGCCACCCGCTAAGTGCCGACGTCTTCCAAGGGCCCCGGAGTGAAACATCCCTTCGCGTGTTTGATTTATTAATGTTTTTCAGTCGCGGGGGAAAGGGCGGTATGCTATACTGAATCCTAACCCCGCAGGAAAGCGCGGGGATAAAGCAAGGAGGAACAAAGAGATGGAACTGGACATCATCCGCGGAGCGGACCCGGAAGTGACGGAAGCGATTGAGCTGGAGCTGAACCGGCAAAGGACCCATATTGAGCTGATTGCCAGCGAGAATTTCGTCTCCCCGGCGGTCATGGCGGCCATGGGCACCTGCCTGACAAACAAATACGCCGAGGGCTATCCGGGCAAAAGGTATTACGGCGGGTGCCAGTTCGTGGACATTGTGGAGAATCTGGCGCGGGACCGGGCCTGTCAGCTCTTCGGCGCGGAGCACGCCAACGTGCAGCCCCACAGCGGTGCTCAGGCCAACATGGCGGTGTATTTCGCCATGCTGAAGCCCGGGGACACGGTGATGGGTCTGAGCCTTTCCAACGGCGGACATCTGACCCACGGCAGCCCCGTGAACATGAGCGGCGCCTATTTCAACTTTGTGCCCTACGGCGTTAGCCCGGATACGGAGGTCATTGACTACGACGAGGTGCGCCGCATCGCCCTGAAATGCAAGCCGAAGATGATCGTTTCCGGTGCCAGCGCCTATCCCCGGATCATCGACTTCGCGAAGCTGAAGGAGATCGCGGACGAGGTGGGCGCCCTGCTGATGATCGACATGGCTCACATCGCCGGCCTGGTGGCCACGGGAGAGCATCCCAGCCCCGTGCCCTACGCGGACTTTGTGACCACCACCACCCATAAGACCCTGCGGGGCCCCCGGGGCGGCATGATCCTCTGCAAGGAGGAATACGCCAAGGCCATCGATAAGGCCATCTTCCCCGGCACCCAGGGCGGCCCCCTGGAGCACATCATCGCCGCCAAGGCGGTGTGCTTCGGCGAGGCGCTGAAGCCGGAATTCAAGGAATATCAACACCAGATCATCCTGAACGCCAAGGCCATGGAGGAGCAGTTCCGCCAGGAAGGGGTTCGGATGGTTTCCGGCGGCACGGATAATCACCTGCTGCTGCTGGACTTCACCGGCACAGAGATGACCGGCAAACAGATGGAAGCCCTGCTGGAGGACGCGAACATTACTACCAACAAGAACACCGTGCCCAACGAGACTCGCAGCCCCTTCGTGACCAGCGGCCTGCGGGTCGGCACCCCCGCAGCCACCACGCGGGGATTGAAGGAAGCGGACTTCCGTCAGGTGGCCGCCTGGATCGCCCGCATCCTGCGGGAAGGAGAGGCCGCTGTGCCGGAGGTGAAGGCCCAGGTGGAGGCCCTGATGGTGAACTATCCTTTGTACGCTTAAAAGCGATGGCGAATGCTTTTCTCGCTCCCCCCGCTCCGCGGGAGGAGTCTTTTACATAAAATATCTCACACCCCCGCGCCACGGGGGTGTTTTCACTGCGCAAAAGGGCCCATCCCTCCTGTGGGACGGGATTTTTCATGAAATGTTCACGGATTTTCTACAAAATAGACGTAAAAATAACCAAATGTGATATGGCAATTGAATAAAATCCATGATAAACTACCTGCGGAACTGTAGATGAACTACATATCCGCGAAATATGGAGACTGACGGGGACAATGTAATCAGCCTTGAGTATATGTTTTTATCGAGTGAAAGGAGGCTTACCGTGACTTCTCCAAAGACTGAGGAAATCGGAAAGCTGCGGATTATCTCTTTAGGCGGCGTGGATGAAATCGGCAAGAACATGACCGTCTTTGAATATGGCGATGATATTATTATTGTGGACTGCGGCAGCGTCTTCCCCAAGGAAGATATGCTGGGCGTGGACTTGGTGATCCCGGATGTGTCCTACCTGCTGAGCAAGAAGGATCATGTGCGGGGGTATCTGTTTACCCACGGGCATGAGGATCACATCGGCGCCACTCCTTATATTCTGAAACAAATTCCCTCCCACATCTATGGCACGAAGCTGACCATGGCCCTGGTGGACCTGAAGTTAAAGGAATACCGGGTGGATCATATTCCTATGCACGTGGTTCGGCCTCGGGATGTGGTTCAGCTGGGGTGCTTTACCTGCGAGTTTATCCATGTAAGCCACTCCATCGCCGGCGCCTGCGCCATTGCCATTACCTGCCCGGCGGGGACGGTGATTGTCAGCGGCGACTTCAAAATCGACTATACCCCCATTGATGGGCATGTGACAGACCTGCAGACCCTGGCCCGCTATGGCGAGCGGGGGGTTATGGCCCTGCTGTGCGAATCCACCAACGTGGAGCGCTCTGGATACACCATGAGCGAAATGAAGATCCGGGAGACCTTCGACAAGATGTTCGCCCAGGCGGAGGGCCGGGTCATCGTGGCTATGTTCGCCAGCAATATTCACCGCATGCAGATGGTGATCGACAACGCCATCCGCTATGGCCGGCGGGTGTGCTTTATTGGGCGCAGCATGGTGAACGTCAGCCGCGTGGCCATGAGCATCGGCGAATTGAAAATCCCCGAGGGCTGGCTGATCGACATGGACGTGCTGGACCAGTTCCCGGATAACGAGCTGCTGGTGCTGACCACGGGCAGCCAGGGCGAGCCCATGGCGGGGCTGACCCGCATGGCCTACGCGGAGCATCGGAAGCTGCAGATTCGCCAGAGCGACATGGTTATCATCTCCGCCACTCCCATCCCCGGGAATGAAAAATTCATCTCCCGGGTCATCAACCAGCTGTATCGCCTGGGGGCCCAGGTGGTTTACAGCACCCTGGCGGAGGTCCATGTTTCTGGCCATGCCTGCCAGGAGGAGCTGAAGCTGATGCACGCCCTGGTGCGGCCGAAATACTTCATCCCCGTCCACGGGGAATATCGCATGCTGTGGCAGCACGCGGTGCTGGCGGAAAGCATGGGCGTGGAGAGCCAGAATATCGTCATTCCCGAAATGGGCCAGGTCATTGAAATGAACATGAACTATCTGGCCCTGGGCGAGCAGGTGCCCACCGGGGGCATCCTGGTGGACGGCCTGGGCGTCGGCGACGTGGGCAACGTGGTGCTGCGGGACCGGAAGCATCTGAGCCAGGAGGGGCTGCTGGCCATCGTGGTGGTCATCGACCGGGATCAGGAAAAGCTGGTCAGCGGGCCGGACATCGTCAGCCGCGGCTTCATCTACGTCCGGGAGAATGAGGATATCATCGACAATACCCAGGAGCTGGTGCGGGAGATTCTCAGCTCCAACAGCCTGGCGGGGGATAACTGGGCCAACCTGAAGAACATCATTAAGGACGAGGTGCATAATTACATCTTCGAGAAGATCAAGCGCAATCCCATGATCCTGCCCATCATCCTTGATGTTTAAGACAAATGATGATAGAATTCGGGAGAGGACAGCGTCCTCTCCCGATTTTTTTCACCATGGAGGGAAATGCATTGGAATATTCAACCGCCTATCGGCTGGCTGAGGAAATCAAGCACAGCGAAGAATATCAAACCTATCATGCCCTGAAGGATACCGTCATGACGGATGAAACCCTGGCCGCCCTGATCAAGGAATTCCGCCGCATGCAGATGGCCATTCAGATGAACATGATCGCCGGGCAGCAGAACGACCCGGAGGAGATGCAGCGCTTTACCACCCTCAGCACCCTGCTGTACGCCAAGCCGGAGGTGAGCCAGTTCCTGCTGGCGGAGATGCGCCTGCAGCAGACCATGGCGGACATCATGAAAATCGTGACCGAGGCGACGGGGCTGGATATTCAGCTGCCCGGATGAGGAGAAAACCTTGAATAATCGACAGGAAGAGGATATTACCTATCGCGGCCTGTACAAGGAGCGGGAATACGGGGCCTATTGGTACAGCGCCCTCTGGCGGGTGGTGCGCCCCCTGCTGGTCGGGCTGACGGTGGCGGTCATCGTCATCGGTCTGGCCATGGCCCTGGGGACGAAGCTATATGATGAATACATCGGCCCCATGGACGCGGAGGACGCCAGCGAGATCTATTTCGCCATCGAAAGCGGCCAGAGCCTGACCCGGGTGGCCAACAATCTGGAGGCCGCTGGGCTGATCCACAGCAAGAGCGTCTTCAAATACTATTGTGACTTTGCCGGCATGGGGCAGAAGCTGCAGATCGGCCAATACAGCCTGAACCGGGCTATGTCTATGACGGAGATTGCCAACCAGCTGACCACAGGGGATGGGAATCCTATCGTGAGGAACATCACCCTCATCCCTGGGGAGACCATCGAGGAATTCGCGGCCAAGCTGGTGAAAAACGGCGTGCTGGACAGCAGCGAAGCCTTCCTGGCAAAATGCCGCACAGGGGCGGATTTCCGAGATTACTACTATGTGGACGAGGTGCTTTCCAGCGGAAATGCCAGCCAGCGGAAATACGTGCTGGAGGGATACCTGGCCCCGGACACCTACGAGATGTACGTCACCGCCACGGCGGAGGATATCATCCGCAAGCTGCTGAGCCAGACGGAGGCGGTTTTCCCCGCGGAGACCCAGGAACGGGCCCAGGAGCTGGGGCTGACCATGGATCAAACCCTGACCCTGGCCAGCCTGATCGAAAAGGAAGCCGGGGCGGATGATTTTGCCAAGGTCAGCGCCGTGTTCCATAACCGGCTGAAGGCGGAGATGAAGCTGCAGAGCGATGTCACCATTCATTACATCACCGGTGTTCGGAAAATGGCCCTGGCGGACAGCGACCTGACGTCCAACAATCCCTACAATACCTACGTGGTTCCCGGCCTGCCGGTGGGGCCCATCTGCAATCCCTCCGCCGCGGCGATCCAGGCGGCGCTGAACCCGGATCCCACCTATGTGGCGGAAAACTACCTCTACTTCTGCGCCAAGGATCCAGCCAGTGGGGATCTCTATTTTTCCCGCACCCTGGCAGAGCATGAGCAGGCGGTGGCCATCTATGCCCCCCTGTGGCGGCAGTATGACCAAAGCAGAGGGATCCAATAATATGTTGCAAAATATTTAAATCTGTGTTAAGATTTGTAACGGAATCACATCCCGGTGGGGCACCAAAGGAGCGAATCGTTATGTCCGGATATGTATCAGACGCTGTTATTCGCAGACTGCCTGCGTACAATCGGCATCTGCGGGAGCTGGAAATAGAAGGCGTGGCGCAGATTTCTTCCCAGGAGCTGGGGGAAAGAATGCAGCTGACCCCTTCCCAGATTCGGCAGGATATTAACAGCTTTGGCGGCTTTGGCCGGCAGGGCTATGGATACCAGGTGCATGAGCTGCGGGAGCACATCCGCAAAACCATGGGCCTGGATCAGGCGCACCGCATGATCATCGTCGGCGCGGGCCGCATGGGCTTGGCCATCGCCAACTATGCCAGCTTTGCCCGGGAGGGGTTCCAAACCCTGGCCCTGTTCGACGCGGACCCGGAGAAGGGCAAATGCGCCACGGAGGAGCTGCCCATCTACCCTGTGGAGGAAATGGCCTGGCGGGTAGAGGAGCTGGCGCCGGACATTGCAGTGTTGGCCCTGCCGGCGGAGCACGCCCAGGAGACGCTGGAGCTGCTGTACGAAAAGGGCGTTCGCGCTATTTGGAACTTCGCGCCAGTGGATTTGCACTATCCTCGGGATATGCAGGTGGTGAATGTGCATCTCAGCGATTCCCTGCATATTCTCAGCTATAAGATGAATCATAAGGACGACTAATGGCGAAAAGAAATCGATACGAGCTATACGAAGGGGACGGAGAAATCATTGGAGAGAGGGGGGAAGCCCCCCTCTCCCTTTATGATGATTTTGATCAGCCCGCCGTTCCTTTTCCCAAACGCCCTCGGAAGCGGAAAAAACAGCTGCGGCACAAGGGGGCCTGGATCACCTGCATTCTGTTTTCCCTGGCGGGCATTCTGGCCTGCGGATATATTCTGCTGCCCCAGGTGACGGGCAGCCGCTTCCGCTTCCTGCCCAATCTGGCCTTTGCCAACGGAAGCATCCTGGAATATTCAGCGGAGGAATACCGCACCTTCCAGGCCTGCGTCCAGGAGATCTATACCGACGCCATCTATCCCGGGGTCTATATTGACGATCTGCAGGTCGGGGGGATGACCCGGGAGGCGGCCCTCTCCGCCCTGACGGCCCAGGCGGATTCATCCACCCAGGATTTTGATCTGACCGTCACGATCGGGAACCAGAGCTGGCACGTGACGCCGGAGCGGGTGCCCATCCGGAGGAATGTCGCGGAGCTGGTGGAGAAGGCCTGGGCCCTGGGCCGAGGGAACACGGCTGGGCTGCGGGGGACGGGGAAAACGCCCTTCCAGGAGCGGTTGGACAAGGCTTCGGATCTGCGGAGCTTTCCCGCCAGCCTGTATTCGGAAAAGACCTTCGACACTGCCGCCCTGCGGGAGATGAGCCAGGGCATCGCCAACTATGTGAACCGGGATCCGGTCAACAGCATGGTAGCCACCTTCGACTTCGGCACCAAGACCTTCACCTTTACGGAGGATGTGCCCGGGGCGTATGTGGACCCGGAGGAGCTCTACAGCCGCATCGCGGAGAAGCTGAACGCCGGGGACTATTTCAACACCATTTTTATGACGCCGGAAAAGCGCATCGCCGACGTTACCAAGACGGAGCTGATGAACAGCTTTGGGCTCATTTCCTCTTATACGACATCCACCACGAACAACAATAATCGGAACACAAACATCAATCTCAGCGCTCAGGCCATCAACGGGACCACGGTGCTGCCTGGGGAGATTTTCAGCTTCAACGCCGCTACGGGGGAGCGCACCGCGGAGAAGGGATACAAGCCGGCGGCGGCCATCTCCGGTGGCCAGAGCCGGGACGAGATCGGCGGCGGTGTTTGCCAGACCAGCAGCACCCTGTTCAACGCCGTGGCCCGGGCGGATCTGGAAATCGTGGATCGCAGCCCCCATGCCTGGCCCTCCAATTATGTAGAAAAGGGATTCGACGCCACTGTCAACTGGCCGGGGCTGGATTTCAAATTCAAGAACAACACGGACTGGCCCATTTTCATCATCGCAGCCTATAAGGATCGAAAGGTGTCCGTCAGCGTATATGGCATGAGCCTGGGGGTGGATACCTCCATTGACCTGGAGAGCGTCACTACCCGCACTATTCCCCAACCGGAGGGGACCAATTATGTCATCAACACTAGCCTGAAGGTGGGGGAGAGCAAAAAGACCGTCACGGGGCGCAAGGGCTACGTGGTGGAAACCTGGAAAGTATGGCAGCAAAACGGCCGGGAAACCCGCCGGGAGCTGCTGTGTACCTCGACCTATAAGGCCTATCAGGAGACCATCGAATATAATCCCATCTCCAATTGAATTCCTCATTTCCAGACCCCGGCATTTCGCCGGGGTTTTGACTTTCCTTCAGCCCTTCTATCCAGGCATAGAAGGGTTGATTTTCCAAGGGAAACAGCGCCTTGGAGGGGGGAGTAAAAATTAATGGTAAAAAAAGGTAAAAAAAGTGTTGACAACTGGGGTGGATGGTGTTATCTTATCGGTGTTGGTTAGCACTCGATTCGCTTGAGTGCTAACAAACGAGAAGCAGGAGTCGCCCGGAAGGGGAGATCCCCCAGGACGGAAGGTCTCCTGCATCAGAGAGGGAAGGAGATGGGCGTATGGAGATGGACGATCGCAAGATGAAGATCCTGCAAGCCATCATCGATGATTACATCCTGACGGGCGTGCCGGTTGGCTCCCGGACGATCAGTAAGAAATACGACATGGGCCTTTCCTCCGCCACCATCCGGAACGAGATGAGCGACCTGGAGGAGCTGGGCTACCTGGATCAGCCCCACGTCTCCGCCGGGCGGATTCCCAGTGCCAAGGCCTATCGCCTGTATGTGGACAGCCTGATGAAAACCGGGCGCATCCGGGACGACAGCCTGGAAACGGTGAGCCGGCATTTTACCGGCCGGGTGCACCAGATGGAGGACGTGATCGATCACGCCGCCAGCGTCATCTCCGCCCTGACCAGATACACCGCGGTGGTACTTCCCCCGAAGGGAAAGCAGCCCCGGATGCAGACGGTGCAGCTGGTGCCCGTCTCCCGGGACGCGGCACTGGTGGTCATCGTGACGGACACCGGCATCGTGCGGGACAGTACCATTCGCCTCCCGGGGGACATGGACAGCGACACGCTGTACGCCATTTCCCGGGCGCTGACGGAGGAGCTGCGGGGGCATACCCTGGCCGAGGCCTGCGAGATTCTGCCGGGGATGATCCAGCGGATGCGGGAAAACCAGGAGCTGCTCCAGGGGCTGTATGGCTTCCTGAACGAGCGGAAGGAATCTCCCAGCCGGCCCCATGTGGCCATCGGGGGGACCAGCAATATGCTGAGCTATCCGGAATACAGCGACGTGGAGAAGGCCCGGACCTTCCTGAGCCTGATGGAGACCAGGGACAAGCTGGCCAGCATCATCGCCGGGGATGGGGAGATGGCCTTCACCGTCCGCATCGGGCCGGAGACGGGAGTGCCGGAGATGGTGGACTGCTCCATCGTCACCGCGACCTATTCTACCCGGTCCGGTCAGCAGGGGACCATCGGGGTCATCGGGCCCACCAGAATGCAATATTCCCGGGTCATGTCCATCCTGAACATCATGGGGCATCAGCTGACGGACCTGTTCAGCGGAGGGGATGACTCCAATGAATAAAAAGAGAAGAGGGAAGAAAAAGATGAATCCACAGGAAAACCTGCAGGAAATTCCCCAGGAGGAAGCCATGAACGAGGCTGCGGAAACGGCGGCGGAAGCGGAAGTGAAGGCAGCGCCCCAGGAGCCTACGGAGCTGGAAAAGGCGGAGTCCAAGGCGGCGGAATATCTGGCCATGGCCCAGCGGGTGCAGGCGGATTTTGAGAACTTCCGCCGGAGAAACGAAAGCGTCCGGGCGGATAGCTTCGCCGAGGGCAAGCGGGACGTGGCGGCGGCCATGCTGCCGGTGCTGGATAACCTGGAGCGGGCGGCGGAAGCGGCGGCTGGGTCGGCGGACGAAGGGCTGAAGAGCGGCGTGGAGCTGGTGCTGAAGCAGATGAACGATGTCTACGCCAAGCTGGACGTGAAGCCCATCGACCGGCTGGGGGAGAAGTTCGACCCCAATCTGGAAAACGCGATCCTCCAGGGCACGGAGGAGGAAGGCGCCCCGGGCACGGTGTGCCAGGTGCTGCAGAAGGGATACCAGATGGGCGACCGGGTGCTGCGGCACGCCATGGTCAAGGTGGTTCCAGAATAAACAATGCCAACAAAGCCTTCGGGCTTGAGGGAAGGCCGAAAGGCCGGATAGATGGATATTTTTCCAAATTTTGAAAGATAAACGGAGGACAAGATTATGAGCAAGATTATCGGGATTGACCTGGGTACAACCAACAGCTGCGTGGCCGTGATGGAGGGCGGACAGCCCGTCGTCATCGCCAACGCCGAAGGCAGCAGAACCACCCCTTCTGTGGTGGCCTTCACCAAGGACGGCGAGCGCCTGGTAGGCCAGGTGGCCAAGCGCCAGGCCGTGACCAACCCTGACCGGACGGTTATCTCCATCAAGCGGGAAATGGGCACCGGATACAAGGTCGGCATCGACGGAAAGCAGTACACGCCTCAGGACATCAGCGCCATGGTGCTGAGCAAAATGAAGGAAACCGCCGAGAGCTATCTGGGCGAGAAGGTGACCGAGGCAGTCATCACCGTGCCGGCCTACTTCAACGACAGCCAGCGCCAGGCCACCAAGGACGCCGGCCGCATCGCCGGGCTGGATGTAAAGCGCATCATCAACGAGCCCACCGCGGCCTCCCTGGCCTATGGGCTGGACAAGGAAGAAAACCAGAAGATCCTGGTGTACGACCTGGGCGGCGGCACCTTCGACGTCAGCATCCTGGACATCGGCGACGGCGTGTTCGAAGTGCTGAGCACCAACGGTAACACCCGTCTGGGCGGCGACGATTTCGACGAGCGGATCATCAACTATGTGGCTGAACAGTTCAAGAAGGAAAATGGCATCGACCTGAAGCAGGATAAGATCGCGGCCCAGCGGCTGAAGGAAGCTGCCGAGAAGGCGAAGATCGAGCTGAGCGGCACTACCACCGCCAACATCAACCTGCCCTTCATCACCGCAGACGCCACCGGCCCCAAGCATCTGGACGTGACCCTGACCCGGGCCAAGTTCGACGAGCTGACTGCTGATCTGGTGGAAGCCACCATCGAGCCCATGCGCAAGGCCCTGAAGGACGCGGGCTTGACCGTGGACCAGGTGAACAAGGTGATCCTGGTTGGCGGCAGCACCCGGATTCCCGCCGTGCAGGACGCGGTGAAGAAGATCACCGGCAAGGAGCCCTTCAAGGGAATCAACCCGGATGAGTGCGTAGCCATCGGTGCGGCCATCCAGGGCGGCGTGCTGGCTGGCGACGTGAAGGACGTGTTGCTGCTGGATGTGACGCCCCTGAGCCTGGGCCTGGAGACGGAGGGACACATCTTTACCCGCCTGATCGACCGGAACACCACCATCCCCACCAGCAAGAGCCAGGTGTTCTCCACCGCCGCGGATGGACAGACCACCGTGGAAATCAACGTGCTGCAGGGCGAGCGTCAGATGGCCTATGACAACAAGAGCCTGGGCCGCTTCCAGCTGACCGGGATCGCGCCCGCGCCCCGGGGTGTGCCGCAGATCGAGGTTACCTTCAGCATCGACAATAACGGCATCGTGAACGTATCCGCCAAGGATAAGGCCACCGGCCACGAGCAGCAGATCACCATTACCGCCAGCACCAACCTGAGCGAGGAGGAGATCAACCAGCGCGTGAAGGAAGCCGAGCAGTATGCGGAAGAGGATAAGAAGCGCAAGGAAGAGGTAGAGACCCTGAACCGGGCGGATTCCCTGATCTACGAGACGGAAAAGACCCTGCGGGATAACGGCGACAAGCTGTCCGACGAGGACAAGAGCGCCGTCCAGAGCGAGATCGACGCCTTCAAGAAGATTCGGGAAGGGAACAACGCCTCCGAGATCAAGAACGCTATGGAAGGCTTCACCCAGAAGGTATACCAGATCTTCGGCAAGCTGTATCAGCAGCAGGCCGGGGAGCAGGGCCCCATGGGTGGACAGCCGGAAGCCGGCAGCATGAATAGTGATGGTAGCGTCAACGCGGACGGCAGCGTAGAATAACAAAATCGAATCGAAATCAGCCCGCTCCTTCGGGAACGGGCTTGATTCCGATACTGAGGTGAAGAAATTTGGCGGATAAGCGTGATTATTACGAGGTGCTGGGCGTCGGGAAGAACGCCACGGAGGACGAGATCAAGCGGGCTTATCGGAAGAAGGCCAAGGAATGCCATCCAGACCTGCACCCCAACGACGAGGAAGCGGTGAAGCGTTTCGCGGAGCTGAACGAGGCCAACGAAGTGCTGAGCGATCCGGACAAGCGGGCCCGGTACGACCAGTTCGGCTTCAACGACCCCATGGGCGGCATGGGCGGAGGCGGCGGCAATCCCTTCGGCGGGTTCGACTTCAGCGGCATGGGGGGCATGGGCGGCGTCGGCGATATCTTCGACCAGCTGTTCAACGGCGGCATGGGCAGCCGCACCCGGGCCCAGGGGCCGGTGCAGGGCAACGACCTGCGATACGAGCTGCGCATCACCTTTGAGGAGGCGGCCAAGGGCTGCGAGAAGAGCTTCGAGATCAATCGCAGCGAGGTCTGCGACACCTGCAAGGGCAACGGCGCCAAGCCGGGGACCCAACCGGTCACCTGCGCCACCTGCCAGGGCACGGGCCAGATTCGGTCCTCCAGCGGATGGATGACCACCGTGCGGACCTGCCCCTCCTGCGGCGGCAGCGGCAAGGTGGTGACGGACAAATGCACCGGGTGCGGTGGCAGCGGCCGGGTTCGCAAGAAGCGGACCGTGACGGTGAAGGTGCCTGCGGGTATCGACCATGGCCAGACCATTATCATGAACAACCAGGGCGAGCCCGGGCTGCGGGGCGGCCCCAATGGCGACCTGTTCATCACGGTGAACGTACGGCCCCACAAGGTTTTCCAGCGGGATGGATACAACCT
Organism: Clostridia bacterium; assembly: GCA_017464305.1. Taxonomy (GTDB): domain Bacteria; phylum Bacillota; class Clostridia; order Christensenellales; family Aristaeellaceae; genus Aristaeella. The sequence continues at coordinate 264,556 of JAFUDS010000001.1, read as the reverse complement.
GATGCTGGAATTCCCCATTAGCTTTGTGACAGCTGCCCTGGGCGGCGAGGTGGAGGTGCCGACGCTGAACGGCCCGGTGAAGTACAAGATTCCCGAAGGCACCCAGCCGGGCACGGAATTCCGCATCAAGGGCGAAGGCATTCCCATGCTGCGCTCCAGCAGCAAGGGTGACTTGATCATGCGGGTGAAGGTAGAAATTCCCAAGCGGCTGAACAATCGACAGAAGGAGCTGCTGCGGGAATTCGACGGCACCACCAGCGACAAGGAATATGAGGGCCGGAAGGGCTTCATGGACCGGGTGAAGGAACTGTTTAATTCATAGGAAGATATAAATTTTCCCCTCCCTTTCTGGGAGGGGAAAGTTTTTGGAATCTCCCCTTCGCGGGGGAGCTTTATTTGGTTAGGCGCTTCTGCCACTTTTCAAGAGCTTTATCGGCGGCGCTTACGCCTCCAGCTCCGCTTTGCAATCCTCCAGCAGGCGAATGATGGGCAGCTGCTGGGGACAGGCAGCCTCGCATTGGCCGCAGGCGATGCAGCTGCTGGCTCGGCCCCGGCCCTGGGTAACGATGTCATATTCCCGCACGGTGCGGAACTTGGGGCTGCCCTTCTTTCGATTTTCTACATTGAAAATCTCGGGAATCGGGATTTCCATGGGGCAGCCCTTGGTGCAGTAATGGCAGGCGGTGCAGGGAATGGATTTGTCCGCGTCCAGGGCCTGCTGGGCCTGGTGAATCAGCGCCATTTCCGCCTCCGACAGGGGCGTAAAGGGGCTCATGGTTTTGAGATTATCCTCCATCTGGGCCAGATTGCTCATGCCGCTGAGCACAGCATGCACATTCTCCAGCCCGGCGGCGAACCGCAGGGCCCAGCTGGCATAGGAGGCCTGGCTGCCGGCCTGATCATACACCTGGCGAACGGTGGGAATGGGGTCGGCCAGAATGCCGCCCTTGACGGGCTCCATGATGATGACGGGCTTGCCATGGGCACGGCAGATTTCCCAATTGCGCCGGGAAGCGACTCCCGGGTTTTCCCAGTCGGCATAATTGATCTGCAGCTGGACAAACTCCGCGTCCGGATGGGCCTCCAGCAGCTGCTTCAGCAGCTCTGGATCCGCGTGGAAGGAGAAGCCCCAATGCTTGATGAGCCCCTTTTCCTTCTGCTCCCGGACGAAATCCCACAGGCCGTACTCGTCGTATTTTTGCCAGGTGGAGCGCTGCAGGGCATGGAGCAGATAATAATCGATATAGCCGGCGCCGGTACGCTCCAGGCTGGTATAGAATTCCTGCTTGGCGCTTTGCTCATCCTGGCACATCATGGTGGCATGCAGCTTGGTGGCCAGGGTATAAGCATCCCGGGGATAGCGATCCGCCACCGCCTGCCGGAAGGCAGCCTCGCTGGCCCCGGCGTCATAGACAAAGGCGGTGTCAAAATAGGTTCCGCCGGCGGCGATGAACTGGTCCACCATCCGGCATACCTGGGGCACGTCAATGGCACCCTCCGGGGTCTTGGGCAGGCGCATCAGGCCGAAACCCAGCTTGAAGGGGTTGGGAATGAAAGCCATGATTTTGCATCTCCTTTACAATATAATTTGATAAAAGGAATCAGATACCGACATCCTGAAATGGTGACATCGCGAAGGGATGCTATCCAGTTCCGAAAACAGCCACTTGTGATTATGCCCTGAAATGGCCGAATTGTCAATGAAATGACGAAGAAAAATAGGGCTGAAAAACACCGTCAATGCCTTGTATTCTATATTCTTTTACGCAAAAGAAAACAGGGCCCAAAGGAGCCCTGAAGACCGATTGATGATAAGATGACCAAGAGAAGGGGATCAGGAGATATACAGCGCTTCCTTCAGGCCGCGGGACTTGGGATTGCTGCTGAGCCGGCGCAGCACCTTGGATTCAATCTGGCGGACCCGCTCCCGCGTGACCCCCAGCATGGCGCCGACCTCCTCCAGGGTGTGCTCATCCTCGCCGTTGAGACCGTAGCGCATGGTGATGACCAGCTTTTCCCGATCCGTCAGCAGTTCATCCATGATTTCGTTGATCTTTTCCCGCATCATGCTCTCGGCCACGGAGGTTTCGGGGTTGGGGGCATTCTTATCCTCCAGGAAATCCCCCAGGCTGGTATCCTCTTCATCGCCCACCGGCTTATCCATGGAAACAGCATCAGCCCCGGCGTTAATGTAGTTCAGCACGGTTTGCACGGAAACATCCATGCGCTGGGCCAGCTCCTCGGGGGTAGGATCCCGGTTCAGCTCCTGATACAGCTCTCGTTGGGTTCGGGTCAGCCGATTGATCCCCTCCACCAGATGGACGGGCAGGCGAATCATGCGGCCACTGTCCGCCAGGGAGCGGGAAACGGATTGCTTGATCCACCAGGTGGCATAGGTGGAGAATTTGAACCCTTTATCGTATTCAAACTTCTCCACGGCCTTCATGAGGCCCAAATTCCCGTTCTGAATCAGATCCAGCAGGGGGAGGCCGCGGCCGATATATTTCTTCGCGATGGAAACCACCAGCCGCAGATTGCAGACGATCAGCGTATTCTTCGCCTCTTCATCCCCTTCGGCGGCGCGCTTGGCGATGTCGTATTCCTGTTCCGCCGTCAGCACAGGGTGGTTGCCAATCTCTTTTAAATAAAGGCGCACCGAATCCTGCGTATAGGCCAGCTCGGCCTCGGAAAGAGACATCTCTTCCGTGGACTCCTCCTCGGAGAAGGAATCGGCAGGGGTGGCCTCCGGCTTGGGCGCAGAGGTCTCCGTGCCCACGGGAACGCCCAGCTCCTCCATCGTGCTCAGCAGGCGCTCCAGCTGCTCGGAATCCAGATGAAGATCCCCCAGCGTCTGGGTGATCTCTTCATATGTTAAAAAACCCTGTTCCTGCCCTTTGGCATACAGCTGGCTGATCAGCTGCTCGGGCAAAGTCGCTTTTTGGGAATCCAAATTATAGCTCCTTCCATCGCTCGGTCATTTCGGGAGATAATCCTCGCCGGGGAAAACCGGTTCTACCTTTTTTATTCGATGCGGCGTTTGAAATTCCCTGCCATGTTTTGCAAACTGTTTTGATTTTTCACGCATAGCAGGAAAAAGAGATCGCTCCGAAGGGAGCCGGGAGATTATAACATGAGTTTTCCAGATTGAAAAGAGCGGCGGGAAACGAAAAATCCGAAACCTTGAAAAACAGGGGAGGTTGGTGTATGATAGATCCTGTTGATTTTTGTCGAAATCAACAGGAAGGGAAAGGAAGCTTCCATGGCCAAGATCATCGCGATTACAAATCAAAAGGGCGGCGTCGGGAAGACGACGACCGCTGTCAATTTATCCGCCTGGCTCGCAGAGATGGGGAAGAAGACCCTGATGGTGGATCTGGACCCGCAGGGGAACACTACCAGCGGCCTGGGCTGCCGGGTGAAGGAGAATAATTCCATCTATGACGCCCTGATGGGCCGGGCCGAGATGGAGGACTGTGTCCAGAAAACCGGCGTCAAAAAGCTGAAGCTCATCGGCTCAGACATCCGCCTGGCCGGGGCGGAGGTGGAGCTGGTGGGGGAGGAGAAGCGGGAATATTATCTGAAGACCCTGCTGGCCCCTCTCCGGGAGGATTATGATTACATCATGATCGACTGTCCCCCCAGCCTGAGCCTGCTGACGCTGAATGCCCTGGCCGCGGCGGACTCCGTGCTGATTCCGATCCAGTGCGAATATTACGCCCTGGAAGGGGTCACCAGCCTGATGAACACCGTCAGCCGCGTGAAGAAGACCATGAACCCCCGGCTGGAGATCGAGGGCGTGCTGCTGACCATGCTGGACGGGCGGACCAATCTGGGCCTGCAGGTGGTGGAGCAGGTGAAGAAGCACTTTAAAAAGGAAGTTTTTGCCACTACCATTCCGCGGAACGTTCGCCTGGGGGAGGCCCCCAGCCATGGGGAGCCCATCCATATCTATGATCCGAAGAGCTCCGGCGCCCTGGCTTACCACGCGCTGGCGAAAGAAGTGATATCCCGCAACCGCAAGAAAGCATAAGGAGGAGAGCGATCCATGGCAAAGAAGGCGCACGGCCTGGGCCGAGGGCTGGACTCCCTTTTCGCGGAAACGGAGGAGTGGGACAGCGCGGGTCTGCAGGAAATACCCATCGGGGATCTGGACATCAACCCGGATCAGCCACGAAAATCCTTTGATGAGGAGAGCATCGCCATGCTGGCGGAGAGCATCCGGGATCAGGGCGTTTTGCAGCCCCTGATCGTGGTGGCCTCCAGCAATGGCCGCTATCGGATTATTGCCGGGGAGCGGCGCTACCGGGCCAGCCGGCAGGCGGGGCTGGAGAAGGTGCCCTGCCTGGTGAAGGAACTGGACATCGTCCGCCAGATGGAGATCGCCCTGATCGAAAATTTGCAGCGGGAGGATTTGAACCCCATCGACGCGGCCCAGGGGATTCGCGCCCTGATGCAGCAATGCGGATACACCCAGGATAAGGTGGCTGCCCGGCTGGGGAAGAGCCGCCCGGCAGTGGCGAACCTGCTGCGGGTGCTGAACCTGCCGGAGGAGATTACGGACATGGTCCGGGACGGGCTGCTCAGCGCGGGGCATGCCCGGGTGCTGGCGGGGCTGACCACGGCGGAGGATCAGATTCGCCTGGGGAAGAAGGCGGCGGAGGAAGGCTTGAACGTGCGCCAGCTGGAAGCTCTGGCCGCCCAGATCAAGAGCCCGGCGAAGAAGCCCGCGGCCAAGAAAAAAGAGCTGGAACCGGAGCTGAAGGAGCTGCAGGAGCGCCTGCTGGAGCGGACGGGTATGCGGGCCACCCTGACCGGCACGCCGAAGAGGGGCAAGATCGTACTGCAATATGCCAGCCTGGACGAGCTGAACCGGCTGAGTGAAATGCTGGGATTGGGATAAGGGCGAGAAGAATGAATAAGAAAGATTTGCCGCAGCTGCCCTATCTGGACGGGCCCCTGAGCCATCCGTTTTACAGCAAGGTGGTCAAGCGGATCATCGATCTGCTGCTGGCCCTGGTGCTGCTTATCCCCGGGCTGATCCTCATGATTCCCCTGGCGATTTGGGTAAAGCTGGATTCTCCGGGCCCGGTGATTTATAAGGCGGTGCGGGGTGGATATCATAATCAGCCTTTTTACATCTATAAGTTCCGCAGCATGGTGGTAGGGGCGGACAAAACCGGCGGCACCACCGCGAAGAACGATGACCGGGTGACCCGGGCAGGGCGCGTCATGCGGAAGCTGAAGATGGATGAGCTGCCCCAGCTGTTCAACATCATCAAAGGGGACATGAGCTTTGTGGGGCCCCGGCCGGAGCTGCTGCTGTACACCAACCAATACACCAAGGAGCAGCAGTGCATCATGTGGGTCCGCCCCGGAGTGACGGACCGATCCAGCATCGTCTACATCGCCCAGGACGAGATCGTGGGCGAGGAGGATCCGGTGGGCAATTTTGAGCGGCTGGTGCTGCCGAAGAAAAATCAGCTGCGGGTAGAATACGCAAAGAGCCAGAGCTTTGGCCTGGACTGGCAGCTGTTCTGGGAGACCATTGTCGGCGTGTTCAAGAAAGCGGAGAAAGCCGCGGCGGAGAGGTAAGGATATGGGCGAATACGAAGCGCGGGTTCACAGCGCCTTCGGCGGGGAGCGCCCCCGGGCGGAGGAGGCGGAAACCCTGGCCTGGCTGATCCGGCGAAACGGGCTGGAGATGACCCATCTGAGCCGGGGCAGCCATATCGGCAGCATCTTCAGCGTCGCGGAGATCATCGCCGTGCTCTACAGCGGGGTGCTGCGCCTGCGGCCGGAGGAGCCCAAATGGCCGGAGCGGGATCGGCTGATCCTCAGCAAGGGCCACGCGGGCAGCGCGGTCTATTCCGCCCTGGCGGAGCGAGGCTTCTTCCCGGTGGAGGAATTGAAAGAGCATTACGCCAACGGCTCCCGGCTCAGCGGCCATGTGAGCCACAAGGGCGTGCCGGGGGTGGAGGTTTCCACCGGCGCCCTGGGCCACGGGCTGCCCATCGGGGCGGGGCTGGCCCTGGGGGCGCGGATGGATGGCGCAACCTGGCGGACCTGCGTGGTGCTGGGGGACGGGGAATGCGACGAGGGCGCGGTCTGGGAGGCGGCGCTGCAGGCGGCCCAGTATGGGCTGGACCGGCTGGTGGCAGTGGTGGATTATAACCACATGCAGAGCCTGGATTTCGTGGAGAAAACCCTGGGGCTGGAGCCTTTTGAGGCGAAATGGCGGGACTTTGGCTGGAACGCCCGGAGCTGTGACGGCCATGATATCCCCGCCCTGCAGGAGGCCTTCGACTGGGCCTGGCGGAACGCGGGCAGTGGAAAGCCCTCCGTCATCCTGGCCCATACCGTCAAGGGCAAGGGCGTCAGCTTTATGGAAAACAATATTCTCTGGCATTATCGGACGCCCCAGGGCGAGGAATATGAGGCAGCGCTGAAGGAATTGGAGGCGCAAAGGCCATGAGAGACGCGTTTGTGCGGGCGCTGCTGCGGGAGATGGCCCGGGATCCCCGGGTGGTGCTGATTACGGGGGATCTGGGCTTCGGGGTGTTGCGCCCGGTGAAGGAACAGTATCCGGACCGGCTGATCAACGCCGGCATCGCCGAGCAGAGCATGGTGGGCCTGGCGGCCGGCTTGGCCATGACGGGGCGGAAGGTGGTGGTCTATTCCATCGGGAATTTTCCCACCCTGCGGCCCTTAGAGCAGATTCGGAACGATTGCGCCTATCACGGGCTGGATGTCAAGATCGTGTGCGTGGGCGGCGGATTCGTGTACGGCAGCCTGGGCATGAGCCACCATGCCACGGAGGACATGGCTATCCTGCGGGCGATTCCGGAGATCACCTGCTTCACCCCTGGCGATCCGGCGGAGACGGAGGCGGCGGTGCCGGTGATGTTCGCCACCCCTGGCACCTGCTATCTGCGGCTGGGACGGGGGAACGAGCCCTACGCTCATGAGGAAAAGATCATTGATTGGACCTTCCCCCAGGCGGTGCGCCTGCGGGAGGGGAAGGATATCGCCCTGCTGTCCGCGGGAGGGATCCTGGTGGAGCTGAAGCGGGCAGCGGAGCAGCTGGCGGAGCGAGGCGTTTCCGCTGAGGTGGTCAGCTTCCCCTGCCTGAAGCCCATGGACCGGGAGACCATCCTGGAAATCGCCGCCCGCCATCGGGACATCATCACCGTGGAGGAGCATAACATCGTCGGCGGCTTTGGCAGCGCGGTCTGCGAGGTCATGGCCGAGAGCGGCGCCGGCAGCCGGGTCCATCGCCTGGGGCTGAAGGATTGCTTTACCACGGTGGTAGGAGATCAGGCCTATCTGCGCCATGTGTACGGCATGGACGCGGAGGCCATCGTGAAAAAGACCATGGAGATAATCGGGAAAAGATGAAAAGAGAACTGACCTTAGAGGAGATTCACGCGGAGCTGCTGGAGCAGCTCCGCGATATTACCGCCGTCTGCGACCGCCACGGGATTCAGTACAACCTGATGTGCGGCACGCTGCTGGGGGCTGTGCGCCACAAGGGTTTTATCCCCTGGGATGATGATGTGGACCTGCTGCTGACCCGGGAGGAGTTCACCAAGCTGCGGAAGGTCTATCCCCAGGAATGCGATCAGCGCTTTGAGTTGACCTATCTGGATACCTGGACTCCTCGGGTCATGAACCGGGATCCAGAAAAGGCGGCGGCCTTTACGGACTTGTTTATCCTGGATCCGCTGCCGCCGGCGGGCTGGCGGAGAAAGCTGCATCTGCTGCATCTGCACCTGCTACAGGGCATGATGAAAAAGAACGTGGATTACAGTCGTTTTTGGCTGAAAAACCGGATTCTGCTGCGGGTCACCCATCTGATGGGGCTGCCCTTTTCCTACCAATGGAAGGCTAAGCGGTATGAAAAGGTGTCCACGAAGGTGAAGACGGGCAACGATCTGCACATGAGCAACGGAGCCTTCGAGCTGATGACCCATGTCTGGCATCCGGAGCAGTTCGCCGAGAAGATTAAGGTTCCCTTCGAAGGGATCGATTGCCTGATTCCGAAAAAATACAAAGAGGTGCTGACCATCCTCTTCGGCCCGGACTACATGACGCCGCCCCCACCGGAGGAAAGAGTCGCGAAGCATTTGGACTTATGAACGAGATGTATTTTTGTCCCCTGTTTTCCGGCTCCAGCGGGAACGCGCTGTTTTGCCAATACGGCAACACGCGGCTGCTGATCGACGCGGGGAAGCCGGGGCGGCAGATTGAGGAGGCGCTGCGGTCCATCGGGGTGGATCCGGCCACTCTCAGCGGGGTGCTGATTACCCATGAGCACAGCGATCATATCCACGGCGCGGGGATCATCTCCCGGAAATATCATCTGCCCCTGTTTGCCACCTCGGGCACTTGGGCGGCCATGGCCGGCAAGATCGGGAAGATTGCCCCGGAATTCCGGCAGGAGATTCAGGCGGGGCGGGATTTCTATTTAGGGGAGATCGGCGTCGCGCCCTTTCCCATCCCCCACGACGCGGCGGACCCAGTGGGTTTCCGGCTGTATGGCGGGAGCTTGAGCATTGCCACGGCCACGGACCTGGGGCATTTTTCCCGATTCGTGTACGACCAGATTGCCGGCAGTGATCTGATTCTGCTGGAGAGCAATCACGATCCGGACATGCTGCGGGCCAATCCTCATTATAACCTGCAATTGAAGACCCGGATTTTAGGGGATCACGGCCATCTGAGCAACGAGGCCTGCTCCGAAGCCCTGGTGCATTTGATCGCCGCCGGTACCGGCACGGTGCTGCTGGGGCATCTGAGCGGGGAAAACAACACGCCGGAGCTGGCCCGGCAGGTGTCCATCCAGGCCCTGGCCCGGGAGGGGATTCAGCCTGGAAGGGATGTGCAGCTGGACGTGGCCCTGCGGGACCATACGGGGCCAGTATATACCATCAGACAAGTGACAGATTAGTCGTATGCGCGTTCGACACCCGCTAAGTGCCGGCGTCTTCCAAGGGCCCCAGAGTGAAACATCCCTTCGCACGACTAATCAGGTACGGACAGGAGAAAGAAGATGATCATACTATCGCTGCAGGGAGTGAAGAAGAGCTTTGGCACCCATGAGGTGCTGAAGGACGCCAGCTTTACCCTGCAGGAGGGGGAACGAATGGGCCTGGTAGGGGTCAACGGCAGCGGCAAGAGCACGCTGATGAAGATCATCGCCGGGCAAGAGACCGCAGACGATGGAACCGTCAGCATCCAGAAGGGCCTGCGGCTGGGATACCTGGCCCAGCAGGGGGAACTCAGCGGGGAGGAGACCGTACTGCGGGTGCTGGAAAGCGTGTTCGACCCCATCGTCGCCCTGGAGCAGGAAATGCGGGAGACGGAGGCCCAGATGGCCGAGGCGGCGGGGGATCCGGAGCTGCTGCGGCGGCTGGGCGGAAAATACGACAGCCTGACCCGGGCCTTTGAGGACGGCAATGGCTACGGATGGCGCAGCCAGGTGCAGGGAGTGCTGGCTGGGTTGAACCTTCGGGAGTACCAGGATCAGCGGACGAAAATTCTCTCCGGCGGGGAAAGAACCAGGCTCTGTCTGGGGCGGATGCTGCTGAGCAACCCGGATCTGCTGCTGTTGGATGAGCCCACCAACCATCTGGATTTGAAGAGCATCGCCTGGCTGGAGGAATATCTGCAGAGCTACCGGGGGGCGGTGCTGGTCATCAGCCATGACCGCTATTTCATGGACCATGTGTGCGGCAGAATGGCGGAGCTGCTGATGGGCGCCATTGAGACCTACAATGGGAATTACACCGAATATCTGGAAAAGCGCACCCAGGTGTACGAGATTCGCATGAAAGCCTGGCAGATGCAGCAGCGGGAGATCGCCCGGGAGGAGGCCATCATCGCCACCTACCGCCGCTTCAACCGGGAAAAGAGCATCAAGGCGGCGGAGAGCCGGGAAAAGCGGTTGGAGAAAATCGAGCGGCTGGAGAAGCCCCAGGAGGAAGGGGCGATTCATTTCCATTTTGAAACCCGGCGGCGCACGGGGGAGGATGTGCTGATCGCGGAGGGGTTGCGCAAGGGATACCAGGATCGGACCCTGTTCCAGGATCTGAAAATGCACGTCCGGGCCGGGGATCGCATCGCCCTGATCGGGGATAACGGTACCGGGAAATCCACCTTGTTTAAGTGCCTGATCGCCCAGGAGCGGCCGGACGCCGGCATGATCCGCTGGGGCGCTGGCGTGGATATCGGATATTATGACCAGCACCAGGCGGGGCTGGACGAGGGAAAGACCATCCTGGACGAGGTATGGGATAAGTTCCGGCGGCTGGAGCAGTACGAGGTTCGGGGCGCCCTGGGCCAATTCCTCTTCACAGGGGACGAGGTGTTCAGCCCTATCTCCACCCTCAGCGGCGGGGAGAAGGGCCGGGTGGCCCTGACGGAGCTGATGCTGCGGAAGGATAACGTGCTGCTGCTGGACGAGCCCACTAACCACCTGGACATGGACAGCCGGGAGGTGCTGGAGGAGGCGCTGGAGGGATTCGATGGGACGATTATCGCCATCAGCCATGACCGCTATTTCATCAACCGCTTTGCCCAGAAGGTCTGCGTGCTGGAGGATGGGCGGCTGAAGGAATACCTGGGGAACTATGATGATTATTTCGCCAAGGTGAGCCGGGATCAGGAGCCGGATGGGGATCTGCCCCAGATGACGAAGACCGCCGCGGACAAGGAAAAGAAGCGCAGCCGGGAAGAGCAGCGGAAGGAAAAGGAACGGAAGGAAAGGCTGAAGGCTCTGGAGAAGGAAATTGCCGACGCGGAGGCGGAGGCGGAGCGGATGGAAAAGCGGCTTTCCGACCCGGAGACCTACAGGGATCCGGAGGAGGGGGCTCGGATTACCCGGGAGTATAACGCGAAAAAGGAAAAGATCGACCAGCTGTACGAAGCCTGGGCAGAGCTGGAAGAGACATAAAGAGGAAGGAAAAGAGAGGCTGTTTCCCGAATGGGGAGGAGCTTCTCTTCTTTTATACGTTGGTGGAAGGATTCCCCGCATAATGGGGGAGGAGGAATTTAGGTCGGAAATAGGAAGTGAAAAGAAAATGGATATGGATACGCATGGAGAAGTGTTCAAAATGAGAGCTGAGAAAGAGTTGAAAAATAAGGGATTGATGGAAACAGGGATTCTCTGAAAAAGCGGGAAAACCCACGAATTAACGCGATTTGTTCAAAACATAGGCACGCATGAAACAGTGTACAATGCTAATTTCAAAAAGCAAGATAAATGGCCAGGTTGGGAGGCTGACAAGTCCGAAATTTTTCAAATATTTTTTCAAAAAACCGGGTTTTCCCTATTGATTTGCTTGACCAAGTCGTGTATAATACGACTGTTGTCTGTGTAGGGATGAAGGGGTAAGTTGCCGCCAGGCCAGGCGGGTAATTATCCTGGACCAGCCCGTCAATCGGGCGACGGACTCGAAAAGCCGAACCCGGGGGAGCACCTGCGAACTCCCTCCAAAGCGGCAAAACGAGAACGAAATCGAGGAGGTTAAAAGGTAATGGCCAACCAGAAAATTCGTATCAAGCTGAAGAGCTACGAGCACAAATTGATCGATCAGAGCGCCGAGCGGATCGTGGAAACCGCCAAGCGCACTGGCGCCCGTGTCTCCGGCCCCATCCCGCTGCCCACCGAGCGTGAGGTAGTGACCATCCTGCGCGCTGTGCACAAGTACAAGGACAGCCGCGAGCAGTTCGAGCGCCGGACTCACAAGCGTTTGATCGACATCATTAACCCGAATCCCAAAACGGTGGACGCCATGATGAAGCTGGATCTTCCTGCTGGTGTCGAAATCGAAATGAAGCTGTAAGCGGGAGGAAAGAAGAATGAAGAAAGCGATCGTGGGTAAAAAGATCGGTATGACTCAGGTCTTCGCGGAAGACGGACGTCTGATCCCGGTCACCGTGATTGAAGCGGGCCCCTGCACTGTGGTGCAGACGAAGAACAAGGAAAGCGATGGCTACGATGCCGTGCAGGTCGGTTTTGGCGATCTGACCGAGACTCGGGCCAAGAAGCTGCTGAACAAGCCGGAGCTGGGCCATTTCAAGAAGGCCGGCGTGGATGCCAAGCGTCATCTGCGGGAATTCCGGTTCGACGACTGCAGCGGCTATAAAGTGGGCGACGTGCTGAAGGCTGATCAGTTCGCCAGCGGCGACAAAATCGACGTTACTGGCACCAGCAAGGGCCACGGCTACACTGGCGCCATCCAGCGTTGGAATCAGCACACCGGCCCCATGGCGCACGGCTCCAAGTATCACCGCGGCGTTGGCTCTCTGAGCGCGAACTCCGACCCGAGCCGGGTGTTCAAGAACAAGCACATGGCCGGCCACTACGGTGTGGATCGGGTCACGGTGCAGAATCTGGAAGTCGTCCAGGTGGACGCGGAACGCAACCTGCTGCTGGTCAAGGGCGCTGTGCCCGGCCCCAACGAAGGCCTGCTGATCATCCGTGACACCGTCAAGGCCTAAGGTGAAGGGAAGGAGAAAGTACAATGGCTAAGACTGCTCTTTATAATATGGAAGGAGCGACCATTGGCGAGGTGGAGCTGAGCGACGCGATTTTCGCCGCTCCCATCAACGAAGCCGCCATGCATCTGGTCGTCCGTTCCTACCTGGCAGCCCAGCGCCAGGGCACCCAGAGCGCCCTGACCCGCGGAGAGGTTCGCGGGGGCGGCCGGAAGATCTACCGCCAGAAGGGCACCGGTAACGCCCGGCACCATGGCAACCGCGCGCCCCAGTTCAAGCACGGCGGTGTGGTGTTCGCGCCCAAGCCCCGGGATTACGTGGTAGGCGTGAACAAGAAGGTTCGCCGGCTGGCGTTCCGCAGCGCTCTGACCGCGAAGTTCAACGCCGGCGAGATCATCGTCGTGGATGCGCTGAACCTGAAGGAAGCCAAGACCAAGCTGATGGCGGAAGCCTTGAAGAAGCTGAACGCCGATCGCAAGGCACTGGTGGTTCTGCCGGAGCGGGACGAAAACGTTGTCCGCGCCACCGCGAACCTGGCCCAGGCGAAGACCACTTATGTCAACACCCTGAATGTGTATGACATCCTGAATGCCGGCAAGGTCGTGCTGACCAAGGCCGCCAAGGAATCCGTCGAGGAGGTGTACGCGTAATGAAGAATGCCTATGATATCATCAAGCGCCCCGTCCTCACTGAAAAGGCGTATGAAGGCATCGCCGACAAGCGCTATGTCTTCGAAGTAGATGTTCACGCCAACAAGGCCGAGATCAAGGCTGCCATCGAAACCGTTTTCGCGGACGACGGCGTGAAGGTGGAAAAGGTGAACACCCTGCGGACCATCGGTAAGATCAAGCGGCAGGGACGGACCCAGGGCAGAACGCCCGAGACCAAGAAGGCCTATGTCACGCTGAAGAAGGACTCCAAGCCCATCAAGTTCTTCGAAGGCATGGGCGAGTAAATAGCAGGGAGGAGACGAAAACATGGCTATTCGAGTTTACAAGCCGACTTCGCCCGCCCGGCGCTTCATGTCGGTTCTGACCTACGAGGAGATTACGAAGAAGAAGCCCGAGAAGAGCCTCACCGAGTACCTCAAGAAGAACGCCGGCCGCAACAACCAGGGCAAGATTACCGTGCGTCACCAGGGCGGCGGCAACAAAGTCAAGTATCGTATCATCGACTTCAAGCGGGATAAGATCGACATCCCCGCCAAGGTCAACGCGATTGAGTATGATCCGAACCGCAGCGCCTTCATTGCTCTGCTGTTCTACGCCGACGGCGAGAAGCGCTACATCCTGGCGCCTCTGGGCCTGAAGGTGGGCGACACCGTGATCTCCAGCGACAACGCGGACATCAAGCCCGGTAACGCCCTGCCCATCAGCAACATCCCCGTCGGTACCCTGATCCACAACCTGGAGATCAAGCCCGGCCGCGGCGGCCAGCTGGTTCGCAGCGCGGGCATGAGCGCCCAGCTGATGGCGAAGGAAAACGGATACGCGCAGGTGCGTCTGCCCAGCGGTGAAATGCGGAAGCTGCCGCTGAACGCCAAGGCCACCATCGGTACTGTTGGCAACACTGATCATGAGAACGTTCGTCTGGGTAAGGCCGGCCGGGTTCGCCACATGGGCGTCCGTCCCACCGTCCGCGGCGTTGTTATGAACCCCAATGATCACCCGCACGGCGGCGGCGAGGGCAAGAGCCCCGTCGGTATGCCCGCTCCTGTGACCCCCTGGGGCAAGCCCGCGCTGGGTTACAAGACCCGGAAGCACAAGAAGTATTCCAACAAGATGATCGTCAAGCGCGCCGGCAAGAAGTAATCGGAAGGAGGCTACTGAGAGGAAATGAGTCGTTCCATTAAAAAGGGCCCCTATGTAGAGGGCGCGCTGATGAAGCGCATTACAGAGATGAACAATTCCGGTAAGAAGAGCGTCGTGAAGACCTGGAGCCGCTCCAGCACGATCTTCCCGGATTTCGTGGGACACACCATCGCCGTTCATGACGGACGGAAGCATGTGCCGGTCTATGTGACTGAAGACATGGTTGGCCACAAGCTGGGCGAGTTCGCCCCCACCCGCACCTTCCGTGGACACGCAGGCGACAAGAACAGCAATCGGAAATAAGGAGAGGAGTTGAAAGTCTATGGCTACCCGTTCTAAGGAAAAAGCGGCAGCCCGTAAGGCGAATGCCGACAAGCGGCCGCAGGCTCATGCCAAGTACGTTCGCATCTCTCCCCGCAAGGTGAAGATCGTCATTGATCTGATCCGCGGCAAGAATGTGGACGAAGCCCTGGCCATTCTGCAGTACACCCCCAAGGCTGCCAGCCCCGTTGTTGCGAAGCTGCTGAACAGCGCCATCGCCAACGCGGTGAACAACCAGGAGTTGAACCGCCAGAACCTTTATGTCGCAGAGGTGTATGCCAATCCTGGCCCCACCCTGAAGCGGTACGTTGCCCGCTCTCGCGGCAGCGCATCTCCCATGCTCAAGCGCACCAGCCATATCAGCGTGGTGCTTGACCAGAAGTAAGGCGAAGGAGGATTCAACATGGGTCACAAGGTAAATCCCCATGGCGCGCGCGTTGGTGTCATCTTTGACTGGAGCACCCGCTGGTACGCCGGGAAGAAGGATTTCGCAGACAATCTGGTGGAAGATTACAAGCTTCGCAAGATGCTGAAGGAAAAGTATTACTCCACCGGTATTTCTCACATTGACATTGAGCGCACCGCGCAGACCATGACCGTGAATATCTTCACTGCGAAGCCCGGCATGATCATTGGCCGTGGCGGCGCCGGCATCGAAGAGCTGAAGAAGACCATCAACGATTTCCTGGGCCATCCCGCCCACATCAACGTGATGGAAATCAAGCAGCCGGACGCGGATGCCCAGCTGGTGGCGGAAAACATCGCCCAGCAGCTGGAAAAGCGCATCAGCTTCCGTCGGGCCATGAAGCAGAGCCAGCAGCGCGCCATGAAGGTTCCCGGCGTTAAGGGAATCAAGACCGCCGTGGGCGGCCGGCTGGGCGGCGCCGATATCGCTCGCACCGAGCGGTATCATGAAGGTTCCACCCCGCTGCAGACGCTGCGCGCCAACATCGACTACGGCTTTGCCGAAGCGAAGACCACCTATGGTCGCCTGGGCGTAAAGGTCTGGATCTACAAGGGACAGATCCTGCCCAAGTCCAAGAAGGCTCCCATCGCGAAGGAGGGAAAGTAACCAATGCTGATGCCGAAGAGAGTAAAGCGCCGCAAGGTATTCCGCGGACGCATGAAGGGAAAGGCCCAGCGCGGTAATTTCCTGGCTTATGGAGATTACGGCCTGCAGGCCATGGAGCCCTGCTGGGT
Organism: Clostridia bacterium; assembly: GCA_017464305.1. Classification (GTDB taxonomy): domain Bacteria; phylum Bacillota; class Clostridia; order Christensenellales; family Aristaeellaceae; genus Aristaeella. The sequence continues at coordinate 248,726 of JAFUDS010000001.1, read as the reverse complement.
GACCAGTCAGCAGATCGAGGCTGCTCGTATCGCCCTGACCCGTTACACCAAGCGTGGCGGCCAGGTGTGGATTAAGATCTTCCCCGATAAGCCTGTCACCGCTAAGCCCGCCGAGACCCGCATGGGTTCCGGTAAAGGCGCTCCTGAATACTGGGTTGCAGTGGTTAAGCCCGGCCGCGTACTGTTCGAGGTCAAGGGCGTGCCGGAAGAAACCGCCCGTGAGGCGCTCCGTCTGGCCAGCCACAAGCTGCCCCTGAAGACCAAGTTTATCATGAAGGCCAATGAGGCCAAGACTGAAGCGGGTGGTGAAGAAGCATGAAGGCAAACGAATTGACTGCAATGACCACAGAGCAGCTGGAGGAAAAGGTCAAGGAGCTGAAGAGCCAGCTGTTCAGCCTTCGCTTCCAGCTTGCTACAGGCCAGCTGCAGAACACCATGCAGATCAGCGAAACCAAGCGCGACATCGCACGGTGCAAGACGATCCTGCGCCAGAAGGCACAGTAAGAAGGAGGCAGCTGAAAGATGGAAGAAAGAGGACTGCGTAAAACCCGGATCGGCGTCGTGATCAGCGACAAGATGGATAAGACCTGCGTCATCCAGATCAAGACCCGCGTCCGTCATCCGCTGTATGGCAAGATTATGAACCGCACCAGCAAGCTGAAGGTTCATGACGAAAACAACGAGTGCGGCATCGGCGATACCATCCGCGTGATGGAAACTCGTCCGCTGAGCAAGGATAAGCGCTGGCGTCTGGTCGAGATTCTCGAAAAGGCGAAGTAAGGCGTCTTCCGAGGGATGCTCTCCCATTAGAAACCGGTTTGTCTGGGCCTTTGCAGACAGATGCCTGCTGGTTTCTTAATCGGAAGAATGGATTCCTCAAGATTGTAAATTAGGAGGAAAATCACAATGATTCAGCCGCAAACCCGGCTTAAGGTGGCCGATAACTCCGGCGCCAAGGAAATCATGTGCATCCGCGTCCTGGGCGGCTCTTTCCGTCGCGACGGCAGCATCGGTGATGTGATCGTTGCCAGCGTCAAGAGCGCGACTCCCGGCGGAACGGTGAAGAAGGGCGACGTCGTGAAGGCGGTGGTCGTCCGGATGCGCAAGAATAAGCGTCGGTCCGATGGCAGCTACATCAAGTTCGACGATAACGCCGCTGTCATCATCAATGATCAGAAAATGCCCCGCGGGACCCGTATCTTTGGGCCTGTGGCTCGCGAGCTGCGTGAGAAGGATTTCATGAAGATCGTCTCCCTGGCTCCCGAAGTACTGTAAGGAGGCGGAACGGTAATGCATGTAAAGTCCAATGATACCGTCATCGTCATCTCCGGCAAGGATAAGGGAAAGAAGGGGAAGATTTCCGCCGCGTTCCCGAAGCTGAACCGGGTGACTGTCGAAGGCGTCAACGTGGTGACCAAGCACCAGAAGGCCCGGAATCAGATGCAGCCCGGCGGCATTATCCACAAGGAAATGCCCATCGACGCCAGCAACGTCATGCTGGTGTGCCCCAAGTGCGGCAAGCCCGCTCGTGTGGCTCACAAGGTGACCCAGGTTGCGGACGACAATGGCAAGCAGCATCGCAAGATGATTCGCGTGTGCAAGAAGTGCAACGCGGAGATTGACTGATAAAGGAGGAGCGCCATAATGGCTACCAGAATTAAGGAAAAATATCTGGCCGAGGCTGTTCCTGCTTTGCAGCAGAAGTTCGGCTACAAGAATGTTATGGAAATCCCGAAGCTGAGCAAGATCGTGATCAACATGGGTCTGGGCGATTGCAAGGACAACGCCAAGGCCATGGAGATGGCGGTCAATGAGCTGACCACCATCGCGGGTCAGAAGCCCATGGTGACCAAGGCGAAGAAGTCCATCGCGAACTTTAAGGTTCGTGAGGGCATGAACGTCGGCGCCAAGGTGACGCTGCGCGGCGAGCGGATGGAAGAGTTCATGGACAAGCTGGTTTCCGTCGCGCTGCCCCGCGTGCGTGACTTCCGCGGCGTGAGCACCAAGGCCTTCGACGGCCGTGGCAACTACGCGCTGGGCATCCGTGAGCAGCTGCTGTTCCCCGAAATCGAGTATGACAAGGTAGAGAAGATCCGCGGTATGGAAATGATCTTCGTTACCACCGCCAAGACCGATGAGGAATGCATGGAACTGCTGAAGCTGCTGGGCATGCCTTTTGCCCAGGCGTAAGAACCAGGTTGAAGGAGGAAATTTAAAGTGGCTAAGCTGAGCATGAAACTCAAGCAGTCTCGTCCTGCCAAGTACTCCACTCGCGCTTATACCCGTTGCCGCATCTGCGGACGGCCTCACAGCGTGCTGCGGAAGTATGGCGTGTGCCGTATCTGCTTCCGTGAGCTGGCGTACAAGGGCCAGATTCCTGGCGTCAAGAAAGCCAGCTGGTAAGCGAACCGACCGTCGCCCCAGTGGGGCGTTCGCCGGAGGCGAAAGGAAGGTAAGCGCATCAACCGAAACGAGCAGGGCCGCCGCTCCAAGGCGGCCATGCGACGATTGAGGTTGCGGAAAAGCGAACCGACCGTCGCCCCAGTGGGGCGTTCGCTGGCAGTATCTATATTTAGATAGATACTTAGGTTTTGGTAACTCGTGGGAAGGCGAATATACAGATTCGAACCGCCCACGGATCACAGAACAAGCGAGAAATCGAACTGTCTGTGAGATGATTTTACAAGGAGGTCAAAACCATGGTAGTCAATGATCCCATTGCCGATCTGCTCACTCGCATTCGGAATGGACAGGTGGCTCGTCACGATTTTGTGACCGTGCCCGCCAGCAACACCAAAAAGGCCATCGCGAAGATATTGCTGAACGAAGGCTATGTAAAGGCTGTTGATTTTATCGACGACGGCCTGCAGGGCGAGATTAAAATCACCCTGAAGTATCTCAACGGCAAGCAGCAGCCCGTCATCGCTGGTCTAAAGCGGATCAGCAAGCCCGGTCTGCGGGTGTATGCCAAGTGCGACGAGCTGCCCAAGGTTCTGGGCGGCCTGGGCATCGCCATCATCAGCACCAGCAAGGGCCTGATGACGGACAAGGAAGCCCGGAAGAATGATGTGGGCGGCGAAGTGCTGGCCTACGTCTGGTAATAACCGACACGCTATAGGAGGTGTGACAAAATGTCTCGAATCGGAAAGCTTCCGATCACTGTCCCCGCGGGCGTGACGGTTACGGTGGATGAAAACAACCTGGTGACGGTTAAGGGCCCCAAGGGAACCCTGTGCCAGCAGGTGAATCCGGTCATCACCGTGAAGCAGGAGGGCAATATTCTGACCCTCGAACGCCCCTCGGATGCCAAGCCCCACAAGGCCATGCACGGCCTGTATCGGGCGCTGGTTCATAACATGGTCGTCGGCGTGACTGACGGCTTCACCAAGACCCTGGAGCTGGTGGGTACCGGTTACCGCGCCAGCGCCGAGGGCAAGACGCTGACCATCAACATCGGCTTTAGCCATCCTGTTGTGCTGGAAGCGCCGGAAGGAATCACCTATGAGACCCCGAACCAGACCACCATTCTGGTAAAGGGCGCCAACAAGCAGCAGGTCGGCAACCTTGCCGCGGACATTCGTGCGATCCGGAAGCCTGAACCCTATCTGGGCAAGGGCATCAAGTATCACGATGAGCACATCCGCCGCAAGGAAGGCAAGGCCGGTAAGAAGTAAGAGAGGGAGTGACTGCAAATGTTCAAGAAACGTGACCGGAACGAAGTTCGCGTGATTCGTCATGCGCGGGTCCGTAAAAAGATCAGCGGCACCCCTGAAATGCCGCGTCTGTCCGTCTACCGCAGCAACAAGCACATCCAGGCCCAGATCATCGACGACACCAAGGGTGTAACGCTGGTTTCTGCCAGCACCCTGGATGCCGCCCTGAAGGGCCAGCTGGAAGAAGTGGACAAGAAGGGTGCTGCGAAGCTGGTCGGCAAGCTCCTGGGTGAGCGCGCTGTCCAGGCCGGCATCAAGAACGTGGTCTTCGACCGGGGCGGGTATGTATATACCGGCCGTGTGGCCTCCGTGGCCGACGGCGCCCGGGAAGCCGGACTTGAATTCTGATGAAGGAGGACTACGCAAATGCCAAGGTTTGAACAGGAGAGCGAGTTCAAAGAGCGCCTGGTTTCCGTGAACCGCGTTTCCAAGACCGTGAAGGGCGGCCGCAACATGCGGTTCAGCGCGCTGGTCGTGGTGGGCGATGAAAATGGCCGCGTGGGCGCCGGCATGGGCAAGGCTGCCGAAATTCCGGAAGCCATCCGCAAGGCCGGTGAGGACGCCAAGAAGCATCTGGTGAACGTGCCGATCGACGGGACCACTATCCCGCATGAAATGACCGGATATTATTCCACCGCCAAGTCCGTGCTGATGCCCGCTCCGGAAGGAACTGGCGTGATCGCCGGCGGCGCGGCCCGTGCCGTGCTGGAAATGGCTGGCATCAAGGATATCCGGACCAAGAGCTATGGAACCAACAATCCCATTAACATGGTGAAGGCCACCTTAGAGGCGCTGAAGAAGCTCCGCAGCGCGGAGCAGGTCGCCAAGATGCGCGGCAAGACCGTGGAAGAGATTCTGGGATAAGGAGGACGTAGAGATGAAACTGAAGATTACTCTGGTGAAATCTCCGATCGCCAGCCTTCCCAACCACAAGGCCAATGTCCGTGCTCTGGGCCTGCGCAAAGTAGGACAGACCGTGATTCAGCCTGACAATGCCGCGATTCGCGGACAGATCTTCGCCGTGAAACACATGGTGAAGGTTGAGGAAGTTGACGAATAAAGGAGGAATACCCCATGAAACTGCATGAACTGCATCCCGCTGAGGGGTCCACGACCGCGCAGAAGCGGCTGGGCCGCGGTACCGGTTCTGGTCTGGGCAAGACCTCCGGTAAAGGTCACAAGGGCGCCAAGGCCCGCAGCGGCGGCGGCAAGCGGCCCGGATTCGAAGGCGGCCAGATGCCCCTGTACCGTCGTGTTCCCAAGCGCGGCTTCACCAACATCTTTGGCACCGAATATGCCGAGGTGAACGTGGAGCGTCTGGAGATCTTTAACGACGGAGACACTGTTACGGTAGAGAAGCTGCTGGAAGCCGGAATCATCAAGAAGACCCTGGATGGCGTGAAGATTCTGGGCGGTGGCGATCTGAGCAAGAAGCTGACTGTGCAGGCTCAGAAGTTCACTGCCGGCGCGAAGGAAAAGATTGAGGCCGTTGGTGGGAAAGCCGAGGTGATCTGACATGATTGAAAACATCCGTAAGATGTGGAAAATCGGCGAGATCCGCAAGAAACTCATTTATACCTTTCTGATGCTGGTGCTGTACCGGCTGGTAGGCGTGATCCCCGCGCCCGGCGTTGACGCCGCGCGGGTCATGGCCTCCAACGGAACCAGCAATCTGCCGCTGTTGGAGCTGGTCAACATGATGACCGGTAACAACTTCAGCCAGATGACAGTGATGGCCATGGGTATTACGCCCTACATCAATGCCAGCATTATTATGCAGCTGCTGACCATTGCAATCCCCGCCCTGGAGAGACTCTCCAAGGAAGAGGACGGCCGGCAGAAGATTAACCGGATTACCCGGTATGTCACCGTGGGTCTGGCTGCGCTGCAGGCCATTGGTCTGGTTCGCGGCCTGGGCTACATCAAGAGCGGCTGGCTGAATTACGTCCTGGTGGGCGTAACCATGGCCGGCGGTACCGCTCTGGCCATGTGGATTGGCGAGCGTATCACGGAAAAGGGAATCGGCAACGGCATCAGCCTGCTGATCTTCGTGGGCATCATTTCCAACCTGTTCAACGGCATCGTCTCCGGTTTCACCACCGCGACGACCACCGGAACCACCTCTGGTTGGATCAATCTGCTGGTCATCATCGTGACCACCATCGTTATGACTGTGGTTGTCACCTTTGTGGAACTGGGCGAGCGGAGAATTCCGCTGCAGATTTCCAAGCAGGTGAAGGGCCGTCGGGTTTACGGCGGACAGAGCACCCATATGAGCCTGAAAGTGGTTTCTGTTGGCGTGCTGCCCCTGATCTTCGCCTACAGCTTCCTGGCTTTCCCGGGCACCATTGCCCAGCTGATTAATCCGAATCCCCAGCCTGGATCCTTCACCTACTGGTGGGCCACCACCATGTACACCGGATCCGTCTGGTACATGATTATCAGCGCACTGCTGATCGTCGCCTTCACCTTCTTCTACTCCAGCATCAGCTTTGATCCCAAACAGCAGGCTGAGCAGCTGCAGCAGCAGGGTGCGGTGATTCCTGGACAGCGCGGCAAGAACATCCGTCAGTATCTGCAGAACATCGTGAACCGGCTGAACCTATTCGCGGCCCTGTTCCTGGCAGTGCTGAGCGCGGTGCCTACGCTGCTGCTCCGGGTGGCCGGCGTCAGCGTTCCCTTCGCGGCCAGCTCCATCCTGATCGCCGTAAGCGTGTCCCTGGAGACCATCCGCACCCTGCAGGGTGAGATGAGCATCCGCGGCATCGACATGGATATGGACAACGTTGGGTTTATGTAATTGAGGATGTAAGGGGCGAGGTCATCCTCGCCCCTTATTCTTATGAAAGGAGATCAGAAGGATGAACATCATTTTCCTTGGACCTCCCGGTGCAGGTAAGGGCACCCAGGCGCAGAAGATTTGTTCTGCGCTGAACATTCCCCAGATTTCCACCGGTGATATACTGCGCCGCGCCATGAAGGAAGGCACAGAAACCGGCAAGAAGGCGAAGAGCTTTATCGACGCCGGTCAGCTGGTTCCGGACGAAGTCATCATCGACATCGTGAAGGAACGGCTGCAGATGGAAGACTGCCAGAATGGTTACATTCTGGATGGCTTCCCCCGTACCGTGCCTCAGGCGGAAGCCCTGGATACCTTTGCCACCATCGACAGCGTGATTGAGCTGGATGTGGCGGATCAGGTGCTGGTGGATCGGCTGAGCGGGCGGCGGGTATGCGTGAAGTGCGGCGCCACCTATCATCTGAGCATGCTGAAGGGCGAAACCCATTGCGCCAACTGCGGGGAAGAGCTGATTCAACGGAACGATGACAAGGCGGAGACCGTGCTGAACAGATTGACCGTCTATCATGATCAGACGGCTCCTCTGATTGGTTACTACGAACAGAAGGGTCTGCTGAAGAAGATCGATGGCGCGCAGGGCTTGGAGAATACCACCAAAGCAATTTTGACCGCCCTGGGAGCGAAGGCATGATCAGTTTAAAGAACCCGGCGCAGATTCAGAAAATGAAGGACGCGGGCAAGCTGCTCTACGAAGTGGAACAGCAGGTTCGCGCGCAGATTAAACCCGGCGTCACCACCGCGGACCTGGACGTATTGGCGGAACAGCTGATTCGGAAGGGTGGCGGTATTCCCTCGGAAAAGGGCTATGAAGGATATCCCTGCTCTATCTGTGCCAGCGTCAACGACGTGGTCGTGCATGGCATCCCCAGCGATAAAACGGTTCTGAAGGAAGGCGATATCGTCTCCATCGACTGTACGCTGGTGTTGAACGGATGGCAGGCTGATTCCGCCTTCACGGTAGGGGTCGGAGAGATTTCCGAAGAGGCGAGGAAGCTAATCGTTGCCACGGAAGAATGCTTCTGGGATGGGATTCGTCAGTGTGTGGTCGGAAAACGACTGGGCGATGTAGGCCACGCTGTGGATAGCCACGCTCAGGCGAATGGCTTCACTGTGATCCGGGATTATACAGGCCACGGCATCGGCCGCGAAATGCATGAGGATCCATCCGTGTTCAATTATGGGGAGCCGGGGCGAGGCTTGCGGCTTCGCCAGGGCATGACCATCGCGGTAGAGCCCATGGTGGTTCAAGGTGATTGGCACATTACCAACGACAATGACGGATGGACGGTGCGCACGCGGGATCACAAGCTGTGCTCCCATTATGAGCACACCATCGCGATCAACGCCAGCGGCTATCCCGACATCCTGACATTGCCTGAATTCAGCTGGGAAAACACGCCCGTGAATTCAAAGGGTTATCCATGCGTCTCTCATCTGGGGGAGGCCTGAAGCGATGAAGGATCCTTTTCCGATGGAAAGAGGACGAGTGGTGCAGAGTACCCAGGGAAGGGATAAGGGAAAGTATTTCCTGATTCTGGAATCCCTGGGGAAGGATTTGGTCACCATCGCGGATGGGGATTGTCATCCGCTGGCTCGTCCGAAAAAAAAGAAAACCAGGCATTTACACGCGAAACCAATTGTGGTAAACTTAGAAACGATCCGTCCGGAGGGCGGAAAGATTCAGGACAGCGACCTGCGTAGGGCGCTGATACAGCACGGGTTCGCGGAAGAACGTTCGCTGTGCAAGGAGGGCTGATCTATTGTCCAAGAGCGACGTGATCGAAATGGAAGGTAAGGTGGTTGAAGCCTTGCCGAACGCCATGTTCCAGGTGGAGCTGCAAAATGGCCACCAGATCCTGGCGCACATCTCCGGAAAGATGCGGATGAATTTTATCCGGATCTACCCCGGTGATAAAGTAACGATTGAACTTTCGCCCTATGATCTGACCCGTGGTCGGATCACCTGGCGCAGCAAAAACTGAGCGGTTCTTTCTGTTGAATCAGGAAAAGCCGCAGTCCATGAAGGAGGTAAAGACCCATGAAAGTTCGTCCGTCTGTGAAGCCGATCTGCGAAAAGTGCAAGATTATTAAGCGGAAGGGCCGCGTGATGGTCATCTGCGAGAATCCCAAGCACAAGCAGAAGCAGGGCTAATCACCCCCAAGGATACAAAACCCCGGGCCAATATATGGTTCCGGGTTTTTGTTTTGAAACAGGGGGACGGTCTTTTCGTTTCATTTTTTGCTTTCAATCATCGATTGTGGTATGATGGCGGGGATGAAAGCAGCGGATTTCAAACACATGGGCCAGAACGTCCGCAGAAATCCCATTCTGCATTTTGAAATGAGAGGAAAAGGAGAGCAATCGAAATGTCCCGGGAGATAGAACTGGAAAAGAAAGTGAATCGGGTGCTGCAGGAGGCTATCGACACGGGGGAGCTGCCCTGCGCCAACGTGATGGTGCTGCATAAGGATAAGGTGGTTTGCTATACCCAGGCAGGGAAGGATCCGGGCACGGGGGAGGAGATCAGCCGGGATACTATCTTCCGGCTGTACAGCCAGTCCAAGCCGATTACCTCCGCGGCGGTGTGCCTGCTGATGGAGCGGGGAATCATCGACATGAACGATCCGGTGGAGAAATATCTGCCAGGCTTCGCGGGATCAAAGGTGCTGGGGAAGGATGGGGAGCTGATCCCCGCTCAGCGGCCTGTAAAGCTGATGGATCTGATGGGCATGAGCGCGGGGCTGTGCTATCCCATGGAGGACGCTCCGGGGCAGTATGCTGCCAAGCTGTTCGATGCAAATCAACAGGCCATGGATGAGGGGAAGCCGGGATATACGACAGTGGAATTTGCCAACGAAATCGGGAAGCTACCCCTGGCCTTCCAGCCGGGGTCTGATTTCCGCTACTCTACTTGCGCGGATGTGCTGGGCGCGGTGGTGGAGGTAGCCAGCGGGAAAAGCTACAGCGAATTCCTGCGGGAGGAGATCTTCGCGCCTCTGGAGATGGAGGATACAGGGTTCAGCCTGCCGGAGGAGAAGCTGCCCAGGCTGGTGACATGTGCGAAGCGGACGCCGGAGGGGATCCAGGTCATGGAATGTAAGCATCTGAACGTAGGAAACTATACCCGGGAGCCGGCTTTCGCCTCCGGCGGCGCAGGCTTGGTTTCCACCCTGGATGATTATCGGCATTTCGCCGCCATGCTGCTGCAGGGCGGGGAGTATAAGGGACAGCGGATTCTTTCGGAGGAGACGGTTCGGTGGATGACCAGCAGCCAGGTGGATCTGAAATGGCGCTGGGGCGGCCTGGAAGGGTATGGCTATGGCAAGCTGATGCGGGTTTGCGATGTGCCTGGCGAGGTTCCTGGGCTGGCCATGAAAGGGGAATACGGCTGGGATGGCTGGCTGGGCACCTATTTTGCGAACTTCCCCCAGGAGAAATTGACCCTGTTGCTGAACCAGAACGTGGCGGACACCGGCACAGGCCCGGTGACGAGAAAGGTTCGGAACGTGGTGCTGGCACACCTGTGCTAAGCGGAAAAAAAGGAACTCCTGGGGTTGGGAGTGACGTTTAAAAGATATAGAAACTCCATTTATAAATCCACCCAAGATCTGTAGCGCTGCAACATGAGCACCCTAGCGGGTGCTTTTTCATTTGACGCCGCTGGTGGGATGGATGAACGATCCGAATGGGTTTTGCTACCATTGGGGGGCGGTACCATCTGTTCTATCGATACCATCTCTTCTCCCGTCAATGGGGGCCCATGCATGAGGGCCATGCGGTCAGCTCGGATCTGTTGCACTGGATCTATCAGCCCTGCGCCCTGGCTCTGGACACGGCGGCGGACGCGGGAGCTGTTTCTGCTCTGAGGAAGCGCAGATGAAAGCTCCCCCGCAAAGCGGGGGAGCGAGAAAGCCTTCCTCATTTACATCAGAGGAATGCAATTTGCTTTAGTTCGGCAATCCCTGCTCCGCTAAAATGCAGATAGAGCGCTTGCTTTCCGACCGATGGCGTGATGGCTGCGGCATAATACCGCCAATCACCATCCAGCGAAACATTGAATTCACCAATCACGTTCCGCCCCTCCAGGTCATGGGAAATAGAGATTATTCCATTGAAATCTCCCTTCAGTTCTAACAGAAGCTGCCCCGCCTGCTCAAAGAGGAAGTATTTATATCCAATCTCCGCGTTGTTTCGGATATTAGTAATGAGCGAAATCCCTTGGCGCGAAGTGATCTGAATCTGATCCTGCATGATCGGATCGGTGTAATCAATCACCCCTGTTACCGTCTCATCCGTCAAATGGCAAGCGATCGCTGCCGGATAAGAACCCTTGGCTGCCAAAGGCGCGCCATTTAGACCACAGGAAGTGATTTCTGTCTGTTCGAAGGAACCATCAGGCCGCATCGTAATTTTCTCTGCGCATCCTTGCCGGGAGAATTCCGAGCCCTCTGTCTGGCGATGGTAGAAGACATAATAATCCGTGCCCACCTGGATCAATCCGCCATGGTTGTTTCCAGGAATGTTAACGGGGTTTTCCCGACCGTTCAGGCCGATATCGCAGTTGGATACAAGAATCCCTCCAAAGCGGAAATCCCGATCCGGATGATCAGATACTGCCCAGCAAAGTTCATGGCTCCAATAGGAGGAATATACAAAATAATACTTCCCATTGAATTTCCGAATCGAAGAAGCTTCAAAGAAGGGATGACCCTCAAAGCTGGTTCCTTTCTCATGCTTCCCGCTGGGGATCAGCGGATGCATCTCCTCCTTCAGCGTGATCATATCTGCTTCCAGCTCGCCGCACATGGAATCCTCATCAAAACGAGTTTCCCGAAGATTTCTGGCCATATCCCGCATTCCTTCTGGCATGGCCGCTAACTCTTCGTCAGAAAACTGGGGTATATTCATTTCCTTGGGGCCGGCTGGCGCAAATCCGGAATACAGGTAAACTCGGCCATCATCATCCGTCAGGACAGCGGGATCGAAAGGCATAAAATCCCCAGATCGCTTGCCATAGATGGTGCCATCGGGGTTCTTCACATGGCCAAGAAACGTAAACGGCCCCTGGGGTTGATCCGAAACCGCAACGCCGATCTCCGGATAGAAGGAGAAGCAATAGTAGAGGTAGTATCTGCCATCCGGTCCCTGGGTTACGTCCGGTGCCCAAAGCTGCATCCGGTCATCCGCGTTGGATGGATCCTGCCAACGCAGATAGGAAATCCCCTCGTTCCGCCAGTTTCCCAGATCTTCCACAGGGGCGGACCAAACTTCGTAATGCCCTTCGCAGTAAACCTTTCCGCCTGATTTATCGTGGGATCCGTAAATATAAACCCGGTCGCCAAAGACATGAGGTTCTCCGTCCGGAATATAAACATCCAGGGGTAAATAAGGGTTATATGCTTGTTCCATGGCTGCGTTCTCCTTCCATTCGGTCGTTTAGAAATTACGTTTCGTTCAGTTGCTGTAAAACCAATTTGATTATAACATGTATATATTGGCAAAAACAAGTGGACTATTGGCAATTTTTTGCTTGCGCTATGGTACAAATTGTGCTATTATGAGAAAAACCTCTTATATGTTTAAGAGCATTCTTGAACGAAACATGAACAGTCCCCCCAAAAAAGTTATCTGTACCGGCAAAGGAGGAAAAGATGACACAGCAAGCTGTATCCAAATCCGGGCGAGCTCCCGGCCGCAGCAAAAATCGTTTTCTGGACGCGATTCGGAAGCATTGGATTCTTTATTTGATGTTTCTGCCCGGCGCGGTTTATCTCATCATCAATAACTATATCCCCATGACCGGCCTGGTGGTCGCCTTCAAGGATTACAGCGCCAAGCGCGGCCTCTGGGGAAGTAACTGGGCAGGGCTCAAGAATTTTGAGTTCCTTTTTGCTACGCCGGATGCGAAGGTGATTACCCGGAACACGATTCTTTACAATCTTGCGTTCATTATTCTGAACAACGTTGTGGGGATCATGTTCGCCATCTTTATCTGCGACATGAGGGGAGAACGCTCGAAGAAAGCTTTCCAGAGCGCGATTCTCTTCCCTTACCTGATGAGCTCCGTGGTTCTGGGCTACATCGTTTACGCCTTCCTGAGCCAGCAGACGGGCATTGTGAATAATACCATCCTGCCCGCGCTGGGAGCGGATGCCATCAACTGGTATTCCAATCCCCCCGCCTGGCCCTGGATACTGATCTTTGTCAACCTGTGGAAGGGCGTAGGATACGGATGCCTGATCTATATCTCTACCATCAATGGCATTGATCCTTCCCTGTTTGAAGCATGCATGCTGGACGGCGCCTCCAAATGGCAATCCATCATGCATATCACCCTCCCCGAGTTGAAAGCGACCATCATCACTTTGACGCTCATGAGCATTGGCCGTATCTTCTATTCTGATTTCGGTCTGTTCTACCAGGTCCCCCGGAATTCTGGCCTGCTGTACTCCGTAACGGACGTTATCGACACCTACGTGTATCGCGGATTGATGGTACAAAATAACGTCGGAATGGCTGCGGCTGCTGGTTTCTATCAGTCCGTTGTCGGATTCATCGTCGTGCTGATTGCTAATGGCGTTGTCCGCAAGGTCAGCAGCGAGAATGCGCTGTTCTAAGAAAGGAGGGGCGGAAAAATGGTTGGAACTTCGAAAGCGTATAAAATCATCTCCTATGTTGTTATGGTCCTGTGGGCTGCGATCATCATTCTTCCTTTCCTGCTATTGCTGATGTCCTCGCTGACAGATGAGCAAGTGCTGGTCGCCAATGGATACTCCTTCTTCCCGAAGAAGTTTTCTGCCGCGTCTTATTCCTATATTTTCCAGTCTGGGGATACCATTATGCAGGCCTATGGCATCAGTATTCTGGTGACATTGATCGGAACGCTGGTCAGCGTGATCCTAACGGCCCTGATGGCTTTCCCGCTCTCCATCAACAATCTGCCTGGGCGGCGGGTGCTGATGTTCTTCGTCTTCTTCACCATGCTGTTCTCCGGCGGCATCGTTCCTTCCTATATCATGTGGTCCAATACCTTTAAAATCAAGGACACGCTTCTGGCGCAGCTGGTTCCGAATCTGCTGTTGAGCGGCTGGAACGTCATGATGGTCCGGACCTATTTCTCTAACAGTATTCCTTATGCGATCTATGAAGCAGCGGAGATTGACGGTGCCAATCATCTGCAGGTTTTCACCAAGATTGTGCTGCCCATGGGCAAGCCGATCCTGATCACCATCGGTACCTTTGCCGGCCTGGGATACTGGAACGATTGGACCAACGGCCTGTATTACATCTCCCGTCACAAGGAATTCTACAACATTCAGAACCTGTTGAACCAGATGGTGTCCAACATTCAGTATCTGGCAACCAGCACGACCAACTCCGGCATGGCCTCCGCCATGGGCTCCCTGCCGGCGACGGGAATCCAGATGGCCATCGCTTTCGTTGCGATCCTGCCCATCATGCTGATATTCCCCTTCTTCCAGAAATACTACGCCAAGGGGATCGCCGTTGGCGCTGTGAAGTAACGCCATCCTTACTGATCAATGGATGCTGTTTCCCCTAAAAGGGATAAGCATCTGTTAGATAAATAAAAAGAAAAGGAGATCCAAGATGAAGAAATTGCTTTCCCTGCTGCTGGCTGCAGCGATGGTCCTCTCCCTTTGCGCTTTTGCATCCGCGGATGAGGTCACAACAACGACGGCTGTTGGCACGTATTCTGCCTCCAAACCATATCCATTAACCTTCAGCTACATCGAATTCTATCCCCAGGATGCCTCTGAGCGTAACGCAGTTGTTGCTGCGCTGAATGAATACCTGATTCCGAATTACAACATCGAAGTGACCTTCAACCCGCTGCAGTATTCCGAGTTTATGACCAGCTTCGGCACCAGCGTGGTGGCCTTCGATCCCTATGATGTAATCCCTGTGTTCTACAGCACCGTTTCCGGCTGGATCAAGGCGGAAGCCATGGTAGACCTGGCTGACTACCTGGAGAGCGATGACGGCGCCGCCATCGTGGACACCATCGGTGCGCAGAACGCCACCGTGTCCAGCATCAATGGCTTCATCTACGGCCTGCCGGCCTCCAAGGAATCCGTTGAGCTGGGCGGCCTGTGGATGCGGAAGGACATCTGCGATGAACTGGGCCTGACGGAAAAATACGGCCTGGAATCCAACAAGGATACCTATGATGGCCATGCCCGTCCCTGGACCGAAGCGGCTGAAATTTTCCAGGCCGTCAAGGAAGCCCATCCAGAAATGATCCCGCTGTACATGGGCAACAGCGATCAAACCGCTCGCTTCTATTTCGTGGACCAGCTGCTGGATCGCTTCGGCGTGCTGGATTGGCAGGCGGATCACGACAGCACCAAGGTCGTAAACGAATTTGAAACCGATACCTTCAAGAATCTGTGCACCATGTTGGCGGATTGGTACGACAAGGGCTATATTTACAAGGATGCCGCCACTGATCAGCAGGGCTCTGCGACCATGATCAAGGCAGGAAACACCTTCAGCTATGCCACCGCCATTAAGCCTGGTTTCCTGGCGGAAGCCAATGCCACCAACGGCCAGGAAGGCTATGTGCTCTACTTCAATGACTATGTGGAGGGCGGCATCAGCTCTGGCAATGTTGCTTTCTTCGGCCTGGGGATCGCGGATAGCTGCGAAGACAAGGAAATGGCTTTCAAATTCCTCCGCGCGCTGTACACTGATCCAGTTGTCATGAACTATTGGCAGTTCGGTATCGAAGGCCAGGATTACAAGCTGCTGGACGATGGCACCGCTTATTTCGCCGATGGCGTGGATAACGGCAACTTCAAGTATTTCCAGAACACCGGCTGGGCCGCTGGCAACCAGTTCATCGGATATGTTTGGAACGATGGCAGCAAGACTGCTGACTATTGGGATCTGCTGAAGAGCCACAATACCTGGAGCTATTATAGCCCCGCCTTCGGTTTCATGTGGGATTCCTCCGATTATGCCACCCAGATTACGGCTTTGAACAGCGCCCTGGAAACCTATCGCGCGGCGCTGCTGACCGGTTCTGTGGGCTCCGCGAATGTGGATTCTACCATCGAACAGCTGAACAATGCGCTCTATGCTTCCGGCCTGCAGACTGTGATCGACGCCAAGCAGGCCCAGCTGGATGCATGGCTGGCCGAGAATGGACCTACCCAGACTCCCCAGGAGGATCTGGACCTGATCAATTCCGTCAAATAATCCTCTCGACATCATTTGCGAGGCATCCTGTGGTTCCTTCCGCAGGATGCCTCTTTCCAGTTTATCAACCAGAAAGCATGATATTCCGTAAAAGGAGAAGAAGATGAAACAATTTCATTACGGGTTCGTTGTCCCAGAGCAGAAACGCGTTCGCATGCTGATTTCCACCGACGCAAAGAACGAGGCGGACGATCAATTTGCCATTGCGCACCATCTGATGACGCCTAAATTCGACGTTCAGGGAATTATCCCAGCGCATTTTGAAACCCCTTTCAGGCATACCGGGACCTCCTGCCAGGCCAGCTTCGAGGAGGTTCAGCTGATCTTAAAGCTCATGGATCTGGAAGGGGTTTGCCCCGTAGAAAAAGGAGCCGATGGGCCGCTGCAGGATGAAAACACGCCCCAGGATTCCCCTGGTGCCCGGTTCATTATCCAGGAAGCGCTGCGGGAGGATCCCCGCCCTCTGTATATTGCCTGCCAGGGAACGCTGACGGATTTGGCCTCGGCCATCCTGCTGGAGCCAAGGATTTGTGAGCGCGCCACCTGTATTTGGATTGGCGGCGGCGCTTATCCGGAGGGCGAGCATGAGTTTAATCAGGATGTGGACATCGCCGCGGCCAATGTGGTGCTATCCTCTGCAATGCCCCTTTGGCAGGTGCCCAAGAATGTATATAAACAGATGGCCGTTTCCTTGGCGGAATTGCAATATAAGGTCGCTCCCTGCGGGGAAATCGGAAAATATCTTTTTGAACAGATGGCTGATTTTAACCTGAAGCTCGCGGAAATCCCCCATTGGCCCCATGGAGAAATCTGGGGATTGGGGGATTCCCCGACCGTGGGATTGCTTTTGTTTGAATCTGAGCGAGAGGATGTGTTTGAAGTGCGCCCCGCGCCTCGGATTGATCCGAATACATCCCGATATATTCCTGGCAATGCCCCCAGAGAAATCCGCGTCTACAAGGATGCAAATGCCCGCCTGACGCTGGAGGATTTCTTCGCAAAGCTGGCCATCAATTATCGACCCTGAAAAGAAGACCGTCCCTCCGTTTCAGTCTCTCTGTTTCACGGCATGTCAGGCACGCTGGTAATGCCGCCGTGCTTTTGGGTGGAAAGGCTGGCAGCGGTACAGGCAAAGGTAACGATTTTCTGCAGATCCTCCGCTGTTAGCTCAGCGGGGGATTTTCCTGTTTTCAGGAATTGGCTCATGGCGCTGCCGCCGAAGATGTCCCCGGCGCCAGTGGTATCCACCACATGAATACCGCTGGGGCTGGCGACCTGCACATGGCAGACTTGGTTGGCGGCGTAGCAGCCCTTGGGCCCCAAAGTGACATAGACCAGGGATACGCCGTACTCTGAGAGCAGCTTCGCCGCGCCCGCCTCGGGAGAAAGTCCCCAGAGGAATTCAATCTCTTCATCGCTGATCTTGACGATATCCGCCTGGCGCAGGCTCAATTCGATGGCTTCCTTGGCTGCTTGCTCCGAGGACCAAAGGGGCTTGCGCAGGTTGGGATCCAGGCTGATGAGGACGCCGTTTTCCTTCGCCAGCTGAACAGCTCGCCGGGTGGCGGATGCAACGGGCTCGTCCGTCAGGGACAGGGTGCCGAAATGAAAAACCCGGGCCTGAGAGATCAGAGCCGCTGGAACCTCCTCCGGCCGGAGGCAGGTATCCGCGCCGGGCTTCCGGGCAAAGCTGAAATCCCGATTTCCGCTTTCATCCAGGGCTACGAAGGCCAGGGTGGTAAAGACGGAGGGATCGGACAGGACGGCGGAAACGTCAATGCCGGCCCCTTTCAGCGTACCCAACAGCAGCCGACCGAACTGATCATCTCCCACCTTGCCGATCATGGCGGTGGAGCAGCCATATTTTGTCAGGGCAGCCAGGAAATTCCCAGGCGCGCCGCCGGGATTGGCGGACAGCAGGGGATAGCCGGATTCATTGGCCCCCTGCGGCGCGAAATCGATCAGCAATTCTCCCAGAGCAACGACGTCAATCATAGTGTTTTCTCTCCTTTTTATCATTAAGACGATTATTCCTTGGTTGTTCCGCCGGAGGCATAATGCACGGGCAGGCAGATCAGGGAGGGAATGGTGGACAAGTGGCGGGAGAGCACAGCGCTGACACAGGCTTCCGCAATATCCTGCACTGGCTGCACAATGGTGGAAACTACATAGGATTGATTTCCGAACATGCGGATGCCGTCAAAGCCGATGACCTGCACATCCTCCGGCACACAGAAGCCCATCCGTTGAAGCGATTGAATGATTTGCCAGGCCAGCATGTCGGTTCCGAGAAAGAGACCATCCAGGGACAGCTTTCCGTCTACGACATGCTCCTGCAGGAAATCCTCAAATTGACTATAGGGCGCTTCATCCTCCAGAGCCAGCACCTCAAAGGAGAGCCCCAGCTCCACACAGGCGCTGACAAAGCCATCTTTACGCTTGCTGGGCTCATTGGTCAGGGAAGAACCGGTCCGCAGGAAGGCCACCTTTCGGCAGCCGAATTCCGCCAGCTTTTGCGCGGCAATTCGGCCACCGCCAAAGTTATCCGCCGCGATGCAGGGGACGGAGACGGAAAAGAAACGGTCGATGGTGACGAAGGGGATATCGTCAGGGATGGTTAGATTCGGATTATAGGTCAAGGCGATGATCCCATCAGCCCGATTCTGCCGAACCATCTGGATGAATTCCGTTTCCCGATCCCGGTCGTATTTCGTAAAGCAGAGCAGCATCCGGTAATTCCGCTTCTCCAGCTCGATGTTAATGTGATGCACCAGGAGTGCGAAGTAGGGGTTGATGGTGTTGGGAATGATCAGGGCGATGGTGTTCGTCCGATCCGTCCGAAGCGCGCGGCCGCTGTTGTTATATTGATAACCCAGGCGCTGGATGGCTTCCTCCACCTTGCGGCGAAATTCCTCACCGACCTGTTGGCCATTGATGACGCGGGAGACGGTTCCCAGAGCCACACCCGCTTCCCGGGCCACATCTGCCATGGTTGGGGCGTTCTTTGCTTTTGCCACAATCTTTCCCTCCTGTGAATTGCTGATTTCATGAAACAGAATAGCATTTTCATGAAATAAAGTCAAGTCTTTTCTACGGTAAAGCAAAATTAATCCCAGCAAGGTATTTCATGAAAATGGAGGATGGAAATAATTTTTCCATTTTTTGCCAAAAGGGGATTGACAGAGGAGGGATGAATATGGTATTTTATGAGCAGAGTTCATGAAACGTTTCATGAGCAGGGAGACAATTAATTCATGAAAAGGGGGAATGGACATGACCTCAACGACCGCGAGGGCCCCGAAGGTTCATAAAAAGAGCCTGGGCCGTCGCATGAAGGACAGCTGGCAACTATATGTGCTCCTGCTGATCCCGGTGGTGCTGACCATCGTGTACAAGTATGGGCCCATGTACGGTATCCAGATTGCCTTCCGGAATTACAATCCAGGGCTGGGAATTACCGGGAGTCCCTGGGCAGGGTGGAAATGGTTCGAGCGCTTCTTCAGGGCGCCTACCTTCGACCGGATGCTGTGGAACACGGTGAAGCTGAGCCTGTTCAGCCTGCTGTGGAGTTTCCCGGTGCCGATTCTGCTGAGCCTGGCGCTGAACCAGCTAAGGTTCAAGAAGCTGAAGCGCACGGTGCAAACCGTGATCTACGCGCCGCACTTTATTTCCACCATGGTGGTCTGTGGTATGCTGCGGATCTTCCTGAGTCCCTCCGGCGGATTGATCAACCTGATTGCCGGGACGAATATTGATTTCCTGACGGAGTCCACCGCTTTCCGGACCATCTACGTGGCCAGCGGAATCTGGCAGGAAGCGGGCTGGGGAACCATCATTTATCTGGCAACCCTGTCCAGCGTGGATCCCGCGCTATATGAAGCGGCCAAGGTGGATGGTGCCAGCGTTTTCCAGAGGATTCTGCACATCGACGTGCCCTGCCTGTTGCCGATGATCATCCTGCAGCTGATCATGAGCGCTTCCGGCCTCATGAGCGTGGGCTTCGAAAAAGCTTACCTGCTGCAGACGGATCTGAACCGGGCCACCAGCGATATCATCGCCATCTATGTGTATGAACAGGGCATCGTCAGCGCCAAGTACGAATTGGGAACCGCGGTGGGCCTGTTCAACACGGCCATCAATATCGTGCTGCTGCTGATCGTGAACCGCGTCGCCAAGAAATATGGCGAAGTCAGCTTTGTGTAAGAGGGGAGGAGAAAGAAATGTCTGTTGTCGCGAACAAGAAGCAGGGTAAGCTGGGAGGCTTCAGCGACCGTACCAGCGATATCATCCTGATCGTGATCTCCGTGCTGATCCTTCTCCTGGTGGCTTACCCGCTGTATTACGTGCTGGTGGCTTCCTTCTCGGATCCCTATGATGTCTATGCCGGAAAAACCTTTGTGCTGCCCAGCCAGTTCACCCTGGACGGATATAAGGCTGTTTTTGCGGAACAGAACATTGTGCGGGGCTATGGAAACAGCATCCTGTACACCGTGGTGGGAACCATCTTCTCCGTAGCGATGATCTACCTGGTAGCTTATCCGCTGTCCGTCAGCGATCTGCCGGGCAAGAAGATTATCAGCATCTTTTTCATCATTACCATGTACTTCGGTGGCGGCCTGATTCCCACCTACCTGATCGTGCAGAAGACCGGAATCATGCAGACGATTTGGGCCATGTTCCTGCCGGGCGGCGTGGCGGTCAGCAATGCAATCATTGCCCGGAACTACTTCGAATCCAGCATTCCTGGATCCTTGAAGGAAGCGGCCAGCATCGACGGCGCGAACCATTTCCGGATTTTCTTCTCCATGATTATTCCGCTGAGCATGCCGATCCTTTCCGTGATGGTGGTGTTCTCTATGGTGGCCTACTGGAACGATTGGTTCACCGCCCTGATTTACATGACCAACGATCAGGCGCCCCTGCCCCTGGTGCTGCGGAATATTCTGATCAAGTCCTCCGCCTCCGCCTCCCAGGCCAGCATGATCAACGGTGGCTACGCGGAGCTGAACAAGATGACGGAAATGATTAAGTTCTCCTCCATCATTGTGGCAGCTGCTCCCATGCTGATCATCTATCCCTTCGTGCAGAAATACTTCGAAAAGGGCCTGATGGCCGGCGCAGTAAAGGGTTAAAATTCGACGACCGCCAGTGGCGGAAATCTCGTCGAATTTTAACAGAGCCAACAAGAAGCGATCTGCCCAGTGGGCAGTCGCGACTATGTTGGCGACCGGAAGAAATTCGACGATCGCCCACCCCACCCCTTGTACCACGGCATCAGAAAGATGCTGAAAATAAATCAAAATAGGAGGAATTCCCATGAAGAAGCTCGTATCTATTGTATTGGCGATGGCGTTGCTGCTGTCCCTGGTGTCAGTCGCCTCCGCCGAAGGCCAGACCGAATTCAACGTGCTGAGCGGCATCTCCGCCCTCTCCGCTGGTTATGAAAACAGCGAAGTGTTGAATGCCATGCAGGAACAGGCCGGCGTCACCATTAAGTGGGACACCTGGTCTGACAGCCTGGGCGAAGTTGTTGGCACCCGCATCAGCGGCAACGCTGCCAGCCGGGAGCCCATCGACGCCTTCCAGGCCGTAGGATTCAGCAACTATGATCTGATGCGGTACGGCTCCGCCGGCACCTTCATCGATCTGACCCCCTACATTACCCCCGAAATCATGCCCAACCTGAGCGCGATTTTGGAATCCCATCCCGTTGTGAAGGCTGCCATCACCATGAGCGATGGCAAGATCTACGGCCTGCCCGCGGGCGAACAGATGGGTACCGCCGGTATCGGCCGGGAGAAGGACTATTCCATCTTCAGCGTGCCCCAGTTCTCCATGATCAACAAGGCCTGGCTGGATGACCTGGGCCTGGAGGTTCCCACCACCCTGGATGAGCTGCATACGGTGCTGACCGCTTTCAAAGAGAACGACATGTCCGCCAAGTATTATGGCAACGAAGCGGGTTCCACCATTCCCATGAGCACCGGTTTCGACGAGTGGTGCTGGGGTCAGAACGTGTTCTATGCCGGTTTCGGCTTCACCAACTGGATCAATGACGTGTGCATGGACCTGGTGGTGGACAAGGATGGTAAGGTGAACTTCGTCTCTGACGACGATAACTATCGCGCGGCCCTGACCTATTTCCATGACTGGTTCGCGGAAGGCCTGATGGATCTGGAAATGTTCTCTCAGGATACCAACCAGCTGATCGCCAAGTGCTCCGGCGGCCGCGTGGGCGTCAGCACCTGGTGGGAAATCAACGAGATCATGGGGGAGCATGCGGCGGACTATGTGTACCTGCCCATCCTGACTGGCCCGGACGGAGACAGCAATGTGAACCTGCGGACCGGCGGCGCCACCAACGCGGGCCAGCTGTCCATCACCGCCCAGTGCAAGGATCCCGCCAAGCTGCTGAGCTTCTACGATCTGTGGTATGCGGGCGAGAATGTGATGCAGCTGCAGTATGGCCCCATCGGCGTATATTTCACTGCTCAGGATGAGAAGGGCATGTGGATCTCCATCACGGACGAGGAATCCCGCGAAAAGTATAACAAGTCCTCCGGCGAGCTGAAGGCCCAGATGGAAGTGGCCGGTCCGAAGCTGATTCTGAGCGAATACTACAATGAGTATTTCTACATGGAAGATCGTGCCCAAGAGCGCCTGGCGGATACTTATGATTACTGGATGCAGTTCGTGAAGGATGATACCTTCTATCCCCAGGACTGTGTGTTTACGGAGAGCGAGCTGGACGATATCGATTACTATCGGCCGGACTTCGAAAAGGCTGTTGCCGAGCAAGAAGCCCTGTGGATCAAGAATGGCGGCCCCACCGATCAGGAATGGGAAGCCTACAAGAGCTATCTGGAGCGCTGCGGCATGAGCACCCTGCTGGAGATCTATCAGAACGTGTATGATCGTTACCTGGCGGCCCAATAAGCCGATAAATTGAACCTTTTGCCGGGGGCCGGAATACCGGCTCCCGGTTTATTCAAATCAAACAGAGGAGGAACTCCCATGAGCAATAACCCTCTCCCCCTGGTTCGGGTACGGGAATTCGAAAGAGAACAGGCCCAGAAAATTTCCGCCCAGGAGCGGCCGCTATTCCATTTGACCCCCTTGGTGGGGTGGATGAATGATCCGAACGGGTTTTGTTACTATGGGGGGCAATACCATTTGTTCTATCAATACCATCCTTTTTCCCGTCAATGGGGGCCCATGCATTGGGGCCATGTGGTCAGCTCCGACCTGCTGCACTGGACCTATCAGCCATGCGCCCTGGCGCCGGACACGGCGGCGGACGCGGGGGGGTGCTTCTCCGGAAGCGCAGTACCGCTGCCGGATGGGCGCCTGATGCTGTGTTATACGGGAGTGCAGCCCGCGGGAACCTTCCGGCGGGAAACCCAGGCCCAGTGCGTGGCCTTTGGGGATGGGGTCAATTTTGAAAAGAGCCTGCTGAATCCGGTGGTGCGGCACGCGCATCTGCCGGAGGGATACAGCGAGTTTGATTTCCGGGATCCGAAGATCTGGATGGCGGAGGATGGCTCCTTCCGCATGGTGGCGGGGAATCGGCACGCGGAGAAACAGGGAACCATCGTTATGTTTGCCAGCCCGGATGGATTGGACTGGCAATTCCGGGGAGAGATTGATAGCAGCCGCGGCGAGTATGGCCGCATGTGGGAGTGCCCGGATTTCTTTGCGCTGGAAGGGAAGCAGGTGCTGCTGGTCAGCCCTCAGGAAATGCATGCCCGGGAGGAATTCCACGCGGGATACGGCACGGTGGCGATTCTGGGCGCCTTTGATGAAAAAGATTGCCGTTTCACTCGGGAGAGTATTCAGCCGATTGATCATGGTCTGACCTTCTACGCGCCCCAGACGGTGCAGGCGCCGGATGGCCGGCGGATCATGATCGGATGGATGGATAACTGGGAAACCTGCAAGGAAGCGCCTCGGCGTCATCCCTGGTACGCCCAGATGAGCGCGCCGCGGGAGCTGTTCCTGCGGGAGGGGCGGCTTTGCCAGCGGCCGGTCAGGGAGATGGAAACCCTGTGGCAGGATACCATCCTGCAGGAGGCCACGGTGGCCCAGGAGGAAATCAGCCTGCCGGGCGTACAGGGCCGGTTGATGGATATGACGGTTACGCTACGGGCGGAAAATTCAGCTTGCCGTAGGTTTACCCTGCGGGTCGCCCGGGATGAAAGCCACTTTATCCAGATTCGATGCGATCTGGCCCGGGGAGAGCTGATTTTTGACCGCAGTCACGGCGGTTCCGTTCGAGATATTGCCCATACCCGGCATGTAAAAGCGGAGCCTCGGGAAGGGCAATTGACGCTGCGGCTGCTGATGGATAAGGAGAGCATCGAGCTGTTCATCAATGAAGGGGAGCGGGTGGTCACCTCGCTCATTCCCACGCCGCTGGACGCGGAGGGAATTACCTTCGCCGCGGACGCGCCAATCCAGGTAAAGGTGGTCGCGCACCGTTTAGGATAATGAAACAGGGGGACGGTCTTTTTCGTTTCATGAAACGAAAAAGACCGTCCCCCTGTTTCACTCCTTGTGTTTCTGATCTTGTTCGGATATAATGGGCGCAGCAAGCAGAACCCGAGATAATGGACGGAAATCGAGGAGAGGAGAATAGAGGCGATGAGAAAGCAGCCCATCGGAAACTATCAGGTTTCTGTGATTGGCCTTGGCAGCAGCGAATTTGGCGGAAAATGCCTGGAAAACCAGGCTTGGGAATTTATGGACAGGTTCGTAGCCCTAGGCGGTAACTTTATCGACACCGCCCGGGTATACGGGGATTTTGTAACCCCAAAGGATGGCGAAAGCGAGAAGGTAATTGGCCGATGGCTGTCCGCGCGGCATCTGCGGGATCAAATCTTCCTCAGCACCAAGGGCGGGCACCCGCGCCTGTGGGCCATGCGCCAGAGCCGGCTCAGCCGAGAGGAGGTTCGCGGGGACATGGCGGACAGCCTGAACGATTTGCAGACAGATCATGTGGAGATCTACTGGCTGCACCGGGATGATGAGAACCGCCCAGTTGGGGAGATCATGGAAACTCTGCAGAGCTTGATTGATGATGGTTGGACCCGGATGGTAGGCGTCTCCAACTGGCAGCCCAGCCGCATTCGGGAAGCGAACGCCTACGCCGAGCGCCACGGGCTGACGAAAATCATCGCCAACCAGCCCCAGTTCAGCCTGGCTGCGCAAAAGAAATCATTGGATCCCACCCTGGTTACCATGAATGAGGAAACCTGGCAGCTGCACAAGGAAGCAGGACTGGTCTGCTGCTGTTTCTCCTCCCAGGCCCATGGATTCTTTACGAAGCTGGAGCAGGGCGGCGTAGAGGCGCTGTCCGAGAATGTGAAGGACGAATTCCTGACGGAGGAGAATCTGGCCTGCTATCAGCGGATGAAAGCCCTTCAGCAGGAAACGGGACTAAGCATCGGCGCAATAGCATTGGCCTATCTGACCAGTCAGCCTTTCCCCACCTTCGCCTTGGTGGGTGCCAGCAAAATGGCCCATGTGGACGCGCTGCAGGAAGCCGGAGAAGCGCTGCTGACCGATCAGCAGCGGGATCATCTGCGGAGCTTTGGGAAGTGATCTCCTTGCATGGCAAGAGAGCATGAGAATTATTGCAAAGCAAACAAAAGACGAATTCATCGTCTCCTTCGGATAAAGTCAATATAACCGTATCGTGGGGAGGAAAAGTAAATGCGTTTCGAAAGACAGGGGAATCGGGTATTGATTCACAGCGGTGCCAGCCAGCTTTGGATCGATCCATGGGGGCCGGACAGCGTCCGCATCCGCATGACCATGGAGGCGGAAATGGACAGCCATGACTGGGCGCTGACAGAGAAGGTGCCGGAGGTTCAACCAGAAATCACTTTTAAGGAAGTGGATACCACCGATCCCTGGTATCGGGGGGAGGAATATGCCAAATACCATCAGAAGGGAACGGAAATCACCTTCCGTAACGGGAAGCTTACCGTGAAGGTGAACCATGAAGGGTGGATTAGCTTCTATAATCAGCGGGGCGAGCTGCTGACGGAGGAATACTGGCGGAATCGCAATCGGCTGAACCGGTACTGCACCTCCCTGCGCTTCCCAGCCCGGGAGCTGAAGCCCATTCCCGGCACCACGGATTATGCCTTGTCCGCCCGCTTCGAGGCCTATGACGATGAAATGATCTTCGGCATGGGGCAATATCAGGATCGGCAGCTGAACAAGAAGGGCTCCCTGCTGGAGCTGTGCCACCGTAATTCCCAGGCCAGCGTCCCCTTCTTCGTCAGCAGCAGAGGCTATGGCTTCTTCTGGAACAATCCAGCCATCGGTACGGTGACCTTTGGCACGAATCGGACGGAATGGATCGCTCGGTCCACTCGCAAAATGGATTATTATGTCACCTGCGGTGATACCCCGGCGGAGATTGAAGAGCACTATACTCTGGCCACCGGGCGCACACCCATGATGCCGGAATTCGGCATGGGATATTGGCAGTGCAAGCTACGCTATCGGACCCAGGAGGAGCTGATGGCTGTCGCCCGAGAGCATAAGCGCCGGGGGTTCCCCATGGACGCCATCGTGGTGGACTTCTTCCACTGGACTCGTCAGGGAGATTTCAAATTTGAGCCCCTGGACTGGCCGGACCCGGAGGGCATGATCCGGGAGCTGCGGGAAATGGGTATCGAGACCGTGGTTTCCGTCTGGCCCACTATCGATGAGAAGAGTGAGAACTACGGAGAGATGGCGGATCGGGGCTACCTGGTAAAAACGGATCGGGGCAACGACGTCAGCACCTGGATGGGCGACGCGGTTTATTTCGACGCGACCCATCCCGGCGCCCAGCGTTTCGTCTGGGAAAAGTGCAAACAGAACTATTATGAGAAGGGGATCCGCTGCTTCTGGTTGGACGAGGCCGAGCCGGAATACGCTTCCTATGAGTTTGATAACTATCGCTACTGGGCAGGGCCGGCGCTGCAGTGCTCCAATATATATCCAGTGGGATACGCCAAGGGCTTCTATGACGGGATGAAGGCCGAGGGCCAGGAGGATATTCTGTCCCTGGTTCGCTGCGCTTGGGCCGGGAGCCAGAAATACGCGGTGCTGGCCTGGTCTGGGGATGTTCATTCCTCCTTCCGGGCCATGCGGGAACAGCTGCAGGCCGGGCTATCCATGTCCATGGCGGGAATTCCCTGGTGGACCTGCGATTTGGGCGGATTCATGGGCGGAGACATCAGCGATCCCGCCTTCAAGGAGCTTCTGCTTCGCTGGTTTGCCTGGGGCTGCTTCCTGCCCGTGTTTCGGATGCATGGGGAGCGCTCCCCCTGGTATGAACGGGAGCAGGAATACCGGAATGGCGTGCGACAGCTCACCTCCGGCCAGGATAATGAGGTCTGGAGCTTCGGAGAGGAAAACACACCTAAGCTGGCTCGCTATCTGTTTATCCGGGAGAAAATCAGACCCTATGTTCGTCGGCTGATGCGCCAGGCCCATGAAACCGGCGCACCGGTGATGCGCCCACTGTTCTATGATTTCCCCAAGGACCCGGCGGCCGCCCGGACAGAGGATTGCTATATGTTCGGCCCGGATCTGCTGGTGGCCCCTGTGATGGAAGCGGGCGTCACTACCCGGACCATTTATCTGCCCCTAGGGGCTACCTGGAAAGACGCATACACTGGGGAAATTTATGCCGGAGGACAGCGGGTGACCGTCCCTGCGCCTATCGACATCATCCCCGTAATGATTCGTGACCAGGCGGATATCTCAATTTACGAATGAGTGGAATGGAAAAGTTCTTCCATCGTTACGGGAAGGATGAAACGAAAGAACTGCATACGTTTTTCAAGCTCCCCCGCTTCGCAGGGGAGCTTTCATTCGAGTTTCGTCCGCAAAATGAAACGAAAAAGACCGTCCCCGTGTTTCAAAAAAAGACCGTCCCCGTGTTTCAGGGACGGTCTTTGGTAGTAGGCTTATAGATGAATCCTATTTTCGGTTTCGGCGTCGAAGAGGTAGACACTTTCCAGGGGGACGTAGAAGGTGAGGGGGATATCCGTTTCGGGGGTATCATGGCTGTCCACCTTCAGGATGGCCTGATCCTGGCTGGCGGTGATGTAGATGTTGGTGTTATCGCCCAGCATCTCCGTCAACTCCACCTGGCTGTCGATCTGATAGGCATCCTCCCGGGGCTGCAGGGAAATATGCTCCGGCCGGAAGCCGAGAACGATTTCCTTGCCCTCATAGGCCTTGGCCTGGGCACCCATCTTCCGGGTTAGGTCCAGCTTGTTCTCGCCGAAGGAGATGGCGCCGCCCTGTACCTTGCCGCGGATGAAGTTCATGGGCGGCTCGCCAATGAACCCGGCGACGAAGATGTTTTCCGGCTCATAATACAGCTGATAGGGCGTGCCCACCTGCTGGATATATCCCGCCTTCATGACGACGATGCGGTCCGCCAGGGTCATGGCCTCCGTTTGGTCATGGGTAACGTAAATGGTGGTGGCGCCGGTTTCCTGATGAATCTGGGCGATTTCATAGCGCATGGTGACGCGCTGCTTGGCGTCCAGGTTGGACAGGGGTTCGTCCATGAGGAAGACGCCCACCTTCCGGATAATGGCTCGGCCGATGGCGACCCGCTGGCGCTGACCGCCGGACAGGGCCCGGGGCAAGCGGTCCAGATAATCCGTTAGACCCAGGATGGCTGCGGTCTTCTTGACCCGCTCCTCAATGATATCCTCGTCCACGCCCTGGAGGGTGAGGCCGAAGGCGATATTGTCGAAAACCGTCATCTGGGGATAGAGCGCATAGCTCTGGAACACCATGGCGATTTCCCGCTCCCGGGGGCCCATCTCGTTGGCCCGTTTGCCGTCGATGAGGAACTCACCGCTGGAGATATCCTCCAGCCCGGCGATCATCCGCAGGGTGGTGGACTTGCCGCAGCCGGAGGAGCCGACGAAGACGATGAACTCGCCCTTTTCGATTTCCAGGTTGAAGTTATGCACCGCGTGGAAACCGTTGGGATAAATCTTGTTCACGTTTTTCAGGGTTAAGTAAGCCATAGGTGTTTACCTCCTCTTAATCTCCGTGTAGCACATCAGCAGCGGGGCGACGCCCTTGGCGTCGTTTTGCACGATGGGCTCGGAGAGGTAATAGGCGATGGAGCCGTCCCGGCGGTGATCCTTTTCTGGGCCCAGGCCCGCCACCAGGCAGATGTGATTCAGGTTCAGTTCCTCTCCCGTGAAGGAAAGGTTGGTGCGGACGATGCCGTCGAAGGTCTTCTGCCCCTGCTCCGCAAAGCAGGGTTCCAGAATCCCCAGGCGGGCGCCCTTCAGCATGGCGTATGCGATCATGGAGCTGCCGCTGGTTTCCAGATAATTGCCTTCCGCCTCCGGATGATCCACCACCTGGAAATACATACCGGTCTCCTCGTCTGCGAAGGGAAGCAGATCCCGCATCAGCTGGGAGAAAACCTCCTTCAGGGGCGCGGAATCCTGCTCCGGCAGAATTTCGCACAGGTCGATCAGCGCCACGGAGAACCAGCCGATGGCCCGGAGCCAGAAGTTCTGGCTGAGCCCGGTGTCCTGATCGCACCAGAAGGCGGACCGGGAAGCGTCGTAGCCATGGTAATACAGGCCGGTTTTGTTATCCCGCATATGCTGGCGGACCACGCCGACTTGCCGCAGGATGTCGCTGTAATCCCCGGCGCCGAAGGCTTTTTCATACAGGGCGGCAAAGGGCTGGGCCATGTAAATGCCATCCAGCCAGACCTGGTTGGGATAGATCTGCTTATGCCACCAGGAGCCTTCCACTGTGCGGGGCTGGGCATCCAATTCCGCCCGGAGGAAATCCGCCGCCTTGCGGTATTTCTCCTTGCCCGTGGCGGCATACAGGGCGAAGAGCACCCGCCCCTCGTTGATGTCATCCAGGGCATGGCCCTCGCTCTTATAGGTGCGGATGGAGCCATCCTCATTGACAAAGGCGTCGATGAAGGATTCCACAAAGTCGAAGTAACGCCGCTCGCCGGTGATCTCATACAGGGAGAGCAGGGCGGTCATCATGCAGCCGTCGATATAATTCCAGTTGGTGGGCACCCCCTGGCGAAGCTTCTCCACATTCCAGATGGTATGGGAAGGGGAGGATTCGGTGATCAGACGATGGACATATTGGTCCAGGGCGGCGTAGGTTCCGTTGTTTGACAAAGGATTGGTCCTTCCTTTCAGGCTTTCTGTTTCGCGTCAAAGAGGATGCGTTTGCAAAGCAGTTTGGCGCCCAGGAACAGGAGATCCCACAGGGTGGTGATGACGCCAAAGAGGATGGGCTCCACCCCCAGGGCCGGCGCGGCGCTTTCGGGGCCGGCCAGGAGCAGGTTGATCCCGTTGTAGGTCATGATCGTACAGAGAATGAGGACCATGGCGTACAGAATGTCAGCGGGGAGGAAGGCCAGGCTCTTGCCGGGGAACATCATCCATCGGTCGTAGGCGCCTTCCTGCTTCGCGGTGAAGCGATAGATATTGTTGGTCAGCAGGTGAGTGGCTCCCCCCAGAACAACGCCCAAGATGAAGATCAGATCCCACTGATTCAGGGCCAGGGTGCTGAGCCCCCAGATGAAGAAATAGCAGATGACGCCGGCGAACCAGACCTTTAGCAGAATGGCTTTGACCCAGTCGGCCACGTGGACCTTGGGCCCGGCGTGGTACTTCCGTAACTCCTGCCGGGAAACGGGGGGAGAATTCTCCGGGCTGGCGGTGACCAGATCCTCCACCGCTTGGAGCTTCAGCTTGTAATAATCCGGCTCCGCCGGAGCGGTGGGCGTTTCTGCTGTGGGAATCTCCCGCTTGTCCGCCAGGGAAGCTCCATGGGGAAAGGGCAGCTTCTCGTGCTTCGGGGCAGGGGAGGAAACCTTCTTTTTCTTCGCCATACCCTTATTCCTGAGAAATATCGATGGCGGCCATGTCTCCGCTGGATTCCACGTTGATGTTGGTGTTGATCTTCTTCAGCAGCGGCTTGTAGACCGGCAGCAGCGCCGTCAGGGCCAGACCGCAGACCAGGATCCACTGATGCACGTTCAGCACATGCTGGGCGTTGGCGACGAAGGCATTCTTCCCGGTGGGATCAATACGGTTGTCCTCCCGGGTGAGGGCGTAGGTAATGCGCCCGCCGTAATAGATGTCGCAATAGATGAGCCCGCAGACCATGATCAGCATCAGAATCAGCATGGGCTTGTTGACCTTCTTCCGATGGGGGAAGGAATTCAGGAAGCACACCAGGCTCAGGGTTGAGAAGAGCATGGTGGCGAATTCTGTCAGCCCCATGTGAGGCCCGTTGATCAAGGCCGTGGTGTTGGAAATCTGGGTCAGGTTGAAGGAATAATACAGGAAGGCAAAGAGGAACACGATCAGGGGGATCATGTCCGGCTTCCGCTTCAGCGCCACCAGGCGCTTGCGGCCGAATTCACGCAGGCCGGAAGGATTCTTAGCCATGGATTATTCCGCCTCCTTTCGGATGGCATTGGTGGTCTCCGGATCAAAGAAGTGCATCCGGGTAAAGTGAATCGGAACCAGATCGTTGAGCTTGTACTCGCTCCAGCCCCGCAGCTTGGCGGTAATATGGTTGCCATCGCCCATGGCGCCGTGAACCAGGGTGTTCATGCCCAGATTCTCGTTGGTGGACACCTTGATGTGCAGCTCGCCGCCCTCCGCGATATCCTCCGGACGAACCCCCAGGGTGATCTTCTTATGCTGATAGAGGGCCAGGAGGGCCTTTTGCTCCTCGGAAAGGGGCACCTGGAAGCCCTTGCCCTTCAGAACACCCTCCTCGAACACGGTGTCAAACATGTTCATGGGGGGCAGGCCGATGAAGGTGGCCACGAAGATGTTGTTGGGCCGGTCATACAGCTCCAGGGGGGTGCCAATCTGCTGTACATGGCCCATGGACATGCAGACGATGCGGTCCGCCAGGGTCAGGGCCTCCGTCTGGTCATGGGTGACGTACAGGATGGTGGCGTTGAGCCGCTTATGCAGCAGCAGAATCTCCCGCCGGGTGGCGCTGCGCAGCTTGGCGTCCAGGTTGGACAGGGGCTCGTCGAAGAGGAACACCTTGGGGTTCCGGACGATGGCCCGGCCCATGGCCACGCGCTGCCTCTGGCCGCCGGAAAGCTGATTGGGCTTCTTGTTCAGCTGGGCTGTCAAGTCCAGAATCTCCGCCGCGGCCAGCACCTTCTTATGAATCACATTGGGATCTTCCTTCCGCAGGGTCAGGGAGAAAGCCATGTTTTCATAGATGGTCATGTGGCCATAGAGGGCATAGTTCTGGAACACCATGGCCATATCCCGATCCTTGGCGGGGGCCTGGGTGATGTCCTTGCCGTCCAGGAGCAGATGGCCCCGGGAGATATCCTCCAGCCCGGCCACCATCCGCAGGGTGGTGGATTTTCCGCAGCCGGAAGGGCCTACCAGGACGATCAGCTCGCCGTCCTTCACGTCCAGGTTAAAGTCATAGACCGCCTGCACATTGTTGTCATAAATCTTATCCAGATGCTGCAGTTGAAGCTCAGCCATTTTGCTTCCTCCTTACGCATTCGCTGCTTCCAAAGAAGCAATATGAGCGGTGAGCGCCTTGCTCTTTTGCCAATTGATGACGCCGCTGGCGATCAGGCAAACCGCGGACAGGGCCAGATAGACGATCAGGCGGATGAACTGCCCGTCCCCCATGACCTGGGTGCCGGAAACCACGGCCTGATGGGCTTGGACGGGGTAGATAAAGATCCGAATGATCTGCCCGCAGCCCAGGGCCAGCAGCAGCCAGGAATAGCTGCGCTGGTAGTTCTTCACGCCCTCCGAGGCCAGGAAGGTGGCCAGCAGGAAGACCAGATTGTAGATGATGGAAGCGCCGATGAGGATGGTGTAATAGTAATTCCCCACATCGGACTTATACAGACTGATAAAGAAGAGCACATCGAAGACGATCGCCAGAATCGCCAGGCGGGAAGAGGTGGTATTCTTCGTATAGCGCATGCGGTCCAGCCGCGTATATTCCTCGTTCATTTTCATGCCGCCTTTCCGGCCAGCAGGGCCTGTTCGCCCCGCATGAGCCTTCTTTTCCAGATTACATTCACAGTCAGTAGCGCGGCCGCAAGCAGGACCAGCGCGAAAACCAGATAATGGGCGTCGAACCAGAAGGTGGAACTCGCCGTGAGATTGGGCGTCTCCCAGATGGAGGACCACATCTCCAGGGCGTCAAAATCAAGAGTGGTGACAAATTGGGTCTTAAAGGCGGCGATCTGCAGATGCGCCCAGACGGCGACTGCGACCTCCGCGATGACATTAACGCAGGTGGCAAAATAGTTGCCTACATAGTACTTTCTTCGGCTGCTGGTGCCTGTAATAAACAGCAGGGTGGCCAGCAGAATCAGCGCGATGGACGCGATGAGCAGCTGATGGTTGAAGGGCTGCATATCATAATAGATGATGGAGCCGGGAACGTCGGTCTCTTCCAGATTATCCGGGTTCCTCATCATGGGATAGAGGCTGTCATACAGATCTGTCAGCATCCCCAGAGAATAGACGAAGACAAGCGCGGCGACGATCAACGCGCAAAGGCAGATGACCCGCTGCAGCTTCATTTGCTTCTTATACATGACGATTCCCCCTGACTTTGATTTTCCTCCCCCCGCCCGCGTTTGGGCGGGGGGAGGAAAGCGCTAAATAGATTGTGAGATCCGAAGATCTTTCCTTGGAATTACTTCAGGCTCTCGTAATAGGTCAGCAGCTTCTTCCAGGCAGCTTCCTTCAGCGCCAGGTACTGCTTGCCATGCCAATCGCCGGTGACTTCCGCTGCCTGCTCTTCCGCAGACTTGGTCAGGCCGGAGAGGATGGTATCCACGAACAGGTTCTCGCCGCCCTTGGAGGAGGAGAACTTGCCGTTGGAGGTCAGCTCCGCGTAGGAGTTGATCATGTCGGTTTCGGTCTTGCTGTTGGGCAGCACGGTGGGGATGGAGGTGTACCAGGGATTCTCAGCAACCTCCAGCAACGGGTGCTTGATGGTGCCCAGACCGATGGCGGTGGAGATGTAGCCGGCGCCTTCCTTGCCGACTTCGTGAGTGCACTGATACTCGAAAGCCTGGCTCTTCACGAAGGACAGGGTGGAACCCAGATACATACGGGCATAGTTGGTGTAGTTACCGTTGGCCTTTTCCCACAGCTCAGCATAGGTAGCGTCCGCGATAACGGGCATTTCCTTGCCGTTGAAGAGGAAGGTTTCGCCATCCTTGATGAAAGCGGCAGGGCCGTAGCTCATCAGGATCTGGCCTTCTTCGGAGTAGGCGTAGTCGATCAGGGCCAGGGCCTTGTCGAGAGCGCCGGGGTTGGCTTCCACGCCAGCCTTGGAGATGGCCCACGCGTCGGTCTTGACGGAACGCCAGGACTCGGTAAACCGCATGAAGACGCCATCCTCAGAGGTGCCGTCGAACCACTTGGCCACGGGCACCATGATCGCCATGTACTTCTCGCCGTCCTGCAGCTTGGTAGCGTTCATAACGGTCTGGGTCTGGTTGTAGTCATAGGACATAAAGCCGTTGTCGTTCTCCAGATAGGTGGAGGAATTCTCTTCGGCGGAGTCGATGAACGCCTGGGAGATCAGACCTTCGGCGGCAATGTCATGCATCTTGGCCAGGGCTTCGTAAGCGGCGGCATCCTGACGGGCATCCTGCAGGCTGCCATCGGTGCCGAAGTACAGGTAATCCTGACGGGATTCCATACCGCGGACGCCGAACAGATGGCCGGCCAGACGGAACATATCCACCCGGCGCTGGTTGTTGTTATCCTCGCGGGAGAACAGGCCCTGGATGGAATCGGTGCCGTTCAGGGTCTGAGCATTGGCGACCACGCAGCGCAGCAGAGCGACCATTTCGTCCGCGTCCCAGGCAGCGTTCTGGCCAATGAACAGGTTGGAACGGGTGGTTCCATAGTATCCATTGTAGGTCTTGTCGATATACTCACGGAGCATATTGACCGCTTCCACACCGGAGATGGCGCCGGCTTCGTTCATCTTCGCGATGATGTTGCCATAGGCGTCATAATCCTTGGTGACGATTTCGGTGGCAGTGCCGTCCAGGGTGGGGGTCTCAATCTCGACCTTGCCGCTGGTGGGCATGTAGGGGGTGTACACGGGGGCAGCGGTGGTGCCGGTGGCTTCCGCGGTGAATTCACCTTCGCCGTCCAGCAGCTTGGCCGCGTAGTCCACGCGCATCAGGGGCATCCGCTCGATGTCATCCACGCCGTCGAAATAGGGGCTGAAGTAGATGGCGCCGGTGGTGGTGTTGCCCATGATGGACAGACGCACGATGGGGTTGGCTTCCAGATAAGCCTTGAAGTTGGGCAGCTGATCGAAGTAGTCAGCCAGGTTGACCAGGGAGCCGTTCTCGCCGTACTCGTTCAGGGTGGTGGCGGGGCCGGACACCATGTCCACTTCGTTCAGACGGTCTACCCAGTACTCGAACTCCTTGCTGGAGCTGTTGCCCTGGTACTTGCTGTCGAACTTCACGTCCAGAATTTCTTCCAGCGCAACCCAGGTGGGCTTCAGGTCGCCGGCGTTGTAGGTTTTGCCGTCGGCCAGGGTGATGCCTTCGCCAGCGGTTTCGGAGTCGAAGGTGATGCCGGTCTTGGCGCTGTTATAGCCGGTGGCCATGCGCAGCGTCACGGTGCTTTCCGCGCCCGCGACAGCGACCATGGAGATCAGCATCGCAGCACACAGAATCAGAGACAGGATCCGTTTCATGTGGGATTCCTCCTTAAAAAATTATTCCAACACCTGTTTGAAAATTTCATAGGTGTAGAAACCGTAGTTGATTCGACTCCGCCGCCGGCGTTTGTGCCTTTGGCGAATCATCCTCCCATGAAAACCGCCGCCGGCGGTTTCATCATTCTTTTACGCCACCCGCGTTCGTCCCCTTCGCGAAATACTTCTGAATGAAGGGGTAAATGATCAGAATCGGGATAATGGAGCAGACGATGAGGGCGAAGATGACGGAATCCGCCGCATAATTCTCCGTCCAGGTGGCCAGCTGTTCCAGGTCGGTGTATTGCTCCAGCTTGTTCCGAATGAACACCTGCAGGGGCTGCTCATTGGTGTTGGAGATCATCTGGCGAGCCCAGAAGTATCCGTTCCACCGGCTGATGGCGAAGAAAAGGGCCACGGTGGCGATGGTGGATTTGCTCATGGGGATGAACACCTTGGACAGGACCTGCATTTCGGTGGCGCCGTCCACGATGGCGGCCTCCTCAATTTCGGAGGGCACGCCCTCAAAGGCGTTGCGCAGCAGGATGATGTTCATGGCCGCCATACCCATGGCGATGACCACCAGCCACTTATCGTCCATGATGCCCATGCTGCTGAAGACCTGCTTGGTGGCGATATAGTTCAGATACTGGGGCACGATGCCGGCGCTGAACCACATGGTGAATACCAGGAAGAAGTTAAAGAACTTCCGGAACAGCAGCCGCTTCTTGCTCAGGGCATAGCCGCCCAGAATGGCCACGAACAGGGACCAGACGGTACCGTAAATGGTCAGGAACAGCGTGTTGGAATAGGAATTCCAGAACTCGTTGCTGTTGAACATATAGCGGAAGGCGTCGAACTGGACCGCCTTGGGCAAAAGGATGATCTCCTTATACTCCACCGCGTGCCGACCGGAGATGGAGGCGGCGATGGCGTACAGGAAGGGATACAGACACAGCAGGGCGAACACCGTCAGGAAGGTGTAAGCCAGGATTTTAAAGATCAGCTCGGAAATTTCAAGCTTGCGTTTCATAGATCCTTTCCCCTTCCTTCCCTTAGTACAGGCTCACGTTGGAGGCCTTGCGGGCGATGGTGTTAGCGCCGATGACCAGCAGCATGCCGACCACGTTGTTCATCATTTCCGCCGCGGAGGCCAGGCCGCTCTGGCTGCCCTTGATGCGCCAGGCGAAGGTGGACACCACTTCCGCCGTCTGATAAGCGGCGATGCGGCCTTCGCTCAGCAGCAGGACCTTTTCGTAGCCGATGCTCAGCATGGAGCCGATTCGGGTGATTAGCATGATGACGATGGTGGACAGAATGGAAGGCAGCACTACGTAGCGCATCTGGGCCCACTTGCCGGCGCCGTCGATCTGAGCGGCTTCGTAGCTGGTGGGGGAGATGGCGATGATGGCCGCGAAGAAGACGATGCTGTCATAGCCCGCTGTCTCCCAGATGCCGGAGATTTGATAAATCGCCCGGAAATACTGGGGATTGTTTAGCAGGCCGTTCTGCGCCGCGTCCTGGGAGATGAGCCCCAGAGAGGCCAGAGCCTGGGACACGATGCCCGGCGGGGTATTGCTGGCGGCGGAGCCCTGCTTGATCAGCATGACCACCAGGGAGGTCATAACGACGGTGGACATGAATTTCGGCAAATAGGTCATGACCTGATAGGCGCTGCGCAGCAGGTCGCTGCGGATTTCATTGAAGAACAGCGCCAGGATGATGGGCATGGGGAAACCAAACAGCAGGCCATAGAAGCTCAGCAGGAAGGTATTCCGCATGGCGCGCCAGAAATCCGTGCTCAGGCCGGAATAGGTCCCGGAGCCCAGCAGCAGGCCCTTGAAATTGGAGAAGCCTTTAAAGTATTGCTCCGCCACGGGCTTGACCGCGTCATCCACCTTGAAGGAGCCCAGCAGCTCGTACATGGGCAGGTAACGCCAGAAAAGGAACACCAGAATCGTGGGCACCAGCATCAGATAAAGACGCCAGTCCTTCAGAAT
This sequence comes from Clostridia bacterium, assembly GCA_017464305.1. Taxonomy (GTDB): domain Bacteria; phylum Bacillota; class Clostridia; order Christensenellales; family Aristaeellaceae; genus Aristaeella. The sequence goes on along the minus strand of JAFUDS010000001.1, from coordinate 211,166 downwards.
GGTGCGCCCGACGTGAAGCCAGTAGTGCTTCTCCACATCGTCCCGAACCACCTGTTCCGGATCCTCCCGCCACTGGCCCGTGGCTTCGTCCAGGATTAAATAATCCCCTGCCGAATGCTTCATGCACATTCCTCCGTTCATCCGCCGCCGAAGGGCGGCAAATTCGTAGTAACATCGTGAAAAGAAATCAGAGCCGGGTCTGTTCTTCCGCCTGAACCCGTTTCAGATAATGAACCTGATCCTCCAGCACCCCGTCCAGCCGGCGGACGATCCACAGAATGACCAGGGTGAAAAGGTCGGTAATCACCTCAGTGGTAAAACAGCCCAAGGCTAACACGGGGCTGGCGCCGAAGCACAGCGTAAGCAGCCCGCGGCCCGCTTGCATCAGCAGGAGCACCGCCGCGCCGAAGCCCAGGGCCTGGGCGGAGGAGCGCCATACGCCCTCCCGCTTCCGCCAAGGGGAAAGCCAGGGCAAGAGCAGCAGGGGAAAGAGATTCCCCCCGCAGTAAATCACGAATTGGGCTGGGGAGGCTTGGGACTGCACACAGATTACCAGGCCGCCCAGCACCGCGTGCAGCGCGGCCCAAGGGCCCCAGCGCACCAGCACGATGGCGACGATGGCCGGCGCCAGGGACACGGTATAGGGCTGACCGGGGAACCAACGGGTGGAAGCCAGGATAATGATGCTCTCGAAAACGAGGAGCATCAGGGCGAACAGAGCCAGATCCACGGCTCGATATTGTCCCAGGCTCCTTTGCTTTTCCACACGCCCCTCCGAAAAAGAATGTTCTTTGCGCAAAAATGGACAAATCTATCCACTGCTGGGCAAGATTATACATCTTTTGGCCAGGTTTGTACAGATGGATAGATGTTTCATTTCTATTACATTTAAATCCCCCTCCCGGAGGGAGGGGGATTTAAAAAACTTAGGGCTGCTTGCCGATGTAGGCAAGGATACCACCATCCACATACAGGATGTGGCCGTTGACGAAGTTGCTGGCATCGGAGGCCAGGAATACCGCCGGACCCTGCAGATCCTCCGGGTTGCCCCAGCGGGCCGCGGGGGTCTTGGAAACGATGAACTGATCGAAGGGATGACGGCTGCCGTCCGGCTGCCGCTCCCGCAGGGGCGCGGTCTGGGGCGTGGCGATGTAGCCCGGGCCGATGCCGTTGCACTGGATGTTCTTCTCGCCATACTCGGAGCAGATGTTCCGGGTCAGCATCTTCAGTCCGCCCTTGGCGGCGGCGTAAGCGGACACGGTTTCCCGGCCCAGCTCGCTCATCATGGAGCAGATGTTGATGATCTTGCCATGGCCCTTCTCAATCATGGAGGGGATGACGGCCTTGGCGCAGATGAAGGGGGCGTTCAGGTCCACATCGATGACCTTGCGGAAATCCGCGGCGCTCATTTCGATCATGGGGATGCGGCGGATGATGCCGGCGTTGTTGACCAGGATATCGATGACGCCGACTTCCTGCTCGATCTGCTTCACCAGGGCCTGGACGGCTTCCTCATTGGTGACGTCACAGACATAGCCATGGGCGGGGATGCCCTTTTCCTGATAGGCGGCGATGCCCTTGTCCACCAGCTCCTGGTTAATGTCGTTGAAAACGATGGTAGCGCCGGCGGCGGCGTAAGCTTCCGCGATGGCGAAGCCGATGCCATAGGAAGCGCCGGTGATCCAGGCAATCTTGCCTTCCAGGCTGAAGTCCTTCATGTTCATGGTGTTTTTACCTCCTTCAAATATGTCGTTTGTTAGAAAAGAAACATTATCTCAATTCCGTCGTCGGAATCTCGTCCATGTCGTCAAAGGCCTGGTTTTCTCCACCCATGGCCCAGATAAAGGTATAATTGCTGGTGCCGGCGCCGGAATGGATGGACCAGGAGGGGGAGATGACCGCCTGCTCGTTCTGCATGACGATGTGGCGGGTTTCCTGCCCTTCGCCCATCATGTGGAAGACCACGTTGTTCTCCGGCACCTCGAAGTAGAAATACACCTCCATCCGCCGCTCATGGGTATGGGCGGGCATGGTGTTCCAGACGGAGCCGGGCTCCAGCACGGTCATGCCCATGGACAGCTGACAGGTTTTCAGCACGGAGGGATGAATGAACTGGTTGATGGTCCGCTTATTGCTGGTTTCCAGGGCGCCGATATGCCGCTTGGCCGCGTCCTCGATGCGGATCAGGCGGTTTTCATAGCTGCAGTGGGCGGGGGCGGACACCAGATAGAATTTGGCGGGATGGGTGGGATCGTCGCTCTCAAAATGGACGGCCTTGGCGCCCTTGGTGATGTACAGGCAGTCCTTATAATTCAGGGCGTACACCTGATCATCCACGTACACCTTGCCGGCGCCGCCGACGTTGAACATGCCGCATTCCCGGCGTTCCAGGAAATACTCCGTGCCGAAATTCTTCCAGATATCGATGCCCTTGTCGATGGAGACCTTTTCGTTCACGGGCATGATGCCGATGGTGACCATGCGGTCCACATGGCTGTAGGTGGCCTGCACCTGATCCGGCAGGAACAGATTTTCGATCAGGAACTCCTTCCGGGTTTCCTCGGTGGTATAGCGCTTAAAATCGCGCTGGTTGGCGGAATAACGAATATCCATGGGTTCCACTTTCCTTTCCATTTTAATTCATGGCCATCGTTTCGTCCTATGCGCGGGGGAGTAAAATATCCCTTCGCTGGAAGAAACAGTGATTATCTCAAGCTACAGCGCTCACAGCCGCTGGACCATTTCGCCGTTGATATTTTCCATATCCACATCCACGACCTCTAGATCGTCCACAAACTGGGCGATGATGCCCTGGTTGTGCATGGCGGGCACATGATCGGCCATGGCGGGCACCAGAGGGATGGCGTCCTTCTGGAATTCGAAGAAGCTATCCCGGACCACGATCTGCTGAACCGGCCGCTCCGGCAGGCCCAGAATATATCCGGCGCAGGCGCGGCAGCCTGTGGCCTTCACCCGCTCAAAGACGATGGCGCCGACGGTGGGCGTGGTTTCGTCCAGGGGCTGGGGCTCCCGGCTCTGGACATAGGGGGAGTGGCCATCCGGGTCGCAATAATACATACAGTTGACCACCAGGGGCATCTTAACCCCTTCCATCCGTACATCCTCGAAGCGAATATCGTCCACCACGGCGTTCAGGCCCCGGCCCCGCCGGGTCTTCACCCGCAGGCCCCGGTCGTTGCCCCGCATCCAGCAGTGATGCACGCGGACGCGATGGACGCCGCCGGCGCACTCGCTGCCGATGGTCACGCCGCCGTGGCCGTCCAGCATGGCGCACCAGGCGATCTCCACATTCTGGGTGGGGGTGTGATACTTCTGCCCCTGCCAGATTTTCCCAGCCTTGATGGCGATGCAGTCATCCCCCACGGAGAACAGGGCGCCGAACATGCGGACGCCGTTGCAGCTCTGGGGGTCGAAGCCATCGGTGTTGGGGCTGTAGGAGGGGGCTTCCACCGTAATGTTCAGGAAGGACAGATTGTCGCTGAACAGGGGATGGATATTCCAGGCGGGGCTGTTGCGGAAGGTGATGCCCTGGACGGTGATATCCTTGCAGCCCTTCAAATACAGCAGATGGCCCCGATAGGCCCGGTACTTCCCCTTGGGATTGACCCACCAGATACCCTCCTGGGAGCGGCCGTCGATGACGCCCTCGCCGATGATCCGCACATCCTCCACGCCGATGCCCGTCAGGGCGGAGGCGAAGGAATCCAGGGGATTGCCCTCCCAGGAGCCCAACAGCAGGTCATCGCCTTCGCCGGTGGGGAAGGTGACGCCGGGGAGGATGGGGAAGCGGTTCTGATTGGTCAGGAGGGAAAGGGTAGCGCCCTTTTGCAGCTCCAGGGTCAGATGGCTCTTCAGGAAGAGGGGCCCGGTGAGATAGGTTCCGGCGGGAATCAGCACGCGGCCGCCCTCGGGGCAGCACATGATGGCCGCCTGGAGGCAGGGAGTGTCATCCGTCTGCCCATTTCCCTGGGCGCCGAAGCGGCGCACATCCAGGGTGACGCTTTCCTTCTCCGTATGGAAGGAGAGCTCCTGAGTCTGCCCCTCCTGAACCATGGAAAGGGTGTAATCCGTGTCCGGATAAAGATCGAAAAGGGAAACAACGTTCCGCTCCTCCGTCCCCAGGGAGACGCCGTTCAGCGTCAGCTCCGCGGGGGAGGGCATGGTATAATCCCCCTCGCCGTTCAAAAGCACGGTGACGCTGCGGGGGGAGATAAAAAGCAGTTTCATTTGCGGGAACCCTCCTTCACGCGAAGATAGGCCTCCGAGCGGCCGAGATGGGGCTGGGGCAGATTTTGACCATACTGATCTTCCGGGAGGAAGCCCATGGCCACCGCCTTTAGCCGCAGCCCATTCCAGGAGGGATAGGCCAAGAGCCTTTCCCGCGGGGCGCGGAATACGCCTTCGCGAACGATGTCGATCAGGGCGCGGTAATGCTCGTAGAGCTGCTCATTGAGCACCTCCAGACAGTCGAGCACGGCCGTTAGATAGGCCAGGTGATCCTGGGAAAGGGGATCGGAATCCGCCGCCGGGGCGGCCTCCTGGAACACGCGAACCAGGGCAGCCAGATCTTCCAGACCATCGGCGGCCAGCTGTTCCGCGCCATGGGCAGCCAGAAAGGCGGACACCGTGGAGGGAATGGTTTTGCTAAGCATGGATGCCTCCTGCAAAGAGAATATGAAAGAGAACGACGCCCGCGGAAGAAAAGCCCCGGAGCGCTTTAAAGGAAGAATAACACAAAACGCGGGGAAAAACAATGAATGTGAAAAATTTAAGAAACGTATCCGAGGGGTTTTACGCGCCATCCCCCAGGGCCATCTCGCCGGAGGAGAGGGTTCGGCGCAGCAGGGGCAATTCCACCAGCAGCATGCCGATCCATCCCGCCAGATAGCTGAGAGGCAGGGCTTCCATCTCCAGATGCATCAGGAAAACCAGAATCAGGGCCGCGGCTACCCGGACGCCCATGTTGGTCATGGAGCTGATGAGCGTAATCCGCAGATCGCCCATGCCCCGGAAGAAGCCCTGAACCCCGTTGGTGATCGCGGGCAGGAAGTACATGAAGGAGATCAGATGAAGGTATTTCACCCCGTGCTCAATCACCTGGGGATCCTGGGTGGAAAGGCCGACGATGGGCCGGGCGAAAATGAAGCAGATCAGGAAGATGAGGAGGCCATAGGCCAGTTCGATGCCCATGCCCTTGCGGAACCCTTCCTTGACCCGGTCCGGTTTCTTCGCGCCCCGGTTGATGGCCATGAAGGAGGTCATGGCATGACCGATGTTCTGCTGGGGCACCATGGCGAAATCGTCCATGCGGTTCACGATGGTGAAGGCCGCCATGACGGAGACCCCCATGGTGTTGACGATGGACTGGATGCAGATCTTGCCCAATTGCACGGTAGCCTGCTGCATGGCGGAGGTCCATCCGTAGGCCACCGTCGCCCGGAACAGGCTCTTGTCGAACACCAGCCAACCCTTGCCCAGCCGCAGCAGGGGCACCCGCTTTTGCAGATAGATCAGGCACAACACGCAGCTGATGGCCTCGCAGACCACGGTGGAGATGGCGGCGCCATTGCTGCCCATCCGCAGCCAAACCACCAGCAGCAAGTCGCCAATCACGTTCAGCACGGAGCTGACCACCAGGAACACCAGGGGGCCGGTGCTGTCCCCCAGAGCCCGGAGAATGCTGGCCAGACAGTTATAGATGAAGGTAAACACCAGGCCGCAGAAGATGATCCGCATATAGCTGACGGATAAATCCAGAATGGAGGGGTCCACCTGCATCAGGGTGAAGATGGGCTGGGCCAGAATCACGAAGACCAGAGACACAGCTGCCGTGAACCCCAGGCCCCCCAGCATGGTGGTGGAAATCTGTCGGCGCAGGGTGTCATAATCTTTGGCGCCGTAATGAGCGCCGATGAGGATGCCCGCCCCCAGGGTAATGCCATTGATGAAAAGAATCACCAGGGTCATCAGGGGATTGGAGGTCCCCACGGCGGCCAGGGCTTCCTTGCCCACATACCGGCCGACAATCATGCTGTCCACCGCGTTGTAAAGCAGCTGAAACAGGTTGCCCAGCACCAGGGGCACGGTGAATTTAATCAGCTCCGGGGTGATCTTCCCCTTTGTAAAATCTGTCGCCATTTTCTATCCTCTTCAGTCGGAAGGCCGCAAGCTACGGACGGCCATATTGCGGGGATCTTCCACGTCCAGCCCGCTTAAATAGGAACGGTTGCCGATGCGCTGTGCCAGCTCCGCTTCCGTCATGGTTCCCTGCAGGGCGAAGGCATAGCTGTCGATAATCAGGTCCGCCGCCATCTCCACCGCCTTCTCAAACAGGTCCGGGAAGCTCTCCGTGGAAGTCATCTCCCGGGCGTAGGCCTGATGCCAGGGCTGGTGGGAAAGATTCTCCACGTCCCGATCCAGAAAAGCAGAGCGGACATAGGGGATGGAGCGGAAACGGTGGGTGGGAACGACGCGGCTCAGCAGCGTCAGGAGGGAATGGGGTTTCTCCATTTGGCGGAACAACCATCGATACAGGGGATAGCATCGGTTCAGGGCCGGAAGCACATTTCGCCAACCGTACACCGCGCCATAGGCGGCGTCCAGATCCCCGGCCATGGCTTTCGGCAGTTGTAGACGGGGAAAGTGATAATCCGTCACGGGGTGCCGCTCCCCCCAGTGCCCCTCTCGCTTCAGCAAGGCCGCGTCCAGGGCGTGCTCCAGATCCCGATGGGCCCGCTTGGTGGGCCAGGTTTCCGTGCTCTGCCAAATGATGTAGGGATGGGCAGTGGAATCCAGGGCGTAATGGCAGAGGAAGCCCGCCAGATAGGAGAAGGTTTCCCGAGGGGCGGCGCCCTCCTTCGCCTGATGCGCCAGGGCGGTCAGGAAGGCGCCGGTCTTCGTGGTGTGCATGCGGCGCCCCCGCCCCTGGCGACGCTTCCAGGGTTGATGCATGAACCAGGGATCCGGTCCATAGAGCGCGAAGGTGTAGGGAACGTCGGCGAGATATTGTTGAATCTCCTTCGGCAGAGTGGCCTTGACCCGCTGCCCAAAGGCGTGATGCTGTGCTACATCCGGCATGGCGAGATGAATTTCCTTTCTCCCCTGGCATGGGGGAAGGCCGGAGGAGCCCTCCGGCCTTCGTCCCCTTCCATTCAGGGGAATCACAATTGATTTTTCTTACAGAACGACGATCCGGGGTTGGCAGGCCAGGTCCCCGCGGGTCACCCGCAGGGCTTGACCGCCCTTCCGAACCTGGGAGGGGTCATACAGCCCCGTAAAATCCTCCACCGGGCCAATGGGCCAATCGGCGTTGTATTCCGTCTTGTAATGCATGGGGATCACGATCCGGGGATCCAGCTGATCAATCACTTCCTTGGCCTGGGAGGCGTCGATGGTGAAGAAGCCGCCCACGGGGAGCATCAGGATATCCACCTGCCCCAGGGCCTCCAGCTGGTCCGCGTCCAGCAGGCAGCCCAGATCCCCTAAATGGGCGAGCCGCAGCTCTTCCGCCTCCAGCAGGAACAGCAGCGTCTTGCCCCGCTTGGCGCCCTCCGCGTCGTCGTGGTCCGCCAGGAGGCCGGTCACCTTCACATCCGGGGCGAAGGTATGCAGCCCGGCGTAATCGATGATCTGGGGATGGCCCGTGACATTTTCCACCGCGTCATGGTCGTGATGATGATGGGACACCAGCACCCCGTCCGCCTCGATCTTCTGGACCGGATAGCCGGTGGAGGCGTCGTAGGGGTCGGTCACCACTCGGAATCCGCTCTCCAGGGTGATCAGGAATTCGGCATGGCCAATGTGCTGAATCAACATCTTTCAGTTCAACCTCCCGGGAAGGAATCGCTGATTTCTTCCAATCAGCAGGAAAGCTATTTTCCTCAGTTGATTTTCAGGGACCTTTCTCGTATCTGCCCCGCGGGGAGCTTTCATGAACAATTGGCTGGCTTTTCCCGCAAGCGCCGGGCCCAATCTTGATGAATCAGGCGGCAGGCCTGTTCCCAGGCAGCGGGGCCTTCCTCTCTGGCTTTGATTATCGCGATCCACTGGCCCTCGGTGGGCCGGAGTTCCGGATGGCGATCCATCAGGGAGTGCAGGCAGCCGGCTTCCCCTGCCAAATCCAGCGGGAAAAGCCCTTCCGGCAGGGCACCGTCCTCTCGGCGCAGGTTGATCCATCCCTGACTTTCCGCCCCCTGCCAGCCGACCGCCGCGGCGGCAAGCAGAAACTGCTGGCAAACCGGGGCTTCCGCGCAGGCAGGCAGGTCTACGGCGAAAAGGAAATCAGGTTGCAGGCTCCTTCGAAGCGCCGACTTTCTCCGGACGGGGAGGGAAGAGAGCAGGAGGTTCAGTTCCCTTCGCCAGGGGTTCACCCAGGGGAAAGGATCAGTCGGCATTTTTGGTGACGACGACGACTTTCGCGCTAGGGCCTTCGGATTCGGATTCGGTTTCAGACTCAGGTTCGTTCTCGACTGCGGCTTCCGCTTCGGCAGCGGCGACATCCTCCGCCGTTACGGTGGAGAAGGCGTTGGGAACATCCAGGAGATAGATCTGCTGGTTGGCGTCGGTCAAGGTGTCGACGATGCCATTGCCATCGATATCCTCCAAGGTAGCTACGGTGCCATAATTGGTCTTGTCCAGATCCTTATCCACCACCACGACGGTATAGGTGCCGGGCTTGTTCAGCGTGCGATAACGAACCGCGTCGTTAAGACCGTTCAGGTTGTAGTTGGAGTACAGCTCCGACTGCAGCTCGTTGTTTTCGTCCACATATTCCCGATAGAACAGCAGGTTAGCCATGTTCTTCTCGTGCCGAACCTCCAGCCACAGCTGGGGATAACCATTCTCGTCGAAACGAATACGGGTCCAGGTAACGGAGGGGCCGTGATCCTCGCTGCGGGAGGCCAGTGCGGGATCCGGATCATCCAGGGGCAGCTGCGCGTCCAGCACGGCGATGCCCTGCAGGTCGGTCACGGCCTGTTCCAGCGTCTCCGTCTTGTCCGTCAGGGCGGTGACCTGAGAGGTGAGATCCGTGGTCTTCGCTTGCTCCTCGGTCAGGTTGGCGGTCAGGGTTTCGGCGGCTTTCTTCTCCTCCGACAGGGCAGCGGTCAGGGAGGTCTTCTCCTCCGTCAGGGCGGCCACATTCTCGGTCAAAGCGGCCTTTTCTTCCGTCAGGGCGGCCACATTCTCAGTCAAAGCGGCCTTTTCTTCCGTCAGGGTGGCTACGTTCTCGGTCAACGCGGCCTTTTCCTCCGTCAGGGCGGCCACATTCTCGGCCAACGTATTGACGTTCTCCGTCAGGGCTGTCTTTTCCTCCGTCAGGGTGGCCACGTTGGCGGTCAGGGTTTCAGTGACCTTCTTTTCTTCAGACAGGGCCGTGGTCAAAGCATCTTTTTCTTCCGTCAGGGCAGCTACGTTCTCCGTCAGCTCCTGATTTTCTTCTGTCAGGGTGGTCACATTGGCGGCCAGGGCTTCATTGTTCTTTTTCTCTGCGGCCAGGGCTTTCTCGGTTTCCGCGGCCTGGGCGGCAATCTCCGTCCCCAGGGATTCCTCCGCGGCCACCAGCTTGGCGGCCAGGTCCTCATTATCCGCCTGGGCCTTTTCCAGGGCCTCAGTTTCGGCGGCCAGCTTGCTTTCCGCTTCCTTCAGGGAGGCGGTGAGGATAGCTACCTGCTCGGCCAGCTCGGAATGATCTTCCTTTTCCTGGGAGAGAGCGGTTTCCACATCCGCCAGGGTTTCCTTCAGGGCGGATTCCGTGTCTTCGCTGATGCCGGACTCCACGACGGAGGAGAGGGCTTCCTTCGCCTTTTGCAGGGATTCAGCCAGGGAGAGATTCAGGGATTCCACCAGGGCTTTATCCTTTCGCTCCTGGGCCAGGGTATCCTCGGAGGCCTTCAGATTTTCCTTTAATTCGGCACTTTCCTTCAGGGCGCTTTCCAGAGAGGCTGTCGCTTCCGCCAGGCTTTCCTGCGCGGCACTCAAGGTTTCCGTCAGCTCTGCGTTCTGTGCGAGGGCTTCGTCCTTGGCCTTGGTGGTCTCCGTCAGGGAGACCTGGGCAGCTTCCAGATCCGCGGTCAGCTTCACGTTCTGCGCATCGGTATCCTCTTTGGCCTTGGACGTTTCCGTCAGGTTCTTCTGGACGGATTCCAGATTTTCCGTAAGCCCCTGAGCCTGGGTCAGCGCGGCATCCCGCGCCTCCGTCACCTCGGAGAGGGATTGTTGCGCGGTTTCCAGATTGGCGTTCAGGTCGGAAACTTCTTCCTGGGCGGCCTGGAGAGATTCCGTTAGGCGGGCGCTCTCGTTCTTCGCGTCCTCCAGCAAATTGGCAGTTTCCTGCCGGGCGACGCTCTCCTGATTCAGCCGAACGCCCACGAAAGCGAGGGCCGCGGCGCACAGCACGAGGGCAACGATCAGGGCGATGGTTTTCTTGTTCATCCTAAGTAGCTCCTTTCCAATCTGGACCGGGATTTTTGTACGCTGGGAATAATGTCATCATTATATTCGTTTTTTTCCATGAATACAAGGGTACTTTTGATTTTTTCGTTTGACCTGGGATGGGAAACGTACTATAATTGAAGCCGCAAGTTTCTGCCCCGGCAGGGGAGAAAAGGGGAGGTAGACGGATGAACATCGTATGTCTGGATCTGGAGGGCGTCTTGGTGCCTGAAATCTGGATCGCTTTTTCCGAAGCGTCCGGGATTCCGGAATTGAAGCGGACCACCCGGGATGAGCCGGATTACAATAAATTGATGAATTTTCGCCTGGCGATTTTGAAGGAGCATGGCCTGGGCCTGAAGGAGATTCAGGATACCATCGCGAAGATCGATCCCATGCCCGGCGCTCGGGAGTTCCTGGACGCCCTGCGGGCGGAAACCCAGGTACTGATCCTCAGCGATACCTTCACCCAGTTTGCCACCCCGCTGATGAAAAAGCTGGGCTGGCCCACCCTGTTCTGCAACGAGCTGGAGGTGGCGGAAAGCGGCGAGGTGACGGGCTTCCGCATGCGCTGCGAGAAGAGCAAGCTGAGCACAGTGAAGGCCCTGCAGTCCGTAGGCTTTGAGACCATCGCCGCCGGCGACAGCTTTAACGATTTAGGCATGATCCAGGCCAGCAAGGCGGGCTTCCTCTTCCGCTCCACGGAGCAGATTCGGAAGGATCATCCTGAGCTGCCGGCGTATGAAGAATATGACGATCTGCTGGCGGCGATCAAGCGCGCATTATAATTCAAGGAGCGAGTTATGGAACAGACCATAGAGAGAAAGAAAAGGATTTTTTCCGGCATTCAGCCCAGCGGCACCTTGACCATCGGCAACTATATTGGCGCCCTGCGGCATTTTCCGGAGCTGCAGGATGCCTATGACTGCATCTACTGCATCGTGGACGAGCATGCTATTACCGTCCGGCAGAACGCGGCGGATCTAAGAAGACGCTGCCTGGAGCTGGCAGCCATCTATCTGGCCAGCGGGCTGGATCCGGAAAAGTGCATCATCTATTGCCAGAGCCATGTCAGCGCCCACGCGGAGCTGGCCTGGATTCTGAACTGCTTTACCTATATGGGCGAGCTGCAGCGGATGACTCAGTTCAAGGATAAATCCGCCAAGCACGCGGACAATATCAACGCTGGCCTCTTCACCTATCCTGTGCTGATGGCGGCGGACATTCTGCTGTATCAGGCGGACGCGGTGCCCGTGGGCGCGGACCAGAAGCAGCATTTGGAGATCACCCGGGATATCGCCCAGCGGTTCAACGGCGTCTATGGCGATGTGTTCACCGTGCCGGAACCCTTGATCACCAAGGTAGGCGGCCGGGTCATGAGCCTGCAGGATCCTACCCGGAAGATGAGCAAGAGCGACCCGGAGGAATGCTTCATCTCCCTGCTGGATGAGCCGGACACGGTTCGCCGGAAGATCAAGCGCGCTGTGACGGATTCGGATGGCGAGATTCGCTTCGATCCGGAGAACAAGCCTGGCGTCAGCAATCTGCTGAGCATCATGGCCACCCTCAGCGGCCAGAGCGTGGAGGACATCTGCGCCGAAATGGCCGGGAAGGGATACGGCGATCTGAAGACCCGGACCGCAGATGTGGTCATCGCCAGCCTGGAGCCCCTGCAGAGCGAATATAAGCGTCTCATTGCCGACAAGCAGTTCCTGCTGGATACGCTGTTGTCCGGCGCGGAGAAGGCGAACTATATTGCTACCAAGACCCTGCGCAAGGTGCAGAAGAAGGTTGGTTTCGCCCCCCGCACGCTGAAGTGAAATTGACTTTCCGCCCCTGGATGGGTATAATTCTCTATGTACCCTGCTCGAAAGGGCAGGGGATATGCATCCGTAGCTCAGTAGGATAGAGCGGCCGCCTCCTAATAATCCGTCGAACGCCCGCCTAAAATGAGCGATCAGACCTCCGGAATCAGCCAGATTTCGCTCAATTTTCCCTCCTGGAACGTCCGCCAAACTGCTAACTCGAAGCGGACGGTGAACGGTTTGTGAAAGTCGAACCTTCCGCCAATGTTAGCCAGCTAACGCAAGGTCACTCCAGTTTCTCCCCACGGTCAGGATGACCGGTCAAGCTCGAAAGCCTTGAAAAATAAGGGGTTCCGAGCATATGGTCCCGTACCTCAGCAGGATAGAGGGTTCGCCTCCTAAGCGAAACGTCGCGCGTTCGAATCGCGCCGGGATCGCCAAAAACTGCCCGTTTTTGAAGCAAAAAGCTGCTAACAGCAGCCTGCTAACAAAAGCGGGCGTTTTTCTTTTTCCTCGGGACTCTTTAGCTAACAGATTTGGGGGGCGTGTTAGCAGCTTGCTAACATTTTTGACGAATTTCTAACGGCGCTCGTTTTTGTTGGCTCTCAAAATTGCAAACATTGGCGTACGTTCCTGCTAAAAAATGTCGCCGTTGTGAAAATCCATGCAGTTCCTTATTGGCTGCACGCCTTATTCTCCAACCTCTTCTTGTATATTTATGCATACAAATTGAATATTATTTCTCGGTAAATCAACTGGATCATAGTTATCTGCGGATGTGCTTGCTAACGGAATGACTTGCACGATTAGATGTAATCTACGCTGATGTTAGCAAATCTAACAGCGTTCGCGAATGTTAGCACGACTCTGCGCAGTAGATAAAATCTAAAAAATCCCCAGGTGCACTGTGGACCTGCAAGTGATATAATGTACCTCATGCGAGGTGATACGGATCGTGGCAGACACAGCAAAGAAATACTCTTCACGTAAAACAACTCCTTGGGATAATGTGGAAGAACGAACTCCGACACAGGAGTTCATAAAGAGCAATTACGTCGGGGCTTGGGAACAGAAGCACACAAAGCTTTCAGAGACCAATGAATCGGAGTTGATTAATAGCGTCATTCCCACAAAGTGTCCTTTCTGTAAGAGTGAGATATTTGTCCGTAAAGGGCTGACTAGCCAGGGCATTCAACGATATCTTTGCAAGCAGTGCTCACGAAGATTCATTCCCACGACAGGGACTATATTCGATGAGCATAAGATATCGATTCGGGAATGGATAGACTATACCCTCAATATATTGAGGTATGTCAGTATTACAGCAGACTCATGGAACAACAAGAATGACTTTAAAACGTCCAGATATTGGCTTCAAAAGGTGTTCTTGGTACTTGAGGACTACCCATCGACAATCAAATTGAGCGGTCAAGTATGGTTTGATGAGACCTTTTATTCCCTTCGTACGGAGGACATTGAAAGAAAGGAAGACGGAACAAAGCCTCGTGGTCTCTCAAAAAACAAGATGTGCATTGGAGTCGCTTGTGACAAAAAACACATCATATGCTTCTATGAAGGTGAGGGGAAGCCAAATCAAAAGAGAACCTATGAGCTATTCAAAGACTGTATCGAACGAGGATCTGTTCTTATCCATGATGAAGAGCAGGCACATAAGAAGCTTGTATCAGAACTGGATTTGGTCAGTCAGACGTATAACTCAAAGTCCTTAAAAGGCCTTCCTGACAAGGAAAACCCTCTGAATCGTGTGAATGAGGTCCATGCTAGGCTCAAGAACTTCTTAAACAGCCATTCAGGCTTTATGCGTGAGGAACTCCAGAACTACCTTAACTTATTCTCTCTTGCAATGAATCCTCCATCTGATAAGCTTGCAAAGGTCGAAATTCTATTGGATTTGGCATTCCGAAATCCCAAATTGCTGCGATACAGAGATTTTTATATAGCAAATTCAAAGGTTTTGGACGATTTTTAGGACCACAGTGCACCTGGGGATTTTAAATCTAATAGCGTTTTCCTGTGTTTTACTATTCAATTACGAAACAATCACAAATCATTTCATTTCGGAATATTTGATTGCAAATGGACACTATATGAGCTATAATAAAATGACTCTTTGTCGAAAGGAGCATGTGTATGTCTGTAAGATACAATCCACTTTGGAAGATGCTTATAGATAGAAAAATGACGAGAAGCGAGATGCGTATAGGTGCAGGAATCAGCACTCGTGTTTTAGCTAGAATGGGAAAAGATGAGGATGTCAGCACAGAGGTGTTGAGCAAGATTTGTACCTTCTTGCATTGTGAATTGAATGACATTATTGAGCTTGTCCCTGATGAAGAAAAAACACCGGAAGCAGGTGAGAAGGCAAAATGACAGTCGTGATCGGTGCGAATAAAAAAACATATAATGCTTCAATCACCCGCGAGCCTTTTCTGTATTATGAGATGAAGACTGCTGCTCGACTTCTTAATGAAGGGTGCTCCGAGGAAGAAGCAATAACACGTATTGTATCGGAGAATCTTTTCCAGTATCCGACAGAACGTTCGATCAAACGCATGGCAAAAGCTTGCGTTGGGCGATTGACAGGCATGAATGATAAAGATCTGATTGCTGCTGTTGCCACCAAACCGCAGGATGTTTCCCGTCAGATTTGCCTGTACGCCATGATGAAGGAACATCGGTTGATCAGCGATTTTATGTTGACGGTCGTTGGAGAAAAATATCGAACTCAGGATATATCCTTTGGACGGATCGATGTGAACACATTTTTTCTCCGCCTCCAGGAACAGGACGATGCAGTAGCCACCTGGAGTGAACAAACGATACAGAAGTTGGGTCAGGTGATTGTACGCATTCTGGTGGATAACGAGTATTTGGATAGCACAAAGGCTGTTCATCTAAACCCGGTGCTGATTTCCTCTGTGCTGGAGAATGTCCTCCGTGCAGGAAACGACGCTTATATGCTTCCTGCTTTCAACTGTTTCTCATGAGGTGATGGACATGCAAACGATTGAAGAACGCCTTGACCACGTAAGAGAATTGCTGGCGGACAGCGATTTTCTCTCTGGCAAAGGCTTAAGCAATGAAGTCAACATCCGTATTTTTCCTTATGATCCCAAGGATGAAATGGCTGTGCGGCATTTTACCGAGCAGATCGTTTCGGATACATCATTGCCATGCCGAATCATTGAGCGGAATCTATACCAGTTGTTTCTGGACATCTGTGATGATATCGGTATTTTGGGTGCCATTCCCGAAATGGAAGCCGAAGATGGCAGCGCATATCTGTTGCAGCAAATCCACGAAGCCATCGGCGACGCGGAGTTTGTCTCCAAAATCGACTACCCGGACCACACCCCTGGAGATGTTGTGTTGCTGACAAGGGTTGGCGAAGTATTCCCGTTTATGCGAATCCATGCCTTGTTAGAGGCATTGCAACCATATTTCACCGGTATCCCCATCGTTGTACTCTATCCGGGAGAATATGACGGCCATCATGTAAGGTTATTCGGCAAACTGCCGCCCAATGATTACTATCGCGCGTTCAGCATTGTGTAAGGAGGAAAACTACGATGATCATTCGGAATATGTTTGAAAAACAGATCGATCGTCCTATCAACGGCGTCATCAAAGTTGATGAGGAGGTCGAAAAGGTCATTGAGCAGGAAGTTGGCGAATATGTCATCACTAACGAGCTGAAGAAACACTTTATTTCCTTCTTCAGCTTCTATGTGGAGGCTCTGAACGTACCTACCGCCGATATTGGCGTGTGGATCTCCGGTTTCTTCGGCAGTGGTAAATCTCACTTTCTGAAGATGCTCTCCTACATTATGGAAAACAAGGAGATCGGCGGCGTCCGCACTGTTGAACTTTTCCGGGAGAAGTTTTCTGACGATCTGGGCACGTTTATGCTCATCGATCAGGCAACAAAGCCTGAGACTGAGACGATCCTTTTCAATATTGGTATCCAGAGTTCCATCAATAAAGATGATACCGCTGTGCAGCGCGTATTTGCCAAAGTGTTCTATGAGCATCTGGGCCTGTATGGTCGTAACCTGAAAGTCGCCCAACTGGAGTATTACATTCTCCGCCAAGGCAAGTATGATGAATTTAAAGCGGCCTATCTGCGTCGTAGCGGAAAGACCTGGGAGGATGATCGTCAGGGATTTGCCTTCAAGGGAAAGTATATCGTTCCCACCCTGATGGAAGTCCTGGATATGAGCGAAGAGCATGCTAACGCCTGGTTCAAAGATAAAGCTCCTGTCGAGTTTTCCATTGAACTGCTAGTTTCCCAGATCAAGGAGTATGTGGACAGCAAGTCTAAGAATTTCCATCTACTCTTTATGGCAGATGAAGTTGGACAGTATGTTGGCACAAATATCAGTCTGCTCCTCGATCTGCAGGGTGTTATCGAAAAGCTGGGCAGCGAGTGTAAGGGCAAGGTTTGGGTGGTCTGCACCGGTCAGTCAGCGCTGGATGAGATTATAAAAGTTCGTTCTGATGAGTTCTCCCGTATTCAGGATCGCTTCAAGACCAGACTCAGCCTTTCTTCTTCGTCCGTCGATGAAGTGATTCAGCGTCGTTTGCTCAAAAAGACACCTGAAGCAGAAGCGCTTCTCGAGCAGGAATACGATCAGAATGCCGCTGTGCTTCGTAATCTGTTTGCTTTTACCACTAATATCGTAGCCATCAAACGCGACTATCTTGGTGGGCATGAGTTCGCAGCAAACTATCCTTTTATTCCGTATCAATTCATTTTGCTGCAGCGTGTTTTTACAGAAATCCGTAGGCACGGTAATTCTGGTAAGAATTCCTCAGACAGTGCTCGTCCTATGCTCGCTGGTTTTCAGGAAGCAGTTACCATGATTTCCACGCAGGATGCTGGGGGGAGTATTCTGGATAAGGACGAATATACCATTGTACCATTCTATCGCTTCTATGATACCGTACATCGTTCCCTTGATCCGGCGATCCGGAATGTAATTGAAAAGGCTATCCGCGATGCAGAGCAGGGTTTTGGCATTCAAAAGGATGATGTGAATGTTCTGAAGCTGCTGTATCTGTTGCGCTATATTCAGGAATATATGCCCGCTACGCTGGATAACCTGACCATCCTGATGGCTGATGATATCCGTATGGATAAACTCTCTCGGAAGGCAGAGATTCAGGCCAGCCTGGATCGTCTAATGAGCCAGAACTACATTGCGCGTCATGCCGATCAGTACAACTTCCTGACTGATGAGGAACAGGATATTCAGCGCGAGATCACCAATACGCCTGTAGATACCGCGAAAATTTCAGAACGGATCGGCAGCATTATCTATGGAGGCATCTATACCAATAAGAAGTTCCATTTTGGAAAGTCCGATTTCCCCTTTGATCAGCTTGTCGATGGTCATGCGGTTGGCGTGCTGACCGGTGGCATGCGGCTGCGCATTTTGACTGATGCCACGCCCGATGAAATGAAGGGCGAGTTCCGGCTGATGACGGAAAGCAAAGGTAAGGAAGTTGTGGTCGTGCTGGCGGAGACAGACTACTTTAAGGCGCTGGAAAGTGCCATGAAGATCCGCCAGTATGTAAAAGGCCAGAATCTCACCCAGAAGCCTAAATCGGTGCAGGATATTATCCGGGATCAGCAGGAAGAAGCTACACGGCTGGAGGAACGTGCAGAACAGCAGATTCGCCAGGCCTTAGAAGAGGGCACCTTCTATGCTGATGGTGAAAAAATGGATCTACACGGCGGAGACGCTAAATCTCGGATCGATAAGGCGCTGGAATATCTGGTGACCCACGTATACAGCGAATTGAACAAAGTCACCCGCTTTGCAGACAGCGATGCGGATGTGGTTGCCGTTCTGAACGGCACTGCCAATGATGGTTTGGCCTATGGCATGCAGCATAATCAAGAAGCTGCCGATGCGATTTATGAGCGTCTGGTTATTCAAGACAAGAAAAAGATGCCAACCTCCATGGCAGACATTCAGAAATGGTTTGGCGACATTCCATATGGATGGCGCGAAATTGATATTGCCGCTGTGGTTGCGAAACTTATCTTTGATCAGCGCGTAACCATCAAATATGCCGGTGCCACCATTCAGCCGGATAACCCCAAGCTGCCTGACTTGCTTCGCAAGAAGACTGAGACTGGCAAGACGTCTATCAGCAAACGGCGTATTGTTGAAAAAGAGCAGCTGAATAAGGCTAGGCTGTTCCTTCAGGATTACTTTGATGTTATGAGTGTGCCTGATGATGAAGATGGGTTGGTTCACTTTATTGTTGAAAAGTTTAATGAGCAGAAGAAGCATTACGATGAATTGGATGCCCGTTATTTGGGTCACAAGTATCCGGATCATCTTGTCCTGTCCAAAGCTTTGTCTCTGACGAACGATGTTCTGGGGCAGCAAAAAGACAATGCGGCCTTAATCAGCCGGGTCTTGGAACGCGAGGGTGATCTGGAAGATAGCAAAGATGATATGGGTCGTGTGGAAGCATTCTTTGCCACCCAGGTTGATACCTTCGATAAGGCCGCGCGGTTCTTGGAAGACATTAAGAATGATCTGGAATATGTAGATGTTGATGAATCAGCTCATAAGGCACTGTGTGAAATCCGCTTGATTTTGATGATACCGCAACAGGGCCCCTATAAGTATAACCGCATTCCTGAGTTGAATACCCACATGGCTACAATCACAGTGGTACATGATCAACTATTGGCTGCGAAACGCGAAGACCTGCAAGCTCGTGTTACTGCTGGTATGGCCGCTGTGCATGATCTGATTGGCATTAATCCGACCGATAATGTGTTGAAAAATTATCTGACAAAAGCGGACTCCTACTACACCGGACGGCGCGAGAAGGTCAAAGAATTGACCAGCCTCGCTCTACTGGACGGCATGGTGCAGCCGATGCAGGACTATACAGATGATATTGTTGAAAAGATCAATTCCTACCTGCATCCGACGCCTAAGCCTCCCAAGCCGCCAGTGCCCAACCCCAGCCCGGCACCTCAGCCCACGAAACGCATCAAACAGGTCTACCGCAACTATACCTTCCCTGCACAGCGTCTGCAGAGTGAAGCTGATATTGACGCTTATGTAGAAGCAATTCGAGTAAAGTTGAAGAATGCGCTGAACGGCGTGGATATTGTGGACGTGAAATAAAGAAATAATCAGGAGGTCGTGACTCCATGGATAAAAATGCCATCAAAAAATATGCCGTTTGGGCACGGCGTGAGTTAATCGCTCGTGTGTCTCAAAAAGCAGAGCAGTACGGTATCACGGAAAAGGAAATCATCGACGAACGTGCCGAGAGCATTCACGGTGTGGTGCTTACTCCAGTACAACGGAGCCAGCGGCAGGCACTGATCCATTTAATCCGGCGCGAGGGATATCAACAAGCCATGGAGGAGGTTGCTTATACCTGGTTCAACAGGTTCATCGCTCTGCGCTTTATGGAGGTCAATGATTACCTGCCAGGCCACACCCGCGCCTTCACGGATGAGCAGAACACCTTCAAGCCCAGAATCCTGTCTGATGCTCTGAATCTTGAACTGGATGGCCTGGATTTAGATAAGGTAATCGAACTCAAAGAGACTAACAAAACAGAAGAACTCTATCAGTATTTGTTAATCACCCTTTGCAACCATTTAAGCAATGTACTACCAGGCATGTTTCAGAAAATCAATGACTATACCGAACTTCTATTTCCTGAGCATCTCTTGCGTGAAAGTAGTGTCATCTATCAGCTGATTACGGAGATTTCCGAGGCTGATTTTGATGTACGTTCTGATGCAGGACAAATTGAGATTATTGGGTGGTTATATCAGTACTATATATCTGAAAAGCATGAGGAAGTTATTGACCCTCTGCATGGCAAAATTGTCAAAAAAGATGAAGTACCAGCGGCCACTCAACTCTTTACAACGGATTGGGTCGTTCGCTATTTGATTGACAATTCCGTTGGTAAGTATTGGATTGAGCGCAATCCTAATAGTGCATTGGCAGAAAAGCTAGACTACTTTATCTCAACCGAAAATGGAACGATTAAATACATTAATGAGACAATTGTTCCTCAGGAGCTGACTGTCTTAGATCCCTGTGTGGGGTCAGGTCATTTTCTCGTCTATGCTTTTGATGTTCTGATGCAAATATATACCGAATATGGATATTCTGAGCGTGACGCAGCAGCAGAAATAATTAAAAACAATTTACACGGCCTCGATATTGATGGACGTGCTGTTCAACTTGCGTATTTTGCAGTAATGATGAAGGCACGCCAATATGATAAGCGTTTCTTTTCACGTGGTATTCAACCACATATCTACGAAATAAAAGAAAGCAATAATATCGATAGAGCAAGCATTGAATACTTCCATCACCATGATTCAGTTTTAAAACAGGACATGGATACTATTTTAGATGTATTTACAGATGCTAAAGAATATGGATCGCTTCTCACTGTGCCCAATATTAACTTTGAAGCCATTAATAAGAGATTTGCTGAATTAAATGATGAAATTAGTATTTACAAAACTTATTTAACAGGTGAATTTTCTACTTTTATAAACGCTGTAGATGTGATGCATAAAAGATATGCTGTTGTTGCAACAAACCCGCCTTACATGAATAAATATGATGCAAAGTTGAAGGACTTTCTTGGAAAAAAATTTAGAAAATATTCTGGCGATTTGTTTAGTGCATTTATAGTCAGAAATCTAGGCTTCTGTGTTTATGGGGGTTACGCTGCATATATGACCCCAAATGTGTGGATGTTTATAAAAAGCTATGAAGATTTAAGGTCGTTTATCATTGAAAACAAATCAATAGCTTCACTCATTCAGATGGCAAAAGGGGCATTTTATAAAGATGCAACCGTGGATGTTTGTGCTTTTATTTGCGCAAATAGGCATGACGATGAAAAGGGTATATACATAAGGTTAGAGAGTTTCAAAGGAGATATGGAATTACAAAAAGAAAAAGCACTAATAGCGATTAAAGATGCAAATACATCATATCGCTTTGAAATGGAGGCTCTTGTCTTTCAAAACATTCAAGGCTCTCCTCTTGCTTACTGGATAAGTGATAAGACTCGAGCAGTGTTTCATAATGATACTCTTGGCAGTATCGCATCCCCTTGTATTGGCATGCGTACTGGAGATAATGATCGTTTTCTAAGACTATGGTTTGAAGTCTCTATGGACAGAACCGGTATCGGCTTCACAAATGCCAAGGCGGCATGCAAGAGCTTAAAAAAATGGTTTCCGTATAACAAGGGTGGGGCTTTTAGACGTTGGTATGGAAATAATGAGCGCCTCGTTAATTGGGAGAATGATGGTGCTGAAATTAAAGCAGAGACCAGAAAGAAATACCCTATGCTCGGCGATAATCTTGGGTGGAAAATCAGTAATGAACAGTTTTATTTTCAAAACAGTATAACGTGGTCTGACACAACAAGTGCCGCCTTTTCTGGTAGGTATTCCGATGTGGGAGCATTATTTGATGTTAAAGGATCAAGCTGTTTTCCTGTAAGTACGGATATTCTGTATATAATCGGTCTTTTGAACACCAAAATCACACAAGAAGTGATCGGCATCATTAATCCAACAATAACCACGCAAGTTGGTGATATGGCTAGAATACCTGTTATCATCGAACCCCGCTTTAAGGAAAAAGTAGAAAAAATAAGTGGATTGAATATTGAAATGTCTCGTCAAGATTGGGACTCCTTCGAAACATCTTGGGATTTCCCAGTCCATCCCATCGTCCGCTGGGGCCGCAACCTCCGGGATGCAACCTCCATCGGTGCAACCATGAGCTATTACTATGGTTACCATCCCGAAGTACACAGCACTGTGGAGCTTTGTTACATGCTCTGGCAGGGTGAATGCAATGAACGCTTCAAGAAGCTGAAAGCCAACGAAGAAGAACTCAATCGTATCTTCATCGACATCTATGGCTTGCAGGACGAGCTAACCCCAGAAGTAGCCGATAAGGATGTAACCGTTCGTAAGGCGGATCTGGGACGGGATATCCGCAGCCTCGTCTCTTATGCCGTTGGGTGCATGTTGGGTAGATTCTCTCTCGATAAAGACGGCCTTGCCTTTGCTGGCGGCGAATGGGATGCCTCCCAGTATCATACTTATCCCGCTGACAAGGATGGTGTGTTGCCGATTACCGACGATGAGTACTTTTCCGATGATATCGTTTCCATGTTTGTAGGCTGGGTTAAGACAGTCTTTGGTGAACATGATCTGGAAGAAAACCTGAAGTACATAACTTCAGCCCTCTATCCGAGTGGCGGCGGTACCGCCCGTGAACTGATCCGGCAGTATTTCCTAAATGACTTCTATAAGGATCACCTGAAGATCTACCAGAAGCGGCCCATCTACTGGCTCTTTGATGCAGGCAAGAAGAACAGCTTCAAGTGCCTGATCTACCTGCACCGCTATCAGCCAGATACAGTGGCCCGTGTGCGAACGGACTATGTACATGAAATGCAGGCCCGTTATCGCACATCGATGGAGGATTTGGCACACCGTGTAGAAACTGCCAGTGGTTCTGAACGCGTGCGATTGCAAAAACAGTTGGTTAAGATTCAGGGACAAGAGGAGGAACTGCGAAAGTACGAGGAGAAAATCCACCACTATGCAGACATGATGCTCCCGTTGGATCTGGATGATGGTGTTAAGGTGAATTACGCAAAGCTGGCTGATGTGCTGGCACCGATAAAATAATTGGAGGTTTCCATCATGGACACCGAAAAAGTGGTCTCCGATCTGAATAAGCGCTTTGCTCAGCAGCTTCCACCGTATTACAAACGCCGGGTGGTGTTCTGGTTGGACGAAGAACGGGAGTATGCGGATAAGCTGGATGATTTTGAGCTGGAAAATGCCAAGCTGATCCAGCTGACCGGGAGCAACCTGTTCACGGTCAAAAAGCTCCTAGGGCATGATGATCCGTATGGAAATTACGTGGTCTATTGCCCGGTGGCATACGAAAAGCTGGAAGATAACTGGCTATTGGATATTCAACTGTATAGCGGTGAACCCTATCGCACTGATCTGATTTCTCAGTGGATGTCGGAAATGCATCTTTTTGATAGTCAGGATATCCGCAGACTGGTGAAACACTATAGGAAATTCTTCAATGCCCAGGCCCGGAGAGCGAAGGTTGCGGCAATGCCCACGATTAATACCCAACCTCAGCTCCACCTGGCGGTGATGAGTGCCATCGCAGGTGTCAAACAGCCCCAGCCGAACTCGATCATCAAGGCTGTGTTAGAAGCAGGGCTGGATCTGGAGACCAATGATGTTTATCAGTCGTTGGTGGATTACGACGCGAAGGATGCTTTCTGGCAATTGGCTGCCAAAGCGTCTGGATATAATGAAGAGAATATCAGTCTCCGTCGCCTGGCCGCACATATTCTGCTGACAGCCTCAACGCGTACAATGAAACCAGAGAATCTTGGCGGTCTGGAGCGCTTCATCTCCCTGCCGCATCAGGCTAGATGCTATGATCTGATTTCGGAGTGGCTGCATTCTGATGACAAACAGAGTCTTTATGAAATAGCTCGCCAGGTAGAGAATGAGTTCATGCTGCCTAGACGGTTTGAAAAACTACAAATTAATGACTTGCTGGAAACGGAGTGCTTCCCTTGCGTAAATGAGTCCATCCTGGCTCGGATCATGCAGTACATAAGCAATGAGATCATTGAAGTAAAAACGATCGTTGAGACTGTACAGAAGCGGCGTACCTGTGTCTGGTACGAAGCGGTCGAAATCTATTATGAGGGATTGCTTCAGGTAGCCAATATGCAAAGCTTCTATTTAGATCATGCAGCAGGCTTCCACGAGGCACAACCGGAAGCGATTTGGAAGGCGTATACGGATGATTATTATCGTATGGATACCTTCTATCGTCTGTTTCATGTGGCCTACGGTGAAAGCCTCAAGGGTTACAAGGAATCACTATCTGATCTGTTTGCTCATGTGGCGGATCAGGTGGAAAAGCTTTATGTCAATTGGTTTATGAAGGAGCTAAGCGAAAACTGGACGAATGTCAGCGAAGACGATCTGAAAGATTTGGGGTATGTGCGAGGCATTCCCAGGCAAGTCGATTTCTACAAAAACCGGGTCGTCGTTCGGAAAAGCCCCACCACAGGCCGTCCGGAACGTTCAAAAACCTTTGTTGTGATTTCTGATGCGCTGCGCTACGAGGTTGCCTCCGGACTGGCTGATGTTCTTAAGCGAGAACAGCAGGCAAAGGTATCGCTCAGCAGCATGCAGGGCATTTTCCCGACAATCACCAAGTTTGGTATGGCAGCGCTTCTCCCCCATAAAGAACTGAGTATCAGCACAGAAAACGGAATCGTCAAAGTTCTGGCTGATGGTGTATCCACAGACAGCAATTACCGGGACAAGATTCTGAAAGTGGCCAATCCTAAGAGCTTGGCTGTGCGATATGAGGAGATCATCAGCCTAAAACAGAAGGAAGTCCGCGATTTAATTGCAGGCATGGAGGTCGTATATATCTACCATGACCGAGTGGATGCGTCCAGCCACGGAAATGAGGCCGATGTGTTTTCTGCCTGTGATACAGCAATACGGGAGCTTCATGGCCTGGTAAAAAAGATTACTGGCGACATGAATGGCACCCATATCCTAATCACCGCAGATCACGGCTTTTTGTATACCCATGATCCTCTGACGGAGAGCGACAAAGTCAGCAAGGCATCCTTCCAGGAAGAAAGCATCGAGTATGGCCGCCGCTACGCGATCCTGAAGGAAGGAGCGGAACCGGATTACCTGATGTCCATTCGCATGGAGACAGAAGGCATCGCAGCTTTTGCACCGAGAGAAAGCATCCGAATTAAGATGCAAGGTGCTGGTCTGAATTTCGTCCACGGCGGAGCCAGCTTACAGGAAATGGTGGTGCCGGTCATTTCGTATCAGCATCTGCGGAACGACAGCAAGGAATATCAGCGCAACAAGGCCAAGTATGATACCAAGCCCGTGACCATCAGCCTTCTCTCTGCGTCTCATCAGATTAGTAATATGATATTCAGCCTGGAGTTTTACCAGAAGGAAGCGGTCAGTGCCAATTGGAGTGCAGAGACCTACCAGCTGTACTTTGCGGACGCTGCCGGACATCCCATCAGCGATACACAAAAGCTGATCGCGGACAAGACGGATGAGGACAACCGAGCTCGCACCTGGCGGGTAACCTTCAACCTGAAGCAGCAGAAGTACGACCAGCATACACCCTATTATCTTGTGATTCAGGATGAGCGCGGCTTGCAGTTGCCGCAGCGGGAGGAATTCCATATCATGATCGCCATGGCGATTGATGAGTTTAACTTCTTTGATTAACGACTGAGGAGCGATCTCCATGGATAAGAATGCCATCAAGAAATTTGCCACCTGGGCCAGACGGGAACTGATTGACCGTGTGCGCCAGCAGGCCTACCGCTATGAGGTGGAAGGTGCTGACGCGGATTGGAATGCTAGCACGGCGCGTGGTGTGGTGCTGACACCGGCTCAGCGTACCCAGCGACAGGCGCTGATCGAACGCATACAGGTCAAAGGCTACGATGCGACCATTGAAGAAGTGGCGTATACCTGGTTTGACCGTTTTTGTGCTTTGCGTTACATGGAGGTCAATGGGTTTCTGCCTGTTAGAACACGCATCTTTTCCGATGAGAACAATCACTTCCGTCCACAGATCCTTTCTGACGCGCTGAGCATTGAACTGCCCGGACTGGATATCGATACAGTGATTCGGTTAAAGGAAGAGAATAAGACTGAAGAACTGTATAAGGTGCTGCTCCTTGCCATGTGCAACTCTCTGAAGCCGCTTCTGACGCTGTTCCAGCCAGATGACCGAGGTTGTGCTATAGAAGATAGAGACTATACTCGTCTTCTGTTGCCGGACAACCTGCTTCGTGAGGGCAGTGTGCCGGAACAGATGGTGCTCTCCATTGCAGAAGATGACTGGAAGGATGCTGTCCAAATCGTCGGGTGGCTGTATCAGTACTATAACGCTGAGCCGAAGGATCAGGTATTCGCCAACCTGAAAAAGAACATCAAGATCAGCAAGAAAGACATCCCTGCCGCAACGCAGCTGTTCACGCCTGATTGGATTGTGCGCTATATGGTGGAGAACAGCCTGGGACGTCTGTGGGTAGAAGGCCATCCGGATGACAGCCTGAAGGCCAATTGGAAATACTATCTGGAGGAAGCCGAACAAGAGCCCGAGGTGCAGGCGCAGCTTGCCCAGATTCGGGAAGGCTATGCTGCCATCAAACCGGAAGAAATCCTCTGTATCGATCCCTGTGCAGGCAGTGGTCATATATTGGTCTATCTCTTTGAGGTTCTGGTGCAGATCTACGAGGCTTATGGGTATCCCACACGTGATGCGGTCGCCAGCATTGTGCAGAACAATCTGTGGGGTTTGGACATTGATGACCGGGCCGCGCAGCTGGCGAACTTTGCTGTCATGATGATCGCCCGCCGCTATGACAAGGGTTGGTTCCGTCGCGGCATTCAGCCTCATGTAATGGCCATTCAGGAGAGCAACGGTATCAATCGGGATCACTTGCGTTACCTGGGAAACAGCATGAGCGTTATAGAACGCAATAATGCTACTACCCAGATGGTAGCTCTGTTGGACGAGTTTGTTGATGCGAAGGAATACGGTTCTATCCTCCAGCCGCAGGAGTATGACTGGGAGACTTTGCGTCGTTATGTCCGTATGACCGATCCGGAAGGTCAGGTCACGCTGGGCGAGGTGGGCATTGACGCTACGCAGGAACGGCTTCTCCAGATCATTGAACAGGGACAGGCGCTGGCCCAGAAGTATCATGTTGTTGTGACGAATCCGCCGTATATGAATCCGGGCAATTCCGGTGGTGGATTGGCAGATTATGTCAAGAAAAATTATCCGGATAGTAAAACGGACTTGTTTGCTGTGTTTATTGAGCATTGCCACAAAATGCTAAATACCAATGGGCTGCAGGGCATGATTACCATGCATGCTTGGATGTTTATCTCAAGTTATGAGAAACTACGCAATAAACTCCAGTCTGTGGATATCATTAATCTAACTCATTTGGGAGCGAGAGCTTTTGAAGAAATCAGCGGTGAAGTTGTTCAGACAGCAAGCTTTGTATTGAGAAACAATAACATTCTGAACTATAAGGGGATATTTGTTCGTTGTACTGAACCGAATTCTCAAGTTGGTAAGGAACAATCGTTCTTATCTGGTGAAAATCAGTTCATTACGTCTCGTCAAAGCTTCTTACTGATACCAGGTGCACCTATTGCATACTGGGTTAGCAAAGCATTTATTTCAGCTTTTGAGTCGCCAAAACTATATGATTTTGCTCCTACAAAACAGGGAATAGCAACAGCTGATAACAACCGCTTTCTGCGTTTCTGGTATGAAGTTCATCATCGTAATATAGCCTTCAATGTTACCAATCATTTGGAATCCCGTACATCAGTGTGTAAATGGTATCCATATAACAAGGGTGGAAGCTTCAGAAAATGGTTTGGGAATCGTGAATATGTACTTAATTGGTTTATGGATGGTGAAGAATTACAATCATTTGATAAAGCTGTCATAAGGAATCCTGAAAACTATTTTCTTCCCGGATGTACTTGGTCAGACATAGCTACAAATGGTTTTTCAGCCAGAATAACAGAAACTGGTTTTATAAACGATAGCACTGGACCAATGTGTTTTCCGAATCAGGAGAATTTGATTTTTACATTATGTTTGCTAAACAGCAAGCCTATTCAAGTGTTTTTGTCTTTATTAGCTCCGACATACCATTATCGTGAAGGGCCAGTTGGTCAACTTCCATATCGAATTGAAAAGAAAGAGATAGTGCAGACCATTGGTAAAGATTGTGTTGCAATCTCCAAGAAAGAATGGGATTCTTTTGAAACCTCTTGGGACTTCCAGCGCCACCCATTTCTACGGATTGACGATGATTGGGCTATTGAGGATGGCGCATATGGATTTGCGAGCAAAGCTCACTATTATGGAGAAGGCCCCGCCGTCGGGAGCGTGGTGGAAGCCTGCTTCCAGCTGTGGCAGAAGGAATGCAACGATCGTTTTACCCAACTGAAAGCCAATGAAGAAGAATTAAACCGCATCTTCATTGACATTTATGGTCTGCAAGATGAACTGACACCGGAGGTTGCCGACAAAGACGTGACCGTCCGAAGGGCTGATCTAGGCCGCGATATCCGCAGCTTGGTTTCTTATGCTGTGGGCTGCATGCTGGGCCGTTACAGTTTGGACAAACCCGGTTTGCAGTTTGCTGGCGGTGACTGGCAGCAGTGGCTGGCTCAGCAGGAAGCTATGACGTATGAACCTGACAAAGACGGTATCCTGCCCATTACCGATGATGAGTACTTCACCGACGATATCGTGACCATGTTTGTGGACTGGGTGAAGGAAGCCTTCGGCGAAGAGATGCTGGAGGAAAACCTGAAGTATATCGCATCCGCTCTCTATCCGAACGGCGGCGGCTCCGCCCGTGACTTGATTCGCCAGTACTTCTTGAACGACTTCTATAAGGATCACCTGAAAGTTTATCAGAAGCGGCCCATTTACTGGATGTTCGATTCCGGCAAGAAGAATGGATTCAAGTGTCTGGTGTATATGCACCGCTGGGCAAAGGATACCGTGGCCCGCGTACGCACGGACTATGTGCATGAGATGCAGAGCCGGTACCGCACCGCCATTGAGGAATTATCCCGCCGTGTAGATAGCGCCAGCGGCTCTGAGCGTGTTCGCTTGCAGAAGCAGCTGGCCAAGATTCAAGGCCAGGATGCCGAATTGCTGAAGTATGAGGAAAAGGTGCACCACCTGGCTGACCAAATGATCGCCATCGATCTGGACGACGGTGTGAAGCACAACTATGCCATCTTTGAAGATGTGTTGGCTCCGATCAAATAACCTGGAGGACTAAATATGTCTGAGTTTGAGAAATCTGCGGATACTCGCGAAGAAATCAAGCAAAAACTACGGGAGCAGTTTGACGGTAAAATCGTCCGCAAAGACCTGACGAAGAAGATCAAGGAAGGCGCAAACGTGCCTGTCTATGTGCTGGAGTTCCTACTGGGGCAGTACTGTTCTTCTGACGATGAGGCCATCATTGAGCGTGGTGTTCAGCATGTAAAGCGCATTCTGGCCGACAACTTCGTGCGCCCTGATGAGGCGCAGAAGATCCTTTCCATGCTCCGGCAAAAAGGCAGCTACACGGTCATCGATAAGATCACAGTACAGCTAGACGTAAAGCATGATAGTTACATGGCTGAGTTTTCCAACCTAGGCCTGAAGGGACTGCCCATCAGCGAAGAATATCCGGAAAAGTTTGATCGGCTGCTTTGCGGTGGTATCTGGTGCATCGTACAGTTGGAGTACGAGTACAACGAAGAAGAGAAGCACGATTCTCCTATCAAAATCCGCAAGCTGACGCCCATACAAATGCCCCATGTTGATATTGATGAACTGAAGGCCGGACGGAAGGCCTTCACCAAGGATGAATGGATGGATGTGCTGCTGCGATCCATCGGCATGGAGCCGGATTCGCTAAAGCCTCGCGAGAAGTGGTTGCTTCTGGCGCGTATGATCCCGCTGGTTGAAAACAACTTCAACCTTTGCGAACTCGGGCCGCGTTCTACTGGCAAGAGCCATCTGTACAAAGAAATATCGCCGAACAGCATTCTGGTGTCCGGCGGACAAACCACAGTTGCCAACCTCTTCTATAACATGGGCAGAAAGACGGTTGGATTGGTGGGCCTATGGGATGTCGTGGCCTTCGATGAAGTCGCCGGAATCAATTTCAAGGACAAAGACGGCATCCAGATTATGAAGGATTACATGGCATCCGGTTCTTTCGCCCGTGGCAAAGAAGAAAAAGCTGCATCCGCATCCATGGTTTTCGTCGGCAATATCAATCAGAGCGTGGACGTACTGCTGAAAACCAGCAGTCTGTTTGATCCGTTCCCGCCGGAAATGGGTACTGACACCGCTTTCTTGGATCGTATGCACTGCTATATCCCGGGCTGGGAGATTCCAAAGTTCCGCCCGGAACATTTTACCAACGACTGGGGCTTTATCACGGACTATCTGGCGGAATTCCTGCGGGAACTGCGCAAGGAACAGTTCGGCGATGCACTGGATCAGTTCTTCCATCTGGGCCGAAACCTCAACCAGCGCGATACCATCGCTGTGCGCCGTATGGTTGGTGGTTTCATAAAGCTGCTATATCCAGATGGCGAATACACAAAAGAAGAACTGGAAGAAATCTTGGTTCTGGCTTTGGAAATGCGCCGCCGCGTGAAAGAACAGTTGAAGAAGTTGGGTGGCATGGAATTCTATGATGTCAACTTCAGCTACATCAACAATGAAACCTTTGAGGAACATTTCGTCTCCGTTCCCGAACAGGGCGGCGGCAAGCTGATTCCAGATGGCGTGTGTAATCCTGGCAATGTCTACACGATCTCCCATGGGAAAAGTGGCATGATTGGCGTTTTTCGGCTGGAAAGTCAGATGTTGCCCGGCAGCGGAAAATTTGAGCGCACTGGACTGGCCAGCGATCAGAAAGCCAAAGAAGCGACAAATACTGCTTTCAACTTCCTGAAGGCCAACAGCAACCATATCAGCGGCACCATCAGCACCACAACTAAGGATTACATTATTGGTTATCAGGATCTGCAGGGCATTGGCATGACAAACCAGCTAGCTCTTCCTACTGTCATTGCATTATGCTCCATCGCTCTGAACAAACCGACCCTCAGCAACCTGGCTGTATTGGGTGAAATAAGCATCAGCGGTACAATCCTGAAAGTCAGTGAACTGGCTAATGCGCTGCAGGTATGTTTGGATAGCGGTGCAAAGAAAGTGTTGCTGCCCATTACCAGTGCTGCCGATCTGTCATCAGTACCAGCAGAATTGATAGGTTGCTTCAATATCATTTTCTATCAGAGCGCTGAGGACGCGGTGTTTAAAGCGCTAGGGGTGGAATAACTTACACACATATTATGAGCGCATCGAGGTGGTTGCATGAAGGTAATGTTCTTGCATTTGAGCGATATGCATATTAAGAACCAGAATGGCTACAATCAATTCCAACTGAATAAGATTGCTGATGCTGTTGCTAGTAAAGGGCCTGTGGATAGAATTCTCCTTCTTTTTACAGGTGACCTCGCATATTCTGGTAAGCAATCAGAATATCAAACTGGCTGGTCTTGCTTGAACTATGTCGTCACTACTATCAAAAAGAAGATGAAGCATAAAGAATATGTAGGCATTTTTTGTGTCCCTGGAAACCATGATGTTGATTATCCAGATGAAGATCGTATGACATCAGCGAAATTGCAGAGTATCAGACAAAATAATGCTTACGAAAACCATTTGCAATCACAATATGATATTCAGAACTCCTTCTT
This sequence comes from Clostridia bacterium, assembly GCA_017464305.1. Classification (GTDB taxonomy): domain Bacteria; phylum Bacillota; class Clostridia; order Christensenellales; family Aristaeellaceae; genus Aristaeella. The sequence goes on along the minus strand of JAFUDS010000001.1, from coordinate 179,429 downwards.
TCAGAGCACAAACGTTCGAAATAGATGTATGTGGAACGGGGATCGGCAATTTCATCGCGAGCTTGTTAATATTTCCGAATTCAAGATCGAAATCAACATGATTAACAGTTCGTTGTTTTCTTCTCTTGAAGAAGACAAAGGCCTGCATTACCTATCGCCAGGTTCTATTGCTAAACTTAGAACACCTTCCCAGGCAGATTTTGTCATAACTCTAATGCATCATGCTCCCGAATGGTTTTGCGATGATATAAAGCACCAACTTGAAAATGCGATCTATGGCAAAAGCTCGCTTGTTTTCTTCGGGCATGAGCACTATATAGAGCAGAAAAAGATTTCACATGAGAACGCGCCATATGCGTTGATACAAGCTGGTGGCGAACTATGTAACAACGAAGATTGGACGAAAAGCGCTTTCTATGTTGGCATCCTTGATACTTCTGATCTTTCATATACTCAATATGAGTATATATGGAATATACATGAAGGCCAGTATGAGCATAAAGGTGATTACCCTTTCTCGCTTGTTTCAAAACCATCTGTTGAACAAAGCATTGCAATATCTGAGGAATTCAAGACGAAATTCTACCGGGATGCTAAGCATGACCATTTGGCTAAAGACTTTCGTGAATACTTTGTTTTCCCACGTATTCAAGAACAAAATGGAGAAGGAGATGTTCAGCGAGAATTTACTGCTGAGAGTGAATTCATACAAGAAATACTACAAAGAAAACGCATTCTCATATATGGTGGATACAATTCTGGGAAAAGCGTATTACTTAAAGCACTATTCTCATATTTCGCATCAGATAAGAACTTCTTTCCTGTGTTCTGTGGCGTTGATAACATACACGGTACAAATACAGAAAGGATGATCCATAATTCTTTTCAGGATACTTATGGGAATAGTTCTTCTGATTATGAGAGATTCCTACAGATTCCAAAAGAAAAGAAAATAGTATTCGTTGATGATGCAGATCAAATATCCAGAGAATGCTTTGACCTATTTATTCGTGACATGGCTGATAGGTTTGAGTACATTATTATTGCATCGAAGCAATATCTCGAACTCAATCTGTTAGATAGGGCTAAGTCTATTCTGGAAGTTGAAGATTCCATGCACAGATATAGTATTCTTCCATTCTATCAAGATAAACGCGTCGAGCTGATTAGAAAAGTTGTGAGCTTAAAGTCAACAGATATGACCACCGTAGAAAACATCACCAATGTCCTGACTGAGTCGCTCGCAAGCAAGAGACGATCAATCATCCTTGAACCTGATTTTATCATTAACTATGCTGAATACTTCTACAATAACATTGGGGAAATATCAAGCAGCGATAGTAGTGTATTTAGCAAAGTATTTGAAGCGAATATAACAAACTCGCTTAGTCCCAATTGTACAGGTTCTATTTCGGTGGATAAAGTGTATGTTGTTTTGAGCAAGATCGCATATCACATTCACTTTAACAAAAAATATCCTATTCCCCATGACGAACTTGTTGGGATCATAAATCAATACAATGATGAATACGATGCTAATGTATCGCCCAAGGATCTTATAGAAATTGTATGTAAATCACGAATTATGTTACGAGAGGAAAAAGATAATGCTGAGATAGTGTATAGATTTTCAACCAGAAACTATCTTGCTTACTTTGTTGCAAGAGAGATAAATTCCATTTACAACGCAACACGGAACACCGACGACTTGTTTAAGGTCTTGAAGTGTGCCTGCTTTGGTATCAATGCAGATATTCTCTTGTTTTTATCATATATCACCGATAATACGCAAATAATTAATGCCTTCATGAAAATGGCTGTTGAACTCACCAACGAGTGGGAAGAATTTGACTACAAAACTAATGCTCCGGCATATCTGTCAGCCATTTCATATGATCAAATATCTCCACCAAATGCTGGCGACTTGGAAAAAGAACAGCAACGTGCTTTGCAAGCCGAAAGAAAAGAAGTTGAATCACTTAGGATAACCAATATATACGACTATAGCGATGAAGCTGCTGAAGAAATGGCAAATCAGATTATTCGAGCATGTTCATTGCTAATAGTTATTTCAAAATGCTTACCAGGTTTCGAGCACAATATGAAAAAATCTGAAAAGGAAGTTCTTGTTGATCTGATCTATAAACTTCCGAATCGGATATTTGGAAAGTGGGCTTCTATCACTGATTCAATGATTACTGAGATCGTGGACTACTTTCAACAACAAGGTCAGGATTATTACCAACAGAATATGAAAGTGTCTGGCGATGTGATATTGAAGGCCTTGCAACAAGCTTCAGTAGCGATGCTATTGGATATGTATAACATGTCGGCATACTATTCGGTTAGGCATAATAGTTTGAGATACTTATCTTCGTACAACTATAAGAGCAAAGCATCATACTCGGTGGAACACCTGATGATGCTTGAAAGGGCAGGAAAGGGCTCGGATTTTACAGACGAAGCAATGGAACTCATTGAGAAAAGTACTACAGATGCGCTTTCGGTGTCCATAACTTACATCGTAAAGCATGCCTTAACATTTAGACCAGAGTTTCAAAGCAATCAAATAGATAGGCTTAGTACTAAGTTTTTTAATTCTAAAGAATCAAGAAAGAAACTGCTTTCTCAACGCTATCTACGCTCTGGGTCGCATAAGAAAGAGTAATACGAACCATTGATTAAGTGGCAATTATGCTCCATACGTTCCCAACTTGATTCAGTCGTAAGCAGATTCTTTGATGAAGCAGCATGAAAGGATTGTGGACAGCATGGTTGGCAAATATAAAGTCATCACCCTGTGCGGCAGTACCCGATTTAAGGATGCCTTCATGGAAATGCAGAAACGGTTGACGCTGGAGGGCAACATTGTCATTAGTGTTGGGTTATTCGGGCATTCTGGTGACGATGAAGTCTGGACGGAAGGAACCAAGGAAATGCTGGATGATATGCACAAGCGGAAAATCGATATGGCTGATGAAATTTTTGTCATCAATGTAGGGGGTTACGTTGGTGATAGCACTCAGTCAGAAATTGACTATGCGTCAAAAATGGGGAAAGTTATAAGATATCTTGAGAACCCTGAAAACAAATGCACATTCGGTTAAAGAATCAAGCGAAAAGACCTCCTATGGCTGTTGTGCCACAGGAGGCTCTTTGCTTATGTTGCTGTTGCCGCGCCGCTGCCGGCGAGCATCTGCAGCATTTTCACCATGTCCGGGTTGCTGAGTACCTTTGCCAACTGGAGCGGATCGAAGCCCATCGCGTTCATTTGATCAACTACCTCTACCTGCTTTCGCTTGACTTCGGCTTCCGGTTCTGCCCCGTGTCCGTTATAGAACGTTTTTTCGAGCAGCTTCGCGTTTTCCTGACGGTTCTCGTCAAGAATGTGGGAGTACTGATCTGTGACCATGGATGCCTGTGCATGACCGGAGTCACCCTGTACGGACTTGATGTCCCCCTGGTTCAGCTTCAGCTTGTAGGTGATGCTGGAGTGACGCAGGCTATGGAACACAACCGGAGGCAGGTTGTTTTCTTCAATCAGGTTATTAAGTGCCTTACGGATCTGCGAAGCTTCGCAAGGCAGTCCGATTGGCGTTGCAATCACCAGATTATAATCGGCGTATTCACTACCAATGGCTTCAATCGTTGCGTCTTGCTCCATTTTCCAGGCGATGAGCATCTCAGCCACCGTCTTCGGAAGGAAAACCTTACGGATACTCGTGGGCGTCTTGGGTGTCTTAAGTACAAGTGATGTGCTGTTATGAGAACCCTGATCCGGAAAGACGGTAATAATATCCTTGGAGTCCAGCGCCTTTATAGCCTTCTTGCTGACACGCTGTAATTCCTTGGTGATGGAGATGCACGCCTTGCCGGCCTGAATGCTCTCATCGGATATGTCTACACAGTCCCAGGTCAGGGCCAGCAGCTCACCGATGCGGAGCGTGCAGGAGAAGGCAAGATTAAGACAAAGCTTCAACCGAGGATCCTTGCACAGCTCTATGGCCTTAAAGAGCGTTTGTGCGTCCCAGATTTCACGTTTCTCAGCCTCATGCTTCGGCACATTGGCGTATGCAGCGGGATTCTTTTCAATCAGATCCCATTTCATGGCCTGCGTAAATGCGCTGCGAAGGACATTATGTACTTTGCGGACTGTAGCCGCCGTTACGGTACGGGTTTCATTGGAATACTTCTTAGTACATAGCATAGGAACCGCCTGCGTGGTCATGAGTTTCTGATAATACCGTTCCAGTGTATGGGAGGTAACTTCCGAGAGCTTCAATTTCCCGAGATACGGCTCGATGTAGTTGTTGATCAGCCCGGTATTGCTTGTATATACGGACGGAGACCAATTTGTTTTTCCGTAAAGAGATACATATTCCTTCATCAGCTGAGAAACCGTTGAGCAGTTCGGAATGACGAAATGACCAAGCTGCTGCGAATACTCAACCTCTGTTTTCCGGGCTTTGGCTTCATTCATTGTGCTGAAGGTTTCCCATTTCTGACGCCGCTTCCCATCCTTGTCAAGGTACGAATAGACGACACAGAACTTGTCCCTGCGGGGAATCACAGTTGCCATTTAATTATTCCTCCTCTAATAGCTCGGTCAGGCTGTCAATGTCCACCTGTATGAAATACCAGGTTCGCCCAATCTTTTTTCCAATGGTGTTATTGCGCTTCAGTGAGCGGTAGACCCATTGTATACTGACGCCGAGCATTTCAGCCGCTTCCTGAGCGGTCAGGCGCTTCTGATCACTGTCATCTTGCGATGGTGCTGCTTCCGATTCGATCTCGCGCTTTTCTGATTCTGATTCGGCCTGAAGCTCTTCTTGTTCTGAGTCGATTTTGTACTCTTCCTGCCCGCCGAGCCATTCCAGGAAGCTTGCCTTGGTGATTCTCGGACGGTCGGCGATGCGGATCATCTGAAGCACCTTCCGGTTGTCATGATAGAGCTTCCAGGCTTGCTTGGGGTCAAGTCCAAGAAGACGGCCCATCTCCGGGATGGTCATGGAGCTTTCCTCTGCTGGCCGGTCCCGCTCTCGATCCTGAAGGGTTCTGTACCGGGTTTGCGATGCATACCAGTCTTCAAAGATCACTTTGGGGACCCAGAATTTCCCTCCGAACGTCATCGTCAGGAGCTTCTCTCTGTGAATCAGTTCCAGCACGCTGTCCTGGGATAGCTCCAGCATTTTCTGAAGGTCAGCAACTGAATACATGTTGCTGTGAAGTTTGGCTCCGGGTGGTTCTCCGTTCACCTTTCTGTACCAGTCCTGCCGGGCGTACCATTCTTCAAAGCTGGCCTTTACTATGCGCTTCTTGCCGGCGATCACAATCGTATCGAAGACATTCTTGTTGACGAGATAATAGCTGTCCGTCTTTTTCAGGCCCAGCAATTCTCCCATGGCACGCACTGTCATGGTTGTCGTTTCGACCGTAGACACCATAGCTCCCTCCCTTCCGATCTGCTAACAAAGATCGTAGCACGACGTCCGCTAAAGTTTTAGTCTGTCGTCGGCCAGCGTTAGCAGGAGGAAATTACTTCTGGTACAACCAGGCATGGAAGCTTTCTTTCGGGATACGGTAGCCGACGCTGTTGATCCGGATGGCCGGGAAGACCTTGCTGTGAATGAGGGAGTAAACGGCCTTGCGGCCAACGCCCAGAATCTCCATCAGCTCTTCAACGGTGTAGCAGCGCCGTTCCTGGGGAACGCTCCGGGTGGTGTTCATGTTCTGCTGAATCTGCATGATTTTGCTCCTCGATTCTTTAGTTGAGGTTTAGACCTCACACCTTTCAATGTAAAAATCGGTGCAAAATGGAAACACAAATTTCGCATGCGCAAAAAAAGAACCTCCGGATCAGATCCGAAGGTCAGGGTATATGGTTGTCAGCGCTTCAGAAGGTACGTCGCAGCCTCATCTGCGACATGTGTCACCCAGGCAAGCGGGAAGGCGGTATAAGCGTTGCTTGTGTCGCGGACGGCATCGCCGCCGCTGGTCGCGCCCACGTGGCAGTTAATAGCGGCTGCTTCATCGGTCTTCAGCTTCATAAACTGCTGCACCAGATAAACTGATTTGGAGCCGTGCCCGCCAAAGCAGTACTTCTCCTCAATGGTGTAGCATGGGACTTCCTGCCAGGTGCCGTTGATTTTCTGGTTTCGTACGTCCTTCTTATAGAAGTTCACCTTGCACAGATCATGGAAGAGTGTAGCCACAACAATACTTTCCTCTGCCAGGTCAAGCTCGTAGCCGGCAATCGCTTTCTTTGCCATATGATACACGTCCAGGGAATGTTCGCACAGTCCGCCTTCGTATGCGCCATGATAGCGTGTGCTGGCAGGAGCCGTAAAAAAATCGGATTTCTGAAGCCAATTCAGCAGATCTTCGAGACCATCGCGCTTGATGTTCTCCCTGCATAACGTGAGAAATTCCTGCTTCTGCTTTTCAAGATCAGGCATGCTGGCACCTCATTTCCTGATAAAGCCTGTCTACTTCTGTGTAGGGCAAAGGCTGAATTCGGCTGAGCCGTGAATAGGCATTGTCTACGACATCCTCAGTTTCTCTATCCCGGGGCGGACGGTGATGGCAATGCATGAAATACCGGTCTTCCTCGCTCAAAACCTGGATAATCTTCTCCGTCCTCTCCTGGTCAAGGGACGTTCGGCCTCTCATTTCAATCATAAGCTTCACCTGCTTTCAATCTTCTAGCGCTCTGGATAAGCGTTCGCGATAAATCTGCCTGGCTTCTTCCGGCGCTTCAACTTTCATCCTGCCAACATACTCAAACACCCATCCCCAGAAGGTATCACTTGCATTGACATGCACGGTCGCGCGGAAATGGGATTCATCAGCACGCTCGAAGGTAAAATCAGCGCCGAAGCGGTCAATCATGTTGTTCATAAGGGTATCATCACAGCATAGCGTGATATCCATTTCCAGCCCTTCGCCGTACATCTTGGTTTGGGTGCAATAATAGACATAAGGATCGAATCCATCGGGACGGGGCACGGCAGGCTTGTCCGTCACAACCGGAACTGCCATTCGGTCTATCCGAAAAGAACGAACCGCGGATCGGTTGTCGGCCCATCCAACCATATAGTAACGGTCATCCTTCCAAATGGTCAGATAAGGCGAAACGGTATAGACCTCGCCGTGGTTGCGCGTGACCCGCTGCCGGTTGCCATCATAGCAGAAATGCTGGAACGTAATCTTTTTGCCCGTGTTGATTGCCTGGTTGATCGCATCAATGATCAGAAAGATCTGATGGTTCTCAGCTTTGGCCAGCTTGCCGGTATAGACGGAGGCCTGGAGCTTTTCCGCGTCATGACAGCTGGACAGACCGGAAATCTTCTTGATCAGGCATTCTGTTTTCTTCTGACTGATAAACACGGAAGATTCCACGGCATCGATCAGTGTCCGCAGCTCGGCAATGTCAAACGCCCGGCAGCCATAGTTGTAGTACTTCTTTCGGCCTTCCATGCTGGATATTACATCGAAGCCATGGGAACAGAGCACGCTGATGTCATTGTTGATCAGATGCCGATCGCATCCGTGACCGGATTGGGCACACAGGTCGGCCAGCTCCTGCTGAGAAACCCGATGCTCATCATCCGTATTATTGATCAGATACTGGAGAATAAAGAGAAGCCGATCCTTCCTCTTTCCGCGTTCACTTGCCATGCTGTTCTCACCCCTCCCGAAAACATGTCCTGCAGCCGTGCTGCGTTTTTTTGTATGCCGATATCATCCGTTCTGCAGCACCGGCGCTTCAACAAACCATCTGCCCACCATGGATGCATCGTCCGAATCTGTCGGACGTTCAAAGAACATATACCGTTCCTGATTCTCAAGCATCACGGTGTAACGATCTCCCTGACCGCCAGCCTTCAGCGCTGGGGATGGAACAATGGACTTCACCTTGGAGATCGTATATTTGCGGCCATCTGTCCAATAAAGGATGCGCGGGAGCATCTGCCCGGAAGCGTTGATGGCTACCTCCACATCGATGTACTGTTTCTTGTATTTCATCCTGATCCCTCACTTCTGTGACTGGAAATACTTGATTTCTGTCTCGCTGGCGAAATCGTCATCCTCCATCATGCCTATGACACGTCCAATAGCGCGGATTTCTCCGAACTTCTTTGAAAGCAGCGGAGGATAGGCGGGGTTGATGGAGTGCAGGCCATCCGGCTGGTATTCCTTGATGAACAATGTCCCATCCACAGAGAAAATGCCGATATCGCCTGTGTTCACCTCGCTGCTTTTCCGAACCATGACGGTGCAGCCATCGGGATAGGTCGGCTCCATGCTGTCGCCGTTGACATGAAACAGGATGTCCGCTTCGCGCATTTTGGGGGTATCGTGTACATAGCACTGCGAGCAGCTGGCTTCAAAGCTGTCTGTTCCAACACCAGCTGCAACCGCATCCTCGGCGTAGGGCAAGGAAAGCAGACGAAACCGGGGAGCAGGCATCTTCACAGGAGCATCCATTTCCTCCAGCTCATCTGCCATCTTGACGATGAATCGCTGATGCTTGTCGTTCATGTTGCGGTAGGACTGGATCAGATGGGTTTCCGTGCTGTCCAGCCCTGTATCGCTGCCGGTAGAAAAGAAGAGGTGCGAGATCGGGATATTTAGAGCCTGGCAGAGCACGGGAATGTTACTGATATCCGGGCGCGACCTTCCTTGTTCCCAATTCACCACGGCAGTTCTGGTCAGACCGAGCCTGCTGGCAAGCTCAGCTTGCGTCACGCCGGCTGCTGTTCGCAGCGTCTTTATCCGTTCTGCATAAAACAGCTTGTTGTCACATACACCGGTTCCCAGGGGTTCCGGATGGACGTTTTTCTCTTTGCCATCCTGCGTGGCTTCAAATTTACGGCGCGGCATGATCTCAACCTCCAAAGTCAATAACTATGACCATCATATCGGCGGTGATTTCGTTTGTCAAGCAAAGTTTTAGACGTGGCGCGAAAAATCACCAATAGACTTTTGATGTATTGAAAATAGTCAATAACTGTGTCTATAATTTGCAATGTCGATGTGGACACCGGAAGGAAGTGATACGCATGATGATTCTCCATTCCGATGCTAACTGCTTCTATGCATCAGTAGAGATGGTTGAGAATCCGGAGCTGCGTAACCAGCGAATCGCGGTATGCGGCGATCCGGAACAGCGACACGGGATCGTACTGACCGCAAACTATCCCGCAAAGCGGATGGGCGTGAAAACCGGCATGGCAAACTGGCAGGCTACGCAGACATGCCCCGGTCTGGTGAAGGTCAAGCCCCACTATGATCTGTACCTGAAATACTCGAAGCTGCTTCAGCGCATCTATAGGCGCTACAGCGACAATGTGGAGCCCTTCGGCATGGATGAGTGCTGGATCAGTCTTCCTTATGATGAGGAGGATGCCGTCAGCGTCGCCGAGGAGATCCGCCAGACGGTCAAGGATGAAACCGGACTGACTGTTTCCATAGGGGCGTCCTTCAGCAAGGCGCTGGCCAAGCTGGGAAGTGACATGAAGAAGCCGGATGCGCTTACCGTTCTACGGAGGTCAGACTTCAAGGAGAAGTGCTGGGATCTGCCGGTATCGGATCTGCTCTATGTAGGCCCGAGAACAACGCAAAAGCTGAATCAGATTTCCATAACCACCATTGGCCAGCTGGCGACTGCCCCATCCGATCTCATAGCCCGAAAATTCGGAAAGAATGGCCTCATGGTGCAGGCCTTTGCCAACGGCACGGACTGCTCGGCTGTTGCGCCGGCAGATTACAGTCCGGCTCCGAAGTCCATCGGGCACGGTGCGACATGCACCAGAGATCTGGAGGACAACTATTCGGTATGGCTGGCACTGGATGAGCTGGCGCAGGATGTCAGCCACAGGATGATCGCCAATGAGTGCAAGACAAAAGCGGTGCATCTGTATGTGAAGGACAACAGCTTTATGTACCACGAATATGTCGCCCAAATCCACTATCCCACACAGAGCGCAGCCATCATTGCCCAGGCGGCGTATGAGCTTTTTCTGCTTTACTACCGCTGGGAAAAGCCTGTCAGGGCGCTGACGATTACAGCCTCAAAGCTTCAGGACGAGAAAACGCCTGAACAGCTGGATATGTTCGGCGATTATCTGTCATTCGACAAGCGGAATCGGCTGGATCGAGCAATTGACGATCTTCGCAATCGTTTCGGCAAGGACGTGATCTTCAAAGCATGCCACTGCGGGCGAAGAACCGATCTTGCCACCGACAAATGTGAGAGTGTCAAAATGCCCGGCGTAATGTATCATTGAGGAGAAGCAGCCAATGTCCAACAAAAGTAAGTCCGTTGAAATGGCTCCTGTTCTGCAGAGCCTGAAGGAATACCTCGCAAATCATTATATGGATGATCTGCTGGAAGAAATCAAGGCAGCCATGTCCATGAACCTTGTGGAAGGCTTGGATGTGGATTGCAAAGACTCGGAAATCGTCATCGACCCGAACAGCACGGAGCTGGTGCGTGCCGAGCCCTGGCGTGTTGACCGAACGAACCTGATTGCCGACTGTAAAATGCGGGTGAAATTCGGACTGCCCAAGGACGGGAGTATTCCGCGGTTTATCATCCGCATTATCAACTTTACCGCAGAGATTACGCTCAATGGCGGCATTACGCTGCATCCGGGCATCAAAGACTTCACTACGTATGCTCTGCCTGAGCGCAACCTGCCCAAGCTGACCAAATATCTCGTTCCCGTGCTCACCTACGATGAAATGGAGGTTCTGGTGCAGGAGATGCTCCAGAAATACCTGGGCGAGAACGCAGTCAAGGAGGACAGGGAATATGGTGCCAATCAGCTGGCAAAGGCCATGGGGCTGAAGATCCAATCAGCATCCCTGTACAGAAATCATTACACCGGCGCTGTTCTCTATCTGAAAGAAGGACACGCCAGGGTTGTCGCCTCCGGCGCAGCTGGGACAGGCACCGATGATGAAGAGTTCAAGGAGATAGTTATCCCTGAAAAGACGATCCTGATCAACGAGAACCATCTGCAGCATGTAGATATCGACCGTGATATCTATCATGAGTGCGGACATTATGAATGGCACTCCATGTTCTTTGAATTGCAAAATCTGCATGCGTCAGACCTGCAGATGCTGGATTATCAGGAGGCGGATGAGGCATCCAAGCCAGCTGAAAAGGATATTTGCTGGGTAGAGCGTCAGGCCAGCTTTGTTGGCATTGCAGCGATGTTTCCGAGACCTGTTTTTGAACCCATGGTCAGGAAATACTGGAGGGAGGTTGCCAATAATGCGGATAACCTTGGGCAGAAGCTGGCCGGGATTATCTGCAAGATCGCTTCAGACAAGCAAAAGCCACGCACGATTATCAAGACCCGGATGATCACGATGGGCAACATTGGGGCAAAGGGAGCGCTCAACTATGTAGACGGCCACTATATTGCAAGCTTTGCCTTTGATACAGAAAGCCTTTCCCCAGGAGAAACCTTCGTCATCAGTCGGTCGCAATTTACGGAGATGTATGAGAAAGACGCTCATTTCCGTGAAGTGATTAACTCCCATGTTTTTGTCTATGCGGATGGGCATGTTTGCCTGAATCAGTCACAATATGTCGGCTCAACGAAAAGAGGGTACCTGATGACCAAATGGGCGCTGGGTCACGTGGATCAGTGCTGCATGAAGTTCAAGCGTATCTACCATATCTCCTCAGACCATTATCGGGTGGGAGAGCTCCACTATGATGACGAGTACAATGAATGCTATCTCATGGTACATTCTCTCGATATCGCCGGTATGCCCAAGGACGAGCTGGAAGAAAAAAATCTGGAATATCTGGATTCGCTCCCGCGCCGTCCAGCCAAAGCATTGTCGAAGCTGATCAAGGATCGTGTGAAGACACAGCGCGGTCTTGCTGCTGCCTCGGGAATAAGCGAAGCCAAGATCAGCCGTATGTGCCGCGAGGATGATTATGATTACAGCATTCAGGATGTCACCCGAATTATCATTGGCCTGCAGCTTCCGCCGCTTTTGTCATCCATGTTCCTGGAGATGACCAGGTTCACCCGTGCGGTGATGGTGCGATACTATCGGTACCAGTGCATTATCGACTGCCTTTTCATGGAGGACATCGAAACAGTTGTTGAGAGCCATAGACTGCTCTTTGATGAATAACAGAAGCCTGGCTGACTTCAGGTCTCAAACTATGAAAGCATGGTTTGACTGGGTTTCCGCGCGGGGATCCTGAGGTGAATCACTATAAGGTTCGCTTTCGAGCGGATCACCCAATGCCTGCGCCGGAACAATCCGGCAGAGAGGATTCGAGATGATGGGGATGCCGTGCCGTGCGCAGCAAGCCGCTTGACACCCATGCCCAGGATGTTAACAATCGTACCTGGGAGGATGGGATATGATCTTGCTGTGGCACGATATGAGAACTTAATCGATTAAGCTGAGGTGTGGAATCAGTCCCTGTCCCCTGTGCCAGATGGCAGTCGGGCAGCTCGGTGCGCTGACACCTTGTAAGGCACAGCCCTATGCAGAAGTCACGAGACTTGCTGCATAGGGCTTTTTTTCGTTTTGGCCCGCATTGCCCGCCAGCTGTAGACATTATTCAGAATCTCAAAAAAATAATTTCATTTCGTGAAAACTTTTGGTCCGGAAAGCTCAGTAAAACCGTCCTTTCGTCCATTCCGGAAAGCCTGGAAAATGCCCGGAAAGCCTTGTGCTACAACGCTTTGCGAGGTTTTCAAAAACTGAAAACGTTTTTGGAGACCGTGTGTTAAGCTGTCACCACGGACGGAAAATCCGGCCGCAGGAATGCAGCGCGATGGTGCCTGATCAGTACCGCTTCCACACAAAGCAGACCTGAACTGAATACGAATGCAGCCAGCATTGGAAGTGCAGCTGCAGCCGAATGGAGATAACTTTCCTTCGGCTGTGTAGCTTTGTGCTGGCAGCTTATTTCCTGGGAGCCCTCCATTCGGCAACGACCGAAAGGAGGGCTTTCTTCATGGAAAGCAACAACCAGAAAAGCAACAAGGATAGCAGCTCCAATTACCTGATGATCAATGGCGAAAGAATCACGGTATCACACGAGGTGTATCAAATGATCCGCAAAGAGAACAATCACATTCGCTACAGTGCGCGAAGCGAATACCGCTGTGCTCAGAAGAGCTTCAGCGCATGCCAGGGCGACTGCCAGAACTGCCGCTATCGCACCAATGGACGCTTCTGGACGGAGGATGAGTTCAACGCGGAACGCATTCTGTCCATGGCCGCTGAATGCAATGTGGAAGCGGAAGTCCTTTCCGCGATCACGATGGAGCGCGTTTATGCGGCGGCAGAGCAGCGGGTTCAGTATGGCGGCAGGATGCTCCGCATGCGCTTTGAAGACAACCTCTCCAATCGTGAGATTGCCGAGATCCTGGGGGTGTCTCACACCATAATCAACCGCAGGATGGCTTACCTGATCAGCTACTTCAAAGCGTCCTCCAAACTTTTTTTCTAAAAGTGTTTCCACTTTGCCCTGATTTTTACATTGAAAGGTGACGGGATGAAAACCCGCCAGAAAGAGAGGTAGCGCATGTACATCACCAACACCTTCTATCCGCCGGTACACCGGGTGCAAGGGTATCCGCCGGTTGTGCAGACCCAAGTATGCAGGCTCTGCGGTGAAAAAGTCCGCATCACGCCCATGGAGGCGCTGACGAACCACGATGTGCTGGCATCAGACGGCTATGTGTGCCCGCTCTGCCGCCATCTGGTATCCGAGGCAGAGAGCAGCATTCCCGTGGGATGGGAACTCAACCGTCTCTCTACCAGGGGCACAGCGTTTCCCTTCCAGACCTGCACGATGAACGAAATGGAGGATTGGCAATATGACCGCTATGAAGAGGAATCAGATTCGGATGAAGCAGCAGACGATGAATGCGAAGGGTTCGGCAGCATGTGCCCGCCTTCAGATGAAGGCCCAGATGCAGAAGAATGCGGCGATGGCGACCTTCCGCTTGAAGCAGATCTCTGGCTCCAGGTGCATGTACACCTGACCATCCGACGTTAAGGCCAGGAAAGATAAATACATACCCTGCGGGTGCGCCTGGGTGCTGTCACCTGCGCACCTGCGGGAGAAGAAAGGATCGTGTTTTACGGCATGAAGCAGTTAGCCGAACTGATCTCGCAGGCAGCAGCTGCGCAAGTCTGGCAGGACGACGGCGCAGTCAAGCTGTACCTCTATTGCTTTTCCTGCGCGAGCCATAACGATTTCAAATGGCGCGGGCTTTCCTTGCAGCCAGGGGATATGCCGCTTTCCAGACGTCATGCCGCAGAGGCACTGATCTGGTCGCGGAATAAGCTGGATCGAAAGCTGCAGGCGCTTGTCGCTGCCGGACTGGTAACTGTCCGCAGCGTCCCCCGTACGGGAACCCTGGTGCATATCGTTCACTGGCCGGATGCCATCGATGACGATTTGGCCTGGCTCTATGATGAGGCCAGAAACGAAGCCAGATGGGTTGCAGCTGGCTCCATGCTGGTGCCAGAAACGGAGCCGGAAACCAAAACGGCCTGGCCTCATGATGAAGCCAGCGGCCAGAAAGCTGGTTCCACGATGAAGACAAACTGGCCTCACGGTGAAGCCAGAAAGAGCGATAGTGGCTCCACCATGGAGACTAACCCTATAAAGAAGAACAGTACAGCTTCTTTACCACCATCGGAACCCCAGGGCTTTACCGATGTGTGGATTGCTTACCCGGCGAGCCGGAGGAACCTGAGAAGAGAGGCAGCGCGGCTGGTAGCCAAAGCCCTGGATGAAGGCGCGACGATCAATGCCATTTTGTCCGCACTGGAGGCGGAAAAACAGTCTTACGGCTGGCAGGAGGAAAACGGGCGCTTTATTCCCGGCATTGTGAAATGGCTGGAAAAGGAGACCTGGCGCAGCTATGTACAGCAGCCCGAGATGACCGAGGAGGATGAAGAATGGACGTCATGGTGAGCGGACTTGGCCTGCTGCATGAGCCGGATGAGATTATCGAGATCCGGAGCATTGATCCCAAGCCGGTGATCAGCGGGTATTTCAGAGCAGACAGTCCGGCCATCGTCAAGGAGCTTTCCCGGTATCCGAACCGCACCTTCTACCAGACCATGAACCGCGTGAAGAGCGCTTGCTATGCGCGGGATCAGCATGAGCGGCTGCTGGAGCGTCCCCGGGAGACGACCACGGACGGCGATATCGCCGGCTACCAGTGGCTGCTGATTGATGCGGATCCTGTCAGACCCAGCGGTGTCAGCGCTTCCCGCGAAGAGAAGGAAGCTGCCCGCCGGGTGGCGGGCATGACGATGAAGAAGCTGATGGCCATGGGCTTCAGCGAACCCATCGTTGCAGACAGCGGCAATGGCTATCACCTGCTCTTTCACATTCACGCAAGCCCAAAGGAAAAGCAGGTACTGGCAGATTTCCTGTCTGTCCTCGATATGTGGTTCAGCACAGAGCAGGTCAAGATCGACACCGCAGTCTTTAACCCGGCACGGATTACCAAGCTTTACGGCACCATTGCCACCAAGGGCGCAAGCACACCGGAGCGGCCGCACCGCAGAAGCGGCATCATCCGCAAGCCGGAAAAGGTCGAAGCCACACCGATGGATCTGATCCGGAATATTGCCTTCGAGCGTCAGAAGGCGGTTTCCCCTCAGGAGAATCCCCGTCAGCGCGGCGCAGCTTTCTCCGGTTCCCCCACATCTGTCTTCGATCTGGATCAGTTTCTTTCAGATCATCACATTGAGGTTATCAAGAAGATCCCCATCAGCACAGGTATGAAGTATCAGCTGGCGGAATGCCCGTTCGATGGCTCCCACAAGCATGGAGATGCGGCGGTCTTTGCCTACAGTAATGGCAGCTTCGGCTTTCACTGCTTTCACAACAGCTGTGCCGGATACCACTGGCATGAGTTCCGGGAAAAGGTGGATCCTTCCGCCTATGCCAACAGCCCCTACAGCGTGCATCAGGCTGTCAGCTTCAAAGCACCGGGGCGCCCCCTGACAGATGGTGCAGCGGCTGCTTTCCCCGCAGTCAAGCCAGGTCAACCGAGAATGCTGGATTTTGCCGAGATCCCCAACTACGACCGCAGCAAGATCGTTGTGATCCGCTCCCGCTTTCAGGCATTGGATGCCAAGATCGGCGGCTTCAACAAGGGCGAGATGACCGTGTGGAGCGGCGGCAATGCTTCGGGGAAATCCACCCTGGTGAGCCAGATCGGACTGGCCGCTGTGACAGAGGGCTATAAGGTGGCCATGTTCTCCGGGGAAATGACCGCTTCCCGCGTCCGGGAATGGGTGCTGCTTCAGGCAGCCGGCCCTGACTTTGTGATGCAGGATCAGCTGAATCCCAACCATTACTGCCTGAAGCCCGGCATTGAGGAGAAGCTGGATGCCATGCTGGGCGGCAAGCTCTCGATTTACGATAACGACTTTGGCACGGACTGGGAGGTTGTGACAAACACGGTCTATGACTGGGTGAAGAAGAATGGCGCATCTGTCGTCATCATCGACAACCTCATGGCGCTGGATATTCCCACCGGCTCCATGGACAAGTACGACATGCAGACCCGGATCGTCAAGCGCTTTTCCGCCATGGCCAAGGAGCTGAACGTCCATGTGCACTTTATCTGCCATCCGCGAAAGACGGAAGCCTTTCCCCGGAAGGGCGACATCAGCGGCACGGCAGACATCACCAACGCGGCGGATAACGTGATGATGGTTCACAGGGTCAATGCGGACTTCATGATGCGTTACAAGACGGTCTATCCCAAGCTGGTGATTGAGCCGGATGTCACCACGGTCATTGAGATTATGAAGAACCGTGATCTGGGCATTGTCGATGAAATCATCAAGCTGTATTTCGACCGGCGAAGCCGCACTCTGTCGGATGTGAAGGGCCTTCCGCCCCAGCATGCGTGGACAGAAAGAATCGAGCAGATGGTGATACCAGGCTTTACAGAGGTAGATAACGCAGAATTGCCGGAAGAATGGAGATGAGCACATGCACGGCAACGTAACCCAGGAGGAATGGCAGATTTTCAAGGAAGCTTATCAGTACTTTTCGGAGCACTGTCTCCCGCCGGCGAACCAGGAAGAGCAAGCCGTGGCATGGTGGACGGATGCGGCTCAGGCTATGGGTATGCTGGATGTGAAATGGAAGGACTATCCGCTGATGCGGGGCCTTCTGATAGCAATCTATGAATATCTGGAATTCAAAGCGAAGGAAAAAACCAAGGAGGTGGCTGAGTTTGTTCAGGAATAGTGAAGGCTATGCCGATCCCACGGCGGGCAGCGCGTTCTCCCATATAGCTTATGAAAGACGGAAGCAGAGAAGACTGGCTGCTCAGACGCGAAAGAAACCCGCTGCCGTGCCTGCTGCCGCATCGCCCCTGACAAAGGAGCAGGAAAAGCAAAATCGTGAGAAACGCAATCAGCAGCGCGAAGCCTATTACAACACACTGACCTGGAAGCAGGCCTGGCCAAAGCCTGCGGCGACAAAAACGATTGGCATGGGAGGACATGAATGAAGCTGATTCACGCGGAGGCAGCCAATCATCGGGCTCGCGATCCCTATCAGGAGCTTGCCATTGCCGTGATTAAGCAGGCTGCAAATGATTACAGGGATTTGGCAAGGAAAAATGCTGACAGCGGAAGCGGCATCGAGCAGAAGCATATCCGGCAGGAGATGACATCCATCAGCCGATTCTTCCTCGGTGACTGGTATCGTTCCCTCAGCGGTCTGGACAACGGTGCAGATATTCTGGAGATGCTTGACATGGAGGTGTTTGGAAATGATGAAAGCGTTTGATTATCTGGATTCCATCCGTGCGATGGAGATCAGGATTCAGCTCAAAGCTCGTCAGGCGCAGCACCTGCGGGATACCATGAGCAATATCACTGCGCCCATGGATAAGGAACAGGTTTCGCACACCAAGAATGTCAGCGCCATGCAGGATGCAATGGCGATGGTGCTGGATCTGGAGGAAGAGATTTCGCAGCTGAAAAATATGCTGATGAAACGACGGAAGGAAATCATGACGATACTTGATCAGATGAAGCCGGAATACGCAGATGTGCTCTCCGGACGCTTTATCGAAGGGAAATCCACGAAGGAGCTGGGGAATATCATGTTCCTGTCCATGCGCTCGATTGAGCGCCGCCTGAATGAGGCGCTGGATGCGTTTCAGCTCATGCTGAATGATCTGATTGAACATGGAGACAAACCGTGGCCGCCGCCACGGATTACCCCCTGAAAGGTTGTCGCCGGATGTCGCCAAAAGTCGCGAGACGCCGAGATCAATACCTGCTATACTGTATCCTGTCAAAGAAGGACGAGAGAGCATCAGGCAAAGCAGCCTGGTGCTTTTCTTTTGCCTTCGCGGCGATGGATTCTCCATATACAAGACCCAACGAAAGGAGGTTTGATCATGGGCGGAGCAAGCATCATCGGTATCGTCAATCAGAAGGGCGGTACCGGCAAAACCACCACCTGCGTCAACCTGGGTGCCGATCTGGCGCATGAAGGGAAAAGCGTTCTGCTGGTGGACTGTGACCCTCAGGGTTCCCTGACCATCAGTCTGGGACACCCGCAGCCGGATGCGCTGTCCAACACGCTGGCGGATCAGATGACGGCGGTGCTGACAGACAGGCCGATTGACCCCGGAGGCATTCTGCATCATGAGGAAGGCGTGGATCTTCTGCCTGCGAACATATCGCTGGCCGGCATGGAAGTATCTCTGGTGAACGCCATGAGCCGGGAAACCACGCTCAAGCGGGTACTGGCGCAATATAGCAAGGGTTACGACCATATCCTGCTGGATTGCAGTCCTTCCCTGGGCATGTTGACGATCAATGCCCTGGCGGCAGCAGATCGGATCATCATCCCGGTGCAGGCGCAGTACCTGTCCATTAAAGGTGTAGAACAGCTGCTGGGAACAGTTGCCCGAGTAAAGCAGAACATCAATCACAGGCTGAAAATCGATGGCGTGCTGCTGACAATGGTTGACAGCAGAACCAACAACAGCAGAGAGATTGCGGCGCTTCTTCGGGAAACCTACGGCGGGAAGATCAAGATCTTCGACACGGAAATTCCCCGGTCAGTCAGGGCGGCGGAAATCAGCGCTGAGGGCACCAGCATCTTTGCGCACGATCCTGGGGGTAAGGTGGCTCAGGCATATCACGCGCTGACAAAGGAGGTGCTACAGATTGAAGAGCAGCGGCAAAAACATCGATCTGGCTTCATTCGATAGTATCTTCTCCACGGAGGAAACCCGTCAGGGCGGCAAGCAGCATATCGAGCAGCTTTCTCTTTCCGATCTTGTTCCCTTCAAGGATCACCCCTTCCGAGTTGTGGATGATGACCGTATGAAGGAAACCGTGGAAAGCATCCGGGAATATGGGGTGCTGGTGCCCATCATCGTGCGTCCCATGGAGGATGGAAGCTATGAGATCGTGTCCGGGCACAGGCGGAAAAGGGCCTGTGAGCTGGCTGAGGTCGAAGAGATTCCCGCGATTGTCCGGGAGCTGGATGATGATGAGGCTACGATCATCATGGTGGACAGCAATTTGCAGCGCGAAAACATCCTGCCCAGCGAACGCGCCAAGGCGTATCAGATGAAGCTGGATGCCATAAAGCATCGGGGTGAACGACGCGATTTAACTTGTGGCCAAATTGGCCACAAGTTGGAAACCAAGAAAGCACGCGAGGTTGTAGCCGAAGATGCCGGTGAAAGTCCTCGGCAGGTTCAACGCTTCATCCGTCTGAATGATCTGTCCGAAGCGCTCCGGGATAAGGTAGATAAAGGCGAGCTGGGGTTCACCCCGGCAGTGGAGCTTTCCTTCCTGAAGCCGGAGGAGCAGGAATGGGTGGAGCATGCGCTGGATGAAACGCAGCAGACACCATCCCTGTCTCAGGCCCAGCGAATCAAGCAGGAAAGCAAGGAGGGCACGCTGACCGAGGAAACGGTTCATAAGATCATTTCTGAGGAAAAGAAGCCGCTCTACAATTCCGTTACACTGAGCCATGATACCCTGAAAAAGTATTTTCCCAAGTCTTACACGGCCAAACAAATGGAGAATATCATCATCAGACTTCTGGACACCTGGCTCAAGAAACGCCAGCAGTCTCAGGAGAGATAGGCGCACGTCGATTGTGATGTGCGCTTTTTGAATGGAGTGATGAAGTGCAAAAGCAATCGAAAAGGCAGGATATCGAGCTGGCTGCGCTGCTTTTCCTGCTTGGCTTGCTCCTCTTCCTCTATCCTGTGGTAACACAGGTTTCCTCCTATCAGGCGGATGAAGAAGCGTATGAGGATCTGGCCATGGAATATATGCCGCCGGAGATCAGCCCTGAGCCGATCCTGCCGATTCCCCAAAGGACGGAAAACCCAGCAGAGCAGAGGCAGGAGGAAACGCCGAGCGCATTACCGGATTTGGCTGGGACAGACGTACAGGAAAACGAAAGCATGGAGACAGCATCGGCAGCAGATGCGCTGTCTGTCTCCCCCGAAGTGTCAGATGAGCCGGCTATCACAGACGATCTTGCGGAACCGGAAGTATCCGAGCTGCCGACAGATGAGATCCCGATACAGCCAACTGCTGCGGTTACTTCCGCGCCTACGGGAAAGCCCTCTGCGCCGACAGCTTCGCCGACACAGGCGGGCATTGATCTGAACGCGTGTCTTGCGCAGAACAAGGACTTTGTTGCCTGGCTGTCCATTCCGGGCACGAAGATCAATTACCCCGTTGTCCGCTCGGACAACTCGGATTATTACCTCCATCACCTGTTCACCGGAAAGGCAAGTAAGCTGGGATGCCTGTTTTCCCTGAAAAGCTCGGATTACCAGACACCCAGCAGGAACATCGCAATCTACGGCCATCATATCAGCCATAGCGACGCGATGTTCAGCACCCTGGTGGACTACAAGGATGCTGCCTACTGCGCTGCGCACAGCCAGATCCGTGTAAGCAGCCTGTATGGAGAACGCATGTACCGCATTTTTGCGGTACTCAATATGAAGGTCAGCGATTGGGACGCGGCAACGGCTTCCTTCTCCAGTGAGGAAAGCTTCCAGCGTTTCGTCAATCGCGCTGTCAAGAAATCCCTCGTTGATACTGGTGTTCAGGTGAAGGCTGAGGACAACATTCTGACCCTGATCACCTGTGATCGCAGCTATGGCGGAGCCAGCGGGCGGTTCATTGTCATGGCTGTGCAAGAATAAGGAGGTTTGTAAATGCAAGCGAGATTCAAGCGTTTCACTGCGCTTATCCTGTCGCTGCTCATGGTGCTGACCTGTATGCCCATGAGCGCGATGGCGGAAGATGCAGTGATTCCGGGAGAGGACATTCGCGTTGAAGTGATTCCGGATGATGCTGAAGCGATGCCGGAAACGGCGACTGCTCCGGGTATGGAAGCGGATCGTTCTGTTCCCTCAGACGAAGGTGCAGGAGAAGCCGCTTCCGATCCGGAGGAAGTGACCGACCAGACACCTTCCGAAGAAGCATCCGCACCTGAAATAACACAGGAAGCGCAGATGCCCCAGGGAGAAACGGATTCGCAGGCCGAGGAAACGCAGAATGCGGAGGCTCCGGATGAACAGCCGGCTTCTGAGCAGACACCGGCTCAAGAGAATCCGGAAGCAGAACCGGCCGCAGAAGTCCCGTCTGAAGCTGAGCAGGAACCCGTAGAGCCGGTGCAGGACAATCGTCATCCCTTACAGGCTGCGATTGATACCTACGGTCATATCTACGCTGCGACGGTACGGCAGACGGATGTGTTCAGCAGCCCTGCGCTGAAGGCAGATACCCGCATCTTCTCCACGACCAAGGATGTTTTCCTGCTCCTGGCAACACAGTTCACACAGCAGGGTACGGTCAGGGTCTGGTTCCTGGACGCAGACGGGAATGTGGTCAATGGCTATGTTTCCGCAAAGGATCTGGATGAGAAGTATCTCCTGGATGCGGATATCGGTGAGATCAATTTCCTTCCTGCGGGTCAGGGCATGACAGCAATCGGGGAGATGCGCCTGTTCCTGGTGAATGGTGCGTATCCTTTCACTGAAACAGAGCCTCAGCCCGTGGTTGAGCCTACAGACGATGCAGCTTCTGTCCTGGAACCCACGGATGAACCTTCCGAGGAGCAGATGGCAGATGAGTCTTCGCTGGCATCTGTTCAGGAAGGGTCTGTGACCGATACGGAACCGGCTGTCGATCCGGAAGAAGTCATCGAAACGCCGGAAACACTTCTGGGAGAAACCGAAGCAGAGGCAATGCAGGAAGAGACTTCGGAAAGTCCCGAAGAGCCGGCCTATGCCAATGCCGGTTCCTATGTCAGTGTCACCACGAATACCCGCGTGTTTGCCGCCATGGATGCTCAGGCGGCTGGCACCTATTACAGCGGCGAGTACCTGGGCAACTTCGTGAAGGATGCCACCGTTCAGATTCTGTCCGTCGATTTCGATGAGAATGGCAGCGTCTGGTATCAGGTGCGCTTCCTCTACGGAGATGATTTCAAGGACGGCACGATGAAGTGGACAGATTATGCGACCGCCTGGATTCTGCCGGATGAAACCGGAGATGCGGCCGAGGATTCCTGCACGGTGACGGACTTTGCCTATACGGTGGAGTTCTTGCGCATGAACCGCAGCAGCGGAAAGAAGATGCTCAAGGCCTCGCCCATGAATGGTTTTACGCTCAAGAACATCAATGGCGCGGTCGGCGGCTTCTATGCCTGGCAGTCGGGTCTGTACGGCAGCTCCGGCAAAGACAGCGATTATCCGCAGGTAGCCAAGTCCGCCGCGCACGGCAACATCTATGCTACCCCGCACTACCTGGAGGGCTTCACCGTATTTTGCCTGGAGCACAATCTCTCCGGCCCCGGTGAGGGCTCCGGAAAAAACCAGAGTGCCAAAGGCCCCTATGTGCTGGTAGACATGGATACCTTCGCGACCAATTCCAGCTATGGCGGCACCAGTGGCGTCCGGTATAAGGCCAGCACCATGCATGCCCTGGGTTGGGTGCTGCGTCATACCTATCCCTTCATGGCCCTCAACCGCAGCGATTCCAATAATGAGGTATGGAGCCGTGTCGCGGGTCAGTTCGCTATGCGTGAAGTCATCAAGCGGCTGGAGGGTGCGCAGTATGTGCGCAGCTACTGGGATATGGATAACTTCTATTCCTTTTCCGGCGGCGCGCCTGCGGTGTATCTGGAATACGCCCGCTGGCTGGCCTCCAACGGTATTGCCCGCGCCAGCATCACCGGCAACATCACCGCCTCCAACCAGAGCCTGAGTGTTTCCGGCAGCAGCTATATCGGCACGGTCAAGCTGACCACGGATGCCGATCTGATCCGCATTCCCAAGTCTGCCGGTACGATTACCGGCAACACCGGCGGATCGGACAGCAGCTACTACTACGTCAAGAGCGGCGACACCATCCGGATCACATCCACCCAAAGCAAGTTCTCTGTTTCCATGCAGTCTCTTTCCTCCAGTGATGAGGAAGCCAATTTCCTCGTCGGTGTGCCCTCCGTATCCATCCAGAAGGTGTTGGTGCCGCTGTATGGCGCGCCCACCCCGCTGAAGAATGGAAGCATCACCTTTGAGCTGAGCCTAGGAGAGATTGCGGTCACCAAGCAATCTGACGACGGCATTCTGCTTAAGGGCACTGTGTTCGAGCTCCTGAACAGCGCGGGCAGCGTCATTGCTACTGCGACGACCAATGCCAGCGGCGTGGCCACCTTTGCCAGCCTTCAGCCCGGCACTTATACCGTGCGGGAAAAGACGGCTTCGCAGGGCTATAAGCTCGCGTCTGCCTCCCAGAGTATTGCTGTGGTTGCCGGTGTGACTTCCAAGGCGACCTTCACCAATGCCCGGATTTCGGGCCGCATCCGGATTGTCAAAACGGATAGCATGACGGAAAAGCCGCTGCCTGGTGCCGTGTTTACGATCACCCGGCTCTCCGGCCCCGAATCGGATAATGCTTCCGATGTCGGAAAGGTTGTCGCCACCATCACCACCAACGCCCAGGGCATCGCTGAAACCGGCCTTCTGCCCTGGGGTGAGTACCAGGTCGCCGAGACGGGGGTGCCGGAGGATTATCTGGACGCCGGGTATACCACCACTGTCTGGATCAAGTAAATGGAGGATAGGAAATATGTTCAATATGAAACGCTTTTTTCACCTGATGCTGGCAGTGATGATGCTGCTGACCTGTATTCAGCTTCCCTATGCGTATGCGGCCGATGAGCCTGCGACCGTCACCCTGAATGTGACCAACACCCCTGTGCGTGGTGATGTTCTGCTGGAAAAGAGCGGTATGCAGCTGGTGCGCTTTGCAGATGAAAAGGACTCCTACGGCAATACCATCATGAAGCCTGTTTTCCAGAACGGCTTCCTGGCGGGCGCGGTCTTTGAGCTGCATGCCGCCGAGGATATTGTCGGCAAGGAAGGCAGCACCTTTTACAAGAAGGACGAGCTGGTGGAAACGCTGACCACCAGCGCTACAGGTGCGGTCAAGTCGAAGGTGCTGCCCCTGGGCAAGTACTACCTGAAGGAGGTCTCTGCCCCGGACGGCTATGTGTTTGATAGTGCGCCCTATGACGTGACCCTCTCTGCCGTGGATAAAAAGACTGCGGTCGTTGAGGTCAAGGTCTCTGCCTCCAACACCTATCTGCCCATCCGCGTGACGCTGCGCAAGGAAAAGGAGAACATCAAGCTGACTGAAACCGAGGAGGGGATGATCCATCAGAGCATTGAGGTGATTCCCGGCCAGGGCTTTGTGTTCGGCCTGTACAATAGCGCCGTCATCACCTACGGCAACGATCAGAAGCTGCCCGCCAATACCCTGATGGCCACCGGCACCACAGATAGCAAGGGCAACCTGACCTTCTCCGGCATGTTCCCGCATGGGGATTACTATGTGAAGGAAATCGCCGTGCCCGAGGGCTGGCTGCTGAGCGCAGAAAAATATCCTGTAAAGCTGACCAGCGCCAATAAGGCCGCCAGCGAGAATGTGATCACCGTGTATATGGAAGATCCCATTCTGAATCACCTGATCTATACCCCGGTCACCCTCACCAAGACGGATATTACCGGTGCGGAAAAGCTGCCTGGTGCGCTCATCGAGGTGTATGACGCGGAAGGCAATACCATTTACCGCGAATACACCAACAGCAAGGGTGAAATCCCTAATATCCCCGTTGTGCCCGGCACCTATACCTTCAAGGAAACCTATGCGCCCTCCGGCTATGCGCTGAATGTAGCCATCAAGACCTTTACGGTGACTGCCGATGGCAAGGTCACCGGCGATACCGAGATCCGGGATGAGCTGAATCGGGTGGAGCTGAAAAAGACCAAGGATAACGGCGAGCCTCTGCCCGGCGCAGTCTTCGGCCTGTTCGATGCCAAGAACACCCAGATTCAGGAGGCCACATCTGACGCGGACGGCTCTGTGCTCTTCACCAAGATTCCCTACGGCGGCTATACCATCCGAGAGCTCAGCGCTCCCTACGGCTATCATCCATCCGCAAAGGAATGGAAGATCGACATTGACGGTACCTATGTCAATCCCACCAAGGTGCTCGATACCGTGGAGAATCAGTCTGCGCCTGGCCGCATCAGGATTCTCAAGCAGGACGAGCTGGACAAGCATGTGATTGCCGGTGTGCAGTTCGATATCTTCACTGTCGGCGCTGACGGCAAGCCCGGTGATCTGGTCGCCAGGATGACAACCGGCGAGGACGGCATGGCTGAATCCCCGGATCTGTTCCCTGCGGACTACTTTGTGCAGGAGCATGCCAACCCCATCGGCTATACGGATCAGCTGTGGAGCGAAAAGATCACGGTAGGCATGGATGAGATGGTCTCCCGGACGGTCACCAATATGCCGATTCAGGGCAAGATCCGCATCGTGAAAACGGACAGCGAAACCGGCAAGGGTCTGCCCGGCGCGGTATTCACCGTAACCCGTATTTCTGGTCTGCCTTCCCATAATGGCGAAAACGATGGCGAGATTGTCGCGGTGATCACCTCCGGCAAGGACGGCACGGCAGAAACCCCGCTGCTGACCTGGGGCGAATACCAGATCGTGGAAACCCGTGTGCCGGATGATTACCTGGATGACGGGTATGCCGTGACGGTTCGGATTCCTGCCGAAGCGAAGGCGGAAGACGCTCAAGCGGAGGAAGTGCCTGAGACTGTGAAGTGAGATTGCGGGCAGCGGTGAAAACTGCTGCCCTTTCTCTCTTCATGAACTGAGAAACGAGGTATAACGGATGTATTTTACAAAGAAGAAAATGCCGCTCATTCTGCTTGCGCTGCTTCTGCTGCTCTCCTGTCTTCCGGTGTTCTCCCTGGCAGAATCTGCGGATATTCAGGAAATCACCGTTCCGAACAGACCAGTCAAGGGACTGATTCAGGTACAGAAGCAGGGGCCGGTGCTGACCGGATTCAATGAACACGAGGATCCCTTCGGCAATACAGTGCATACGCCTATGTACGGCAAAGGCGCTGTGAGCGGCGCGGTGTTTGAGGTGCGCGCGGTAGAGGATATTGTCGGGAAGGATGGTACCCTCTGGTTCAAGGCGGACGAGGTGGCCGCGACGCTGACCACAAAGGACGGCGAAGCAGAAACAGATCTGCTGCCGCTGGGCCATTACTATGTGACGGAGGTGTCTGCCCCTGAAGGGTATATCTTCGACAGTACCCGCTACGATGTGCTGCTGGAGGCGCGGGATCATGTGACCGAAAAGGTGTCGGTCTGCGTGATTGCGGTCAATGACTTCATGCCCGCCAGGATCAGTCTTCAGAAGGAAAAGGAGATCCTGAACACGGAGACGGATCGGGAGGGGATGACCCATACCACGCTGAAGCGTGTTCCCGGCGAAGGGTTCGTGTTCGGCCTGTACAACGGAAGTCCCATTGCTTATGCGGGAGGCACGCTGGAAGCGGATACCCTGCTTGCGACTGCGGTCTCCGATAAGAACGGAAGCATCCGCTTCAGCGGCCAGTTTCCCCATGGGAAATACTGTGTGCGGGAGCTCTCCGGCCCCGAGGGCTGGAAAAAGAGCGATGTGGATATGCTGCTGAGCATCAGCGATGAGTATGCCGCAGAAAACCAGGAGATCGTCATCGATCTGGGTGCGCCGATTGTGAATGAGCTGATTCACAGTGATGTGCGCGTGTCCAAGACAGATCTGACCGGTACGGACTATCTGCCCCACACCCTGATCGAGGTGAAGAATGCAGAGGACAAGACGGTGCTCAGGGATTATACCGGCGATGACGGCTATCTGCCGCCCTTCCCCGCTGTTCCCGGCAAGTACACCTACCGTGAGGTACTGGCTCCAGAGGGCTACGAGCTTTGCGTGACCGAGCTGGAATTTGCGGTGAATGCCGAGGGTCAGATTGAGGGCAAAGCGACTGTGGCGGATGACTACACCCGCTTCAGCCTCCTGAAGGTGGATGCGTATCATAAGCCTTTATCCGGCGTGGAGTTCGGCCTCTTCCGGGAGGACGGAACAAAGCAGGCAACGGCTGTATCGGATGAGAAGGGCCTGGTGACCTTTGAGAAGATCCCGTATGGTATCTATACCATTCAGGAAACGAAAACCCTGACCGGGTATCTCAAGAACTTCACTAAGGTGCCCATCACCATTGACGGTACGTTTGTGAATCCTGCGGAACCGATTGCGACGCTGGAAAACTGTCAGTCGGAGATCCTGATTGAAAAGGTGGATCAGAACAACACGGCGCTGCAGGGCGCGGAGTTCGGCCTGTATGACGAGAGCGGAAAGCTGGTGATGACCGCCGTATCCGATGCGGAGGGCATGGCCCGGTTTGTCGGCGCGGACTATGGGAAATACACCATTCGTGAGCTGTCCGCTCCGGACGGGTATCTGAAAAGCCTGGATGTCATTTCCGTCACCATTGATGAGGGCTACACCAATACCGATCAGCCCGCCGCGACCGTGATCGACCCTGAAAAGAAGATCATGTGCATCAAGGCGGATACCTCCGGAAGGCCCATCCCCGGCGTAGCGTTTTCCCTCTACAATGCCGCCACCATGGAAAAGGCGGAGACCGCTGTCAGCGACAAGGATGGCGTGATCATCTTCCGCAGCTTTGACTACGGAGACTGGATCATCCGAGAGGATGCTGCCCCGGAGGGCTATTCCAGAATGGAGGATATCCGCTTCCAGGTCAGCGCCGGCTGGACGCAGCCCAAGCCCATCCTGTGCGTGAATATCCCGAACCACTATGAGTTCCAGAAGACCGACAGCTCCGGCAATCCGCTTGTGGGCGCGAAATTCCGCCTGGAGGACGAGAGCGGGAAGGAGCTGGGTACCTATGCATCCGGCAAGGACGGCATGGTAGAGATCAAGGATCTCAAGCCCGGCACCTACTTCATCCGGGAGATTGAAACCCTGGAGGGCTACAGCGTATCCGGCGAGGTCATCAAGCTGAAGCTGGATGAATATTATGTGGTTTCTGAAAAGCTGAGGCAGTTCGTCAATTACACCACTATCCAGACCGGCGTGCACCTGGCTGTGACAGGCGTCATGTGGGCGGGCATTGCCCTTATGGTGATCTCCGGCACGGTGGGGATCCTTAAGAAGCGCCGCCTGACGAAAACCAAATAAACGAGGAGAGATGCTTGCATGCAGCGTCTGTATTTCCTTCACCGACTGGAGGTGCCTCCCTGGCATCTCCTTTTCATTTCCGACACAGAAGGGAGATTCCCATGCAGGAAGATATTGAAAACAAATCGGTCACCCTGATCATCAACACCAGTAAGCTGACGGCCCGCACCCTGGCTACGGCCTTCATGAAATTCCTGCGCTATTCCAAGGGGAGGCTCAAGGAGCATCATGAGGTCAAGCCCCAGGGCAAACAGACGGTCAAGGAGCTGATTGCCCAGAATCAGGGGGTCGAAAAGACGGAGCTGGCGGATAAGGAAGAGGCAAGAACCTTCGATCATATCGCCAAGCAGTACGGCGTGGACTACGCCATCAAAAAGGGGGTCTCCCCGGAGGGAAAGCAGCGCTATATGCTGTTTTTCAAGGCCCGCGACCGAAGCGCGATTGATCAGGCGATGTCCGCCTACGCTGCCAGCTACGTGAAAAAGCATAAACGGGAGCATCCGCCCATTCAGCCGGTTGTGGATCCTGCCAAGGATATGCTGCCCGGCCGCAAAAAGGATCGTGTCCTGGACAAGGGGATGCAGCGATGAGCGAGAAGCTGAAAAAACAACTGATCATGAATCTCCCTTACTTCCTGATCGGCCTGTATGAGACCAAGCTGGGAGAAGCCTGGCGCTTAGCCGAGGGCGCAGATGCTTCTCAGAAATTCCTCCACCTGATGGACGGTTTCACTGCCGCCTTTCAGTCTCCCTGGCCCAGCTTCCACCCATCCGATCTTCTGCTCGGCCTCCTGGTCGGCTGCATCCTTCGCATGATGGTCTATGGGAAAAGCCGGAACGCGAAAAAGTATCGGCGCAATGAAGAGTACGGCTCCGCCCGCTGGGGTACGCACTCCGATATTGCGCCGTTTATTGATCCGGATCCCTGGAATAACGTGATCCTGACAAAGACGGAAAGCCTCACTATGAGCAGCCGTCCTAAGGATCCACGCAATGCACGGAATAAAAACGTGCTGGTGGTCGGCGGCTCCGGCTCGGGTAAGACAAGGTTTTTCATCAAGCCTAACATCATGCAGTGCACCAAAACCAAGGGCACGTCCATCGTGGTCACTGACCCGAAGGGTACCCTGATCGTGGAGACCGGCAAGATGCTGGCGGCGGCCGGATACGATGTCCGCGCCTTCAATACGATCAACTTCCAGAAGTCGATGCACTACAATCCCTTCGCCTATATCCACTCAGAAAAGGATATCCTGAAGCTGGTCACTGTCCTGATCTCCAACACCAAGGGGGAAGGAAAAGGCGGTGATGATTTCTGGGTGAAGGCAGAAACGCTGTTGTATATCGCCCTGATCGGCTATATTCACTATGAGCTGCCGCCGGAGGAGCAGAACTTTGCCACCCTCATCGACATGCTCAATAAAATGGATGCCCGCGAGGACGATGAGGATTACCAGAACGAGGTGGATCTGAAGTTTGCGGAGCTGGGCAAACGGAAGCCGGGACACTTTGCTGTCCGCCAGTATGCCAAATACAAGATGGCTGCCGGCAAGACGGCCAAGAGCATTCTGGTCAGCTGCGGCGCAAGGCTCGCTGTGTTCGATATTGAGGAGCTTCGGGAGATCACGGCCTATGATGAACTCCACCTGGACACCATCGGGGAAAAGCGCACTGCCCTGTTCCTCATCATGTCGGACACAGACGCCAGCTTCAATTTTCTCATCAGCATGGCGTACTCCCAGATGTTCAACCTGCTCTGCGAAATGGCGGATGACGTGCATGGCGGACGCCTGCCGGTGCATGTGCGCTGCCTGATCGACGAGTTTGCCAACATCGGACAGATCCCCAACTTTGAAAAGCTGATCGCCACCATCCGCAGCCGTGAGATTTCTGCCTGCATTGTCCTGCAGGCGCAGTCCCAGCTCAAGGCCATCTACAAGGATAACGCGGATACCATCGTCGGCAACTGCGACACGCTGCTGTTTCTGGGCGGGAAGGAAAAGACTACCCTCAAGGAGATGGAGGAACTCCTTGGCAAGGAAACCATTGATACGTTCAATACCGGCGAAAGCCGGGGCCGTGAGACTTCTCACTCACTGAACTATCAGAAGCTCGGCAAATCCCTGATGTCTGTGGACGAGATCGCCGTCATGGACGGCGGGAAGTGCATCCTGCAGGTACGGGGTGTGAGACCCTTTCTCTCAGACAAGTACGACATCACATCGCATCCCAACTACAAATATCTGTCAGACTCCGATCCCAAGAACGCCTTCCGCATCGAAAAGTACCTTTCCCGCCAGCTGAGGCTTCGGCTGGAGGAGGAAAGCCAGGTCTGGGAAATCGACGTGAGCGATAACCCAGATGATGAGGAAGAGCTGCTGGAGGAGCTGACAGATGAAACCCAACTACTGGCTGCCGGATACGGCGGCCTTTTATGATACGGAGGTAAGTATATGGCTTTTTTTGCTTCTGCTGTAACGGTTCTCCAGACGCTGGTCGTAGCCATCGGTGCGGGCCTGGGCATCTGGGGTGTCATTAACCTGCTGGAGGGGTATGGCAACGACAATCCCGGCGCGAAGTCCCAGGGCATCAAGCAGCTGATGGCCGGCGGCGGTGTGGCTCTGATCGGCACCACCCTCGTTCCTCTGCTCAGCGGCCTCTTCGGCTGATGGAGCTTCGACCACTCTTTCGCCCTCTTCCGCTTCGGCGGAAGGGGCTTTTAAGGAGGGATGTCCTTGAATTTCATTTGGGACAAGATTACCGAGTGGCTCAAGGAGCTGCTGATCGGCGGCATCGTCAGTAATCTGTCCGGACTGTTTGACAGCATCAATACCCGCGTGGCCGATGTGGCCGCGACCGTGGGCAAGACGCCCCAGGCATGGAACGGCAGCATCTTCAGCATGATCAAAAGTCTGTCTGAAAATGTGGTGGTGCCCATCGCCGGGATCATCCTGACCTTTGTCATGTGCCTTGAGCTGATCCAGCTCCTGATTGACCGCAACAACATGCACGACTTCGAGACCTTCATCTTCTTCAAGTGGATCATCAAGACCTTCGCCGCCGTGCTGATCGTCACCAACACCTGGAACATCGTCATGGCCGTCTTTGATGTCGCCCAGCATGTGGTCAGTCAGGCAGCCGGCGTCATTATCGGAGAAACCGCGCTGGATGTGACGACCTTGATCGGAGATATGGAAGCAAGGCTCATGGAGATGGAGATCGGCCCGCTGTTTGGGCTGTGGTTCCAGTCCTCCCTGATGGGCATTATCGCCTGGGTACTGAGCATCTGCATCTTCATCATCGTCTATGGCCGCATGATCGAGATCTATATGGTCACCTCGGTGGCTCCG
The DNA here is from genome assembly GCA_017464305.1 of Clostridia bacterium. Taxonomy (GTDB): domain Bacteria; phylum Bacillota; class Clostridia; order Christensenellales; family Aristaeellaceae; genus Aristaeella. The sequence goes on along the minus strand of JAFUDS010000001.1, from coordinate 147,420 downwards.
ATCCCCATGGCGACCATGGTGAACCGGGAGTGGGGTCAGATGGGACAGAATTACCTGCGGTCGCTCTTTGCCCTGGGCTTTCAGGCGTTCCTCATTATGGTCTGCGTTGGAATCTATGCAGTGCTGGTGCAAAACATCAGCGTCGGCAGCGATGTAAGCGCGGCGCTCTGGACATGCATTGGGTACACAGTGCTTCTGTGCTTTACCCTCTTTAAGTCCAGCTCCGTCGCCAAGTCCATTTTTAACGCACACTAATCAGGAACGGAATCAGGGACGAAATCAGGAACGAGCGTGACGGTAATGAAAAAGAAAAACACTTGGCAATCAACACCAAGAGCAAAACTACGAACTAAACCACAAGCAAAACCGCGAAAGAAGTACAGGACGCTGCGCAAACGAAAGCGCAAGCGTCAGGGCAGCAGAAATCAGACCGGAAAGCGGATGCCTGCATGGTATGCGCTCCGTAGAAAAGGAGGATGACCCATGGCCTACGTACCGGTTCCCAAGGATTTGAACCGCGTCAAATCCAAGTTCCTGTTCAATCTGACCAAGAGGCAGGTTGTCTGCTTCGGGCTGGGTGCCTTGTTTGGCGTGCCGGTGTTCTTCTTGACCAAGGGAGGCATCGGGGTGAGCCTGGCGGCGGCGCTCATGATCATCATCATGCTGCCGTTTTTCATGTTCGCCATGTTTGAGCGCAATGGGCAGCCGCTGGAGGTGCTGCTGAAGCACTACATTCAGGCACGGTTTGTCCGGCCCAGAACACGGGCGTATGAAACGAACAACTTTTACGCGGTGATTGAACAGAATATCCGCAACAGACGGGAGGTTAGAAGGATCCTTCATGGCAAAGAAAAAGGAAAAGCTCAAGCTGACGCGCTCTGAGAAAAAGCAGCTGCAGGAGCTGATGGCCCGCAAGGGGCAGCAAAGCGCGAAAAAGGGCCCGCGTACAGCGCAGGACACCATCCCGTATCAGCGGATGTGGCCTGACGGCATCTGCCGCGTGACCGACAGCTATTACACCAAGACTATTCAGTTTCAGGATATCAATTACCAGCTGGCGCAGAACGACGATAAAGCCTCGATCTTCGAGGGCTGGTGCGATTTCCTCAACTACTTTGACGCATCGATTCATCTGCAGTTTTCCTTCCTCAATCTGACGGCCAGCGCCGAATCCTTTGAGCAGAGCATCATCATTCCGGATAAGGATGACGGGTTCAATGATGTGCGGCATGAATATGCCGACATGCTGCAAAACCAGCTGGCCAAGGGCAACAACGGTCTGACCAAGACCAAGTTCATCACCTACGGCATTGAGGCGGAAAACATCAAGACGGCCAAGCCGCGCCTGGAACGCATCGAGATTGATCTGCTGAACAATTTCAAGCGTCTGGGCGTCGCCGCATCCCCGCTGGACGGACGGGAGCGATTGCGGCTGATGCATGACATGTTCCACATGGATACGCAGGCTCCGTTCCAGTTCGACTGGAGGTGGCTGGCCCCAACCGGGCTTTCCACCAAGGACTTCATCGCCCCGGCGAGCTTTGACTTCCGGGCGAAGAACACCTTCGGCATGGGCAGCAAGCAGGGCGAGGTCAGCTTCTTCTCCATCCTTGCCGCCGACCTGAACGACCGGTGCCTTGCGGACTTCCTGGCCATGGAATCCAGCCTGATCGTTTCCCTGCATATCCAGGCCATCGACCAGGTGGCCGCCATCAAGGATGTGAAGCGGAAAATCACCGATCTGGACAAGATGAAGATCGAGGAGCAGAAAAAGGCTGTCCGCGCCGGGTATGACATGGATATCATTCCCAGCGACCTGGCCACCTACGGCGGCGAGGCCAAAAAGCTGCTGGAGGATCTGCAAAGCCGGAACGAGCGTATGTTCCTCATCACCTTCCTGGTGTTGAACACAGCGGACAATGCCAAGCAGCTGAGTCTGAATGTAAAGCAGGCGCAGAGCCTGGCGCAGCAGCACAACTGCCAGCTGATCCCGCTGGACTTCCAGCAGGAAAGCGGCATGGTTGCCTGTCTTCCCCTGGGACACAATCCCATCCGGATTCAACGCGGTCTGACGACATCGTCAACCGCTATTTTTGTGCCCTTCACCACCCAGGAACTGTTCCAGACCAGCCGGGAGGCCCTGTACTGCGGTCTGAATGCCCTGTCCAACAACCTGATCATGGTGGATCGGAAATGGCTGAAGAACCCTAACGGCCTGATCCTCGGTACACCTGGCTCTGGTAAATCCTTCGCCGCAAAGCGCGAGATCGCCAACGTGATCCTGCTGACCGACGATGATGTGATCATCTGCGACCCGGAGGGCGAGTATTACCCCTTGGTCAATATGTTCCATGGGCAGGTCATCCGGATTTCGCCCACCAGCGATTCCTACATCAATCCCATGGATATCAACCTCAACTACAGTGACGATGAGAATCCGCTTTCCCTGAAATCGGACTTCATCCTGTCCCTGTGTGAGCTGATCGTCGGTGGACGCGACGGCCTGCAGCCGATTGAAAAGACCATCATCGACCGCGCCGTGCACATCATCTATCAGCCCTACCTTGCCAATCCCTGCCCGGAAAACGTGCCGATCCTGGAGGATCTGTACAACGCCCTGCGTCAGCAGGAGGAAAAGGAAGCGCAGGCGCTGGCGACCGCCCTTGAAATCTATGTCACCGGCTCTCTGAACGTATTCAATCACCGCACCAATGTGGATGTGAGCAATCGCCTGGTCTGCTATGACATCAAGGAGCTGGGCAAGCAGCTGAAAAAGCTGGGTATGCTGATCGTACAGGATCAGGTATGGGGCCGCGTGACCGAGAACCGCGCCGAAGGCAAGTCCACCCGGTACTACATGGATGAGTTCCACCTCCTGCTGAAGGAAGAGCAGACCGCTGCCTACAGCGTGGAGATCTGGAAGCGCTTCCGCAAGTGGGGCGGCATTCCGACCGGTATCACGCAGAATGTGAAGGATCTGCTGGCCAGTCAGGAGATTGAAAACATCTTTGAGAACAGCGACTACATCTACATGCTCAATCAGGCCGCCGGTGACCGGGAGATTCTGGCGAAGAAGCTGGGCATTTCGCCGCACCAGCTGTCCTATGTGACCCAGAGCGGCGAGGGTGAAGGGCTGCTGTTCTATGGCAACGTGATTCTGCCCTTCCAGGATCGTTTCCCGAAGAATACCAAACTGTACAGCATCATGACGACCAAGCCCACCGAGGTTCATTCGTCCTGAGTGCTGGGAATAGGAGAAAAAGCCGATGATGATTTTTCTGATCTGTATGATTCCGATCTCCGCTTGCTTTGGCTTTGCGATCTGCGCGATTCTGCAGATCGCAGGCGAAGCTGACCGCCGGGAAGAGAAGTATTTTGCCGAGTATTTGCAGAAGAAGGCTGAAGAAGCGCCGGAGAATAAGGAGGCGGAAGCCTGATGGAGGAACATCACAGCCGCGGCTCTCCCAGGCTGCAATTCTCCAGGGAGGAGATGGAAAACGATGCGCTGTCCCGGCCTATCGCCAGTGCGGAAAGAGCCGCCGACAGGTATGACGCGGCCAAAAAGAAGCTGCGGAAGGGCTATCGGATAAGACTTTCCCGAGAAACTGAGGAGACCAAAGAACCCACTGCCGCAGCTTCCTCGGATCATTTACAGGAAATGCCGGGGACAGGTCGTGCCCAGCAAAAGCCCGGTGCGGCTACTCCCCGGAACATGCCGGGTGCAGCGCATGTCGTGCCGCACAGGGAGAACGCCTCGGATATCCGAACCGATCCCCAGGCACCTGCTGTGCAGAACACGCGGCAAAAACCAAGGACAGCAAGAGCCGAAGCGGATGCTCCGGGCAGTATCCGTGCTCCAGAGGCCGAGGGAGTGCTGCATGATATGGCGCACGAAACGGTATCTGAAACGGTCAGTCCCGCTGCTTCCCCCGGCGCAAAGAAAAAGGTGCTGCGCCTGCGGTTTGAGGAAACCCATGCAAAGAAGCCGTCCCAGCTTACACATTCTGTGAAAAAGGCTGTGAAAACAGCCGGAGATCAGCTGCGCCGTCAAGCAAAGGAATCCAATGAGGATGACAACGTGACTATGGAGGCCGCATTGCAGGCGGGTGAGAAAGCGGAGACAGCCCTGCAGATGGGCGAGCACGCCTATCACGCACACCGGATGCGGCCAAACAGGCGGCTGGAGAAGGCCGAAAAGCGGCTGGATCGCGCCAATATCCACGTGCTGGAAAAACAGGCCCAGATAGAGCACCCACAGTTCACCAGCAACCCCTATTCCCGCTGGCAGCAGAAGCGTGCCATTCGCCGGGAGTATGCCGCAGCCAAACGCGGAGCAAACGGGAAAACCGTGCACAGCGCAGCAAAGCGCGCCGAAAAAGCCACGGAGAAGGTCAGCGATGCCGCTGTAAAAACAGTGGAAGGTGTCCGCCGCCATCCGACCATCCTCTTGCTCCTGGCCCTTGGCAGTATGCTCCTGATCGTCATGAGCAGCCTGCAGGCCTGCACTCCCCTGGCGCAGTCGGTGCTGGAATCCATCGTGATCGGCACCTATCCCGCTGAGGAAGCGGATGTCCGCGCCGCTGAACGGGTGTATGCGGAAAAGGAGCGGCAGCTTCAGGATGAGATGGATCATTATAAGCGCTATCACCCGGGCTATGATGAGTACCGCGTGGAGGCCGATGAGATCTGGCATAACCCCTATGTGCTGATCGCCATTATTTCTGCCTACTACGATGGGCAGGACTGGGATATCGATTCAGCCATGCCGGTGATCGAGAAATACTTCAACCTGCAGTATGTTGTGACAGAAACCATCTCCACCCAGACACGGTACAGAACAGAAGACGGTGAAAGCGTGCCTTACACCTACACCATCTGCAGCGTCAAGATGGAGAACAAGGATCTGTCGCATCTGCCGGTTGTCAGCATGAGCCATCACACCATGGGCATGTATGCCCTGTATATGGCAAGCCATGGGAACATGGAGGGCATCTTTCACGGTCCCCACGCGGTGCCGCTAAAGGATCCTATGCTGTATGACATTCCCCAGGAGACGCTGGATGCCGACCCGAGCTTTGCCAGACTCATGGAGGAAGCTACCAAGTATGTCGGCTACCCCTATGTCTGGGGTGGAGCCAGTCCGGAAACCAGCTTTGACTGCTCCGGTTTTGTTTCCTACGTGTTTACCGCCAGCGGCGTGTACAACACCGGGCGGCTGGGGGCAAAGGGTCTGCGGAGCCTGTGCCGGAACGTACCAACAGATCAGGTAAAGCCCGGCGATATCGTGTTCTTCGAGGGCACCATGGGAGATGGGGTCGCAGGGATTACCCATTGCGGCATCTATGTGGGCAACAATATGATGATCCACTGCGGTTCTCCCCTGGGCTATGCCAACCTGAACGATTCCTATTGGAGACAGCACTTTCATTCCTTCGGGCGTGTCCCGAACTGATGCTGAACGCGGAGCCTTGTGAGAACAGGGCTCCGCGTTCAGTACAAAGCACGAAGAAAAAGGAGATGCAGAAAATGATTCGCATGTATGAAAAGCAAAGCCCTATCACCGCCAGGCAGGTGCTGGCCATTATCCTCGCGCTGATTCTGATGTCAGCCTTCCTGCCAAAGCAGCCAGCCCTTGCGGAGGATGCGTCCATCGAAGATGCCGAGGATTGGGAGGACGGTGCCTTTGTGATTCTGGACGATCCGATCTACTTCATGGGAGATGAAGACATGGAGGTGCCGGTGATCACCTCCGCAGGCAAGACGAACATCAAGGTGGGCGGCGTCAAGTCCCGGAATAAGCTTCTCAAGTACACGATTCCAGAAATGCTCCTGAGACTGGATCCGAACTTCCTGAGCCTGATGGTCGAGGCAGAGAAATACATTGGCTATCCCTATGTGTATGGCGGCTCCAGTCCGGAGACCGGTTTTGACTGCTCCGGCTTTGTCTGCTGGGTTTTCAATCAGTCCGGGGTATTTGAGACCCGGCGTCTGGGAGCGCAGGGACTCTACTCCCTGTGCACGGATGTGCCCCGGGAGGAAGCTATCCCCGGTGATCTGGTGTTCTTTGAAAAGACCATGGGCGCGGATGTGAAGGGAATCACCCATGTGGGCATCTATGTGGGCAACAACATGATGATCCATGCCGGCGATCCTGTGGGCTTTGCAGACCTGAAGAGCGCGCAGTGGGCGAAGAAGATTTATGCCTATGGACGCCTGCCGATTGAATGACCATGAGCCGATGCAATGAGGTGAAGAGAATGATGGAAAAGAAACAGAAAAGATATCCCGCAGACCGGCTGAAGCTGCATGCGCTGCTGGAGAAAAAGGAGAAGGAGCTTGCCTCCCTCCGGGAAGAGGTGGAGGAAATCCGCAAGCTTGTTCAGCAGGCGGATGCCACAGCGATTAACGCCACGGCGGCGCAGTACAACGTGACGCCGGAGCAGCTGGCGGAAATCATGAGGAGGCTGTACGGCGATAAGACCAAGCCTGTGCCGGATCTTCCAACGGAAGTGACGGAGGCACAGGAGCTGCGGGAGGAAAAGGAGGATTCCATTGATGATGAGAATGCGTAAGCACGGGCGGCGGATGCTTCTTCTGCTCCTCATGGCTTCCATGCTGCTGGGCAGCTGCCCCGGCATGGCGGAAGGCATGAGCAAGATGGCAGAAACGGAAGCGCAGATGCTGCCCGGCAACCCGTACCGGATTATCCTGGTCTCACCGGGCGGCTGGACAAACAACAACGGCGCGGAGATCAAGGCCACGGTGACGGATAAGGAAAGCATCGGCTGGCAGAAGATCGAATACCGCATGAACGGCGGGGGCTGGACGGACTGCGAGGATCTGTTCGATGGGGACAGGGCGGAAATCACCGTCCACGAGAACGGCACCTTTATCCTCCGCGTCACAGACCCGTATGACCGCACCTTTGAGGAAACGGCACAGGTCAGCAGCATTGACCTGGACGCCCCGATGCTCCGTGCCAGCATTGAAGGCGCTGCCCTGCACATTGAGGTGCAGGATGCGCTGTCCGGCATTGCCGGGGTACAGATCAACAGCATGCTGTTCACGACAGTGGAGGGCAATCGGCTGGAGGTGGCGCTGGACGACAACATGAACAAGTTTGAAAAGCTTGCCGTTCGTGCCTTCGACTATGCCGGCAACTTCTCCGATCCCATCACGCTGGACAATCCGAACTATGTGAAGCCGGCGGATCCTACGCCGGAGCCTGCCGCAACCCCCAAGGCCAGCAAAAAGCCGTCTTCCGGTTCGGTCGAAGCGGAGACTCCCGTTTCCAGCGCACCGGCCTCTGACCCGACGCCAGCAGCTGTGGAGCCTGCCGCCGTGCCTGAGGTAAAGGAAAAGCCCCATGGCCTTGGCAGCTCCCTGATTTATGTCTCTGACGATGACTGGCAGGAGCCTACCCAGGCACCCACCGCCGTGCCCACAGCGGAGCCGACAGCCGCGCCGACGCCGGAGCCGATCATCCAGACCGAGTACATTACCATCGGGCCTGGTATGCCGTATCAGGCGGACGGCAACTCTCATACCCTGGATGTGCTGTACAGTGCTGCCACCAACAAGCAGTTTATCACCCTGCAGTCCAAGGCCGGCAACACCTTCTACCTTGTCATCGACTACGATAAGCCGATTGATGAGGAGGCCGAAATGTATGAGACCTACTTCCTGAACCTGGTGGATGAACGGGATCTGCTGGCGCTGATGTCCGATGAGGAAAAGGAAGAGGTGCCGACGCCCACGCCTGAAATCATCTACGTTACCCCAGAACCGACAGCTGTGCCTGCACCGACACCGGTGGTCACAGAGCCGCAGCCGGAAAAAAAGCCGGATCAGATGACGGCCATCCTGGCGCTTGCGGCCATGGTGGTGCTTGGCGTCGGCGCTGCCGTTTTCTTCATGAAGAACAAGGGGGCGGGCGGGAAAAACCGCGCCGACAATGACTTTATTCTGGATGAAGATGATGAAGAGACGGACGAGGAAGCATCGGATCAGGCATAAACAATCACGCCCTGCGGACGAAAAACCCGCAGGGCCATTTGCATGGAGGGAAAGATGGAACTATTCATTGCTGAAAAGCCGAGTGTTGGAAAAGCCATTGCGGCTGTGATCGGCGCAACGGAAGCCAAGAACGGCTATATGGAGGGGCATGGGTTCATGGTTACCTGGTGCCTGGGGCATCTGGTGGAGCTGGCCATGCCCGAGGAGTACAACAAGGAGTTTGCCACCTGGCGCTATAAGGATCTGCCCATTATTCCGGATAAGTGGAAATACAACGTCTCCAAGGAGGGGGCAAAGCAGTTTGGGATCGTCAGCTCCCTGATGAACGATGACAGGGTGCATGGCATCATCTGCGCTACGGATGCCGGGCGGGAAGGCGAGCTCATCTTCCGTCTGGTGTATGAGAAAGCGGGCTGCAGAAAGCCGGTTAGGCGCTTATGGATTTCCTCCATGGAAGAGACCGCGATCCGGGAGGGCATCACGGCCATGAAGAACCAGTCCGCGTATGACAATCTCTATCAGGCGGCTCTTTGCCGGGCGCAGGCGGACTGGCTCATCGGGATGAACGCCACGAGGCTCTATTCGCTCCTGTATGGCCCGACGCTCCCCATTGGGCGGGTCATGACCCCCACCCTGGCGATGCTGAGCAGTCGGGAGGATGCCATAGCACATTTCAAGCCGGAAACCTTCTATACCGTGAAGCTGGATCTGGGCGGCGGTATGGTTGGGCATTCCGACCGCATCCATGATCTGAGCGAAGCCCGCAGCCTCATGGAGGCCTGCAACAGAGATCATGCCGTGGTGAGAAAGGTGGAGCATAAGGAAAAGCGGGAGAATCCGCCGCTGCTCTACGATCTGACCACGCTCCAGCGGGACGCGAACCGTATCTTTGGCTATACGGCTCAGCAGACGCTGGAATATGCCCAGTCTTTGTATGAGAAAAAGCTGCTGACCTATCCGCGCACTGACAGCCGATTCCTGACCCATGACATGGAGGGGAAAATGCCGGAGCTGGCCTCCCGGGTCAGCGGCACGCTCCCCTTTGCTGCCGGTCTGGATCTGGGCGGTCACGCCGAGATTGTTGTGAACGACCAGAAGGTCAGTGATCATCACGCAATCATTCCCACGGACTCCATGCCAGGACAGGAGCAGGCCATGAGCACGCTGCCCTCCGGGGTGCGGGATCTGCTGACGCTGGTCAGCACACGGCTGCTCTGCGCCATGGATGATCCGTATGTCTATGACGAAACGACTGTGACCGTGGACTGCGCCGGGCGCGAGTTTCAGCTGAAGGGCAGGAAAGTCCTGAGCATGGGCTGGCAACGGATCTGGCAGGCCTTCCGGGGAAGCATCGGCGGGCGTGATACCGGGGAGGATGAGGATAAGGCAAACGCTCTCCCAGACAGCCTGAAGGAGGGCGATGAAATTGCGCTGCCCAGGGCTGAGCTTTCCGAGGGCAAGACCACACCGCCCGCGCATCACACCGAGGACACGATCCTGCATGCCATGGAGACAGCAGGAGGTGAGGATATGCCGGATGACGCGGAGCATAAAGGTATCGGAACACCCGCAACCCGCGCCGCGATTCTCGAAAAGCTGCTGGAGACCAAGCTGGTGGAGCGCACCGGCGATCGGAGAAAGCGCATCCTGACGCCGACGGCCAAGGGAAAAGCCCTGGCGTCTGTGCTTCCCGAAAAGCTGATGTCGGCGCAGCTGACGGCTGAATGGGAGCAGCGGCTCAAGCGGATCGAGAGGGGCGAAGAAAAGCCGGAGGCCTTCATGGAGGATGTCCGCGCCTTTGTCCGGGATCTGACGCAGGATACCACCCGCGCGGAGAACGCGGATCAGCTCTTTCAGCCCATGCGGCAGGTCATCTGTAAATGCCCGAAATGCGGCGCGGCTGTCACCGACCGCCCCAAGGGCTTTATGTGTGAGAACCGGATCTGCGGCTTTGCCCTCTGGAAGACGGGCGGCATTCTGACCGGCGCGGAGCATCCGCTGACAGCCGGCGATGTGAAGACGCTGGTGGAAAAGGGCGCTGTCCATAAAACAGGGCTTTTGTCTGCCAAATCGCACATCCGGTATGAGGCAACGCTGCATCTGGACTACAGGGACGGAAAACCCTTTCTCCGTCCGACCTTTGACAAACAAGGAGGAAATCAATGAAAAAGCTGCTATCGCTCATGCTCATGCTGACGCTGCTGTGCACTACGGCCCTGGCGGATACCGGAACGGTGATTACCATGGACACCTCCAATGTACCGGTCATCCCGGAGGGTACGCTGCATGCCCAGACCATTACCTTTACCGGCAATCAGACCTACGCGGTGTATTCTGCGCCGACAAAGAAGAGCATCCGCGGCGCAAAAGGGAGAGCCCGCGTGAGCACCAACGGCTGGATTCAGGTTTTCGGTGCGGAGGAGGACTGGATGCTTGTCCAGTATGCGATTTCTGATAAGCAGAACCGCATCGGCTATATCTACGTAAACGCACTGCCCAAAGATGTCACCATCACTGACCTGAATCTGAAGCATACAGCGGCCGTGATCAACTATGACGTGGAGGTCACGGATGACCCGCTGGTCAGCCAAACACCGCTTGCCAAGCTGACGGAAAACACCAAGGTCACCTGTCTTGGCACCATGGGCACATGGACATACATCGAAGGCAAGGAAAAGGACGTGCTTTTCCGGGGCTTTGTGCCGACCGAATGCCTGTCCGGAACGGTCACCACCCTTCGGGAAGCGGAAAAGGCCATTTTGGGCAGCTGGAAGCTCTACGCCGGAAGCTCCATCAACGCCAGCCGGATCGTCTTTCATGAGGACGGCACCGTGACGGGCAGATCGACGCTTGAAAGCGGACGCGAGGTGGAATGGAACGGTTCCTGGGCGATGGACTACTACGACAGCAATCGGAACCGCTACTGGAATGATTCCGAGTTTGAGCTGACCCTGGCAAGAGGCACAACAGTTGAGCTGTACGGCCTGCGCATCTGCAGGCAACCAGGAGAGAATGGAATGACCAAGTATGCGCTGGTGCTGTCGGACGGAGCCAAGACCAGCGGCATGGTGCTGACGGAATGATCCTGACAGGCTGGATGCTTTGACGGCATCCGGCCTGATTTCTTTCGGAGGTGACGATTTTGCAAGACAACAGCTTTGCGATTTATCAGGTGAAGGAAGGGCCGGATTATCACATGCTTCGGTTTGCCAGTCTGGACGAGCTGGATAGAGATGGAATGCGCTTGCGCCGGGATGTGCATCAGGCGCTGGAAGCTGCCGAGGGGACGCTCTTCCCGGATCGGGCTGCCGCTGTCCAGTTCCTTCGGGATGAAGGGTTCCAGGTGGTTGCCGGGAATCAGCCGCAGATGATCACGGTGAGAAACATGGCACGCCAGGAAGCGAATGTGTATCTGACCCAGGGGGATGGGTGCTGCTATCTGGAGGGCTGCGATACCAGGGGGATCGATCATAGCGTGAAGATGGAAAACTATGATCTGGTTTACGCCGCTGCGCTTTCTCCTAAGGACGAGGGTGATCAGCGCTCGATACTGGAAAGCCTCTTTGTCAGGTTCAATCAGGATCGCCCGGAGGATTTTCATGGGCACAGCCTGAGCGTCAGCGATGTGATTGTGCTGAAGCAAAGAGGGCAGGTAACGAGCTACTACACGGACAGTATCGGTTTTCGGAGACTTCCGGATTTCCTTCCGACGGAGAATGCGCTGCGAAATGCCGAGATGGCTATGGAGGATGACCTGAATATGATCGACGGGATCATCAATAACGGCTCCAAGGACGAGAAAGCGCTTCAGGCACCCCCTGCTCCCGAGCATCCGCCCAGGCCTCGGCATCGGAATGCGCCGGAGCGATAGAGATGGAGGTACAGCATGATTGAATCTATCCGTGATTATGAAAACTGGCGCGACAGCCTGTATGACAGCCCCAGGCCGGATCTGGAGCCCGCGTCCGAAATACAGGAGCATGAAGTGCGGTTTTATTCCCATGACTATCCGGCGGACACCACCCTGGAATATACCCGGCAGGGAGATCATGCCGAGCTGACGCTTTCCTTCAGCTCCGAGGATCCCGACATGGGTGTGGAGGAAATGGTTTACGGCGGGGAAAGCCGGGAAAGCATGGCGGAGCTTGTCTCTGATCTGAAGGGCGAAATCACCGGCTATCTGGATGCCGTGGACACCTCATCCTTCTATGAACAGCAGGGGGTGCCGGTGGCAGCCGCCGAGACCTATGGCGAGTATTCCCGCACGGCGCTGTATGCCTTTGAGGCCATTCTGGGTGAAACGGAGAAGGAGCTTCAGGGAGAGCTTTCGTGGAAGCCCATCGAACCGGATCAGGCCGATTGGCTGTATTCCGGCAGCAGTCTTCAGGATCTGGAGCGCGGCTGCGTGGGGCATCTGCGCGGTGACTTCGGCAAAAGCGGCGGCGAATTCTGGACGAGCTGGTTTGACCACCAGCCGGGGCTGAAGACCCCTGCCATCCACGAGGAATTCCAGCATGTGGTGAACTCGCTTCGGAAGCAGGATGGCCTGCTCCGGAATTTTGCCAGCATGAGCAGAGGCTGCCGGGAGGGCCTTTCCTGCGATGACAGCTTCGGCTTCAAGGCAGAGTCTCCCCATTACACCTATTGCCTGCGCTGCACCCCGCGAAGAGGGGATTACAACTTCTACCTGTACGCCTATGACAAGGATGCTCAGCGTGAGTATGCCCTGCGGCAGGCACGGAAAGAGCCTGAGAAGCCGCAGGCGGCAAAACACAGAATCAAGAAAAATGAAATGGAGCGATAAGCATATGTATCTGATGAACCTGATGAGCGATAAGCGTATGAGCCGGGCCGATCTGAGCGTGATGAGCGGTGTGCCCGATTCGACGCTCCGGGATATTCTGAATGGGAAAGCGCAGATTGATCACTGCGAGGCTGCGACGATTTACGGCATCGCGGATGCCCTGGGTACAACGGTTGAGGACGTCCTCAATCATTACTGGGATGAATGCATGGGACTGGACGATGAGGATGGCGAGCGGGAAGCCCTGCATGATGGGCATACGCTGCTGCTCTTCTATTCCACGGTGGAAACGCTGATTCAGGCACGGAAGACAGAAGAGGATCTTCTGCTGGCGTCCTGCTTTAACAGCGAACCCTTTATCGATCAGTTCTATGCCAAGGGATTTTATCGGGAGGCCCTCTTCCTGCTGGGCTTTACCGATTACCTGAACAGAAGGCTTGGACTGAAGACAGATCCCCGTTTTGATGCTTATCGGGGCTTCTGCCTGGACTGCCCGGTGTATTCCCTGAGCACGCTCGAGGAATATGATGATCCGGAGGAGCTGAAAAACGCCAAGGCTTATGCGGAAGCCTACGCGATTCCTGAGCTCGCTGCTTTCAATATCTTCATGACCGAGGAAGACATCAGCCCTGATGACTGATGCCTTTTTCTCTGCCGGCAAGCTGCGCGGCAGAAGAAGCGAGGTTCGATGACCGATAAGCAGATTTTGAAAAGCATCAAGGCACTGGCCAGGGGCGAGTGCGCAAACTATGACCGCGGAAACTGTCTTTTGACGGACAGAAGGTGCCATCTGGTTAATCCCAATTATGAGAGCATTCATGACGGAGCGATTGACTGCGATTACTTTCTGGAGTGTGTGCTTCCCGCAGACTGGAATTTGAATGATCTGGTGGCGTACGCGCTCTGGTATGACGAGGCAGATGAGGACATCCTCCCACACGGCATGAAACGCTGCGAGATCTGTCAGCATCCGTTTGTTCCGACACATCCCAGGCAGAAATACTGCAAGGGCTGCGCTGAGGGGGCCAATCGGAGGAAGACAAGAGAGCGCATGTATGAGCAGCGCCACGGCTTATGAGGCCGCAGTCATGGGTCATATGTTTGATTTAGCAGCCACCCTGCATCTCCCAAAGCCTTTTATTACAACACCTTCCGGATAGCCCATTTCCCGGTTTTTGAGGCAGGACGACCTCTTGGTCATCCTGCCTCACTTTGACCCGGTAAATCAAACATGGAGGTATAGCGATGACGACTTTTACCATGGAGGAACAGAACCTGATCTGCCTTTATGATCCCGGCAGCCGCTCCGGCCTGATCTATGAGCTGCGTGAAATGCGCAGGGAGCTGATGCCCGATGAGGATGATCTTGAAGCCCTGACCCGATCTGTGCTGCGAAAGCTGGAGCGCATGACGGATGAAGAGTATTTCGAGGTCACACAGGCGCTGGTTCCATTTTATCCGCTGGATAATGAATCCTATATGGACGAGGATGCTGCGTTTGGATGGTCATTGAGCCCTGACTGGGACGCGATGGATCCGGACACGGAGATTGAATAACCCGAAAGGAGGTCTTACCCGATGCCCAATAAAGCACAGGTCTATGCACAGATGGCGGATGATACCGCCCGGAAAATCACCGGGGATTATTTGGACTGGGCAGGCTTTTTGCATGCTTCCTCCAGACTGTATAAGTATCCCTTCCATGATCAGCTGATGATCTATGCCCAGCGGCCGGATGCCACAGCCTGCGCCACCTATGATCTTTGGAATGACACCATGCACCGGTATATCCGGCGCGGCTCCAAGGGGATTGCACTTTTGACGCCCGGGCCATACGGCATGGATGTGCGGTATGTCTTTGACGTATCGGATACCGGCACGCGCCGGAATTCCAGGAATGTGGAGCCGTGGGTGATGTCCGAGGAGGCCATGGAGCCGGTTCGGCAGATGCTGGAAGATCAGTATTATGCCGATGCGGCCATGGGACTGGAAGGGCAGATTGACCAGATTGCCCGGCAGCAGGCGCTGGAATACTGGCGGAACCATGCCCGGGATATCCGCGACAGCGTGGACGGATCTCAGCTGGCCGAGTATGATGATTTCAGCATCGGTGCTTCCTTCCGGAAAGCCGCTGCTGCCAGCATCTCCTACAGCATCCAGACCCGGTGCGGACTGGATCCGGAGCTGTTCCGGGAGGACTTTGCGGAGGTGCTGGACTGGAATACCCCCGCCACTGTTGCAGAGCTTGGCAAGGCTGTCAGCGATATCAGCGGACAGATCCTTCGCCAGATTGAAACGACCGTCAGAATGACTGAGAGGAGCATGAACCATGAGCGAACTTATCTACAAGAGGAGCGGAGATTACCTTCTGCCGGAGATGGGATTGACCGAAGCGGAGCGCAAGCCTCTGGGCAAGTACGGGATCATGAGACAGCAGTACCTGGAGCAGAGCCGTCCCGGCCTGTACACGCGGCTGATTCTCAGCGGCAAGCTGATGGATCATCTCCAGGAGATCGACGAGACGGCACACAGCCGTCTGGAGAGCCTGATGAGCCTGCTTACGAAGCAGGCGGGCGTGACGGAGGAAATGAAGGCGCGGGATCAGATGGTCTGGGTCGGAGAGATGAACGCCCTGAAGAATCAGGCCGAAGAAATGATCCTGACGGAGCTGATCTACGCGTAAGCTACACCGAGCCGGAGGCCGTTCAGATCGGCTTTGAGTTTCCTACCGAAGCGGAGCAGATTGCGGAAATTGACAGGCAGGAGTGGGAAGCCGCAACACCGGAAGTACCATTCCAAGCACCATCCCATGCAGAGGCAAAGTCCTCTGCATTTTCTGTTTCCGACGAGGAGATTGATCATGTGCTCCTGCGCGGTTCCGGCTTTGCAGGCGGGCGGCTTCGGATTGCTGCCCTGTATGACACTCAGCCCTCGCCCAAGGCAGCGCAGGATTTCCTGAAGGAGGAATACGGCATCGGCGGCCACAGCCATACCTATCTGGACGGTTCCTCCGGATTCGTGGATTACAACGCGCAGGGGCTTCGCCTGACCCACCGGGGCTTTCAGGAGGAAACGCGGCTGCGCTGGCCTGTCGTAGAGCGGCATGTCAGAAGGCTGGTGGAAAGTGGCAGCTATCTGGATGCGGCTGAAAAGCAGCAGCTGGAGGATATGCGAAACGCACTGGCCGGGCAGGAGCTACCTGCGCCTGTCCCGCGCTTTGCGTACCAGCCTGTGCCGCAGCAGGAAGAGGAAGAAGCAGCACCATCCTCTGAAGCTCAGGGAGCAGAAGACCTTCTGGATGAGATTGATCCCAATCAGATCCGTGAACAGCTTGCTCAGAATGGTATTGTCAACGGAGAACTTGTCGATCCGGAAACCCTTGCCCGGAACCCCTTTATCCAGCAGGTGGAGGCGGACGTTGCCGCGATTGCGGCAGAGAAAACGGATATGGAGGAGCAGGAGACACCGGCTGAAGCGGAGGTTCCTCCCCTGCAGCCCGGAGAACGCCGCATTCCTGCGCATGACGGCATCCCTGCCATGCGGGAAATCACCATTGACCTGCCGCCGGATGAGCCTGCTCCGGTGTCCAGGCATCCGAAGAAGCCGGTGGAGGAGCCGCCGTTCGCCTATGATCTGCATCCGGGTGATACGATCTATATGGATAACCGGCCATTCACGGTGGATGAGGTGAGATTCTTTGATGTCACCTTCCGGGATCCGGCCATGGTCTATCCGATCTTCCGGGCAGAGAGCAAATCGATTCTGGGGCCTCTGCTGGACCGTGATGAACGGAATCGGCCCTTCCGAACCGAACCTCTGCCTTCGGAGATGCGGGAGCTATCCGAGATGCAGCCTGAGCCTGCGGAGGAAGGGCTGCGAGAGATCGCCCATGATCTGGAGCAGCCGTCCGAAAGTGCTGAAAACTACCGGATTACAGATGATCACCTGGGCGAAGGCGGCCAGAAGACCAAGTTTGAAAACAATATGCGCGCCATCCGCACCCTGAAAACGCTGGAAAAGGAACACCGCCATGCATCTCCTGAAGATCAGGAGGTGATTTCTCAATATGTGGGATGGGGCGGCATCCCGCAGGCGTTCGATGAACGAAACGCGGCATGGGCAGACGAGTACCGGGAACTGAAGGCCACGCTAACGCCGGAAGAATACGAAATGGCGCGTGCGTCCACGCTAAACGCTCATTACACGTCACCCACCGTGATCCGGGCGATTTATTCTGCTGTGGAGCAGATGGGCTTCCGCAGCGGTAATATCCTGGAGCCCTCCTGCGGCATCGGTAATTTCTTCGGGCTTTTGCCGGAAAGCATGGAAAGCAGCCGTCTGTACGGCGTTGAGCTGGATAGCATCACCGGCAGGATCGCGCAGTACCTCTACCCGCAGGCCAACATTGAAGTGACAGGCTTTGAAAAGACGGATCGGAAGGACTTCTTTGACCTGGCCATTGGCAACGTGCCCTTTGGCGCGTACAAGGTTGCTGATAGGCAGTTCGACCGTTACAACTTCCTGATTCACGATTATTTCTTTGCGAAGGCGCTGGATCAGGTGCGGCCCGGCGGTATCGTGGCGTTTATCACCTCCAAGGGCACCATGGACAAGCAGTCGCCGGAGGTCAGGAAATATATCGCGCAGCGGGCTGAACTGCTGGGAGCGATCCGCCTGCCGAATACGGCCTTCAAGGCAAATGCCGGTACAGAGGTCACCTCGGATATTATCTTCCTGCAAAAGCGCGACCGGGCCATCGACATTGAGCCGGACTGGGTACATCTTGGCCAGACGGAGGACGACGTACCTGTCAACAGCTATTTTGCCGATCATCCCGATATGATCCTGGGCAAAATGATCTGGGATGACTCCATGTATGGAGCGCATCAAGAAACGGCCTGTCAGCCTCTGGAAGGTGCAGAACTTTCCCGGCAGCTGGCGGAAGCCATCACGAGGATCTCCGGCACCTATCGGGCGGAGGAAGCGCCGGAGCTGGCGGAGGGTGAAGCCATCCGGGACAGCATCCCTGCCGACCCTAATGTGCGGAACTATTCCTATACCGTGGTGGATGACAAGGTGTATTACCGGGAGAACTCCGCCATGGTGCATCCCGATCTGAATGCCACGGCAGAAGCGCGCATCAAGGGCATGGTCGGACTGCGTGACTGCGTGCACCGCCTGATGGACGCCCAGCTTCAGGAATCAGACGATTACACGATCCATGAGCTTCAGGCAGAGCTGAACGCCCAGTATGACAGCTTTACCGCCAAATACGGTCTGATCAACAGCCGTCCCAACATGCAGGCGTTCTCCGACGATTCCTCCTATTACCTGCTTTCCTCCCTGGAAATCCTGACGGAAAACGGTGAGCTGGAGCGCAAAGCGGATATGTTCACCAAACGCACCATCCGGCAGCAGCCGACGGTGGAGCGTGTGGATACCGCTGTGGAAGCGCTGGCTGTTTCAATCGCGGAAAAGGCGGAGGTGAACCTGCCCTTCATGTCGGAGCTGACGGGAAAAAGCGAGGAGGAAATCGCATCTGACCTGACCGGCGTGATCTTCCGTCTGCCTGCGCCGGCCGGTGATGATGGAAAGCCCCGGTATGTAACAGCAGATGAATATCTGTCCGGGAACGTGCGGCAGAAGCTGCGCGATGCCCGTGCCGCAGCGGAGCTCTCGCCCATCTTTGAGCCGAACGTGAAGGCGCTGGAAAAGGCGCAGCCTAAGGATCTGGATGCCTCTGAGATTGATGTGCGGCTGGGTGCCACCTGGGTAGATAAGGAATACATCCAGCAGTTCATGCATGAGCTGTTTGAGGTGCCGTTCTATCAGCGGCGCGCAGTGCAGGTGCAGTATTCGGAATTCACCTCCGAATGGCGCATCAGCGGCAAGACCAGTCTCTCCTACAACAATGTTGCCAATAACCTGACCTACGGCACGGACCGCGCCAGCGGTCTTCGGATTCTGGAGGATACACTGAATCTTCGGGATGTTCGTATCTATGACACCATTGAGGATGCTGAGGGGAAAGAAAAGCGCGTCCTGAATCAGAAGGACACCACCCTGGCACAGCAGAAGCAGCAGGCGATCAAGGAGGCCTTCCGGGACTGGGTATGGAAGGATCCCGACCGGCGGGAAGCACTGGTGAAAAAGTACAATGAGCTCTTCAACAGTATCCGTCCCCGCGAATATGACGGACAGCATATCACCTTCTCGGGGATGACCCCGGAAATTACGCTTCGGGAGCATCAGCGGAATGCAATTGCGCATACGATCTACGGCGGAAATACCCTGCTTGCCCATGTCGTAGGTGCCGGCAAGACCTATGAAATGATTGCGTCGGCTATGGAGAGCAAGCGCCTGGGACTGTGCAGTAAATCCATGTTCGTGGTGCCCAATCACCTGACGGAGCAGTGGGCATCTGAATTCCTGCGGCTATACCCGTCCGCTAAAATCCTGGTAACAACCAAGAAGGATTTTGAGAAGAACAACCGCCGGCGCTTCTGTTCCCGGATTGCCACCGGAGACTATGACGCAATCATCATCGGGCACAGCCAGTTCGAGAAGATCCCCATGTCCAAGGCCCGGCAGGAACGGCTTTTGCAGGAGCAGATTGAGGAGATCACCCAGGGCATTCAGGAGCTGAAGTTCATGCGGGGTGAGCAATTCTCCATCAAGCAGATGGAGCGTACCCGGAAGCAGCTGGAGGGCCGTCTGCGGAAGCTGCAGGCTGAGGAGCGGAAGGACGATGTGGTCACCTTCGAGGAATTGGGCGTAGATCGGCTTTTTGTGGATGAGGCGCACGCCTACAAGAACCTCTTCCTGACGACAAAGATGCGCAATGTTGCGGGCCTTTCCACCAGCGAAGCGCAGAAATCCACGGACATGTTCCTGAAATGCCGGTATATGGATGAGCTGACCGGCGGACGCGGCATCGTGTTTGCCACCGGCACGCCCATCAGCAACAGTATGACAGAGATGTACACCATGCAGCGCTATCTGCAGTACGGCACGCTGCAGAGGAACAATATGACCCACTTTGATGCCTGGGCTTCCACCTTTGGCGAAACCAGCACAGCCATAGAGCTGGCACCGGAGGGGACAGGCTATCGAGCGCGTACCCGATTCAGCAAGTTCTTTAACCTGCCTGAGCTGATGTCCATGTTCAAGGAAGTGGTGGACATTAAGACTGCCGATCAGCTGAAGCTGCCGACGCCGACGCCGCACTACGAGACCGTTGTTGTGCAGCCTACGGAAATCCAGAAGGCCATGGTGCAGAGCCTGTCGGAGCGCGCCGGAAAGGTGCACTCCGGCAGTGTGGATCCCAGGGTCGATAACATGCTGAAGATTACCAGCGATGGCCGAAAGCTGGGCTTGGATCAACGTCTGATCAATCCGCTGCTGCCGGATGATCCCGGCAGCAAGGTCAATGCCTGCATCAATAACATTTTCCGCATCTGGCAGGATGGCGCAGACGACCGGCTGACGCAGCTGGTGTTCTGCGATATTTCCACGCCGAAGGGCACGGAAAGGACTGCGCAGCAGGAAGTGCATGCGGAGCCATCCGACGGGGCGAGGGAAGACGGCGAAATGCTCCCGATTGAAGCTCCCGATGATCTGGGCGAGCTGGCCTCAGTATCCAGCAATGCGGTTGAAAGCAACTTCAATGTGTATGAGGATATCCGCAGCAAGCTGATCGCCCGGGGTGTGCCTCCCGAAGAGATTGCCTTCATCCACGATGCCAATACCGAGGTGAAAAAGAAGGAACTCTTCGCCAAGGTTCGCGCCGGGCAGGTGCGTGTGCTGCTGGGCAGTACGGCCAAGATGGGCGCAGGCACCAACTGTCAGGATCGGCTGATTGCCCTGCATGACCTGGATTGTCCCTGGCGTCCGGGTGATCTGGAGCAGCGCTCCGGTCGAATCATCCGCCAGGGCAATATGAATCCGGAGGTACAGATCTACCGCTATGCTACAGAAGGAACCTTCGATTCGTATCTCTGGCAGACAGTAGAGAATAAGCAGAAGTTCATCTCACAGATCATGACCAGCAAAAGCCCCGTCCGCACCTGCGAGGATATCGACGAGGCCGCCCTGTCCTATGCGGAAATCAAAGCCTTGTGCGCCGGCGATCCCGCCATCAAGGAAAAGATGGATCTGGATGTGGATGTGGCGCGGCTGCGTCTGATGAAGGCAGATCATCAGAGCCAGCAGTACCGCCTGGAAGACAGGCTGCTGAAATTCTTCCCGCAGGAAATCGAGAGGAATCAGGGATATATCCGCGGCTTTGAGCAGGATCAGGCAACGGTTACCGCTCACCCGCTGCCTGAAAAGGACTTCATCGGTATGACCATCAGGGGCGAAACCTTCACTGAGGCAAAGGATGCCGGCGAAGCCATCCTGGCTGCCTGCAAAAATGTGAAGAACGAGGGCGATCACTTCCTCGGCGAATACCGCGGCTTCTCCATGAGCGTCATGTACAATCCCATGTCGCAGATGTATCAGCTGACACTGAAGGGTGCGATGTCCCATCAGGTGGAGCTTGGATCTGATCCGCGAGGAAACATCACCAGGATCGACAATGTGCTGGCCGGGATTCCCCGCAGACAGCAGAACGTGGAAAACAAGCTGAACGATCTGCAGCAGCAGATGGTTACAGCCAAAGCAGAACTAGGCAAGCCCTTCCCGCAGGAGGAAGAGCTGCGCACCAAGAGCGCACGCCTGGCAGCGCTGGACGCGAAGCTGAATCTGGATCGCCCTGCCCAACAGGCTGAAAAGAAAAGGCTGGAACAGGAGCGGTGATGGGCATGACGCTTTTTGAAACAGTAAAATCGAATGTGACAACCCTTCAGGCCGCAGAGCGCTACGGCCTGAAGGTAGGACACGGGGGCATGTGCAGGTGCCCTTTCCATAACGATAAGCACCCGAGCATGAAGGTCGATCAACGCTTTCACTGCTTCGGCTGTCAGGCGGATGGTGATGTGATTGATTTCACCAGCCGCCTTTTCCAGCTTACGGCGAAGGAAGCGGCGCTGAAGCTCGCAGATGATTTTGGAATGCAGCGAGACCAATTGCATACGGATATCCCGGTCAGAAAGCAGCATGCTGAGAGCGAGCGGGAAGTCTTTCTGCACAAGGTGTCTTACTGTTACCAGGAGCTGGCGAGCTACAGGAATCTGCTGGTGCAGTGGCGGCAGCAGTATGCGCCCCAGACGCCGGATGAAGAACCACATCCACGCTTTATGGAAGCCATTCGGAATCTGGACAGGGTGGAATACGAACTGGATCTTCTGCAGAGCAGTGAAGAACAGGGAAAGATGGAAATCGTGAATGACTTTCTTTGGGACGAACAGAAATTAAGGGAGGCCATCAGTATGGAAGCAATGGTACAAACACCGGTCTATCATCAGTCTGCCGCGTATGCGCGGGAGCATGGTGAACTGGAGCAGTACAGGCAGTCACACCATGCCAATATCGACTGCAAACGGGATATAGAGAAAACGGTCTCAGCACACTTTGACGGAATGCGTCTGGATCGGAAGGCGGCAGCCGAGGTGCTTGAGCGCTTCGGAGCGGAACGTGTCGCACTGGTACTGGCGGCAACTGTGCAGGCGAAGTCCTGGGACGGCCGCTTCTCTGCGGCGAATAAGGACTGGGCATTCAGCTTTGACTTCCCGGATGCTGTCAACGAGATGGGCTTTGACCGCCGGCATGATTATGCCGTGGAAACGCATCCTGCTGTGCTGGATGGGTTCATCAACTGGGTGCGTCAGGAGATCAGAGCCATGGAGCATCC
The DNA here is from genome assembly GCA_017464305.1 of Clostridia bacterium. Classification (GTDB taxonomy): domain Bacteria; phylum Bacillota; class Clostridia; order Christensenellales; family Aristaeellaceae; genus Aristaeella. The sequence continues at coordinate 124,807 of JAFUDS010000001.1, read as the reverse complement.
GATAGAAAAGGAAGCATCCGAAGTGAAGGATGCGCTGAATCCTGCGAAGCCGGCGAAGAAGAAAGCGTACGACATGGAACGATGAGGAGGGATCATGATGGACGAAAAGAAGTTTGCGGTCATGCTGACCGATACACAGGAAATCAAAACACTGGAATGCGATCCCCAGGAAGAGCTTTTCGAGATTGTGCGCGGCACCATTGGCTGCGAATGGATCGAACTGGTGGAAGCTGAACCTCTCGCAGAGAAGGGCTACCTGATGCTGATCGATGAGGAAGGCAAGCTGAAAAAGGGGCCGGTCTCCATCAACTGTCTCGCCAGTGATCTGTATGGTGCTGACCGCCATGGAGACGCCATCGTCGGAAACGTGATGGTTGTTCGCGCTGAGAATGAGCGTCTCACACTGCTGACAAAGGAAGAAGCGACTGCCTTGGCTGCCGGACTGGAAGCAAAGCGTGATCTGGCTGTTGAGAAAATCTCAGCCGCCTTCGGACTGAAACCCATCGTGAAGCCCGAGCTTGAAATCGTAGATTTGTCCCGGCGACAGAGTTGCAGGAAGAACGGCATGGAGCGATAATCGAGATGACGGAAGAAAAGAACTGGGTGGTTCACCAGTCCTTCAGAACCACGGAAGCTGAGGATGAGCTCATTCGTCAGAAAATGAAGGCCTTCGGGATCAGAAAGAAGTCGTTGCTGTTCCGGGCAATGGTGCTGAACGGGTATCTGTTGAAGCTGGATCTTCCGGAGATCAGAGAGCTGATCCGGCTCATGAAGAACCTGACAAACAACGTCAATCAGATCGCCAAGACGCTGCATGAACACGGTTCGATCTATGAGACGGAGATCGATGACATCAAGCAAAGGCTTGATCAAATCTGGGAGATTCTCCGAGAAATCCTCTCCAGGTTGGATCAGTCAGAAAAATAGGAGGAAACGGAAATGATGAAGCGCACACTGAGAATCGCACTGACACCCTTCATGCTGATGGCAAGGCTGATGCTTGGCCTGGCTGCCTTCATCTCTTCCATCGCCTCGGCGGTCATCGGTTTGGCGGTCGGACTGTTCGCTGTTCTCTCCGTGGTAGAGTTTGCAATCGGATATTGGCAGAACGGGATCGCTTTCATGGTGCTTGCTCTGCTGGCCAGTCCAATCGGACTTCCGGCGATTGCGAACTTCCTACTGAATAGAATGGATCACCTTCTCGGATTCTTTGAAGGACTTCTCTGCTGATAAACAGAGGCACCATCACGGCGGTTTGTGTGAACCACAGATCGCCGTTTTCTTTTTTAATGGAGGAACAGATGGCAACCACACGCATCATTCCCATGCACATCAACAGGGGAAAAACGATTGCTCAGTGCATGAAGGCGCGGATCGATTATGTAAAGAATCCGGACAAGACAGAGGACGGAGAATTCATTTCGTCTTATGCCTGCGCACCGGAATCCGCAGACCAGGAATTCCTGCTAATGCGGAATCAGTATCTTATGAATGCTGGCAGCGGAAAGAAAAACGAAGTGATTGCCTACCAGCTCCGGCAATCCTTTAAGCCGGGAGAAGTGTCGGCGGAGGAAGCAAATCAGATTGGATATGAGCTGGCAGAGCGTCTTCTTCACGGAGAACACGCCTTCATTGTGGCGACACATACAGATCGGAAGCACATTCATAATCACATTGTTTTCTGCGCAGCTTCCCTGGACGGTTCTCATAAATTCAGGAATGTGTGGAACTCCAGCCGACTTGTGGCGGAAATCAGCGACGAGCTTTGCCGGGAACATCATCTTTCCGTCGTTCAGACTCCGCAGAACAAAACTGTCTCCTACGAGAAATGGGAGGGCGATCAATCCAAATTGACAAGCCGGGATAGTCTCCGAATTACGATTGATGCGGCGCTTCGAATGCAGCCCGATGGATTTAACGCGCTCATGCAGCTGATGGAAGAAGCGGGATGCTGGATCAAGCGCGGAGCTCATGTCAGCATCAAGCCGCCCGGTGGCGAACGGTATATTCGCCTGGACAGCCTCGGCGCAGAATATACTGAAGCAAAATTGAGACAAGTGCTCGACGGCCATCTTGTTCATATTCCGAAAATCCCAAGGAGCGAATACACTTACAGCCAGGTGAAACGGCTGATTGATGTTGAAACGAAGCTCCGTGAAGGGAAAGGCAAAGGCTACATGATTTGGGCAGAGCGAAACAACATTGACGCGAAAGCTCAGTCGATCATTTTCCTGAAAGAGCACAACATTGGTTCCATCGAGGAACTGGAAGATCAGATTGATGAGCTGCGCTCAAAGCGAAATGCTTTTCATGCCGCCATTCGTGAGAAGCAAAACCGCATGAAAGAGATCAATCAACTTCGGCAAGCAATCCGAGATTACCGGCGGACGAAAGAAGTTTATGCGCAGTATAAAGCTTCTGGATGGTCTCCCAAATTCTACAATGAGCACCGGGAAGAAATCGAATCACACAAAAAAGCGCAGGCTGTCTATTCCTCTGTTGATGGAAAGATGCCGACGCTGAAGGAGCTTTCTGCTGAGTACGACGCCTTGAAGGCGGAGAAAGAAAGCAATGATGCCGCCCTGGAAACACTGAAACCGCAACTCACAACGCTGAATCATATCAAGTATAACTTCGATGTTCTGGAACGCGACTACCTGCCAGAAGAGAAAGATCTTCGCCGGGAAGAACATGAAGAACGATAACAAGGCTCCTGGGTCAGTCACTGCATTATGCAGCGAAGCTGGCCCAGGGGCTTTTCTTTTTTGCCTTATTGGCATAGGCCAAAGGTCGGATGACGCAGGAAGACGACACAACCACAGAGCTTCAGCTCTGGTTCTCAGGGGCTTGGGGGGCGGAGCCTACCAACAAGCTTTGTGCAATTCGGCCCGGATTGCATTGCTTGCCACTATTATCCCGAATTCGTAAAGACTACCATCAAAGATTGTATTCATTATAATTCAATGCTTGAAGATTGCAAGAATTTCTTGCATGTCCGGTGTCCCTATGCTATACTGAGGTTGCTACGAAGTAGCCAGCTGATGCTGCTTTGCTTAGATGTGGAGGTTATGATATGAGTGTGAGTTATAACAGGTTATGGAAATTGATGATTGATAAACGAATAAGCAAAACAGAGCTGACTCATATGGCGGGGATTAGCACAAATGCTATGGCCAAGCTGGGATGCGACGAAGATGTCAGGATGGCGGTTTTAGAAAAGATCTGTTCTGCCCTTAACTGTAAAATTGAAGAGATTGTTGAAATCCAGAATGACGACAATGATGTAGGCTCTATTGAAACTTCATCGGAGGATAAATGAGATGGTATTTCAGAAATTTGTAGAAAATACGATCTGTCAAATGGCCCCATCGTCATTTGAATTGCCTAAAATGATTTTATTAGGAGAAAGACTGCTCGCATTCTCCATCGTAAAAACCAATAAAGCTGGAACAGATGAAGAATTGAACGAAATCGGTATGGCGGATTTGCCTGCTTATGTACTTGATGCTCCCAATTCACCCGCAAATCCAAATTTGATGTGAATTCACCTGTCAGCGGAATGGGCGGACCAAGCTCTCAATGCACAAGGGTTAATGGAAGCGTCAGTGATGTAGAAGCTTGTTATTTGGCGAAACCTATCATTTTACAGGAGGGCATCAGGCATGAAGGGCAGAAACTTTGAACTGAATGAGGGCACATTGTCCATCATCGAGGAAATCGGAGGACACATGCCTGGTGGATTTTTTATCTACAGGGCGGATGAACCGGAAGAATTAATATACGCAAACAAGGCTGTATTTGATATCTACGGGTGCAGCAGCCTGGAGGAGTTCAAAAGCCTGACAGGATACACTTTCAGGGGGATGGTGCATCCGGATGACTATGACCGAATCTCATCATCCATTATTCATCAGATCGCCACCAGCGACGAGCAGATGGATTATGCCGAATACCGTATCATCCGGCGGGACGGCGCTGTCCGCTGGGTGGACGACTACGGGCATTTGGCGGAGACCAAAGCCTACGGCAGAGTCTATGTTGTTTTCATTTCCGACATAACGGATAAAAAACTTCAACGGGAAACAGACACAGCCACAAGAGACGCGGTGATTTCTACGCTGACCACAGCTTACAACACGGTGTACCTGATCAACGATGTGGTCACAGAAGAGATGTCGCTGTATCATTCGGACATGGATCAGGTGCATGACGAGGCTATCCGAAATGCACTAAGCCACGCCAGATATACGGACACCAAGACGGAATACGTAAACACCATGATCGCGCCGGAAGACCAGGAACGGATGCAGGAGCAGATGAGCCTGCCGTACATTCTGAAGAAGTTTGAGACCAGAGATCGATTCTCTGTCAATTTTATCCGATCCCTGAAGTCCGGATCGCGGCATTACCGGATCGACTTTGGGAAGATCCATATGCCTGGCGGGCGAATCGGTGTCATGATGGGATTTAAAGACATAGATGAAGAGGTTCGTCAGGGACAGGCCTATCAAAAAGCGCTTGATGACGCGAAAAAAGCAGAGGCGGAAAACCGCAGACTGAATGAAGAAGTTCAGTCGGCAGCCAGGCTGGCTGAGCTGATGGGATCTATCTCCTCGATGCTGTCCAATATGCCCGCCATGAGCTTCTCCAAGGAAGTGTCGACGGGGAAATATCTTGCCTGCAACCAGGCCTTTGCAGAATACGCGGGCAAGACAAGTCCTGAAGAAGTCGTCGGACTTACAGACCATGAGATCTTCGATCAGGCCACTGCAGATCATTTTGTGGAAGATGACCGCAAAGCCCTGACGATGGACAAGGCCTATATCTTTTTCGAAGATGTGCCGGATGCGACAGGTACTGATTTCCATAACCTGCAGACGACGAAAATCACTTTCCGGGAACCCTCCGGGCGGCTTTGCCTGCTGGGCATGTGTGTGGACGTAACAGAGATGACCCGGATCAAAACCGCCGAAGCGGAGGCGCGTGCAAAACAGCAGGAATTGGAGGAAAAGCTTGCGCTGCATGAGCAGATTATGGCTCAGGAAGACCGCCAGAAGGAACTGGACAGCATGATCACGGCCATGGCGTCGGACTACCGGAGCGTCTATCATGTGGATGTGGACGCGGATGACGCCGTTTGCTATCGGGCAGACACAAGTGATCCGGACCTGACCCAGGTAGGAGTGCACTTCCCGTACCATGCACGATTCACCGAGTACTGCGAGCGGTATGTGGATCCGGAATACAGGGAGGGCTTCCTCCACTTTATCGATCCGGAGAATATAAGGCGGAGGCTTAAAACAGAATCCATCATGGCCTATCGCTATCTGGCGAAAAGAAACGGTGTAGAATACTACGAGATGCTGCGCATGGCTGGCGTCCGCCATCCCGGAGAGAGGGATGATAATCTCGTGCATAAGGTGGGCGTTGGATTCACTGTGATCGATGCGGAAATGCGCGAGTCTATGGCAAAAAATCACGCGCTGGCGGAAGCGCTCGCTGCAGCGGAGGAGGCCAGCAAGGCAAAAACGGCATTCCTGTCCAACATGAGTCATGAGATCCGCACCCCCATGAACGCCATCATCGGGCTGAATAACATTGCCATGAACGAACCCTCCGCCAGTGAAAAAGTGAAGGAGTATCTGTCCAGAATTGGCACATCCGCCAATCATCTTCTGAGCATCATCAACGATATCCTGGACATGAGCCGGATCGAATCGGGCCGTATGACAATCAAGAGCGAGGAGTTCTCCTTTGCAAAGGTGCTGGAACAGGTGAATACCATTATCAGCGGTCAGTGCCGGGACAAGGGCCTGAAATATGACTGCTGGACCAGCGGAGATGTCAGGGACTATTATATCGGCGACGACATGAAGCTGCGCCAGGTGATGATCAACATCCTCGGCAACGCAGTCAAATTTACCCCGGAAGGCGGGACGGTTTCCTTTACCATTGAGACGGTCGCACAGTTTGACGGAAAAACGACTCTTCGCTTCACTTTCAGGGACACCGGCATCGGCATGAGCAAAGAATACCTGCCAAAGATCTTCGACACTTTCTCCCAGGAGGATTCCTCCTCTACCAGCAAGTACGGCAGTACGGGGCTCGGCATGCCCATCACAAAAAGCATCGTTGAGCTGATGAACGGCAATATTGAAGTGGAGAGTGAAAAAGGGAAAGGTACGACCTTCACTGTTACCATCACACTGCTTGATTCAGACAGAACAACAGCGGTCGAAGAATACGGTATTGTTCATCCCGATGATATGTGTGTATTGGTCATTGATGATGATCCCGTGGCCTGCGAACATGCGCAGATTGTTCTGGGGCAAGTTGGTATCCGGTGTGAAAAAGCATTGTCCGGGCTGGATGGAATCGAGATGGTCAGGCTCCGTCACGCCAGACGGGAGCCCTACAATCTGATTCTGGTAGACTGGCGGATGCCGGAAATGGACGGTATTGAAACAACAAGACAAATTCGAAAAGTCGTTGGTCATGAAACGCCGATCATCATCCTGACTTCCTACAGCTGGGAGGACATTGCTGAAGAAGCGAAAGCCGCCGGTGTGGATACCTTTGTTGCGAAGCCGTTGTTTGCGGGAACGGTAATGGATGAGTTCCGGGAAGCCTTCAAGAAAAAGAACACCCGTCTGGAGCATGAGACAGCTGACCTGAAGGGGCGGCGTGTTCTGCTGGCGGAGGATGTGGCGGTCAACGCGGAGATCATGATGATGGTGCTTTCCATGCGGGAGATTGAAGTGGATCACGCCGAAAATGGCAGAATCGCCACCGAGATGTTTGCGAGTCATACCTCCGGATATTACGATGCGATCCTTATGGATATGCGTATGCCGGAGATGGATGGTCTGGAGGCGACCCGAATGATCCGGGCTATGGACAGAGCGGATGCAAAGACGATCCCGATCATTGCCCTGACAGCCAACGCCTTTGATGAGGACGTGCAGCGCAGCATGCAGGCGGGACTGAACGCGCACCTGTCCAAACCTGTGGAGCCGGAGGCATTGTTCAGGACGTTGGAAGGCCTTATCCAGGCTTGATCGGCGCTATCTGATCCCGAAGGAGGAAATACATGGATACACGCAAGCCACATACTTCAAAACCGCTGGACCGTTATCTGTCCGTGATTGATGTCTGGGCGATGGCTTTTGGCTGTATGGTCGGCTGGGGCGTTTTCGCCATGCCTGGCACGACATTTCTTCCGGTTGCCGGGCCGCTGGGTACCATGCTTTCCATGCTGATCGGTATGATCATCATGCTGATCATTGCCAGTAACCTGACATATATGATGGGCAGATCATCAGTAACGGGCGGCATATACGCCTATACCAAAGAAGCCTTCGGGAGAGATCATGCCTTTTTGAGCTCATGGTTTTTGTGCCTGTCATACCTGACCATTGTTTTTCTCAATGGTACAGCACTGTTCTTTATCGTTCGTACGCTGTTTTCCGGCGCGGCACAAAGCGGCATTCACTACACAGTTTCCGGACATACCATTTATCTGGGCGAGACACTGGTATCTGTGCTGGTGCTTGCGGGTACAGGCATTCTCTTCGTGGCGGCAAAACCTGCGCTGCAGCGGATTCACACCGTCCTTTCCATCGTTCTGTTCGCGGGAATCGTCGTGACGGCAGCATTCTGCCTGCCACATGCCTTCGCAAATGGAGCGCTGAGCGCTTTTGGGACTTCCGGCTTCAATAACACCTACGCTGTTTTCAGCCTGATTATTCTGGCTCCCTGGGCCTTTGTGGGTTTTGAGGTGACATCGTTTGATACCGCGCATTTCAAATTCCCAATCAAGAACTCAAAGAAGGTTCTTTTCATTGCCATCCTGGCAGCGGCTGCCGCGTATATTTCCATGGCGTTTGTCAGTATCGCTTCCGTTCCAGACGGATTTTCTTCCTGGCAGGAGTATATAGCCGGTCTTGAAAACGTGAACGGAGTGGCATCCGTACCTACTTTCTATGCCGCCAAAGCCATCATGGGGACCCCTGGGTTGACCATTATGACGCTGACAGCTGTTGCAGCCATTCTGACGGGTATCATTGGCGGGTATCGGGCAACGACCCGTGTTCTGTCAACGATGGCGGAGGATCGTATCCTTTCCGAGAAATTCTCGAAAACAACCTACAGCATCGTGTTTATCATGGTGCTCTCCATTATGCTGTCCCTGCTTGGCAGAAACACGCTGAACTGGTTTGTGGATCTCACATCCTTTGGCGCAATTGTCGGTTTCGGATACTCTTCCGCTGCTGCCTGGAAGCTCGCACGGGCTGAGGGAAACAGAAGAACTATGATAACGGGATTGATTGGAACCATCCTTTCCGCAATCTTTGTCATCGTTCAGCTTGTCCCACGACTGGCTGCCATGGAGGCGATGGGCAGTGAGGCCTTTTTGCTTCTCTCTTTGTGGTGTCTGCTCGGCTTTGTCTTCTACTGGAAAACCGTTGTCAGAAGCACGCTCACGGAATATAGCGGCATGTCCACATCGGGCGTTGTATTGTTTGCACTGCTGGTATATTCCGCGCTGATGTGGATGGCAAAGCTGCTCATTACAGGGAACAACGCCGATCAGATGAAGCAGGCTCTAACCCAGGGAGGTGTCATCCTTTTTGCGATCATCTTCGTGGGCCTCGCCGTGATGCTGTATGTGCAGAATGTTGTCCGGAAAAAGCATGAAGCTTCCGAAAGAGAGAAAATTCATGCAGTGGAAAGCAGTCTTGCCAAAAGCAGGTTTCTCTTCAACATGTCACACGATATCCGCACCCCTATGAACGCGATCATCGGCTACACCGGCCTGGCGCGAAAGGAAACCGATCCCGCTAAAATCAACGAATACCTTGATAAAATCGACGGCTCCAGCCAGCACCTGCTTGCGCTGATCAATGACATTCTGGAGATGAGCCGCATTGAAAATGGAAAGATCGAACTGGAGTATGCTCCACTGGATCTGTGTGTTTTATTTAATGAAATCAAGAATTTGTTTTCTGAGCAGATGAAACAGAAGCGCCTGGATTTTGAGGTTCACACAAGTCAGGTGCAAAACCGCTATGTCTGGTGCGATAAAAACAGCCTGAACCGTGTTCTCCTCAATGTCCTGAGCAATGCATACAAGTTTACGCCGGAGGGAGGAACGATCACTGTTTCACTCCTGGAAACAGGTGCTGCGGAAAACGATTACGGGTCCTATGAGATCCGTGTGCAGGACAACGGCATCGGCATGTCTAAAGAGTTTGCTGAAAAGATGTTTATTGCCTTTGAAAGAGAGCGAACTTCTACAGTCAGCGGCGTGGAAGGAACCGGGCTGGGTATGTCGATCACCAAGAGCCTCGTCGATCTCATGGGCGGTGCGATTGATGTGCTGACTGCGCCAGGCGCTGGTACAACGATCATCATCCGGATCAAATTCAGGCTGGCTGAAGAAAAAGATGTGCGCAGTTTGATGAATAAGGCCGATGAGACGGAATCGGCCGAGGCGGAAACAGCTTCCGAAATGGACTTTACCGGCAAACGGCTTCTCCTTGTAGAAGACAATGCCATCAACATGGAGATTGCCTCCATGATCTTGTCGCAGGCTGGCTTTACGGTGGAGACAGCAGAAAACGGGAAGATAGCAGTAGATATGATCACATCTTCCCAGCCTGGCTATTATGACGCCATCCTGATGGATATACAGATGCCTGTCATGGATGGCTATGAGGCAGCACGGGCGATTCGCGCTTTAGGCAATCCTGATCTTGCGGGAATTCCGATCATCGCGATGACGGCAAACGCTTTTAAGGAGGACGAACAGGCCGCAGAGCAGGCAGGCATGCAAGGACACATAGCAAAACCGATTGATCTGCAAAAAATGATGGATACGATTCGCACCGCGCTTCAGAGAAATCAAACGTGATGATCTGTGGCATGACTGCCGGATCAGTGAATACGGCGGCGAGCGGGATCCCGTATGGGAGCAGAAGTACATTGAAATGACATATGGAAAGCAGTCGTGAGCTGTTTCTGTTTCACGGCTGACAAGGCGGTACAATGATTACCGCATCGGAAATCATGCGGGCGCAGCTCACGAGAAGCCTCGGACTTGACAAATACGCTGAGATCATGCGCGGTGATCCGGCGTCTCCGTCTTTTCAGCGTGCGTTCAATGGATACTACCATACATTGGCTCCAGCACGCGATCAGAGATTAAGTACGCGAAGGAAACTGGGAAACCGGTTTGTTATCTGGAAGACTAAACAGCGCTTTCCAGAGTTGCCAAAGGCCACTCACCAACGAAACTCCGAACTCCCCAACGAAACTACATTCACCAACGAAACCCGGGAGTAACGTTGGGGAGTGAAACGATCCGAAACCGGCGATACGGAGCCGACTATCAGGGTCGAGGAAAGGAGATGACCAGGGTGCTGAAACCCTTTGATTTACAAGCATTGTCCATATTCCTTTGTATCAAAGTTGCTCTGGTCACAGATGCGGAGATGAATACCGGAGGATTGCTTGTATGGAGGCAGGAATGATTATTGCAGCAATGACATTCAGACTGCATGCGCCATGGGTTCACAGTTTGAAAGAAAAACGGATGGTAGTAAAAAGCATTGTTGCCCAACTGCAGAATCATTTTCATGTTTCCGCTGCGGAAATAGACGAACAGGATACACATCAGATCATTGTGATCGGTGTGGCGGCAATCGTGCCGCATAACGCCATAGCGGACCATCTGATGGACGAAATCTCCACATTCGTGGAAATGAATACGGAAGCAGAGATACTGGACGAGCAGAGAGAGATTCGTTAGGAGGATTATTCTATGCTGAAAGTGTATTGCTACAAGCGCTGCACCACCTGCAAGAAGGCCTTGAAATGGCTGGAGGATAATGGAGTCGCACACGAAGTGATCGACATCAAGGCTCAGCATCCGGATAAGGACACCCTCCGAAAATACTACGCCACGAGCGGTCTGCCATTGAAGCGCTTCTTCAATACTAGTGGTATCCCTTACCGGGAGATGGAACTCTCGAAAAAACTGCCGTCCATGAGCGAGGATGAACAGCTGGCCCTGCTGGCCACCGACGGCATGCTGGTCAAGCGTCCGCTGGTGGTCGGCGACGGCTTTGTACTAACAGGGTTTAAAGAAGAGGAATGGAAAGAAAAGTTGCTTTAAGGATGAGCGTAAAGCTATTGGCTCCGCTGCGCCGGATATGAACTGGAAAGGAGGACTGTCCGCATGACAACAGGCATCCCCAAAGGAATCACGCTACGCCTGCGCCAGATTGCAATCGTACTGTGCGCACTCATAGCAGTTCTTTCACTGCTGCCGCCAGCAGCCCTTGCCAACGCAGAACCCAAGACCGTCCGCGTTGGGTATTACGAAAACGAGATCTTTCAGGAGGGCGCGCAGGAAGGCGCGGTCAAGACCGGCTATGCCTACGAGTACTACCGCAAGCTCTCTGAATACACGGGCTGGAAGTATGAATACGTGTACGGCGATTTTGCGGATCTGTATCAGATGCTTCTTGACGGTGGACTCGATCTGCTGGCGGGACTTGCCTGGCGGGAGGAGCGAGCCCATGTAATTGCCTATCCGGAAGGCACCATGGGCAATGAATCCTATTATCTTGTCCGGCATGATACGGATATTCACATCACACCTGAGCCGGAGACCCTGAATGGCTGCCGGATCGGCGTGCTGGACAGCGCCATCGTCAGTGTGCTGGAGGAATACCTGACCTCTCACCATGTACAGGCGGAGGTCGTCCGTTTTCCCAGCCCTGATCAGCTGGTAGCTGCCTTCGATGCCGGTGAGGTGGATGTTATCGCCGCGGAGAGCGATGGCGCAAATGGAAGAGATCACGTTGAAGTGCTGAACTCTTTTGGCGCTTCGGACTACTATCTGTGCGTGAACATCAATCGCCCCGACTTGCTGGCGGAACTGAATACCGCTCAGACCCTGCTGGCCGTCGAGGAACCAAATTTCCTGAATTCTCTGAAAGCAAAGTATTATTCACTCAGCGTCACGAGCCGAGCCTTTTCCCAGGCCGAGCGGGAATGGATGAATACCCATACCGAACTGCATATCGGCTATCTGGAAAACTATCTTCCCTATAGTGATACAGATTCAGATGGGAATGTCACGGGTGTTTTGAAGGAAATGATCCCCGAGATGCTGACATCTTTGGGAACATCGGACATTACCGTCACCTACAGGGGATATCAGAGCTATGACGCAATGATTGCCGACATGAACGCCGGTGTGATTGATGTCGCATTTCCCGTGGGCGGCGGCCTGTACTATTCCGAGGAGAACAGCATCTACCAGTCAAGCCCCGTCGTTTCGGTTCCTACCGCCCTGATTTATACGGGTGAATTCAGTGAGCAGACGACGGCCCGTTTTGCCGTGAACGAGAATAACCGCATGCAGTATTACCATGTGCGGACGCATTATCCGGAGGCGGAGATCGTTTTCTGTCCGTCCATCGAGGACTGCCTGTCCTCCGTGGCCTCCGGTCAGGTCGGATGCACGACGCTTAACGGTCTGAGAGCCAACGAGATCCTGAAGAACAGAAAGTATGCGGCCCTTTCCATCCACCAGTCCGGCTACAGCGACGACCGCTGTTTCGGTGTGGAAATCGGCAACGAGGGTCTGCTGAAGCTCCTCAACCGGGGAATCAATGTGCTCGGCAGCGATTACGCGCAGAATATCTCCTACCGATACACAGGGAAGCTCTATTCCTATGGTTTTCTGGATATGGTGCTGGAACATATGGCATTGGTAGGCTCCATCGTCCTGGTCGTTGCGGCGTTCATCATCTTCCTGCTCGTGCGTGATACCCAGCGAACAAAAGCGGAAGTAAAGGAAAAGGAACGCGCCCGCCTGGAACTGGAGGAAAAGAACCGGGAGCTGGCAGAGAGCCAAAAGGCGCTGTCTGACGCGCTGGCTGCGGCGGAGCACGCCAACCGCGCAAAGACCGCCTTCCTCAATAACATGTCCCATGACATGCGCACGCCCATGAACGCCATTGTGGGCTTTACGGCGCTGGCGGCCTCGCACATCGACAACAGGGAACAGGTGCAGGATTACCTCGGAAAGATCACGGTATCCAGCCAGCATCTGCTGTCCCTCATCAACGATGTTCTGGATATGAGCCGGATCGAAAGCGGCAAGGTGACCATCGAGGAGGCGGAGGTGCATCTGCCGGATGTGATCCACGATCTGCGGACGATCATCCAATCCAATGTGACCTCCAAGCAGCTGGAGCTGTTCATCGACACACAGGACGTGACCCATGAGGACATCATCACGGACAAGCTGCGGCTCAATCAGGTGTTGCTGAACATTCTGACCAATGCCATCAAGTTTACCCCGCCGGGCGGCACCATCAGCTTCCGGGTGATTGAAAAACCGTCTCCCGCCCAAGGGCTCGCCAGCTTCGAATTCCGCATCAAGGACAACGGGATCGGCATGAGCGAGGAATTCCAGAAAACGATCTTCGAAGCCTTCACCCGTGAAAAGACCAGTACGGTCAGCGGCATCCAGGGCACTGGCCTGGGCATGGCGATCACCAAAAACATCGTCGATATGATGGGCGGTACCATTACCGTGCAATCCGCTACGGGCAAGGGCAGCGAATTCGTCGTAAATCTGCCTTGCCGAATCAGCGACGCATCGGCCAAATTCGAGCCCTTGCCGGAGTTAACAGGTCTTCGCGCTCTGGTAGCGGACGATGATACTAACACTTGCCTGTCCGTCTGCGCTATGCTGAGGGAGATCGGCATGCGGCCCGACTGGACGAATTACGGCAAGGAAGCCGTGATTCGCGCCAAAGAAGCCATGGATCAGGCTGATGCCTTCCAGGTCTATATCATTGACTGGCTGATGCCGGACCAGAACGGCATCGAGACGGTGCGAAGGATCCGCCGGGTCATCGGCGACAGTGCGCCCATCATCATCCTGACCGCATACGACTGGGCAGATATTGAGGCGGAAGCAAAGGAAGCTGGCGTGACGGCCTTCTGCACAAAACCGCTGTTTATGTCCGAGCTGAGAAATTTGCTGGCACAGCCCTTTGCGAAGCGCGAGGAAACGCAGCCGGAAGTCCTGGAGGAAAAGCCTGACTTCTCCGGAAAGCGCGTGCTGCTGGCGGAAGACAACGAAATGAACCAGATGATTGCGCAGGCTATCCTGACAGAGTTCGGCTTCGACGTGGAGATCGCCGGGGACGGCGTTGTGGCGGTCGAGAAGATGAAGGCGGCCCCCGCCGGGACCTACGACATCATTCTGATGGACATTCAGATGCCGAGAATGGACGGATATGAGGCAGCAAAGCAGATCCGGAATCTGGAGGATCAGGCAAAAGCCGGAATCCCCATCGTGGCCGTCACGGCGAACGCCTTTGAAGAGGATCGTCAGATCGCCCTCCAGGCCGGAATGAATGGGCATCTGGCCAAGCCTTATGACATCCCGGCGATCGTCGAAACACTGAAAGGGCTGCTGAAATGAAGATTACAGCATTACTGGAAAATACCTCCGCCTGCGGCCTGCCCGTGGAGCACGGGCTGAGCTTGTTTGTGGAGACGGATGCCTGCCGTTTCTTGTTCGACATGGGGCAGACAGACCTGTTCGCCCGGAATGCGGAGGCTCTCGGGATCGACCTGAACACGGCAGACTTTGCCGTGCTGTCCCATGGGCATTACGACCACGGCGGCGGGCTTCATACCTTCCTGAAGCTGAACGACCACGCGCCGGTCTACATGAGCCGTCACGCCTTTGAACCGCACTACAACGGCACGGAGAAATACATAGGGCTGGAGCCGTCGCTGCAAGCCTCCGGGCGGATCGTGTATGTGGACGAGGAAAAAGAAATCGCGCCCGGGCTCACGCTTTATAACAGGCCGGACGCGGTGAAGGTCATGGATTTCGGCTCCTGCGGGCTGAATGTGGTACAGGATGGCGTTATGCAGCCGGAGGATTTCCGGCACGAGCAGTATCTGCTGGCGGAGGAAAATGGGAAGCGCATTCTGTTCAGCGGCTGCTCCCACCGGGGCATTCTGAACATCATGCACTGGTTCCAGCCGGATGTGCTCATCGGCGGCTTCCACCTGTCCAAATTCCCGCTGGATGAGACGCTGGCTTCATTCGCCGACCGGCTGAACACTTACCCAACGACCTATTATACCTGTCACTGCACGGGAACGGAGCAATACCGCTTCATGCAGTCGCGGATGAAGAATCTCCATTACATCAGTGCGGGAGACAGCATCACGCTCTGAGCATTAATAGATCAGCATTCCCAAGGTAGCTGCCGCGATGATCAGCAGGATCGGCGACATCTGCTTTTTTCGGACGTGCTGATATGCCGCTGCGCCGATGGCCAATCCGGCCATGAGCAGAGCTGTTACATAATCAAAACGAATGGCTGATGAAATCTTTGTCATCAATGTAGGCGGTTACATTGGTGATAGCACTCAATCAGAAATTGACTATGCGGCAAAAGCAGGAAAAAGTATAAGGTTTCTTGAGAATCTGGATTACTAATAGGAGTTTAGATAATAATGCGCTATGTACCAAGCTGAGACTGAGAGGTGAAAAAGTGTGATTGGTATCAATGGAAAAGCATGGGACAATGTAAGGTCAAGTGATATAAAGTTGATATTGGAAAGAATAAATGGCGAAGACTCGATATTTGATGAATCCACCTTTTTTGAATGGAAAGCAGACAAAGAATCAAGTTCTAAACTGGCAAAAGAAATCTGTGCTTTTTCAAATACTTTCGGTGGCTATGTGTTCATAGGCATAAACAATGATCGGACAATAGGTGGATGTGAACAATGGACAGAGCAGCGGATCCATACAACAGTATTCGATTCTATAACACCAACACCACAAATTGATGTTAAGCGATTTGTGGTTGACAACAAAATAATCCTTGTTGTTAGAGTTGAGGAAGGAACGGTGCCACCGTATATTACTAACGAAGGGAGGATTTACAGCCGTCTTTCATCTGGTTCTTTTCCCATCAAGGATGCAACAAGCTTAGCAAATCTGATCGAAAAGCGGCGGGATACCATTCGAAAAATCGCTGAAAAAATCGAAATGCGTCCCATAGAGATTGGCAAAGAAACACCCGCCAATTTATGATCGGTTCTGTTAAGGAATAAAAGGGAGGCATGTCATGAGTCACTGGGTTTTAGAAGAAAAAAACGGTTCTCTGGCAAAGATCACTTTTGCAGATGACCCATTCCGCATGAACTGGGTAAATGAGCCTCATCTCTGGGGAGAGATGGCTGCACCCAATGGCATCTCCTGCACCTCTGCCCGAACTACCCTTCAGGATGATACGCTTGAGGAAACCTATATCTTTACGAACGAATCGCAGGAAACCATTTTCTGTGATGCGGGAAGCGTGTCCATTTCGCTTCCGCTGAATGATAATTATTTGGCTGCGGATATCTGCCTGCCCCAGCGCTGCCATGCTCATGTCTGGTGCGGCGGAGAAGTCTCCTGGGTGCTTGCTCTTCGAATGGGGGGCCAGGCGCCACATTTGGGAATGATTCTCACGCAGGGATCTCTGGAAAGCTACAGCATCCGGCGAAGTTTGACGGAAAGTCACTGTGTCAGCAATACGCGAGGGGTTGTTCTGCTTCATCCCAAAGAGTTTTCTCTGGCTCCTGAAGAAAGAAAGATCCTTCGGTGGAGGCTGTTTCGCCATGAGGGTATAGAAGACTGGAAGCGCATTCTGAAAGCATACTTTGGTTCGCTTTACATCACTTCCGAGCAATGGGTCGCTTTTCATTACGATAAAGTAAAATGGAACGGAGGATTCGTAGACACCTCCCGAACGGGAGAGATTTGTCAAACGTTCCAGTCAAACGGAAAATCAACCACCGCCTGCTGGCGAATCATGCCGCCTGCAACTGAGTTGTTGCGCCGCCGGGCCCAGTTTATTGTAGAAAAGCAACAGTGTATGGATACTTCCTCCCATTTATGCGGGGCATATCTGATTTATGATAATGAAACAAACAAGCTGTGCTACAGTCATGACATTCCTGATCATAACAGCGCAAGAGAACGTTTGGGGATGGGTGCTTTAGTCGCTTTGGCCTGCCGACATTTCAATGATGAAGCGTTGGAGAAGAGTCTTTGGAATTACGCAGATTTCATCCTCAGGGAAATCTATGAAGAAAAAACCCATACTGTCTATGACGATGCTGGCTATATGGAAGAAAGACACCGCCTGTATAACGAACCATGGGTCGCTGTGTTCTTTATGGAACTATTCCGAGTTTCTCATGAGCCTTTATGGATAAAACGGGCTGCTGATGTAATGGAAAACTATTATGATCGTGGTGGTGACAGATTCTATGCTATTGGCATTCCCATGACTAGTATTGTTGCGCTGCTACAAGAAGCAGGTATGACTGAACGTGCAGAAGGAATGCGACGTCTGTTTATCCATCATGCAGAGAAAATCGCAGACATCGGAATTTATTATCCTACCAGCGAAGTGGATTATGAACAGAGTATCGTCGCACCTGCAGTGAACATGTTGCTGATGGGTTATCAGCTCAGCGGAAAGCAGGCATTGCTTTCTGCAGCAAGGGAACAGATGAAACTGTTGATATTATTCCAGGGGATGCAGCCGGATTATCATTTAAACGAGGTGGCAATCAGGCACTGGGATGGCTACTGGTTTGGAAAACGTCAAATGCTGGGAGATACATTTCCGCATTATTGGAGCAGTCTCAGCGGCTTAGCGTTCGAACGTTATGGGCGTATAACCGGTGATAAGGGATGGCTGATTCGGGCAGAAAAAAATCTGAGAGGAAGCCTTTCACTCTTCTTTGAGGACGGAAGTGCAAGCTGTGCCATGGTTTATCCCAGAAGCGTAAATGGGATGCCCGCTCATTTCTACGATCCGTGGGCTAATGATCAGGATTGGGGCCTATACTATTATTTTCAAAGAGAATAGTTGTGAATGAAAGCATCCTCTAATGGCGCTGATGATTAGACAATATGTAATGGTAAAGACGTGCTTGTTGAGATGGCTGCGATCAAAGGCGTGGAAGAAGCTCTGAAAAAGCTGGAAGGCAATTGATTGGTTTTCTGTTTCCTAGGTGGTAGTTCACCTTCCGCCTCAAATTGAGCGAAGAACTGCCAAATGGTCGAAAACCTTGGTGTTGTTCACATTTCATCTTGTACTTTATAGGCGGTAGTTCAATCACCTTGAGAACATAACAATAGATGCTGGAAAGCGGCTTGGAATAAGCATTTCCGGCATCTTTCTTTTATATCGGCTGGCAAGGTTTCTGCACCATCTAACGATTCTGCTAACGACTGCCACCTTTGTTGGCAGCGAGCCATTTTTCTGCTTGCCACATTTCAGGCGGGCGATGAGAAATCTCCATCAAAACAAACGGTAAGGGCGAAAATGGCTCTACACAAGGGTTTCACGCACCTTCAAGGGCTATAGAATGGACGTCATCGCAGATGACCAACTGTTGGATTGCTAACGCCACATAGTTCAAGCGAAGGAATTCTCAGCAAACGTTCGCGGAATACTCAGCTAACAAAAGCGGCAGATTCAGATGGACCGGCTTCTTCTGCAATGCCTTTCATTCTGTAGATGGATAAAAATATCGATTTGGATTACGGAAAACCCTTGGGAAGTATGTAGTGAATATTTATTCACGCCTGGATATGTGATTTGCCTCATAAAAGGCGTGATTGATGATGTTTTTGTCACCTTCCAGCTAACGATTTGGCGGTAGATGTGAAAGTCGAACACGCCGCCTTTGTTAGCTGTGCTAACACCCAGCTAACAGCACTGGGGGAAAACGGGGGTATTTTGAAGGAAAATGCGAACAGTGAAAAACGTTAGAAACCCAGTAATGGAAAGGCCTCAAGGCACTTCAGGGAACAGCAAAGGCGAACACTTTTTCGATCTCCTAAGCGGCAGGCCGTGGGTTCGAATCCCGCCGGATGTGCCATTGAAACTCCTTGAGTATTATAGCTTCAAGGAGTTTTGTTATACCCCGGTAATGTTAATTTAGGTTGATTTAGAACGATTAAAGTTAACCGTTTGGTAGTATAAATGGTAGTATAAAAAAAGAGCTTCTTAGATACAAAACCCGACCGGGAAATAGGCCAGGTTCTGTGTATAGGAAACTTTTAGAACGGTACGATCATTCGTTTTTCTTTTAGACTGTGGATCCAGGAGGCACGCAGATGGAAGGTCATGACAGCTATATTCATGTTCAACTCTGGCTCCTTTGTCATCTCTTCGCCCCCCTCAAATCAAAATCCCATTGCAGTGGTCAATTTCATGCTGAATAATCTGCGCCGTAAAGCTTTCGAATGTGTCAGTTCGATGTCGGAAGGTGATATCCTGGTATTTGACCGTGATTTTCCGATATCGCTTTGTCTTGCGAACGCCTGCCAGGGATAGGCAGCCTTCTTCTGCTGTACCTTGCGAGAATTCTGAACACATCTCTGGATCAGCTTATGAAGTATTCCATGTATGACGCACAATTTAATTCGGAATCATAATCGTTGGCAAGTATAGAGGGCGGACGATTTGTTCGCGAGTTAACAATCAGATTGAATTATTTCAGACGTTAATTGTTACATTTTATGCTGAAATCACAATTTAATTTTATGATTTCAGCGTTTTTTTATTAATTTATCCGCTGAAATCTATATTTTATTCTGGGGCTATTTTCACCGGGACAGTTATTCAGAAAGATTACTATTCCATCGGATCATTTTTGAAATACGATCCAGTTATGGGACCAGGGAACTGGGAGGCCAAAGAGTGTTACCACCTTTCCGGCCGCGCTTCTGAACCATGAATAATTCCAGCCCGCGCCCATGTCCATATACAGGGCGTTGGTGACCCCCAGGCGCTGCAGCTCCTCCAAAAATTCTTCAAAATGCAGCATATTGACGGAATCGATGATGCAAAGATTTCCGTTCAGCTCCGCCAGCGTCCGATAGCAGCGGGCCCTGGGTCTGTTGATCGTCCTGATCTCCATGCAGGATTAATACAGGCCCTTTGAACCGGACTAGGGCATCTTCTACGTGAATCATCTGTGCCACACGGAGATAGTCTCCATCCAATTCCAGCCCTTTGATGGTGTTGATTACATCCGGAATATGATCCGGATCAAATTGCTGCCCGAGCATGTTTCCGTCCCTGGCACACTGCGGAATCATAAATGCCGGGGCACGAAGAATCAGCCCCTTAATCCGATCTGGATTCATGCCGGCCACTAGGGTAGCAACCAGCCCGCCCTGTGAATGTCCGGAAAGATATAGTTCATCGAAGCCCTGTTCCTGCGCCCAATGGATGACTGCCATAGTATTGGAAATCCACTTAAAGAGAGTGTGCTTCCGGAATTCACCGCCGCTTTCACCGTGACCATACAGATCAAATCGCAGCGTAGCAAAGCCAGCATCCCGCATGCACTTGGAAAAAGGATAGATCGTGATGACTATAATGAGTTCTGGTGACAGTAGCGGATCAGCAAAAGATGGACTTCGGGGTATTGAAGAATCGGCATGAGCAAAGTATAATTGAAAGCGATGGCTAACAGCCTGCAACGCGGTTTCGGTGGTGACTGCTGAGCAGGCTTTCATTCAACAGAAATGTTAGCCGGAGCTAACGGATACAGGGCGGGTGGCCGCGGTATCCGATTTGTGTGGAAGGGATTGGGCTAACGAGACAGGTGAAAGGGGAGGACAGGGCAGAAATGATCAAACTTCAAGGGCTATCCGAGAAACAGGTAGAGGAAATCTCCAAGCAGATTGCGGACGCGTTTTATGATTACGAATACAACGAAGCAGATATCGGTCTGATCAAGTTTATTTCTTCCAGAGAGGCGATGTTCATCTACATCAATGCGATTGTACAGGCTGCTTACAAGAGCCATGTATTGTATACGACTTCTGACCGGTGGGAAGGATATCTTATGCTCTCAGGGGAGGGTGCTGGAGGAAAGATAGGATTTGTGGATGGACTCAGGATGATAGCTGCGGAAAAGAAGGCGCTTGGTGGACTCGGAAACATGAAAAAGTTTATTAATGCCTGCTTCTGTGACGGCGGAACGATCGAAACGCGCATGAAAAAGGCAAAATGTAAGTTTCTGCGGATCGAAATGCTGGTCGTGCGAAAAGAATACCAGGGGCAGGGATATATGCGGCAGATGATGGAATTTGCGTATGAGACAGCAGAAAGCAGGAAGATTCCAGTCATTCTCGATACAGATGACAAGGATAAGGCAGCTCGCTATGAGCATCTTGGAATGAAGCTGGATCGGGTTCGCGACTGCGGAGAGAAATTCCATATGTATGATTTGATTCACGAATGCGAGGGAAGCAGGTAAGGCATGACCAAAGCAGGATAGGGTTTGGGTATTTGTTGGCTGAAATGACAGTGCAATAAACAAGGAGAACCGGCAATGGAAAAGTTTAAAGTTGAGGAAGGTACTGTTCAGGAAACGTTGATGATGCCGCTCTACGGCAGAGTGTATTGCGAGGAGCATTTTCCGAACACGTTCCCGAACAAGGCGGCAAGGGAAACCGCGGCGAAGGTCGATTACGATTTTAACAAGGTGAAAAGCTCCGAATTGAACATGGTGACCTGGGGGCTCCGTGCCCGAATGCTGCAGGACGCGGCAAAGGCCTATCTTGTAACGCATCCGAAGGCGACGATTATCAACCTCGGTTGCGGGCTTGATCTTTCCTTTGATGAGATCGACAATGGGGTGTGTCGATTTCTCAATATGGATCTTCCCGACGTTATCGCTGCAAGAGAAAAGATAATTGCATGCAAAGACCGCGAGATGAGCTTTGCCGGGGATCTGATGGATTTTACATGGATGGAACGAATTCAGAATGAGCCATACGGCATCAATGTCAGCGATGGTGTCTATATCATCTGCGGCGGGGTGCTGATGTATTTTCATACCGAACAGATGAAGCGCTTTTTTCTCGCCCTTGCGAAAACATTTCCGGGTGGCGGAATCTGTTTTGATGGGGAAAACCAGCGCGGTGTGGAAAAGTCTAATAAAATCGTACAGAAAACCGGCAATGGGTCGGAGATCCATTTTCCAATCGAGAATTCGCACGCGCTGTTCGCTTCATGGGGCGATTGCTTTCAAAATGTTACAGAGTGCCCGCTTCCGACATATGTCAGAAACAGTCGAGAGGTCCCGTTCAAGTGGAAACTTGTTCTTTCCATGGGGATGCGGCTTGGGATAGTCAAGATCATTGATGTTTCGTTTAAGAAATGATGATATAGGCGTCTTTTGCACCGAATATAAACGGACCCTGGAAGTGCAACAATAGAGGCGTGGAGTAAGCGGAGGAAGCGTAGTTATATTTCTCTTGAAACGCTTCAAAACTGTATGCGTGAATCGCTAAATCTGTATGAGCAGATCGACAGTTTTTCTCCGGAGCCGGAGGCCAGGGTGGCGATCTGGCGCGGTGCAAAAGAGCCGAATATGAAAAAAGCTCTTCAAAAACTCAAAAGAGCCTTTCCGAACGCTGAGGATCATCCGTTTGAAGGGTTCGGGCATGGGGAGATCATCGCACATCCAGATTTGATGGTGAAAGAGATTGAGGCTTTTATGAGCAGGGGACATTCACTAGCGTAGAATGAAGGGATTGAAGAGGTTGTGAAAATACGATATAATCTGCTCGTTAAGAGCACATTGACGGAATAATGGCATTTTAAGAGACAGACCTTGGAAAACTGGAGGGCCGAATGAAAAGAAGCTATGGCGGGTTGGACGTCAATAAAGCATATACCCCGCTCTCCATGTTTGTTCGCGCGGCGGGAATGCTGGTAACAGGGATCCTTTTCTTCAGCTATCCTTCTCAGACGCTGAATCTGGCGGTCACTCTGATCCATGTGCTGCTCTGGCTTTCTGCGGCGGATAATGTACTGAAATGGGTGCTGCGGAAGAACGAGGAGCGGCCGTCTCTCGGACATGCACTGTTGGTGATCGGCCTGGCGCTTTTCCTGACTTTGCATCCCGCTTTTCTGTCCTCTTCGGTATCGATCGTATTCGCGGTCTGGATTCTGATTAACGCCTTTGCCAGATTTCTGTATTTTGTCCAGCTGGTTCAAACAAACAGTTTCGGGAAAATATGGACAATGGGACAGGCGCTTCTGTACACGGTGTTTGCGCTTTTTATCCTCATGAATCCTGCCGGAGGGGCAGCTTCTCTGACAAGAGTTCTTGGGGCATATTCCCTGATCAGAGGGTTCTTCCTCCTGGTGGATGCCGGCAGAGAGTGGCTTGGAGTGGATATTCGTGGGAAAAGAGTCCGGCAGAGACTCCGATACAAGCCCTCCATCCTTCTGACAGCACTCCTGCCCATGCGGCTTCTCAAGGAGCTGGATGACCCGGATGAAGAGACAGAGATTGAAAAGTGGACACGCAGGGAAACTATTTTGCCGAACGTGAAGCCTGATCTGGAGATTTTTCTTCATGTCGGGAAAAAGGTGGCAATGGGTATGGGACATGTGGATATCGCGCTGGGAGATACGGTCTATACTTACGGTTGTTATGATGCGAAGAGCAACAGACTGTTTGGAATCTTATCTGACGGAGTGTTCGTGAAAGCTAAGCGGGATGAGTATATTCAGTTCTGCCTGAAGTATGCGAAGAAATGCCTGATCGGCTACGGTGTGGTGCTGACAGAGGAGCAGAAGCGGGCGATTCAGGAGAAGATTGCATCATTCCTGCTGGAGAGTATCCCCTGGATTCCAACTGATAGCGCGCCGGAGCAGAAGCAGCTGCAGAAGGATGCGGACGGTGAGTTTTACAAGATTGGGAAGGGTCCGTATAAGACATATAATCTGCTGACAACGAATTGCGTGGCTGTAGCCAATATGCTGTCCGGGAGTGGAGGGGTGGACCTTATGAATCCCCAGGGAATTATTACACCGGGCACCTATTGTGAGTTCCTGGATCGGCAGTTTATGCGAAAGAAGAGTATTGTGATCTCAAGAACGGTCTACAGGTGACGGTAGGCAGCGGCAGAGAAGGAATTGCTTCAGTCGCGGAAAGGGAGGAGAAGGGGAGATGGCTCTGTACGCGCTGGGAGATCTGCATCTTCATTTTCAGGTGCAGCTGAAGGCTCCTGGCCAGAAGGATGGTGTCTGGAAAAACCATGAGACTGTTTTCAGACGCTATTGCAGTGAAATGATTCGACCGGATGACACCCTCGTACTGGTCGGTGATCACAGCTGGGGCAGAAATCTGTCGGAGGCAGAGCAGGATCTTCAGTATATCTCAGATCTTCCTGGCAGAAAGATTCTGTTGCGTGGGAATCATGACATGTTCTGGGACGCAAAGAAGACTCAGGCTCTTAATGAACGTTTCTCCGGGAAGCTCTTTTTCCTCCAGAACAACTATTATGCTTACGGAGAATACGCGCTTGTAGGAACAAAGGGGTTTACCTTCGAAGGCCCTTTCATGATCAACCGGAAGCGGCAGGTTGTGGGCTGGGATGAGAAGAAAAAGGAGAGATCCGAGAAGCTGATAGACAGAGAACTGGAGAGACTCCGGATATCCTTCGAGGCCGCTGCCAATGATGGATTCACAAAGTTTATTATGTTCCTGCATTATCCGCCCACAAATATCCTTGAGCGATCCAGCGGGTTCACTAAAATGGCGGAGGAATACGGCGCGGAGCAGGTAATTTACGCCCACTGTCATGGAAAATCCAGGTTTCATGACAGTATTCTTGGAAGGCGGAAGGGAATTGAGTACAGTCTGGTTTCCGGAGATTTTCTTCGCTGGAAGCCCATGAAGGTGCTCCCATGAACAAATTAGGGGCTCGCGACAAGGAGGTTCAGCAATGAGCTTTATTCGGATAAGCCAGTAGCACACCATAAAGCTCTGGAGGCTGTGCCTACTTCTGAAAAGGAAAACACGGGAAAAATATCTCCAGTGTCTACGTCTGGAAAAGAAAAATCATAAAAAATGATTCCAGTGTCTACGGTCAAAAATAGATTGTCGAAAAAACATTTTGCGTGTCTACTTTACGAACACGTATTTCGAACTTGAATTTTATTCCGTTTTCTATGGATCGATACTTGAATTTTGGGCATAATAGAGAATGTGATAATCGGAGGTGCTGCTAAACGCAAGGTATCCCACAAGTAATCACTCATAGCCACAAGAGGCTACATTGAAAAAGGGAAATGATAGACAGGTAAGAAAAGCATCCTATGCCCAGCTGAAATAATTTTTTTGTTCGGCTGTATGGTATAGTTTTTTTTTCATATTTGGACTTTGCCCAACCGGAAGATTGCGCAGAAATCTTTCACAACCTCAGAGTTTTGCTCTGGTTAACAGGGGCTTGGGGGCGGAGCCATCAACAAGCAGAAACGTGCCTAGTAAAACAAGCACATTGCTTGCCACTATTATGTCGTTCCCCGCTGGATGAGTACAGGCGTCGTTGTGAAGGATTGAATTTGGCGTTTGGGATGCTTGATTTTTTGCAGAACCAGTCGGCCTGCTTCCTGGCCCATCTCATACATATTGATATCTACGACTGTCATCTGCGGTTCAGTATATACAGAAAATGGATAGGTATCAAAGGTAACCAAGGCAATATCTGCGGGTATGCGAATGCCACGATCCTGCAAAGCCTGCATCACGCCGAGCGAAATCGGATTGTTTGCACAAATGACCGCCTGTGGAGCAGGTGACATCTTTAATAGCTTTTTGACTGCGTGATTGCCGTCAGCGAGGGAGGAATTTGTTTTCAGAACGTGCGTCTGGGGCAAATCCATTTCATGTTCCCGCAAAGTTGTTCTCACTCCCTGCAAGCGACGCCAGCAAGTCATATCATCCGGCCTGCCTCCTACAAAAGCGAGGGCAGTATATCCCTTTTCGATCAGATGGGCTGCGGCAATTTCGCCGGACAGCGTGTTATCCGTGTCGATCCAGCACATTCTCGTATCAAAACCTGGCTTGCCGATCACGATATGCGGTATTGCCAGTTTGTTCAGAACATCCGCCAGTTTTTTTGTTACAACAGACATGTGCAGCACAAAGCCGTCGGCCTTGTGCTGCCCGTATGCTGTCTCAACGATGGAGCAGATATCCTTGGCGGTTGCCTGCTGCATGACCAGGGCATATCCGTTTTTACTCAATGTGTGCTGGACGCCGCGCATAATTTCAAACAGATGCGGATTCACAAAAGCGGCATCAAAAGGAAAGTCTGCCAGAAAGATGATCTGATAAGTAGAGCGCGTCTTAAAGGAACGGGCGATGGCGCTGGGCTGGTACCCTAATTCCTTCGCCGCCTTTTGTATTTTTTTCATGGTGGCATCAGAAACCGGACTGGTGCCATTCATGGCTTTAGAGACCGTTGATTGTGACACACCAGCCTTATTCGCAACGTCCTGGATCGTCGCCGCCATGTCCATTCCTCCATGCTCTTCTTTTACGTTGAATATACTGCAAATCCATACGGGGAAAGTATATCACGCTTCAACCCTTCCTGCCAAATGATTTCTGAAGAGGGGGGCATGATCTGCAAAGGTTTTTCTCCAGCGTTGATCAGGATATGGAGGCTTCCATGCTGTGAGGTACGGATATAGTGATACAACCGATCTTTCGCCTCTGCGCAGCGGAAAGCACCCGAACAAAGCGCAGCATACTTTTTCCGCAGAGCAATTGCTCTTTGATAGAATGCGGACAGCTCGTTTTCCTGCCGATTCCAAATCATGGGGTGCCGGTATTCATCCTCCAGGATGCCCATGATTCCCTGTTCATCTCCATAGAAGACGGTGGGCATTCCGACAAATGTCATTTGAAAAAGAATGGCCAATTTCATTTTTCGTGTATCGCCGCCGCACAGAGATAGGAATCGGCTCACATCATGACTGTCCAGCAGGTTCATCTGTGCTGCTGCCATATTCAACCGATATCGCATGAGCATGTCGGTGACGCCTTCGTTAAAACGTTCCGCATCGGCTGATCCTTCTGCAAAAAAAGCTCGACAGTGCTTGCGGAAATCATAATTCATGGTACCGTCGAACATCGTCCCGTCCAGCCAATGGCCCGCGCTTTCCCATACTTCGCCTACCAAAGCACAGTTTGGTTTAACCTGTTTGACAGCTTGTCGGAACAGCCGCCAGAAACCATCGTTAATTTCACTGGCCACGTCCAGACGCCATCCGTCAATGTCATATTCCCTCACCCAATAGGTTCCGACATCGCAAAAATACTTTTGCACTTCAGGATGATCCAAGGCCAGTTTGGGCATCATGCGCTCATAGCCGAAGCATTCATAAGTGGGATAATCTTCCATATTGTCCGGTACAACGACGGGCGCTTCCAGCCTGAAGAACCAATCCCAATACTTTGATGCTTTTCCTTTTTCGATCACATCCCGGAATGCAAAAAAACGCCAACCGCAATGATTGAATACGCCATCGATCATGACCCGCAGGCCCATAGCGTGGGCCTGGCAGACCAGCATCCGGAAATCATCATCCGTGCCAAATGCGGGGTCAATATGGTAGTAGTCGATCAGATCATATTTGTGATATTCACCGGCGGCGAAAATGGGGTTGAGATAGATGCAGGTAAAGCCCAAATCGTGGATATAATCCAGGTTCTCTAAGATCCCACGAATGGTGCCGCCCAGCTTGCTGCGCACGGGCTGACCTTGATGAGTTGTTTCCGTCGGCTGCTGTGAAATCCAGCGTTTCCCTGTTGCAAAGCTATCCGGGAAGATGTTATACACAACGGCGTCCTGCATCCAATCCGGCACCTGCACCTGATCTGCCCGGTGATTATAAGGCAGCTGATAATAAGCCGAACGTTCGTCGGTCAGCGCAGCGTGAAACTGATCTGCATAGTACAACGCTGCCTCGCCATTCCTATCCTTCAGCTGAAAAGCGTAGCAAAGGCGTTTGATGCTTGTCTCCAGCGTCACTTCCCACCAATCGAACAGTGAATCGAATAGCACCCGTTCCATTCCACAGTCAAAATAATCCACAGGGGTTCTGCGGCAGGAACGGTCTCCATAGATCAGCGTAACAGATTGAAGATCGTCTTTTGCCGCACGGAGCCGAAAAGTGACATGGGTATCATCCACACCATAGGCGTACTGCGACATGGGAATATGGAGGATCGCATATCTGTTCACGAAATCACCCCCTCACACCGCCGGAGGTCAGGCCCGACACCATATACCGCTGCGACCAGAAGAAGATCACCAGCACCGGGAAACTGACCACCAACGAAGCGGCAGCAAACACGGGCCAGGAGCCGCTGGTTTCCGTGGCCTGGAGTGAATACAAACCGCTGGCCAAGGTCATACGATCAGAGCCCGTCAGGAAGTTGATGGAGAAAATGTATTCATTCCAAACATAGTTGACGATCATGACCCCTGTGACGATCAGCGTGGGCCGGGCCAGGGGCAGAACGATTTTGGTGACGATCTTCACATCATCACAGCCATCGATGCGTCCCGCTTCTTCGATCTCTACTGGAATTGCGTCAAAATAGCCTTTCATGTTCAGCAATGCGAAAACCGACATCGTGCCCGCATAGATAATGATCAGCCCAATATGGGTGTTGATCATGCCGAAGGTGCTCATCAGCTTATAGATCGCAAACATGGACAGCACGGAAGGGAAGGAGTACAAGAGCAATAAAACACGGAGAACCACTTTTCTGCCAGCGAACTTCCTGCGGGAAAACACATAAGCGGCGGGAACTGCCGTTACCATGGCGACCAAAACGGTCGCTGCCGTCATCAGCATGGTATTCCCAAACCATTGGAGTACCGGCTTTTCCGTAAATACCCGGATGTAATGCTCGCCCGTGATTTCCTGCGGAATAAACGAGAAATTGGCGGACAAAAGGGAGCCTTTAGCATCCAGTGAGACAGACAAAGCGTAAAGGATCGGAAGTAGCGCCAGCAGACAGCAAATGATAAAGAAACCATTAAGCAAGAAGCTGCCGGCAATTCTTTTCATCCATTTTTTCCGTTTCATACAGTCTCCTCCTTTTCCCGTCGATTGCTAATTTGAGCAAATACGATCAGCAGCGCAAAGATCAAAATCGATATCGCGGAAGAGAAACCGTAATTGTTGGTAATAAACGCATTTTCGTAGGCATAGGTGATGATGGTGTGGATATGTGCCCCAGTTTGAGCGCCCACCTGCTGGGTCATCAGATAGATGATATCGAATTGCTTGAAGGTGGTAAACACAGTAATGACCACAGAAGGACCGATAATGGGCCGAAGGCAGGGCAAGGTGATGGAGACTGCCTGCCGGATAGGACCTGCTCCATCCAGGGTAGCGGATTCATAGTAACTGCGATCGATGCTTTTGAGACCGCCATCCATAATCATGATCATAAACGGCAACGCAAGCCAAAGGTTTACTGCTGTGCAGCAAAGGAAAGCGCTCACGTCATTTTGCAGCCAGCGTACCGTCAGGCCGGACAGCTTTTCCATCCATTGTGTCAAGAGACCAAACTGACTGTTGAACATGCCTGTTTTCCACAGCAGGATGCTCACATATCCCGGCATGGCCCAAGGGAACATCAGGATGGTTTTATAGAAATTTCTAAGAGGCAAGCGCTTAACATTCAGTAGATTGGAGATCAGGAAAGCGATCACCAGCTGCAAAACCATGTTGACAACCGTCCAGACAACAGTGTTCAGCAGCGCAGAAAGAAAACCGGAATCGAACATGAATAAGGCTCGTTTGTAGTTATCCAATCCAATGATCGAATAATTGAACCAATGATAGGTATTCATGTTCGTCAGGGAAATATAAGCGGTATAGAGAATAGGAAATACCACGATCAGACCGATCAGCAGCAGCGACGGCGACGCCACCAGATACGCGATCAGTGTTTTTCTCGCTCCCGTGTTTGATTTTGCTTTCATTATTTCATCGCCTCAATCAAGTCCAACGCCTTTTGTTGTGCGCTTTCAGCAGCCTCCAAAACATCGTAGCCGCTCACGTTCACGTCCGTTAGCAGCGTCCCAGCCACCGACCACATCACATCCATTTCTGGAATGTTGGGCATGGGTACTGCTGTTTCAGCCGTGGAGCGCATGGCCATGATCAGAGAATCGGCTTGCACATCCTCCCGTTCATAGCAGCTTTCCATGGCGGGCGCACAGCCGCTGACCTTGGCAAGAGCCACGCTCACATCCGGGTTCATCAAGATTTCCAGAACTTTCGAAATGGCGGCTTTCTTTTCTTCCGCATGAACCTTCAAAATGTGTACGCCCTGGATACCAGAGTAGGGAGCCAGCGGCAGCCCAGTTTCATTCACAATAGGCATGGGAGCAATCTCTACGTCGATCCCTGCGTTCCGCACTGTTGGTACGAACCACGGTCCTGCGATGGTGGCGTGAGCCATGCCCTCTGTAAACAGGGTATTAACGGTGGCGTACTCGGTTTCTCCGGGCATCAGATCAACGAATTTCTTATGATAAGCCAGCGCTGCAGTCACTTCCTCGCTGTTCAAAAGCGGCTGCCCATCTTCCGTGATCAAGCTCCCGCCGAATCCATGAATCCAGCCCGCGGCATAATAGGGTGTGGAGTGCTGCTCCACAAAACCATAATGACCATACCGGGTTTTCCGCTCCATATAGCTGTAAAGATCTTCCGTCGTACCAGGGATGTCAGATTCTGCCATGTATTTTTTGTTATACATGAAAAGGAGCGTTTCAAAGTATAGAGGCAGCTGATAAACTGTTCCTTTATAGGTCGCGCCTTTGACTGTCAGCGGTACATAACGATCCAGTAAGGAAGAATCTACAAATTCAGTGATGGGCGTCAGAATTCCCATTTCCGCATAGACGCCGATTTTGTCATGGGCGAAGATGTATAAATCAGGGGCGGCATTTTTATCGTTGCCCACCAGCTTCAATGATTCCGTCATGCCGCTTTTCTTCTCAAAAACAACATGGACATCCGGTTCCAGTTCTTTGACCGCTTCTTCCAACACGGCGATGACGGGTTCTTCCTTGTCATGCCAAATCGTGATGGTTACAGGCCCTGCCGTTTTTGTTTCCTGCTGACTGCTGCAACCCGTCAACGACAGCAGGAGGACAAGCAAAAGGATGATACTGACAGTTTTCTTCATCGGTAATCCCTCCGTAGAAATGAACGGCAGGCGCGGGAATTCCTGCGCCTGCCGCAATGAAGAGTTTCTTACTTTTCGTAGGCAACGGTCGCTTCTTCGGCGCTGACCACGGTCACGTACAGATCCTTGCCGGCATCTACACGCAGATCGCTTGTTTGCACAGAGCCGTCATTGGCATTGATGATCACGCTGTTGATCCAGCCGCCTACCTTGATTTCATACCAGCCATCTTCCCCCTCTGTCAGGGCTTCGCCGGGCCAGGAAGCAAAGGCATTGGTGCCGTCCGGATGACTCCAGGCCCACAGGCAGGGGTTCTCCCAGTCTTCGGGAATCTTGGCATACACGGTAATATCTTCGGCCTTGGGGGCGGTGGGATCGTCATAAGTCACGTCATAAGAAGCATCTGCGGCAACCGTCACCCACAGATTGGCCGGATCAAGCTCCTTGATGTCCGCAGTCTGGACGGTACCGTCCTTGGCGTTGATAATGATGCTGTTGCACCACACAGGCACCATCGCACTGTACCAGCCATTTTCATTGGCTTTCATGGCGCGGCCAGGCCAAGCGGCAAAAGCATTGGTGCCAGCGGGATCAGCCCAGGCCCAGATGCAGGGATTCTCCCAGCTTTCATCCACCTGGGCATACACGGTGAATCGTTCAGCATAGGCGGGAAGATTGCCAGGGGTGGCCTGCTCAAAGCTCACAGAGGCAGTTCTATCCTCGGCCACCTCGATCCAGGCGTTCTGTTGGTCGATTTTGATTTCATCTGTCTGTACAGAAGCATCATTGGCATTGATGATGACGCTTTCCATCGCAGATGGAACATAAATGTAATACCAGTCCTCATTCTTCGCGTCCGGCTCCATCATGTCACCGGGCCAGGCGGCAAAGGCGTTGGTGCCATCACTGGCCCAGGACCAAACACAGGGGAAGGACCAGTCGGCAGGCAACTTCGCATAAATGATGATCATGTCATTGTTCGATTCTTCCGCAAGTGATATTCCTACGGAAACAAGCATCAGGATACTGAGCAGCAGTGCAAGCAGTTTCTTCATGAATGATTCTCCTCCTTGGATCATCGATGGGTCGTGGAACATGAAACAGAAACAAGAGCTCTTCTATCCCCAAGTATATGGAAGGAGAATGGAAAGTCAATCGAAAATTATGGAAACCGTTTTCCATGAATTAGCACCTAAACTCTGCTTTTTGCGACTCGGCATCTGACTTATTTATCCCAAACAAAAAAGCGTCTCATCCGAGACACTTTAGCAAATCTGCTCCATACTACATTTCCTCCGAAAAAGGGGAAGGCGCATGGCCTTCCCCTGAGATTGCGCCTATGCCATACTTACCATATCACAGCAGGCCGGCATCTTCCAGCTGAGATTGAATATCATCCAGCGCATCCTGAGCGGAAATATCGTTCATTTCCAGCGTGCTCAGCACATTGCCAATGATTTCACTGGCAGCGCCGGATTCCTTCAGCGCAGGCGGAGCGGCAGCATAATCCATGCTGTCAAACACGGCGGCGCGGGTGGCGGGCGGGGTCACTTCCAGGTACTGGCTCAGCTTGCTCTGATCAGCGATGGTGGGCAGTTCCCAGCTGGCGTCCAAGCGCAGCTGAACGATATCGGGATCGGAGCCCATCGCGTCGATGAACTTAGCCGCAGCTTCCTTTTTGTCACTGGAGGGAGAGACGCAGTTCACGTTGGCGAAGAAGAAGGTGGACTTGGTCTTGTAGCCGGGCTCAACAACGATATCCCAGTCAAAGGCGCACTTTTCGGTGAACGTGGGGAAAGCCCAAATGCCGGTGATGATCATACCCAGCTTGCCTTCGGTGAACAAATCCCAATCACCACGGCCGACCATTTCCTCGGCAGTAGGCTGCACGTGGTTTTCACCGCGCACACGCTTGATCATGGCATCCAGCACTTCCACATTTTCCGGGCTGTTGGCAGTAAAGGCAGTATAATCGTCATTCAGTAGACTGCCGCCGTTGCCCTTCACAGACTTATAAAATTCATTGTAACTGATGGGCTGATAGAAGCCCCAGATGTCATCGCCCAGAGCTTTGATGGCTTCAGCCGCTGTTTGTACTTCCGCCCAGGTCCAGTCATCCGTCGGATAGCTGATACCAGCCTGATCGAACAGCGCTTTGTTATAGATCAGAATGCAGGTAGAGAAACTCATGGGAACAGCGTACAGCTTTCCAGCGGAGGATACCGCTTCCAGCGTACCGGCGGAGTAGTTCTCGGTGTTCACCAGGCCGGTGAGATCGGCGCAGGCGTTGCGCAGCATGTAGGCCAGATAGTTTTCCATGTTCATTTCAAACACGTCCGGCGCATTGCCGCCGCCTACCGTCGTGGCCAGCTTGGTAAAGTAATCGTCGTAACCAGTAATTTGCAGGTCAATCTTGATGTCCGGGTTCATTTCTTCAAAGACAGCGATCATCTGCTTGAGGGTCTCTTCCTGGGCGCCGGCGCCAGAGAAGTGTGCATAGGTAATGGTGACAGGCTCTGCCAATGCGGAGACAGTCAGAGTCAGCACCATGGCCAACACAAGGAATAGTGCAACGGTTTTTTTCATGGGAAAGCCTCCTTTAATATTTGCAAACGCGCGCGCAGCGTTTACATTCTGTTTTACGCGGCGGACGAGGTTACTTCAGCCCGCCCAGGCTGATACCCTGATCCACATACCGCTGTGAGATCAGGTAAACCACAAGAATCGGCAGGATGGTCAGCACCGCACCCGCCATCAGCACATGTTCGTTATTCTTATACATGCCATTCATATTGCCCAATACCACCTGCAGCGTCTGTTTATTGGTGGAGGTCAATACAATCAAGGGCCACAAGTAACTGTTCCAGCTGCCCATAAAGGACAGAAGCACCATCGTGGAGAGTGTCGGCATCACCATGGGAAGCATGATCTGGAAGAAAATACGATACAGGGACGCGCCATCCAGATAGGCAGATTCCATGTAGGCGTCATTTACGCCCATCATGCTTTGACGCATCAGGAAAACACCAAAGGCATTCGCCAGGGATGGAAGGATCAAGCCTGTATAGGTATCCAGCAGGCCCAGTGTTCGCAGAATGATGTAATTTGGCACCATTGTCACAGTGCCAGGGATCATCATGGTGGCGAGATACAGACCAAACAGCTTGCCGCTGCCTCTAAAGGGCAATTTGGCAAACACGAACGCCGCCATCGTCGCAGATCCGACTGCCACAATGGTGCAGGCAATCGCCAGTACCAGACTGTTCAGGCTGGAGCGGGCAAAGGAGAAACCCTGCATATTGAAAACTCTTTGATAACCCTCCAGGGTAGGGTGCTCCGGAATCCAGCGGATGGGAATGGTGCGAATGGCCTCCGCGCCCTTGAAGGAGGAGGAGAGCATCCACAAAAATGGCAAAATAGTAAACACAATAATCATGAAAAGCACCAGATAGAAAAGCGTCCCGCGAATCACTTTCCGCGCAGTAGGCAATTTACGCATCATAATTCACCCACTTCCTTTGCAGCCTGAACTGAATGGCTGTGAACACCAGGATCAGCGCAAACAGAATCCAGGAATAAGCGCTGGCCAGGCCCATCTTATATTGCTTGAAGGCGTATTTATAGATGCGCTCCAGGAACACGGTGGTCGCACCGCCTGGCCCGCCGTTCGTCATAATCAGCACAGAATCAAACACCTGCAGGCCGTAAATGATGTTGATTACAATCAGCAAAAACAGGGTGGGAGAAATCAGTGGCAGCGTGATTCTCGTCAGCTTTTTGATCCCGGTCGCACCATCGATATCCGCCGCTTCATAGCAGGATGGATCAATGGATTTGAGGGCAGAAAGCACCATCAGGGCGTAATACCCGGTATCCTTCCAAACTGCGGCCAGCACGACGCCAGGCATGGCCCATTCCTTGCTGTTTAGCCAAGATGGTCCTGTGACCCCAAACACCGAGAGCATTTGGTTGAGCAATCCGTATTTTCCGCTCAGAACCCATTGCCAAACTACAGCGGCGGCGACCCAGGAGGTGATCACTGGTGTATAGCATACGGTGCGAAAAATGCCATGGCCTTTAAAGGATTTGTTCAGGATCAACGCTTCTCCAACAGAGGTGATCAAAATCAGCGGAAGGTATAAAACCAGGTAAGTGAAGGTATGCCCCATAACTTTCGGGAATTCGCTGCCAGCCAGGATGCGGGAATAATTCCGCAGCCCCACATATTGCATGCTGTTCATGGGCATCAGCAGATCGTAATCCATCACGCTGAATATGGCAGAAGCCAGAATGGGCAGCAGGCAAAAGCCCACTACGCCGATCAGTGATGGCAAAAGCAGGACAGCGGTGGCCCTTCTTTTGCTTGGCGTATTAGGGATGTACACGGTTTTATTCCTCCTTTTCGAGGCTGACTCCCTGACAGTCAGCCGTCAGATGATATCTCTCCCCTCGAAACCATAGTGGCAGAGAAATGGAACGAATAGCAGACGGTAGCTGCGGCGCAGTGCGAAGACCTTCCTCATCTGCCCACAGCCCCAACGCGCCATAGACAAGCGCTTGCCATGCCGCGCCTAAAGCTGCCATGTGAACACCTTCCCGACCCGTGTTTTTGAGTTCATCCCTGAGATCAAAAAACAAAGCGCGTGTGAAGTAATCCCATGCCTTGTCCTTAAGCCCCAATTGGAAGGCAAGAAGCGCATGTACGCCGAAACTCAGACTGCTGTCATGAACAGTCAGAGGTTCGTAAACATTCCAGATGGCCAGTTTTTCTGCTTCTGTAAACTGATCCGGAAACAAAACCATCAGCTGGATCAAATCCGCCTGCTTCAGCGCTTTGTAGCGCTGCATTCGATCAAAACAGATGGTGCGATATAAAGGTTCTCCAGCATCATGATTTCGTGGTAACGGCTCCAGACGATCAAACAATTCATCCTGCAAATACAGATGGCGCGCCGGATCGTGCAGCAAGACGATATGATCCGCAAAGAAGCGAAGCTCCTGTTTTTCACGCGTATCCATCTGATCCCCGGCATATCGCAAGGCCAGCTCAACATTGGCTTTGGCCAGATAATTCGTGTACGTGTTATTGATGGCCGCGCCGCAGTATTCGTCCGGACCCTTCACGAAGAAGGAGGAAAACTGTCCTTTGCCTTCTTCCCAGGTAAAACGGCTTTTCCAGTAACGGGCGGTCTCCAGGAACAGAAGGCGCATATCCTCCGTCATTTCATTGCCGGTAATATCCAGCATACGTTCCAGCGCATAAGCCACGTCTGCCGTGATATGGACTTCGCACAGGCCAATATCCCAGCTTTCGCATTGCTCGTCGCCGTCGAAGGAGCACATCCAGGGGAAACGCGCACCGGCCAGGTTTTGTTTTTGGGCCAAGGCTTTCGCCTGCGGAAGATGCCGGATGCGATACTGCATGAGGTTCCGTGCGGCTTCGGGGCGATGCCAGCAGAAAAAGGGTAACAGGAAAATGTCGGTATCCCAGAAGGTATTTCCTTTATACCGTCCGTGGGTCAGGCCCCTTGCGCCGATCGAAATTCTCGGATCATCGGCAGCGTTATTGCACAGCAGCTGAAAGATGTTCCATCTGAGCGCCCCCTGGATTTCTTCCTCTGCATCCAGCGCAATATCGCAATCTAGCCACAGCGCAGCCCAGGCGTCTGCATGGGTCTGCCACGGATTGTCCGCTTCAGGATTTGGACGCTCATCATCCAGCAGCACACGCACCCGCTTTTCGACCGTGATCGTTTGTCCTGACCCGAGGTGGAGATCGACACAATTTCCCGGAATCGGTTCGCCATTTTCCCATATCTGCTGTGTGAAGCAAATCGGACGGCCTGTGTGCAGTGCCTTCATCCGAAGGGAGCAGTCTGTTTTTTCTACCGTTTGGAGCAACACAACAGTATCAGTTTCATCCACCATTTGGTCGTCGTTCACCGGCAAATTGGCGACGTGATCATCCAGCCTTGCCTGAATGATCACCCTTTGGCTATCTATCGCAGTGAGGTTCATACGAACACACAGCAGCTGAGGATCCGCCATGCAGGCCATTCGCTCCACAGATATGGACAACCTTTGGTTCTGCCAGCTTTGAGTGTAAATGCCCTGCTTCAGATCAAGCACATGATGAAATGTCACAGGCTGACAGCCCTCTACTGTCAATCCCAGAACATCCGGCAGCTGTACCATATCGGTGATGCCGGGCTTGACCGGCTCAAAGAATCCTGCTCGGAACATTGCATGCTGCTCTTTTCTGCTTTTTGGCGTTTGCAGATCGAAACCACGCAGGCCCAGGTAACCATTTCCTATGGAAAAGATGCTTTCCGTATAGTCTGTGACCGGGCTGTCCGCTTCGATATGCCATGCGTGGATTTCAGGCTTCATCCGTCATTACCCTTTCAAACACAATGATTTTTCGAAGCGGACAAGGGAGCGTCAAGCTTTGTCCGCCCTTCAAGGTTTCGCCGGTGAAATAATGTTTCCATGTTCCCATAGGCAGCCAGACCTGGCGGCTTGTGACGCCTTTCTCCACGATGGGACAGACAAGCAGCATACGGCCCAGCATATACTGATCTTCGCAGGCACAGGCGTTTTCATCCTCCGGGTAATCCAGGCACAAATGCGCCATCATGGGCCGTCCATGCTCGGTGCAATAGGCTGCTTCCCGAACCAGATACGGCTGTAGCGCTTTCCGAAGCCTAGCAAATTCCGCGCTGATTTCCAGAATGCTGGGATCATTCAACTTCTCCGCCAGGTTCCAGGGGCTGCGATCGTTCACGAAGCCGTCGGGATGCGTGGCATAAAACTGTCCGCTCCGAGGTTCGGCATGCCATTGCATGATGGGGCAAAAGCACGCAAAGGCCGTCGCCCGAAGATACAGTTCGCCGCTTGGCAATTCTCCCGCAAACCCGCCGATATCGAAGCCCCAGAACAGCACCCCGCTGAGACCTGCGCTGATTCCCGCGCGAAGCTGGGCGCGCAACTCGCTCCATACGCTGAGCTGGTCCCCCGCCCAATGGAGGGGCCGCATCTGCGCACCGGTGGAGTCCGCTCGGCTGAAAGTGACGCCCTGAATCCCATTTTCCGCCATAAACCGATGATAGGCGGCGATGTATTGGCCGGG
This sequence comes from Clostridia bacterium, assembly GCA_017464305.1. Taxonomy (GTDB): domain Bacteria; phylum Bacillota; class Clostridia; order Christensenellales; family Aristaeellaceae; genus Aristaeella. Next base: position 86,520 of record JAFUDS010000001.1, on the reverse strand, counting down.
ATATCGGTTATGCGCTTCCAGGCCGGAGCTCCCGTCATGAAGCAGGACGGTGTCATCCAGCAAAAACTCCCCGCCATCCGTCTTAAAGCCCTCGACGCCCATGTCCAGCAGGTGTTTTCTCTTTTCAAACCACCAGCGGCAAGTTTCCGGATTAGTGAAATCCGGCAGAAGGCTGCCGCTGAACCAGACGCCCTCCGGAATTCGGTAGGGCTGACCGTCCTTTCGAAAAACGCACAGCTTTCTTTCGATGGCTTCCTGTTCATCAGCCAGCAATTGTACGCCAGGCTCTCCGTTGCGTTCCTGTTTGATGACTGGGATCTGCCACAGAATCAGATGCAGTCCGGCCTCCCGGATGCGGCGCACGATATCAGAGGGACTGCGCCAGTGGCTTTCGTCATTCCATTGATAGAAGGTGCGTTCATCGCTCCAGGCCTCCAGCACGATCACGTCGGCAGGATAATCATACTGCCGCAGCGCCTGCAGCTGTGTCTCTACCTCTGCGTCGCAGTTCCAGCCATTGGCGCTGATCCATACGCCGAAGGTCCAGTCCGGGGGAAGCAGCGGACTTCCGGTGGAAGCGATGAATTGCCGCAGGATGCTAGCGGGAGAACTGAAAAACCAGGTCTCCCGCAACAACTCATTTCCTTGCGTTCTCTGCTCTATGGTAAGACCGCCTCGGAAATCCATTCGTACCGGAATAGAAGCATTCACAAAGCAGCCCAAATGCCGGTCAGTCATGAAGAAGGGAATGGGCATATAGGTCTGATCGCCCTGCTGGGTGAATTTTTCAGTCACACAGCCATCCGTGAAGCTCCCACGAAGGTCAACGGTATGATACCTTTCTCCTGTGCCCCAAATGTGCCGGGCATACAAGTGTCCCTTCTGCCGAATCCGCAGGATTTCGCCAGACGCGCTCTCCTCGATCTCAAAATCAGTGACAGTTAATACGTCTGCGGGATTTTCACCATCCAAGTGGCTTAAACGTTTCAGTGAAAACCCTTTTTTATTGCCGGTCAGGGTCATTTGAAACCCTTCCGGCAATTCGACAGCAGCTTCCGGGATTGTTTCTCCAATTGGCGGACTTCCTTGAAGAACGGTGATCTCCAACGTTTCGCCTGCCTTGTACATCACATAAAAGTCAGAATAGTCTTGGCACCAAGTCTGTTTGCCTACTCTGGTTAGCCTTATGAGAGGCGGAGAAATCATGAATCATCCCTCCAATCGCATACGGAATCCCGCTCCACCAATCGCAGGGGGAGGATACATTCGGTATGATGATGCTCTTTGGAACGTGCGGCATCCAGAATCAGATGCACCGCTTGCTTTCCCTTTTCACCGATATCCTGATGTATCGTCGTCAGGGTGGGATAAGCCATCTGCGCCAGATAAACATCATCAAAGCTAACGATGGATAATTCTTCCGGTACACGGACATGCTTCTGCTGAAGTCCTTTGATCAATCCCATAGTGATCACATCCGCAGTCACAAAGGCAGCGCTCTGCTTTTTGCCCCGGGAGAGGTATTGATCTGCTGCAGTGATTCCATACTCATAATCGACAGTTCCGGAATAAACGGCTTCCTCGTCTACGGGCAAGCCTGCTTCTTGCATAGCGTCGCAATATCCTTGGTAACGCTTGATGTTGACGCCATTTTCCCGGATAGAACCGCTGATGAAAGCAATATGGCGATGGCCCCTTGCAATCAAATAACGCGTTGCGATCCGTGCGCCTTCCTTATCCTCGATGCCGATGGTGTGAAAGTCGTCATCCTTCACATAGCTGTCCACCAGCACAATAGGAACGCCCAGCGTTTTCAATGCGTTCAGGTTTTCTCCTGGATAAGTACCAACAATGATCACGCCATCCACGCCCCGGTTTTGGGCGATGCTTAAATAGTCCTGATCCTCCTTGGTACCAGAGATCAGCAAATGATATCCATGCTGCCGGGCGGTGTATTCGATGGAAGAAAGCAGTTCGCCGTAAAAGGGGTTGGAAAACATCAATTCCTTGCCGGGCTCTGTCTGAGGGATCAATACACCAATGAGATTGCTGCGGCGGCTGGAAAGACTGCGAGCATTCAAATTGGGGACATAACCCAGCTTGCTGACCGCTTCCAAGACGCGCTTTTTTGTTTCTTGGCTAATGGTCTCCGTCGGGGTGTTGTTTAGGACATAGCTGACCGTGGAAGCAGATACCCCTGCTTCCTTCGCCACATCCTTGATGCTGACGCGCTTCACAATGCTCACCCCTTAAGAAACTTTAACGTTTCAGTAATTGCAGTATAGCAAGTTGATGTAAACTTGTCAAGACCATTTTTCGTGTCTACTTTTCTTGACAAGTACACAAACTAACGAATACGCAAAATGACCAAGTTGATGAAAAAATCACGCTCCCACACTATATGGTCATATTTATTTGAAGTGGTGCGCATACAAATAGAACCCTTTTGTTAGAAGGGCTCTACCTGTATCGTTATTTCGAAAATTTGAACCACTGCCGGCCATGGCCAGAGCGATACTATGCGTTTTACCCCCCCCCGATTTTACCGCGCCGATCATAATCTTCTTCGATCCGGCGCTTCCAGTGGCCATCAATCGGCGCTGCGCAGGCACGCATCTCACAGACCGTCTCAGCCAGAACTTGATAGTTTAACAACGTGCCTTCGTGATCGTTTTTGTAGTTTGCCGCGCGATCCGGGGTGATTCCAAAGCGACCCGCCGTCTCGATGGCGTCGATATTCGCACCCAGAAACAGGAATTCCCAGCCGTATTGTTCCTTTTGACGCTCCACCAGCTTCTTGACCTGGGCATAGGTGTAGCTGCGGCTGGCGTTCTCCATTCCATCCGTGGTAATGACAAAGATCGTCTTTTCGGGACGATCTTCCTCCCGGGCGTATTTGTGCACATTGCCGATATGCTGAATCGCGGCGCCGACGGCGTCCAGCAGCGCGGTACAGCCTCGAACATAGTATTCCTTTTCCGTCATTAACGGCAGATCGGCCAAAGGGACCCGATCGTACAGCAGCTCGCTTACGTTATCAAACAGCACCGTGGAAACCAAAACTTCTCCCTCCGCGGCCCGTTGCTTCCGCAGCATGCTGTTATATCCGCCAATGGTGTCGCTTTCCAGGCCAGCCATGGAGCCGCTGCGATCCAGGATCATCACCAGTTCTGTTAAATTCTTTCTCATTTCCGATTCCTCCGTTCCACGCTTACGGCGTATTGTTTTAGTACGGTGTAAGTATAGCGGAAATGAAAACAGGAGTGGTCGTTTGGCAAGCGACAAATACGCCTCAGCCAATATGTCTCCTCGACTGTTATTCTCCCAGAATCGGCTGGCCGTATTTGAATAGGGCGGCGTTTATTTCGTAGATATCATAGATTCCGTTCGTTACGAAGTAGGTGATAATCAAGTCAAATTTGTTGCTGGGCGAGAAAGCGATCTCTGCCCGGGAAAGCAGGTCCAGCATGGTAGGCAGATCAAGCTGCAAAGCGATGGCGAAGGCAACAGCCGTCTTCTTTTTCGGCTTGTAATCTTCCTTACAGCGAATGCGAGAAAACACCTTTCGGTCTATGTTTGCCTTTTTGTAGACTGAAATATCGTCCATGCCGCTTTCATCGATGAGTTCAAACAATCGTTGCTGGAAGGATTCCCCTGCATCTTCCAGCACCTCGTCCAGAGATTTTCCATCCATGATGGGAAGGGGAGGAACGCTCATCTTCGGTTCCGACATGTACAGCGCATCAGGAAGATACTCCTCGGAATCCTCCTGTATACGTTCCAGTTCTTTCTTGCGTCGGAGCATTTTGGAACGTCCAAGATATTCATCTTCGCTATATTCTGCTTCCTTGGCCTGAAGCACGCCATGGTCATCGATGTATGCTTCAATGCCCCCGACCAGATCCTGTGACAATTCAAATGCCGTCTGATCAAAAACAACCAGAATGACCTTCATTTCATGGGTCAGAAGGAACTTTCCGATCTCGGAAAGCGCAATACTCAGCGCTTCATCCTTCGGAAAGCCATACGCCCCTGTTGCGATCAATGGGAAAGCAATGCTTTCCGCCGAAAGATCATTGGCCAGAGAAAGCGATTTAGCATAGCAAAAGCGCAGGATCTCCCGCTCCCGATGGTTTCCGTCCACCCAGACAGGGCCTACCGTGTGAATAATGTGCTTTGCAGGCAGATGAAATGCCAGCGTTGCCACTGCATCGCCCGGCATGATATCTCCGATTTTCTGTCTTTCCGTCAACAGCAATGATTCTCCAGCAGCGTGGTAAACCGCGCTGTCTGTTCCGCTGCCAATTACTGGCTTGGGATTGGCGGTATTCACAATGACATCCGCCTTCACTTTGGTGATGTCATTTCGGATAATTTGAAACGGCATGATATTATCCTCCACAGGGTTATTTCCCCCTTCCGAATGTGTTCATCATAGCATAAAATCAAAGCAACAGCAACGGAAGGATTGACCGTGACAAATCTGGGATTGAATTCTGGATTTGTCAGGTAATCTGTTCCCATCGGATGCATTTCGCTTCGTCGGGTTGCAAATGAACAGAAAAAAGGCACGACTGGCGCATGATGCGATGGGCCTGGATGCAATTCGCCTTTTCAGTGAACAGATGGTATAATGCTTTTGCTTCCACAGTATATGGAAGAACCAATGTTAGAGAACAGAAAGGAAAGGGAAAACGATGATCAAGATTTATGGAATGCCGACATGCCCCTACTGTGATTATGTGCATGAGCAAATCAAAGGCCGCGAGGATGAATTTCAATATATCAACATTGGCGAAAATATCCGGAACATGGGTGCTTTCATCCGACTCCGGGACAACAACCCTGTGTTTGGCCATTTGAAAGCGGTTGGTGATGTCGGCATACCCGCGTTTGTTTTTGAAGACGGGAGAGTGTCTACTGATCCGGCTGATGCGGGGCTGATCGAGTATGGAACCGCTGATGCCTGTTCGATTGAGGATCATCGAAGCGGGAGAAAAGGTTGCTGACCAATTCCAGTTCGTGGCAGAATGGAGACTTGGAATTGGCGGAGAGACATAGCCAGGATTTTGCGGATTTTGCGTTGGTGGGGAAATAAAAGACGACAATTTGTTCATTGTGTATGTAGACTCTACGTGATATACTCATTGCACATCAAAGGCCCAAAGGGCGGAAAGGAAGCATGTGGCCATGCCAATGATCAATTCTAAAGTTACTGTCAAGATCACAGACCAGCAGAAGGAAGAAATCAAAACTGAGCTCGGGAAGCTGATCACAACTTTGAACAAGAGCGAGACTTACCTGATGGTCGGGATCGAGGATGCCTACGATCTCTGGCTCGGAGGCAAAAAGCTGGAGAAAGGCGCGTATGTGGAAGTCAGCCTCTACGGTCATGCGCCGAAGGAAGCCTACGATCAACTGACTGGGCAGATCTGCGACCTGCTGAGCGATAAACTCAGCATTCCCGGAAGCGCGGTCTATGTGACTTATCACCCGGTCAGCGACTGGGGCTGGAACGGGAAAAACTTCTAATCGCATAATTAGCCCATGCCGCACATTCCGCGCATGGGCTGTTTTTGAAAATGAATCATTTCGGAAGGAGAAGAACATGACGATCTTAGAAGCAATTGACGCCAGGCATTCTGTCCGGGCTTACCAGGATAAGAGTATCGACGCAGCAACCAGAAAGCAGCTGGATGATTTTACGAAAAAATGCAATCAGGAATCAGGGCTGCACATCTTCATTCAGTACGATGATCCCGAGGGCTTCGATTCACGCATGGCGCATTACGGCAGTTTTCGGAATGTGAAGAATTACATCGTGCTGTCCGGGAAGAAGGACGCGGACTTTGAGTATCGCAGCGGATATTTCGGGGAGAAGATCGTGCTCTTTGCGCAGCAGCTGGGATTGAACACCTGCTGGGTAGCGCTGACTTTTAATAAGAAGAAGGTTCGGGAGTTGATCCCAGAAGGCGAAAATCTTTGCATGGTGATTGCGCTTGGTTACGGCGAAACACAGGGAGCGGCGCGGAAGAGCAAGACAGCCCAGGAGGTATCGGAAGGAAGTTCTGCGCCGGCGTGGTTTGCTGCAGGAGTGACGGCGGCGCTGAAAGCGCCGACAGCGGTCAACCAGCAAAAGTTTTATTTTGAATGGAAGGATGGGGAGCCAGTGGCCCGGGTGAAGGGATTCGGTACACAGACGAAAGTCGATCTGGGCATCGTTGCCTATCATTTTGAAGCTGCCTCCGGACGAAAAGTTTCACATTAGGGCGAAACCACAAATTGTCAAATTGCGAAGAAGCATTTTTCGTTTCTGCCTTTGACAAGTATATACGTGAGCAACGTATAGATCAGATAGTTACCTTTTAGTAACTTGGGGATAAAAAAGTGCGTACTTTCATCCGGAAGAAAAATCCAATATAATAGGAGACGCCGCAGAAAATAGAAGCTGTGGCAGGGGGAGGATCGCGATGAAAGAAAGCATCATGAAATTAAAGGAGCTTCTGGGGCAGGCGGAGGCAGTCATCATCGGAGCGGGGGCAGGATTGTCCACCGCGGCCGGGTTTGTCTATGATGGTGAGCGTTTTGATCGCTATTTTAGCGATTTCAGCCGGGAATATGGCTTTCACGATATGTATTCCGGCGGGTTTTATCCGTACAGGACCCAAGAGGAATTCTGGGCTTACTGGAGCAGGAATATCTGGGTCAACCGGTACATGGACGCGCCGAAAAGCACCTACAGCGATCTATTTGCGCTGGTGAAGGATAAGGATTACTTCGTGCTGACCACGAATGTGGATCACTGCTTTCAGAAAGCGGGATTCGATAAAAAACGTCTGTTCTATACGCAGGGTGATTATGGCCTGTTTCAATGCACGAAACCCTGCTGCCGAAAGACCTGGGAAAATGAATCGCAGGTCCGGAAAATGATTCTGGCTCAAGGGTTTGTGATCGGAGATCACAATGAACTGCGCCTTCCGGAGGGTCAGGAGCCGCTGATGAGTGTTCCTTCAGAGCTTTTGCCCAAATGTCCGAACTGTGGGCGGCCGCTGACCTTCAACCTGCGCTCCGATGAAAAGTTTGTTGAGGATGAAGGTTGGAGGAGAGCGGCGGAGGCATACGAAGCTTGGGTGACTTCCCATCAGGGAAAGCGCGTGGTATTCCTGGAAATTGGCGTAGGATATAACACGCCGGGCATTATCAAATACAATTTCTGGCAGCAGGTATATCAAAATGAAAAGGCTACCTATGCCTGCCTGAACCTGACGGAAGAACCTGTTCCCCAGGAAATCAAGGAACGATCCATCGTCATTTCCGGCGACTCCACCCAGGTGATTCAGGAATTACTTTCACTCTGATTTTGAATCGGATGGTATGCAGATTTGGGGATCGAACGATCAGCAGATGGTACAGGAGGAAGAATGACACAGCAGGATAGATGCTTGTGGCTGATCCGGGCCTTGTTAAAGGACATGCCGCAATACAGTGAAATCACTATTCCCTCACTTCCGGAACGGCGCTGGCAGTTGCTCCGCAGCCTGATGAATGTTCGGCCGCCCATGCCGATGCCGGAAGAGTTTTACCAGGTACAGAACGAATTCCTGCAAGAAATGACAGAAGAAAAAGGCGTTGTTGACGCGGAAGAATTGATGCCTTCCATGAAGGAAAAAAGGCTGGCGATTTGGCAGGGAGACATCACGACCCTGAGGTGCGACGCCATTGTCAACGCTGCCAACAGTCAGATGCTGGGGTGCTTTTCTCCCTGCCACGGGTGCATCGACAACATCATCCATACCATGGCCGGAATTCAGTTGCGGCTCGCCTGTGATCAATTGATGCAGGCCCAGGGGCACGAGGAGCCTACCGGGCAGGCGAAGATCACGCCGGGTTTTAACCTGCCGGCCAGGTACGTGCTGCATACCGTCGGCCCGATCATTGATGATGAAGTGACCGAAGAAGATGAACGCCTATTGGCGTCCTGCTATCGCTCCTGCCTGACATTGGCTTCGGAGAACGGCTGCCAAAGCATCGCTTTCTGCTGCATCTCTACGGGCGTCTTCATGTTCCCAAACCAGCGGGCAGCGGAGATTGCGGTGTCCACTGTCCGAGACTGGTTGGATGAGACCGGGAGCCAGATGAAGGTCATCTTTAATATGTACAAAGACTTGGATTTGCAGATCTACCAGCAGCTGCTTGAAAGATAGAGGCATAAGTCTATATGCAATAAACAGAGCAGCCCCCGTTTCGGCAGATGAGGGTTGAGGTACGGGTAGGGTTACACAATCAGCCAGGGATTCTGCTCTCTGAATCGCTGAATGTAGGTTTCCATTTCGGGCTTCAGGTCCTGCCAGACGATCCACTTTGTTCCGTCCGTCTGCATGGTAATCATACCCCAGGGGGTGAAGGAAATGTAGTTTACGCCTCTTTTCCGCAGCTGCTTCTGAGCGGCCTGGGAATCCCCGGAACCGCCGGTGACAAAGGCATATTTCGGATCTACATTTTCCAGAAAATTCTGTTCAATCTTGCTGGCTCCATGGTGGGGCACCTTCAGAATATCCGCTTTCAGGTCGTACAGCTTCGCCAACACAGCCTGGGAGCGGATTTCTACGTCCCCCGTCAGCAGGATGGAGCAATCGCCGTATTCCACCTTCAGCATGGCGGAGAGATCATTGCAGGTTAAGGGCCAGGTATATTTTCGATCCGGCAGGCGATAAAAGGTAATTCCCGCGTCCCCCAAACTCATCTGGTCCTCGGTTTTTTTGTCGATGACAGGAATATTGTATTCCTCCGCCGTCCGGATTCCCAGCTTTTGCACCGCGGAGGGGGCAACATAGTCATGGGGGAAGAAGGTGATCATAGCGCCGATGGGAAAGCCGGACTGCACCAGGGGGACAAAGCCGCCCAGATGATCTGAATGGGGATGGGTATTGCAGTAATAATCCGCCGCCGTGACCCCCGCGATGTCCAGCATTTTCAGGATATCCTCCATGCCGGAGCCCGTGCCCAAATCGACCAGCATGCTCTCCTCCCCAAAGGTGATGAGCATGGCGTCGCCGGTTTTCATGCCGGCCACCCGGACGGTCAGGAGCTTCGCGTCCTCGGGGAAGGGATCCGTTTCTCCCGGACGATAAATGGGGCCCTCGGCCAAGCCCTGAAGCGGCAGCGCCAGCAGAAGCATCAGCAGGGACAGCAGAAAACAGAGTGCCACTTTGTTTTGTTTCATGCGGAAAGCACCTCCCCAGGAACTTGAATGATCCTCCCATATGGACTGAAACACAGAAGATGATTATCGGATTTGAAAATGCCTGTTCAGCAACATTTTCGAGTGATTATAGCGCCGGATGTTTTCCCTGTCAAACGGAGGAGAAACGGATGCGACTGAACAGAAAGGGGAGTGGGAAAATGCCACATAAGCCCAGACTATTACAGAACATTCAAAATACAATTTTCCTATTGACATGGTATGTTAGTTGGTTTAAAATCCATCGCGAATGAGAGGAAAGGAGTCGATCGCGGCAACCGTGGGAAGAAGAAAACTGCGCTATTGGCTGGATGTGTTGGTCGCGCTCGATCGATAGCCGCCATCAATCTCGGGCGGCGATGACAGACGGCGCGGGGCGCCCAGTCTGTATTTTTTTGAAAATAAGGTGGAAAGGATTCGGACATGATTCAAATCAACCATGCCGTGAAGACCTTTGCGGAGGGCAAAGAGGCGGTGCACGCGCTGCGCGATGTGAGCCTGACGGTGGAAAAGGGGGATATCTACGGGATCGTTGGCTTTTCCGGCGCAGGAAAATCTACCCTGCTGCGGTTGGTGAATGGGCTGGAAAAGCCGGACAGCGGAAATGTCGTCGTGGCGGGGCAGGATTTATCCAAGCTGAGCCAGAAGGAGCTGCTGTTGCTTCGCCGAAAGATTGGCATGGTGTTTCAACAATTCAACCTGCTGGAAGGGAAAACCGTGAAGCACAACGTATCCATCCCCCTGCTGCTGGCGGGGACGCCCAAGAAGGAGGTGGAGGCGCGGGTCAAGGAAGTGCTGCGGTTCGTGGAATTAGAGGAGAAGGAAAACGCCTATGTCAGCCAGCTTTCCGGCGGGCAGAAGCAACGGGTAGGCATCGCCAGAGCCCTGGCCACCAGCCCGGACATCCTGCTGTGCGACGAGGCTACCTCGGCGCTGGATCCTCAGACCACGGAATCCATCCTGCTGCTGCTGAAAAAGGTGAACCGGGAAATGGGCGTCACCATCCTGCTGATTACCCACCAAATGCAGGTGATTCAGATGATCTGCAATCGGGTGGCCGTTATGGAATACGGTAAGGTCGTGGAGGAGGGGAGCGTGCTCTCCGTCTTCGGGACGCCGAAGGAGGAAGTGACCAAGCGCTTCGTCCGCACGGTGATCAACGACCAGATCCCCGAGAAATTTATTTCTCTGGTGCGGAATGAGCAGCGAAATCAACAGGTGGAGCTGCTGAAATTCATTGGCGACGCGGTGAAGGAACCCCTGATCGCGAACCTGTGCAGGATGGACGGGCTGGAGGTTAATATTTTAGGCGCGACCATCCAGGAGATGCAGGGCAGCGTCATGAGCGTATTCATCCTGCAGTTGATCGGCAGCGGCGAGAGAATCGCCTTGGCGGAGGAGAAAATCGACAGCGCGGGAGCTCTGCGGGAAAGGATGGTGCTGGAGGCATGATGGACTGGCAGGCGCAATTTAAGGAAACCTTTGGCATCAAATGGCCCAAGCTGCTGGAGAGCCTGGGACAAACCGTGTACATGCTGGGCTGGGCACTGCTGATCGGCGCGGTCATCGGGCTATTGCTGGCGCTGCTGCTGGTGCTGTGCCGAAAAGGGGGACTGAAGCAGAACCGCGTGGTTTACGCCATCGTGAACGTATATGTGAACATCGTTCGCTCCATGCCCTTTATCATTACCCTGGTTTTCGTGTTCCCGCTGACGAGGCTGATCGTGGGCAAGACCTATGGCTCCACGGCCATGCTGGTGCCGCTGGTGATCTACATCAGCCCCTACATGGCGCGGCTGATCGAAAACTCCCTGCTGGAGGTTAGCCCCGGGGTCATTGAAGCCGCCCAGGCCATGGGCGCCACTACGCGGCAGATCATTACCCGTTTCCTGCTGCCGGAGGCGCTGCCTTCCATCGTGCTGGCCATGACCACTGGCACCGTGGGCCTGCTGGGCGCCACCGCCATGGCGGGATACGTAGGCGGCGGCGGGGTGGGAGACCTGGCCTTGACCTACGGCTATCAAAGGTATAATTTTCCGCTGCTGATCCTGACCATCGTTATTCTGGTGGTTTTTGTCCAATTGCTGCAGCTGCTGGGCAACCGGGTCAGCGGCAAGCTGCGGAAGCATCGGTAACGGTTTCCTTCCCCCGTCCGGAAGGGGGATGAAACATAAATTTGAACGAGAAATGAAAGGAGATTCCCATGAAGAAACTGATTTCCATCCTGCTGGCGTTGTCCCTGACGCTGGCCATCGCCGGCCTCGCTCTGGCGGAAGAAAAGACCGTGATCCGCTATTCCAAGTCCCAGGGCCCTTACACCGAGCTGTTTGAAGACGGCATCGTGCCCATCCTGGAAAAGCAGGGCTACACCCTGGAAGTGGTGGAAGCCAGCGATCTGCTGGTGGCCGATAAGATGCTGGAAGCGGGCGACGTGGACGTGAACGTGGAACAGCATACCGCCTATATTGAAACCTACTTCAACGCCAACAATGATGGCCACCTGGTGGGCATCAGCCCCATCCCCACCGTGCCCGCGGGCCTGTACTCCGCCCGGCACACCAGCCTGGATGAAATCGCCGAGGGCATGACCATCGCCGTGACCAACGACGCCTCCAACACCGCGCGGTGCCTGTTGATCCTGCAGAAGATCGGCTGGGTTTCCTTTGACCCCGATGTGGATGTGACCACCGTTACCGTGGATGACATCGTGGAGAATCCCTATAACCTGGAGATCATTCAGGTGCTGAATACCACCATCCCCACCAGCCTGGCGGACTATGACTTCGGCCTGATTACCGGCTCCATCGTCTGGAATGCTCGGGAAATCGTGGATCCGTCCAGCGCGCTGGCGCAGGAAGACATCCTGCCCCATCTGGTGCTGCAGGTGACCGTGAAGGATCAGGATAAGGACGCGGAATGGGCGAAAGCCATCGTGGATGCCTATCATTCCGATGAATTCAAGGCGTACATGGAGGAAAATAACACCGGTATGTGGTGGATTCCGGAAGAACTGCGCTAATCCAATTCAGCCATAGAAGATGGCCTCTGCCCGCGCGGCAGAGGCCTTTTGATTACCGAATATGCTCTTTTCTTCCGGTAGCCAATCTGATATGATCTGTTCAGCGGAGAAATGTTTCATCCTATTCGGATTGGAATGAAAATAAGGGGAAAAGATACATGAGCGAGCAGGGACGTTCTTACGCTCCGCTGATCAGCAGACAGCCTTTGTCCGGAAGGTGATAAGCTTCGAAATACGCGTTTTCTAAGGGGATCCAGAGCTCATCAAAACGGCGCAGCGACTCGGCGGATTCTCTCTTTTCCAGCCGGGCTCTGCGGACTGTGGGCATCGTATCCACAAACAGGCGCAGAGACGCGTATTCACGAATGGCGGGAAGATTGCAATAGCTGCCCTCCAGGATCAGTAGATCCGCGTCGGGCAGCAGCTCCGGCGCGGACATTTGATGATCCCGGAAAAGATATTTGCGGACAGAGACTGGCTCTCTCTGCTGCCAGGGCGAGAGCACTTCGCCCACCAGCCGTTCCCAGTCACAGTTGCCGCCGGGAATGGCCAGGCGTTCCGGGGTTTTCTGCGGGTGGGGGACAACAAAGTCATCCGTGTGCAGCAGATATCCGCCGGAGGCTTCCGCCAGGATCCTGGCCAGGGTGCTCTTGCCGGAGGCGCAGGGCCCGTCCATGGTCACCAGAATCCTTCGGGATGTTTCCTGGAGCTTCCGGATACGGTCCAGGATGTTCTGCAGGGAGCTGTGCATCGGCATTGATTCCATCCGGTTTTTCGTCCTTTCCTGGGAGAAAATAAATAACAGGTGAAGCTATCTGCTATCGATCAGATGTACTGGGCGTATTCTATCATTTGGGAAATAGAATAACAACAGAAAATAAATGAAATTGGTCCAAGATGAAAAGCATCCTGCCGTCTTGACTTAGAGTGAACTTTAAGGATTAGGATAATCTTACCGAGAAACGGCAAAAATGTCAACCGTTCTTAGGGACTAAAACACAGGAGGAAGCATCATGAAAACATTGAACGTTGTAAACGGACCGCAAAATGCCGCGGCCATTATCCTGGGCTGCATGCGCATGCCCGCCCTGACCGTGGATGCGGCGGAGAAAATGATTCACACAGCGGTAGAGCTGGGGGTCAATTTCTTTGACAACGCCACCTGCTATACAGCTGGGGAGGCGGAAAGCCGGTTCGGCGATGCCTTTCAGCAGTCCGGTATTAAGCGGGAGGACGTGATCATCCAGAGCAAGTGCGGCCTGTGCTTCGAGCGCAACGAATTTGACTGGACGAAGGAGAATATCCTCTCCAGCGTGGATGACAGCCTGCGCCGGATGAAGATTGATTATCTGGACGTGCTGCTGCTGCACCGGCCGGACCTGATCTTCGAACCGGAGCAGGTGGCGGAAGCCTTTGATATTCTGGAAAAGAACGGCAAGGTGAAATACTTTGGCGTCAGCAATGTGCCTACGCTGCAAATGGAGCTGCTACGGAAGTTTGTCCGTCAGCCCCTGGTGTTCAATCAGCTGCAATTCTCCCTGGAGCAGAGCCAGCTGATCGATCAGGCGCTGTATCTGAACAACAAGACCACGGACATGGGGCTGGACCGGGATAACGGCACGCTGGATTACTGCCGCCTGCATGATATTACGGTGCAGGCCTGGTCGCCCCTGCAGTATGGTTTCTTCAAGGGATGCTTTGTGGATGATCCCAATTTCCCGGAGCTGAACCAGGCCCTGCAGGAGATTGGCGATAAGTACAACGTTCCCAAGACGGCCGTGGCCATCGCCTGGATTCTGCGGCACCCGGCCAAAATGCAGGCCATCGCGGGTACCATGAATCCGGACCATCTGCGGGAAATCTGCGAAGCCTCCAAGGTGGATCTGACCCACCATGAATGGTATCAGCTGTACCTGGCCGCCGGCAAGCATCTGCCGTAAGCGACGGAAATGAACGATATTCGGCTGTAAATACAGAAAACGGCAACGGCCATGAAGCAATAAAGTACGCAGCAGAGGGGAATTATCCTCTCTGCTTTTTTTGCTCTCGTAAGCGCTTCCATTCATTTTCATTGACCTTTTGGCGTGCGCAGGTCATAATGAGGCCAGAAAACACAACTGGATGAGGCTGTGTTGGACAAAATAAGGAGGTTGAAACCAGATGAAGAAGTTTGTTTCCTTGTTCCTTGCTTTGGCGCTTTGCTGCAGCGTCCTTGCCGCTATGGCGGAGGATATTACACTGAAGGTTTGGGATGGACAGGATGATCAGGAGCTGCTCCAGGAATTGTGCGAAGCCTTTGCGGCTGCGCATCCGGAGAATAATTACACCTTCCAGTATGGTGTAGTGGGAACGGCGGACGCCAGTGCCCGCTATCTGGAGGATCCGGCCGCAGCGGCAGATGTGTTTGTGTATCCTGACGATCAGTTGATTCGCCTGGCGCAGGCGGACGCCCTGTATGAAGTAACTCGTAATCATGATGCTATCGTGGCGGCCAACAGCCAAGGCAGCGTGAACGCCGCCACCTATCAGGGAACCCTGTTGGGATATCCCATGACCGCGGATAACGGCTATTTCCTGTTCTATGATAAGTCCGTCCTCACGGAGAAAGATGTAGAGACGTTGGACGGGATTTTAGCCGCGGCGGAGAAGGCTGGTAAGCAGTTCAATTTCGACGTGGCGAATGGCTGGTATCTGGCTTCCTTCTTCCTGGGAAACGGCGGCATCATTACCCTGGATGAGAACGGAAACCAGATATGCGATTTCAACAATGAAAAGGGCGTGGAGGCTGCCAAAGCTGTAGCTGCGATGTGTGCGCATCCTGCCTTCCTGCCCGGCGATCAGAATATTCTAACCGGCACCATCGGCGACAGCGTTTGCGCCGGCGTATGCGGAACCTGGGTGGCGGACGCCATTAAGGAACGCCTGGGAGAAAACTATGCCGCCGCGAAATTACCCACCTTTACGGTGAATGGCGAGCAGGTACAAATGGGCTCCTTTGGAGGCTGCAAGATTCTCGGAGTCAATACACAGAGCGCATATCCCGTGGAAGCTATGAACCTGGCGGAATTCCTGACCAGCGAGGAGAGTCAGCTGCGCCGTTTTGCGGTTCGCGGCTATGGCCCCTCCAATCTGAACGCGGCCAAGAGCGAGGCGATCGCTTCCGATCCGGCCCTTTCCGCCTTGGCGGCGCAGAGCGACTACGCGGTGACTCAATTGATCATTGGCGATTTCTGGACGCCCGCGACGGCCTTTGGCAACGCGTTGATCGCCGATCCTGCCGCTGATGTGCAGCCCCTGTTGGATCAGTGGGTGGCTCAGACCATCGGTCAATAAATGCTTATAGGGAAAAGGCTGCCGGGGTCGTCGGCAGCCTTTTCCCACATTCGGGAGGCATACATATGAAACGATTGTGGAAGGAATTCGCGCAAGGGGATGCCTGGGTCAAAGGCTCCGGGGTGGTGATGGGACTGGGATGCCTCCGGCGCGGGCAAATCGCGAAGGGACTGCTCTATCTGACGACGGAGATCCTGTATTTCTTCTTTTTCTTTGGCTTCGGCTGGAAGTATTTACGGCATTTCCTGACCCTGGGCGAGAACGCCCAACTGAGGGTATGGAATGAAGAAATGCAAATCTATCAGCGGGTGCCGGGCGACAACAGCATGCTGATTCTGCTGTTCAGCGTGCTAACCGTAGCGGTAACGGTGCTGTTTATCTGTCTTTGGGTCATGAATCTCAAGACTGCCTGCCGGCTGTACCAGCTGGATAAAGAGAAAAAGCATATTCCAACCCTTCGGGAGGATGCAGAGGCGCTGCTGAATGAACGGTTCCATGTCACCCTGCTGGCCGCGCCTATGACGACGCTTTTGCTGTTTACAGTGCTGCCCATCATCTTCATGATTCTAATTGCCTTTACCAACTTCGATGCGAATCATCAGCCTCCAGGAAATCTGTTTACCTGGACGGGGATGCAGAACGTGACCGATATTTTTCTGGGCAACGCGACCAAGACCCGTACCTTCACTGGAATTCTGGGCTGGACGGTAATATGGGCTATTTTTGCTACCTTTACCAACTATATCTTCGGCATGATCCTGGCCATCATCATCAACAACAAGCTGGTAAAGGCCAAGAAAATGTGGCGCACATGGTTCATGATTCCCATCGCGATTCCGCAATTCGTTTCCCTGCTGCTGATTTCCCGGGCCTTGGAGCCCACTGGCGCGGTAAATGTGGCGCTGATGGAGATGGGCTGGATCAAAACGCCGCTGCCCTTTTTGACGGATGTCACGCTGGCCCGAATCATGGTGATTGTGGTGAATATGTGGATCGGTATCCCCTATACCATGATGACCTTTTCCGGCGTCCTGATGAACGTGCCGGAGGAACTGTACGAAAGCGCATCCATCGATGGGGCAGGCCCTGTGCGCCGCTTTATCAGCATCACTTTGCCATACATGATCTTTGTCACCGCGCCGGCCACCATTACAACTTTTGTGGGTAATATCAACAATTTCAATGTGATCTATCTACTGACAGCCGGCGGCCCGGCCAGTCTGGATTACTATCAAGCAGGCAAGACCGATCTGCTGGTGACCTGGCTGTATAAGCTGACGGTGGACCAGCATGATTACGCCCTGGCTTCGACCATCGGCATCTTTATTTTCATGATCGTTTCCATCTGTTCCCTAGCTGTCTATAATCGGACCGGTGCGGTGAAGAAGGAGGATATGTTCCAATGAAACATCATGTGAACAAGCGGAAGCTTCGTGCCTCCATCGGCCTGCATACGCTGCTGACCATCCTTTCGATCCTTTGGATGCTGCCAGTGTTCTGGCTGTTGATCTCCTCCTTCCGGAAAGAGCCTGGCGCGTACACGCCCTATCTATGGCCCAAGGGTTTCACGCTGGACAACTATGTTCGGCTATTTACCGATACCCGGCTTTTTAACTTTCCGCGCTGGTTTATGAACACGTTGTTCGTGGCCGCCTGCTCCTGTTTGATTACCACGATTCTTACCCTGATGGTGGCCTATGTGTATTCCCGGCTGCGCTTCAAAAGTCGCCAGGCTATTATGAACATCAGCCTGGTGCTGGGAATGTTCCCCGGCTTCATGAGCATGATCGCGATTTATCACTTCATGAAAGCCATCGGGCTGGACCAGACCCTCTTGGCACTGATTCTGGTATATTCCGGAGGCGCGGCGCTGAATTACTACATTGCAAAGGGGTTCTTTGATACTATTCCCAAATCCCTGGACGAGGCAGCTACCCTGGATGGAGCCAGCAAGCACACCATCTTTTGGAAGATTATCCTGCCCAATTCCAAGCCCATTGTGGTCAATACGGCCATCAATGCCTTTATTGCCCCCTGGGTGGATTTCATTTTCGTTTCCGTGATCATGAAGGATAACTACAACAACTATACCGTTGCGAAAGGCTTGTACACTATGGTGGATAAAGCCAACATCTATCAGTATTACACCGTGTTCTGCGCCGGGTCAGTGGTAGTGGCGATTCCCATTGTGCTGCTCTTCATTCGGTTGCAAAAATATTATGTCGCCGGCGTCACTGGCGGCGCGATGAAAGGATAAACATCATGCAATATGCCGCTTTGCTTCATCGTCCCATGAGCGAATTTGCTTTTCCCCTGGAGGAAGGTCGCTTTGTCTTTCGCCTGCGTGCCGCCAGAGGAGATTTGCAGCGCGTGACCTTTTTCTACGCGGATCGGGCGGACATGGCCTCCGAACTGACTTTTTTTCCTTTGGGAATGCCGTTGATCCGCTCCGATCTACTGTACGATTGGTACGAAGTGACCCTGGAAACAGAATGGCAGCGGATCGCTTATTACTTCCTGTTGGACGATGGAGAAACGCAATGCCGCTATGCCGGAGAGTGCTTTGAAAAGATGGAGGCGTATATCGAGCGCAGCGAATATTTCCAGTATCCGTTCAACCATCGGGCGGATTTAGCGGCTGTGCCAGACTGGGTGCACGAGGCGGTTGTCTATAACATTTTTCCGGACAGCTTCGCGGATGAGAAAGCAGGAATCAGCCAGCGGGGGAGAAGCGAAACCTATGGCGGGTTTCCTTCCGTATCCACCTATGGCGGCACGCTGCGCGGCATTCGGGAAAATCTGGAATATATCAAAGAACTGGGATTCAATTGCCTATATTTGAATCCTGTTTTTGCCGCAGGCGCTTATCATAAATACGACGTGATTGATTATCTGCATATTGATCCCTGCTTCGGTACGGATGAGGATTTCAAAGCGCTGGTCCGGGCTGCCCATGAAAGGGGCATCCGGGTGATTGTGGATGGAGTGTTCAACCACGTCAGCTGGCACCATTTTTCTTTTCAGGATGTGCTGAAAAACGGAAAACAATCTCCCTATTATGATTGGTTCTATGATCTGCCAGATCCGCTGGTCCCGCCCAAGGAAAATGAGACACCGGCGTATACCTGTTTCGCGTATGTGGCGAACATGCCCAAGACCAATACGGCCTGCCCAGCTTTGCGGGAATATTTCTGCGAAGTGGGAAGACGCTGGATTCGGGAATACGATGTGGATGGCTGGCGGCTGGATGTGGCCAATGAAGTGGATGACGGCTTTCTTCGAGCCTTCCGGCAGGCGGTGAAGCAGGAAAAAGGGGACGCCGTGATCATTGGAGAAATTTGGGAGAACTCGGCCCACTATATGGCGGGCGACATGGTGGACGGAGCCATGAATTATGATTTCCGCCGCTTTTGCACACAATTCTTTGCGGAAGGTATCCTGACTGCGCCGGAATTTGACCTGCGATTGTCCTCACTGTTGATGCGATACAAAAAACAGATGCTGCTCGCCCAATTGAATCTGCTGGATGGCCATGACACCTGTCGTTTTTTAACGCTATGCGGGGGTGATCTGGAGAAGATGGAGTTAGCTATCCTGTTCCAAATGACCTTTATCGGCATGCCCTGTGTTTTCTATGGCGATGAAAAGGGAATGACGGGCTGGACGGAGCCGGAATACAGGCGGCCCATGCCATGGAATTTGGATTCGCCTTTGACGGAGATTTATGGGCGGCTGATCGCGTTGCGAAAAAAACATCCAGCATTGACCCGCGGCAGTTTTGAAACCATGGCCGCGAAGGGGATGATGCTCCATTACGCGCGCAGCTATCAGGAGGAGCGCATCGAAATCGTTGTTAATCCGGGGGATACTCCTGTTTCCTGCGGAATTTCCGAAGGGATTCTCTTGAAAAAAGGCTTTACTTGTGGTTTACTGATGCCGAAAGGGTATGTTATCGCAAGGAGCGTTCATGATGGCGAACACGATTTATGATCTGGCGAAGGCAGCGGGAGTATCCATTGCTACGGTTTCCCGGGCACTGAATGATCATTACGCTGTATCGGAGGAAACGAAAAAGCGCGTGCAGGCTTTGGCGGAGGAAATGGATTACCGCCCGAACGCCCGAGCCCGCTGCTTTGCCAAGCAAAAGAGCGGAAACGTCCTGTTCATAACCGATTTACATCGCAACGTCGCCTTTGAAAATCCCCACATGTTTGAAATCATGACGGGGATTTCTCAATATCTGGATGAAAAGAATTATGCGCTATTGCTCAAACACGCGACCACCAAGGATGGCCCCCAGATGATTAAGGAGCTGATGATCAGGGAGCAGGCGGATGGCGTCATTATCCACGCGGCCATCCTGAGCAAGGCGCTGGCAGGGATGCTTCATCGCCTGGATACGCCGCATCTGGTGATCGGAAAACCGGATTTTCCTACGCCCATCTGCTGGATGGATGTAAACCATGAGCTGGCCGGACAAAAGGCAGCGACTTATTTGCTGGACCGAGGATATCGCCGCATGGTATTTTTGATGGGAGATCAGGAAACGGATAAAATCTCCGCCGCCCGGAGGGATGGGATGCTGCAAATGTTTGCGGAGGAGGAATTATCCTTTACAACCCTGTATGGGGATAGCACCTATGAATCGGGCATCTATCTGGCAGAGCGGGCCCTGGAGATGACGGAGCGCCCGGAGATATTGCTGTGCACCAATAACTATTTGGCCATGGCTTGCCTCCAGGTGGTTCGGCAAAGGTGCTTGTCCGTGCCGGAGGATATTGCCATCATGACCTTTGATAATTATCCCTTCTCTATGCTGACCCAACCTCAGCTGACCGCCGTGGAAGCGGATATGTTCGACATGGGCAAGGAAGCAGCTCGCTTTATTTTGCGAAAAATACGCATGCCGGAGCTGCAGACCCAGAGCTATTGCACCATTCCGAGAATCATCGAACGGGAGACAACCTGAAGAGGGAGATTGGAGAACTCCGTCTGCTATTTCAGCGATGCCCCAGCAGTTTGCGGAGATCTGTGTCTCTCGCAAGGGGAAAATGCTTCTTGATTTGCGAGATCATTTTATCCAAGGACTGTTCTGGCGCTTCATCGCAGCTGTTGACCAGATCGTATCCCCATTTTGTCTCCGGGGTCATCATTTCCGCCACATGCCATCCATATTCCTCGCCGCGCTTGTTGCGCTTTTGTCGGAAGTCGCTGATGATCAAAAATGATTTCATTTGCAGCTCCGTGAGCGCGCCTTCAAAACCTTTTTCCAGCGCGGCGTGTTTCCGAATATCGCTGGAAAGCATCGCGTAGCCTATGGCATCCGTATCCAGACTGAGTACGTCCAGAATCCGCTTGCAACGGCTGTTCAGTTTTCCATCCTCATACAGGCCCTCATAATCGTATCCGTCCCGGCGGTAGTTCGCAAACACAGGGAACCACTCCCTGGAAACGAACCCGGCTTTTCTGTCAAAGAATTTCCCATAGGCCACGAAGGCATTTGGCGCCAACAGCTGCCGCCAGGCCCATGGATCCGAGGCAGGATCATCCGTCCACCAGCCCTCCGCGGGTGTATGCTCCTCCACGGAGAAGCCAGGAACTGCGTTTGAAAACAAAGGCAAAAAGCCAATCTCTTGAACAAGGGAAAGCAGATCCTCCGGGGAATGCAGACAGCTGCTGTCCCTTCGATCGCATCCCTTCATGATCCATGCACCATCGATGGTTTCCATTGATTGTCCTCCTGCTTTCGTCATTGCATTTTTATAACAGCTCCATGGCCTGGGCGAAGAGTTGCTGATACTCCTCCTTTTCCGCTGCCAGGGCCGCTGCGGGAGCTTCGGCTTGTGTTACCTCGGTGGCGGAGAGCCACTGCAGCTGGGTAGCGGCCTTTTCTGTTTTCAGCGCGATTTGGGTATACTCCGGCCCGACGAGCAGCAGCTGCAGCGCCTCCTGGGGCTCGAGAAAGCCGGAGGTAATGATGCCCATGGTGTCAAAAATAGTATCATTGGCGATGGGGCCAATGATGACGTCGAAATCCGGCAGGGAGTCTTTTCCATGACGATTGTGGAAGATATACTGGAACCACTCCTCTGTCCGGGTGAACTGATGTACCAGCAGTCCGGTCAAATCCATTTCATATTCATTGACCACCGCGCCGTAGGACGCCCAGCGCCAGGTAAAATCCTGATCCGGCGTCAGATAGAAGCCCTGGCCGAAGTCAGCGTTTTTCCGGCCGTGGTGAACATCTGGCTGACGGATTTCCAAGGGACCTGTGTGATAGAGCTTCATCTGTTGATTCCTCCCGGTGGTAAGAAAGTGCAGATGGATTTAATCCAACATGAACGCATTCTATGCTCCGCTCCCTCAAATGTCAACCAGGGGAAAGCGTAGATGCATCGTTACTATTTACGGGGTGGGCAGACATTGAATTGACCACTCAGGATGCTCCCAGAGGAGAAGGAGAAGCTTTTCTCTGTCTCCGGCATATCAAAAAGGAAGGCACGCATTTTCCTTGCCTTCCACTGACGTTTGGGCGTATAATAGGCACACCCCAAGGGATTTATTGTGGAAAGGATTGGAACACCAATATGAAACAGATGCCCGTTACCCAAGAACAACTGAAAGCCTGGTCTGAGAATTATCGCGGCTCCGAGAGCCGGCAGATTGCTACCTTAGCCATGAGCAAGACTGACCTGAACGATGTTTGCTATGTCTCTCAGGCTGCCTTTGCCATGCGGCAAAAGTTCTCCATTGACATTAAGACCCTGCCTGTCACCAATCAGCAGCATACCGGCCGCTGCTGGCTGTTTTCCGCCACCAATGTGCTGCGGGAACGCATTGCCGCCCAATGCGGGTTGGAGGATTTTGAGCTGAGCCAAAGCTATCTGGCCTTCTGGGATAAATTCGAGCGGGCTAACTTTTTCCTGGAGAGCATCCTGGCCACTGCCGATCGTCCCACCGATGACCGCACCGTGAAGTTCATCCTGGAAACTGGCGTCCATGATGGCGGCCAGTGGGATATGTTTGCCAACATCGTGCGCAAATACGGCGTGGTGCCGAAGGATGTGTATGACGAGACCTTCCAAAGCAGCAACAGCCGCAGCATGAACCATGTGCTGAACCGAAACATGAAGATTTGTGCCGCCAAGCTGCGTCGCATGGTGGCTGCGGGCGCGTCGGAGGAAGAGCTCCAGGCGGAAAAGGCGAAGATGCTGGACAAGGTGTACAGCTTCCTGTGCGCCTGCTACACCGAGCCGCCCAGGACCTTCGACTTTGAGTATGTGGATAAGGACAAGCAGTATCACATCGAAAAGGATTATACGCCCCAGAGCTTCCGCGATAAATACGTGGGGGATCTGCTGGATCGTACCGTCAGCATCATTCATGCGCCCACCGCGGATAAGCCCTGGCACCAAACCTATACGATCCAGTTCCTGGGCAACGTGGTGGGCGGCAACATCGTCAAGCACCTGAATCTGCCCATGGACGAATTCAAGGCCGCCATGATCAAGCAGCTGGAGGCTGGCAAGGTGGTGTGGTTCGGCAGCGATGTGGGCAAATTTGGCGACCGCGACGCGGGCATTTGGGATGACCAGAGCTATAACGCCAGCCTGGTGACCGGGCTGGATCTGGAGATGAGCAAGGAGGACAGTCTCAACTACTGGTTTGCCGCCATGAACCATGCCATGGTTATCACGGGGGTGAATCTGCAGGAGGGGAAGCCGACCCGCTGGAAGATTGAAAACAGCTGGGGCAGCGAAAAGGGCGACAAGGGGTACTACCTGTGCTCCGACAGCTGGTTTGACCAGTACGTGTTCCAGGCCGCGGTGGAAAAGGAATACCTGGGCGATTTGGCTGACCTGGCCAAGCAGGAGCCGAAGGTGCTGGATCCCTGGGATCCCATGGGCACACTGGCCGATTAAGACAGATGGAAGGCGCCGAGGGCCATTGAGAAATGGCTTTCGGCGCTTTTTTTCATGCCTCCATTTCACGGGAGGGGAAATCAGGGAGGCAAAAAACAACAAAGAAATTCTGAAAAAAAGCGACGAAGGTGAAATAACACATGGAATATTTGATCAAATGTGTTATAATCAGTTCAACCATTGGTCGGAAGGAGGGATTCCGTGGCGGCGATTCAAGGCGCGGCGGCGTTCAACGTCGTGCAGTCTATTCCGGTGGTGACCGCTTTTGCCCAGGGGGCGCTGAGCTTCTTTTCCCCCTGTGTGCTGCCGCTGCTGCCGGTTTATCTGGGCTATCTGGCCGGCGGCGGGCAGGAGAAGGGCGCGGATGGGCAGACGATCTGGCCCCGGAAAAGGGTGCTGATGAACACGCTGTTCTTCGTGCTGGGGGTCAGCTTTACCTTAATGCTGCTGGGCATGGCCTTCAGCTCGCTGGGCCAGTTCTTTCGGAAAAATCGAACGGCGGTGAACCTGATTTGCGGGGCGGTGGTGATCCTCTTCGGCCTGCTGCAGCTGGGCTTATGGGGGAAGGGCTCCTTCCTGCAACGGGAGTTTAGGCTGCCTCTGCGGCTGGATCGGCTGCGGATGAACCCGGCGACGGCCCTGCTGATGGGTTTATGCTTTTCCTTTTCCTGGACGCCCTGCATTGGGCCTACCTTATCCGGCATCTTGATGACCGCCGCGGCGGCGGAAAGCAGAACAAGGGGGATTATTTTGATGGTTGGTTACATTGTTGGTTTCATTCTGCCCTTCCTGGCGGTGGGGCTGTTCACGGGGGCGGTGCTCTCCTTCTTCCGGAAGCATCGGGGCATGGTCCGGTGGACAACGGTGATTTCTGGCGCGCTGATGGTAATCATGGGTGTGCTGATCATGACGGGGACCATGGGCGAATGGAGCTCCCTGCTGGCTTCTGCCGCGGCGGAGGAGGAAACGGCGGAGGCAGAGACGATGATGGCGCCGGATTTTACCCTGGAGGATCAGTACGGCAACATCCACACCCTGTCGGAATATCAGGGAAAGGTGGTTTTCATGAATTTCTGGACCACCTGGTGCCCTTATTGCGTCCAGGAGATGCCGGAGATTGAGGAAGTGTACCACGAGCTGGGGGAGAACGAGGGAGATGTGGTGATCCTGGGAATGTGCGCCCCCAGCACCCATGATTCGGCCGACCTGGACGGGGTGATGGCCTTTGTGGAGGAGCATGGCTGGACCTATCCCATGCTGATGGACATGACGGGGGAAGTGTTCGACATTTACGTGGCCGGCGGATATCCCACCACCTGGATGATCAAGGCGGATGGAACCCTGATGGGATATGTATCCGGCATGATGGATAAGGAAACCATGACGAGCATCATTCAGCAAACCCTGGAGAAACAAGGGGTTTAGTTTAGTATAATGTGCGTGCGGGAGTTCCCCTCCGGGGCACGCTCACTATCCGCAACCTCAATGGTCGCGACTCCCCACAGGGGAGCTCGCTTCCTTTCGGTTGACCTCACCTCTGGCGAAATTTCCGCCACTGGCGGTCGCCAGGGGTTCGCCCGTTCCAGACGTAGCGGCACAAAGCGGCTGACTTCGGGCGAGCCCTCGCCACCCGCTAAGTGCCGACGTCTTCCAAGGGCCCCTGAGTGAAACGTCCCTTCGCACATCTGCAAATTGCATCCATTTTGTATTTTTCACTGGCAGAAAGTGAAATGCAGGCCGAGATGGTGTATAATTTTCTTTTACCGGTTGTCCGGAATGAGGGGAGGAAAGGAGACGCCATGCAAAAAGGATGGATGCGAGCGGTGACAACCTTTATCACCATCGGGATCATGATCATGATCTTCTGCTTCTCCATGGAGCCGGCGGAGAAATCTGACGCCACCAGCGGAAAAATTGCGGAGAAGGTGGCGGACACGGTGCGCCCAGAGTGGCGAACCTATTCGCTGAAACAACGGCTGAAATATTTCGCCGGCGTGCAGCATGTGGTTCGAAAATGTGCCCATTTTACAGAATTCGCCCTGCTGGGGGCCAGCTTGAGCCTATGCCTGACCAGCTGGTTCGGGCGGCGAAAATGGCGATGGCCGGCCAGCTGGGCGGGGGCAACGCTGTATGCCGCGTTGGATGAGAGCCACCAATTGCTGGTGGCCGGGCGCAGCGGACAATGGACGGATGTGCTCATCGATAGCAGCGGTGCGCTGACGGGAATTCTGATTTGCGGGTTTATCCTTTGGATGATCCATAGAAGGAAGCGGAAGACAATTTGATCTTTCGCTTCCTTTTTTTAGGATGACGGACGGAAGCTCCGCCGCGGGGCGGGGGAGCGCGAAAACCCTGATCCATGGGCGGATCAAGCAAAATGCTTTTTCAACTGATAGGAACCAAAGGGGCTTTCTAAAAGGATAGGAAATGATGTATGCAAATTGTATTTTTATGCAATAAAGATTGACAAATATGCGGGATAGATGTATCTTTATGCAACCTGATGGCTTGTAAGGCATCGGGAGGAGGAGCAGATGATTCAAGTATTTATTGATGGCAGTGCCGGCACCACGGGGCTGCGGATTCGGGAGCGGCTGGCCGGGCGGCAGGATTTGGAGATCATCTCCCTGCCGGAGGAGCTGCGGAAGGACGCGGGCGCTCGGAAGGAAGCCCTGAACCAGGCGGATGTAGCCTTCCTTTGCCTGCCGGACGACGCGGCCCGGGAAGCGGTGAAGCTGGTGGACAATTTTCACACCATTTTGATCGACACCTCCACAGTCCATCGGACCCAGGAGGGCTGGGATTATGGTTTCCCGGAGATTGGAGATCAGCGGAAGCGGATACAGGCTTCCAAGCGCATCGCCAACCCCGGATGCCATGCCAGCGGATTCATCGCCCTGGCGGAGCCGTTGATCCGGGCTGGCGCGATACAGCGAGACACGATTCTGCACTGCTTTTCTCTGACGGGGTATTCCGGCGGAGGCAAGAAGATGATCGCGGAATACGAGGCGGCGGACCGAAGCCCGCTGCTGGACGCACCCCGGGCCTATGGCCTGTTTCAGACCCATAAGCACTTAAAAGAGATGACCGCGATTTCCGGGCTGGAGAATCCGCCAGTGTTCACGCCCATTGTGGCGCCCTACTATGCCGGGATGGAAGTGGTGATTTCTCTTTCCTGGGCGGATACTTATCTGACGCCGGAAACAGCCCTGGAGATCTACGAAAAGGCTTACTTTGGGGAGAAGATGATCCACGTGGCGGAGCGACCGGATGAGGAAGGCTTCCTGTCCGCGGGGGCGTACGCCGGGCGGGACGATATGGAGATTTCCGCCTGGGGAAATGAGGACCGGATGCTGCTGACCGCCCGCTTCGATAATCTGGGCAAAGGCGCCTCCGGCGCGGCGATTCAGAACATGAACATTGCCCTGGGCTTGGAAGAGACTACGGGGCTGATCAAGGGGGAAGCATGAGCATTCAACAGATCGACGGCGGCGTGTGCGCCGCGAAGGGATTCCAGGCCGCCAGCTGCGCCGCGGGCATGCGGAAGCACGGGCGGACGGATATGGCCATGATATACAGCACCGCGCCCTGCCAGGTGGCGGGAACCTTTACCTCCAACGTGGTGAAGGCGGCGCCGGTCCTCTGGGATCGGAAGATCGTCTCGGAAGGAACCCTGGCCCAGGCCCTGGTGGTCAATTCTGGCATCGCTAACGCGGCCACGGGGGAAGAGGGCCTGTGGCTGTGCCGGGAAAGCGCGGAGGCGGCAGGAGCGGCTCTGGGGCTGGATCCCGGGGCGGTGCTGTTGGGCTCCACAGGGGTCATTGGTCCCAACCTGCCCATGGACAAAATGACCTATGGCATTCAAACCATGGCGAAGACCCTGGAAGCCTCCCCGGAGGCGGCCACGGCGGCCAGCAAGGCCATCATGACCACGGACACCGTGAACAAGGAGCGGGCGGTGGCCTTTGAGCTGCCGGCGGCGGAGGGCGAGCAGCCTGTGACCGTGCATCTGGGCGGCATGAGCAAGGGGTCCGGCATGATTCATCCGAACATGTGCACCATGCTGGCTTATCTGACCACGGACTGCGCCATCGACGGGCAGCTGCTGCAAAGGATGACCCGGCGGGTGGTGGCGGATACCTTCAATATGATTACTGTGGATGGAGACACCAGTACCAACGATACCTTGCTGGTGTTGGCCAATGGGATGGCCGGAAATGCCCTGATCACGGAAGAGGGGGAGGAAAGCGCCCTTTTCGAGGAAGCTCTGGGCGTCGTGTGCAAAGCCCTGGCCATCCAGATGGCGGCGGACGGGGAAGGAGCAACCCATTTGATTGAAACCCAGGTCATCGGCGCGGACACGAAGGAGCACGCGAAGACCCTGGCGAAATCCGTGGTAGGCTCCAGCCTGGTGAAGGCCATGGTTTATGGTAAGGACGCCAACTGCGGGCGAATCCTCTGCGCCCTGGGATACGCGGGGGTGGAATTTGATCCCGCGGTGATCGAGGTGTATATGGAGGAAGGGGAGGAGAGAATCTGCTTCTATCGGGAGGGGCATATTCTTTCCTTCGACGAGGAGAAGGCCTTGACCATGCTGAGCCGAAAGGCGGTCCGGTTCCTCTGCGATATGAAGATGGGCCCGGCGGAGGCTACGGCCTGGGGCTGCGATTTGACCTACGATTATGTAAAGATCAACGGGGATTACAGGACGTGAGGAGCGTGAACGCGCGGGAGTTCCCCTTGGGGTAACGGCTCTCGCCTCCGTTCCGAACGTAGCGGTACAAAGGCGCTGTCTTCGCGCGTGTGCGCTCGCCACCGCCTAAGTACCGACGTTCTCCAAGGCACCCTACGGGGAACATCCCTTCGTTCACTGGATATCGAATGTAAAAGGAGATAAACCATGCAGCAGTTTACCAACGCGGAGCGGGCGGAGGTGCTGACCCAGGCGCTGCCCTATATCAAGCGGTACACGGGGAAGATTGTAGTCGTAAAGTATGGCGGGAACGCCATGGTGAATGAGCAGCTGAAGCAGCAGGTCATGGAGGACATGGTGCTCCTGTGGCTCATTGGTATCAAGGTAGTGCTGGTTCACGGCGGGGGCCCGGAGATCAACGATTTGATGAAGCGCCTGGGGAAGGAGCCGACCTTCATCGACGGCCTGCGGGTGACGGATCAGGAGACCATGGATATCGTGCAGATGGCCCTGGCGGGAAAGATCAACAAGACCCTGGTGAACCTGCTGGAGATGAAGGGCGGGAAGGCCCTGGGCATCTCCGGCATGGATGGGCGGCTGATTCAGGCGAAAACCCGGGATCCTCGGCTGGGGTACGTGGGGGATATTACCCATATCCACGTGAAACCCGTGCTGGATCTGCTGGAGAAGGGGTATATCCCGGTCATCTCCACCATCGGCTGCGACCGGGAGGGGCATGTATACAACATCAACGGGGATACCGCCGCGGCCCACATCGCCGGAGCGCTGCAGGCGCAGCGGATGATCCTGATGACGGATATCGACGGTATCCTGCGGGATAGGGAGGATCCCTCCTCCCTGATTCCGGAGATGACCCTGGCGGAGGCAAAGGAGCTTTGCGAAACCGGAGTGGTATCCGGCGGCATGATTCCGAAGCTGAGCTGCTGCATCGAGGCCATCCGGGAGGGCGTGAAGAACGTGGTGATTCTGGATGGCCGGGTACCCCACGCCATCCTGATGGAGCTGCTGACCAACGAAGGCGCGGGCACCTGGATCAAGGGGGAAGAGCAATGAGCATTCGGGAAATCGATCAGGCCTATGTGGCCGGAACCTACAAGCGTTTTCCGGTAGAGATCGTCTCTGGTCAGGGTTCCATCTGCTGGGACGCGGAGGGGAAGGAGTATATTGACCTGGGTACGGGCATCGCCGTGAACACCTTTGGCTATGCGGACGAGGTATGGCAGCGGGCGGTGACGGCCCAGATCGGGAAGGTGCAGCATACCTCCAATCTGTATTACACGGAGCCCTGCGCGCTGCTGGCCCAGGCCCTTTGCCAGAGGACGGGGATGGGCAAGGTGTTCTTCAGCAACTCCGGCGCGGAGGCCAATGAATGCGCCATCAAGGTGGCCCGGAAGTATGCCGCGGAGCACCTGGGCCCGGAATACGCGACGATCATTACCCTGCGGAACAGCTTCCATGGCCGGACGCTAACCACCCTGGCGGCCACGGGACAGGATCATTACCACGAGCTGTTTCAGCCCCTGACGCCGGGATTTGTCCATGTGGACGCGGAGAAGGAGGAACAGCTGGCCGCCGCCTTCCAGGAGAACAAGGTGGCCGGCGTGCTGGTGGAATGCGTCCAAGGGGAAGGGGGCGTGGTTCCCCTGAGCCTGGAATACGCCCAGACGGTGGAAAGGATAGCCCATGAACAGGGCGCGCTGCTGATGGTGGACGAGGTGCAGACTGGAAATGGCCGCACCGGGACGCTGTACGCCTATCAGCAATATGGGCTGCATCCGGACGTGGTCAGCACGGCCAAGGGCTTGGCGGGGGGATTGCCCCTGGGGGCGACGCTGCTGAGCGAAGAGGTGCAGCATACCCTGGGCTATGGGGATCATGGCTCTACCTTTGGCGGGAATCCGGTGTGCTGTGCGGCGGCGCTGAGCGTGCTGGAGAGGATTGACGAGGCGTTGTTGGCGGAGGTTCAAGGGAAGAGCGCCTACCTGAAGGAAGCCCTTTCCAAGCTGCCCGGCGTGCGGCAGGTGACGGGGTTAGGCCTCATGCTGGGGCTCCAGACGGAGAAGCCGGCCGGGGAGGTAGTGGAAGCCTGCCGACAGCGGGGGCTGCTGTTGCTGACGGCGAAGGATCGGGTGCGGCTGCTGCCGGCGTTGAATATCCCCATGGAGCTGCTGGAAAAGGCAGTTCAAATTCTGGCAGAGGCAACATAAAGGAAGCGCTGAACCATTTTAATCCGTAGGAAGCATTTCGCTTGCTGCGCCTATAGACAAGCGATTACAAGCTCCCCCGCGCTGCGGGGGAGCTTTCGAAAGTAGTTATACGAAAAAGACGCCGCCCAGAAAGTACGATTCCGGGTGGCGTCTCTTTATTCCCATGGGCCCTATTCAGAAATCTCCTTCATCAACCGTGCCGGCGGAAGGCCGACAGTGAGATTCTACGAGGGAAAACCGCAGCACAAATCAATAGGGTCTGGTCTTGAAACGGGTGGAGAATCGATAGGGATTATAGAAGGTTTGGGGCGTGCTGATGGCATCGGACAGGGAGCGATTGCGGGTCATGTTCAACACCAGGCCGATACCGCCCATGTTGGTAACCATGTTGGAGCCGCCATAGGAGATGAAGGGCAGGGGAATGCCCGTAATGGGCATGAGCCCCAGGGTCATGGCGATGTTTTCAAACACATGGAACAGCAGCATGCCCATGACGCCGCAGATCACCAGGCGGCCGAACTTATCCCGGGTGAACCAGGCCAGATACAGCATGCGCAGCAGAATCAGGATGTACATGACCAGGATGGTCATGCAGCCAACAAAGCCCCAGGCCTCCCCGATGGTGGCATAGATGAAGTCCGTCCAGTCGGCAGGCACATAGTTCAGCTGGCTGATGGAGCCATCCACGAACATGCCGATACCCGTTAGCCCGCCGGAGCCGATAGCCATCTGGGACTGCAGAATCTGATAGGAGTCCGAGGAGGAATATAGCTCTGGGTTCAGGAAGCCGTAGATCCGGGCCAGGCGATAGTCCGTGGACCCTGTGGCGACGGCCAGGGCGTAGATGGAAAGCACCAGTAGAATGGCTGCTGCGGCCAGGCCGCCCAGGACCTTCATATTCACATTGGCGAAATACATCATGACGGCGGTCAGGAAAACGATCACCAGCATGGAGCCGGTTTCGCCTTCCGCCAGGATGATGGCGGCGGGCAGCAGCACCGTCAGCATGACCTGGATAAAGGATCGCAGGGTGCTCATGGGCTGATTGGACCGGGAAAGCTGCTTGGCCAGAATCAGGATGATGGCCAGCTTGGCGAACTCCGAGGGCTGAATGGTGTAGCCCCAGATGATATCCAGCCAGGCCTTCACGCCCTGGGCCCGGTTGGTGACCGTAACCACGGCCAGCAGGATGACCATGCCCCAATAGATCCACTCCGCCCGGGAGTACAGGAAGTTATAGGACACGGCCATCAGCACGCCTACCACCAGGGGCGCCACCAGCACGAAGAGGCATTGGCGCATGGCGTAGGTGGATTCGACCACATGGTTCAGGAAGGAGACATCCGGGCTGGAATCCGGGGAGTAAGTGGCCACGCACACGGCCACAATGCCCATGAGGGACATGGCGGCCACCAGCACGATCAGCGGGATGTCCGTATGCGCCTGATAAGCCCGGCTTTCAGATTGATTGGTCATGGGGTTTACTTTTTCACCTCCCGAAATTTGGGGGCGGAACGCCGCCGGAAGAAGGAAGTTTTGCGCCGACCATAGGCGGGGAAGGGCTGCTCCTGGCCCTGCAGCCGGCGGACAATGCGGATCAGGGCCTGACGGGCCTCGCCTTGATAATCCACCGCCAGGCGATGGCGCAGCTGGGCCACGCAGAAGGTGGGATCCTCCGGAATCTCCCCCAGCAGGGGCAGATCCAGGGTGGCGGCCACGGTCTGGGCGGAGTACATTTCCCCCGCGTGGATCAGATCGTTTTGCAGCCGATTGACAATGACCCGGGGCCGGGGCAGATCCTTGTTTTCCACCAGGGAAATGACTCGCTCCCCATCCCGGATGGATAGATCATCCGGCGTTACCACCAGGATGGTCTCCAGCTTGCTGCCCGCGTTCAGCACATTGCGCAGGCCTCGCTCCAAGCCGGCGGGACAGTCGATGAGGATGAATTCAGATTCCTGATTCAACAGGGAGATCATTTTCTTCAGCTTCCGGGGCTCCAGATCCTTGGCCCGGACGAACTGCGCCGCCGGCAGCAGCCGCAGAGCGGGGAGGGAGGGAGCTTCGATCAGGGCCTGGGATAGGAGGCATTTGCCCTCTGCCACGTCCACGAGGTCGTAGACCACGCTGTTTTCCAGCCCCAGCATTAGGTCCTGGGAGCGGAGGCCTAAGTCCGTGTCGATGAGGACGGTGGAGTGGCCCTCCCGGGCCAGGAGGACGGCCAGGTTGGCGGCGAGGGTGGATTTGCCGACGCCGCCTTTGCCGGAGGCGAAAAGGTAGGTTGTGCTCATGGTTGTAATTTCTTTTCCTTCTAAGTAGTCTGCTTTCCAGCTTGGGGGGACCCCTCTCCCCTGCACCCCTCCCCCCACTTCGGTGGGGGACGGGGATAATTTAGAGGTGGGGGCTTCGCCCCCACGGCCCCTGTTCTTTCCTGTTACTGGTTCGTAGTAGGGGAAAGGGACTTCATCGCCACAACCCCTGCTCTTTTGCGCCGAAAGCTGTCGTTAGGGTGCACAGAGGAAGGGGATTATTTTGGGGTGGGGGCTTCGCCCCCACGGCCCCTGCTTTGTTCTTATGGCGCCAGACTGTTGCCGGCGGGGAGGGAGTCCTCCACGGAGCGGAGGATCTTCTGGTTCATGTAATATTCGATGAAATTTTTGGGGGCGTAATAGGCCGAGGCGCCGGAATAGCCGTTGGGAATGAAGCAGGCGATGGCGATTTCGGGATTTTCATAGGGGGCGAAGCAAACGAACCAGGAGTTGTTTTCCAGGTCGATCTTCGTCACCTGCGCGGTTCCTGTCTTCGCGGCGATGTCGTTGGAATAGGTCCAGTTCCGGAAGTATTTACCTGCGGTACCGGACTCATCCACCACGCCTTGCATCCCCTGCCGAATGAGGGGCAGATATTCATCCGCTTTTTCAATGCGGTGAATCAGGGTGGGTTCCCGCTGACTAAGAATCTCGCCCTCGGGGGAGGAGATGGAATCGATGAGGGATACGTTGTAAAGATAGCCGTTGTTGGCCACGGTGCATACGTATCGGGCGACGGCCACGGGGGTCAGCACGGTAACGGACTGACCGATGCCTGTCAGAATGGTCTGGCCACCGCCCCACTTAATATCGTTCATATAGTTGTAGGTATCCCCGATGACGGACTGCAGATAGACCATTTCCTTGGTCATGTTCAGCTCCTCCATCAGGATGGTGCGCATGTTATCCAGCCATTCGCTTTCGTTGTAGTTTACGGCCATGTCCATGAGACGCTTGGCACAGGCGGAAAGGCGAGCGTCATCATAATCGATGTTCCGGGAGGCGCCGCAGTTCTTCAGGTGGGTCTTGATGGAGTTGAACACGATGATGGGCAGGGAGGTATCCTGATTGGCCTCGTTCACCGGGCGGGTGGGGTCGTACAGCGTGTTCTGGGAGCCTACCACCGAGCGCACCTCGCCGGGCAGGTCAATGCCCGTCTTGGATGTCAGGCCGAAGAGGGAGGAGTAGCGGTAGAGCCGCTCCTCGCCCAGGCGGCTGCTGAGCTCGTAGAAGAAATAGTTGCAGGAGTTGGACAGGCCATCCACGATGGTCTGGTTGGCGTGCTTATAGATGGAATTCTGATTGATCCAGCATTTGGGCGCGGTGGTGATGTCCTGGTTATACTTGGTGTAATATCCGCCGTCGGAGATGCGCTCCGTGGGCTTCAATTCCCCTTCCACCAAGGCGCCGGTGCCGGTAACCATCTTGAAAATGGAACCGGGAGTTCCCCGGGCGTGGATGCCATAGTTCAGCAGCAGATTGCGGCTATCGCCCAGGATGGCCATGGCTTCCTTGCCGCCAGCCACCAGGGCGTTCAGGTCATAGGTGGGGTAATTGGCCAGGGCCAGCACCCGGCACTGCATGTCCAGCACCACCAGGCACCCGTGCTCCGCCAGATCCAGGGGATAGGTGCCCCAGTTCCGGTTATGAATATCCGTCTTGTTGGCTTCCAGCCAGCTATCCGAGGCCAGGAGCCGCTCCTGGGTGTCCCGGGTCAGGTTCACGTTTTCCGCGATGACCCGTTCCGCCACCGCCTGATAGGCGGCGTTCAGGGTCAGCTTGACATTGTTGCCATCCTGGGGCTCGGTGTAGCTCAGCTCCCGAACCACCTTGGACATCTGGTCCCGCTCCACGACACGGGAGCCCTTTCGCAGGGAGGAATTCTGGGTTAGCCAGTCCTCCATGGAGGATTCGATGCCATCCCGGCCGATGGTGTCGTTGTAGGAATATCCCTTGGCCTGCAGCTGCAGCCACATGGCTCGGGTAGGGATGGCGCCGGTGTATCCGATGATCTGGGAGGCCAGGGTGGAGCGGGGATAGACCCGCTTGGTGCCGATTTCGATCTCCATGCCCGGCAGCATCATGGATCGGGTTTCGATCTCGATGACGGTTTCATATTTGACATCCTTGGCGATGACGATGGGCTGGGAGTTGAAGATGTTCATTTGCATTTCGGAATAGATGGCCATGATCTTCAGCATCAGCTCTTCCGAAACATCGTCCGTAATCTGATAGCGGGTTTTCAGCCGCTCGATGCATTTTTCCGCCGTGTCGTAGCGGGTCATGCTGGTCAGGTAGTTATTGGACCGCCACTGGGTTTCCCGGGTGGCGAGGACGGAATCAGAAACTCCGGAGCCGAAATTAAAGCGCCATTCGCCCGTTTCCGGGTCCCGCTCGATGATGAAATCAATGGCCATTTCGCCGCCGTTCTTTTCCACGATGCCGATGGTATCGATGATGGAATTGGTGTAGGCGCGATAGGTGGCGGCGGAGACGTTGGAGGCATCCTTATAGAAGGTGACATTATAGATCAGCTCATCCTCCGCCAGAATGACGGAATCGGCGGAGACAATGTTGCCCCGCTTGCCCCGCAGGGCGATGGTCTTGGTACGGGTATCCTCCGCTTTCTCCTGATAGTAATCCTCCTGGCGGAGCTGCAGATTGACCAGGCCGGAGACCAGATAGACAAACATGGCGAAGAGGGCGACGACGAAGCCGATGTAGCGGCCCAGGCCCTGGAACTTCTTTTTGCTTCTTCTTTCCAATCTATCAACTCCTTCTTACTTACTTTTTCCCAAACCGGATGGGTTGGTTTTTCAGCACGGGGACGACCTCCCTCTTGCCGAAGATGAGGCGGCGGACGGGAAATTCTACCAGCAGAGTGAGCAGCCCCGTCAGCACCACATCCTGCAGCGCCCGGCGAAAATGGGTGATGGTCAGGGCGGTGCCTCCCAGGTAGATATAGGCCACGTTGACGATTTCGAACACCAGCACATTCACCATGGCGCAAAGCACCGTTCGCAGCCAGGCGGCCATATAGTGGCTCTTTCGCTTCAGCGCCCGATCCATCTGCAATTGCCGCAGGGATTTATCCGCGAAGATGAAGGACACGAAGAGGCTGGCGATGGGATACACGGCCAGGCTGACGAAGGGCACGGAGGGCAGCAGAATCTCCAGCAGCAGGCCGTAGATCAGTCCGGCCCACAGGGCCTGCACCCGGCCATAGGCCACGGTGATAATGCCGATGTTGGCGAAAAGCAGGTTGGGCGTCACCCCACCGATCGGGAAATAGGTAACCACACAGACCTGCATCAGGTATCCCAGGGGAATCAGGAGCATCAGCACCAGATATCGCCTGAGGGACCCAGCATGGGACTCCCGAGGGGACGGCTTCTTCATTCCTCGTCCTCCTCAAAGGTCATGGCGTCGGGATCCGGCGAGATGTAGGGCGTGGGCGTGGGCACCGGAGAGGGCGTCGGGGTGGGCGTGGGCTCGGAATTGATGGCCACGGGCACATACTCATAATTATGATATTCCGGCGTCGGCGTAGGCACGGGGGTGGGTTCCGGGGTGGGCGTAGGCTCCTCCGTCGGCTCTGGGGTCGGCGTCGGAGTAGCGTCTGGGTCTGGCGTATTTTGGCTTTCGAACAGGGAGGAGGCGATCTGGGGCACCTGGGGGGAGGGCCGGGCGCTTTCCAGCGGCACCAGCTCTACATTGGTCCGCCCATTTTCCCGGCCCTGAATGGCCTCCGCCACGGGCTTATACCGCAGGACGATAACATACTCCAGATGCTGGAAATCCGCCAGGGGTTCCAGCACGATATATTGCTTGTTGGACTCCATGCCGCGGGTGCTTTCCCGCACGGTGCCGATGGGAATGCCCTTGGGGAAGGACATGCCGACGCCGCTGGTGACCACCGTGTCCCCAGGCCGGGGCAGGTTGTCATCCGGCAGATAATACATCCGGCACATGGCGGTACCGTCCACGCCCAAGGTCCCCCGGACGGTGCCCTGATCCCGGGAGGACGAGATCAGCGCGGCGATGGAGGCCTCGGAGTCGATAATGGTCCGCACGGTGGACATGGAAGGCTGCACGCTCTCCGTGTAGCCCACCAGGGCGCCGGAAATGGTAACGGCCATATATTCCTCCAGGCCGTCGTCGGAGCCCTTGTTGATCGTAAAGGTGGAAAAATAATTGCTGTCGGATTTGCCGATAACGGTGCAGACGATGGGCTGCATATTGGCGTTGGCGGCGATCTCGTCGCTCAAGTCCTCATATTGGGAGAGGGTCTTCTGCAGCTCATCCGCCAGCATGGCCTTATATACCAGCTGTTCGTTCTCCGCCCGGAGGGCGTTATATTCATTTTCGATATTGGCCCGCAGCTTATAGGAACGGGCATAGCCGAAGAGGGTCTCCGTAATGGAGGAGAAAAAGCTTTGCACCGGGGTCACCGCCTCGCCGATCATCAGCTCCGGCTCCCCCAGAACGGGGGCAGTAGGGATAATGCGATGGAAGATATACGCGGCGGAAAGCAGCACCAGCGCGGCGGTAATGGCTACCAGCACAATGATCCGCAGGGTGGGGTGCCCCCGATGGGCCCGGCGCCGGGCACGGATGGGCTGCAGGTTGTCGTCATCCGGCGGGGTGAAGTTTCCCAGCTTATCCCGGAAATCCGGCTGGGGAGAGGAATCGGCATCCGTCTTCTCTGGCGCTTCTGTGGGCTTCAGGTCTGGAATCTCCGCCTCCGGGCCCCGTAGCTTCCGCAGGGCTTCCTCCGGCGTGTCGGAGGCGAGATCAGAGGCGGCGTCCGCAGGCTCGTCGTAGATAAAATCATCCGTCATTTCGGGACGGGGATCCTCCTTCTTTCCTCGGGAGAGGGGACGAAACTTGGCCATTCTGAGCTCACCTCCTTTTTCATTCGTAATACTGCGTGCGGGAGTTGCCCAGGGCTCCGCCCGTTTTTCACTGAAAACAGTCCACTGGACTGTTTTCCGGGCGTGCAAAACCCCTCCAGGGCACGACCGCTAAGTGTCGACGTCTTCCAAGGACCCCTGAGTGAAACATCCCTTTGCTTTTTACTCCGCCCGTTTATCCTGGGGCGTGACCAGCTGAATGTTCTCCGTCAGGTATCCAATGCCCAGGATGCAGCAATCCGCGGGATCCCGGGCCAGGAGCACGGGGATATCCAGCTTTTCGGAAATATATTGATCCAGGGCGAAGAGCATGCTGGCGCCCCCGGTCAGATGAATGCCGCTGCGCATGATATCGGCGCACAGCTCCGGCGGCGTCCGCTCCAGCACCCATCGAATGGCCTTCAAAATGGCTTCGCAGGGCTCCTTCACGGCCTCATAGGCCTGGGTGGAATTGAACTGAATGGTCCCCGCGGAGGTGTTTAGCTGATTGATGCCACGCACCAGGATGGAACGAGGCTCCTCCAGGGGAATGGCGGTGGCCAGATCCTTCTTTACATTTTCTGCCGTGTTCCGGCCGACGATGATATTGCATTCCCGCTTCAGATAATTCATCATGGCCTCGTCCATGCGGTCGCCCCCGACGGCTACGCTCTGGGAAACCACCAGGCCGCCCAGGGAGATGACAGCCACGTCCGTCGTGCCAGCGCCCACGTCTACCACCATGGTCCCCACCGGGTCATACACCGGCAGGCCGGAGCCAATGGCCCCGGCGAAGGGCTTTTCGATCAGGAAAACATGGCGGGCGCCGGAGAGACGGACCGCCTCTGTCAGCGCCTTGCGGTTCACATCATCCAGCCCGCAGGGGATGGACACGATGACCCGGGGCTTGCCCAGATAGCTGATGCCGATGGCTTTGCGCAGAAAGTATTTGATCATCAGCTGGGTCATGTCGAAATCTGACACCTGGCCGCTGCGGATGGGGGAGACGCTCATGAGCCTTTCGGGGCTGCGCCCGTAAAGAAAACGGGCTTCATCCCCTACGGCGCGGACGGTGCGCTTGCTTTCCCGCTCCACCACCACCACCGTGGGCTCGGAGATGACGATGCCTCGACCGCTGACATACAGAGAGGTGTTGGATGTGCCAAGATCAATCCCGATATCGGGGGCCGTTAATGGCATGACGGTAATATCCTTTCGTAAATAAAGCGATTTAAATTGTTATTCTTCCAGGGAGAATCCGGCCTCCCGCAGCATGCGGCGCACCAGATACAGCGGCAGGCCCATGACGCCGAAGAAGCAGCCGTCCAGATGGCTGATAAACAGGGCCGCCCGGCCTTGAACGCCATAGGCGCCGGCCTTGTCCAGGGGCTCGCCGCTGGCGACATAGGCGTCAATCTCCGCCTGGGAAAGGGGATCGAAGGTAACGGAGGAGGCGTCCACCTCCGTCCATAGCTGGCCATCCGGGGCCGCCACGGTGACGCCGGTATACACCTGATGAACCCGCCCGGAGAGCAGATGCAGCATGCGCTTTGCGTCCTCCGGGCCATGGGGCTTGCCCAGCGTCTGGCCATCTATCGCCACCAGCGTATCCGCTGCCAGGACGAAACGCCCCGGATGCAGCGCGGACGCGGCGACGGCCTTGCGGCGACTGATTTCCGCCACGGCCTGATGAACGGGCAGATCGCAGCCCTCGTCCACCTCCGGCGCATCCACCTCAAAGGGAACCCCCGCCTGGGCGAGCAGCTCCCGCCGCCGGGGGGAGGAGGAAGCAAGAATCAGGGCATCGGCCAAAGGAAACACCTCCGAAAAATGGATACCCGATCAGTATACCACAAAACAGAAAAGAAGTGAAATTTTCCCCCTGAACATTTTGTGAACGGCGGGGGGCAGGAGTACACATTCTGAACAGGAATGAGCTTGTTTCCCCGGGGGGATTATGATAGAATTCCCTTCGAAAAACGCGGAGGTGAAGCGGGATGAAAGTCGGAATTGTGGGACTGGGGCTGATCGGCGGCTCCTTTGCCCGGGCTTATAGCGCCACGGGGCACGAGGTGTACGCCCGGGAGACGAACCCGGCGGCCATGGAGATGGCCCTGGCGGAGCAGGCCGTTATGGCACCCCTGACGAAGGAAAACGCGGGGGAATGCGACGTGATTCTGGTGTGCGTTTATCCCCAGGCGGCGGTGGATTTCCTGGCGGATTTTGGCCCGGCCTTTGGGGCGCATCCCCTGGTCATCGATTGTTGCGGCGTGAAGCGCAATGTGACGGAAGCGGGCATGGCCCTGGGAAAGAAATTCGGCTTCACCTTCCTGGGCGGGCATCCCATGGCGGGCACGCAGTTTTCCGGGTTTGAAAACTCCCGGTGGAACATGTTCCATGGGGCGCCCATGGTCATCGTGCCGCCGGAGGGCGCGGACGAAAACCTGCTGAAAAGGGTGAAATGGGTGCTTTCCCCGGCAGTGTTCGGAACCATTACCATCACCACCGCCGAGGAGCATGACCGGATCATCGCCTTTACCAGCCAATTGGCCCATGTGGTGTCCAATGCCTATGTCAAGAGCCCGGCGGCCCAGGTGCATAAGGGTTTTTCCGCCGGCAGCTATAAGGATTTGACCCGGGTGGCCTGGCTGAACCCCGAGATGTGGGCGGAGCTGTTTTTAGACAATCGGGAGAACCTGATTCAGGAGATTGATACCCTGATCGACAACCTGCGGCAGTATCGGGACGATCTGGCGGTGGAGGATCGGGAGGGCTTGATCCGCCTGCTGCAGGCGGGCAAGGAGCGGAAAGAGGAGCTGGATGGATAACATGGAAGGGATCAAGAAGATACATATCCCGGCCGGCGCGCCCTATGAGGTGCTGATTGGCCGGGGACTGCTGGCGGAAACCGGCGCCCGGGTGAAGGAGGTCTGCCCCCAGGCGAGGAAAATCTTCATCTTAACGGACGACCGGGTGGCGGAGCTCTATTTGGATCGGGTGGCCTCCTCCCTGGCGGCGGCCGGCTTCCAGGTCTTTTCCTTCGCCTTCCCCCACGGGGAGGGCAGCAAGACCATTGAAACCTGGCACGCGGCGCTGGATCGGATGTGTGCCGTGCCCCTGACCCGCAGCGATGCGCTGGTGGCCCTGGGCGGCGGGGTCACGGGGGATATGGGCGGCTTCGCCGCCGCCTGCTATCAGCGGGGGATTGACTATATCCAGATTCCCACCACGCTGCTGGCCATGGTGGATTCCTCCGTCGGGGGCAAAACCGCTGTGGATCTGGCGGGGGGCAAAAACCAGGTGGGGGCCTTCTATCAGCCAAAGGTTGTGCTGTGCGATCCGGACACCCTGAACACCCTGCCAGAGGAGGAATTCCAGGCGGGATGCGCGGAAGTGATTAAGTATGGTGTCATCGGGGATGCGGAATTCTTCCATGCCCTGGAGGCCACCCCGGCGAAGGAACAGGTGGAGGCGGTCATCGCCCGATGCGTGGCGGCCAAGAGCGATTTTGTCATGCAGGACGAGCGGGATCTGGGCCTGCGGATGCTGCTGAATCTGGGCCACACCTTCGGCCACGCCTGCGAAGCCTGCAGCGGTTTTTCCATCCTGCATGGGCAGGGGGTGGCTATCGGCATGGCCATGATGGCCCGGGCGGCCACGGCCCAGGGGATCCTGCCGGTGGCGGATCGGGATCAGATCATCGCCCTGCTGAAGGCCTATGGCTTGCCCACGGAAACCGCCTGGCCAGCGGCGCGGATGGCGGAGATTTGCCTGGCGGATAAGAAAACCACCGGGGATAGCATTCGCATCGTGGTGCCGGAGCGGATTGGCAAATGCCGCATCGAAAAGATTCCGACAGGGGATTTGCTCCGCTGGCTGCAACTGGGAGGCGCGAAATGATTGAAAGGGTACAGCCCGGCCCCCGGACGGGGCGGGTTTCCATCCCCGCCTCCAAATCCCGGGCCCATCGGCTGCTGATCTGCGCCGCGCTG
Source organism: Clostridia bacterium (assembly GCA_017464305.1). Taxonomy (GTDB): domain Bacteria; phylum Bacillota; class Clostridia; order Christensenellales; family Aristaeellaceae; genus Aristaeella. The sequence continues at coordinate 44,891 of JAFUDS010000001.1, read as the reverse complement.
AGCGGGCAGGAAACGGAGCTGATTTGCCAGGGGATTTCGAAGGATATTGAGGCTACCATGGCCTGCCTGCGGGGCATGGGCGTGGCAATTACCCAGGCGGGGGACCGCATTCGGGTGGCTCCCGGCCCATGGAGCAAGGAGAAGAAGATCGTTTTGCCCTGCGGGGAAAGCGGGTCCACCCTGCGGTTTTTGCTGCCAGTGGTAGGCGCCTTGGGCCTGCGGGGGGAATTCCGCATGGAGGGCCGCCTGCCCCAGCGGCCGCTGCAGCCCCTATGGGATCTGCTGGAAATGCACGGCATGGAGCTGCACCAGGAGGGGGAACAGCTTGGCTTCTCCGGCCAGCTGCGGCCGGGGAATTATGAGATTCCCGGGAACATCTCCTCCCAGTATGTCTCCGGGCTGCTGTTTGCCCTGCCTCTGCTGGCGGGGGAGAGCAGCTTAAAGGTGACGGGGGCTATTGAGTCCGCGGATTACATCGCCATGACGGAGGACGCCCTGAGCCAATTTGGGCTGCCCCTGGCGGGAGAGGGATATGATTATCAGATTCCCGGGGGCGGGTATCCTGCTGCTTTCGCGGCGGGGCAGGCGCTGCGGGTGGAATCGGACTGGTCCTCCGCGGCCTTCTTCCTGAGCCTGGGGGCCCTGAGCCCGGCGGGCGTAACCGTGACGGGCATGGATTTAACCTCCCGCCAGGGGGACCGGCGAATTCTGGAGCTGCTGGCGGGCTTCGGCGCGGAGGTTACTGCCGCGGCAGAGGAGATCACCATTCGTCGAGGGGAAATGCACGGCCAGCGAATCGATGCAGCGGCGATTCCGGATCTGGTGCCCATTCTGGCCGTGGTGGCCGCGTCCTGCCCCGGGGAGACCATCATCGAGCATGCGGAGCGCCTGCGGCTGAAGGAATCGGACCGGCTGATGGCGGTATCCACCACGCTGAACGCCCTTGGGGCGGAGGTGCGGGAGCGCACGGATGGGCTGGAAATTATCGGCAAAGCACAGCTGGCGGGCGGGGAGGTTTCCTCCTTTAACGACCATCGCATCGCCATGTCGGCGGCGGTGGCGGCTTCCCTGTGCCAGCATCCGGTGACCATCCAGGGTGCGGAAAGCACGGAGAAATCCTTCCCAGGGTTCTGGGAAAAGCTGAAGGAAATGACCATCGTGAAGGGGGGCGGAGCGGCATGAGCTCCAGCTATGGAGAGAATCTGCGGCTGACCATCTTTGGCCAGAGCCATTCCGCCGCCATCGGCATGACCCTGGAGGGGCTGCCGGCGGGCTTCACCTATGACCCGGCGGCCCTGGATCAATTCCTGGCCCGGCGGGCCCCGGGGAAAAATGCCTGGTCCACTCCTCGGAAGGAGGCGGACGCGCCGGAGTTTCTCAGCGGCCTGGTGGACAACACCACCTGTGGCGCGCCCTTGACGGCCATCATTCGGAACACCAATGCCCGCTCCGGGGATTACAGCCTGCTGAAGACCGTTCCCCGGCCCGGGCACGCGGACTATCCGGCGGAGGTCAAATATGGGGGCCACCAGGACGTGGCCGGGGGCGGGCATTTTTCCGCCCGGCTGACGGCGCCCCTGTGCATCGCGGGGGGATTATGCCTGCAATTCCTGGCCCGGGAGGGCATCCAGGTGCGGGCCCATATCGCCGCCATCGGGGGCATCCCGGACGAGGGGGATCCCCTGCTTTCCGTCGCGGAAAAGGAGTTTCCCACCTTGAGCGACGCCCAGGGAGAGAAGATGAAGGCCCTCATCGCCGAGAAACGGGCCGAGGGGGATTCCATCGGCGGGCTGGTGGAATGTGTGGCCACGGGATTGCCCGTCGGCTTGGGGGACCCTATCTTCCGGGGCATGGAAAACCGCATCGCCCAGATCGTCTTCGGCATTCCCGCCGTGAAGGGCGTGGAGTTTGGGGATGGCTTCCGGGTGGCGGAGAAGAGCGGCAGCGAGAACAACGACGCCTATGGGATGCAGGCGGGCGAGGTCACGGCTCTGACCAACCATGCCGGCGGCATCCTGGGCGGGATTACCAACGGCATGCCCCTGGTGTTCCGGGCGGCCTTTAAGCCCACCCCCTCCATCGCCCGAACCCAGCAATCTGTGAACCTGGCAACGGGGGAGGCAGCGGAGCTGAACGTGCCGGGGCGGCATGATCCCTGCATCGTGCCCCGGGCGGTGCCCGTGGTCGAGGCGGCGGCCGCCATCGCCATCATGGACGCGTGGTTGGGCCGCAGGAAGGAGATCGGGGGATGAGCCGGATGAAATGCGGCCTGCTGGGGAAGACCCTGGGCCATAGCTGGTCCCCGGAGATTCACGCGGGGCTGGCGGATTATGAATACCTGCTGTATGAGCGGGCGGAGGAAGAGATTGAGGATTTCCTGCTGCGGGGGGATTGGCAGGGGATGAACGTGACCATTCCCTATAAGAAGACCGTGGTGCCCTATCTTTCCGAGCTTTCCCCGGTGGCGGCAGCCCTGGGCAGCGTGAACACCATTGTCCGCCGGGCGGATGGCAGTCTGTATGGCGATAATACGGATGTATACGGCTTTGAGGAGATGACCCGCTATTTCGGCTTCGACGTCCGGGGAAAGAAAACCCTGGTGCTGGGCAGCGGCGGCGCTTCCGTCTCCATTCGGGAGGCCTTGCGTCGGCTGGGGGCGGATCCTATTGTGACCATCAGCCGCAGCGGAGAGTATAATTACGATAACCTGGCCCTACAGGCAGCCGCGGCCCTCGTGGTGAACACCACCCCCGTGGGCATGTATCCCCACATGGACGCCGCTCCCCTGGACCTGCGGGAGCTGCCGGCCTGCCAGGGGGTGCTGGATATCATTTACAATCCCCCGGAGACCCGGCTGATGCACCAGGCCCGGGAGATGGGGATTCCCACCTGCAACGGGCTGTACATGCTGGTGGCCCAGGCCTGGCGGGCCGCGGAGCAATTCCTGGGGCAGGAGATTCCCGCCAGCCAGGTGGAAAAGATTTATCAGGAGATGTCGAAGAGATGAAGATTCTTGTGTTGAACGGGCCGAACCTGAACATGCTGGGCCTGCGGGAGCCGGCTATTTACGGAGCCCAGACCTTTCAGAACCTGTTGGAATTCATTCAGAAAACGGCGGAGGAGGAAGGCATCCAGGTGGAGTGCTTCCAATCCAACCACGAGGGAGCGCTGGTGGACAAAATCCAGGAGGCCTATGGCGTGTTTGATGGCATCGTCATCAATCCCGGGGCCTATACCCATACCAGCGTGGCGCTGCTGGACGCAGTAAAGGCGGTTTCCATCCCCACGGTGGAGGTGCACATTTCCGACGTCACCCAGCGGGAGGATTTCCGCCAGGTGTCCTATATTCGCCAGGCCTGCGTGAAGACCTATATGGGCCTGGGCTTTGAGGGATATCGGCAGGGGATGCTGTATTTAAAGGAGCACTACAACTAAGATGCACATTCGAAAGAAAAAATGGGCACGGCCGGAGCTGGCGGCCTGCCCATTTTATGAAGAAAACGGAGAGAAACGGATGGGCCACTGGCGGGAAGCCTTCCCCCATCCCGAGCGCCCGCTGCAATTGGAGATGGGCTGCGGCAAGGGGGTCAGCACGGCCCAAATGGTGGCGGCTAATCCGGAAATCAATTATGTGGTGGTGGATATCAGCGCGGACGTGCTGGGGGATACCCGCCGGAACATCGTCCGCGCCTGTGAGGGACACCCGGAGAATGTATGGATTTTGAGCGCGGACATTTGCTATATCGATCGCTTTTTCGACCAGGCGGATGGCCCGGAGCGAATTTACATCTCCTTCTGCAACCCCTGGTCCGAGCGGCCGAAGCATGAGAAGCGCCGCCTGACCCATCCTCGCCAGCTGGTGCAGTATCGCCGGATGCTGCGGGAAGGGGGAGAAATTTGGTTTAAAACGGATGATGATCCCCTGTTCGAGGATTCCCTGGCTTATTTTCTGCTCTGCGGATTCGAGCCGGTATATTTGACCCGGGATCTGGCGGCCAGTGGCTTCGCGCCGAACTACATCTCGGAGCATGAGCAGAAGTACATGGATCAGGGGGTACCCATCAAGTTTGGTATCTTTCGGATGACGGCTCTGGATCCCGGCTTTGATCCCACGCGCTTCCGCATGACCCCGGGGCTGCGGAAACGGACATTGAAGCTCATGAAAGAGCCAACGCGGTAAGCGCGTTGGCTCGATGTCAATAGAAGGGGGATTATTCCGCGGGGGTGGCTTCCCCGTCCGCGGCGGGCTGGGCCAATTGCAGAATTGGCAGGGTGGCGCCGCCTTCTCCGGAGACGAAGGTGGGCAGCTGGCCGTCCCAGGCCTTGATTTCGTTCTGCTTCAGCAGGTTTTCTGTCAGGGACTCCGCAATCAGCTTGTTGGCTTCCGCCTCCGCCTCACTGCGAACCTTCACGGCGTAGGCGTCCGCGTCGGCGTTGATCTTGGCCACGTTGGCCTCCGCCTCGGCGTTGATCCGCTTCCGCTCCGCCTGCTGCTGGGTTTCCATGGTCATTTGGGCCTGCTCAATCTCCGCCTGCAGCTTCTTCTGGGCGGCCACCTGCTTGGCCTCTACCGCGTCGGTGAAGGCGTCGGTGAAGTCGATGTTTTCAATGCTCAGGCTGATGACGTTGATGCCATAGGACTGAAGCTCGCTGTAGAGCCCATCTCGGATGGATTCGCTCAGGGTCTGGCGATTGGCCACCAGGTTTTCCGCGGTGTATTTGCTGAAAACGCCCTTGGTGATCTCCAGCATCCGGGGATAGACCAGCTTGTTGAAGTAATCCGTGCCCACTTCCTTGAACAGGTTCATGGCGGTGGACTTATTGATGGCGTAGTTGATGGAGCCGGTAACATTGACCTGCTGAATATCGCTGGAGAAGGCCTCCGTGGTGAAGGAGGACTTCTGCTCCCGGTTGTCCATGGCGATGATCCGCTGGAAGGGGCTCTTCAGATGCAGCCCGGCCTCCAGGGTGACGTCCTCCACCCGGCCGAAGGTTGTCACAATGCCGGTGTATCCCGTTTCCACTGTGGCGGTGCAGGCCGTAGCGATGAATGCCACGACGATGATGGCGCAAATCAGGGCGATGAGCCCTTTCTTCATGTTCTTCATTTCCTTTGTTCCTCCCTGGTATATTTGGTCGGCGGGGTTTTCCTCGACCGTGAGCAGATCATAGCAGAAAAGCCGGGGAAAGAAAAGGACGGGAACAGGAAAATAAGCCGGCCTATTTTGCGGCCCTTGAATCCCCGGGGGAAAAAGGATATAATGAAGCCGTTGCTCTCCTGGGGAGGGCAAAGCGAAATTGAGCGTGTATGGACGGAGGAGGCAGGATGGCCTATTCCTTTTTTGCTTATCTTTCTCGGCTGAAGCTGATCAATCGTTGGTCCCTCATGCGGAATACCCAGCCGGAAAACGACGCGGAGCATTCCCTGCAGGTGGCGATGATTGCCCATGCCATCGCGGTGCTGGGCCGGGATCGGTACGGCCGGCAGGTAAATCCGGAGCATGTGTTGACCCTGGCGGTGTATCATGATGCCACCGAGGTCATGACCGGGGATTTGCCCACGCCGGTGAAATATTATTCCGATGACCTGCGGGGGGCCTATCACCATTTGGAGGATCTCTCCGCCGACCGGTTGCTGAACCTGCTGCCGGAGGAGATGCGGCCGGCCTTTGCCCCCTGCCTGAAGCAGGAGAAGGGGTACGATCGGGATATCGTCAAGGCGGCGGACAAGATCAGCGCCTACATCAAGTGCCTGGAGGAACAGCGGGCGGGCAATCGGGAGTTTGATTACGCCGCCAACAACATTCACCAGACGCTGGAAAGCATCGAGTATCCCGAGGTGAAGGATTTCCTGCTGGAATTCCTGCCTGCCTTTAGCATGACCCTGGATGAGCTGAATCATCCGACCGCGTAAGAAATACTGGGAGGGAAAGACATTATGAAAAAACTGCTTTGCTGGCTGATGGCCCTTTGCCTGATCCTGCCCACCATCGCCCTGGGCGAGGAAGAAGAGGATCTGATCATTGAGGAAGTGGTAGAAGAGGTGCTGCCGGAGCTGGATTTGGACAGCGACGATGTCTATGTGGACGAGGACACGGGAGAAACCTTCTATCTGACGGAGGAAGAACAGCAAAAGCTGGATTCGCTGATCGACGAGGAAGAAGAGGAAGAGGACGATGCGGGGATTGATCCGGATTCCCTGGATTTGAACCCCAATCTGCCGGAGAATGTGATTAACATTCTGCTGGTGGGCGTGGATACCCGCAGCAAGGATCCCCAGGAGATCATCGGCCGGGGAGATACCCAGATCATTGTGTCCATCAATAAGGACACCGGCGCCATCAAGATGACCTCCATCCTGCGGGACAGCCTGGTGCCCATTCCCGGATACAAAAATCAGACCAAGATCAACAATGCCTTCCAGTATGGCAACAACAAGGTCAAGAAGGGTACCACCAAGGAAAAGGTGCGCAGCGGCGCAGCCCTGGCCATGCGGACCATCAATAAGAATTTCCAGATGAACATCGAAAACTATGTGGCCATCAACTTCAATGGTCTGGCTTCCATCATCGACTCCCTGGGAGGCATCGATATCGAGCTGACCAAGGGCGAAGCCTGGTACATCAATAAGTATCTGAAGGAGCATCCCCCGGCCTATGACAACAAGGCCAAGGGAGAGCGGACGCCCCTGGAGGTGGTGGCTGGCACGCAGCATCTGGACGGCGTTCAGGCGGTGATGTATGCCCGGACCCGGAGCCTGAAGGGTGAGAACGATTTTAACCGCACCGATCGCCAGCGCCATCTGCTGGATCTGCTGCTGCAAAAGGTGCTGGCGGAGTTCGATCCCCTGGATATGATCGATCTGGTAGGCACGGCGGCGGATTATTCCGACACGAACATGAACCTGCAGTTCATGGTGGAATTGGCCTTCTCCCTGCTGCCCACTCTCAGCGGCGCCGCGGGGGGCGAATCCCTGTTCGAGCAGATGCGGGTGCCCATGGATCATTCCTATTCCTACACCACGGCCAACGGCTCCTCCGTCATCAAATATAACCTGACGAAGCACGCCCAGGCGATTCATGAATTCGTTTACGGAACCTATTATCCCGCGAAGTGAGGAATGAAAGCGAAGGGAGAAATAGAATCATGCGGTTAAACATCGCCATTGACGGCCCGGTCGGGGCGGGAAAATCCTCCATTGCCGACGCGGCGGCTGCTCGTTTAGGCATTTTGCACCTGGACACCGGGGCCATGTATCGGGCCCTGGGGCTGAAAACCCTGCGGGAAGGCGTGGATCCGGCCCAGGAGGACGCGGTAGTTGCTCTGTGCCAGGGGCTGAACCTGGCCGTCCAGGTGGGGGAGCAGGGCCAGCGGACCCTGCTGGATGGGGAGGATGTCAGCAGCCAAATTCGCACCCCCGAGGTCAGCATGGCCGCCAGCACCGTCAGCCGCTATGCCCAGGTCCGGAAGCATATGGTGGCGCTGCAGCAGCAGTTGGCCGCCGCCCAGGATATGATTGTGGATGGACGGGATATCTGTACCACGGTGCTGCCCCAAGCGCCGCTGAAAATCTACCTAACGGCCAGCAGCGAGGAGCGGGCCCGCCGCCGCTGGAAGGAGATGCAGGAGAAGGGGGAACCGGACACCTTCGAGGAGGTGCTGGCCCAGGTCATCGCCCGGGATGAGCAGGATATGCATCGCCCCGTGGAGCCCCTGCGCCAGGCGGAGGATGCGACGCTGCTGGATTCCACCAACCTGACCTTCGACCAGGTGGTGGATCAAATTGTGGAGATGGCGGAGGCGGTACGAAATGGCGACTGAGGGAATTGTAAAGGAAGAAAAGGAAAAGAAATCCAAGCTGTATCCCGTGGCCAGGGTATTCGCAGCGGTGCTGTTCAGCGTGTTCATGCCCGTCCGGTATCATGGTGCGGAAAAGCTGCGGCAGCGCTCCGGCGCCTGCGTGCTGATCTCCAACCATTTGCATGCCCTGGATCCATTGATTTTGGCGAAGCCCCTGAAGCAGCAATGCATCTTCCTGGCCAAGAAGGAGCTGGCGGTGAATCGGTTTATCCAATGGGTGCTGACGGATCTGCACTGCATTTTTGTGGATCGGCATCATACGGACATGGAGGCCATGCGCGCCTGCATGCGGGTGATCCGGAATGGACAGCCCCTGGTGATTTTTCCCGAGGGCACCCGGCACCATGAGGGCCAGATGGAGCAGATCGAAAACGGCACCAGCCTCATTGTGCTGCGGGGGAAAGCGCCTCTGATCCCGATCTATCTGGACCGGCCGCTGAAGTTTTTTCGCCGGGTGAATGCTTATGTGGGAGAGCCCATCGAATTCGAAGATTTGATGAAACAGGGCGTGAATATGGAGACCTGCGAAAAGCTGAATCAACGGATGCGGGAAACCTATCGGCAAATGGTGGCGAAATTCGGTCAGGCGTAAGCAAACGGATCCGCCCTGAAAGGGAGAAGCTGCGGCGGCTGGGCTGGAAAAATATTTTCAATTTTTTCGATTTTCTTGCAGGAATTTTTGCAGGTAAGTCGAAAATAATACAATTAGAGCTATTTTTAGCGAGAGGATGGAGCCATGACCGTTGAGATCGCGGCGCACGCCGGGTTTTGCATGGGCGTTTCCCGAGCGGTGGAAGCGGCGGAAGCCGCGGCCCAGGATGGCGTCCCTTCCTGTACGCTGGGGGAGCTGATCCATAACCCGACGGTGGTGCAGGATCTGGCGGACAAGGGCTTGGCCCCGATTCGCGATCCGGCCGAGGCCGCTGGTCGGCGGGTGCTGATTCGCAGCCACGGGGTTTCGCCAGATGTGCTGGAAAGCCTGCGGGAAAAGGGCTGCGAGGTCATGGATCTGACGTGCCCCTTCGTCGCCCGGCTGCACAAGATCGTGGCCGAGGGCTCGGCGGATGGTTCTCCTGTGATCCTAGTGGGGGAAAAGGAGCATCCGGAGGTCCGGGGGACGGCGGGCTGGGCCAAAGGCCCGGTGTATGTAGTGGCCGCCCCGGAGGAGGTAGAAGGCCTGCCTCATTTTGAAAAGGCCTTGGCTGTGACGCAGACCACCTTTCCCCTGGAAAGATGGGAGAAGGTGCTGCAGGCGCTGGAGAAAAAGGTGGATCGGCTGGAGAGCCATTGCACCATTTGCAGCGCCACGGAGGTGCGACAGCGGGAAGCGATGGAGCTGGCTTCCCGGGCCGATCGGATGATCGTGGTTGGCGGGCGTAACAGCGCCAACACGCGAAAGCTCTATGACCTATGCCGGGCCCAGTGCCCGGAAACAATCCTGGTAGAGAGCGCGGCGGAGATACCGCACGCCTTTGCAAATAAAGATCCCGGGATGATTGGGATCACCGCCGGAGCGTCCACTCCGACGGACTCACTTAAGGAGGTTGTCACACGCATGAGCGAACTGGAGAACAAGGATCTGAACCCGACCCTCGAGGAGGAGAACAACGAAGACTTCATGCAGCAAGTCGAGGCCACGATGGTCCGCATCCGTCCCGGACAGACGGTAACCGGCAAGGTGGTCCAGATCACCGACGATGAGGTCAGTGTCAACATCGGCTACAAGGCGGATGGCCTGATCAAGCGCGAAGATCTGATGGAACAGGAAGTAAACCTGGGAGACGAGATTGAAGTCGAGGTCGTCAAGGTGAACGACGGTGAAGGCAACGTGCTGCTGAGCCAGCGCAACATCGTCAACCGCAAAGCGTGGGACGCTCTGATGGCGAAGAATGAAGCGGGCGAGTATGTAGAAGGCGTCGGCAAGGAAGCTGTCAAGGGCGGCCTGATTGCCAACGTGGACGGCATTCGCGCCTTTGTGCCGGCCAGCCAGCTGAGCCAGCGCTATGTCGAAAAGATCTCTGATTTCGTCGGCAAGGAAATGAAGCTGAAGATCATCGAGATCGACGAGCAGAAGAAGCGCATCGTCGCCAGCCGCAAGGCTGTGGTGGCGGAAGAAGCGGCTGCCAAGAAGAAGGAAGTTTGGGACAAGCTGGAAGAGGGCATCGTGATTCACGGTATCGTCCGTCGGCTGACCGACTTTGGCGCCTTCGTGGATCTGGGCGGCGTGGATGGCCTGATCCATATTACCGACCTGAGCTGGGGCCGCGTGAAGCATCCCAGCGATGTGGTGAAGCCCAATCAGGAAGTGGATGTGAAGATCCTGAGCCTGGATCGGGATCGCGATCGTATCCAGCTGGGCTACAAGCAGCTGCAGCCCCGGCCCTGGGATAACGCCTCTGAGAAGTATCCGGAAGGCAGCATCGTCGAGGGCAAGGTTGTCCGCATTACCGATTTCGGCGCCTTCGTGGAGCTGGAGCCCGGCCTGGATGGCCTGGTGCATATCAGCCAGTGCGCCCGCAACCGCATCGCCAAGGTGGAAGATGCTGTGCAGGTTGGCCAGATCGTGAATGTGAAGGTTCTGGGCGTGGATTCCGAGAAGAAGCGCATCAGCCTGAGCATCCGCCAGGCCCTGGAGGACGAAGAGGCGATCAACGCAGAAGCGTCCGTTGAGCCCGAAGCGGAATACGAAGTGGTTGCCACCGACGAGACCGTGGCGGAAGACCTGGTCGAGGCGGTAGAAGCCGTGGAAGCTGCCGCGGAGGAAGCCACTGCGGAATAATATTTTTAAATCCTTTCCCCTGCCTTTGGGCAGGGGATTTTTGATTTGTGTTCTACGCATGGAAAGTGTATAATGAAGGGAAAGTGCGACGGGAGAGGAGAAGCTTTATTCCTCATGAGAAAGAGTTGGATGGGCGTCTTGCTGGCGCTTTGGATGTTGGGCCTGGCCTGGGGGGCCGGGGCGGAGGTACGGATGACGGCCTCGCCTTCGACGGCCGCTGTAGGGGGCATTGTGGATGTGAACGTAGAGACGGGGGAAGGCGCGACTTCCGTGACCTATACCTTGAAAAACGGGAACGACATTGTCTTCGCTGGGAAGGAAGATGCGCATTTCGCTGTTTCCTTCCGGCCCCGGCAGGAGGGGACCTATATCCTGGAGGTGGAGGTGCACTACGCCGAGGGCGTGGATGATCTCGCCAGCGTGCAGGTCAGCGTGGTCGGCGCCGCGGCGGAACCCCAGGGGCCGGAGATTGTTTACAGCCAGAAGGATGGCTGGTGGAAGGACAAAGCCTATTCCAAATCCGAGCTGGACAACGCGGGCTGCGCCATCTTCACCCTGAGCCACGCGCTGCAGCGGATGGGCTGGACGGGGGAGGACATCGCCCCGGAGAACCTGGCGGAGACCTATCGGAAATGCTACACCAAGAATGGGACGGCCAACGCCCGACTGGTGTACAATGCCAGCCAGGTGTATGGCTATACCACCAACAACAACCTGCTGAAGGACAAAGCTGCTCTGCGGGAAGGGCTCAAGAATGGAGATCTATACTCCTTTGGCATCGTGATTGGCCACATCGCCCTGATGGCCGGCGTGGATGAGAGCGCGGGGAAGGTTCATATCGTGGACAGCGCCCCCAGCGCCACCTTTGAGCGGATCAAGAAGGGAAAGATTTATTACCTGCAGGACGGGGAGTACATCGAGGCCAAGGATCCGGGAGAGATTCCCGGCAGCCGGTACTACTTCGAGACCCAGTTCTATGGCGGGCTGGAATATTATTTGGATCTGGACTATTGTGCCCGCCGGGGCGGCCGGTTGATCCGGCCCACCTGGGTCTATTACCAGGGAGCGGAGGAGAAGATCGGTGCTACGATGGTGACGCTCAGCAGCGGCGAGAGCGAAATCACCGTGAACAAGAAGAACCAGGTGGTCCCCACCCGGGAGCTGAGCTGGGGGGATGAAGGGACGCCTCGACTGGCTGTAGTCAATCAAAAGAAGGCCATTCGTCTGTTGAACGCGGCAGGAAAACGGATTGCCACCATTCCCAGCTGCTCCGTGATCCCTGTGCTGCGGGAAGAAGAAGAGCAGGTCTATGTGATGTATAATGGGCAGCGAGGCTATGTCAATAACGAGGACGTGGAGCTGTTCGATCCCCTGGCAGGGGAGATTGTCCATGGGGTCATCAGCGTCAAAGGGAACACCAGCGGCCGGGCGACGGTAAAGCTGCGGTATGGCCCCTCCGAGAAGGAGCGGGTGGTGGATAACTGGAAAACCGGGACGAAGGTGACCCTGATCCGGAAAGAGAATGATTTCTGGCAGGTGGAGGCCAAGGGCCTTCGACTGTGGGTGCAGGAAAACTACGTGACGGTAGAATAGGGAAAGGCAAAACTGGTGGGAGCATCCAAAGGTATTTGGTGTTTGGACGCAGATGTTCTCATGAATTCTTTATGGGGTCGTTCCCTGTTGTTCAATAAAGAGAAAAGGAAGCAGTACAATGGGCAGAAAATCAACGAAGGAAAACAAGAGCATCTATCAGACCACGCGGGAAGAGCTGGGGCTGACCCGGGAGAAGGCGGCGGAGATTCTGCCGGGATTTTCGCCGGAGCGGATCGAGAAAATCGAGAATGAGCGGGTGCAGATTCGGCCGGAAGACGTGAAGATGATGGCGGAGGCCTACAAGGCGCCGGGGCTGTGCAATTACTACTGCAGCCAGGAGTGTCCCATCGGCCGGGGGCGGACGCCCCGGGTGGAGAGCAAGAACCTGGTGCAGATCGTGGTGGAAACCCTGAATGGCATCAACCGGCTGAGCCAATACAAGGATCGGATGCTGGAGATTGCCGAGGATGGAGCGCTGTCCGCAGACGAATACGAGGACTTCGGGGAGATCAAGGAGACCCTGGACAAGCTGCAGGTCTCCGTTTCCACCATGCAGCTGTGGCTGGAGGAGCAAATGGCCAAGGGAGAATTAGAAGCGGGTAGCTTTTAAGAAAACGCTGCTTAAAGAAGCCTCTGTGAAACGGGGTAAAACAGTGACGGATGGAAGAGGGAGAATCAACAAAATGAGGAAGATCAAGCAAGAAATCATGGGGCTGATCATAGCCTTATCGATGGTGGTTGGCATGGGCGGGGCCTCAGCACAGGATGTACTGATGCCGGACGGGGCCCACATCCTGTCCCTGCCAGAGGAGATGGTTTTTCAGGAGCCGGCCTCGGATGAATCGGACCTACGGGGCATTTTCCTGATGCCGCCGGAGCTGGAGATGCTGGTCTTCGCCTACGATCTGCCGGGGGTCAGCAGCCAGACGCTGGCGGAGGCCCTGATGGCAGCCGGGCGGGAAGCCCAGGTGCGGGAGATCGGCGGGACGGAATTTCTGGTTTTCCAGGACGTGGACGAGGCGGACGGCGCCCCCTGCGTGGGATACAGCTATCTGACGGGGGAGCAGATGATCGAGATTACCTTCTTCTATAGCTCTCAGGCGGCCATGGATCTGACCCAGTCCATTATGGAGAGCTTCCGGTAAGAAAAAGAAATCAGCAATTCCCGGGACGATCACGGAGAGTAACGGATAAATGAGCTTTACACATCTGCATTTGCACACGGAATACAGCCTGCTGGACGGCGCTTGCCGCATTCCAGCCCTGGTGGAGCGGCTGAAGGCGCTGGGGATGACCTCCTGCGCCGTGACGGATCATGGCGTAATGTACGGCGCCATTGATTTTTATACCGCCCTGACGGAGGCGGGCATCAAGCCCATCATCGGCATGGAGGGCTATGTCTGCCGGGATCGGACGGATCACACCCCGGCGGGGCGGGAAAACAGCCACCTGATTTTGCTGTGCGAAAACAACACGGGCTATGAAAACCTGATGAAGCTTTCCAGCGAGGCCTTCATCTCCGGATACTATTATAAGCCCCGGATGGATTACGACCTGATCCGGAAGCATCACGAGGGGCTTATCTGCCTCAGCGCCTGCCTCAGCGGCGATTTGCCGAAGATGATGCTGAACGGCCAGATCGAGAGCGCCCATCAGTATGTCCGGGAGATGCAGGACATCTTCGGCCCGGAGAATTTTTACATCGAGATCATGGACCATGGCCTGCGGGACGAGAAGACCGTGCTGCCTCGGCTGATTTCCCTGGCCCGGGAGATGGATGTGCCCCTGGTGGCCACCAACGACTGCCACTACCTGGAGCGGAAGGACGCGGACGCCCAGGAGGTGCTGATGTGCATCCAGACGGGGAAAACTCTGGAGGATGACCAGCGAATGCGCCAGGAGACCAAGGAGCTGTACGTCAAAAGCGAAGAGGAGATGCGCCAGCTGTTCAAAAACGTGCCGGACGCCATCGAGAACACCCAGGTTATCGCGGAGCGGTGTAACGTCTCCTTCGAATTCGGCAAAACCCGCCTGCCCCAGTATCCGGTGCCTGCGGGGGAGACCGCGGAGCAGATGCTGCGCCGCCTGTGCCGGGAGGGCATCCAGCGGCTGTATCCCGACGCGGGGCCGGAGGACGAGCCCTGGCAGCGGCTGGAGTATGAACTGAACACCATCATTCAGATGGGATTTGTGGATTACTTTCTCATCGTCTGGGACTTCATCCATTACGCCAAATCCCAGGGCATCATGGTGGGCCCCGGCCGCGGCAGCGGCGCAGGCTCCATCGTGGCTTATAGCCTGGGCATCACTATGCTGGACCCCTTGAAATATCAGCTGCTGTTCGAGCGCTTCCTGAACCCGGAGCGGGTCACCATGCCGGATATCGACGTGGACTTCTGCTACGAGCGGCGGCAGGAGGTCATCGATTATGTGGCCCGGAAATACGGCGCGGATCATGTGAGCCAGATCATCACCTTCGGCACCATGGCGGCCAAGGGCGTGGTGCGGGACGTGGGTCGGGTGCTGGGCATGAGCTATCAGGAAACCGACGTCGTGGCCAAGGCCATTCCCTTTGAATTGAACATGACCCTGCAGAAGGCTCTGACCCTGAGCCCCCTGCTGCGCCAGATGGCGGAGGAAAAGCCGGAGGTGCGCCAGCTGCTGGATACCGCCATGACCCTGGAGGGCATGCCCCGGCACGCCTCCACCCACGCGGCGGGGGTGCTGATTACGGGAAAGCCCGTGGTAGAATTCGTCCCCCTGCAAAGGAACGACGAGGTCATCACCACCCAGTATCCCATGGGCACCATCGAGCGGCTAGGGCTGCTGAAGATGGACTTCCTGGGCCTGCGGACCCTGACGGTGATCCGGGATACCTTGGACCTGATGCGGGAGGTGGGCGTGGAGATGACCCCGGAGGCCATCCCCATGGATGATCCGGAGGTGTACGACATGATCTGCCGGGGGGACACGGAGGGCGTGTTCCAGTTGGAAGGCAGTGGCATGACCTCCTTCCTGACCAACATGAAGCCCAGCTGCTTTGAGGACATCATCGCCGCCATTTCCCTGTACCGTCCTGGCCCTATGGAATCCATCCCCCGGTATATCGCTGGGAAGCAGGATCCCTCTTCCGTGCAGTACAAGACGGAGAAGCTGCGGCCCATTCTGGACGTGACCTACGGGTGCATGGTATACCAGGAGCAGGTGATGCAGATCGTTCGGGACCTGGCGGGATACAGCTATGGCCGCAGCGACCTGGTGCGCCGGGCCATGGCGAAAAAGAAGCACAAGATCATGGACCAGGAGCGGGAAATCTTCGTCCATGGAATGACGGACGAAAACGGCGAGGTGAAGGTACCGGGGTGCATCCGCAACGGCGTGCCGGAGAAGGTGGCCAACGAGATCTATGACGAAATGATCTCCTTCGCCAGCTATGCCTTCAACAAATCCCACGCCGCGGCCTACAGCGTCGTGGCTATGCAGACCGCCTGGCTGAAGCGGTATTATCCCGTGCAGTTCATGGCGGCCATGCTGAACAGCGTGTACGGCAACGCGGGAAAGATCGCGGGATACATCCAGTATTGCCGGGGGCGGGGGATTCCCGTGCTGCCGCCGGACGTGAACCGCAGCCGGTGGAAATTCACGGTGGACCTGGCCAACCCGGACCAGGCGGCCATCCGCTTCGGCCTGGGGGCGGTGAAGGCCGTGGGGGAGAACGCGGTCAAGGCCATCGTGCGGGAGCGGGAAAGGATGCCTTATCGGGATCTGTTCGATTTCTGCGCCAGGATCGACACCACGGAGTGCAACAAGCGGGTGGTGGAAAGCCTGATCCGCGCCGGCGCCTTCGACGGCATGGGGGCCCATCGGCCCCAGATGCTGATGATCTACGAGCGGGCGCTGGAGTCCAACCAGAACTCCCGGAAGAAGAACGTGGAAGGGCAGGTGAGCCTGTTCGACATGTTCGGCGGGGACGCGGAGACGCCCCTGTTTGAGGACACGATGCATTACCCCGATGTGCCGGATTGCCCAGCCCGAACCAAGCTGCAGATGGAGAAGGAGGCCACGGGGGTTTACATGACCGGCCATCCCCTGGACGATTGGAAAGAGACCATGAAGCAGATGAGCTTTTCCACCGCCCAGATGGCAGAGATGGCGGAAATGCCGGACAAGGGCATGAGTCTGGATGGCAAGAGCGTGGAAATGGGCGGCATCCTGATCGCCGTCAATGGCAAATCCACCAAGAAGGGGGATTACATGGCCTTCGTCACCCTGGAGGACATGACGGGGCAGATCGAATGCCTGGTGTTCCCGAAGGTGTACGAACGATACCAGGCCCTGCTGCAGGAGGACGCCATCGCGGTACTCAGCGGGCGGCTGTCCGTCCGGGAGGAGGAGGACCCGAAGCTGATTGTGGAATCCATCTCCCGCATGGAGAACTGGCAGAAGAAGGATTCGCCGCGGCAGGAAGCTTCCCGAACCCCGGCGCGGCGGGACGGGAAGACCGTTTCTCAGATCGCCTCCGAGGCGAAGCAGAAGCTGTTCCTGCGGCTGGAGCGGAAGGACATGGACAAAGTCACTGCCCTGCTGGCCCTGGAGGCGGGGGAGGTGCCGGTGTATCTGCATATTCCCAGCGAGAAGATGACCTTCCTCTCCCCCCAGGAGAGCTGGTGCAACGGGAGCGAAGGCTGCCTGCGCCGCCTGCGGGAGGAGCTGGGGGCGGAAAACGTAGTGCTGAAGGGAGGATAAAATGATCGCGCTGGAGAATGTTACAAAAAAATATGGCCGGACGGTGGCGCTGAATCAGGTGTCCTTCGAGGCCACGGAAGGCCGAATCACCGGGCTACTGGGGCGAAACGGGGCCGGGAAAACCACGGCTCTGAACCTGCTGACGGGCTATTTTCCGCCGGACGAGGGGCGCGTGCTGGTGGCAGGGATGGACATGATGGAGGAGCCCCGGGAGTGCAAACGGCATATCGGCTATCTGCCGGAGCAGCCGCCGCTGTATGACGAGATGACCGTGACGGACTATCTCAAATTCGTCTGCGATCTGCGGGAGGTGCTGCCCCGGAGCCGGGAAAAGCACGTGGGGGAGATTCTGGACATCTGTGCCCTGCGGGAGGTGCGGGGGCGGGTCATTGGCCATCTGAGCAAGGGATATCGTCAGCGGATGGGCATTGCCCAGGCCCTGTGCGGCAATCCGGAGATTCTGATTCTGGACGAGCCCACCGTGGGGCTGGACCCCAAGCAGGTGGTGGAGATTCGGGAGCTGATCCGTTCCCTGGGAGAGGAGCATACCATCCTTTTTTCCAGCCACATCCTGTCGGAGGTGCAGCAGCTTTGTGATCGGGCCATCATCCTGCACGAGGGCCGAGTCATTCGGGCCCTCGATCTGAAGGAAGGGGCGCAGGACGGGGGGATTCGGCTGCGGATCAGCGCCCTGGGGAAGGAAAAGGAGCTGACGCCCGCCCTGCGGAGCATCGGATGCGTGCAGAAGATTGAGGTTTTGCCGGCCCCGGAGGCGGGGGTGGTTTCGCTGAGAATCATCGGGCGGGCCCGGGATGATCGGGGACGCTTGGAGGATCAGCTGTTTCATCTGCTGGCGGCGATGGACGCGCCCCTGCGGGAGATGACCCCGGAAAAAGATGACCTGGAAGCCATCTTCCTGGAAGCAATCAAATAAGGAAGCGCCGATCGCCACTTCCTTGGGTTTTCTCGCTCCCCCGCTCTGCGGGGGTGTTTTTTTCTCTGTGCTTCGAGGTGGAGATTTCATCAATAAAAGATCACAACTGGCGAAGCCGGGGGTGGTGTCTTTTTACTCGATGGTTATGTAATTCTGCAACAGATAACTTGATTAGCAAAAAACAGTCAATCTTTTTGGATTGAAACGTTCGGCGTTTTATGGTAGAATGGTTCTTGAAATTAAAACGTTTTTAGAGGTGTGGGATGAAAGCGGAGCTGTCACGAGATCGAGTATATGGCTTCCTGAAGGCGCAGGGGATGGAGATCCGGAACGAGCGGAATGAGCCGGTCCAGCTGCTGGGCTGGGGGCTGGGGAACTGGCTGCTGTGCGAGGGGTATATGTGGCGGCTGGGGGATTTTCCTGCCTTTGACCGGCCCCGGCGCATCGAGGAGAGTATCCGCCAGCTGACGGGGGAAAAATACGCCGAGCGGTTCTGGCGGCAGTTCCGGGAAAGCTATATCGCGGAGAAGGATCTGGAGATGATGGCCCGAATGGGGTATAACTCCCTGCGGGTGCCCATCAACAGCCGCCTCTTCCTGGAGGAGGAAGGGGAAGGAATCCAGTTCCGGGAGGAGGGCTTCCAGTATCTGGATTGGCTGATGGACGCCTGCGAGAAGCATAAGCTGTACGTCTGGATCGACCTGCATGGGGCCCCAGGAGGGCAGACCGGGGCGAACATCGACGATTCCCCGGAGGATCTGTGCGGCCTGCTGATGGAGGAGAAGCACTTTGAGCGGGGCGTGGCCCTGTGGGAGGAGGTCGCCCGTCGGTATCATGACCGCTGGATCGTGGCGGGATATGATTTGTTGAACGAGCCGCTGCGGCCGGTGCGCTTCCCAGGGGATGTGCCCCTGGAGGAATATGAACCCCGGCTGCGGGAATTTTATGACGCGGCGGTCAGTGCCATTCGCCGGAACGATACCCGGCATCTCATCGCCATCGAGGGGAAGCACTGGGCCAGCGACCTGAGCCTGTTTGACCGGAAGTATGATTATCAGATGGTGCTGCACTTCCATCGGTATTGGTGCGCGCCGGAATTGAAGGAGCTGCAGGATTACATCGACGCCGCCCGGCGGCTGAACGTGCCCCTGTGGCTGGGGGAGACGGGGGAGAACACCCTGGAATGGTATTCCGCCATGATCCCTCTGGCCCTGGAGCTGGGCATCCATGTGACCATGTGGCCCTGGAAAAAGATGGACACGGACAATTCCCCCTGCTCCTACGCGCCGCCCCGGCAGTGGGGGCTGATTCGGGCCTGGCTGGCGGGCGGTGTAAAGCCAGGGGAGGAAACCGCCCAGGGGATATTTGATGAGCTGCTGGAGAACATCCAGGTGGGGCGGTGCCGGAGCCACGGGCGGATTGCCGCTTATTTGACTCGGACGCCGGAATGCGAGGTTCGCGGCGTGGATTTCGACGAGCCAAAGCTGCGGCCGGAGAGCTGCCACGCCGAAGGGGCTTATGCCCCCGGCCTTTACCGGGAGGATACGGGGATGGAGATCATCCAGCCGGAAGGCGGAGATAAAGATGCCCCCTGGAAGACGACACTGTTGCGGCTGCACGCCGGGGAATGGGCCCAGTATACTTTCCAGGACGTTACCAGCAGCTGCCTGGCGGAGGTAGGAGTCACGGCGGAGGAGCCGGCCCGGGTGGCGGTCTATCAGGGAGAGCGCCTGGTGGGAGAATTCGAAATCAGCGCCTGCCGTCAGGAGCAAATTTTGGCCGGCATGCATCTTTACACGGAGGATCAAGCGACGCTGAAGGTGGTGGCCACGGAGGGGACGGTCTGCGTCCACCGGGTCGGCCTCCGACTGGCGAGGGCAATTTAAAAGGTGCCCCGAGAAGCTCAAGATCACCCCGAAGAGAAGCTCCCCTCTCGGAGCGAGGGGAGCATTCGATGAAGGATGCTTTCCCTGGGAGAGGGGAAACAAAAATCGCTGATTGGAACAGTTCAGTTTTTTCCGAAACACAGGAGGAAAACCAGCATGGGTATTACAACGCTGCGGGATGTGGCCCGGGAGGCGGGGGTTTCCGTCGCTACGGCCTCGAACGCCATGAACAATCCATCCGTCGTCCGGCCGGAAACCAGGAAGCTGGTGCTGGAGGCGGCTGCCAAGCTGGCCTATATTCCCAACGTCAATGGCCAGCGGCTGCGGGCCCGGGAATCCCGGACCATTGGGCTGTTTGTTCGCTCCATGACGGGCGAGTATTATTGCGCCCTGGCGGATCAGATGTTCCGCGCCTGTCAGGAACAAGGGTATGAGGTACATATTTGCATGGTGACGGATACCCGGTCCATCCTGAAGAAGCTGGGAGAACGGACGCTGGACGGGGCAGTCGTCTTCTGCGACGATCTGGAGGCGGACGCGCCAGCGCGAATGGAGACCTATGGCATTCCGCTGCTGTTTCTGGGCCTGGAGCGGGAAGAAGCGCATACCTCCTGCATTCTGTATGAATCCGAGGCTCAGGGGCGCATGGCGGCGGATTACCTGCTGGGATTGGGCAAGAAGCGCCTGCTGCATATTTTCGGCCTCCCAGGCAATCTGGATTCGGAGAAGCGCTGGATCGGTTTCCGGGAGGAGCTGCGGAATCAGGGGATGAAAAACGCCAAGATCCCCGTGCTGTATGGCATGTTTGAGCGGGCCTCTGCCTATCGGGAGATGCGGAAATATCTGCTGGAGGGCCATCAGCCGCCGGACGCGATTTTTGCCGCCAATGATCTGAGCGCCATTGGATGCATGGCGGCCCTGAACGAGATGGGATATCGGGTGCCGGAGGATGTGAGCGTGTTGGGCTGCGATGATATTACCTTGTGCGAATATATCACCCCGGCGCTGACGACCATCCGGACCAATTTCTGGGACACGGGAACCCTGGCGGCGGATGAGGTGATCCGGCTGATCCGGGGCGAAGCGGGTCGTACCATTCGCCAGAGTGGGAATCTGGTGATCCGGAAATCCTGCGCCTTGTCCTGATAAAACGCCAAACTCAGCCCCTCCGAAAACAGGGGTGCGAGATCCTTCTCGTCAACTGTTGAAAAATTCGCCCCTGCTTTGCAGGGGCGAGGAATGAATCCTGGAATCCATGAAAACATCTCTCTCGCGAATCGAGGGAGATTTTTTTCATGATTAAAGACGGCGGACACTGCCCCGCTCTACCAAGGACACGGGGAGAATCACATGCTTTTCTGGAATGGGCTTCCCTTCCAGCTGCCGGATGATCATTTCCGTGGCCAGGGCGCCCTTTTCAGCGGCGTCTTGATGCACAGTGGTCAGACCAGGAATGGTCAGCTGAGCCAGGAAGTTATCGTCGAAGCCCACGATGGATTTGTCCTTGGGAACGAACACTCCTTTTTCGCTGAGCCCGGCCATGATACCCGCCGCCAGAATATCCGCCGAGGAGAAAATGCCGGTGATATCCTTTCGGCCTGCCAGCTTGCGCCCCAGCTTGCGGCCTTGCTCTACGGTGATCTCCTGGGTAAAGACCAGGGAGGAATCCGGGGTCAGGCCGTATTCCTTCATGGCTCGAATATATCCGCTGTATCGCTGCTCAATGACGCCGCCGGCACGTATGGCGGGGGAGGTAAAGGCGATGGAACGATGCCCATGCTCCAGCAGATATTTGGTGGCCAAATAGCCGCCCTGCTCATCCTCTAGCCCGATGCTGCAAAGCTCCGGGTTTTCCACATAGCTGTCAATCAGCACTACGGGAATGTTCAGACGGATGGAGGCTTCTAAAAAGGAATCCTGAAACATACCGGTCAAGACCAACCCCGCCAGATGCCAGCTGCGGGTCAGGGTGATCAGGTCATCGGCGTTTTCCACGGAGCGAACCATCAGATAGTACCCCTGTTCCCGAGTCTGTTTCTCGATGCTGTCTACAAAGGCGCTGAGAAAGGGGTCGCTCATGGTGCTGCCAGCGTTCAGGGGCGTTAGATGGGTGACCACCCCGATGATGAAGGAATGCTCGTTGGCCAGAGATCGGGCGGACATGCTGGGCACGTAGTGTTCCCGCTCGATGATTTCCCATATTTTTTTCACCCGCTCTGGGGAGACGCGGCTTTGTCTGTGGTGAACCACATTGGATACGGTGGTGATGCTTACGCCGGCTTCGGCAGCAATATCCTTTAATGTGACCATAAATTTCTCCATTCGTTTCGCGTGTTTTTTGTTCTGGGGGGAAGGGGACAGATCCCCCCAGGGGAACCAATGGTCGGGGATTAGTTTAACGTTTTTCCTGCAGAATTGCAAATCATTCTCTTTTTTGTTCCCCCGCTCCGCGGGGGAACATGATTCGTGCTTCTCGCTTTCCCGTGGAGCGGGAAAGCATAATCATTCACTCCTTTATTTTCCGCTTCGCGGGGAAACTGCCATCGTCCTTTGAAAAAGCGGAGGCAACGGTACGTTGCCTCCGCGAGAAACCAGGGGATAAGAATTATTCGCCCAGCTCCGCCAGGAAGTCCTTGATGGGCAGATCGGCGGGCTTGCCGGTCTCTTCCGCGGTCAGGGAAGCCAGGATGGTCTCGGTGCTGGTGGCGTCGATGGCGGCCACGGGCTCAGAGAAGGAAATCTCATCCAGGTAGATGATGGCCTTGGCGAAGGCGCGGATGTGGAAGGCATTGGTCATGCCCGGGAAACCGGAAGCTTCCAGATCGATGACCAGATCCTGCCAATCGGTGGTGATGACGGGATGGGAACCATCGGCCAGCACCAGGTCAGAGAACCGAGCCGCGTAGAACTTGGCGTCTTCAGGATGCCAGTCCATGATCAGCTTGTTTTCCTCGCCACCTTCTTCACCCTTGATGCGGATGTTCAGGTACTTGCAGGTGGCAATGCCGTCCAGGGCCCACATGTTGATAGCTTCGCCCCAGTTGCCCAGCCAGTCGCCGGCAGCCGCGAAGTATTCCTCTTCGGTGTCATAATCTTCGGGATCATAGGCCTTGGGACGATAGTCCAGCTTGATGGCGCCGTCTTCGTTCTTGGCGCGGAGGTTGGCCCAGTTGTCCCACCAGATCTGCACGCCGTTGGGCGCCAGGTCGGGCTTGGAGTTAGGATCCCGGTCGTCAAAATTGTCCCACAGGAAAGAGGTGGGCGCTTCGGCCAGGGCGGACGCCGCGACGGCCAGCAGCATGGCAACGGAGAGTACGAGAGCAAGGAACTTTTTCATGGTAATCCTCCTTAAATGTATTTTCGAAAGGTTTAACGCTCAACCAATCGATTGGGGCCATTATAGCACCTGAGAATTAGCATGTCAAGTATGGGAATTAAAATTCCATAAATTTTATTTTGGACTTGATTAAAACGTTTTTAACCATTATAATGGAGAAAGGTTTAGCGATTAACCCAAACAAACTGAAAAGAAGGGGGAAATGGAATGAAAAATTGGATAAAGAGGAAGCGGAGCCTGCGGGGATGCCTGGCGGCGCTGGCCTGCCTGCTGGCCTTGGGCCTGGGGGTCGCCCTGGGGGAGACGGAGCCTACGCGGCTGACCATCTATGAAGGCCCCAAGACCATGACTACCTCGGAAACGGTCGCGGTGAACGTCAATGGATACGATCTGTTCGTCTATGACGTGATGGTGAACCATGAGCATATCTGGAACGCCAATACCCAGCCGGTGACCACGCCCATGGCCTATTTCGATTTCGAGGGCAAGGTCCGGGTGGAAATCCGGATGCCTGGCCTGCCGAAGGAAGTGGCCTCCGCCCAGGTGCTGCCCCAGAGCTGGGGCATCGAGCCGCAGGTCCAGGAAGGCGTCGTTTCCTTTACCCTGACGGAGCCCGGGCAGTACACCGTGGTTTTCAATGGGGAGGTCAACAAGGCGCTGCACCTCTTCGCCAATCCGCTGGAGACGGACGTGCCCGACCCGGAGGATCCGGATGTGTTCTACATCGGCCCTGGAGAATGGGTCATGGACGCCATCGCCCTGGAGGACAATCAGACACTGTATCTTTCCGGCGGGGCGGTGCTGCATTCCATCCTCTCCGTGAACCAGGCCAGCAATGTGACCATCCGGGGCCGAGGCCTCATCGACGGCAGCGATTATGCCGCCTGGAATCAGCCCGGGTCCTACGCCCGGGTGCCCATCGATCTGAATCACGCCAAGAATGTGACCATCGAGGGTATCGGCATCGTGAACTCCAATTGCTGGAATGTGAATTCCTATTCCTCCAAGGATGTTACGATCGACAACGTGAAGGTCATCTCCGGCCGGCAGAATGGCGACGGGTTCACCTTCCAGTCCTGTACCAACCATGTGGTAACCAATTCCTTCGCCCGCACCTGGGACGACAGCCTTGTGGTGAAAAACTATTCCGGCTCCACCAAGGACATTACCTTCCGGAACATCCAGGTCTGGACGGATCTGGCCCAGAGCATGGAGATCGGATATGAGACGGATAAGGGCCTGACCCTGGATCCGGAGATCAGCGAGGTGCTTTTCGAAAACATCACCGTGCTGTATAACTTCCATAAGCCGGTCATCAGCATTCATAACAGCGACGACGCCTTTGTGCACGACATTACCTATCGCAACATCTGGGTGGAGAACGCCCTGATGCAGGGGGATAACGGGGTGAACAAAGAGCTCATCGAGATGAACCTGGCCAAGTCCGGCTGGTCTACGGAGAAGGAAGAGTATGGCTCCATTGACAATATCCTGATCGATGGGCTGACGGTGGTCAACACGGTGGAGGGCAAGATGCCCGCCTCCCGCCTGTCCGGCCATGATGAGAAGCACGGAATTACCAACGTGACCTTGAAGGATGTTCATATTCTGGGGAATCCCATTACGGACCTGAAAACCCTGAAGCTGTCCACGGACGAGTTCTGCCAGGGAATCACCATCCAGTAAGCAAAGGAGGAAAAGGAGATGTACAATTTTCGCCGCGCCATTCCGGCCGGGCTGTTGACCCTGGCCCTGCTGCTCCCCAGCCTGGCCTGGGGGGAGGAAAAGATAGATACCATCGTGATCTTCGTGGCCGCTCCGGAGCAAACCGCGCCGGAACGCCCCAGTTGTTTTCCCGACCCAACGGCGGATTATATCCCCCTGCAGGAGGCGGAGAACCTGGCGGAGGGGCGGCCGGTGCAGGCCGGGAAGCATGCGGATGTGTATGTGGCGTCCAACGTGAACGATGGCAGCACGGACACCTATTGGGAGAGCGACGGCTTTCCCGCGGAGATGGTCATCGACCTGGAGGGGACCCATTCCGTATCCACGGTGGCGGTGTGTTTGAATCCCTCCGCCATTTGGGAGCCCCGCAGCCAGGAGATCGCTGTGCAGGTGAGCCTGGACGGGGAGAACTTTACGGAGGTGGCTCCCGCGGCCATGCGGGATTTCGACGCCGCCACTGGCAATCGGATTCGGATTGATTTCGAGGCCGCGGAGGCGGCCTATGTGAAGGTGATTTTCACCAAGACCACCGCCTCCCGCACCATGGGAGCCCAGGCTGCGGAAATCATGATCTTTGAATGAAAGAAGGAAAATAATAAATAACAACATCGCTCCTCCCGCTGGGGGGAGCGAGTTATTTTGGAAATGAAACACGGAAGAAAAGACAGCATGGCTCTCCCGAAGGGAGAGCCATGCTATTAAATCTCAGTGATCGTTCCGCCTTCCTGCGTTACCTCCACCCGATACCGCCTTCCGGCGGCAGTGACGGGGAAGGAGAGCCGCTTGACCTGCGAGGGCAGATGGGGCTGCAGCGTCAGTTGACCGCCCCGCATCCGCAGCCCGGCGAAGCCCAGGGCCGCGATCATCCACGCGCCGCCGTTGGAGGCGGGATGGGTGCCGCCGATATAGATTTCCCCGGCCCATTGCTTTCCGCCCCCCAGGACGTCGATTTCCGCCGTCTTCTGGAACAGCTGCCAGGCCTCCTCCAAGCGTCCGACGCGGCAGGCCGCCAGGGCGTACATGCAGGCGGAGAGGCTGGAGCCATGCTCCGTCCGGGGCTCATAATATGCCCAGTTGGCTGCTACCTGCGCGTCGGTATAAAGGCCGGGGAACAGGGCCATCATGGCGATGACGTCCGCCTGCTTGATGATCTGCGTCACCCCGGCGACGCCGTGATCTCCGCCCCAGTATTCCCGGGGATCCCGCAGCCGGGAGCGCACCTCCTCCAGCGTGCAGTCCTCCAGGGCGAAGTATCCGTCGAATTGCTCGATGACCCCCTCCCGCTCCCGGGGGGCGGGAAGCCGGCGGCAGATGTTTTCCAGCAGGGGCCAGTCCTTTTCGTATTTTATCTGGAGCAGCAGACCCTGGAACCAGGCAGGCCGGTCGGCGAAGATGTCCGCCAGCGCCAGGGCGCTCTGCAGGCAGTGCAGGATGATCTGGTTGGTATAGGCGTTGTTGGTCACCCGTTCGTGGTATTCATCCGGGCCGATGACGTCCGCGAAGTCCGCCTCCTCCCGGTCTGCGTGCAGGGAGGCCCGGCTGAGGTAGAAGCGGGCGCATTCCAGGATGACCTCCGCGCCCCCTTCCTCCAGCAGGCTCCGATCCCCGGTGATGTCATAATAGCTGCGGAGGGCATAGGCGATATCCCCGGAGATGTGAATCTGCTTATCCCGGAAATAGGTCCGCACCGGGCGATGCGTAAACACATCCACCACGTTGAAATTCGTGCAGCCTTCCTCGCCGCCCTCCTGGCTTTCCCAGGCGTAGAAGGCTCCTCGATAGCCATATTCTGCCGCCTTTTTCCGGGCCCCGGGCAGGGTTTCGATTCGGTAGCGCAGCAGGGATTGGGCCACCTCCGGCTGGGTGTAGACGAACATGGGAAAGAAGAACATCTCTGAATCCCAGAAGATGGCTCCCTTGTAGGTCTGGCCGGAAAGCCCCCGGGCGGGGATGGACATGTTTCCTGCGTGGCGCGGCGCGATGCAGTTCAGGTGATACTGGCTGGCATGCAGCGCCTGGGCGGCGGCTTCATCCCCCTCCAGCTGAATTTCGGAGGCCTGCCAGACCTGATCCCAGGCGGCTTGATGGGCCTGGAGCAGCTCCAGGTATCCCACTCTCATGGCCCTTTGAATGCTGGCCCGGGCCTGAGCGGCGGGGGAGGGATGGTCCAGGGAGGTGTAGACGGAGGCATAGACGCTCAGCGTCCAGATATCCCCGGGAAAAACCTCCGCCACCAGGGTGCGGTATAGCCCGTCCGGCTCGACGGAGATGCTCTCCTCCACTCGGGGGGAGATTTCCATCCCCTGGGCTACGGCCACCCGGATGCCTTTCTGGCCCGTGGTGGCCTCCGTCAGCAGAATCTCCTCCGCGTGATGCCGAAAACCGAAGAGATGAGGGCCGTTGATGTCCCAGATGTCTGTGGAGATGCCTACCCGCAGGGATACCAGCCCGCTTTTTTGGAATTCGACTCGGTATTGGTCCGCCATCAGGTGCGGGTCCGCCAGGGAGGTGAATCGGGAGCTCAAAATTCGGGCGGGGCCGAAATCCGTGTCCCGGTGATAGATGCCATATCGATAATCCAGCATGGTTTTGTGACGCAGGGGGGCCGTCTCCTCCAGGGAAAGAGCCCGTCCGTTCATGGTCAGCTGCAGCCGCAGCCCATGGGGAGCGTTCACCGGCTCCCGCCATTTCTCCTCAAATTGGTCGTAAACCCCGGCCAGGGTAACCGCGGGAAAGAGGGCGGGGCCGGCTTCCTCCGGCACGCCCCGCAGGCCCAGATAGCCGTTGGCGCAGAGAAAGCGGTTGCCGTCCGCCGCCGCGTCGGCGGGGGAGAAGCCTTCCTTTTCCAATATCCAGGTATTCATGTCATGTCCCTCCGAAAAAAAGATCACCTCGCCCGCCTAAACGAACGAGGCAGCTGTGCCCGCGGGAGAAAAGCCCCCCTTCGCACGTTTTTTATTCAGTCTTCGTGAGCAGAAAATCCTCGCCGTATATCTGAATCTTCAGGGGTTCTCCCTGAACCAGCTGGAAGCTGGCGCCTTCGCCCTCCAGGGTAACCCGGATGACCCGGCCCTGATACAGGATGGAGAAGGTCAGCTTCGCCCACCGGTCCGGCAGCACCGGGGCAAAGCGCAGGATGTCTCCGTCGCTGCGCAGGCCTGCGAAGCCGTATACGATGTTGGCCCAGGCCATGGCGATGCTGGTAATGTGCAGCCCCTCCCGGGTGTTGCGGTTGTAATTATCCAGATCCAGCCGGGTGGCGAAGCCAAAGAAGCCCGTCGCCTCCTCAATCTTGCCCAGCTCCGCCGCCAGGATGGAATGAATGGCGGGGGAGAGGGAGGACTCGTGGATGGTCCGCTGCTGATAGAATTCGTAGTTGATCCGCTTGATCTCCTCGGCGAAGGAGCTGTTGTACAGGTACAGGAACATCAGCACATCCGGCTGTTTGATCATATCCGTGCGGTAGATGCGGTCATAGGACCAGTGGCTGTACAGCGGGAATTCCGAGATCGGAATGGCGTTGATGTCCGTGTGAGGCAGGTTGAAGAACCCGTCGTGCTGCTCGTAGAGCCCTTCCGGGGTCTGGGGCATGTACATGTTCTCCGCGATGTCCGCCCAATGGGCTACTTCCTCCGCTGTCAGCTGAACCTTTGCCTGCAGCGCCTCGCAGGCCTCCGGCGCGTCCTTCTCCAGGTCGCGGAGCGCTTCCGCGGCGAATTCCAGGGTCCGTTTCCCCATGTAATTCGTGTAGGCGTTGTTGTTCACCATCATGTGGAACTCGTCCGGACCCATGACGCCGAAGAAGCCGTATTTTCCCGTGGCGTTGCCCTGGGCCGCCCGGCTGGCCAGGAAGCGGGCAATCTGAATCAGCATCTCCACGCCGTAGCGGTACAGGAAATCCCGATCTCCCGTCACCTGGACGTAATGCCAAATGCCGTAGGCCACCGCCGTGCTGGGCTGCAGCTGCAGGCTGGCGTGCTGCCACAGGGAGCAGGCCTCCTGACCGTTCAGCGTGGCGATGGGATAACAGGCCCCCTGGCAGTCCAGCATCCTTGCCCGCTCCAGCGCCTGGGGCAAGGTATTGTATCGGAACAGCAGCAGATCCTTTGCCGCCTCCGGGTTGGTGAACAGGTAGAAGGGCAGGCAGCAGGCCTCCGTGTCCCAGAAGGCGTGGCCGTTATACGCCTCGCCGGTCAGTCCCTTCGCGCCGATGTTGTGGCGCATGCTGCCGCCGTTGTAGGTCTGCGCCAGCTGGAAGCTGCAGTAGCGGATGCCCTGCTGCTCCGCGGCCACCAGCTGGGCGTCTCCGTCGGGGTTGGCCTCGATCTCGATGTCGCAGGTCCGCCAATAGGCCTCCCACCAGTCCTGCTGCGCCTGCAGACTCTCCGCCAGGGAGACCTGTTCCGCGGCCCGCAGGGCAGCTTCTCCAGCGGCCCACAGGGCTTCGCCCTGCTGCCCGTCATACAGCAGCACCGCCCGCCGATGGAGGGAGGTCTCCTGCCCCTGGGTCAGGGGCAACACCGCGTCCAGAGAGAGGGATTGATTCTCCCGCCGCGCCGCGGCCCGGGCCCCGGAGGGCAGGGAGAAGGCGGCTCCGGCGAACATCTCCTGGCCGGAGTAGGTGGTATGGGCCTGGGCCTGCAGCCGGTTTTCCGCCGCCTCCAGCCGGGCCTCCTGCCAGAAGCAGGTGTCGTATCCCTCGTGGCGCACGTCGAAGCTGACGCCCAGGGAAACTTCAATTTCTCCGCTGAAATTCAAGGGCCGCAAGGTGATGACCTGGTTTCCCCGCTCCCGATGGGTCATGTCCACAAACCGCAGGAAGGATACCTGCAGCTCCTTTCCGTCCGCCGCCTGCCAAAGGAAGCTACGGGTCAGCGTACCCGTGCGCATATCCAGCTCCCGCCGAAAATCCCGGAAAACCGATTTCCCCAGATCCAGGGTTTCGCCCCCCAGGGTCAGGCGGGTCCGCAGCCAATCCGCCGCGGGAATCATGAAATGGGAATGATCAATGATGCCTTGATAGGATTTGGGGAGGAACTCCAGATCATATACCCCGTTCACGTATCCGCCCCGCAGGCTGTCCACGCTGCCCCCTTCATCAAAGAATCCCCGAACTCCCATGGTCTCATTGGCCAGGGAAAATATAGATTCGCTGACCCGGGAATAGGAAGGATCAAACCCCTCCTCCACAATCTTCCATGGATCTACCTGAAAATAAACATCCGCCGCCTTTGCCATAATGTATTCCTTTCTATCTGCGTACTGATTATGCTTTTGTTTTACCTTCAATTCAGCTTTCGCGTGTTTATCAACGTGAATAGCAGATGCATCTTTTTTGTTGCAAGCTCCGTATGTGCTTTCTTCGTCATCCTTTTGTGCTAAAAAGGGCCTTCCTGTAAAGAAATCCTCCGACGCCCTTGCAAAAAAGGGGGATGGGGGCGCAGCCCCCATCCCTAAAATTCCCCTTCCCCCCGCGCACGGGGGGAAAGGGGGCAGGGGGTAAGGGGGGAACCCGCCCCTATGCAATCGATGAATTAACCTTTAACGCCTACCGACACAGAATTCTCCGTCAATTGCTTCTGGAAAATGAAGAACAAAATAATCGGCGGAACCATCGAGAACACCACAGACCGCATCATATCATCCACATTCACCGTCTGTTCCGTGCTAAACACAAACAACCTTACCATCACCGTCTGCATATCGCCGCTGCGCAGCACCAAATAAGGCAGCAGGAAATCCGACCAGGCCGCGTTGACGGCGAAGATCGCCACTACGCTGCAAATGGGCTTGGACAGGGGCAGCACGATGCGGAAGAAGGTCTGCAGCGGCGTGCACCCATCCATCCGGCTGGCCTCGATGATGGAGAAGGGAAGGGATGCAAAGAACTGAACAAACAGGATTACATACATGGCGTTGGCGCCGAAGCTGAGCCACAGGGGAATAAAGGAGTTCCCCAGGCCCACCTTTTGAATATTCATAAACAGGGGTACGATGCTGATGGTCGCTGGCATCAGCAGGGACAGCATCACCAGCTTATGCACCACCTTGTGGCCCTTGGGCTTCAGGATGCCGATGCCGTAGCCCAGCAGCCCGTTGAACAACAGCGCACTGGCCACGCTGCCGATGACGGAAATCAGGGAATTCAGATAGTTCTTGGCGATACCCAGCTGATTCCAGGTGGTCAGATAGGTGCTGAGATGGAAGCTCTCCGGCAGGATGGATGTGCTGGACACAAACTGCTTCAGATCCTTAAAGCCCGCGAAAACCACCCACAGCAGTGGGAAGATGCAGACCACCACCATGATCGCGCAGCAGAACAGGATGAAGCCGTATCCCACCCGAACGGAGGAGGAATGCATGTCATATTCACGAATGACGCCAGTGCGTTGATTTTTCTGTGCCATTTTGCTTTCCCTCCTTCGCTTAATCCCAGTCGGATTCTTTCCGATCCAGGTAGGAATAAATCAGCGTCATCACCAGCAGAATCAGCGTTACCGTCACGGCCACGGCGGAAGCCTTGCCGTAATTCATCGCGCCGCCGAAGGCGTACTGCCACATCAGCTGCATCAGGGACAGGGAGGCGTTATCCGGCCCGCCCTTGGTCAGCACCATGGGCTCGTACATGATTTGGAACACGGAGATGATCTGCAGAATCAGCAGCGTGCCGGCCAGCTTCTTGATGGCGGGCAGGGTGATGTGGATAATCCGCTGCCAGATGGTGGCCCCGTCGATGGCCGCCGCCTCGTACAGATCGGGGCTGATGCTGGCCATGCTGGCCATGTAGATCAGCGCCGTGGAGCCCGCGCCCTTCCAGGTGGCGATGACAATGATGATGGGAATGACCCATTCCGCCCGGGTCAGGTAGGACTGCTGCGGAATGCCGACCTTGCTCAGCAGGATGTTCAGCACGCCGGATTTCTCCCCGGAGAAGAAGGCGGACCAGAGGATGATCACCGCCAGGCCGGGCAGCATGTTCGGCAGATATACCGCCGTGCGGAAGAAGCCCTTGCCCCGGGTGGTTTCGCCGATCAGCATCGCCAGGATGATCGGCAGCCCGAAGCCCAGCAGCAGGGACCAGAAGGTGTAGGAAAAGGTGTTGATCAGCGCCTGAATGAAGTCATCCTTCCCCATGACGCTGATGTAGTTGTCCAGCCCGATGAATCGAACCAGCTCCACGTTCCGCGTCTTATACAGGCTCATGCGGATGCTCTCAAACAGGGGCTCCCAGACAAAGAAGGTCATCAGGATCAGCCCAGGCAGCATGATCATCCAGGCCTGAATTTGCTCTCCTGCCTTCGCGTGGGTCCGAAACCATTTTTTCAGCCCGTAAATCATGGAAAAATCAGTCCTCCTTCAAGCGATTTGGTAAAAAACATGCCGGCCAGGCAGCCCGTGACCGGCATGAAGAGGAGACGTAAGTGATGGAAGCCTCCCGCGAAGCGGGGAGCGATGAATTCCGATCCAAAGCCTCCCCGCGGAGCGAGAACAACAAATCACTGTCTATCGCTTTCCCCGCGGAGCGGGAAAAACAGAAACATCAATAGTCGTTAATCTCATCGTCCAGATATTCCTGGAAGGAATCCTGGGCCTTCTGCAGCGCCTTTACCACGTCCGCGCCTTCCTTGGTGATCATCCGCTGGATGACGGCGGTCAGCTCACGATACAGCTGCTGGGCGAAGACCGGCTCTTCGGACCGCAGGGTGATGGTGCCCTCGGTGATGGAATCGAAGAAGTCATTGTACAGCCGCATGTCCACGTTGCTGTATTCATCGATGATGGCCTGCTTGGCTGCATTGTATTCCTCGTCGTTCCACGCGCTGATGGCGGGGATCACGGGTGCGCCCCGGTCCCGCTTGGCGGCGTAGTCCGTGCGGATACCTTCGATGATATCATCCTCCAGGAAGGGCAGCTTGCCCTTGGCCTTCAGCCAGGCCATCAGCACCGTTCCCTGATCCAGGGTGATGTTGGGGGCGAACATGTAGCAGGTGCCGCCCGCCAGGGCGTACCGGCCCGCGTCACCGGCGGGGAAGGGAACCAGAGCGAAATCTTCCACCGGCAGGCCCTTGTAGGCCGTGGGCTGATCCACGGAGTCATCGGCCGCGAAGTTCATGGCCGCTTCGCCGGTGCCCAGCGCCGTGTGGGAGCTGGCCCAGTCGGTGGTGGTGGCGTCCGCGTTCAGGATGTCGTACTTCCATTTCAGATCCCGCATGTATTCCATGGCGGCGACGGCCTGGTCAGAGGTGAAGTTGCAGACCCAGCGGCCGTCTTCATCCTGATACTCCAGGGCGTTTTCGCCCACGCAGCCGAAGTTCCACGCGATGTTGGTGAACAGCCAGCCGCCGTAGGTCTCGCTGGCGGGGAAAACCAACCCGGCCTTGCCGGTCTTTTCCCGGATGATCTGGCCGTATTCCGCCAGCTCCTGCAGGGTCTTGGGATACAGGGGCAAGCCTTCCTCATCCACCAGTCCGGCCTCCCGGAACAGGGCGATGTTGATGTGCAGGCCCAGCACGTAACCATCCCGGGGCAGGCCGTAGATGCGGCCGTTTTCATCCGCCAGCATCTCGACATAGGCAGGGCTGAACTTTTCCAGCACGCCGGCCTTCTCCAGGGATTCCGTCACATCTCCCACCAGATTCTGTCTGATCAGCAGCTGGGGATCGGTGAAGGGAGGCTGGAAGATGGTAGGAGCGGTGCCGCCCTTGGCCATGGCCACGTAGTTGCTCAGGGTGTAGGAATAGTAGTCCGGCGTCAGGGTCGCCTTCGGATACTGAGCCTCGACCTTGGCCTTCCAGGCCTCTGCCGCCTGGCGTTCGGAATCCGGCGCCGTGTCCGCCGGCCAGTCGCCCAATGTTACCGTCGCGGTCAGATCAGGATCAACGACCTCGTCCGCCGCCGCGAAGGGCAGCGCCCCGAGCAGCAGGCACAGGGCCAGGCTCAGCGAAAGCAGTTTCTTCATCATTTTCATCTCGAAACCTCCTCGTTTAATTCTCGGCGTTAACTCAGAACGAAGTTTAACGCTAAACTTTATTGCATTATATAGTCATTCCTCCCATTTTGTCAATGCCCGTTTTTAACTTTTTGCGAAGAAATTTGAAAGAATGTAAAACGATACAAAATCGAGCTTTTCTGGTAGAAATCCATCGGGCCTTTCCTCATTTGCTGGAGCGCCACCATAGCAGGGGAGAAAGGAAAGAACCTTTAATAGGTAGAGAAATTCAATGAACAGGGAGAAATTATTCCCGGTTGCACCATCTTGTGCCAAATGAATACAAATGAACCCTTACACAATCTTTTTGAAACAGGAATATAATGATTGATGAATAGAAGCGTAATAACAAACTTTGGAAGAGAAGCTATAGATCCAATAAATATAATCAATTTAGCGAAATTTTGGGTCGATCATAATTGTGCGATTCCATTAAAAACAAACCGAAGTCGAATCAAAGTCAATCGAAATTGTATGGAGGAATCAGGAAAAGGATCATAAAAGAGCATAGAGCGTCAGAATAAATGAATTCCCAAAATTAAAACGTTTTTGTGTTAATTTGCTGTCAAAATGTGACAACTTGCCAACAATCGACATTGCTGGAAAGGAAATCTACATATTATAATTAAAACGTTTTAGGGGACTCCTTAGAGAAGACCCCGGCGGGAAAGGACAGAGGTGTTGGTGGTGCGACTCCAGTCCTTCCTGCCGGGGGTCTTTCGCAACTTGTGCGAAAGGGAGAAAGCGTTGAGCGCTCAACCCTTTACAATAGGTTTTCCATCACCGACCAGAAATGGAGGGAATGTAGATGAAGAAATGCTTGAGCCTGTTGCTCGCAGTGACGATGCTGTTCAGCCTTGTCCTGGCCTATGCAGATGGCGAGGATCTCGCGGCTGAAGGGCAGCCTGCTGCGGAGGAGTATTTCTCCGAGACGGAATTTGAACCTGTGTACGCGTTCGAACCCGCAACCGATGTGGTTCCAGATGAGCAGCCGGTTGTGGAGCCGGATGCGGACGTGAATCTGGCGCCGCAATTCGAGCCCAATTCCGAGGCAGACGTGGCGCTGGAACCGCAGGACACGGATGCTTCCGAAGATAACGCGGCTCCGGTTCAGCAGCCGGCGTTGACTGCGGAAGCAGGTGTGGAGCTGGACGACGCGTCTGATCTGGAGGCTGAAGCCGAGCAGGAAGACGCGACGGAATCGGATGCGTCCGTACCAGAAATGGAAGTGGTTTCTGATCCCGTAGAAATCATCCCTGCGCAGCCGGCCGAAGCGGATCAGGAAGGCGTTTCCTTCATAGATTCTGAGGAAGCTGCGGTGGAGGCTGATCCGGAGGACATAAACTCCTACGTGATCCCCTCCGTCGAGGTGACAGCTCCGGTAGAGGTCCCCAGCGTGACGGCGAGAATCCGTGTGCGGGGAGAAACCTTTATCGGCGGGGAGACCATCTTAAAGGTAGAACTCTTTGGAGATGATCCAGTGGATATCTTCTGGAGAGTTTCGGAGGATCCAACGGCTGAAGAGCCGATTTGGTATGACTTCCCCTACGCGGCCTATGAGGATACCTACACCTTTGTGCTGACAGAGGAGATGGCCGCCCTGGCTTGGCGGGTGGAGCTGAGCAATGGTTTTGTTTCTTCCTATATATACATTCCTGTGACCGAACCGCTGACTCCAGTTCGTCGGGAAGAGACGAGACCGACTGAACCCGTAGTTGAAACGGTGTCCCAGCCGGCAGAAAATCCGATTGAACCCGTGAAGGCGGAAAAGGAAGCTTCGGAAGCCATTGATGAGGAAGCCGATTCCGAGCTGGAGACGATTGTCCGGACCACTGTGCGGGTGATCAATGAAGATCCGGCGGAGGAGGAAGATGTTTCCACCTCTGAGGAGGATGCCGCGACGGAAAAGGCAACTGCGGTCGTGGTAGCCACTGTTGTAAAGACGGAAGCATCCGAAGAAGAAACCGCTGACGAAGCGGTGGATGAAGAGTGGCAAGCTGTGACGGAAGAAGACGAGACGGTCGCGTCCGATGAAGAGGAAGAAACGGAAATCGTGGAAGCTGAAGAATCCGACGTGGGTGATGAAGACGCGGAAGTCGAAGATGCTGAAGAATCCGAGAAAACGGAAGCAGCGGCAGCGGAGGACGCTGACGAATCCGAATCGGACTCCGAAGAAGCTGAAACCGTAGATGTCGAGGAATCCGACGAGGATACGGAAGCGGAAACAACAGTTGAGGAAGAAAAGACTGCTGAAGAGACGGTAGAGGATGAAGATGCGCAGGCGGAATCTGAGAAGCAGGATACTGCGGCGGATGAGCCCGCGGAAGCAGCGGAGGGAGAGAAACCCTCTGACGGGCGGGATGAGCACAAAGAATCCGTAGAAGCTGAAACCGAAGCGGAAGAAGAGAGCATTGAGAAGGATCCGGAGGAGAAAACGGAAGAGCCGGCAGAGGATGCGACCCTGGAAGCCAGCTTCTCCTGCGAATACGAAGCTCCGTATTACTTCGAGGATGAAATTCTGCTGACCGCGGTTTCCAATCAGGAGGAGGCCGAGATCATTTGGCAGATCGCTTCCGATGGGGAAGAGTGGATCGACCTGGGCGAGGGAGAAACCTTCTCTCTGATCCTGAATGCGGACAATGCGAACAGTGCCTTCCGCGCCCTGATTCGGACAGAGGATGCCGAGATCGTGAGCAACATGATTGCCCCCTTCGAAGCAACCGAGTATCTGGCGGACTGGGTCCAGATCACCATGAGCGGCAACGAAGCTCCTGTCTATGGCGATGTGGTTCACTTTCATGCCGATTACTTCACCCTCAGCGCTGATCCTCATATCGTTTGGGAAGCCAGCCGGGATGGCGCCGAATGGACGAAGCTGGATCAGGAAGGCACCGACATCAGCATCATCGTCAGCGAGGCTACGGATGGCATTCAGATTCGGGCGAAGCTGCTGACTGCCGATACCATTACGGACTAAGAGCCAATCGGCCATGGCGTCCACCTGCAAAACAGGTGGACGCTAAAGCCGGTTATATAGCAAATTTGGAATTTCAAGCCTCAGGAACCCTGAGCAAAGCAATAAAGAAATTGCAAGGAGAGAAGAACCATGAAGAAGCATCAAAGACTATTGGCCCTGATATTGAGTCTGATGATGGTGTTCCAGATGATGCCCACGTCTGCCTTTGCAGCGAGAGGAAGGGAGCAGTCCAACCCGGTGACGGACGCAGTGATCCTAAAAGCTGCGCCGAGAAAGGCAGCAGCAAATCCTGGTATGATTGATGTCACGTTGGTTGCAGATGATGGAAATACAACGCAAGCTAAAATACCTACAGGAAAGGTAGCAGATGTTGCGAAGCCAGGGTGGGAAGGATATACTTATGTTGGCCCAGTGACGGTAGAGAATCTGCTGGTCTACGAATTTGCGATTGATAATGAAAATCATGCATATTTCTCTACCGCGGAAGATCAATTTGCCGCTATTGAACTGGGCTCAAAGGAAGTAACGATTGCTTACCAAGCACAAGACCCGATTCCAGTTGAATATCAGGTCGTGATTGATGATGAGAAATACGACAAGACCAATAATTTCTTTGATATTACTGGACCTGATGTAGCACGCGTTGGAGGCACACTGACTGCGAACATTGTGAAGCAGTCTGGTGTGAACTTCTTGAATGATGGATGGACGGTAAAAATTGGCGACCAGACTGTCGCTGCAGATGAAAATGGAAATTACACAGCGAGTGAGATTCAGCAGACGGATGGTAAGATAGTTGTAAGGATTGAAGGAACAAAGAAAAACGATTCTCAGTCTCTCTCATTCGAGGGTTCAAACTTCAATTTCTACATTCCGTATAGTTTAGGATCAAACCAATCCGGTTACAGTGGTGAAGATAATCAGCAGTATTACTATTTTTCCAAAGGTGCAAACATTATTTCAACAGTAAATTATACACCAGCACATAGCTTTACAGTTAATATCACTGAGTACCATCAGTATAACAATGGAGAAAATGACAGCCCTGATATTAATAAGGATCTGAATAAAGTCAATATTTCAATAGGTGACGTTGTGCCACTTACGAAACTCGATATTCCAAGACCAGATCCTAATGGTGATCCGATCACTACAGATTTAGGCAACGGATATACTGCGACATTGACATGTACAGGTAACACTCATCCGTGGGAAAACTATAGACTCACAATTACCGCAAAGGAAGATCGTATTATTTACGGTACGATTAATCTGTCTATTAATTTCAAGGATATTGGTTCGAAGGAAGTCTGGGCCTCTGAGTTTATTGGAATTGAGAAATTATACGCAAATATATATGATACAAAATACTATTGGTATGAAAATGAGTGGAAGAACGGTCGCCAAGGTACGATTATTAAGGGCGGCTGGTTCCAGAATGAGGAAAACGCTGATGAAAACTATCTAACAACAACTGGTAAGGTTTTTGTTCAAAGAGACGGCACAACGAAAGATGGCACTAATACTGTTGATCTTTATGGTCCAATTCTGGAAGGTTATAGCAAAGATTTAAGTGACTATGAAGTGATTCTGAAAGAAGATGGAATCGATCATTATTTGACGAGAAGTGACAAGAATACGAATTCTTGGTGCCAGATAACAGGTGACGGTTATATTCATATTTATATTCCATGGTCCGACCAATCTGATGATATTCGTATCACCATTCGAGCAACCAGACGTTATCAGGTCGTTTATGACTTAAATAAAGGAAACTGGGGAACAAGCGGAACGCCGAATGCATCTGACTTTATGACGACAGCAAAGGGACTGAAACCCGGAACGACCATTCAGCTGATTAATAAAAATTTTACTCCTGTCCGCGAAGGTTTTGAATTTGAAGGTTGGGAGTTGGAAAGAACATCCTTAACTGGATACATGTATGGTACGGGAGACGCAGGAGAAACCTTTACCATTACAAGTGGTGATCCGGAAACGGATCTCCCGGTAACCTATAATAGAGCAGAGAATGTCTATCAGTTCAAGTTGAAGGCAGTTTGGGCTGGTGAAAAATCTGATCAGACGGCTCCGTACAATGTCGTTATTGAGTTTTATGATGCCAATAACACAAAGTATAGCACAAGCTTTAAAGAAAATGGTTTAAAGAACCAAAGGGCTTATGTCCTGATGTCCTCTCTGCAGGAAAAAATAACCAAGTTAATTGATGAAGATAAAATCAACTTTGGTGATTTGAAGAACACCGTCAAAGATATTTGGCCTGATTTCTTCACAGATGATCCTGATAACAAATATAGTGTATATATCAAGGAAGATGAAAGCTCTGAGTTGAAGTTGACCTATCGTGCGGCCGAACCTACTCTTATAGTTCCGAATAAGACGCTTCCGTACAATGGAACTGAACAGAAGATTTCCAGCGATGGTATTACCTACGATGACTTCGAAGTTGAGATTGGTAGTAGAACATACATTGTAAGCGGGCTTAAGAGCAATCAAGAAGTCAAGGGAACGGATGTAGACACATATAAGCCAACAGATTTTGATACATCTAGTATTACTATAAAGACAAAGACGGACAATCCAAATGACGCTGTAGACGTAACGAATCTGATTAAACCATCATTTACTGGTGGACAGTTGGAAATTACGAAAGCTACATTGATTATCAAAGCAGATAACGATAGCAAACATTCTGGTGAAAATGATCCTACATTCAGCGGATATAGTATTTCAGGTCTGCTGGGCAAGGATGAAGGAAAAGGCAAGGAAGATGTAATCCAGACACCCCCGACTATTACTCGCTCCGATGCAAGTGATAATAACACGGGGACACACTCTGGTGTTTTGGCACCTGCGAAGGCAGAATTAAAATCAGATTATGCAAAAAACTATAACATCACCTATGAAAACGGCGATTTCACAATCACCGATGTTAGCTATTCAACATTAACCCTGACTGAAACGATCACGAATGCAGCTTCTATAGGGGATGAGGCGCCGACCTTTAGATTTGAGATTACGGGTGTTTCTTCCTTCGGGACGCTGCCTGCTGGAATTGTGGCAACTCCGAAGGATGGCACGACGGATACCTATATTCTTTCCAACGTTCCGGTTGGTGCCAGCACCTTGCAGCTCGTTTGGGCAGAGAATGCTAATCCGACTATCAAACAGCTCACCTATTCTATCCCTGGTAGTGATACCGACAAGGAAATTACAAGTAACGACGCAAAATATCGCCGTGCGGTGAATCAGGACGAAGTTCAGACGATTACCATTACAAATGGCAATGGGACGGTGGAGTATAAGGACACCCGCTATGCTCCTTACAGGGTATATTCCATTATTGGTAATCCAGATAAGAATGATACCACTTTCACAATTGGTCAGAAAGAATTCTCGGTTAATGATCGCCAGGATAGTATTGTGCACTGGGGAATTGTTGGAGATGCCGCGATATTAATAAATTCGGATAAGAATATCCAGGCTGGCACCAATATGACCTATGGCAATGATTACAAGTTCGCGTACCTGCCGCAGTTGTCAACTGAATCAGAGAACCATATTACTGGCACAGATCGTGCTGAAGATATCAGCCTGAGCAATATAATCAATATTGATGGCAAAACCATCATCTACGCAGTATATGCACAGAAGCCCACGATTACCTACAATATGGTGATCGACAACGCTGACTTTGATGCTTCGGATAGGGGAACATTCAGTGATGGCCGCGATACGATGGGCAACAACAGCAATTACGTAAAACGTAGCGGCGATTCTCGCGTATTGTATGATTATACGAATAACTCTAAAGATGAACAGTTGTGGTCCAGTTTGGAAATTGGTACAGGGAATCACGCGTATAATACCTACCAGATCACAGATCTGGTTCCTCATGATAATCTGACCAATCGCGCCAATGGCGGAGCCTACACTTTCATTGGCTGGAAGGATTTGGCGACGGGGAAGAACTGGAAGGCAACCGCTGCCGAGGAACCGCGTACGACTCTATATACGACTGAAGGTGATAAGGCATATCAGTTCCGCGGCCAGGATCACGGCATCTGGGCGATGTGGGCCAGAACTCTTGCGAAAGGTGAAACGACTACCTATGACGGACAGAAGCATCCCGGCTCTGGAGATATTGACTGGGGTGAAGGTCAGACGGAAGGGTGGCTAAATGGAAAGCCCCAGACGGCGACATTCACCTATACAAAGAAACAGCTAAAAGATGGAAGCACAACTGAATATGAGTATGTGACTTTTGCGACTGCTGCTGCACACCTCGTGGATGGCAAGTACGTGATTGATGATAATCAGACTGCCCCTGTAGACGTTGGCGAATACAAACTGGTTGTGACTGCTGTTGCCAATGGCACGACAGTTACCAGCCAGCCTGCTGATATCGTTATTAATCCCAAGCCTGTAACGATTACTACCGCGACTGAAAGCAAGTTTGGTGATGCCAACACTGTCCTTGAAAATCACAATGTCACAGAGGTTGGCTTTATCGAAGCAGATCAGAACAAGGTAACCTGGAACGTGACAGGACAACAGACCGGTATTGGTACATCAACAAATACAATTGGACAGAAACAGGGTGAAGATTATACAAATACATATACGAATGCAAACGGTGTAAATCTGGCCAACTATAGTATTACCTATTTTGAGGGAACCCTTACTGTTTATGGGCTGACGAAGACGGATAGCACACAGACCGAGGCAGAAGGAACAACCCATAACATCGGCGATGAAATTACCTATACGATTACGGTATCGAATCCTTCAGATGCTGTAGCGAAGGACATTGAAGTTGATGAAAGCTCCTTCCTGAGCAGCAGAACGGCGACGATTACTGCTGCTGCTGACGGGAATACTAAAGCTCCTGTCGTAGAGGATGATAAAAAGGTAACGCTGGAAGAACTGGATGCTGGAAAGAATCTGATAGTAACTGTCAAATATAATTTGGTAGAAGCAGACTTTACTACTTCTCCGGCCAATACAGTAACGGTTAAGCTGAAAGATGGGCGTGATGAAACAGTCACGGGCACCGCAGCGGATTCTCCTAACGTTGGCGCAAAGACGATCAGCGTTAAGCTCATTAAGAAGCTGGATTGGTATGAAGAAGCAAAGAGACCAGAAGGATCCGGTTTTTATGATTACGCGGATGAATACTTCCAATTCAAGATTACAGGTGTTAAAACCAGTAATCTGACGGAAGGAACGAATTCAACAGCTAACGATGTCAGGGCTACTAATAAAGTTACAATCACGGATAACAATGATGATACAGTTACAGTCAAAGGTGTTCATGCTGGTGAAGTATATGCCTTAACGGTGGAAGGTCTGATTCCGACGGGAGACACTGTAACTGTTACAGAGCTGAACACTTACGATTTTGTGTCAGGCCATAAGGCTCAAATCTATAATGGAACGGATATTGAAGCTGGCTCTGATGCATCATTGTTAAAAGCTGTTGATAACTCAAAGGGCAAACAGACAGGTTCTGTAGATGAAGGACTTATTACTTATGAAATTACCAATGAGTATAAGCCAGTAGAGTTTGTCATTCGCAAGCAAGTGGATAACACCGAAGCAAAATTACCGGATAATGATTACAAGAATGATACTTTCCACTATATTGTGAACTATGCGGCTGATATGGGACGCGCGGATCAGAGTGTAGCTGCATATCGGTCAAACAATCAGCTTGGAAACCGGAATAGTAATTATGCCATTCCCCAAGCGGATGACTCAGGCGTAGAGATTGAATCTGACGGGTTTGGAGCCCTGTATATTTACAATATCCCGCAGGATACAGATGTAAAAATTACGGGTGCGACGATCAATGAGATCTGGGATTATCATGAAACATTCAATGAAATTGATGGCTATTGGGGAAAGAAAGAAGCGAACGGAACATTTAATCGCAATGGTGGTGGCTTTGGCCCGTATCAGAAATACCGTCTGGTAAATAAGTATACCTCTGTGCAGGATAACAAGAGACATAGCAAGGATCAGGGAATCAAAACTGGAACTCCAGGAAATGGGCTGGATGTGACCATGCCTTCGGATCAGAGCTTGATGGTTACCTTCACAAACGTTACCAACCCGAAATATACAGTGAAATATTGGGTAGGTGAAGGGAATGATCTGAATAGCTATACGGAGGTACCAAACGCTTCCTACAGTGGATATGCGCAGCCCGGTTATAACGTTGCAATCTTCCAGCGGACAGCTGTGGGAGATGTTGATGGAACGTTTGCTTTTGAAGCTGGAACGGGATTTGCATATACCTATAAAACGGCCAATTTTGTGACCGAGGCTGGGCAGTCTGATCTTGGAACTTTTGCTGAACATAGTACAGTGAATAAAGACGGTCAGGAAGGCGTTTATGACGGGGATGACAGGATTGATTATGGAACATATCCGCTGAGCGGCCCGATCACAGCCAACTATATTAAGAAGACAATTTCCCCGAATGAAGTGATCAATATCTACTTCGAAAAAGTGAAGATGAAAGTAGATAAGAAACACGATACCACGGGTGGAGAGCCTGAATTGAAGGAAGGGCAGACAATTTCTTACACTATTACGGTGGAGAATAACTCGAACCTGCCGGTGAAAAACTTTGAAATTGTAGACTGGAATGCAGATTTTGACGAGACGCAGAGCAATGCCAGCATGTCAGGCATCAGCTATACGGTGATTAAGAATGAAGGTTCGAATGATGATGGCTCACAAAAGGATGGCCTGAACCATATCGTAAAGATTACGTCTGCATTGGCGGCAGGCGCATCCATTACACTGACCGCGAAGCATACCCTTACCGGACAGGAAGCGGCCATGGGTGAGTTTACCAACACTGCAACCGTTTATGTTGGTAACACACCGGTAGATCATTATACGGATAAGCTGGGACCGGACTTTGTGCTGGATAAGAAGGTAAGCAAGGATGGAAAAAACTTCGCAGACAGCGTGAATGTCTCTCTGGGAGACACCCTGACATATCAGGTGACGCTGACCAACAAGGGCAATGTTGCGTTAACCTTTACGAAGGCCAACTTGACCGACATGCTGAAAACCTCAACCTCCAGTGAAATTGCGGAGGATACGGATGGAGTAGAATCCGAGCTGCCGACGCTCGCGGGTCAGAGTGAGGATAGCTACACACTACCCGTTAATGGCACGCTGACATTTACCTACACAAAGGAAGTGACCGGAAATACCCGCACTTATCAGAATAAGGCGACCGCAAAGACAACGGTGACTGTACCGAATGAGGATTATGATCCGGATCAGGGAGAAGGCGAGGGTAACTCTAAGACTACTGAACAGGAGATCGAGAAATCTGATACAGCAACGGTAACTGTTAAGGATACACCTGGCATCGACGTAACCAAGACACTGGCGACAGTGAATGGGACGCCTTACGCTACTGGCGCGGTGAAGGCGAACGATGTGCTGGTATACAATGTAGTAGTAAAGAACACTGGCAACACGACGCTGGAGAACATCGAAGTCAAGGATAAGGTAGCAGGCGCGGTGCTGGTAACGCCTCTGGCGAGTGGCATTAGCGCAGACACGGATAACAAGGTAGCGACGATAGCTTCTCTGGCACCGGAAGCTGAAGTGACTGTGAAGTATACTTACACAGTGACAGAGGAAGAC
Source organism: Clostridia bacterium (assembly GCA_017464305.1). Lineage (GTDB taxonomy): Bacteria > Bacillota > Clostridia > Christensenellales > Aristaeellaceae > Aristaeella. The sequence continues at coordinate 373 of JAFUDS010000001.1, read as the reverse complement.
GCAAAGGCAGAGAAGAAGTTCGAGAACACAGCGGTTGCGAACGTACCAGAAGGACCGAGTGATGAGGACAAGACGGAGACCGATGTAGCGAGCATCAGCATTGAAAAGGAAGTTGAGAATAAGAAGACTTCCTATGCATTGAATGATAGGATCGAATACAAGGTAGTCGTAAAGAACACAGGTACGGTAGCGTTGAGCGAAGTGAAGGTAGAAGATGACCACTATGGAACCTTCGTAACCTCCACGGATAACAGCATAACAGGACTGCCGGCGACGATCGCAAATCTGGCGGTTGGCGCTGAAGTGACGATTCAGTACACCTATACGGTGACAGAATCTGACCTGGGCGGCAGCATTACGAACAAAGCAAAGG
>JAFUDS010000028.1 GCA_017464305.1 Clostridia bacterium | reverse complement strand
GTCGGCACCCACGGCGCCGTCTCCGCCCAGGTCGAGGACGCCTGGGGCGGCACCCACATGGTGAAATTCCAAAGAGCCGCCATTACCCCGGTGGCCCTCTCCATCGAAATCAAAGCCCTGGCCGGCTACGAAAGCGCCGTCGAAGACCGCATCCGGGAAGCCCTCGTCTCCCACATCTCCGGCCTCGGCATCGGTCAGGAGCTGGTGGTCCCCGCCCTCTACGGCCTCTGCTACGCCCAGGATCCGGGCCCCACGCCCACCTTCGCCATCACCCTGCTCTCCGCCTCCGCCCGGGGCGCCTCCACCGCCGGCGTCCTCCCGGCCGCCTGGAACCAGCGCCTCACCACCCAGCCCTCCATGATCCAGATTCTGGTACATTAGTGGTACATTAGGGACAGTCCCTAAAGTACCAAAACCCAAAATGGTACATTGGGGACAGTCCGAGACCACTGAAAAAGTCCAGGTAGTCCAGCAGGCCAAAAACAATTTCAAAACATCTCGGAATGCCCGCAATCCCTTTAAAATCAACGTGTTTCGTGGTATAATAGAAGCATCAAACGAGAGGAAAAAGACGATGCTTCGACCGAATCATAAACAGACGAATTTCTACAGTTCCCTGTATGACAGGATCCCGGAAAATCATCTGCTGAAGCAGATTGAGAAGGCGGTTGACTTCAGCTTCATCAATAAACTGCTGGCTGACAGCTACTGCGCAACCTTTGGCAGACCGGCCAAGGAGCCGGAGCTCATGGCCAAGCTGTGCATCCTGGAAAGACTGTACAACCTTTCGGATGTCAAAGTCATCGAAGAAGCCAACTGCAACCTTGCATACCTTTGGTTTCTTGGGCTGAATCCGGATGATCCGCTTCCGGATCCAAGTCTGCTGGCGAAGTTTCGTACGCAGCGGCTCAAGGACATTTCCCTGGATGAGATTCTTTCGGAAATCGTCCGGCAGTGCGTGGACAAGGGAATCATAAAGGGGACAACCCTGTCCGTGGATTCCACGCATACGGAAGCCAACTGCAAGAAGCAGGTTCCGGAAAGAATCATGAAACATCTGGCTGCGAAGATCTTTGCAGGGCTGGAAGCGGATCACGACGGACAGCTTCCTTCCGGGATCGACACAAACATCCCGGATTACAAGGGGATTGAGGATCACCAGGAAGCAAAGCGGACCATGAAAGAATACCTGGAGAAGACCATGGAAGCCGCTGAGCCGCACGCCGGAGAAGTTACCAAAGGAATCATTGAGGAAGTCAAGGATGTTCTCTCGGACGAGAAGTTCATGCTCCAGAAGGGGCTGCGTTCGCTGGTGGACCCGGATGCCCGGGTCGGGTACAAATCAAAGACGGATTCCTTCTTTGGTTACAAAACAGAGTACACCATGATCACGGATGAACGGATCATAACAGCTGTGGATGTTCACGACGGAGCCTATGTGGATGGCACCAAGTTCCATGAACTTCTTAAGAAGACCGAGAATACGGGAGCCAAGGTTGAAGCGGTAACCGGGGACAAGGCATATTTCAGGAAAGAAATCCTGGACGAACTGGAGCAGAAGAAGATAGAAAGCATTATTCCTGTGAATGCCTGTACCTACAGAGTCGACGAAGACCTGTTTTCCTACAACAAGGACAGTGATGAATGGTTCTGCCGCAACGGAAACCGGACGGTCAAAAAGCAGCAGCGGTTAAGGAAGTCCAAGGATGGAGAGCCCGCCCTGTATTACACCTATACGTTTGACAAGGATGGCTGCAAAGGATGCCCCTACAGAGAGGAATGTATGGGACGGGCCAGCGGCGGCAGACGGTTCACCATCTCAGAAACCACTCCGGCGTTTTTCCTGGAAAGCCAGCGTCAGAAGAAACCGGAGTTCCTGGAGAAATACAGGAAACGCGCCTCAGAAGAGTGGAAGAATGCTGAGATGAAACGCTTCCATGGTTTAGCCCGAGCGATAGGCTGGGGCTTGCGAAGCATGGCCTTTCAGGCAAAATTCACTGCAATTGCGGTGAATCTGAAGCGGATTGCGAACCTGATCAGGGAAAATGAACGGGGAAAGAAAGGGAATGATGATCTT
>JAFUDS010000027.1 GCA_017464305.1 Clostridia bacterium | reverse complement strand
AGGAAGGTTTTGCCATGGCTGTGATCTATGGCCGGCGCAGAGTTGGCAAGACAAAACTGATTAATCAATTCATGCAGGAACAGGGCTGCAAGCGGATCTCCTTTACCGCGATTGAACGCGAAGAAGGGGAACTGCTGACGATGATGACGGAATCGGTGCTGTTGGCCCTCGCGCCGGATATGGTGGGGAACATCAGCTTCAATAGCTTCGAAAAGTTGTTCGAATTCATCGGCAGACAGGCCCAAGAGGAGAGAATTATTTTCTTTATCGATGAATATCCTTACTTGGCCAAGAAATGCCCCTATGTGCAATCCCTGCTTCAAAAGGTGATTGACACTCAATGGCAGGCAGGGAACCTGTTTTTTATCATCTGTGGGTCCCTTGTCAGCTTCATGAAGGATGAGGTGCTTTCCGAATCAGCCCCGCTGCATGGGAGAAGCAATCTGGAAATCAAGCTAAGACCCTTTAATTATCTCGAGACCGCCGAATTCCTGGATGGTTTTACGCTTGAGGAAAAGGCGATATGCTATGGGCTTTCGAATGGTGTGGCCAAATATATCGAACAGTTCGACACTCAGCTCAGTCTGGAAGAAAACATCGTCGAACAGTTCTACTCCATTGGTGGATACTTTACGGAGGATCTGATCAAAACAATCATCGTCAATGAAAAACAGAATCCCGCTTTGTATAGCACCATTATCTCCGCGGTCGCAACTGGGCACACGAAGAACAATGAGATCGCGTCCTACGTGGGAGTGGAGGATGTTAACTTCGCGCTGAAGGTGCTGGTAAACGCAGAAATCCTGGAGAAGCGGATATCCAAAAAGCCTTACTACATCCTAAATGACAGCATGCTTCAATTCTGGTTCAAATACGTCAGCAGAGCCACGAGCCTCATCAACGCGGGCAGTGGATCAATGTATTATCAGGCCTATGTGAAAGACCATATCCATGATTACATGGGAAAAGTTTTCGAAAAAATGGCGAAAGAGTACCTATGGATCCAAGCTGGACGGGATCATATCCCCGTGCTGACGGAAATTACTGATTACCAGGATACGGTTCTCGACGAAAATAAAAAGCAAAAGCAGATCGAAATCGATCTGCTGGGACGGAGCGGAAAGGATATTTTGCTCGTCGGCGAATGCAAATTCAAGAACGCCCCGTTTGATAAAAAGGATTACGAGGAGCTACAGGAGAAAATTAAGTATCTGCCGGCGAACAAACCAGTCAACTGCATCTTTGCACTGGGAGGTTTTACCGATTATGTTCAAAAGAACGCGGAGGATTGCAGGCTGTATACCCTGGAGGATATGTATCGGCAGGAAATGGATGCTTGATCCTGTTGGCGGCCTTTGAAAACGACGGAATTCAAGCATCATCTTCTGGTCTTTCCAGATTCAGCTTCTTGATTCGGCTTTTGATGGCGCCGGTGGTTCGGTGATGGATTTCGGCGATCTCAGAAATTATTAAACAGTCACTCTCCAAACTGCTCTGGATAATATTTCTCCAGATACTCCTCCAGGCAGAGGTTTTCATCCCGCATGATCAGGCTGTGCTCGGTGCCTACGTAGCGGATGTGCCAGGCTTCGGGGGAAAAGCCGGTGATCTTTTGCTTGCCCTCCTGATAGCGGACGATAAAGCCATATTCCCAGCAATGGGCATGGAGCCATTTGCACTGTTTGGTGCTGGCAAAATTGCTGGCGCCGGGCACATTGACATCGAAGCTGAGGCCCAGATGATGCTCGCTGGCGCCGGGCTCCGCCACCGTCTGCAGGGCGGCCCTGCGGGCCCGGCTGCGGTTCCAGCTCTCGTTCTTTTTCAGATAGGTATTGATGCGATTGTTCAGCAGCTTCTCCTGCTCCGCGTAGCTACGATATCCGGCGCTGACCTGCCATTTGGTGACGCCTTCCGCCCGGGCAGCCTCCAGCAGGTCCACCAGGGCCTCCACCGCGGTCCGAACCCCTTGGGTTTCCGGATACTTGATCTTCACCAGGTCCGCGTCGCAATAGTCCGTCATCAGCACCAGATCCGCCGGCAAAAAGTTATCCCCCACGGGGTAATCCAGATTGGTCAGCATGGGCCAATCCCCCGCCAGGGTATCCACCGGTTCCGGCGGCGGGGGCACGGGGATAGCCTCCTCGGAATAGAGCCGGGTTTGGGTCTGTTTGCCGGCGATGCCATCCACGCTGAGGCTGTTTCGCTTCTGAAAGGCCTGCACCGCTTCCTTGGTGGCAGGGCCGAATTTGCCGTCCGCCTCCCCGGTGAGATATCCCAGCTCGATCAGTTTCAGTTGCAGCAGGCGCGCCTCTTCCCCTTCAGATCCGCTTTTCAGCAGGATGATGTTCTCCGGCGGGGTCACGGTAGGCGCTGCGTCCACCTCCTCCGCCAGGATCACTTCCTCCGGAATCTCGTCCTCCTCCAGGATCTCCTCTTCAATGACTTCCTCCCAGGAGAAGTCATCCTCCTCCTGGCCGTCAGTCCACACTGGCTCCGCCAGCGCGAAGGGAATCGCCAGCGTTCCGGCTAAAAAGAGGCTACCCAATCCCTGCCATTTTCTGATCATGCCTGATCCCTCGCTTCCAGCGCCTGGCGCACGAGGCGCTCCAGAATGGTGTTGTCCGTCAGCCGGCCCAGGGCTTCCGCCGCCTTCAGCACCAAATCCCGATCCTCCCCCGTGCCTGCCGCCAAGGCGGCATCGATCTCGGCGCGCAGTTCAGTGGCCCGGGACATATTCTCCCGGAAGGTATGAAGAGCTTTCTCCTTGCTAAAGGGGTTCTGCAGCGCTTCCTCTATATCCGCCATGTAAATATCTCCTTCGAAATATAGCCCGTTGGCAAAGCGCGCAACGGGCATATTTTTTTTCGTTCCCCCCCGCTCCGCGGGGGGAACTTCGATCATGTTTCCTATTTTTCTCGTTTCCCCCGCTTCGCGGATGAACTTCGATCAACCATTTATTTTCTCGCTTCCCCGCTATGCGGGGAACTTCGATCACTTTTTTGCACTTCCCCGCTCTATGGGAGGACTTTTCTCAGCTTTAATTTCCAGGATAAACGATCAGACTCTCCACCTCATAATCCTTCAGCTTCTCGCGGCCTTTCAGCCCCGCCAACTCCATGACGAAGAGCATCTTCACTACCTTTCCTCCCAGATCCTCCACCAGCTTGGCCGCCGCTTCCGCGGAGCCGCCGGTGGCGATGAGATCATCCACGATGATGACCTTCTGGCCGGGTTGAATGGCGTCCTTATGGATCTCCACCTCCGCCTGACCATACTCCAGGTCATACTTGCGGCTAACGGTCTCCCGGGGCAGCTTCCCCTTCTTCCGGACCGGAATAAAGCCCTTGCCCGTCAGATAAGCCACGGGCACGCCGAATATGAACCCCCGGCTCTCCGGCCCGATGACCAGATCAAAATCCACTTCCTTGGCCTTTTCCACCAGGCCGTCGATGGACAGCTTCAACCCCTCCGGATCCTGAATGACGGAGGTAATATCCCGAAACATGATGCCGGGCTCCGGGAAATCAGGAATGGTGACCACATATTCTTCCAGCTGCTTCATTTTGAAGACCCCCAAATTGATATTCTTTCCAGCAAACACGAGGATCATCCCCCGTGACACAAAGGGGATTTTACCACATTTTTTATCCTCTTCGCAATCCCTCTCCCGGCAGATTTTACTGCGAGATGGTCTCCCCCGTCAGGGATTTCCAGAAGGCGCGAATGGTTTTCTGATTGGACACGCCATAGCTGGGATCGT
>JAFUDS010000031.1 GCA_017464305.1 Clostridia bacterium | reverse complement strand
TTTCTTGGCTGATTCCATCTCCCGGATTTTGCTGCTGGTGCTATTCAGCAGCCTCCCAAAATCATTGAGGGAATAAATATCGTTCTCCCGCAGGAAGGTGAATACGGATGCCTTCTCCTTCAGATCGTTGATGCCGCCTTTGTTCCGGGCACCGTAGTTCCAATCCCATCGTTCCTTTTCCCGCAGGTCATAATAGGCCATGAGCACAGAAAGGAGCGGATAATCGCCTGGGTTTTCCAGCTTCTCCTGGTCGCTGATGATTTCGGATAATTCAGTCAGCCAATTTCGCAGGGCTTTCAGTTTGTTCTTGATGGCGGTAAACAGGGCGTTGATGAGCTTCACGGCCCGGTTGTGATCGCCGAGTTCTGTATGAATGCCTTTTTTCTCCAGCGCAAAAGCGGCCGGGCCAAGGTGAACGGTTGGTGCCAACTCAATCCCCTGGCGCTCAAAGGATTGCATATCAACCCGTTCCGTTCTGCCTGCTTTCTCCAAAGCGGCGTTTTGCATGACCTCCCATTCATGCCGCCAGATTTCACAGTTGCCCCGGTCATTCCAGCCGTCCCAGCTGACGCATCGACGCTTGTATTTTCCGTTGGCGGTTTGGATGCGCTCGCCGTTTTCGTCCAGGACAAATTCTGTCCGGGTTTTCGGATTCCACTCTCCATGCGCATTCAAAGATCGCATGGTCAGAAGTACATGGGCGTGAGGATTTCCCTCCTCGTCGTCATGGACAGCAAAATCCGCAATCATGCCGCGATCCACGAAGGATGTTTGGCAGTAATTGCGGATCAATTCGATGTTCTGTTCCCGGGTCAGTTCCTTGGGCAGCGCCAGGATGATGCGCCGAGCGGTTTGCGCCGTGCTTTTCGTTTCGGACGCATCCACGGCATTCCAAAGAGTTGCCCGGTCCCGGTATTTCTCCGGGGCGTTGGTTGGCAGCAGGATTTCCTTGTGGACGATCCTTTCCAGATGGTCGCCGGATTTCCATTCGTGCTCATACTCGGAATAAAGTTTGTCGCCGGATTGGTAGGCGGCAGCGCTCATGACGGAGCTGCCCTTCACCTTCCCCCGGGCGATGATCGTGATGTTAAAATGTGGACACGGAATGTATGCCTCGCCTCCTTTCCTTTCGTCGTTCCTTTTCCACGCCGCAGCGTGTTCCTACGGGGGTAGCCGATGCAATCGGCGCAGGGGGCCGCCCCTGCTGATGGAGAGAAGCCATCCAAAAGGCTTCTCTCCATCGAGCTCCCCGCAGGGGCCCTCGGAGAGCGCAATGGATGAACGAAGTTCATATAATTGCGCCCTCCGTAAACTCCGGGACTTTAGTCAACCGATTCCACGACTTCGGTTCCTTCGGCCTTTGCTGCCGCCATCCGTTTGGATTCCACCAGCTTTTCCAGGGCCTTCTTCGCATACGGCGTATTGAGGGCGTAGTCCAAATACCCGTACACTTCCTCATCCGTAAGCTCCGTTGCGCCAAGGGTTTCCAGCAGCTTCTCCAAATACCCGCCCCGGCTGCACAGCCGATGGGTGCGCTCGCTGCGGGTCAGTTCCTTGATCTGCTTCTGCACGGCCTTCTCCTCGGCCTCCGCCTGCTGCTTTTTCTCCAGCAGTTTCTTCTGCTTCTCCAGCAGCTGATCCATCCGTTTGCTCATAGATTCACCTCCCTTCGCTTGAAAATCTGGGTACGAAAAAACAGCGCCGTCCTGCTCTGGCGCTGTCATTCGTCCCTTCACCGTAATTATGATCGTTTTCAGTAAAAACCAAAAAAACGAATGACAAGCCCGAAACAAAAATCACGACAAACCCCTTTCAATTTTCAAAGAGATGTTGTATAATAAAAGCCGAACAAATATTCGCATCTTTCAGGAGTAAAAAATGGATTTGGAAAAAGAGAGCGCTATGCTCACATTGACCTTTGCCGACGATACTGTGCAATACAGGGATCAGATTCTGCCCACGGGTTCCATTGCCTGCATGGCGATGAACATTCCCAGGGATTCTCTTGAAAAATCGTTACCCCTATGCCAGCGGATCGCGGCAGTCAATACCATGCTTCACACGGGCACCGCAGATAAAACTGCCATGAAAAGCGCGTGCTTAGCGGCCCATGACCTGCTGAAACTGATGGCCCTGCATGAGCCATTTACATTCTTTTCAAACCCGTTGCTGGACCAACGGCTGGATCAGGTTTTCAGCGTGGAGGCGTTCAAGAAAATCCCGGCTTATAACAAGGCTATGCTAAATGGGCAGATGGATGAAGAAGCCGGGAAACGATATGGTCCAACAAAAGATTTGCTGGGCCTGGCTCCGGCTCTGTCCAATTATTATGACGCTATCACCCTGCTGCAAGAGCATATTGGCCCATTTGCCGATATGCTGGACGGAAAGAATCAGCCCCGCACGAAGGAAGCGTATCTCTCGCAATTCAGCCAATCCTTCCCGGAGAATTTCCGTATCGGTGACGGCACTGATTCCTGGATGTCCATGGCAAATGTTTCCCTCCAATACACGGCGGGCGTAAACGAGAAAAACGGACAGAAGCAAATGAAAAAACAGATGCACTTTCTCACCTTCGGCGGGATGCTGCGGGCGGATTTCTTTGAGGGCATTTCCGTGGGCCATGCTCCGAAACGCTGCGCCATCTGCGGCAGGTGGTTCCTGACCACCGACGCCCGGCATACGAAATATTGCAGCGATCTTTGCCCCTCCGATCCCCTGGGGAGAAAGTGCCGGGTGATCGGCAATATGCAGGGACGGGCTGCACGGGAATTGGCGGCGGATCATCCGCTGAACGCGCCCTATACCCGGCGCATGAACACCATCAACCAATGCCTGGGCCGGGGCACGATCAGCAGAGAATTGGCAGACGCCATGAAGAAGCTGGCGAAGGATAAAAAGCAGCGGGCCAAAGCGGATTTGGCCTATTCCCAGGGAACCTATCAGCAGGAAATGGAACAGGATGCGCTGAAAGCCGAAGCGCAAAAACTGCTGGAATAAACGGAGGCTGCGTTGGAACAGATACTGAAGGATTTCTCCTGGGATTTGGGAGAATACACGCTGCGAGCGTCCCAGGCGGAGCGAGGTAAGCTGACGCTGTACGACGCACTGAACGTGTATCGGTTGAAACCGGCTCCGCCTGTATCGCCGGAGGGCGAAAAGAACCATTACATTTGCCTGGCCCAGGAAACCCATGAGCTGAAATACATCTTCTTTTATCTGCATGAGAATGAAGCATACTTCAATGATCGGATCAACACCTTTCTCACCGCAGAAGGAGACAGGATTCACCCTGAGCGTTTCATGGATTTGAAACTGGAATGCCGGGTGGAAGTACTGCGGAGATTCCAGGAGTATGATCCCGGCAGAAATGTCAAATTCACGACGTATATCCACAGGTATATCAGCGACGTGCTGCTACGTTTCCGCATGGCGGAGGAATACTATGCCTTTGATTCTCTCCAGAAATACAAGGACGCCCGGCAGATCATGGAGCTTTACGCTGAATGTAACGGGAATGCAGAAAAGACAGTCCAGCTTTTCGCAGAAAAGAATCAATGCTCTAAGGAAACGGCAGCAGAAAAGCTGGCAGCTGCTTTCCGGCAGCGCAATCGCCGGGTGCCTGTGCTGCTCAACGACGAAGGCGAAGGCTGGGAGCAGGCGGATGAACTGATCCCGGATCATTGGGATTATACCGGCATCCTGTGGGCGGGCATGGAAGCAAAAGCAGTTGACAAGGCGTTTGATAAGCTGTCCTACCGGGATCAGAGGCTGCTGGAAAAGCGCAATGCCATCTGCATGACCTGTGGCCGGGTCAGCGATATGAAAACGAAGGTCTCCTTTGAAAAGTTAGCCGAAGATTTTGAAGGTACCGGCGCACCCGGCGCAGAAATGGCTTACAAACGCGCCGTGGAAAAGTTGATGCTGGAATTAGTCAGGCTGGGCCAGCTTCATTGTGTGCGCCTCAAGCAAATCTCCCTCCAGCGTGAAGGCAAAAAAATAACCGCCGCTGCCTACGCTTATCAGGTAGACAACGACGGTGCATGGGGCGAGATTCAATTCGATTTGGAAAAAGGAACGGCTTGGGTGGAGACATTCGCTGAGAATGATCCCTGTGATACATGGGAGATCACGGATGTTGCCATTCATGCTATTATCTCTGTAAAAAACAAAAAACACCCAATGAAGATGGTGATACCTGTCACAAGCTGTTGAATACTATGATGCAGTTTACTGTAACCGTTGTATAACCTTTGTGTGCTATCATAAACATGGCCGTTTGAAGGGAGGGATGGACGGGATGACCATTTTCGTGATCGATGATGAAAAGGTGATCCTGGAAGGAGAGGCTGCGCTGATTCGGCAATGCGCGCCGCAGGCAAAGGTATTGGCTTTTTCTTCTCCGGCAGCTGCGT
>JAFUDS010000030.1 GCA_017464305.1 Clostridia bacterium | reverse complement strand
CTGATGGAACGGCCGGATGTCGAGAAACCAAAAATAAATCTACGTTATAGATAATACCGTAAAGAGAAGGAGGGACAGGGAGTTTCAGGATTACGTTGAACATACGGAAAACAGATGATATCTTCTGCATCGACGTTATATAACGTCGATTTTTTAGTAGGAGGTATGAGTATCTATGAGCAACGTAATCAGGATGCCAGGCAGGTCTCAATGGGACTTCCGGCAGAAGTGTGTATTCAGGAACCGGCCGGTGCAGATCCGGGGTGAAGATGGGAAACTGGGGAGTTACCCGTGTATCGTGCTTTATGAGGAGGAGACGGATATACCGGTTTACTACACGGGGCTGGAAAGGTATCTGTGCCACCTTGCAAGGGGGCAGGTGCTGGATGAAAAGACCCTGTACGCAAGGGCATATGCTGTCTGTCATTTCCTGAACTATGTCCTTCGGAAGACGGATATCCGCTTCCTGCATGACTGTACGCTTGAGACTATAAGGGGGTTTCTGAAAGAGGCACGGAGGAAGCCGGATGGTGAGGACTATAACAGGGATACGTGGCAGCGGTACAGGGATTACCTGATGGATTTCCTAATCCTGTACCGGGAATACAGCGGTGAAGCGCTGCCCTTCCGCTACTCGGGAGATGAACTGAGGAGCACCATAATCCTTAAGGATGAGCAGAAACACCGGAAGGTGATGGTGACCTGTACGGCATCCCTTCATCTGAAGGCACCGAAGACTACGCACAGAAAAAACAGGATCCTTGTCGATGGATACCTGGAGCTGCTTCTGTACGAGGCGAAAAAGCATGAGCCGGATGTTGCCCTCGGGATCGCCCTGGGGGCATACGCCGGCCTCAGGGAAGGCGAGGTTGTAAATGTAAGCTTCGGGGCGGTCCGTATGCTCAGGAAGGGATTCGGCCTGACCGCGGGGATAGAAATCGATCTTACAGGGGATGCACCGTTCTTTGCCGGCTGGGATGGGAAGACGGATCCGGGAAGTATCAAAAAATATCGGAAACAGCGGGTATACCATGACTTCACCGAGACGGTTGCCGGACTTCTGGAAGAGCACACGGCATCCATGGCGGCCAGAGGGCTGGATACGGGGGACAAGGCCCCTGTGTTTGTAAACCGGCAGGGATCCCCGATGACAGTGCAGACTTATTCTGACCGGGTGAAGACCCTGTTCTACCAGTGGTTTATGCCGGCGCTTCGGGCCACCTGCGAGAAACAGGGGACATATGCCGAACACGCGGCGTTTATCGATGCCTATGAGGCAGAGTACCCGGGAGCCCATATGTTCCGCCACTGGTTCACGATGTACCTTCTGACAAAGGCAGGGCTGACGAGCGGGGAGATCATGCGGTGGCGCGGGGATTCAAGCCAGGAGTCAATGAACGAATACATCCACGAGAATGCGGACATGATCCGGCTGTTCCGGGAGACCTCGTACAGTTTCCAGGCGCGGATCCTGGAGGACGCCGGGAAGGAGGGGATGTGATGGGCATGGATTCCCTTCCTTACGCAATGACAGTGGAGGCGGCGTCCCGCTTCCTGGGCATCCGCGCAGCGGTCCTGCGGGATCATATCGACTCAGGGGAGATCGGGTATGAGGATGGCATGATCACAGGACCGTCCCTGGCTGAGATCAGAAAGCAGAAGACGGACTTTATCAGCCTGCGGGAATTCCTGGAGGCGTATGACGGCAGCCGGTTTTCATCCCGGCAGGCCGCTGACAGGACGAAGTATATCGAGTTCCTGGAAAAGCACCGTTATTTCGGGATTGAAGTGATCCCGCCGGACAAGGTCTTTTTCAGCGTACCCGGAAGGGATGACTTCTACATCCGGAGGGCCGACACAGAATTCCTGGATTACGAGAGCAGAGGATTCTTTGAGGACTTTGGAGTTTCGGAACGGGAAAAGGTTGCGCGGATTCTCAAGGATTCGAAAGGCCATGGGACTACGCGGCGGTGTGTGGAGAATTACCTGGCGTTCATGGAAGACGGGGAAAACATTTACACCCCGTCCCTTACGGGCTTTGTCAGGATCGTTTTTGAGATCCCGGATATTTCCATTGCTTCGGATAATGACATCATTGCCGCGATTGAAGCTGCAGAGCTGGGAAAGACCAAAAGCTATCTTGCGGATTTTTTTACATACGTATCTTCCAGGGAAACGGTAAGGTATCACAGGCTTGCCCTGAAAAAGGATGAAAGCGAGGCATTGCCGGCATACACCTATGAGGAGTTCGCGCACCTGGCGAAGATCCTGTTCAATACCGGCTATGAGCGGGAGCACCGCCTCACGGAAAAGGCGCTGGATAACAGCTGGTATGCGGAGATGTGGATGTTCCTCGCCTGCCACTACGTCTGCGGGTGGCGGGCATCAGACATCTGTTCCCGCTGGGTGTATCCGAACCTGAAGGGGGAAAGCAATCCCTTCGGGATCTGTACGGAAACACTGAAAGAGGATATCCTGCGCGGGGCAATACAGGATGAAGTCTATGAAACCGTCGCCATGTATGTTATCCGCAGGATTGAAATGGCATACAACGTGCCGCAGAAAACCGGGCATGGCAGGCTCAGGTCAGAGATCCTGCCGGAACTGCGGCCGTTCTTTGGGAAGCTGACACTGATTGCGGAATACCACCACCTTGTTTCCGGCGAAGGATATATGAAACCCTGCCGCATCTACCGGTACAGGAACCGGGTCGACTGCCGTGACTTTTTTGGAGAGGAGATCCTTAAGGTCACCGGAATGCGCCACATATCTTCCAGGCGCCTGAATAAATCTTACCTGCAGGGTCTGGAACAGACGGCGCGCGATAACGGGAATACCGTCCTGGTCTCCCACGTCATTGCGGCTTATGCCAGGAACCACGCGGATGCGGACACGACGGTCGTTTACCTGAGGGACCATGGCCTGACCGGGGAGACCGCAGGCGTCGTACTGTTCATGATGATGCAGAGAGGGGTTTTCGGGGCAGACCTTTATCATGCCCTGCTGGCGGCATATCCGGACACGTTTAAGAGCCTTTCAGCCGGGGAGCAGACCCGCCTTATGGCAAAGATCCCGCTGAGCGCATATGAACTTGAGACTTCCGGGGCCGTGCTTGCGGCGTCAGAGGAGATATATGGAAGGCTTTCGCTGGGCGACACGAAAGTGCCTTCGGAAACGCTGAAAGCAATGCTGGCGGTGTCCCGGGGGAGGGGCAGGGCAAAGGAGGAAGGGATTTACTGTATGCGGAAGGCGCTCGGCCTGTGCTGCGACCACCCGCTCTATGGGTCGTGCATCGCAAACCTGTGCCCCAGCCACATATTTACCGCCGAAGGCATCCCCTCGCTCCTGCGTGTCCTCCGGGATTACGCGGGGAAATACGGCCGTACAGGGAACGTGAAATACGCGGCGGCACTGAAAAAGTGCATCATACCCGCGTTTCAGGAGATCCTTAACGATGTCATCCGCGGGATGGCGGATGACGAGAAAGGCGCTGTCCGGAAGCTGATAGAGGAGGGACTGGATGAATAACGTATTAAGGGAAATCGAGTCAGAGGAGGTAGTGGTCTACAGGAGCCATGTCTACAGCCCGGAGGTTCTTGCAAAGTGCCGGGCTCTCCATGCGGAGCTGGTAAAAGAAGGGAAACTGTCGGGTGCTTTTGAAAGTGACCGGTGGGTCGGATACTCCGGAGTGAAAAGATACGGGGTGGAGTTTTCCGTGGATCCCGCAGCCTACAGGACCCACGCAGGCAGGGAGTTCGGGATCAGCCCCGGCACCATGAAAAACATGCTGAGGTGTTATGCGGTCTACTGCACCGGGGTGTATGTCTATCAGACGATTTCCAGGGACAAGCTGGGCGTGATAAAGGAATTCCTGCAGCGCTTCGGTGACAGGGGTTACAGCCTGACGGTTTACGGCGCTTCGACAGTCGAGGACTTCCTTGGCTTTATAGGGACCCCCGACAGGCAGATCCGGGCGGTCCTGTCCAGGATCGCGCTGATTAAGGAAAACCGGCCGGGACAGAGGACGCTCTCCCCTGTGATAAACTACCTGGCCATTGAAAACGAGATCAACCGGATTTACCGGGAGGACCCGGACGAAGAAACTTTCCGCCGGTGGTTCCCCGTGTATTTCTGGGTAAATATAACATTCATCCTCCCGCTCAGGGCAACGGAGATGCTGGTCACGCCGAGGGAATGCATCCGGAGGACTGCGGATGGCAGGGTCCTCCTCACTGTGCGGCGGACAAAACTGAAAAAGGGCAGGCGGACGGTATACTACGACGTGGAAAAGGATTACACGGAATCCACGTATGAGATCCCGGATGCGGCCGTGGCGGCCGCAATTGAAGAGTACCAGCGGATGACCGCCGGCCAGGACCGGCGTTTTCTTTTTGAATACTCCGCGATGATGGTGAATGAGATGTTTTCCCTGAATGCCTTCAACCACCTGCTGGAAGCATTCATGAGGGAATGCATTATCGGGAACCCCCGGTATGAGTTCGCGAAATATGCCGCCGGCATCAGCGAGTTTGAGGTCGTCTCTGCGGGTGACAGCCGGCCGATCGCGATGGCAAACCTGTACTTCCAGAACGCCGGCGAGGATATCTGCCGGCAGCTGGCGGACCATGTACACATCAATACGAGCTCCGGGTATTATACGAACATTTCGGAGACGATCTGGGCATCCTCCGTGATCCGGCTGCAGAGACGGATGGATTGCGGGGAACGCTATGCCTGGGAACAGTACCGGCGCGGGGAGCTGGCGTGTATCCCGGGGCGGGACAGCTGCCTTTCCGAAAGGCGCCTTATAGACAAGGAGGACCTTTACGACTGCGTGAAGGAAGGCCATCTGGAGGACTGCATGGGATGCAGGTATTACAGGCCTTCCGCGAAAGAACTGGCGGAATTCATGGAGGCTCAGAAAAAGCGTGCGGATGAAGGGGCAAAGCGGGTGATCGGGTTCATGAACAACACGATGAAGGCAAAAGGACAGGACGTATCCATGGAGGAGTTGTTCCTGGCCGTCCAGACCGACGCCTGCAGGTACCGGATGGGTTGTGAAATCTATGCAAAGGAGAAATACGAGGAATGGCAAGGACGCAGAAATATACGGAAGAACTGCTTTTAGAAGCAGTAGTGAAATATGCGGAGACAGGGCGCGGAAAGATCAAGGCGACGGAACTCGCCGAATGGGCCGGAGCGAACGTCACCGGCCTGGAAGGCGTCAGGGATTATCATTTCATGCGGCCCGTCAGGGAAAAGGATCCGCAGACCGGGGCTGTTACCATGCGCCGGAAACCCTGCACAGTCCGCATGGATGAAATCAACAGGGCGAGGAGCCTGACCGCGCAGATCAGCAGAAATACCTTGCTGAAGGCATCGACGATAGAAGAATTCATGAACCAGCCGGGATTCATCCAGCGCCGCCAGATCGCGGAAACAAGGGAAACGGTGGACCGGCTTGCATCAAGGAATGAAAACCTGTCCCGCGCGAACGAAGCACTGCGGGCGGAAAACAAAGGGTTCCATGAGAAACTGGAAAAGCTTACGGAAGACATCAGGCGTCTGCGGGATACACAGGGCCGGCTTACGAAGCAGGTCACGTATCTGATGAAGGCGGCTGATGAGAAAGCCAGGAAAACAGCCCTGGCGGAAATGGGGCTTACGGATGGAAGCGTTGACCTCGATGTTTATACGCGGAACCTGGGCCAGGAAATCGGCAGCGTGATGGATTTAAGGAAGGTCCTGGGAAGGTTCCTCCTGGAAGAAGCCAATCCGGCAAGGAAGGAGACATCAGAATCAGCGGACAGTAAAACCCTGGCAGAGGAAGTTCTCTCAGGCATTGATTTTTCAGGAGGAAAAGGTGAAACGGATTAAAATCACACCGGAGAACTGCCTCGCGTCGCTTTATCCGGAGATCGCGGCGCAGTGGCATCCGGAGAAGAACGGGGATCTGACACCGGAAATGATCCGGGTCGAAACCACCATCCGCCCGTGGTGGAGATGCGAAAAAGGGCACGAATGGCAGGCAAAGACATCCTCACGCGTGGCGGGCCTCGGCTGTCCTGTATGCCAGGAATTGAGGACATACATCCGGAGAAAAAACGACCTGCAGACCCTTTGTCCGGCGATTGCGGCGCAGTGGCACCCGACAAAGAACGATGGTTTGAAGCCGGTTGACGTACGGGCGCAGTCAAACAGGAAAGCATGGTGGATATGCGAGAACGGCCATGAATGGCGGGCGACGATCCAGGGACGGGTCGTACAAAACAGCAGATGCCCGTACTGTGCCGGGCGAAAGGTGATGCAGGGAATAAATGACCTTGCAACGCTTTTCCCGGATGTAGCGGCGGAATGGGACTATGAAGCCAATGAGAAAGGCCCGGAGGAATACAAGCCGACCTGCCCGGACAAGGTG
>JAFUDS010000004.1 GCA_017464305.1 Clostridia bacterium | reverse complement strand
TTCTCGATCATCAGGTGACAATCCACTGGCTTATCTGTGTAGCGCCGAATGGTCTTGACATCCAGGACGCCCATCGTGAAATTCGGCACAAAGCTGCCGTCCATGATGTCACAATGGAAAATATCCGCTCCAGCGTCATCCAACGCCCGTACCTCTGCGGCCAAATTCTCAAAGTTCGCACACATCATGCTGGGACAAAGCAGTCTGCTCATGTTATTCCTCCGCCGCTTTCAAGTCCTGTGTCTGTTCAATCTCCGCAATCATGTCAATCCGATTTTGGTGTCTGCCGCCTTCATAAGTCGCATTCAACCACTCGTCCACGATCATTTTCGCCGTCTCAATACCAACGACCCGCGCACCAAAGGCAATGATGTTGGTGTTGTTGTGCTGCTTGGAAAGCCGGGCGGTATAAGGATCGCTGCAAACGCAGGCACGAATGCCATGAACCTTGTTCGCTGCAAGGCTAATGCCTACACCTGTACCGCAGATCAATACGCCACAATCTACTTCGCCGGATGTGACCAGCTTGGCAACCTTGTAGCCACTGATGGGATAATTGAAACGCTCAGGGCTGTTTGTGCCTACATCAATAACCTCGATGCCCTGGCCTGCGAGATAATTCTTTATCTCGTTTTTCATGTCGATAGCGACATGATCGTTGCCGATCGCAATTCTCATTTTGACTCCTCCTTACGCCACAGCCCGTTTAGCCTTGTTTCTGATCCGTGCATAGATGATCGCCCCACGCACGCCATTTTCTGAAGCATCCTCTGAAAAAAATACCTTGAGCATCTTTTCCGGAAGGGGCTTTCGGGTATGGCGATGAATGGCTTCAATCAGCCGCTCCCTGGGGAACCCTTCCATGTTGAGCACTCCGCCGCCAAGCACAATTGCCCCTGGATTGAGAATATTGACCTCCATGGCAACCATTGCGGCCACAGTGTCCACAAAATCGATCAGCGCGGCATCCTCACCATGGCTCTGGAACAACTTGCCAATTTTGTCTGTCGGATAGGCTTCCTCCCGCAGCTCCACGAGCCGTCTTCCTCCTGCGTAGCACTCCGCGCAGCCTTCATTGCCGCATCCGCAAACCTTTCCCCTGCGCCCGATGTAAACATGGCCCAATTCACCGGCGGTTCCGTCCGTCCCGGCATAGGGAAGCCCGTCGATAAAGATGGCGTTACCGATGCCGGTTCCCACATAGACCCCAATATTGATGCCTGCTGGATCAAGGGAAAGCCTATCCGCGTCGTTGCAGAACAATAGGTTGACATCCCGCTCAATCAGTACTGGGATATGCAGTGCCTCTTCCAACAGCTTCTTCAAGGGAACATCATTCAGCCCTTCGATGTTCGGCGTTTGAATGACGTGATCTCTCGCCGCGTTCAGGGTCGAGGGTAAGCCCAAGACGATTCCTTCAATTTCCTGACTTTTCAGTTTCTCATGCATATAATTGCGCAGAAAGTCAATAAGGTGTTCAACTGCCTGTTCTCCAGCGAGGATGGCCTGGCTGGAGGTTTTTTCAAATGCCTCCAACATCCCGCCTTCCCTGGCTGCACCGATTCGAATGTTTGTTCCGCCGATATCAACGCCAATCATGTATCCTTTTTCCATAGTCTCTCCTTGCCTAAGGTCATGCATCTTCCAAATGAATGATCTCTCCGGTTTCGCAATTCCTTGCGTATTTTTTCATGTAGCTCCAGGCAATCTCAGCCATGGTAGCCGGTGGCCAGTGCGGCAAGCCCTCAATGCTCACAACTTTGAAGACATCTTTTTCATAGTCTCCATCGAAGGAGGATATGAAGTGTCTGACCCCCGCGAGCATGAAGATGTCCGTTCGATCCGCGGGAAAACCATGCAGCCGTTCGACTTCGTTGTCACTTTCAGTCGTGGCCCGGCATTCCTCATAGCTAATCTCTCTGTGGCCGATGGAACGCAGTTTCTTGTTCAACATATCCATCTTCACCGTTGCCTTTGTCGGCAGCGCCTCGTAAATTCCTGGAATTGTCGGATCCGCTTCCTTCAATGTACTCTCCGGCACATAGAATTCTTCTCCAGGCAGGTTGTCCTGATGGACGGGAACGAACTCCAACACCTCTTCCTGACCACAAATCATGATACTCGGCAGCTTGTTGTTCCCATCCTTCCTGTTATCCTCTTCCGTCAGGTCCCAGTCTGGCAGGCTAAATGTAAATCCGCAAGGCGCGATGGCTGCGAAAAGCCTCGGATGGTGAAATGCGATCATCTGCGTCTTGTAGCCACCCTGGGAATAGCCAGTGCAATAGATGCGGCTTTCATCAACCGGATATTCCGCCTTCACTTGCTCCAGGATCTGGAGCAAATGATCGCTGTTATGATTCTGGGCCGCGATGACGATCATCTCTTCCCGTCCGGCAATCGGCAGGAATCCCGACTGCTCTTCCCAATAGATAGGCATATGTGCTCCATGATTGACAAACAGCAGCGGGTATTTTCGACCAGCTTTCGCGCCTGCCTCAATGGATACCGGCAGGTACAATGCCCATTTCTCAAACAACTTTTCTGCGTGGTGCAGCTTCTTCGTCAGGCCGATCTGTTTCAGATAAGCCAGATAGCTCTCCCCCATCTCATCCGGGCAGGTCATGAATTGCCAGAATTCTTGAATGATCCGTTCGCCATACTCGCTGTCTGCCAGCTTGTTCAGGTTAACCCCACCCTTGCGGCTCATGTGCCCCAGCTTTTCAAACAAAGTCGCCTTCGGGGTCCCCATGTCCCATTCAAAAGGAATGTCCCACATTTCCCTTCCTGGATATGTATATGCCATTCTTGAACCCTCTCTTCTTCATCGGTGTCGTTGACTGTTGCAGTAAAACGGAAGCTCTGGTTCTTCGAACCACTCCTTTACATTGAGTAAACGTTTACTCTATTAATGTCTTACCCACCCTCGGGTAAGAGTGGCTCATCAACTCATTGAGTAAACCTTTACTCAAAGTATAGACCCCTACTCACCACTTGTCAAGAGGGATTTTGAAGATTTCTGTGATTTTCAACAGTATTTCATGAATAGACGCTTACCCATCTATGCATAATTCATCATTGCCCACTAAATCAGGTCGTTCCCCGCCGTATCAGTTCAACTGGAATCTGATAAAGATTCTGTTCCGGTTTCTCCCCTGCTATCAAATCCAGAAGGATCTTTACGCCCAGTTCCCCGAAGGTCTCAACAGATTGCCTGATCGTCGTCAAACGGGGCCATATCTTCTGGCTGATCGATGTATCGTCATATCCAACGATCTTAAAGGAATGGGGAATCGAATATCCGAACCCCGCGCAAAATTCCATGACGCCGAGGGCGAGTGTATCAGTCGTGCAGAAAGCGCCGTCTATATTTCTGTCCTTTTCCCACATCTGTCGAAGGGCCTTTGCGCTCTCATCGGCACTAACCCGATCTACGATGCATACTCTTTCTGGCAGGCCTGCTTCTCGAACCGCGTCAAGATAGCCCAGAATACGATTTTCATGCGCTGAAATTTCCCGATGGAAAGATACACAAACCACATTTTTGCACCCCCGCTCTATGAGCTCCTTTGTAGCAATGTAGCCTCCCATACGATTATCGCTTTCAATAATGATGTTATCTTTCTCACTGACGCTGTTCCCCGGATGTCGATCAATATAGATCACGGGAACGTCCAATTTTGTTTTCTCTTTCGCATTGCCCGCAACATAGATGATACCAGCGACCCGTTGCGCCCGCAACATATTGATTTGTTTCGCTTCCAGTTCCTTCATTTCATTGGTATTGCAGATCATCGTTAGATAATCATTATCCAGCAATTGTTTTTGTAATTCCAGCGTTATATTGGCAAAGAACTCATTCGTAATGTCCGGCACCAAAATCCCAACAATCTTCGTTTTGCTGACGCGCATCCCTCTTGCAAGTTGGTTAGGTTGATAGTTATATTTCCGAATGATTTCTTTAACACGATCCTCCGTTTCTTTAGAAAAGCGACCATTCTGATTGATTACTCTGGATACTGTGGCAACAGAAACCCCAGCCATCTCGGCAATATCGATAACCGATAAACTGTCTTTTTTCTTGTTATCCATCCCGTCATCTCCCATACTTTATTGCCTTTGTCATTATACCATTTATCTTTTGATCGAACAATAGATTTGATTAAACAGCATATCAGGAATACGCAGCAAAGAGAACCGCAACCAATTAATATATCGTCAGATTTTTGGGGAGAGATGTATGAACCAGCCAGATCAAACCAGATTCTTATTCTGAAATGCTTTTACCGCCGGTTGCGGACTTCGTTTCTTTCCAGACGAATGGCGTTGAGCATCTCGCTGATGCTGCGGTCCGCCTCCACCAGCTGGCGGTCCACGAAATCCAGGGTGTTCTTGCGCAGCTGGGCGGTTTCCTGCTGAGCCTTTTCGCGAATCTCGTCGCTCTCCACCCGGGCCCGGCGCATGATGGTTTCCTCCTCGATCATCTGTCGGGCCTTTTTCTCCGCGTCCTCCATCATGCGGGCCGCTTCCGCCCGGGCCGCCTCCACGCAAGCAGAGGCTTCCTGATTCGCCTTCTCCAGCATTTCGCTGGCCTCCTGCTTCACCTTCTCGGCGAATTCCCGGGCCTGGTTTTTCGCGTCCATCTCGATATCCTGGGCTTTTGCCTGGGCTTCTCCCAGAATCTGGGAACGCTTGGCCTCCGTCTCGGCGCGGATGGTGGCTTCCTCCTTCACGATCTCCGCCGCCTTGCGCACGGTGTCCGGCAGATTCTGCTCCAGATAATCCAGCTGCGCCTGCAGCACATTCCGGTTCACCACGCAGTTTTCCGCGTTGATCAGCGTCTTCTTCGCGCTGTTCAATTCCCGCTTCATGGCCTCCACCGCCTGGACGCAGTTCTCCGCACTGTTCAAGCCCACCGTCCGGCCCGTGTTCTGAGAAACGGCCTGCTCCGGCTGCTCCTCCCGGTTCTGGCTTCTTCTTCTGGATGTGGTTTCCATTTTGCTCCTATGCCTCCATGCACGCCCGATATGGTTCTTTTCTACTTATTTCGACAGCCGGGCCAGAATTTCCTCCGCGCATTCCCGGGGAATAAACTCCCGAATATCGCCTCCGAAGGCGGCGATCTCCTTCACCGCGGAGGAGGAAATCCACTGATACCCCTCTCCCGCGGGCATCAGCAGGGTTTCCATCTTCGGATTCAACATCCGGTTCGCCTGGGCGGCGGCGGTTTCCGAATCGAACTCCGTGCCGTTGCGCACGCCCCGCACCACCGTGCGTTCCTCTTTTTCCCACATATATTCGCTCAGCAGCCCCTGCCAGCTTTCCACCCGCACGTTGGGCTCGAATTTGCAGGCCTTCCGCAGCAGGTCCACCCGCTCCTCCGGGGAAAAGCTGCCCTGCTTATGGATATTCACCATGACGACCACCGTCACCTGATCAAACAGCGTCGCCGCCCGGCGAATCAGGTCCATATGCCCCCGGGTCACCGGGTCAAAGGAACCCGGAATCACGCAACTGCTCATAAATCTTCACCCCACAATAGCCCCAGGTTCTTTCCTTCACCAGGCCGAGCCCCTCCGCCACCTGCACCTGAGCCTTCGCCTGATGCTCGATGACGATCCAGCTCTCCTCCGCCATCAAGGGGAGCAGGCGCTCTGTCACTTCCCGCAGATCGGTCATCACATAGGGAGGATCCAGGAAGATGAGGTCGAATTTCTCCCCCTCCGCGGATAAGGCCCGGAGGGTATTTTTCCATTCGCTTTGCAGGACCCGGGTTTTCTCCTCGAAGCCCAGGGCGGCGATGTTCTTTTTCTCCACCCGGATGGCTTCCCGGTCCCGATCCGCCAGGACGGCGAAGGCCGCCCCCCGGCTCAGGGCTTCCAGGCTCAGGGCGCCGCTGCCCGCGAACAGATCCAGAGTTCGGGCGTCCAGAGTTTTGCCCTGCAGCATGTTGAACAGGTTCTCCCGAACCCGGTCCAGGGTGGGGCGGGTATCTCGGCCTTCCGGCGCCTCAAAGCGGCGGCCTCTGGCGCTGCCAGCAATGATTCGTAGCATTTTAAACCCTCTCCCCTTACCCCTCCCCCTAAAGGGGAAGGGGAATTTGGAGTGGTGAGCTTCGCTCACCACAATTATCTTCTTTTTCCCCTCAAGGGGAAGGGGAATATTCATTCCGGTGAACTTCGCTCACCATGTTTTGTCAATTCAACTGCTCCGGACCCTTGGCCACTCTGGCCTTCCGGGCTTTCTTCTCCCGGCGCACCCGCTTCCGGTTGCTCTCCGCGATGCCGGTATGGATCCGGGTCCGCTCCTGACGGCCCTGCAGATATCCCGTGCCATAGGCGCAGGCGGGCAGCAGCAGAATCAGGGGGCTCAGCCGCTCCAGCAACAGCAAGCCGTCCCGATTCTCCGCCCCTACCATGGAGACAAAGGGCATGATCAAAATCCGGACAATGAGCCTCAGAATATCCTCCATCGTCAGCCCGGTCTGGGTCGTGTAAGCCACCAGGGCGTCCCCGATGTCGCTACGCCGCTGATAGGCGGAAAGCCAACTGGGCAGCGTCCCAATGGTAGTCGTCTGCCGATGGGCCGTCACAGCCAGCAGAATGGCGCAGATCAGGAAGGGAATCGACCCCAGCAGAGCCATCAGGTATCCCTTCAGGGGATGGAAACATACCGCCTTTTCACTGTCGGAAAAGGGTTGGCCCTTCTCCTGCCGCTGGTAGAGAATCTCTCCCCGGGCGACGCCTTCCGCGCCCCGGCCAATGGCGCTGTTGTACAGGATAAACAGCACCAGCAGCTCCACCGCCACGCACAGGCCTACGCGGATAATATCATTCTTCATGGTAATCATGCTGCAGACCAGGAAGGTCATTACCGTCACCATCAGAATCACGCCAAAGAAGCTCAGCGCGCCGCTCCAGGTGCGCTCGTCCATGGGCGACCCTGTCAAAAAGGGTTTCACCACCGGCTTCACCGGTTTCTTGGTTTGCTTCGCCATGTTCCTTCACTCCTGTCTTTCGATTTCCGTCCGTTCCATTTCCGCCCGCGTCACCCGGGGAACCCGGCTGCCGCGGCTGAGCAACACTTCATAGGAGATGGTGCCGCTCCAGGCGGCGATGTCCTCCGCCGAGATGCTTTCTTGCCCGTCCCGGCCCATCAGAATCACCGGGTCCTCCGGCGCCACCTCCGGAATATCCGTCACATCCACCATCATCTGGTCCATACAGATGCGCCCCAGCACTGGCACCCGCTTTCCATGGATCAATACCTGGGCCTTTCCGCTGGCTGCCCGATGGTATCCATCGCCATAGCCGCAGGTCACGGTGGCCACCCGGGTGGGCCGATCCGTTCGATAGGTCCGGCCATAGCTGATGTATTCTCCGGGGGGCAGCTCCTTCACATAGCTGACCTTCGCCCGCCATTCCATGCAGGACAGCAGCGCCAGCCCTGTCTCCACCGGGGGATAACCATAGAGGCTAATCCCCTCCCGCACCATTTCCAGCGCCCATTCCGGATGCCGGATACTGGCGGCGGAGTTGGCGCAATGCCGGGGGACTCCCAGCCCCTCCGACAGGGTCAGGAAGCGCTGGAACTGCGCCTCCGAATAGGCCTCCCCCTCCGCGTTGCCGTCCGCGTCGCTGAAATGGGTATACACGCCGGTAAGACGCACTCGGGAGCATACCTCCAATGCCTGGAGCACCTTTTCCCGCTCCTCCAGGGTGCGAATCCCCAGCCGACCCATGCCGCTGTCGATTTTCAGATGCACTTGGACCTTCGTTTCCCCGCCCAGACTTTCCGCAGCCTCCTGGCAAACAAACACCATCTCGGGGCTGCAAACCGTCAGGGTTAGCCCTCCGGCCACCGCCTGCTTTACGTTCGCGGGATCCACCGCGCCCAGCACCAGCGTCGGCGCTTCCAACCCTGCCTCCCGCAGCTCCAGGCCCTCCTCCACGGTGGCCACCGCCAGCGCCTCCGCGCCCCCCGACAGGGCGGCCCGGGCGGCGCAGACCGCGCCATGGCCGTATCCATCCGCCTTGACCACCGCCATGATCTTCGCCGAGGCCGGCACCGCCCCCCGCAAGGTCGCCATATTGCGCCGGATGGCTTCCGGGTCAATGATCCGAACATTCCTGGGCGTCATGTTTCGCGTGTTCATTTCCTTTCCGGGGATTCATGCTGATGAATCTGGACATTCAGCAGATTAATATCTCCGCAGCCCATGGTGATCACCAGATCCCCCGGCTGCCAATGCTCCCGCAGATATTTTTCCGTGTCATCAAAGCTGGGGGTCCATACGGCGTCGATGCCATGCCGCTTCATGCCCTCTACCAGCATCCCGCTGTTCAGATCCCCCGGATCCGCCTCCCGGGCGGCGCAGATGTCCGTCACCAGGGTAAAATCCGCCACCTCCGTGCAGGTCAGGTAGTCCTGGAACAGGGACCGGACCCTGCTGAAGGTATGGGGCTGCATCACCGCCCACAGCCGGCCTTTGCAGCGCTTCCGGGCGATGGAGAGAGCATTCCGCATCTCCGCAGGGTTGTGGCCATAATCGTGGAAGATTTCCACGCCATCGATGGTATCCGTCAATTCAAACCGGCGATGGGCGCCCACAAAGCGGGTCACCGTCTCCGCCGCCTTCGCCGCCGGCAGGCCCAAGGCCTCCGCCGCGGCCAGGGCCGCCAGGGCGTTCATGACATTGAAATCCCCTGGCACCCCCATCTTCACTTGGGCAACCTGCTGATCCCCATGCATCAGGTCAAAGGAGGCATATCCCCGGTCATCCTCTGTCAGGTTCGCCGGATACCAGTCGTTCCCCTCGCCGAAGCCAAAGAAAATCTTCCGGCAGGTCAGCTTCTCGATCTGCCGCCGCACCCGGACATCATCCCCGTTGCCGATGGCGATGCCGTTCTCCGGCAGCAGCCCCAGATATTGGCCAAAGGTTTCCTCAATTTCATCGATATCCTTGTAGCAATCCAGATGATCCGCGTCGATGTTCAACACCACGGCCACCGTCGGGTTCATCCGCAGAAAGCTGCGATTGAACTCGCAGGCCTCCGCCACAAAAATGTCGCTGTGGCCCACCCGGGTGCTGCCGCCGATGGCATCCAGCCGGCCGCCGATGTGGATGCTGGGATCCATACCATGCTCCAGCAGCATTTCACTCAGCAGGGAGGTCACGGTGGTTTTGCCGTGGGCGCCGCAGATGCCCACCGCCTTGTCAAAGCCCTCCATCAGCTGCCCCAGCAGATAGGCCCGCTCCAGGCTGGGAATGCCCAACCGGTCCGCCTCCTGTCGCTCCGGATTGTCCGGATGGATGGCCGCGCTGTAGCACACCAGCGCCGCGCCATGGACGTTCTCCGCCCGATGGCCGATGGAAACCTGGGCCCCCTTCTCCCGCACGTTCTGAATCAGATACCCCTCGTCCCGGTCGCTGCCGGACACCTGGTATCCCTGGTCCATCAGCATCTCCGCCAGGCCGCTCATGCTGCTGCCCCCGATGCCAATGAGGTGAATCCGCTGGCCCTGATAATCTCTGATATGAGGCATGCTCATTCGCTCACGCTCTTTCTTATTCGATCACAATTTTTGGGTTCTTCCGGCTGGGCCGGTACAGCACGAAGCGCCGACCGATATGCTGAATCGGCTCCGCGTGGGTCTTTTCGCACAGCTCCTGCAGCGCCTCCCGGGCGTCCAGGGGGCATTCCTGCTGCACGCAGCCCTTGATCAGCTCCCGGGCCTCCAGGGCGTCCTCCGTCTCCCGGATGGTGTTTTCTCCAATGCCATCCTTCCCGATGTACAGGATGGTCTCCAGCGTGTTTGCCATGGCCCGCAGCTGGGCTCTTTGCTTTCCAGTCATCTTCGTCCTCACTCCACAAAGTCAAATTCCATTTCTCCGATGGCCACGGTGGCGCCTTCCCCGGCCCCCGCCTCCCGCAGCGCGTCGATGACGCCCCAGCGGCGCAGGGTCCGGTGGAACCAGTTCAGGCTCTCCAGATCGTCAAAATTCACGCTATCCAGCAGCCGCTCCATGCCCGGGCCTTCCACCATGTAGGTAGCGCCGTCGAACACCACCCGGAAATCGTCCTCCTGCTTCTTCTCCGGCAGGGGCGCTTCCTCCTCCTGATAGTGCAGGATGGGCGGCAGATCCTCCAGCATTTTAGCCGCGGCCTCCATCAGCTGGTCGAACCCCTGATGGGTGGCGGCGCTGACGGCGAAAACCGGCGTATCCATGCCCTTGGCCAGAGCCTGTACCCGGGCCAGATTCTCCTCCGCTCCCGGCAGATCCATCTTGTTGCAGACAATGATCTGAGGCTTCTGGCTCAGCTCACCATAGTTCTCCAGCTCCGTGTTGATCTGGTCCAGATCGTCCAGCGGATCCCGCCCCTCGCTGCCGCTGACGTCGATGACGTGCATCAGCAAGCGGGTCCGCTCCACATGGCGCAGAAAATC
The DNA here is from genome assembly GCA_017464305.1 of Clostridia bacterium. Lineage (GTDB taxonomy): Bacteria > Bacillota > Clostridia > Christensenellales > Aristaeellaceae > Aristaeella. Next base: position 81,838 of record JAFUDS010000004.1, on the reverse strand, counting down.
ATGTCCCAGCCCGGCGCCCTCCGCCGCGCCTTCAATCAGCCCGGGAATATCCGCCAGCACGATATCCTGGCCGTATTTCCGCACGATGCCCAGATTCGGCGTCAGGGTGGTGAAATGATAATTCCCCACCTTGGGCTTCGCGCTGGTGACCACGGAAAGGATGGAGCTCTTGCCTACGTTGGGATAGCCCACCAGGCCCACGTCCGCAATGGTCTTTAGCTCCAGCCGCAGGGTAAAGATCTCCGTCTTCGTGCCGGGCTTGGCAAAATTCGGCGCCTGACGGGTCGGGGTGGCGAAATGCCGATTACCCCATCCGCCCCGGCCGCCCTTCAGCAGCACCCGGGTTTCCCCCGCCTGGTCCATGTCCGCCATGACCCGGCCGGTGCTGTCCTCCCGGACGATGGTTCCCACGGGGACCTTGATCACCAGGTCTTCCCCGTTCTTGCCCGTGCGCAGGTTGCCCAGGCCGTCGCCCCCGTTTTCCGCCGTGTATTTGCTGCGGAAGCGGAAGTCCAACAGGGTATGCATATTCTCATCCGCGTACAACAGCACGTCGCCGCCCCGGCCGCCGTCGCCGCCGTCGGGCCCGCCGTTTTGCACATATTTTTCCCGGTGGAAGGAGGCGGAGCCGTTGCCCCCGTTGCCTGCCTTCGCCGTAATCTTCACCTGGTCTACAAAATTGCTCATGTTGCTCCTGTATATTTTCCCTCCCCTTTTGGGAGAAGGCTTTTCGTGATTTCTGATTAATTCCGCAGGGAATGCAGCGGGGCCGGAATTCTTCCTCCCCGGGCAATGAAGGCTTCATTCCCATAGGTGTTGACCGGCATCACCGGGGCAAAGCCCAGCAGCCCGCCGAACTCCACCTGGTCCCCGGCCTGTTTACCCACGGCAGGAATGATCCGCACCGCGGTGGTCTTGTTGTTCACCATGCCGATGGCCGCCTCGTCCGCGATGATCCCGCTGATGGCCGCCGCGGAGGTATCCCCGGGGATGGCGATCATATCCAGCCCCACGGAGCAAACGCAGGTCATGGCCTCCAGCTTTTCCAGGGTCAGCGCCCCCTTGGCCGCCGCCTCGATCATGCCGATATCCTCGCTGACGGGGATAAAGGCGCCGCTGAGTCCGCCCACATGGTTGCTGGCCATGACGCCGCCCTTCTTCACCGCATCGTTCAGCAGGGCCAGAGCCGCCGTGGTGCCCGGCGCGCCAGTGCTTTCCAGCCCCATCTCCTCCAGGATATGGGCCACGGAATCCCCCCGGGCCGGGGTGGGCGCCAAGCTCAGGTCCACGATGCCAAAGGGAATATTCATCCGCTGGCTGGCCTCCCGGGCCACCAGCTGGCCCACCCGGGTGATCTTGAAGGCGGTACGCTTCACTGTCTCCGCCACCACGTCGAAGGGCTGCCCCTTGACCTCCTCCAGGGCCCGCTTGACCACGCCGGGGCCGCTGACCCCGACGTTGATGGCGCATTCCGGCTCCCCCACGCCGCAGAAGGCGCCCGCCATGAAGGGGTTATCCTCCACCGCGTTGGCGAAAACCACCAGCTTCGCACAGCCCAGCCCGTCGCTGTTCGCCGTTTTTTCCGCCGTGGCTTTGATGATCTCCCCCATCTCCCGCACGGCATTCATGTTGATGCCCGCCCGAGTGGAAGCCACGTTGACGCTGGAGCAGAGACGCTCCGTCTCGCTGAGCACCTCCGGAATGGAGCTGAGCAGCCGTTCGTCCGCCTGGGTCGCGCCCTTGTGCATCAGGGCGCTGTATCCGCCCAGGAAATTGACCCCCATCTCCTTCGCCGCCCGGTCCAGGGCCTGGGCGATGAGCCGGGGATCCCCCTGACAGATCAGGCTCACCGGCGTGACGCTGATCCGCTTGTTCACAATGGGAATGCCAAATTCCGCCTCGATGCGTTCCCCCGTGGGCACCAGATTTCGGGCCACGGCGCAGATCTTGTCATACACCCGCTGGGCGCAGACCTGGGGATCCCGATCGGAACAATCCAGCAGATTGATGCCCAGGGTAATGGTCCGGACGTCAAAATGCTCCTCCTGAATCATGCGGAGGGTTTGCAGAATTTCACCTGTCTCTATCATGCAGAATCTCCTGTCCTCAAATCCGATGCATGGCGTCAAAAATGTCCATCCGCTGCATGTGAATTTCCATTTTCAGCTCTTCCCGAATGGGCTGCAGCGCTTTGTTAATTTCGTCAAAATCCACCGGCGCGCCGCTGAGATCCACGATCATCATCATCGTGAAATAGCCCCCCAGAATGGTCTGGCTGATGTCCAGAATGTTGACATTCAATTCGCTGAGCTTCGTCGCCACCCGGGCGATGATCCCCGTGGCGTCCAGCCCCGTGACGCTGATTAACGCTTTCTTCATCCTTCCCACCTCGCGTTCACACAAAAATACAGTATATTATAGGTTTCCAGCCCTTGCGTTGTCAAGATTTTCCCCCCGGGCAAAATGCTCCCCGACCCGCCAAAACGGAAAAAAGGAGCTTCCCGCTCCTCTTTTCCTCCGTCGAATTTATCCGACCAGCTCGTATCCGGCCTCTTCCACCGCCTGGCGCAGGGCTTCCGCCGGCACCTCCTTGGTCAGCTCCAGCACGGCGTTGCCCTTCTCGTGGCTGGTGACCGCACTGGTCACGCCGTCGATGGCCTCCAGGGCCTTCTTCACATGGGCCTCGCAGTGGGCGCACATCATTCCCTTGATCTCGATGGTCTTCGTCATGGATCCATCCTCCCGCGTAGTTTTCTCCCTGGTATATTCTCCCTTCCCCAGGGGAATTCCTGCCGGCCTCGCTGATTATTTCTTCAGCTTCCCGATGTTTTCCAGCCGGTTCAAAGCCTCCGTCAGGGTTTCTTCCTTCTTGGCGAAATGTAGCCGAATCAGATGATTCACCGGCTCCCGGAAGAAGCTGGACCCCGGCACCGCACCGACGCCCACCACCCGGGCCAGATCCTCACAGAAAAGATAATCATCCTCATAACCGTATTCGCTGATGTCCAGCATCAGGTAATAGGCCCCCTGGGGCTCCGTATGGGCGATGCCCAGGCTGCGAAGGCCGTTCAGCATCAGCTCCCGCTTCCGGGTGTACAGAGCCGCCAGCTCCCGATAATACTCGTCGCCCAGCTGCAGCCCCACCACCGCGGCCTCCTGCAGAGGGGCCGCCGCGCCCACGGTCAGGAAGTCATGCACCTTCCGGGCCGTGTCCACAATTTCCGCCGGGGCGATAATGTATCCCAGCCGCCACCCGGTGATGGAATAGGTCTTGCTGAGGGAGGAACAGCTGATGGTCCGCTCAAACATCCCCGGCAGGGTGGAAAAATAGATATGCTCATGGGGCGCGTACACGATGTGCTCATAGACCTCGTCCGTAATAACATAGGCGTCATATTTCTTCGCCAAGCTGGCAATGATCTCCAGCTCCGGCCGGGTGAACACCTTGCCGCAGGGGTTGGAGGGATTGCACAGAATCAGCGCCTTGGCCCCCTGGCGGAAGGCATCCTCCAGCAGTTCGGGGTCGAAATTGAATTCCGGCGGCACTAGCGGCACGTAGATGGGCTCCGCCCCGCTGAGGATGGCGTCCGCCCCGTAGTTTTCATAGAAGGGGGAGAAGACGATGACCTTATCCCCCGGGTCGCAGACCGTCATCATGGCGGCCATCATGGCTTCCGTGGATCCGCAGGTGACCACGATCTCCGTTTCCGGATTGATGTCCAGTCCGGTAAAGTGCTTCTGTTTTGCCGCTAGGGCCTCCCGAAAATTCTTCGCGCCCCAGGTGATGGCATATTGATGGGGCAGCGCCTGCTCCCGCAGCACCTTCAGCAGCTCCTGGGGCGGGTCAAAGTCCGGAAAGCCCTGGGACAGGTTCACCGCGCCGTATTGCAAGGAAACCCGGGTCATCCGGCGAATGACGGAATCCGTAAATCCAGCGGTTCGGGAAGATAAATTTTTCATGCCGCGCTCCTCACTTCAAATAGGAAATATGATCGTTCAGAATATGGTCCGGATCCAGGGCGTCCTTGATGGACCGCATGGTCTGCAGCAGCAGGGGATCCGCATTCCGGAAGAAATAGGGCTGCTTGGCGATGCCCACGCCATGCTCCCCGCTGGTGAGCCCGCCCAGCTCATGAGCCCGGCGATACAGCAGATGCATGACCTCGTTCAGCTCCGTCTTCCAGGTTTCCTCGTCCCGATCCCCCCGGATGATGCACAGATGCACGTTTCCGTCCCCGGCATGGCCGAAGGCGATCATATGCATGCCGGTTTCCGCTTCCACCTGGTGGACATAGTCGATGTAGGCCGCGGTCTGGTTGATGGGCACCACCAGATCCACCGGCTCCTGCTCGCTGACCGCCTCCACCGCCTTGACGAAACAGCCCCGCACCTTCCAGATCTCCGCCGCCTGGGCCGGGTCGGTCAGGGGGATATAGGCCATGGCGCCGGTCTTTTCCGCCACAGACTGAATCCGCTGGGCGTTTTGCTGAACCTGCTCCGCATTGCCGTCGAAGGTCAGCAGGATGTACGCCTTCGCTTCCGGGCAGGGGAAGGTGCCGCCGGTGAACTTTTCTCCCAGCTCCACCACGCTGCGCTCGATGAACTCAATGGCCGTGGGGCCCGCGTTGGCTTTGATGATGGCATGAACGGACTGAATGCCGCTCTTCAGGTCCGGATAGGCCAGGAACACACTGAGACTTTTTTCCGGCTTGGGCACCAGCCGCAGGATGCATTTGGTGATGACGCACAGGGTTCCCTCCGATCCAACGAACAGCTGGCGCAGCTGCAGACCGGAGGCGTCCTTCACGTTCTTGCTGCCGCTGGTGATGACGGTGCCATCCGCCAGCACCACCTCCAGCCCCCGGACATAATCCCGGGTCACGCCGTATTTCACCGCCCGCATGCCCCCAGCGTTGGTGGCGATGTTTCCACCGATGCTGGCGGTTTTCTCACCGGGATCCGGAGGATAAAACAGCCCCAGGCTTTCCACATAGGCCTGGAATTCCTGCAGGATGACGCCGGGCTCCACCACAGCGGTAAAGGTTTCCTCGTCCACCTCCAGAATGCGGTTCATCCGGCTCAGATCCAGAATGATCCCCCGCCGGGTGGGCACGGTGGAGCCCACCAGATTGGTCCCTGCCCCCCGGGGCGTCACCGGGATGCCGTTTTCATGGGCAAATTTCATGACCCGGGAAACTTCCTCCGTGCTCAGGGCGAACACCAGCGCGTCCGCTTCCCCCTTCAACCGGCCCAGGGTGTCCGTCAAATACTGTTCCTCGATTTCCTCTCCCGGCAGCACCCGGGCGGCCTCTCCGATGATTTCCCGCAGCTGATTCACCAAACTCATGCTTTTTCACGCTCTTTCTTCATGGATTTAGCCGGGAAGAGCATATCTCTCCCCGGCTTTGAAATTTTATCCTAATGACGGGTCATCACTCGTCCTTCCGCAACCTCAATAGTCGCAACTGCCCACTGAGCAGCTTGCTCCTTTTCGGTTGAGACAACGAGTGATGAAATTTCCCGCACAGCGGGTCATCACTCGCCTTTCCGCAACCTCAACAGTCGCAACTGCCCACTGGGCAGCTTGCTCCTTTTCGGTTGAGACAACGAGTGATGAAATTTCCCGCACTGCGGGTCATCACTCGTTGTCCCACGTCAGATAGAAGAACCCATCAAACTTTTCCTTCACGACCTGGGTGGTCACATCGCTGCGGAACACCTCCGCAACGCGCTGATAGGTGGGATTGTCGATGTCCGCGGTCCGGACGGCGATCAGGCAGATGAACCGCTCGTCGGACAGGTCCACATTCTCTTGGAAAATAGCGCTGGCAGGATCCACACCATAGCTGGCGGCATAGTTGCCGTTGATGACCGCCGCGTCGGAATCCTCCAGGAACTGGTAGGTCTGGGCCGCGTTGACGGGCGTCAGCTCCACCTTGCCGCCTTCCACCTGCACCACGTTCTCCGTGTTGGGGGTGCCTTCATAATCATCCGTCAGATCGATGATGCCCGCGTCCTTCAGCACCAGCAGCGCCCGGCCCTGGTTGGTGGCGTCGTTGGGGATCACCACGTTGACCGCTTCCCCGGCGGCTACCTTGGCCTGCAGCTCTTCCACGGTGGGATACTTGGCGGAATACAGATTCATGGTAATGACAAAGGTATCCGCCAGCACCTGCAGATCATATCCGTTGGTGGTGGTGTCGTTATTGAAGTAGGCATGATGCTGGAAGGCGTTGACTTCCAACTCACCGCCGTTCAGGGCGTTGTTGGGCAGGGAGAAATCGCTGAACTGGACCAGTTCCACCTTGATGCCTTCCTCCGCCAGCTTGTCAATGGCCGGCTGCCACAGATCCTCGTAGAAAGCGCCAGTCACGCCCAGGCGCACCGTCTCATCCGCCAGCGTCAGGGTGGGCACCAGGGCCAGCACCAAGGCCAGAGCCAAAATCGCGATCTTCTTCATTTTGTTTTCCTCCTTTAATTTCCCTTTTTTATATTGTTCGCCTCTATGATGGAAACCCGCGCTGCCTCCTCCGCCGAAGGTCCGGATCGATCGGAACAGGAGACCGGGCACGGGATTTTCCCGATTAGTGGGTGGTCTTCCGGGCCACCAGGGAACCGATGGCCTGAATGATGGACACCAGCAGCACCGTCACGATGACCGCCGCCCAGACGATATCGATCCGGTTGTAGTTATAGCCATAGGTAATGGCATAGTCCCCCAGGCCGCCGGCCCCTACATAGCCGGACATGGCCGTGAGCCCGACCAGGTTGATCAGAGTAATGGTAGTTCCCCGGGCGATGGCCGGCGCCCCTTCCCGCAGATAAACCCGGAAGATGATGCCCAGGGAGCTGGTACCCATGGCCTGGGCCGCTTCTACCAACCCCTTATCCACCCCCGCCAGGGCAGCGTCCACCTGCCGGGCGAAGAAGGGCACCGATCCAAACACCAGGGGCACGATCACGCCCCGTACCCCAATGCGGGTGCCCATGATCCATTTGGTCAAATTCATCAGCAGGGCGATCAGGATGACGAAGGGAATGGAGCGGAAGATGTTAATCACCTTGTCCAACACCTGGTAGACCCCCTTGTTTTCCAGGATGCCTCCCTCCCGGGTCACCGTCAGCAGCAGCCCCAGGGCCAGCCCCAGGACGAACATGATGCTGCCGCTCCACAGGGTCATCTGCAGCGTTTCGCTCAGGCTTTTCCACAGCTGCTCCGGCTTCTTCATCACATAGGGGAAAAGGTTTGTCAGTATTTCGTTCATCCCCGCAGCTCCTCCACATTCACGCCTTGCGCTCTGGCATAGGCCAGGGCGTCATCCACCGCCTGTTTATCCCCTTGGGCCAGCAGGATCAGCACCCCCAGGAAGCGGCCGTCGATCATTTCCAGATTGCCGTGGATGATGTTCAGGTCGATGCCGAATTCCCGGGAAATCTGGCTCACCAGGGCCTTGCCGCCGCTGGTGTGCAGAAAGCGGAACCGGAACACCCGAGCGCCCTGCCCCAGGCTTTCCCGCACGCTGGTCTCCGCCAGCACCTCGCTCAGCTGGTTTGAATTATCCGCCGAGGCGACGAAATCCTTGGTAATCTCCTGCTGGGGTTGGGCGAAGATGTCGTATACCCAGCCCTGCTCCACCACTCGGCCGGCTTCCATCAGCGCCACCCGCTGGCAAATCTCCTTCACCACCTGCATCTGGTGGGTAATGACCACGATAGTGATCCCCAATTCCTGGTTCAGCTTTTTCAGCAGCTGCAGGATGGAATGGGTCGTCTGCGGATCCAAGGCGGAGGTCGCCTCGTCGCACAGCAGCACCTTCGGGTCGCTGGCCAGAGCCCGGGCGATGGCCACCCGCTGCTTCTGCCCGCCGGAGAGCTGGGAGGGATAGGCGTCCTTCTTTTCCCCCAGCTCCACGAAATCCAGCAGCCGCGCCGCCTTTTCCCGAATCTGCTCCTTGCTCAGCCCCGAATGCTTCAGGGGGAAGGCCACGTTCTCCAGCACCGTGCGGCTGGCGAAGAGGTTAAACTGCTGGAAGATCATGCCGATCTTCTTCCGCTGCCCGTTCAGCTCCTTCTTGCTGAGCCCCGTCAGCTCCACGCCGTCTACGAAAACCTGACCCTTGGTCGGAACCTCCAGCAGATTCATGCAGCGCACCAGCGTGGATTTCCCCGCGCCGGAGAAGCCCACAATGCCAAAGATTTCCCCCCGCTGGATGTCCAGCGTCACCTCCTGTACGGCGTGAATTTCCTGGCCGCCGCCGCCAAAGTTCTTTGCCACCCCCCGCAGTGAGATCATTGCCTCATCCGCCATCGTTTTCCTCCATCCCTTTCACAAAAAAACCGGCGGCCTCCGCGGCTGCCGGAACATGCGATCACCCCTATCCCGGAAAAACACGCCGCAAAGAAGAGGACATGCCCATCCACATCTCCATGGTGTCGCGCATCCGCAGATCGTGTATCCGCTTCATGAATCCTCCCCCTTTCCCGCTTTCTCCCGGAACGAGTCATAAGATAACACATCGTTTATCCCCTGTCCAAAAGAAAAAACCTATGACTTACCATAGGTTCTCTTTATGGCTTCGATGTTTTTCCGTCCTTTTCCCGGATAAATTCTCTTTTTCGATCATGTGCTAGCAGAATGAGCTTCAAACGCAGCAATGCGCTCCTCCTTCCAGCAAGGCTTTCGCTGTTTGTTATCCCGGATGGAGCTGCTAGCCTCGCCGATGATCTCGTTATTCCTACTGGATGCCGATTCGCGTGCAGGGAACCCGTCCCTCCACCAGGTCCGAAATCCGATGGCGGGCATGGCCGATGATGACGGTGGTGCCGTTCTTGGCGCTCTGCAGGGCGTATTCCAGCTTGGCCCGGGCCCCGTTGGCCCCCGCCCGGCTGACGCCGACGCAGCTTTCCTGCAGGGTGCGGATCTGCTGCTTCAGCTCCTCCACATCCCGGCCCATGACATCCCGCACCAGGGTCTCTGGATCCCCGGGCGCTCGATAGATCCCCTCCGTGGAGGTCATCAGCACCAAGGTTTTCGCATGCACCAAATTAGCAATAACCGCGGCGGTCTCATCGTTATCCACGCACTCATGAACCTCCGCCCCTGCCATCCGCCGGGCCGCCAGCTCCATTTTCCGGTTCTCCTCGTCGGACACGGGGTCGTTGTAGTTCACGATGGGAATGGTTTTCTGCCGGGCAGCCCGCTCCAGCAGGGTGCGGATATGCTCCCGTTTCTCCGGATCGTTGAAATGGGTGTGCTCCACCAGGATCTGACGAATGCCGTATTCCGGGGGCACAAACTGCCGATAGGTCTGCATCAGAATGGCCTGCCCCTGAGCTGCATAATCCGCCTTGTCCTGCTCCGGATCGCCACAGAGCTCGCAGCCCGTCCGCTTCAGATAATCCAACCGGCCGATTTCCGTGGCGCCGCTGGTGACCCAGATCATCCCCGGCCGCAGCTCCGCCCCCAGACGGGAGAAAATATTGTAGTTCATGTCGTGATCCTCCGGCCGAATCAAGGCCATAGATCCGATCTTTCCCACCAGTTCAAATTGATAGCTCATGCTTGTACCCTTTTCATTCCTCGATAATGTTCTCTTTCTGCGAAGGGATGTTTCACTCCGGGGCCCTTGGAAGACGTCGGCACTTAGCGGGTGGCGAGCGCTGCCGCGCGCGGTGCGCGTGCGATTCCTTGCGCGCGAAGGCAGCCGCTTTGTGCCGCTACGTCTGGAACGGAGCGAAAGCGTGCCCCGGAGTGGAACTCCCGCGCGCATGCATCAGGCGTGATATCTTTCCTTCAGCACCCGGACCAGCAGATTCAGCGTCGCCTGGAACTCCCCATCGTTCCGAATGGTCACATCCGCCAGCTGGCGATAGGTGGGCATCCGCTGATCATAGAGCTCCCGCAGCTTCCCCTCCGGATCCTCCTTCAGCAGGGGCCGGTTCTCCGCGTCCAGGTCCGTCAAAATCCGCTCCACCGGCCGGTCGATCAGCAGGACACTGCCGTAATTCCGCATGATCTTCCGATTCACCTCGTTCATGGCCGCGCCACCGCCCAGGGCGATAATTCCCGGAGGCGTCCGGGTCAGAAAGGTCAGGGCCCCGGTCTCCATCCTTCGGAAGCCGGCCTCGCCGTATTTCTCGAAGATCTCGGGAATGGAAATCCCCGCCCGTTCCTCAATCCAGCTGTCCAGGTCGATAAAGGGCGTCCCGACCTCTTTGGCCGCCCGGCGGCCCAGGGCGCTCTTGCCGCTGCCCGGCATCCCCGTCAGAAAAATCTGTCTGTTCAACATGTGCTCGGCTTCCTCCTTCCGTCCCGTTCTCCCTTCCTCTCCAAGGGGCAGTATACCACAAGCAACCTGATTTGTCAGTTGATTTCTTTTCTATTCTTCCCATTCCGTCACGCGACGAGCCGCTTCCCTCCCGCGCGAAACAAACGAAAAAGTGGTTTTCCTATTTCGCCGCCAGGGTGAACCGGAAGGCCGTGCCCTCCTCCGGGTCCAGCAGGCGAATCTCCTGGCCGTGCATCTCCAAGATTCGCTGGCAGATGCTCAGCCCCAGGCCCGTGCCCTTGCCGGAGGTGTGAGCCCGATCCGCCGTGAAGAATCGCTCGAACACCCGTCCCCGGTCCTCCTCCGGAATGCTGATGCCATTATCCCATACAGTGATCAGCGCCTGATCCCCTTGTTTCTCCGTGGTCAGGGTGATCTTCCCCTCTTCCCCGGTGAATTTGATGGCGTTGTCCAGCAGGTTAATCACCACCTGCTCGATGCGCTCCGCATCCGCCTCCACCAGGCAGGGATCCACCCGGAAATCGCACTCCACGTCGATCCGCTTCTGGTCCAGGTCGTTCATCCGCCGGATGATGGCCCGGCGCAGCATCTCGTCCATGTCGAATTCCGTCATCTCCAGGGTGGCGTCCTCCCGCTCCAGGCGGCTCAGCTGCAAAAGATCCCCCACCAGGCGGCTCAGCCGATTGCTTTCCTCCGCCACCAGGCGCAGATATTTGGGATGCTCCTCCGCCGGAATCACTCCGTCCGCCATGCCCTCGGCAAAGCCCTTGATGCTGGTGATGGGGCTGCGCAGCTCATGGCTCACGTTGGCCACGAATTCCCGCCGGCCATTTTCCACGTCCGCCAGCTTATCGCTCATGCCGTTGAAGGTCCGGGCCAGCTGCCGCAGCTCCCGGTCCCCCCGGGTTTCATCCAGCCTCCGGCTGAAGTCCCCTTCCCCCATGGCGTGGGCCGCCTCGCTGATCTCCCCCAGGGGGCGCATGATGGAACGGACGATGACCCCCACCGCCACCGCCCCCAGGGCCGCGGCGGCCAGGGCAATGGCCACCACCTGCCACAGCAAATCCTCCATGCCGCTCTGAATCCGCTGAGCCTTGGTCTGGATAAACACGGCCCCCGTCACCGTTTCATATTGGGTAAAGGGCACCCCCACGGTGAAGGTGGGGTCCGACCCCGCCATGCTGCGAACCCGGATGTTCTCCCCCGCCAGCACCTGGCCCAGGGCCTCCGTAATCTCGTCACCGCTGAGGCTGGCCACAAAGTCCGGATCCTCGCTGTAGGCCGTCTGGATGTTGGTCATCACGTTTCCCCATCGGTCCACCACGGCAATATAGGCCCCGAATTCATCGTTCACCTTCTGAGCCATGCGGTTCAGATACTGCCGGGTGTTCTGGGAAAAGAAATACCCATTGCCGCTGTTCAAATCCGCCGCCAGGTACGCGATCTCCTCCGCCTCCGCCGCCAGATAATCCAGCCGGGCCGAGATTCGCTGCTCCCGCAGGCTGAAATAGCTCAGCACGCTGATGGAGATGGTAATGGCTAGAATCACGCTCAACACCACCGCCATGATCCGCGCGAACAGGCTGTTCAAAATGCCATCGTCTCCTTAGTTTAACTCAAATTTGTACCCCACACCCCGGACGGTGTGGATGCTCCATCCATACTTCTCGCTGTCCGGCAGCTTCTCCCGCAGCCGCTTGATATGCACGTCCACCGTGCGGCTGTCGCCGAAGAAATCAAAGCCCCACACCTGCTTCAGCAGCTGCTCCCGGGTAAACACCTGATTGGGAGATCCCGCCAGGAAATACAGCACCTCCAGCTCCTTGGGGGGCATCTCCAGCCGCTTTCCTTCAAAATATACCGCGTATTCCGCGATGGACACCGTCAGCCCCGGGAAGGAAAGATCCGTCTTCTTCTCCTCCTCCCCGCCCTGGGTTCGCCGCAGCACGGCCTTCACCCGGGCCACCAGCTCCTTGGCGTCGAAGGGCTTGGTGATATAATCATCCGCCCCCAGCTCCAGCCCCAGCACCTTGTCGAAGGTTTCGTCCCGGGCCGTCAGCATAATCACCGGAATAGCGCTGCTCTTCCTTACGCTTTTCAGCACCTGGTATCCATCCATCCCCGGCAGCATGACGTCCAGCACCATCAGGTCCGGCGGCAGGCGGCTGAACTCGTTCACCGCGTCGTCCCCCCGGGCCACGGTCTTCACCTCGTAGCCCTCCTTGTCCAGGTACAAAGCCACCAGCTGGGAGATGTTCGGATCGTCGTCCACGATCAGGATATAGGGTTTTTCTTTCATGATTTTCTCCTTACTTCAGCGTAACCACTGTAACGCCGTCCTCACCCTCGCCGTACATGCCGGGGCGGCAGGTTTTCACATGCTTGTTCCGCCGCAGATCCTGGCGGATGCCGCTCTTCAGCACCCCGGTGCCCTTCCCATGGATCACGCTCACCTCGTGCAGCCCCGCCATGACGGCCTCGTCCAGGTAGATCTCCACCGCGCTGAGGGCCTCCTCCAGGTTCATGCCCCGCACATCGCACTCCATGGGCACCGTCCGGATCATGGCGCCGGTCTTCGTCTTCACGACTGTCTTTTCCTTCGGCTGGGCCGCCTTCATCAGCCGCAGATCCGCCAGCTTCGCCTTGAACTTCATGTTCCCGCTGGCCAGCTCCACCTCGCCCCGCGCGTTGGGCTCGCTGAGCACGGAGGCCTCCGTGCCAAAGGTCAGTACCTTTACCTGATCCCCGGGGCGCACCGTCTTCGGGGCTTCCCCCTCCTCTGGCCGGGGCTTTCCCAGGCCCTCGCTCATCTGGTCGATGCCCTGATCCAACTGATGCCTCAGGGCATTGATGTCCGCCGCGGAGCCCGCTTCCTTCTTCATCCGCTTGAGCTCGCTGATGATGCTCTCGCTCTCCCGCTTCGCGTCCTGCAGGATGCGCCGAGCTTCCTCCTTGGCCTTGCGAACGCTCTGCTCCCGCTTTTCCTCCATCTCCCGGCGCAGCTTCTCCGCCTCGTCCCGCAGCTGGAGGGTCTCCCGGCTGGCCTCCTGAGCCAGCTGCCGCTCCCGCTCCGCGATCTGCCGATGATATTCCGCGTTGGCGATGACGTCCTCGAAGCGCACCTCGTCGCTACTCAGCAGCTTCTTCGCCCCGTCGATCAGGTTCTCCGGCAGCCCCAGCCGCCGGCTGATCTCGAAGGCATTGCTCTTTCCCGGCACGCCGATGCTCAGCCGATAGGTGGGCCGCAAGGTCTCCACATTGAATTCCACGCTGGCGTTCTCCACCCCCTCCGTTGTCAGGGCGAAAACCTTCAGCTCGCTGTAATGGGTGGTGGCCACCGTCCGCACCCGGATGTGCAGCAGCCGGGTCAGGATGCTCTGGGCCAGGGCCGCCCCCTCCGTGGGGTCCGTGCCCGCCCCCAGCTCGTCAAACAGCACCAGATCCCGGGGCGTCACCTCCCGCATGATGTTGACGATATTGGTCATGTGCCCGCTGAAGGTGCTCAGGCTTTGCTCGATGGACTGCTCATCCCCGATGTCCGCCCATACCTGCTCAAAGATGGCCAGCTCCGTCCCCAGCTCCGCAGGCACCTGCAGCCCCGCCTGGGCCATCAGGGTCAGAAGGCCAATGGTTTTCAGGGTCACGGTCTTGCCGCCGGTGTTGGGCCCGGTGATCACCAGGGTATTGAACCCGGTGCCTGCCTCTCCCTCAGGGCTTTGCTGGGCTGCCTGCTTCTGCTCCGCCTTCCAGCTCTTCCGCTTCTCCGGGTTGCTCTCCTGATTATTTCCTTTCTTTTCCTCCGGGGGATAGCCCAGATAAATATTGCTGGGCACCACCTTCTCCGGGTCGATCAAGGGATGCCGCCCCCGGATGATGTGCAGGAAGCCCTTCTCATTCATCTTCGGGGCCACGCAATACAGCCGCCGGCTCAGCAGCCCCTTGGCGAAGATGAAATCCAGCTCTCCCAGGCTTTCCACATTGTCCCGCAGCTGCTCCGCGTATGGGGCCACCTCCGCGCTGAGGCTGGCTAAAATCCGCTCGATTTCCCGGGCTTCCTTGATCTCCCATTCCCGAATCTCGTTCCCCATCTCCACCGCCGCCATAGGTTCGATGAACAGGGTGGCCCCGGAGGTGCTCTGGTCATGCACCAGTCCCGGCACCTGGGCGCGGTATTCCGCCCGGACAGGGATCACGTATCGGTCGTTGCGAACGGTGATGATGGACTCCTGCAGATATTTCTGCATATTGGCGGATCGGATCATCTGGTTCAGCTTTTCCTTGATTCGATCCTGAGCCCCCCGCAGATGCCGCCGAATGTTCATCAGCTCGGAGGAAGCCCGGTCGGCGATCTCGTCCTCGCTGAGTATGGCGTCAGTGATATCCCGCTCCACGTTCCGGGCCTCTGTCAGCAGCTCCGCCCGCCCCCGCAGCAGGGGGGTGTTTTCCCGGTCGGTGATCAGCACATCCCGGGCTGCCCGGCTGGCCCGCAGCAGCGCCGCCACGCTCAGCAGCATGGCGGGGCTCAAGGTGCCTCCCTTTTCGCAGACCACCAGCGCCGGCCGGGCGTCCGGGAACTCCGTCAAGGGGTGGCCCCCCACGTATTGCAGGATCACGGTGGCCTCCTCCGTCTCCCGCTGGGCCAGGTCAATATCATAGAAAGTATCGAAAGGAACCAAAGCCCGGCACTTCTCCGCGCCGATGGCCGTCAGGGCCCCCTCCGCCAGCATCTCCCGAATCCGCGGGAATTCCAGCACCCGCAGCGTCCGTTCTGTCATCATGAACTCCATCCTCCAGCAAACCAGCTCTATGTCTATTGATATAACATCCGTTGGTCATCTATCGTTCCCCGTTCTTCGCAGAAAATATACCACACCCAGGAAGTCTGTGCAAGAGAGTTGCATAGCACATTCTGTATTGTTTGCACATTAATTTTGTGCTTCGAGTAAATAATTTTGTGTTTTACTCTTGAAAAGGAGAAAGAAATCTGTTAAGATAGATTTGTCAGTAACGGAACGCCCATAGGCGTATGATTTGAAAGCGAGGGAGTAAACGATGGCAGCGAAGAAAGCGGCGAAGCCAGAAAAATCGATCGTAACGACGGATGTGCAGGAAGAGAAGTTAAAAGCCCTGGAGCATGCTTTGGCCGATCTGGACAAGCAGTTTGGCAAGGGCTCGGTGATGAAGCTGGGCGCTGATTCGGTGAATCGTGATATCCCCGTGATCCCCACAGGGTGCCTGACGCTGGACGCGGCGCTGGGCGTGGGAGGGATTCCCCGGGGCCGCATTGTGGAAATCTACGGGCCGGAATCCTCCGGTAAGACCACGGTGGCCCTGCATATCGTGGCGGAAGCCCAAAAGGCCGGGGGTATCGCCGCCTTTGTGGACGCGGAGCATGCCCTGGATCCCCTGTACGCGAAAAAGCTGGGCGTGAATATTGAGGAGCTCTACGTTTCCCAGCCGGATACCGGCGAGCAGGCCCTGGAGATCGCGGAGGCCCTGGTTCGCTCCGGCGCGCTGGACGTGGTGGTCATCGACTCTGTGGCGGCCCTGGTGCCAAAGGCGGAGATCGATGGCGAGATGGGAGATTCCTTTGTGGGCCTCCAGGCCCGGCTCATGAGCCAGGCGCTGCGGAAACTGACCGGCGTGATTAACAAGACGGGCTGCGTCGCTGTATTTATCAACCAGCTGCGGGAAAAGGTGGGCGTCATGTACGGCAACCCGGAGACGACTCCTGGCGGCCGGGCCCTGAAGTTCTATTCCTCCGTGCGGCTGGATGTCCGCAAGGGCGAGCCGCTGAAGAACGGATCTGAGATCATCGGGAACCGCACCAAGGTCAAGGTGGTGAAGAACAAGGTGGCCCCGCCCTTCCGCCTGGCGGAATTTGATATCATCTATGGCGAGGGCATCAGCACGGAGGGGACGCTGCTTGACATGGCGGTGGAAAAGGATATTATCCACAAGAGCGGCGCCTTCTTCAGCTATGGCGATCTGCGGCTGGCCCAAGGGCGGGATAACGCCCGACTCTATCTGAAGGATCATCCGGAGCTCACCGCCGAGATCGATCAGAAGCTGCGGGCGGAGCTCTTCGCCAAGCAGGAACCGACCGCGGAGGACGCCGCAGCCATCGCGCAGCAGCAGGAGGAAGAGGAGGACGATCTGGCCCTGCTGGAAGTGGACCTGGACGACGAAGATATTTGATCGAAGAAAGCGCAGATGCAAGCTCTCCCGCGGAGCGGGGGAGCGAGAAAATCCTTATAAAATCAGCATTTCCCTCATATACATAGCGAAGGGCTTACCACATTGCGGGTAAGCCCTTCGTCATTTGAAAGCGCTCTCCCCGAAGGGGAGAGCGTAAGATGTAGTGAAAATAGAACTGCTTATTCGAAGACCTTCGCTGAGCCTCAGCCGGCCGGTGGCTTACGCCTTGACGACCATGCTCAGCAGCTTGCGGCTACGCTCCAGGAAGGCTGTAATTTCTTCCGCCTCCAGGGGCTGGGCAGCCATGCGGGCCAGGTCATATACCTGAGCGCAGAGCAGCTTCGTGGTTTCATCCTCAGGATCCCGACCCGCCAGGGCTTGTACGGTTTCATTCCGGCGGTTCAGCACCAGGGTGAAGCGATCCGGCAGGGGGAAGCGCTCGCCATAGAGGCGGCTCATCTCTTTATAGCGGCGCATCTGCTCATCCTCGGTGACCATGGCGGTCATCTCCGGGTCGCCCAGAGACTCCAGCTTTACTTCCAGCTCCTCCTGGCCCAGGGCGCCCCGGAACAGGGTTTGCAGCTTCTCGGGATCCAGATCCTTGCCCTCCTCGGATTCCTCCTTCAGGCCGTCGATATCCGCGTCCACCCGGGCGAAGGTGACCCGATCCTCCTCCTTGCCGGAGTATTCCAGGAAGGACATGAAGTTGCCGTCGATGATGGTGTTCATGATGGCCACGTCAATGCCCCGGTCGGTATAGAGCTTGACGGAGGCCGCCTGGCGCTTTTCATCATTGGTGTAATAGATCTTCTTTTCCGTTTTGTCGAAGTTGGCAGCTTTGTACTCCTCGATGGTGACATACTTCCCGTCGGTCTTCTTCAGCAGCAGGGAACCCTTCACCTGGTCGAAGAACTTCTCCTCCTTGATGCAGCCATACTTGACGAAGGGGGCGATGTCATCCCAATAGCCCTCGTAGGTCTCCCGCTCGGTGTTCATCAGGGAATTCAGCTTATCAGCCACCTTCTTGGTAATGTGGGAGGAAATCTTCTTTACGTAGCCGTCGTTCTGCAGGAAGGAACGGCTGACATTCAGGGGCAGATCGGGGCAATCGATGACGCCCTTCAGCAGCATCAGGAATTCAGGAATGACCTCCTTGATGTTATCGGCGACGAAGACCTGGCCGGCGAAGAGCTTGATCTCGCCCTCGTGGGTACCGAAATCGTTCTTCAGCTTCGGGAAGAACAGGATGCCCTTCAGGTTGAAGGGATAATCCACGTTCAAATGGATCCAGAACAAGGGATCATCATAGTCCATGAACACCCGATGATAGAATTCCTTATATTCCTCGTCCTTGCAATCGCTGGGCTTCCGCAGCCAGAGGGGCTCGGTATCGTTGATCTTTTCTGGCTTGGGCATTTCCAGAATCTTTTCCGTCTTGGGGGTGCCATCCTCGTTCTTTTCATCGCCCACGGGCACGTCCCGCTCCACGGGCTTGGCGTTGGCGTCCTCCAGGAAGATGGGATAGGCCATGAAGCCGCAATAGCGCTTTAGAATCTCCCGCACCTTCCACTGATCCAAGAATTCCTTTTCCTCTTCGGTGACGTGCAGGATAATGTCCGTTCCGTGGGATTTCCGAGTTCCTTCTGAAATCTCGAAGCCCATGCCGTCTTCAGACACCCAGTGCACCGGCTCCGCACCCTCCTGGCTGGAGAGAGTTTCGATCTCCACCTTTTCAGAAACCATGAACACGGAATAGAACCCCAGGCCGAAATGCCCGATGATGTCCCCCTTGTCCTTGGCTTCCCCTTCCTCAAACTGCTTCATGAACTCCGTAGCGCCGGAGAAGGCCACCTGATTGATATACTTCTTCACTTCCTCGTCGGTCATGCCGATCCCGGTATCAGAGATGCGGATCAGCTTCTTTTCCTTATCCACCGTGACCATGACCTGCATCTCTTCCTCGGAGTCGGGATGGAGCATGCGGAATTTGGTAATTGCGTCGCAGGCGTTGGACACCGTCTCCCGCAGGAAGATATCCTTATCGGAATACAGCCACCGCTTGATGACCGGCATAATATTTTGCGCGTCGATGGAGACGCTGCCGTTTTCCTTTTGAATCGCCATGAAAATCAACCTCCTAAGTCAGCCCCATAGGGGCGAAAAATCTGTTCCAAAGTGTATTGTAACACCAGGAGAAACGAAAAGCAAGAAAAATTTAGCACTCACCGTAAAAGAGTGCTAACAAAAGTTGGCCCAATAATGAAAACTCCCCCGCAGAGCGAGGGATGGAAACTTGTAGGCCAGAAGAAAGCGAGTAGATATTATACAGAACTGCCATCAGAAGGAATCTGAAAGAATCTGATCGATGACGGCATGCAGGTGCTGATCCTTCTGGTGGACATAGTTGACGGAGGAGGGGTGGAGCGTACCATCCTTCCAGCGAATTTCGCCTAACCCGTCCGGCTGGAGTCCGTAATCTTCCAACTTTTTGCCAGGCGAGGGAATCAGCACGGTCAGGCGATTTTGAACCCGATTGCCCAGGAAGATGGTATATCGTCCGGTAACGGGATCCACGCTGAAGTGATTCCCCGTAAAGCCACCGATGCCAAAAGCTTCCTCCGACATAGCGGCAGGGATTTCTGAGAAATATTGATCTGGGTGCTTTCGATAACAGCAATACCCCAGATACTGGGTATGGCTGCCGTCGAGACGTTGTCGTCCGGTTCGGTTCACGACCATGCAATGCAGGCTGTTGCGGGAAATGATTTTTTCTGAAAGCAGAGCCTTTGCCAATTTATGCATATCTTCCAGGGTGGAGAAAAGTCCGGCATGCCCGCAAAGGTCATCTGTATTCCCCTGCAACACTGCAGCCTTGGGATCATGGGGAATTCCACGCTGAATATCATCTCTGCAAATCCAATTTTCTTTTTCAATTCGATATTCTGGGCCGTAGAGCAAACAAGAAGAGAGGCGGTTCGCTGGCACCTGGGCGAAGGTATTTTCCATGCCTGCAGGGGCCAGGATGCCGCTTTGAATATATTGCATCAAGGACATCCCTGCGGCTTTTTCGATCACATATTTTAGCACCATGGCAGGGATATCGGAATAAGCCCGCCCAACGACCGCCCCCGCAGAATAAACCTCCCGCAGGCAGTGGAGGGCGGAATCCCTGTCCGGCTGGGCGTCGATGCGTTCTGGGGTGACGAGCTGTACCTGGAAACCCATCAGCTGCTCCACCGTGACCGAACCTAAGCGGGAGAATTCCGGGCAGTAATAAGTAACCCGCTGATAAGGATTCAGCTCTCCCTCTTCCCACAAGCGCATCAGGCAAAGGCCCGTAAAGATCTTGGTCACAGAGGCCAGATCAAACAAGGCATGATTGCTCGTGTCCTGTCCATCCCATGCCGCATAGCATTGCTGATGATCGCCAAAGGAGACCGCCAATGAATCCATGATCCCTGTTTCTTTTGTGAAGAAGGCGATTGCGTTCTGTATCTGTTCGTTTACGGTCCGAATATCCATGGTCCCGCTCCTCGTTTGCTATGGATTCCCCACTCCGATGATCGCAGGAAAGCGCTCATATACAAGGGATAGATGAAGTCCACTCCACGGGAGGGCTTCCATCAAAATCCTCAACTCTCAATTCGAAAGGGCATGCCGTTGACCTGGGGGTCAGTGGAATCCACCCCTGTATAGCACTCCGGAAACAGCCCATGGGTGGATCGGGGCTCTCCGTTCATCTCCAAATGGGTCGCATCCCCCAGCTTCGTGATGCGGAAATTGACCTCCCCTTGCACCCGTTCCTCCGTGACCACCTCCGTCAGGGAGGAGGGCAGGGTCAGCATATGGTGCCAATACACCATGGGGCTTACCTCCGTCAGGTAGCCCAAAATCGCCATGGAGATGCCGAAATGGCAGAACAGGGCGATGGTGTCCGGGGTGTTCTTCTCCGCCAGCCAAATCTGCCCCGCCTTCCGGAAGCCGTATCTGGCCATCAGTCCATCGATGCCCGCCTTCGTTTCCTCCCACACCTGCCGGGTTCCGTTGCCCTGGAAGGGAGGAATATCCGCCCATTTGTCCGGGTCGAAGCTGTCCGGATACTGGGTCCAGAATCGCGGCTTCCGATCCCAGACCACGGTGTTCCGCCCCGTCTCGGGGTCCACGTATCTGGCTCGAAACTCCTGCAGCCAGTCTAGGGTTTCCGCCTGCCGCCCGAGCCGGCGCAGGGTATATTCCGCCGTCTTCTGTGCTCGCCCCAGGGGGGAGACATAGAAATCCCGAATGTCATATTTCGTCATCCGCAGGCTCAGCAGCTCCGCCTCCACCCGCCCCTTAGGGGTCAGGGTATCCCCGGAATAATCCGGCTCTCCGTGGCGAATCAACAGTATTCTCATCTTGTACTTCCATCCTTCCTGATTGTATGAATGAAGGGATATCTGGGTTTTTGCTGCATCCGAAACACCGTCTGGTGAACAATTTTCAGCGAAAAACGGGCGCAGCCTCGGGCCTGATAGCTCTTACCCCAGCAGTTGCTTCCGCAGCGCCTTCAAGTCCTCCTGTTCCTCGTTGAGCCGGTTCAAAAATCCCCGCTGTTCCCCGTCCTCGTACAGCGCTTCCCCAGCTCGACGTACCGCCTCCACGAATTCCGGCTGCATCCCCTTCTTGCCCTGTCGGGCCAGGGGACAAACCGCCCGGGAGCGTTCATCCGTCCGGACGATCACGTGATCCTCCTTCCATCCCGGCAGCAACGGAAACATTCGGCAGGCCAGGGGCCGATCCTCCCGAGCACATTCCCCGGGGCAGATCAGCAGCAGATCCTTCCCCGCCGGCGCCATCCGCCAACCCTCCAGGTCCTCGTAGAAATCCTCTTCCCCCGGGAACAGCAGCATCCCCGTCTCCTCCCCCTCCAGGGACTGGCAGCACCGGGCGCCGCACACCCGGCCGCAGTCCGTCCTCAGAGGCGTTATCTCCGCCAGCATCTCCCGGGCATTGGCTACCACATCCATCTGCTTTATTCCTTCCATGTGTAAACTCTTCGTCTCCCCGCTGCGTCCGTCATCAGCAGATCGGGAATCCTGTCTCCACCAACTGCCACGTCATCCACCAGCGCGGGATACTGGAAGCTCCGCTGGTATCGCTTCTCTCCTCGGAAAACCTCCCCCTCCAGCCAGCCCAGCTCCCAGGATTCCGTCAGGTCTTCCTTCCGGGCCTCTGCCGGGTAAGGTTCTCCCTCCAGGTTCAGGGCCCCGAGCTTTACTCTTTTCGTCTCCGGGTCATAAGTCGCGCTGGTTTCCACCCCATCCACCACTGTCTCGGAGAGGATCGTCAAATCCTCCGCCTTCAGCCGGGCCGCCGCCACCGCAATGGCTTCCGGGTTGGCGTCCAGGCCCAGAAAATGACAGCCAATCCGCTCCGCCGCCGCCACGGTGGTTCCGCTGCCGCAGCAAAGATCCGCCACCCAGTCCCCCTCCTGAACCACCGGCTTCATCAGCCGCTCCAAGAGCTTTAAAGGCTTCTGAGTGGGATATCCCGTCCGCTCGGGATCCTTCTGCTGCAGGATGCTGATGTCCGTCCACACGTCTCCGGGATACACCGGGTCATCGTCGTAATACCGGTACTCTTTACCCCCGGATAGGATGCTGGAGTAGCTGCGGCCCTCCTCGTCAATCTTTCGGGCCATGTGGTTCTTCCGGTTTTCGCCCCGGGGAATGGGCACCTGGGTTAGATCAAACCGATACTTTTTGCTCCGGGCGTACATCAGGATAGTATCATGCTTCCGGGGAAAGAATTTCTTGCTGCGCCCACCGCTTTCGTAAGCCCAGATGATTTCGTTCAGGAACATCTCCTTCCCGAAAATCTGGTCGCACAGCAGCCTCGCCTGGGAGGACATGCGCCAGTCCAGATGCAGGCAGAAGACCCCCTCCTGCCGCAGCAGCACCCGGGCGTTTTCGATCATGCCCTGTAAAAAGGCCAAATAGGTCTCTTCATCCGCGAATTTGTCCACATATCCGGGTACTGTCAGGGTGGGGCTCCCCTTTTTCCATCCCTGCTCTCCATAGGCCCGCTTCCGGTCGAAGCTTTCTCCAGTCATAAAGGGCGGATCCAGATATACAAACTGGATTTCCCCTTTTTTCGCGGCCACCTCCGGAGGCAATTGCAGCCCGCTGCCGCAAATCAGCAGGTTCTCTCCCGAGTCATAGACGGTCCTGGCCGCCCGCGCCTGTACGTACACGATGGGTACCTCCTAAGTATTTTCTCTGTGCGAAGGGACGTTTCACTCCCGCGCGCACAACCCCCTATGACTCCAGCAATTGAATTTCTTGGAGCTCCTTTTCCTCCACAGTCATATACGCCGTCTTTTGATGCGTATAAATCACCTTCCCCGGCGCGGCACCAGAGGGCTTTTTCACATATTTCCGTCGGGTGTAGTCAATGGGCACCAGGGAGCTCCGCTGTCCCTTGCTGTACCAGGCCGCCAGCATCGCCCCCTGCCGCAGGGTCTCCTGGGGAATCTCCCCCTCCTGCCGGATGATCACATGGCTGCCCGGCATATCCTTGGCATGGAGCCACATGCAGTCCGCCGGGGAATCCAGGGTCAAACGGTCATTTTGTACCGCGTTTTTCCCCACCCAGATCTCAATCCCATCCGCGGAAACATACCGATAGGGCTTGCTCTGGGGCAGGCTCCGCTGCTGCCGTCGGTTAGTGTTCTTCTTCATGTACCCCGTCCGCACCAGCTCCGCCCGAATCTCCTCCAGCTCGCTTTCTCCCACGCATTTTCCCACGTCCAGCAGCATGCCCTCCAGATAGTCCAGCTCCTGCAGGGTCTTCTCCTTCTGCTCCGACGCCACCTGCCGGGCGGACCGGGCCTTCTGATACTTCTTGAAATATTTCTGGGCGTTCTGGCTGGGGGTCAGCCGGGTATCCAGGGGTATAGTGATGTTTCCGCCCTCCGGGTCATACCAGTTGGGCAGAATTACCTCCGCTGGTCCCTTCTTCAGGGTGTAGAGGTTTGCGTTCAACACCTCTCCCATAACCCGATATTCCTCCATCCGGGCCGCGCCGGCCAGCTCCTCCTCTTGCAGGGCCAGCTTCTTTTCGCATCGCTCGATGTGGGTTTTCAGCAGGCGAACCATGGAGGCACTCTTCTGCCGCAGACGATCCTGCTGGTCCCGAGTGCCATAATAGGCTTCCAGAGCCCGGCTCAGGGAAGGGAACTCCTTCTGCCCTTCTATGTTCCCGCTCAGATAGGCAAAGGGGTAAACCTCTGCCGCCTCTCCGCTGTCTCCATATTCCACCTGGGGGCTCACCATCCCCGGCATCCGGCGGAATAGCTCCACTATCTTTTCGCATCCCGCAGCCAAGTCTCCCGGCCATTGATCCAGGCTGCCTGTCACTCGGAAAGCGATCTCCCGGGCGGTGGGCATGCTCAATCCCCGAATGGCCCCGGCGATGGCCTTGGCAAAGGGCTGCCCCATTGAATTATTCAATTTTTCGTTTAAAGCCTCCGGGCTCATTTCCCAGGGATCCAGGCGATCCTGCTCCGGCGGCGGATTGTAGCTCAACCCCGGCTGCACCTGCCGGACCCGGCTCATCTCCATGTTCACATGATGGGCGGATTCCAAAATCTTTCCCTCGCCGTTCAGCAGCATCAGATTGGAATGCCGCCCCATGATTTCCAGCACCAGCCGCCGGGATTCATGGTCCCCCAGCTCGCCGATGGTGTCCATGTCGATATAGATAATCCGGTCCCCGCCCACCTGGCGCACGCTCATGACCCGGCCGCCCAGCAGCTGCTTCCGCATCAGCATGCACAGCGCCGGGGGCTCCAAGGGGTTGGGAAACTTGCTGCTCGTCAAATGGCATCGGGCGTTGTTGGCCGAGGCGCACAGCAGCAGGTTCTTGTTCTCGTTTCCCGCCCGAATCACCAGGATCACTGTATCCCGCTCCGGCTGGGTAATCCGGTCAATCCGCCCGCCCCGCAGGGCTTCATCCAGCTCCCGGGCCACAAACCCTACCATCAATCCATCCATCGGCATGGAATTTCATCCTCCAAAGTGTCGCTTTCCATTTCGTTTTCTCTCCAAGGGATCCTTGGCCCCCGAGCACAAATTACGGTTTACATTGTATCTCGAAAGAGCAGCCCATGGCAAGCCATAGGCAGAAAAAAACTCCTTCAGCATGCGCTAAAGGAGTTTGAATTTCGTTTGCTCGAAATTACTTGCTGATGACGATCACGGTCACTTCTTTGCCAACAATCTTCTCGATGTTCTCTTCATTCAGAGTCACGTTCACGCTGCCGTCAGCCTGGCCGATACCTTCCAGCAGGATCCACTCATCTTCGCCTTCATCTTCGGCGGGGATCACGAAGGCCACGATCACCTTCTCGCCTTCAGCGTAGAGGGTCTCGAACTTGAAGTTCAGGGTCAGGGAAGTGGTTCCTTCCGGTACCTTGTCCAGCTTGTAGGTAACAACTTCGTTCACATTGGTGTAGCCTTCCGGAATCTCGGCACGCACATCTTCAGGCAGAGCGCTCAGCACATCGCCCGCTTCCAGCGCGGCAGCCAGCTTTTCCTTCAGGGCCTTGGTGGCGTCGTTGTCATCCAGAATGTCGCTCGTAATCTCTTCGTCATCCGCTTCGCTCGCGTCTTCCTTGGCGGAAGTGGAGCCGGTGGAACCAGTGCTCGCAGTAGAGGTCGCGATATCGTTGTTGGTCTTAGAGCCAGCAGCGAAAGCGCTCACGGCGGTCAGCACCAGGGCCAGAGCCAGGATCAGTGCAAAAATCTTCTTCATCTCCGTTTTCCTCCTGAAAACAAAATTTGTGATCGTGTCCCCCCTTCAGGAGGTCGGCACGTCGATAACAGAACCAGTTTTACCACATTTTTCTCTCTTTGTAAAGGGTTTAATTGAATTTTTTTGTTTTTTACCGGTATTATTTCCCTATCGTCCGCCATAAAATTTTTCTATCGCACTTCACGATCCGAAAAAATACTCCGTCTTCTGCAGGATTCGGCTCAGACATTCTTCCCCATATTGTGCTTCTAAAGCAGCCAGGCCCTCTGTCATGCAGGTCTCCCGTCCCGGTATCGAATGCGTATCCGTCGCGATGAAATCCACCAAATTCTCCTCAAACAAGCGGTTGAAAAACTTTCTTCTCATCAGTGGTTGCTTCTTCAATAGCGTTCTCGCATTGATCTGCACCAGGGAACGAAAAGAATCCTTCAACAGCCTCACCTGATCGATGGACTTGACAGCCGGATACCTCTCCATATGCGCAATCACCGGGGAAAAGCCAGCGCTGGAAACCTTCTGTAAGGCATTCCGAATATGTTCCCAGCTGTCTGTCGGGGAAAACTCGATCAAGGGATGGTTGGTCCCCACCAGGGTCGGCACCTTTCCTTCCCGAAGCAATCTCGGCGTCAGCTCTGTATACAGCAGCTCTGCCCCCCGGTCCAGTTCGATGTCCAACCCCTTTTCGGCGATATACTCCCGGGCAATGGCCATATGCTCTTGAAACCGCTTTTCCGGAAACTCGTACACTCCAGGCGTCATATGCGGCGTCGCGATAATCTTGCTGATTCCATCCGCAGCGGCTGCATCCAACATATGAAAAGTTTCCTCCCGGGTGTTTCCGCCGTCATCCACACCCCAAATCACATGGCAATGAATGTCAATATACATCTGTTGTCCTTTACTCCACCTTCGTGTACAGGTGGTTCAGCACCCATTCCACCGCCGCATCCTCTTCCATGTGGAATTCAACAAAGCCATCGGATCCAATGGTATATTCTCCAGCGGGGTGATCCACTGCCTGGATCTCAAAATTGTATGCCTGATTCAATTCTTCCAGCAGTCGCTTCTGGGTGAAATTGGTTACAGAGATATCCTTCAGCGTGGTCAGCAGCTCCTCCCCGAAGGAAAGATTCTCCGACAGTTTGCTGTTCATTTGCTTGATGGCATTGGTCATAAATTCGTTCTGCCGTACCATGCGCTCTTCGTTGGTCCCCGCCCCTACGGTCATCCGGGCCCGGACGAAGTCCTCCGCTTCCTTTCCCTGCAAGGTCACGGTGCTGCCCAAGGTCCACTCCGGATGCACGCTGGTCATGTCGAAATCCAAATGCACCGTTACGCCCCCAAGGGCATCATTCAGCACGGGAACGGAGGTGTAATCCACCATGTAGTATCCGTCGATCTCCAGCCCGCCCAGCAGATTCTGTACCGCGCGAACAGTATATTTTGCATTGTCCGCGGGTGTCGCGCCAAAGCTATGGGCCAGGCAGATTTGCAGAATCCGGGTGCCAACCTCATTACCGAAAACGCCTAAAATATCCACTTCCGCCATGGTGTCCCGCTCGATCTGGAAGCGATAGATTTTCTTGTCCGTGTGGTCGATCGCCATCAGCAGCAGGAAGTCAGCCTGTCCGCCATCCCGATAACTGGTGGTGTTGGTCTCCGTAATGGTTCCATCCCGGTCTACGCCGGCGATCAGCATCGTGGTCACCGCAGGCTTCTCCCGATACTTTTGTCCATTCCAGTCGATGGTTTTCAGCGTACCAAAGCCTTCGGACATGGTCCCCCGGCTTTCTTGGAACTGCCCATTCTCATTGAGCTGCAGGAAAATCAGAACCCCTGCCAATACAGCGACGCCAATCACCAGGAAGATCAACCCCCTGATTCTAGCTCTTCTTTGTTTCGACACGGCCGTCTGCCTCCTTTCTCTTTTCCGCTGCTAAATAAACACTGATTCGGAAGCGTTTTCTCGCTCCCCTGCTCCGCGTGGGAGCTTTAATCAGCGCTTTTTGAAAGGATTCTCGCCCCCGGAGGGGTGAGAATCCTTATCTTTCTATGCTTATCTTTTGTATTCTCCCCGAGCATACTCTCCGCGACCGTAACCGTAGCCATATTCGTTTCCGTACTTATACTTGTACTTGGTGCCATAGTGGTAATAGTACTTCTTCGTGCTAAGCCGATCCATCGCCACCTTATTCAGGACGCATCCCAGCACAGGCGTCCCCGTCCGCTGCATCTGTTGCTGCGCATCCTGCAGGGAACGGCGATGCGTCTTGTTATATTCCAGCACCAATACGGAGCCATCACACCGCTTCGCAATTTCCGCCGCGTCAATGACCAACCCTACCGGTGGCGCGTCGATCACCACCAGATCGAAGCTCTCCCCCACCGCGTTCAGCAGGTTTTCAAAATCCGGCGTCGCAATCAGGGACAGAGGCGCCTTTACGTCCGTACCGATGGGAATCAGATAAAAATTCGGGATATTGGTCCTGTAAATCGCGTCCTCCAGCATGCACTGGCCGGAGAGGAGGTGAGCCAACCCTACTGCATTTCCCCCCAGCTGAATATCATATTGGGCAGTCATTACGCTCAGGCGCATATCCGCATCCATCAGCAGCACGCGCTTGCCACGCTTCGCCATGTTGACAGCAATTTGCATAGAGATAAAGGTTTTCCCATCGTTGGCTTCGCAGCTGGTAATAACGATTTTCTTAATATTTTTCCCACTAAAAGTCAGGTTGGAGCAAATGGTATTGATCGCCTCCGCGCCGGAGTAGTTCAAATTCAGGTCTCGATTGATCATTGCGGAATTCATGCCTTTTCCTCCTCCTGCTTTTGCTCGCCGTCAGCGGTTTTTTGATCATCATTCTTCTTATGCGGCCGGAATCCCCGCTTCTTGGCCTCCTGCTCCGCCGCATTATTCGCGGACAGATCCTGAATCGGCACCATACCCAGGGTCGGCAGATTGCCCACCTTGGCGATTTCGTCGCTGTTGGTGATTCGATCGTCCACGATGAAGCGGATGGTCACCACCGCCATAGCGGCAATCATGCCCAGCAGAAAGCCGATAGCAATGGTCCGCGTTTTCCGGGGAGAGACGGGCCTCGTAGGCATCATGGCTTCTTCAAAGATGTTCGGCTCCCGGATGTCCATCTTGGCGGCAATAAATTCCCGCGCAACGTTGGCGTAGGTATCGGCCAGAACCTTGGCTTCCTCCGGGTCGGTGGATTTGGCGGTGATATACAGCACATGGGTGTTGCTGGGGTTCGTCACG
The DNA here is from genome assembly GCA_017464305.1 of Clostridia bacterium. Classification (GTDB taxonomy): domain Bacteria; phylum Bacillota; class Clostridia; order Christensenellales; family Aristaeellaceae; genus Aristaeella. The sequence continues at coordinate 53,287 of JAFUDS010000004.1, read as the reverse complement.
CTGAGCATGCCGGCCAGCTCGGTATAGCTGTAGTCCAGCCCTAGCCGCTGGTCCACCAGCTCATGGACATGCCAGTTTTTAAAAACCTCCTGATAGTCCGCCGCCAGGTTGCTACCAATCTGCAGGTCGGACAAAGAAATCGCGCTCTCTGAACCGACGATGTAGATCTTGGATGTCGCTTCATAAATGGGCGTCGCCAGGAAATAAACGTATGCTCCGGCAATCGCAGCGCACACGAAGGCGGCCAACAGAATCCAATGGATCTTCTCCAGGAAACGCATCACTAGCGCGCCCAGGTCAATTTCCATCTCATCGTTCGTTTCCACGTTTACATTGGTCCAAGTTGCCTGCTGCAAGCTCTGGTCCCGATCCGCTCTCCTTGCCATGCTCCACCTCATCCTTTGATCGTTCAATCCCCATTTTTGCCCACAGCAAAAACAGGCTATAAAATTATAGCAAAACTTTCTATAGGAAACAAGTTTAAATTTCAGCGCTGATTTCACGCTGATTTCACAGGGAAGAGAAGTACTGGAAATATACAGATCATTCATGTATAATAGTCCAGGAACTAGCGGAAGCCTTAGTCCCTATGCTAAACAATGGAGGGTGAAACGTTATGAAGAAAAGCTTTATTCTGACGATTGTCATGCTAATGATCTGCATGATTGGGATTGCATGGGGGGATACCGCGAACGTAAACGGAGCGTGGAAACTGAATGAGCTTCAAGTGGAAGGCGAGAAAACGGATCCAACAGTTCTGGGAATGACGATGGTGCTGAAAATCAATGAAGATGGCACGGCTTCGATCATTACGGGGGAAGACGAAGAAGCGGAGGAACATATCGGCGTTTGGAGCATCGGTTCTCTTCTGCTGGAAATTGATGGCGAAAAGAGAGAAGTGGTTGTATCCGGAGAGGAACTGAGCATTGATCTGGGTCTGGATGGCATGGTTGCTTTTTTCGCGAAGGAGGAAGCAACTGATTCCGCAACTCCGGAAGCGACAGCATCAGTGGAGGCACGGAAAGAAAACGCCGCTGACTCTGATAACACAATAAGCGAGGAAGCGTTCCTGGGTAAATGGAATTTGACCAGCATGTCTATGGACGGACATACCCTTCCCGTTTCGACGCTGGGATTGAGCATCGATTTGTCTATTGAACCGGGCAGCGTATCCATGCTGATTGATGATGAGGGCGGCCCTGTAAAAAGCACTCTTCAAGACAATACGCTTCAATTCAACAATGTGTATTTTGATCATGTGACATTGGAAGTGACAGAAGATGGTTCTCTGTCCTTTACCCGTCAGGTGGAAAACGGCATGATGATGACCATGTATTTCACGCCGGTCGAATGAACTCCTGCTTGCACAAACGGAAAAGATGTCACCCTATAGGAGATTATACATGAAGGAAGCTTATTTGGTCCTGGCGGACGGCACGGTTTTCCCCGGGCGGAGCTTTGGCGCCCCGGTGGATTCCGTGGGGGAGCTAGTGTTCACCACCGGGGTCTGCGGGTATTTGGAGACCCTGACGGATCCCAGCTACGCCGGGCAGATCGTGATGCAGACCTTCCCCTTGATCGGGAATTACGGCGTCATCTCGCCGGATTTTGAGGGGAAGAGCGCCGTCCGGGGCTATGTGGTCCGGGAGGTCTGCGATGATCCCAGCAATTTCCGCTGCGAGGGCGCTCTGCGGGACTATCTGACGGCCCAGGGCATTCCCGCCATCGCGGGGGTGGACACCCGGGCCCTGACCCGGCTGATCCGGAAGCAGGGGGTCATCAACGCTGCTATCCGCCATTCTCTGCCCTCGAAGCAGGATCTGGCAGAGATTCAGAGCTATATCGTTTCCGGGGTAGTGAATCAGGTCACCTGCGCCGCGTCTCAGGTCTATCCCGCCCAGGGGGAAAAGCGCTTCTCCGTGGCCCTGATCGACTATGGCGCGAAGCGGAACATCATTCGGGAGCTGACTCGGCGGGGCTGCGAAGTCACAGTTGTGCCCGCCACGGCCGCTGCCGAGGAAATCTTCGCCCTGCGGCCCGACGGGGTCATGCTGTCCAACGGCCCAGGGGATCCGGCGGAGAATGTTTTCTGCATTGAACAGATCAAAAAGCTGCTGGGCAAGCTACCCCTTTTCGGCATCTGCCTGGGGCATCAGCTGACGGCCCTGGCGGCGGGCGGGAAAACGGAAAAGATGAAATTCGGCCATCGCGGGGCCAATCAGCCCGTGAAGGATCTGCAAACCGGCCGCACCTGGATCACCAGCCAGAACCATGGCTACGCCGTGGTGTCCGACAGCTTGCCCATGGGCCAGGTTCGCTTCGTCAACGCCAATGACAATACCTGCGAGGGCATCGATTATCCGGACCTCCAGGCTTTTACCACCCAGTTCCATCCCGAGGCCTGCGCGGGCCCGAAGGACACTGGTTTCCTCTTCGACCGATTCTGTAAGCTGATGGGAGGCGATGGGCATGCCGAAGGATGAAGGGATCCGCAAAGTGCTGATGATCGGCTCCGGCCCCATCGTCATCGGCCAGGCCGCTGAGTTTGACTACGCCGGCGCCCAGGCCTGCCGCGTGCTGCGGCAGGAGGGGGTGGAGGTAGCCCTGGTGAACTCCAACCCCGCCACCATCATGACAGATCAGGCCCTGGCGGACGAGATCTATCTGGAGCCCCTGACGGTGCCGACCCTGAAGCGCATTATCCAGAAGGAGAAGCCGGACAGCCTGCTGGCGGGCCTGGGGGGCCAAACCGCCCTGACCCTGGCCATGCAGCTGCAGGAGGAGGGCTTCCTGGCCCAGGAGGGCGTCCGGCTCATCGGCGTCAACACGGAGGCCATCGAAAAGGCGGAAGACCGGAAGCTGTTTAAGGAAACCATGGAGGAGATCGGCCAGCCGGTGATCCCCTCCGGCATCGCCACCTCCGTGGAGGAGGCGGTAAATATCGCCCGGGAGATCGGTTATCCCGTCATCGTGCGCCCCGCCTATACCCTGGGGGGCGCTGGCGGCGGCAGCGCGGCGGACGAGGCCGCTCTGCGGGAGATCGCCAAGGGCGGCTTGACCCTCTCCCCCATCACTCAGGTGCTGATCGAGAAATCCGTAGCCGGGTGGAAGGAGATCGAGTTCGAGGTCATGCGAGACGGCATCGGCAACGTCATCGCCGTCTGCTCCATGGAGAATGTGGACCCCGTAGGCGTTCACACCGGCGACAGCGTGGTGGTGGCTCCGGCCCTGACCCTGTCGGACAAGGAGTACCAGATACTCCGCTCCGCCTCTCTGGATATCATCTCCGCCCTGGGCATCGTCGGCGGGTGCAACTGCCAGTTCGCCCTGGATCCGGAGAGCTTTGAGTACGCGGTCATCGAGGTCAATCCCCGGGTGTCCCGCTCCTCCGCCCTGGCCTCCAAGGCCACGGGATATCCCATCGCCAAGGTGGCCACCCGCATCGCCCTGGGCTATACCCTGGACGAGATCAAAAACGAGGTCACGGGCAAGACCTGCGCCTGCTTCGAGCCCACGTTGGACTATGTGGTGGTGAAGATGCCCAAATGGCCCTTCGATAAATTCGCCTCCGCCTCCCGAACTCTGGGAACCCAGATGAAGGCCACCGGCGAAGTGATGGCCATCGGGCCCAGCTTCGAAATGGCCCTGATGAAGGCCATCCGCGGGGCGGAGATCGGCCTGGACACTCTGAACCGGGATGCCCAGGACCCCGCCCCCCTGCGAGAGCGGCTGCATCGGGCGGACGATCATCGGCTGTTCACCGTCTTCGAAGCCCTGAAGGCCGGAATTTCTGTAGACGAGATTCACGAAATTACCAAAATAGACGAATTCTTCCTCTGGAAGCTGAAGGGCCTGGCGGATTTCGAGGCCGCCATCGCTGGCGGGCTGACGGACGCCCAATATCTGGAGGGCAAGCGCCTGGGATATCCGGACGGGGCCCTGCGCCGGCTCTCCGGCCGGGCGGAGCTGCCCCAGGCCCAGGCGATCTATCGCATGGTGGATACCTGCGCGGCGGAGTTCGACGCCGAGACGCCTTATTTCTACGCCACCTATGAGCAGCCCCCCCTGCGTCTGGCCTTCGGAGAGGGCGATTCGGAAGAGGGAAGCGCCCTGCGTCCCGGGGCGGAAACCCTGTGCGAATCCCGGCTCCATCCCCGGTCCGGCAAGCCGGTGATGCTGGTGCTGGGCTCCGGGCCCATCCGCATCGGCCAGGGCATTGAGTTCGATTATTCCAGCGTCCACTGCGTCTGGACCCTGCGCCAGCTGGGTTACGATGTGGTGATCATCAACAATAACCCCGAAACCGTCTCCACGGATTACGACACCGCCGACCGCCTGTATTTCGAGCCCCTGACCGAGGAGGATGTCCTGCGGGTCATGGAGGTGGAAAAGCCGGAGGGCGTGGTGGTGGCCTTCGGTGGCCAAACCGCCATCCGCCTGGTGCAGGCCCTGGATCGCCATGGCATTCCCATCCTGGGCACCAGCGCCGACGGCATCGACCTGGCGGAGGATCGCTCCCGGTTCGACGCCCTGCTGGAGCGCTTCGGCATCCGCCGGCCCCAGGGGGAATCCGTCCTGACCCTGGAGGAGGCCCTGGCGGCCGCCCAGCGGCTGGGTTATCCCGTGCTGCTGCGCCCCAGCTACGTCATCGGCGGACAGAATATGACCATCGCCCGGCGGGATGAGGATGTGGTGACCTACATGACCCGCATCCTGGCCCACGGCATCGAGAATCCCGTGCTGGTGGATCAATACATGCCCGGCACGGAGCTGGAGGTGGACGTCATCTCCGATGGGAAGGACGTGCTGATCCCCGGCATCATGCAGCATGTGGAGCGGGCCGGCGTCCATTCCGGCGACTCCATCGCCGTCTATCCCCCCTTCACCCTGGATGACCACATGATGGACACCGTGGTCTCCGCCAGCGAGCAGCTGGCCCTGGCCCTGGGGACGAAGGGGCTGGTAAACATTCAGTATCTGGTTTTCCATGGGGAGCTGTATGTCATCGAGGTGAACCCCCGGGCTTCCCGCACCGTACCCTATATCAGCAAGGTGACGGGGGTGCCCATGGTGGATCTGGCCGCCCGGGTCATGCTGGGCCAGCCCCTGGCGAGCCTGGGCTATGGCACGGGCCTGCGGACCCCGCCGCCCTATTGGGCCGTGAAGGTGCCGGTGTTCTCCTTCGAAAAGCTGACCGATGCCAACGCCTATCTGGGGCCGGAAATGAAGTCCACCGGCGAGGTGCTGGGCATCGGCAAAACTGTCAGCGAGGCTCTGTTCAAGGGGCTCACCGCCGCCGGCCTGCGAGTCACGGAGGCCGAGGAGGAAGCCGGCGTGCTGCTGAGCGTGGCGGATTATGATTATCCGGAGATCATCGACCTGGCCCGTCGCTTCCATGATCTGCATTGTCCCCTCTATGCCACGGAGGGCACGGCCCAGACCATCGCCCGGCTGGGCATCCCGGTGAAGACCGTCTCCGGCCTGCGGGAAAGCGACCACGTTTTCGATCTCCTCTCCAGCGGAGAGATTCGTTACATTGTGTATACCGGCGCCCTGCTGGATGATACCCTGGCGGAATATATCGCCCTGCATCGCCGGGCCCTGGCCCTGGGCATTCCCTGCTTTACCAGCCTGGACACCGCTCGAGCTCTGGCGGACACCCTGCTGTCCCGCTATTCCGAGCGGAACACGGAGCTGGTGAACCTGAACGCCATGCGCGCCGCCCGCCAGCAGCTGCGTTTCGTCAAGATGCAGGCCACCGGCAATGATTATATCCTCATCGACGCCCTCCAGGAGCGCATCGACGGCATCGAAAGCCTCTGCGTCCGGCTGTGTGAAAATCACTTCGGCGCCGGGGCGGAAGGCCTGGCCCTGCTGCGGCCCAGCCAGAAGGCGGATGTGCGGATGCTGCTGTTCAACCGGGATGGCACCGAGGCCGCCATCGGGGGCAACGCCCTGCGCTGCGTGGCCAAATATCTGGTGGATCGGGGGCTGGTTTCCGGCCAGGAGATCACCATCGAGACCGCCGGCGGCATTCGCTCCCTCCGGGCCATGACCCGCTTTGGCCAGGTCCAGTCCGTCACCATCGACATGGGGCCCGTCAGCTTCGCCCCGGCGGATGTGCCGGTGAATCTGGACTATGAGCAGGCCATTCATGTGCCTATTCAGATCACCGGCCCCAACAAGGCCCGCACGGGCGTGGAAATTCAGAATTTCCGGGTCACCTGCGTCTCCGTGGGCAACCCCCACTGCGTGGTCTTTACGGACGAAATCGACCTGCTGGATCTGCCCCATCTGGGGCCCCTCTTCGAGCATTCTCCCCTCTTCCCCAATCGGGTGAACACGGAGTTTATCCGCGTCGTGAATCCCACCACCCTGCGCATGCGGGTTTGGGAGAGGGGCAGCGGGGAAACCACCGCCTGCGGCACCGGGGCCTGCGCCGCCGTCGCCGCCGCCGTGGTCAATGGCTACTGCCAGGAGGGAACGGACATCCAGGTCCAGGTCCCCGGCGGGAACCTCTATGTCCGCTACGAATCCCAAAGAGTAACCCTCCGAGGAAACGTCGGCCAAGTGTATGAAGCGAGCATCGAATACTAACGCGGATCGCTCTCTTTCAACGACAACTCTCGTTTAGTATGCCCGCAGCGGGTACCCGCTTTCAAGGGGCGTGGGGCGAAGCCCCACCCCAAAATAATCCCCTTCCCCCACCGCAGTGGGGGAAAGGGGGCAGGGGGTAAAGGGGTCCCCCAATTAACAAGAAAAACCACTAACACCAAAGCAGTAACAAAAAAAGGAGAAATTATCCGATGAGCAACTGCGCAATTGTAGGTATCAATTGGGGCGACGAAGGCAAAGGCCGCATGGTCGACCTCCTCACCGAACGCTACGACGTCGTCATCCGCTATCAGGGCGGCGGCAACGCCGGCCATACCGTCATCAACGAATATGGCAAATTCGCCCTCCATCTCCTGCCCTCCGGCATCTTCCGCCAGGGCGTCCTGAACATCCTGGGCAACGGCGTGGCCCTGGATCTGGAAAACCTGTGGATCGAGATGGAGCAGGTCCGCTCCCAGGGAGTGCCCCTGACGCCGGAAAACCTGCGCATCAGCGACCGCGCCTCCCTGCTGCTCCCCTGGCATCGCCAGCTGGACGGCCTGGAGGAAGCCCGCCTGAAGGATCATGCCTATGGCTCCACCAAGCAAGGTATCGCCCCCTTCTATTCCGATAAGTACCAGAAAAAGACCCTCCTGGCCGGCGAGCTGTTCGATCGGGAGGCTCTGAAAGCCCATGCCGCCCAGCTGCTGGAGTGGAAAAACCTGACCCTCACCGGGGTCTATGGCGCGGCGCCCGTCCGCCTGGAGGAGCTGATGGCCTGGCTGGATGATTATGGCGAAAAGTTGAAGCCCTTTATCTGCAATACCACCAAGGTCCTGCGCCAGGCCCAGCAGGAGGGCAAGAGCTTCCTCTACGAAGCCCAGCTGGGCGCCCTGCGGGATCTGGATTATGGCATCGTGCCCTACACCACCTCCTCCAACCCCATCGCCGCCTATGCCCCGGTGGGTTCCGGCCTGCCCTCCGCCTCCGTGGATGAAGTGGTGGGCGTGGTCAAGGCCTATTCCACCTGCGTGGGCGAAGGCCCCTTCGTCTGCGAAATGTTCGGGGAGGAAGCGGAACGCCTGCGCCAGGCCGGCGCGGAATACGGCGCCAAGACCGGCCGCCCCCGCCGGGTGGGCCCCATCGATCTGGTGGCCACCCGCTATGGCGTGGAAATGCAGTCCGCCACGGCCATCGCCCTCACCAAGCTGGACGTTCTCAGCGACCTGAAGGAAATCCCCGTCTGCGTCCGCTATGAGCTGGATGGCCAGGAAACGGACGAATTTCCCTTCCCCACCCTGCTGAATCGTTCCAAGCCCGTCCTGACCACCGTCCCCGGCTGGCAGCAGGATATCTCCGCCGTCCGCCGCTGGGAGGATCTGCCCAAGGCCGCCCAGGACTACGTGGAAATGATCGAAAAAGCCATCGGCTGCCACATCGCCTACGTCTCCGTAGGGCCAGAAAGAGACGCGTATATCTATCGTCCCTGAGTTTAATTGTCACTGAAAGCCCTTTGTTTACGTTCTCCCGCAATCAGGGCTCGACACCCTGTCTTACGGATCGCACCCTAAGCAATCTGCAGGGGGCCCGGCGGGGCGCAGCCCCGCCTCCAAAAATTTCCCCGTCCCGCAGCGCGGGAAGGGGTGCAGGGGAAGGGGCAGACACAAAAGACTAATAAAGATCGACAGAAAGCAAATAAACAATGTATACACAATACGAATCCCCCCTCAGCTCCCGCTACGCCAGTCCCTACATGCTGGAGCTCTTCTCCGCCCAAACCCGCATCCGCACCTGGCGCCAGCTCTGGACGGAGCTGGCCCGGGCGGAAAGCGAACTGGGCCTGCCCATCACCGCCGCCCAGGTCCAGGCCCTGGAGGCCCACCAAAACGACATCGACTTCGAAGCCGCCGCGGCCCGGGAAAAGGAAGTCCGCCATGACGTCATGGCCCATGTCCATACCTATGGCCTGGCCGCCCCCGAAGCCGCGGGCATCATCCATCTGGGCGCCACCTCCTGCTATGTGACGGACAACGCGGACCTGATCCTTTATCGCTCCGCCCTGCGCTATCTGCGGGGCGAGCTGCTGAAGGCCATGAAAAACCTGGCAGATTTCGCGGCGCAATACAAATCCCTCCCCACCCTGGGCTATACCCATTATCAGCCCGCCCAGCTGGTTACCGTCGGTAAGCGGGCTACCCTCTGGCTGCAGGATCTGGCTTCCGACCTGGAGGAGCTGGATTTTGTTATCTCCACCATCCCCTTCCTGGGCTGCCGGGGCGCCACGGGCACCGAGGCCAGCCTGCTGGAGCTGTTCGATGGGGATCATGTCAAGGTGGAGGAGCTGAACTGCCGCCTGGCGGAGAAATTTGGCTTTGACCACCTGTATGCCGTCTCCGGCCAAACCTATCCCCGGAAGCTGGATAGCCGCATTCTTTCCTGCCTCAGCGCCATCGCCCAGAGCTGCTATCGCTTTGCCAATGATCTGCGCCTGCTGCAGCATGACCGCCAGGTGGAGGAACCCTTCGAGAAGAATCAGATCGGCTCCTCCGCCATGCCCTACAAGCGGAATCCCATGCGCTGCGAGCGAATCTGCTCTCTCAGCCGCTACTTGATGGTGGATACCATGAACGCCGCCATGACCGCCTCGACCCAGTGGCTGGAGCGGACTCTGGACGATTCCGCCAATCGCCGCATCTCCTTGCCGGAGGGCTTCCTCTGCGCGGACGCAATCTTGCGCCTGGTGCAAAACGTAACCAATGGCCTGCATGTGAATGAGAAGATCATCGCCCGGGCCGTGGAGGAATATCTGCCCTTCATCGCCACGGAGAATCTGATGATGGAGGCTGTCAAACAGGGCGCGGACCGCCAGCAGGCCCATGAGGCCATCCGCCGCTGTTCCATGGAAGCAACCGCCCGCATGAAGAACGGCGAGCCCTGCAATCTGCCTCAGCTTCTGGCCCAGGATTCCGAATTCCACCTTACCGAGGAACAGATCCGGGCCGGTCTGCAGCCGGAAAAGTATATCGGCAGATGTCCGGAGCAGGTGGAAGCCTATCTCCAGACCCTGGCCCCCCTTTTGAAAGAAGTCCAGTCTTCTTCCGTGGATATCTCTGTGTAAACAGAAACGCTAAAAAAAGCTCCCCCGTGGAGCGGGGGAGCGAAAAAGTATATAATATCAGCGATTCCTTCGCCATTGACCCATGATTGGAGGCATGAAAAATGCAGCAGCAAATCCCCGTAACTGTGGAATACGAAAAAGCGGGCGTTCCCGCGCCGGAACCCCCCGCTACCTTGAACCTGTTGATCCTGCCCTATCTGGAGGAGATCACTCAGCATCCGGACCGTCCCCTGGTCATCGTCGTTCCCGGCGGCGCCTATGCCTATTGCTCCCCCCGGGAAGCGGAAGCCATCGCCCTGAAATTCCTGGCGGAAGGCATCCATGCCGCCGTCCTGCGCTATAGTGTCGCCCCCAATCGGTACCCCGCCGCCGCCCTGGAGCTGGCCTGGAGCCTGCAATATATCCGGGCCCATGCCGCCGAATGGCATGTGAATCCGGGCGCCATCTCCGTCTGCGGCTTCTCCGCCGGTGGACATCTGGCCGGCACCCTGGGGACCCTCTGGGATGAACCGGTCTTCAAGCAGGTCTTCGGCCCGGAAGTCACCTGGCGGCCGGATAGCCAGCTGCTGTGCTATCCCGTCCTGACCCTGGGAGAATTCGCCCATGAAGGCTCCCGCTTCAATCTGCTGGGTCCAGCGGACGATCCCGCTAACCAGCTGGAGAAGGTGGATTCCCTCTCCCTGGAGACCCGGGTTTCCGCCCAGACGCCGCCCACCTTCCTTTGGCACACCGCCGAGGATGGCGCCGTTCCCGTAGAAAACAGCCTGATGTACGCCGCCGCCTGCCGCCGGAACAACGTACCCTTTGAGCTGCATATCTTCGAACACGGCGGCCACGGTCTTTCCACCTGCGAGGAGATCACCTCCACCGCCCCGGAACAGATCGTCCCGGATAACGCCGCCTGGATCCCCCTGGCTGTAAGGTTCATCAAACGCCACACCGGACTGTGAGGGAAGCTCTCCCGCGACAAACAAAAATGCTTCCCCGCTCCGCGGGAAAAAAAACTCCCCCGCGGAGCGGGGGAGCAAAAAATCCTGCACCCTATAATCCCTCTTCAAAACCTGAAAACAGCCTGCACTCTCAGGCTGTTTTCTTTCTCAGGAAGGAACATTTTCCATGAATTTTGGAGATATTCTCGTCATCGGCTTCGGCCTGGCCATGGACGCCTTCGCGATTTCCGTCTGCAAGGGCCTCACCATGCCCCGCCGGAGCATCAAGAAGACCGTCATCATCGCCGGCTATTTTGCCATCTTCCAGATGCTGATGCCCCTGTTGGGCTTCCTGGCTGGTCATCAGCTTTCCGCCATCGTGGCCAGCGCAGCCCATTGGATCGCCTTTGCCCTCCTGGTTCTCATCGGCGGCAACATGGTTCGGGAATCCTTTCATCCCGACAGCGACAAGGCCAATGACGATGTGTCCTTCAAAACCATGTTCCCCCTGGCCATTGCTACCAGCATTGATGCCCTCATCACAGGCGTCACCTTCGCCTTCCTCTCCGTCAACATCTGGACCTCCATCCTGTTGATCGGCGTGGTCACCTTCCTGGTCTGCGCGGCGGGTGTCCTCCTGGGCAAACTCATCGGCACCCGGCTGCAAAACCATGCGGAGCTCCTGGGCGGCATCGTCCTGATCCTGATTGGCCTCAAGATCCTAATCGAACATCTCTCCTCGGTTGCCTAATCCTTTCCCTACATTTTCCTGAAAAATGGCGCCCGCGAAAATCGCGGGCGCCATTTTTTTCGATTTGACCTGAGGGGATTAGTACATTCCGCCCATGCCAGCGCCGCCAGCGGGGGCAGCGGGTTCGGGTTCCGGAATGTCAGCCACCAGGCTCTCGGTGGTCAGCACCATGGCCGCCACGGAGGCAGCGTTCTGCAGGGCGCTGCGGGTCACCTTGGGGGGATCGATAATGCCGCGATCCACCATGTCCACGTACTCACCCTTCAGGGCGTCATAGCCATAGCCAGGGGTCTTGGCGGTCTTGATATGGTCCACGATGACGGAGCCATCCACGCCGGCGTTGGCCGCGATCTGACGGATGGGCTCCTCCAGGGCCCGCAGGACGATTTCCACGCCGGTCTTGGCGTCGCCAGCGTACTTATCCAGCAGGGCCGCGACCTTGGAGGTCACGTTCAGCATGGCGATTCCGCCGCCGGGCACGATGCCTTCCTCCGCCGCCGCGCGGGTGGCGTTCAGGGCATCCTCGATGCGCAGCTTGCGCTCTTTCATCTCGATTTCGGTGGCCGCGCCAACCTTGATCACGGCGACGCCGCCAGCCAGCTTGGCCAGCCGCTCCTGCAGCTTTTCGCGATCGTAATCGCTGGTGGTTTCGGCAATCTGGGCGCGAATCTGGGCCACGCGGGCGTCGATGGCGGCCTTATCGCCGGCGCCGCCGACGATGGTGGTGTTCTCCTTGTTCACCTTGACCTGGCGGGCAGTGCCCAGCAGATCCACGGTGGCTTCCTTCAGCTCCATGCCGGTTTCGGAGGAGATGACGGTGCCGCCGGTCAGGATGGCGATATCCTGCAGCATTTCCTTGCGGCGATCACCAAAGCCAGGAGCTTTGACGGCGACGCAGGTGAAGGTGCCGCGCAACTTGTTGACCACCAGGGTGCTCAGGGCTTCGCCTTCCACATCCTCAGCGATGATCAGCAGCTTCTTGCCGGTCTGCACCACCTGCTCCAGCAGGGGCAGGATCTCCTGGATGTTGCTGATCTTCTTATCGGTAATCAGCACCAGCGGATCATCCAGCACGGCTTCCATCTTCTCGGTGTCGGTCACCATGTAGGCGGAGGCATAGCCGCGGTCAAACATCATGCCCTCGGTGGTCTCCATGCCGGTGGTCATGGTCTTGCTCTCTTCCACGGTGATGACGCCGTCAGCACCCACGGTCTCCATGGCGTCGGAGATCAGCTGGCCGATGGTTTCATCCGCGGCGGAGTTGGCAGCCACCTGGGCGATGGCCTGCTTGCCATTGATGGGCTTGGACAGCTCCCGCAGGCCTTCCACGGCAGCTTCGGTAGCGGCTTCGATGCCCTTCTTCAGGATCATGGGATTGGCGCCGGCGGCCAGGTTCTTCAGGCCTTCCCGGATGATGGCCTGGGCCATCAGGGTGGCGGTGGTGGTGCCGTCGCCGGCCACATCATTGGTCTTGGTGGAAACTTCCTTCACCAGCTGGGCGCCCATGTTTTCGAAGGGGTCTTCCAGCTCGATTTCCTTGGCGATGGTCACGCCGTCGTTGGTGATCAGGGGAGCGCCGTACTTCTTGTCCAGAACGACGTTGCGGCCCTTCGGGCCCAGGGTGATTTTGACGGTATCCGCCAGAGCGTTGACGCCTTTTTCGATTGCGCGGCGAGCGTCTTCGCCGTACTTGATTTGCTTAGCCATTGTTTTGCATCTCCTTGTTCTTTTCTCAACTATTTAGTCTTCAATCGGCAGTAGCAGGACCCCTCTCCCCTGCACCCCTCCCCCCGTGCGCGGGGGACGGGGATTATTTAGTAGGTGGAGCTGCGCCCCACCGGCCCCAGAAAGAGCCGGGAAGCGCTCTGTCGATCATTCCTTTATGCTCTCGAGATTTTACTCGACCACAGCCAGGATGTCGCTCTGGCGGACGATGATCAGCTCTTCGCCATCCACCTTCACTTCGGTGCCGGCGTACTTGGAATAGATCACCTTCTGGCCAGCCTTCACCTGCATGGTGATTTCCTTGCCATCCACGTTTCCGCCGGGGCCCACGGCGATGATTTCCGCCATCTGGGGCTTTTCCTTCGCAGCGCTGGTCAGGATCAGGCCGGATTTTGTGGTTTCTTCTGCTTCTACATTCTTGATGACCACCCGGTCACCCAAGGGCTTCACAGTCATGGAATAATGCCTCCTGTCGTATCTTCTCTCTTGGTGATTAGCACTCGATTGGTTTGAGTGCTAACAACCGTGGATAACTATAATGCTTTTGGGCGCTTTACGCAAGCTTTTTGGTGCGCTATTTTATCGTTTTTTATCTATGTTTCTAAATATTTCTTTATTTTTCTCTGTTTTTCTCGATATTTCATAATTTAAGCGTTAATTTTGCCACTTTCATGGCGGTGGGTAACGGTAAGTCCGCTATCTGATCCCTTTTCACCCATTCCATTCCGTCTATCTCTTTTTTATCATCTACTGTTATCGTGTATATGCTCATTTTCCAGACCTGATGGGTAAAGATGTGTTTGGCTTGCTGTTCAAACTGGATGCTCTTTGCCTTCAGCTTCCATTTCTTCTCGATGGCAGCGATGAGCTCTTTTTCCTCTCTCTGCCCTTCCAGCATTGGGAAACACCACAGGCCCTGGAGCATGCTTTCTGTTCTGCGATACATCAGCACCTGGTCTTTATGATGGATTAGGAGGACATCGTACGCAATTTCTTTGGGCGACTTTGCTTTGGGCAGGTGGGGTAATTCCTCCGCGGTGCCGGCGGCAAAGGCTTTGCACATCTTCTTGAGAGGACAACTGTCGCAATCCGGCGTGCCGGGCACACAGACGGTGGCTCCCAGGTCCATCATGGCCTGGTTATGATCTCCGGCCCGCTGCTGTGGCACCAGCTCCGCCGCAAATTTCTCTATTACTTCGTGGGCTTTTACTTCTGTTGGATCATCATGGAGATCATAGAGCCGGGAAATGACACGAATCACGTTTCCATCCACCGCCGGCACAGGAACGTCGAAGGCAATGGAGGCAATAGAACAGGAGGTGTAGGGGCCAATTCCTTTGATTTTGATCAGCTGCTCCGGTTCTCTGGGAATTACGCCGCCGTATTCCGCCATCACCTGCTGAGCGCCCTTTCGCAGGTTTCTGGCCCGGGAATAGTATCCCAACCCCTCCCACATTTTCAGCACATCCTCTTCCGGAGCCTCCGCCAGATCCCGCAGTGTGGGAAAGCGTTCCATGAATCGGGGATAATAATCCCGGACCGTCTCCACTCGTGTCTGCTGCAGCATGATTTCACTGACCCAGGTGCCGTAAGGGTCCGAAATTCCCCGCCAGGGCATCTCCCGGGCGTTTTTGTCATACCAGCTCATCAATGCTTCCGTAATCCGATGCATCCGTCTTTCTCACTTCCCATTCAACATTTTTCTTGTAGCAAAAAGCCGGACGCAATGTCCGGCTTAGTTTCACGCCAACATCTTAATCCCATCTTTCGCGACATTTGCGAAATAAAGGCTCATTTCCGGTTGGAAAGCATCTATTGGTCGAACAATTACCGAGACCGTTACATCATGATCCAGAGATAAATCACTTGCAACCCCCGCAATATCCCATTGTTTTCTGTTGATTTCACTTTGGGATAGCGGCGTCAGCAGCAAAATATCTACATCCGAATCGGGGCGATAATCGCCGCGCGCATATGATCCATACAGCCAGGCATCCTGAATCGGCATGATTTGATTCGTCTCGTGATAAGCCTCCTGCATAATGACGACCGCTTCATCCATGGTGCACAACTTTCTCGCCTCCCCCTCGGTTTTAGTACAGTATCTCCTATCTTACTGCTTCGCGCCACACTCGGGGCAGAACTTGGCTCCGGGAGTGATGGGGGAACCGCATTCCACGCAGAAGGCGTTCACCGCCTGCTTGGCGCCACATTCGGGGCAGAACTTCGCCCCCTGCGGGATCTGAGCTCCGCAGGCCGGGCACGCCGTTGTCGCCGCGGTGGGAGCCGGAGCAGCCGCGGGCGCGGCAGCCGGCGCCGTCTGCTGACCCAGGCTCTGAGCAAACATCTGGCCCATGGCTGCGCCAGCGCCCATGCCGACGCCCATGCCCGCCATGCCGGCGCCGCCATTGCTGTTGGCCGCCTCGCGCATGGCTTCCGCCGCTTGATACTTCGCGTATTGATCCAGATTGCCCAGCACGCCCATGCTGGTCCGCTTATCCATGGTCTTCTCGACCTCTTCCGGCAGAGAGATGTTCTCCACCACGAAGCTGCACAGGGTCAGGCCCAGCTGCGCCAGCTTGGGATTGACCGCGTTCATAGCGTAGGTGCCCAGCTCCTCGTAGTTCGCGGCCAGGTCCAGGGCGGGAATCTTGCTTTCCGCAATGGCATCACTGAGGCCGGAAACGATGGTCCGCTTAATCTGGCCCTCCACGCCATCCACGGTGAACAGCGCGCTGGTGCCAAAAACCTCCTTCAGGAAGGTTTCCGCGTCGCTGACCTTAAAGCTGTAGATACCGAAGGCCCGCAGGCGGATCATGCCGAATTCAGCGTCCCGCATCATGACGGGATTGCTGGTACCCCACTTCATGTCCAGGAACTGCTTGGTGTTGACAAAGTAGACGTCGGATTTGAAGGGGCTGTTGAAGCCGTACTTCCAGCTCTTCAGCGCAGTCATGATCGGCATGTTGCTGGTCTGCAGCTCGTAGCGGCCCGGGCCAAAAACGTCCGCCAGCTGACCTTCGTTGACGAAGATGGCGGTTTGGCCTTCACGGACGGTGAGCTGGGCGCCCATCATGATTTCCTTGCCGTTCATGTCGTACTTGTAGACCATGGTTTTGTTGCTGTTGTCGGTCCATTCGATGACGTCGATCAGCTGACCCTTGATCATGTTCAGAATTCCCATCCTTTTTTCCTCCTTTTATGGTAACTTAATTCACGTTACTATTCTTTATTCCAGCGGGAAGGACCCCTTTATCCGCAACCTCAATCATCGCGACTCCCCACTGGGGAGCTCGCTCGTTTCGGTTGAACTCACAACCGATGAAATTTCCGCCACTGGCGGTCATCGGTTGTGAGTCCCCCTGCCCCCTTTCCCCCACTGCGGTGGGGGAAGGGGATCTTTCTGGGATGGGGGCTTCGTCCCCATCGCCCTGTTTTTCTCGATAATCGCTAATCCGTAAACTACATGCTAGTCCGCCCGAACAAACTATATTGTTGCCTTTCAGTCGGCATAATCAGAGCAGAGGGCGTAGAGGCTGGGAAGCACCTGGACGTTGGTAACCCTGAGATGCAGGCCCCGGTACTCCTCCGCGTGTTGAATCCCTTCTCGGACACATTCGTCCAGGGCAGTGGTCATATCCTCTTCCTGGGCCTGATCCCGCAGGGCACCCGCCAGGACGATGACCTTTCCTTCCTCTGTCACCAGGGGCAGTACGTGATACCCTTTCACATCGCCGCCGAAGGACTGGAACAGCTCTCGCTCCAGCAAATGGTCGCTATCCTGCCAGCGGCCCACCAGCCGATCCTCCTCCAGGGCCGTCTGTTGCAGCTCCATGAGGATGCAGGTCTTGTCCGGATCCATCCGGCTGCGCAGCAGGCGCATCTCCCGGCGCACCTCCTGGCTGGTCATCTTTTGGCCGCTCACCAGCTTGCGGAAGAAATGCCGCCGGGAACGGATCATCATCTGTTGTTCATCAAAGGTATCGCTAGAAAAATCGCTCCGAAGGCGATTCAGCAGCGTCTTCAGCCCGCCCAGATGCGCCAGCGCGTCCGCCGGGTTGGTCGCCGTTTCAAAAATCGGCAGCAAGGGATACTCCTGGCGAAGATAAATGATCAATTGATCCTCCGCCTCGGGATCCAGCGCGATGCCGATCCCGTCCACATGATGCTTTTGCAGGGTTTCCTTCGCGCCTTCCAGATCGCGCCGGACATGGGGCCGGTTGAACCCATTGTACCCCCAGTTGTGCACCTGGTCATAGGCTTCCAGCACATCCTCGCGATCCGAAACCAGCAAAAGTTTGTACATACACGCACCTCCTGCGCTCGTCCGTGGCCAAATCCACAAGAGAATTATACCTGTTATTTTTCTTCGATGCAATTGTTTCCTGTATTTTTTCAGCTTTTCCACTCTCCCCCGCTTCGCGGGGGAGGATTTTGATTGATCTTTTCGTTATTTTTCCTCGATGCAATTGTTTCTTGTTTTTTTCGGCTTTTCCAGTTCTCCCCTGCTTCGCGGGGAAGAACTTTGATTGGATTTTTCGTTATTTTTCCGGGGATTCAATTGTTTCCTGTATTAGGAGCTTTTTTCTTCTCCCCCTCCGGGGGAGAATTTCAATCAGGTTTTTACAAATTCAGCGCGCGAAGGTCTTCGCGCGCTGAAGATTGATTCGTTCAATCCGCCCGATAGGCCAGCATCAGCAGAGCGCCATCGCCGGTGCTCTCGCTTACCAGCCGAATCGGGAAATCGTAATCATTGCGGAAAACGAAATTCAGGCTGTCGTTACCCACCGCCGCGTCACAATGGATGGGCAGATAGCTGGCACCGCCATAGCCATGGGGTCGCCGCTGGGTAATGGTCATGCCGGGCAGCTGACAGATGATGTTATACAGCGTGCTGGAAACCTGGCAGGTTCCGCCGCCGCTGGACAGCACCGCCTTACCCCCCACCAGGCCGATGGCCAGTTTATACTCCCGATAGGGGCCGATGTTCCCCTTGTTGCCGTTGAACACGTCCCCCGGCTGCATGAGCCCCTTGGCGGTGATCTTCTCCGCGCCGTGGCCGATATTCCAGATACGGTTCAGGTTGTTGGTCTTCGTTTCCTTGTCCGCCCCGGGCAGCAGATGCTTCATGGTGTAATAGCTGGTGTAGGCCGCGATGGGGCTCTCCTTGCTGATGGGCTGGTCCGTGGGGCTGACGGGGATCAGATCCGTCAGGTCGTTGGGGTCAATATAGCCGTAGGACCGCATGTAGTTGACGATGGCCCATCCGTCCTGGAACTGCCAGATGGAGATCCGGGTCCCGGGGTTCAGCTTCACCCAATAGGTGCTGTACTTCTTCTCCTCCAGGGGCTCCTTGGTCATGGTCTTCCGGACATAGCATTCTCGGGCCACGGTGGCGATGTACTGGTGCTTTTGCACATTGAAGGGGGGTGTGTTCACCGGGTCATAGGCCAGGAAATTCTTCGTCAGATATTCCCGCTTCACATAGCCCAGCTGGCCCTGATAGCGCACGATGACCCACACCAGGCCCACGTAGATTACGTCCACCTTGACATTCTTCAAGCCCCGGGCCACCCGGTCGGACTTGATGTTCTTTTCCTTGTAGATGCTGTATTCCCCGATGACGTCCGTAATCTTGCCCTGATACAGCGCCGGGGAATTGGCGTCGAAGTCCGCCAGGGTCTTCTCGTGGTATACAGCGTTGGGGTCCGCCACGATGACGTCCTCGGTGTTATCCCCTTCCGCGTCCTCCTGGCCTTCGACCTCCTCGCCGTCGAAGGCGTCCTCCGCCATCGTTACCGCAGGAAGAGCCGTCCATCCGATCATCAGGGCCAGCAGCCCCGCCATTATCTTCTTCCAGAAATCCTTACTCTCCAAAATACCTGCCTCCCGCAAAAGCGATTCAACCCTACGCGCGGGGCGTTTATTTCCTGCGCGATCATTCCTGTTCATCCCGGCAGCCGTCCTCTGAGCGTTCTACTTCCCAGCTCCTGCCTCAGGGGCATTATAGCCCCTTTTTTCCGGAATGTAAAGCTTTTGTAACAATTCGGGGCAATTCGCTGAGGCACAGCACCAACAGAATCATGATCAGCGCGTAGGCATAAATCTCATCATATTCAAAGAAATAGCCGCTGGTGAACACAGCTTTGCCCAGGGAATTCTTGGTCTGGACCAGGTATTCCGTGGTCACCACCATGCGAATCCCCATCCCCGCCGCGTTGAACCAGGCCTGGCGAAGATAGCCCGCCATCAGGGGGAGGTAGACCCGGAATAGGATACGGAGAGTGAGGCCGCTGTTCATGCGATAGACGTCGATCAGCTCCGGCTCGATTCGTCTGCAGCCCTCACAGGTGGCTTCCGAAATCATGGGAATCAGAATCAGGCTGCTGGCCTCCACCGGCACCCGGTCATAGCTGGTCATCACCATGATGATAACCGTCAGCACGATCATGGGAATCGCCCGCAGGAAGGCCATCAAAGGGCGGAACAGGCGATAGGCGAAATCGCTGAGGCCCTGGAGAAGCCCCAGGGCGACACCAATGACGGTGGAGACCGCCATGGTCAGGGCCAGATGCCACAGGGTGACGCCGATCTGTTGCCAGGTTCTGTTTTCCCCCAGCAGGCGGAAGAAGGCCTGCAGGATGCGGGGGACGCCGGGGAAAACCAGTGCGTCCCCCTTCAGCCAGCTGGCGCTTTGGAGAAGGGCTGCCAGCAAACAAATTCCTAAAAAGTAAGAAAGTGCTTTTTGGTGTTTGTTCATTCAGCGATAAAATAGAAGCTGTCTTCCGGCTGGCCGCCGAACTGGGTAGGGTCGATGGAGACGGTCTTGGCGATGTCTTCCTTCGCTTCCGCAGCGGGCACAAAGCGGATGTTGCAGCCAGGGATGGCAGCGTTGGCCACCTTAGCGTTGGGGAGGATTTCCAGGGCCACCGCAGCTTCCGCCACCGCAGCCACGTCGCTGGCAGCCTTCTCCGCCGCTTCCTGGACGGAAGCCAGATAGGCCTTCACTTCTTCCGGCTGGGCCGTCCGAGTTTCCGCCCGGACGAACAGGCCCGCCTGGGTGTAGCCGTCCATGTCCATGGTTTCCTTCAGCAGCTCCTGAAGGGAGATGGTTTGAACGCTTTCATTCTTAATCTTCGCCGCGGTCACTGCAGGGTCCGCCGTCACCACGATGGCTTCCGCATTGCTCAGCAGCTCCGCCTGGGTTTCCGCCGCGCCGGCCAGATAATTGATGGCGGCGGGGTTGATGCCCTTGGCTTCCAGCACCTTCAGCACCACGGAGGCGTTGATGGTGTTTTCCCCGAAGAGGGTCACCTCCGCGCCGTTCAGGCTCTCCAGGGTGAAATCCGCCTTCTGGGAGGCGAAATACAGGTTGCCCCAGGTGACCACCGCCGCCAGCTGATAGGTGGATTTACCCGCCTTGAACAGCTTGGCACCGGCGTTGATGGGGGCGATGATGAAATCCGCTTCGTTCTTGGCGAATTCCGCGCCGATGGTGTCCGCGGTGATGAAGTTGTAGTTATCGGGATTTTCTACCGCCAGGGTGGCGACCGCCAGGGCCGGGGCACCGGTGGGGGCCACCAGAGTGAAGGCTTCCGCCGTCGCGAAGGCGGCGGTCAGCAGCATGGTGAGGGTGAGGATCAGTGCAATCAGCTTTTTCATTGTTATCAGTCCTTTCTGTTTGTTGAGGGGAGCCCCTTTCCCCTGCTTTTGGGGGGAGGCTTCGCCCCATCGGCCCCTTTTGAGAACCGACGGAGTAACTTTCTCGACACTACTTCTTTTTCCCTGTCAGAGCGCTCTTGACCGTGATGCCGGGGATGTTGCCCAGCTTGCCGGTCATGGCTCCCAGGTTTTCATTGGTCCCTTCGACGATGAGGCCGATGACGGCCGTCCCGTCTTCCTGGTTGGGCACGCCGATTCGGCCCTTGATCAGGGCGCCGTAATCCGTCAACACCTTGTTGACCCGGGCGATTTCCTCCCGGGAATCCACCACGATGCCCACAAAGCCCAACCTTTTCTCGCTTTCCATTCTTGGTTTGCTCCCTCCCGCGGTTGCCGTCCTTTGCTTGAAAAGGCGGAATCGCCGCTGTTCACGAAAAAAACGCGCGGCAAGCAAAGTTGACTCTTGCTTACGCCGCGCGCAAAGTAAACATATTCCTTTCCTCCCTTCTCATCTCGCGCTTCGGCTCCCCTCCGCGCTCAATCGGTTCTCCCGCGGGCCTCCCTCGGCCTTCCGCTTTCGCCTCCGGCTCTGGCCCTCCCGCGACAGGAGGAATCATATCATATTTTGAAAATTAGTTCAACTTTTCCTCCATGGTTTCCAGGGCTTTTTTCAGCTGCGGATCCTTCTCCTTGTCCGCGAAATCATATCCGCCGTTGTCACCCTCCTCCAGGGGGATTTCCACATCCGGCGCCAGACCCACCTGATGCACCGCGTTGCCGTTGGGGGTGAAGTATTCCGCAATGGTCAGCTGGAAGCCGGCCCCCGCCTGGCCCACGGGCAGCACCGCCTGCACGATGCCCTTGCCATAGGTGTTCACACCCACTACTGTGGCTCCTGCCCGGTCCCGCAGGGCTCCGGTCAAAATTTCGGAGGCGCTGGCGCTGTTCTCGTTCACCAGCATCACCAGGGGCATCTCGATCTTGCCGTTCTTGGTGGGATAGCAGTGATCCTCCTCCCCGTCCCGGTACACCAGATAGCACAGGTCCCCTTCGTCCAGGAATAGGTCCCCGATATGCTGGGCCGCGTCCACCCATCCGCCGGGATTATCCCGCAGATCGATGATCAGGCCCTTGGCCCCCTGGGCCACCAGATTGTTCAGCGCGGCCTCGAATTCCTCATCGCATTTGCCGGAGAATTCATACATGGCGATGAGGCCGATATCCTCCGTCAGCATGACGCTCTCCACCTGGTTCACGTTGATGATGGCCCGGGTCAGGGTGAAGGTCAGCTCCTCCCCGCCCCGCAGGAAGGTTACGTCTACATCCGTTCCCGGCGTGCCTCGCATAATATCCACCGCGTCCTGCAGGGTTTCCGGCACGACGTACAGATCCTCGCCCACCCGGTAGAGGATATCTCCCCGCTGGACCCCCGCTGCTTCCGCGGGGCTGCCCTTGAACACCCGGCTGATGGTGCAGATGCCGGTCTTGTAATTGGAAGAAATCAGGATGCCCACCCCGGCGTATTCTCCTTCGTCATCCTCCCACATCTGGGTCCAGGCTTCGGGGGTGTAATAGAAGGTATAGGGATCCTCCAGCCCCGCCAGCAGGCCCGCGCTGGCTCCCTGCAGCATGGAGGTGATGTCCGGCTCTTTGTAATAGTAATAGTCCACCGTGTCCAGCAGATCCAGCAGCTCGTCGAACTGGGCGTAGCGCTCGTAGAGCTCTCGAGGAATGGTTACCGTATCCCCGCTTTCGGACAGCGCCACATTTCCACCCCGGCGATAGAGGGCGTTCAGGCTGGTAAAGGGGATAAAGGTACACCCCGCTAGCAGGCAAGCCGCCAACCCCAAACACAACGCCAGCATCCATTTCTTCTTCATTTTCACTCGCACCTCACTTTTCCTCCGGCATGGTCATCAGCAGCCGGAAAATCACCGCGTCCCGGAACACCCGCAGATCCAGCCCCGTCTCCCGCTTGATCCGGTCCAGACGGTAGGTCAGGGTGTTCCGATGCACAAACATCTGCCGCGCGGCGTCGGACAGATTTAAGTCCGCCTCGAAAAGGCTTTCCGCCGTCTCAAGGGTTTCCTCCGTCAGGATGTCGGAAGGATGCTCGCCGAAGACCTGGGCCCGCAGGCTGCGACGCAGCTCAGGCGGAATCTGTTCCACCATGCGCTCCAGCATCTGGTGGGCATAGACCTGGACCGGGGCCTTGGGGTGGAAGCGACCCCCCACCTGCAGCGCCTCCAGGGCTTCCCGATATCCGGCGGGCCATTCCTCCGGCGCATGATGCACATCGCTGATGCCCGCCTTCAGGCGCAGGCCCGTTTCGCCCTGCATGGTGTCGATCAGGGCCAGGGCGAATTCTGCGATTTCCTCCGGCTCCTCGCCGGCTTTGATCATCAGCACCCGGCCCGCGCCATCCTCCGCCAGGATGTCATTTTCTTCCAGAGGGGCTAAGTCCCGCAGGGGTTGTAGAAAGGATTGGGATGTGTTGTCTTCTGGACGGAAGGCAATGATGCAGCTTGCCTCAGGAAATCTATTATTTTCAGCCAAAGCTCGTCACTCCCTCCCTAACAAATTCGATGGCATTATATCACAGGACAATTCTCCCCTACAAGCAGAAAAAACCCGGGAGATTGCTCTCCCGGGGAAAAGATCCTTTCACAATTACTTGTTCAGGATGGTCTTCTCAGTTTCCTTGTCGAAAAAGTGCAGCCGGTTGGTGTCCAGCGCGATCTTGATCTTGCTGCCAGCGCGGCTGGTGGAGCGAGGATCAACGCGGGCCACGATGTTGCCTTCCTTGCCGGTGGTGGACAGATACAGATAGGTCTCAGAGCCCATCAGTTCGGTCACTTCCACGTCCACATCGATGGTGGCGGTGGAGAACTCAGCCAGCTTGTCTTCGCTGTCGTGGATGTTCTCGGGACGGATGCCCATGACAACTTCCTTGCCAATGTAGCTCTCGTCCGTGAACTTGCCGATCTTGGCGGCGGGCACGATGATCTTGTTGTTGCCGAACTTGGCGACCACATCCTGGCCTTCGCGAGCCAGCTTCACATCGAAGAAGTTCATCTGGGGGCTGCCGATGAAGCCGGCGACGAACTCGTTGGTGGGATAGTCGTACAGGTTCTGGGGGGTATCCACCTGCTGCACAACGCCGTCCTTCATAACCACGATCCGGCTGGCCATGGTCATGGCTTCGGTCTGGTCATGAGTAACGTAGATGAAGGTGGTCTGCAGACGCTGATGCAGCTTGGTGATCTCAGTACGCATGGCTACACGCAGCTTGGCGTCCAAGTTGGACAGAGGTTCGTCGAACAGGAAAACCTTGGGCTCACGGACGATAGCACGGCCCAGAGCAACACGCTGACGCTGACCACCGGACAGAGCCTTGGGCTTCCGGTTCAGCAGGTGAGCGATGTCCAGGATCTTGGCAGCTTCTTCCACGCGGCGCTTGATTTCATCCTTGGGGGTCTTGCGCAGCTTCAGACCGAAGGCCATGTTGTCATACACGGTCATATGGGGATACAGAGCGTAGTTCTGGAACACCATGGCGATGTCGCGATCCTTGGGAGCCACGTCGTTTACCAGCTTGTCGCCAATGTACAGCTCACCATCGGAGATCTCTTCCAGACCGGCGACCATGCGCAGGGTGGTGGACTTACCGCAGCCAGAAGGACCGACCAGAACGATAAATTCCTTATCCGCGATGTCCAGGCAGAAGTCGCTAACGGCGGTCACGTTGCCCGTGTAGATCTTGTAGATGTGCTGCAGAGATACACTTGCCATTTTAAAATTCCTCCTCATAAATTCGGGCCTTGCCCTTGATGGCTCATATCATACCAGATTTTCCCAGCTTTGAAAAGGGGTATTTTTGACAAATTTGCTGTTTCTAATTTATGCAATTTGCACAAACCACCATTGTCCCTTCCTCCCTGCAATCACAGCTGTTTTCTCCTGCGTGCAGGAATTTCTCCAGCATTCATCCCGCTTTTCGCCGCGTACCGTCCATCGGCCCTATTTGCAAGACGGGAAGGATTTCGCGCGATCAAGTTGCAATTCTCCAAAACGATACACAGCCCATCCCGGAGGATGGGCTGCTTAATATGGAGGATAGGGAGGTCTGACACGATAAGGTGTCAGGAAAAGGGTTCCTCCGGGAGGGTGGTGGTTCCGCTCCCTTCGGCAGGATTATTCTATCTCTCGATTGTGTTCGTCTTGTGAAAGCCTTCTGAAGATCTGTGAAATAATCAGCAGTTGCGTATCTCAAAATAGATGTAGTATGTTTCCTCCCCATCCGGATCCAGGGATTCTCTTTTGTCAATGCCGCCGCGCCGGACCATATTGGCAAGAAGCGCCATGCTGGCGTGACTCACCTGCGCCGCCAATTTTCCCGGCGACATATTCAGATCCTTCCGTGCGATAATCAGTTGTCGCATGTTTTCTACTTCATTCAACTGCCGCCACCATCCTTTCCCGGCGTTTCTTATCAATCTCAATCCATTCATCCAGCGTCATCGGCTGGTAATCGGAAAACATACAGAAGCAGTTGATCATATTGCAGGGAATCGGTTCAGGCTCCGGCGCATGGCGCGACTGTACCATCGTCGCCCTGGTTTTCATAATGAAATCGTTGACCAGCTTCTCATCCTGTGTATTGTGGACATGCCCATAGAGCATATTGGTCAGCGGCCTGCCCTGCTTGTCCCTGCGATACTGTCCTTTATAACAAAATATCGGATAATGTGAGAGGATGACCGTTCTGCCGTTATCACGGATTTCCATATACGGTCCCACCGATTTCAACAGTTGATCCTCAAAATGCTTATCCCTCAGATACTTGTCATCATGGTTGCCTTCGATCAGATGCTTCTTACCGTTTAAGCGCGTCAATACCCCCGACGTCTAAAATCCTCCTGCCAGACTAAAATCGCCCAGAATATATACTGTATCGTTCTTTGTAACTTTTGCGTTCCACTGCCGGATCATGTATTCGTTCATCTCTTCCGCGGAAGCAAAGCCGCGTTTATCCATTTCGGTATTCAAGCGTCGATGGAAAAAATGGCAATCCGCAATATACAATGTCCGCGGCTGCACCGTCTTCTGCGCTTTGATAAACCCTTTCAGCCGCGTCTGAAGCATTTCCACATCGCTTGGCTCATAATTACTTTCCATAAGGCCAGCCAAGATATTTCGATAGTCCCCGATCATGCCGTCATAATAATCACCCCCAGCATGCGGGCCGAGGTTATGCTGAGCCTTTGCCTGTCGCTTTACGCCTTCCTCATTGCCATGCCAGGCGCAGCGGAAAAAATCGAATACCGGAAGCGCCTGCCGCGTCATAAATGCTGTTAATTCCGTATGCACCGGAAGAGACTCTGCTTCCCCTGGATCTCCAGCACACAGCACCTTCATTCTGGCAAAGCAAACATCCCGCAGAATCTGTCCTTCTTTCGTTGTGAGATGGATCGTTTTTGTTTCCACAGTTATTATCCTCCGGTTGTTTGCTTTCAATTACGTTTTCTGATTGGACCTCATTTTCTGCATTATCTTCAGCACTGGTACCTATCTTCGTCACCACCTTCACCACTGGTGGTTGTGTTGGTGGTTGTGTTAAGGCTGCTGTCTTCCCTTAATGTTCTTATAAACCAGTCTCCCCTTAGGCAACTCCTTTAGTGCGTTTTCGATTGCTGTTATCCTGATCATATTTTCCTGCTTCGTCATGGTGTTCACACCTTCCCCAATAAGATAACTCAGGATAACAATTTATGTTAAGTTCATGGTGTTATCTCGTTGTTATCGCTTTCATATGGATTCTTTTCTTCATGTCATTCTTGTACAAATCCTCTTCTGTATCTCAGGCCTGAGGATCTAACAGGCGTTCCACATAATCTCGTCCATTCTCCTTCAGGATAGGCATATCAGCGTCTATAAACCATCCGTCCGCTGCCTTATAGCATGCTGCGCCCCGTTTTTCCGGGACGGTAAAAATGATTCCAATTGACATCATACTTCGTCAGTAACATATCCTGAATCTCGTTTCCGCTTTTCCCTTGTAGCTCTCTGTGCTTAAAGTAGCATTGCCCAACCATCTGAATGGAATTCCTCGTCGCATCATTCTGCCGGCCAAGGAAGTAGTTGGTCACCTCATCCCGCGGCACGTTAAAGCAGCGCGCATCAAACATTCCGCCTGCCTTCGCCGCCTTTAGCCGAGCCTTATGCTCCCCATTTCCGTCAGCAGCTTGCGCGACCTCCTCGGAAAAATGCTGATTGAAATACAACGTACACATAGATGCGGATACTGAGCAGCTCTTCTGTACCTCATTGTCAAACCAGGCGCTGGAGTCCAGATTCAGATAATCGATCAGCAGCAAAGAAATCTCATCCGACTGCGTATAGCCAAAAACCGCACCCTGTATGTTCTTGCACAGATCCATCATCGTTTTCTGCATCGCCGTCATCAGCACATGATCAAAAGGGCGTACAAAACCTTTTGTGAAGCTGTGAATCCATGCCCTTTTACCGGTCATCTTCCAGCCATCTTACTATTCCCAGACCATCATAGTCATATGACATCTTCCTCAGCCCTCCCGGTTCTCGAGTGCCCACGGTTTATACCTTTCGCACGCATACTTTCCCGCAACATACCCTATACTTTCCACTTCCATCCGTCTTCCATCCGCAGCGGCAATCACATCCCCCGGGCACACCGCCGGGCCATCATCATAATACCAGACGTTTATGCGGTCCTCGCCCTCAAGCTTTCCGACGATAATCTTCCTGAACACCTGGCCGCGCTTCACCTGCATAATGTCGGGATACACCTTCTCATGTTCCTTTGCGATGAGATAGGACATGTATCCATCCAGAAGCACATGGGTTTCATCATCTACCACAATTCCGTGTGCAAACCTGTGATTCTCCCGGTAATACTCTCTGTATTTGTTTAGCTTGGCCTCATCGACGTCGCCCGCATTCTCAATCACAATCTCACTCAGATCACAGGCGTTTGTCCATGTGCTGACCTGAACAAAAGGCTTGTATTCCTTTAGCCATTCCGCGTCCTTTAACGCCTGCTTCGCCTGAATATAGGTATCGTCAGGATCCGTTCCCTTCGCTGGTCTGTACATATTACGCAGTCCTGTGTACTCCCAGCCCTTTTCTTTCAGCAATGCGTCTATCCTTGGAATAAGTGCATCAACAACTTTTTTCTTTTCCTCATCATATTTATTCCAGACCAGAAAGACATACATTAGATCGTTCATTCGTCCACCTCAGCTTTACCGTCCTCATACACCTTTAAAACGTCATTTTCTCCAGGTCAATACCGAAATCCTCATGTGCCTTTGCCTTCAGCGCCTCCAGGAATTCTTCATAGGTCATTCTGGTCACCTTCCTTGTTTGCTGTCCAGCTTTCGCCGGTACGTATATCTACGCGCCAGGTTTTTGTACATAGCAAGCTTTTTTATCAAGCGGCGCCATGGAATTCATCCCAGCATAACGATATCCCGAAACAAGAAGCGGATTTTCGCATCCTGTTTATCTATATGCCAATGTCCGCAATACAGCTGGTTGTATGACACGCTCTCCACAATCTCCTGCAAAAAGTGTTCCATGCTGTTGTCCACCCGGCTCTGATCCACGCCAGAGAGAAAGCATTCCACAGGGCGGCTGTCATATGGACATGTATGCGCCAGGATAATATCCTCATGGCTGCCATGCGCGGCCACTTCTTCCCGGATCGCCATTCTCTCCGTCTCTGATAACTGTTCATCCCAAAACCACGGCCATCCCATTTGCAGGCGATATGGTTTATCCACAGAGTAGGCGCCGCCGATCACAAGGAAATCCCGACCGTTGATGTGATACCTCGCGCCGTCGGCCGCCATGATAAAGCGTGGATATGCATCTTCCACATAGGCCTTGCCTCCCATCCAATCCACTTCACGATATATCCCATGCAGGGCCGGATCCATCGGACGCATTTCATGGTTTCCCCGGATACACAGGATCGTACCTGGCACACGGCAAAGCGTCTCCTTGCTCACCCTGTCGCGCCAATTCCCGTAGAAATTGATGCCTACGTCGCCGGTGATGATCACCAGATCTTCCTCTGTGATTCCGTACCGCCGGGCCTGCAGGATGAAATCATCAAAATCCGCATGCTTATCGCCGGTCAGGTAAATTCGATTAAAATCAGCCATGTTTCTGCTCCTATCACGGTTCCCTTTTGACCCGCTTTACAAAGGACAGGTAATCTTCCGCCATGGTAATCACGTCCGGATGTGCCCATCCCTCATTCTTAATCACAATGGTGTGATAATTGATTTTCCTGAGTCTCAAATCCTGCCGCTCTAAATATGTACATTATGTACTTTGTTGACAATCTGCTCGTTTTGCTGTAAACTCGAACGCAAGGAGGCGATTATTATGACACCGATCATGAACGCTACTGACGTCCGAAAAGAATGGAGCACCGTCGTTGATAACACAGTCCGAGTAAAACCACAGTTTTTTAAGCGAACCAGAGACCTACTGTTTCTTTCCGACCTTTCGTTCGTGGAGGATTTGCTTTCAGGATATACATATACCGCAATCCGGATGGATGAGGAGGATGGTTCCGTCACCCTCGCTCTCAATGAGCTAGACCTTGCTGAAAACGGTAAGGATGAGAACGATGCCCGTTTAAAACTCGCCTCCTCCATCCTTGAATACTCTGAAGACTTCTACAATGATTTTTCCTATTGGGCCAGTGCTCCTAATCGCAAAACGCACATCCCTTATGTATTCAAAGCTCTTTCCATCAGGGATACTCAGAAGATAGGAGACAGCATCAAATGCCAAGCTGGAAGGATTTAAAACGTTTCTGTGAGCACGATGGCTGGGAGCTGTACAAGCAAACCGACCACTATTTCTATCGCAAACGCGATCCAGATGGAAATATTCGCCTAACAAAAGTTTCCAAGAATCCAGGTCAAATCAATGGACATCTATGGCAAACCATTCTTAAGCGTCAGCTTCAGGTATCGAAAGAGTATTTCAATTCAAAGCTTTGAAAGAACTCACTCGCTCCAGTCTCACCCCTCATTCTTCAACAGATACTTATTGCTGACCACCTTCATGGAAAGGCTGGCGCTGATCAGCGGGCAGAATACCGGTTCGGTAGGCCGGATGACGATGCCTTCCTTCTTTCCGCCGTTCGGATAGTTTCCGTCAGCGCGCTCCAGCAGGGATTCCACGGTGGGATATTTGAAAGGAAGATTGTTACCCACCTCTTCGATTGGCACAGTGGTCATCTCCAGTGCTTTGCAGATTTCCCGCATCCTTCTGAGCCCGACACGTTTACCATCTTCCCGGATGGTAAATACATACCACTCTGGTTTTGTCAGTTTCAGCCTGTTCTGCTGGATCCCTGGCGCGCACAGTTCTCCCTGAATCGTAATCAGCTTCAGGCCCTGCTGTGCGGCAAATTTCTCCAGCTTCTCCTGATACCCCCGCTCCTTGACCAGATTATAGAAGGAACTGGAGCCGTCATTCTTATACTCATAGTTGTGACCCGTCACATGGAAACCGTTCTCATCAATCCCAATAGAATGGGACGATCCGTCCATCTTGGTGCTGATATAGTATTCCAGTCCGGTAAACGCCTGAATCAGCTCCGGCTCCGCCTGTACACGGGTTTCGTCGGTATGCGGGATGTCGTAGGGCAGCGTCCCGATCACCGTACCGCCGGTAGTGGCCTTCTCTTCGATTTCCCATTTCTTCACGCCCAGGATTTCCGTCACGTCCGTGCCCACCGTCGCGTCCGCCGGAATCTCCGGAAACTGCAATACAGGCAACAGAAGGCCCTGGGAAAGCTGGCCGCGGAACTTCTGCGTGCGGATTTTAAAGCCCTCACCCATAATGTCCGTCTTCTTATAGCTGGACGCCCTCATGAACTCGAATTCAGGGCGGATCGGAAGGAAGCTGTCGATTTCAAAATAGACGCCAAGATCCCCTTTCGTAAACTGCCCCTTGTTCACCACACACTGCCATCCCAGCACATGCGCCAGCTCAATCCTGTCGGCGCCCTCAATCGGCTCCACTGCGTGTACAACCTGAATACTTGCCAGTTTTCTGCTCACTTCAATCCCTCCCCGATGATTTCTTTGAATATGTCATAGTTGCTTCGATCCCGCGGGCTGCAG
This sequence comes from Clostridia bacterium, assembly GCA_017464305.1. Lineage (GTDB taxonomy): Bacteria > Bacillota > Clostridia > Christensenellales > Aristaeellaceae > Aristaeella. The sequence continues at coordinate 22,318 of JAFUDS010000004.1, read as the reverse complement.
TAGACCGCAAACTCGATTCTTTTGAAATACAGCCTGTACTCCTTTACGGCATCCCGCATCGCCATCGCTACAACCTCCGGATCATTGGCAAAGGCTCCGCAGCCGAAGGCGCCCAGGATCAGAATATCCACATGGTTCGCCACCGCGATATCCAGGATGCGCTTCGCCCGTTTGAAATGCAGTTCATACAGTTCGCCCTTGGTAATATGCACGCCACTGCCATACTCCGGGTTGTGGACATTCCCGGGCTTCTCCCGCAGGTTCGGCGCCGCGCAGCTGATCACGTCCACCGTGACCCAGTCATCTTTCCTCAGGCGCTTCGGAGAATCGGTATCCGACTTGAAGATCACGATCCTTGGGGTATAGATGCAGTCATCCGTATGCAGCGGATTCCAGCTGGCGCGATTCTTTCCATAAAACTGTTGCCACAGCGTGTCCGTCTTCAGCGCAGGGTACAACGTAGAACACCTGCACAGACACTCCTCCTGGGCACTGCTGCCATTCACCACACCGCCGCCGGGATTGGTCGCCGAGGCGAAGTTCAATACCGCAATCCTGGCGTCAGGACCTTCCTGGTGCATAAGCATCGCCGCCTCGAAGCTCCGATGGCTCGTCACCGTTACCGTGCAAGCCTCCGTGCTTTCTTTTTCTCCGGGCAGTCCGCCAGCGATCTCCTCATCCGCCGAATAAAACACCGTTCCCTGTATGCTGGCCTTCATGGCGTCCAAAAGCATCGCCTCTTCCCTGATCCACCGCTCTGTATCCTGGAAAACCTCTATGCGTTCTTCTTTACTCGACATACTTATATCACCTCCTGATTTCTCCTAGATATCTCTTTCATTTGGATTCCTTCCTCCATGCCATCTCCCACAATCTTATTCCTCATCCTGTCGGCTCCGAAGCATTCGCTTTCCGACTTCATACCAATTCTTCGATTCTCCCAGCGCGTACCACATTTTAGAATCTTCGCTTAGCAAAATATGGTCATCATCTATTCTGCCACTCTCTAAAATGCAGTTGATCGATTCCAGCAGAATAATCAATTCCTGCGCGTTACTATCCCTGAATTCCCGGGATAATATATGTTCCTCTGCCATATCACCATTCCATGCTTTAACATACTGCGCATACATATCCAGAATACTAATCTTGTCTCGATCCTGGACAGACTTTAGATAGGTGCTGATCAATGTTGCCTGTACTCCATTATGGCTATCCCAGGAATACAGCTCTCGGCTGATCCCTATTTTTCCACGATAAGCCACAAATGGAAGCGGCTGTACCAGCAACTGATCAATCGTCCTTACATAATCCTCCAATTTGAAGAAATCTTCCCTTGAAACCCATAGGCAAATTTGGTCAGCGCGCACCTGACGAGCCGCTTTTGCATGAAAGCGATGCTGTCCCTCCCGAATCAGATAACATACTGTGTTCCGGAATACATCGCCTAGATAAGCCTCTTCCGCTAAAGAAAGAAATGCTTTTACCAGCGTCATATCATTATGCTCATACCGATTGCCACGCTCACAGTCAAACCTCAACCAGTATGAATCTTCATTAATCGATATACGACATGCTGATTCCGTTTCCGGCGCATCGTTCAAATTCTCTAGATTGTATTTCACCTTCAGCGGTCTTTCCTTATCACCAAACCCTTGTATAATATGGTAGACGTCTTCTTGCTTGATTTGTTTTCCGTACCGGTCGTACATAGAGATCAGAAGACTGTTCAATTCTTTCAGCTTATCTTGATTCTCTGCCTCCATGTGGAGCTCCCTTACTCCTGCAAAAATTGATGGAATCAGGCAGCCATCCGGCAAAGGCGCAGCATATTCCCTGATACTTCTCTCTTTCTCTTCTTTCCTTCGTTGCTCTTCCTCCGCCTTCCTTGTTGCAATCCATTTTCTTTTCCTGATAATATCCTTTTGTATACCCTCGTTCAGCCGAATTTCATAGTCATTTTTCTCTGGAATTTCATCCTTATTCTCCATCATAGACTTAAAACAGGTAGATAGATCAATATATCGGTTAAAATATCTCTTCCCGGAGGAATAGTACTCCGGCTTGTACTCCGTATTCAGTATGATTCCATTTTGTTCACACACTCTTCTCAGCGGGCCAACCTCATTCACAGGAACATCCCGAATGTACTTCAGATCATAATCTATATCCACATTTTCAGGCGCAAAGGAAGTTGTTACGATCCCAAAGTCCATTTCATAGTGATCAATCTCCAGAAATCGATCATAGAAATCTTTGAATTCCTGATAGTAGCCATACCAAGCTGCGTATAGCAGCGGTTTCCCTGCTTCATCAATCAGGATCAAAGCTCGATCCTTCCTCCCTCGGGCGCTTCGAAAGCAACTCACCATCCTATGCAGACTATATTCAAGTTCCTTGATATCACTTTTCCCTTCGATCACGTCCAGGTATGCTTCACATGATGAATACCACCGCAGATCTTCTTTGCATCGCTCCCACTTCCGAAGATACAGGTCTGACATTTTCGACCTGAAAAAGGAGTAAGCCCCTTCCATAGAAGTGGCCGCGTAATCTGAAAAATCCAGATCTATCACAGGATGCTGGCCACGTTCCCACTGGTTGCCGTGTTTTTTCTCATGATCGCACTTCACGAACACCTCTCCCACCTTTACCGTGTCATCATAATAGCAACGCAATGCGGACAACAATGTGCTTTTTCCCGACCGTTTCGGGCCATAAATGTTGTGATAATTAAACCTTGCCTTATCAAAATAGGAAGATAAATCTACAAATCTCTCCAGCGTCGATTCGGTTAAGTATCGCTCCTGTGTGCATTCTCCATTCCGGATTATCTCCATTTTGTCTACCCCTTGTCTACAGCCAGTATGCTCTCATACATCAACCTCACCTGCCGGGAACTGTCCTGCAACACATATCATATCCGCTGTCAACCCCTCCAGTACCAGGTTTTCATCGGCTCTTCATGTTCAAATTGCATTTGGCTCCCCATTCTGCTTCAAACGGCGGTGCCGTCTCACCCAAACTTTCGAGGATTCTACTTCTTTCTCTCCAGTTACAATATCTATGGAGCCCTATCTCCGCTTCGATGATCTTTGACTTCAGCGCGTCCATTTTTTCGTCTTTCTCATCAAGCGGCAGACCGTGTTCCTTGCGCAATTCCTCAAACACATCCTCCGCTGGAATAATATGACCTTCGTCGATTTCCTTCATGGCCTGGTCAAGCTCGGTATTCACCTTCTCCACTTCTTCCCGGTGCAATTCAGGATCCGCTCCAAAGAACGATATCTCATGAAGATACTGCTTCAGAAGGTCGGTTATATAATCCTGCGTCAGTTTATTATCCGCCACAAGATATCCCAGGGTTTCCGTCCAAGCTGTAAGTTCAAAGGCGTAGCTGGCCGAGTAAATATCGTTACGTACCTCGTTTAGGTCTATCAGGCACAATGATCTTTCATCATGGTTAAGCTGCCGGTCAAACGACGTAGCCGGAACCATATACAGTACCATATGATCTGTTGGAACCGCCTCTATTGAAAGAAGATGCTCGATCAGATCGTTCATTCTCTCTTTACTGGCATCCTGGATTTCTGCAATCGTGTTATCCGGATATTCCAGCAAAAGCAGAGAATTGCAGATCGTGTCATATGCCACAGCATCCAGCAGGCCGATCCGATCCGCTTCACGCAAATGCTCCTGTACTGTCTTCATCTCGTTTTCTCTTCTTTCTCCTGGTAATCAAGATTATGAGCTCGCACGTTCTTGTCCTGCCACCCATTTTTCTTCATGCATCTCCCATAAACTTATTCCTCCTCGATTCTGAAATCATCCAGCACATCTGTTCTACATGCATAGGACTTACCCGCAATGGTTTTCTTTACCACACCTATCTGCCCCTGGACCTGAGCCAGCCTGTTCAATAGGTTTTTATCCACCACAGCCTCATACAACGGCTTAAGTACCATATTCTCATCCTTGCAGGTTCTTCGAGTCCGTAACGCTTCCGTCAGTTTACCGTATAGCTGATGTTCTTCCGTCTCCGTGAGCTCCGGCGTCATCTCAATACAATGCTGCAGGTCCATCTGTCGAGCCTCAGCCGCTTCCTGCTGACGAGCGTTTTCTTCGTAATGTGCAATTACGGACCGGATAAATGCGCAGAATTTCCGGATCGTTTCTTCCGCACCTAGCGCATCATACTCCTTTTCAGGGCTGCGAATGACCACATTCCGCTGACTGGGCTGATCCATCTTTATACCCTCCACGCCGCGTGTCCCCTCCTCCCGTATTTCCATCCAATCAACAATCAGCAATTGCCTATCAGCTCTACACATCCAGGCTGTATCAGAAAATAACCTGCCTCAGCCTTTTCATTGTCTTTGCAATCTCTAACCTACAAGCACACTAAATACAACAGAATCTTTCATAATAGGTTGATTTCCGCCTATTATTTTGGTATACTGCTCATGGAGGTGTTCCGCTATGACAATTAATTCCACTCAAATCGTCACCGCTACAGAGGCCAACCAGAACTTCTCGCGTGTGTCCCGTATGGCTGAGCAGAAAGGGCATGTCGTTGTATTCAAAAACAACCGCCCAAAACTCCTCATTATCGATCTGGACAAAGAACCGCAGATCGAAATGACTGAGGATGAGAAGTTCGATTTCGTGGCAAACCGGATTCTCCGCGAACACCACGCCGCTTTTGAGGAGCTTGCAAAATGATCAAATTCAGCAAAGAAAAAGTCCTCCTTCTTCATCAGCTCATGGCCGAAGCAACTGGCGGCAGTATTGGTGTCCGCGACGAAGGGCTGCTTGATTCGGCCCTTGAGAATGCATTTGCCACATTCGATGGCATTGAGCTGTATCCATCCAAAGAGGAGAAAGGCGCTCGTCTCGGTTTTTCTCTCGTTTCCAATCACGCCTTTGTGGACGGCAACAAACGTATCGGAATTTACATTATGCTCTCCTTCCTGGAGATGAATGGAATCCGTCTCCACTGCACTGATGAGGAAATCGTTAACATCGGCCTGTCCATTGCCAGCGGTTCCATGAACTATGAAGATCTGCGTGACTGGGTCTACAAGCATGAATGACATCATCTCAACCACTCCGGCGGTTCTTCTGAGCCGTCTTTTTTCTTTCTGAGTACAAATCCATGCTTACCCTGACCGTTTGCAGCTCAATCCCTCTCTTCCAGTGGCGGGAGCCCCCTGGCGTAGGCATACAGATCATCATTCACCACAAGTGCGATTACTGTATCCCGGATACTCCGCTTCTCAAGATTGATGCAGAACAGCGGATAATACCGCGCAAAGCTGTCCGGATTCCTTTCCAGGTTGGTGAAAATGTGTTCCCAGTCCTTGTCCCGAAGATCTCCATAAAAATGGTCGCTGGCTGATACCAGCCACATTCCCCGGTGGGCCACTGTATCTGCCGCCAGTTTTCTGTAGTGGTCACTGTCCAGCAGCGTATCCGCGAATGCAAGGGTTCTCTGCATCAATCTCTCCGTCTTCGGTTCTATCGTATTCCCCGGTTCATAGAAAGGAAGGTAGAGCTCCAGTGGGACATCAAAATCCCTGAATTCACGATCTTGCACAGTTCACCCACATCAAAGCCCATTCCACCATGCCAGTGCATATGCCCTCAAACCCCGTCACAATATCCCTGCAGTGCTTTCCAAACAGATCCAGTTCTCTCATCTTCTTTCTTCCTCCTCACATTCTTGCTGGGAATAATCCCCGCAACACATATCATATCCAATGTCAATCCCTTTGTCTGTACGTAAAAACGATCATTTCGCCCTAAAATGATCGAATAATGATCATTATTGAGAATACATAACAAAACTGCCAGCAATAACGCCAGCAGTTTATCTCCCCTGCTTATTCTTGTTCCCCATACACATATCGATTCAACGTTTCCAGCGCCTCCCCCACTTCCTCCGGGCAAGCGGAGATTCTCCCAAAGCTTTCCCCCGGCACCCACAACTTCGCCGGCGCGCAGGCCAAAGCCAGGCAAATCTTCCGGTATTCATATTGTGTCATGGACACCTGGCCTCGCTCGATCAGCCCGATCCGAACTCTGCGAATGTTACTTCTCTGCCCCAGCTCCTCCTGGCTCATTCCCAATTCATTCCGTTTCCTCCGGATCTTTTCTCCCACCTGCTCATTGAACCATATCTCATCCTCTGTCCTTCTCGGCTCCCGGCCCGGCCCCGCGTCATATATCTCCTCCGCAGCCCCCGGTTCCCTGATTTGTCCACTGATTTGTCTCCTCGTGCGAATCTCCTGCAGCGTCATCATCAGCCATTGCCACAGGCTAATACCCGTCGTCATCATCCTAGTTTTCCCCCTGAAAATAATTCCCAGTCGCTTTTTCCTATCGCAAAGCATCATACTTCATTACGCCTCGATACGCAACCTCTAAATCTATCTTTCCCCGAATCGTCCCCGCATTTACCATATGTTTCTCCTTTCTCGCGGTCTTGAAATAATATCTTTTTGTTCGCTATTAGATATTATCACATATACAACAATCCGTCAACCATTCCAACACGTTTAAACTCTCAACTTCTCTATTTTCTTTTTTATTTCTGTTAATATAAACAATTGAACACGCAGGGTTCATTTTTTTCTATACCTTTCACAATATATCGCGTTTTTAGTCTTGTCCTCCAACTCGTATACCACCTTGTCATACGGTAAATTGATGCTCACCGTTTGCGGATCAATGCCTAAATCCATCGCGATACATTGTATAGCGCTGGCCCGATCCATATTTTCCCCGCCATCCATTCTTCGGGCCGTATATTCATGGTATAATTCTCCTACAATTCTACTTCTCTCTGTAGACCAGCACCCGCCGCTAATCAAAATCTTTTGGATCTTTCCAGTGCTAATTTGTATATTTTCTTCGTTCTTTAGTTTTCTCTGGAATGCGCGTAGGGACATATGTCTTGCTTTTTGACCTGGCTGCCAATCCTCCCCACCGAGGCGACTGTCCTCTTCTCTGTCATCATATCTATCGCCATATAATTCACAGATTTTCCGAATGTACTCCTCCGCAAATTGATTTCTCATAATGTTCCGCCTGTGCCTTCCGTAGGAGCATGAACTCCCTTCTTCTTCATGTCAAAGATCAGCAGCTTCTCTTCTTCAATATATTCTCCGTAATACCTTAACCCATTCTCACAGCTCTCAATTCCCGCTAATTCCTTCACTCTATTCGCAACCCCTTTTGTGGTCAACCTCACCAACATGCTCCGTCCCGGCTTCGGCGCTCGGTAAAAGATGAAGGAATCCTCATCGTCCTCGCTTGCTTGAAACGCAACTCTTCTGCCACTTTTATCTATGTACATGTGTACAAACTCAGCATAATCTAAAGCTTCAATCGCCATCTTCGAAAATGTAATGGACGCATCCCGTAGCGTTATGAAAGGCTTGCTTCTGCCAGAACTAACCAGTTCAAATCCATCTATCATGCTCATTTCATATGTCCTCTCCCCTGCCGACTCACCGCATTCATCAGATACTGTCTTTATCTTTTTCTGATCTGAAGCGCCGTCCCACTCTTTCCCGCATTCTTGGATAATTTCTGTTTTTCCTTCTATTATTGCCACCTGATCTATATCCTGAGGATCCTTCTCCTCCTTTTGAAGCATCTCTCCTTGCCCCCTCCGGAGCCATTCACGATTCACCCCATACCCTTTTTCAATCTTCGTCAGAAGCATCTCCGAAGCACGGTTTCTTCGCTGCTCGACTGATGCAACGATTTCCCGGGAGCTTCCCATCCCTTCGGCAAACTCCTTCTGTGTAAGGCGCAGCATCTTGCGCAGCTCCCAGATTCTTCCCGCCGTCGCGTCCGAAGCCATTTGTTTTTCTTCTTCGTTTTCATATTCCGGCATCCAGTCCTCCGGGTTTTCGCTCTTCATGGTGCCTGTCCCATCCTTCAGCCATGCCGACCGAATATGCAGCGCCTTGCAAAGGTTTCCGATATTTTCTTCCGAGAGCCCAGATCTTCCAGTTTCCACGAGAGAGATAAATCCTTTGGAGACGCCGATGACTTCTGCCAGCTCCCGTTGTGTCATATGGAAGTGGACTCTGATTTCCCTCACCCTTTCATTCATGCGCCTATCTCCCTCGCCTCATGTCTTGTTAATAGTATCATGATTTACGACAATTTTCAACGCGGTTTTATCGGCTTGCTATAGCACATCATCTCCACGATATTTAAGAATTTGAGTATTTGAAATGATATTTTCTCTCGTCTTTTTAGCAAATTTTTCTTGACTTTTGTTCAATCTCGTGATATTGTGCTCACGTTTCTTAATTGCGTTGTCCCTGCCCGCTCGCCCGAAATTGGAGGTGAAGCCCCATGTCCCCACGGTCCATGACACCTGCACGCTTGAAGGATCTTGTCCATCGCCGGACCAAAGATCCTGCTGTTTTCTCCGGGGTTCAAACCCTCGATTGCTTCCCTTTTGAACTATATTTGACGATCGCTGAAGCAACCCAGTTAAGCGGATTACCAGAGAAATTCTGGCTTTCAATGGTTCGAAAGAAATTCATACCTGCTTTTGCCGCGGGGATGGATCGCGCAGGACTTTTAAGCCCGGAAAAATTGCCGAAAAACCTGACTGCCGAGGAACTTGCTTCCATTACCTATATTTCCGCGAAGCATCTTACGCCCGAGGCACAGCAGGCATTTTATGCGCAGGAAATCGTAAAGGGAGCTGCTTTTCATATGGATTTCACTGGCTTTTTATCCTGCCGCGGGCTAAGTGACTTCGAGCGTCTCCTGCTTTCTCTCGATCTGATCCGACAGGGCAGCGCCCTACGCTTGCGGTATCGCACGGATACCACGAATCGCATCCGACAATTCGCCGAAAACCATCATCTGTCTCTGGCAACTTATTACAGAATGGAGGCAAAATTCATGTCATCCGATTTATCTATGTTACTCAATCCCCGCCCCGGATACAGAGCGAAATCTCTATGCCCGCTGTCCGAAGCGTACATCAGCCAGCAAGTATTGCATCCGAATCCGCCTTTTCAGATCGAGATCCTCCGCAATCTTGAGAAAGAGTCCATCTCTCGCGGCGCGGATATCTGTAAACACTGTGTCTATGCTCCCTCCTCCAAAGAGCGCCGCCAATGGCTAAAGCAGTATCCTGATGCCGAGGAATGCGACCGTTTCGGCCATGGGATGCTTTATCCACGCAGTCACAATCCCATCAGCCGGTATATCGCCAGCATTCCGAAAGAGGATAAGGTATACCATCAGCAGGGCCGTCGCGCCTTTGAAGCATCTATTATGCATCATGTCAGTCGAAAAAAAGAAGAACTTGTGAATCATATCTGGTGTCCAGATAATATGCTCGCAGATATCATGATTTATCTCTTTGACGATGAGCGGACCGGTCGCCCCATCTTTGCCAGACCCTGGACGGTCAATATTATTGACTGGGCCTCCCGGGCAATCATTTCCTCCACGGTCGGATTGCTTCCCGATTCAGCCATGGTCGCGGAAACCTTCTGCCGCGGCTCTGTGTTTACGATGGGAAGCATTTTCCATGGACTCTGTTCCCATTATTACTGTGATAATGGCCTCGATTATCGTTCGAAAATCATGAGAGGAATCGATCCCGCCCTGGATCTGGAGTTTTCGGATCCCGTCTATCCCTATCATGACCTGTGCTCTAACTCACTCCTGCGTACGCTCGGAATCCAGGTTCATTATGCGAAACCCTTCGCGGGGCGTACAAAACTGATTGAAAGAGTTCAGGGAATTATCAGCCAGCATTATTTGCGCCAGCTTCCCGGGTATTGTGGCAGTTCACCCGCTGACCGTGCCTTCGATTTTGAAAAGGAGAAGAAAAGACTCCTGAAAAAAGGTAATCTCCTGACTCTCGCGCAGTTCGCAGATCTCTGGCTCAACAAAATCATCCCAGCTTATAACTCCACCGCCTATAATGATTCACTGGAGCCAGACCCTTCCCTGAAATCTCCGTTACAAATGTATCAGGAGCTTCCCCGGGCGAATACCATCACTCCAGACTGGGCCTCTCTCGCCGTCTTGAAGTCCAGGCAGGGACGGTATATGGTTCATTCGGATGGCATTCACTACGGCAACGAGTTATACTGGCATCCTGCTTTGCATCCCCTGATTCGGGATCATAAGGAAGAAAAATACCTTGTGGATGTATTCGATTTTGATCAGTCATTTGTTCACAGCCTGACCATTCTGTATCAAAATCAATACCTTTGTGAAGCAAGCCCCGCAATCCATCCCAGCGTGATTGAGGAAAGCCGATTCCTGATGCAGCGCCTTTGGGCGGAACAGAACCAGCAAAAAGCGGGACCAAAGCAGCGTATGCAGGTCATTCAAAAATCCCTTCGCCGCGCTGGTTTGAAGCCTTCTCGTTATCAGCAACCGGATCGCATTGATCCCTCCCTGTATTTTTTCGGGGAGAAGATTGACGAAAAAAAGGACGCTGAAAAAACTGATCCATTGCCAACCAGCGCCAATGCCATCGCCGAGGCGTCACGCTCCACAAACCGGATCATTGATACTATTTTGAACCGTGATGCCCGTCCTACCCCCTTGGATGATTATTTTTCCCAGCTTGGAGAGGAGGAAATGAAGTAATGCCCACAAGTACGAATTCCATTGATGAATCCTATGTTGAGTCTACCACTTCGTATGAGGATGCGGGCGAACGCCGCCATGTAGATACGGCACAGTTCTATTCGTCCACAAGCAAGCCAGATGGCCTGCCTCTATTTGAAATCATTGCATATCAGAATTTCAAATATGCGCTTGGATGCATGGTAAATGCTGCCTCTTACCATAAGCTGCTCAGAATCATGGGCCATCCAGGATCAGGCAAGACAAGGTTGCTGGCTACTTACAAGGAGAAAAACCCAGTTAATACGCATTACTTTAAGATTCCCCGTGCCTGCGATACCCGAACGCTGCTTAACCAAATTGGTGCCAATGTCGGCTTGTTTTTCGCCAAGACGGCAAGGGAAGCTACCATAAAGCTGGAGCTGATAGAATATCTGAATGGCCTGGAACATCAGCATATCTTCTTGCTGGATGAAGCAGATGGGCTCCTCTCTAATCGTCGCAGGATTGAAAATATCAATGCCTTGGAGGATATCCGCTTTATTCACGATCACGCAGGTATGCATGCAACCTTCATCATCGCCGCTCCCTACGAGCTGGAAAACAGGATTAAGAAAAGCCGCGAGGACATCTCAAACAGTCAGTTCTACCGTCGCTGTGATAAGTGTAACCTGACCGGTATGCCTCAAGAGGACGCATTGAAGTATTACGCAAAGATCTCTCAAGATTTTCACGTAGCCTTCGATGATGACGGTCTCACACTTTTAACTCAGAAAATTGCTGCAACTGCTCAGGGCGGCCTCGGTGCCGCTAATCAGATGCTAGAGCGCTGCTTTGTTGCAAAGCTACCCCACTGGAAAGAATACTATCATCAAATCGAGTTGGGTACTCCCCGTGAGACCGCTCTTCATGTTTTCGAGAATAATGATACTGTGTATCTTTCTCGCGATATTATTTCAAACGCCATGGATAACTGACGTACATCGCTAGAAAAATTCTGATGAAAGCTCCCCCGCGGAGCGGGGGAGCAAGAAAACTCTTGTAAATCACCGAAGTAAACAAAATACTTTTATGCTGATTTTGAATGAACCAGCGTTTCCCTAAGACTATTTCCCTGTTTTTACGTATATTCGAATATAATCATATTCAACATCGAAAGGAGATCTATCAAATGTATCTGCTTCCTTCTCAGAAACCCTGTAACGGAAAAGCCGTCGCTGAAGTTCTCTCCCGTGTCTCAAAAACGCCTTGCTCCCCTGCTAATCCACCAGAAGCGGGTTTCTTTCTCGGTGGTTGCATCGTCAACCCACGAGGAATCATTGCTCTGCCAGACAATTGCAATATGGATGACGCCGTTTCGCTCTGCCATCAACTGCTGGAAGAAGGATATTCCTACTATCCTTCCACCGATGATCCTGTGTTGGTAGATGGAGAAAACGTTCCCGTTGATCATGGTACACAGAAGGATTTCATTGATCCCCGACTCAGTCGCAATGATAATGTCAAATATGTCATGCTCAGCATGGAGCGCGGAAATCTGACCGACTATGACCTGTCCAAATTAGAGGCCCTGGTCGCCAGCCGTGCTTCTCTGCTAAAGAAGGTTCTCTCTACAGATGACCTTTCCATCATTTCAAAGGACGACAAAATATTCTTCCCATGGTTTATTGATCATGGTGCCAGAGGTGAACTGCAGGCATATCTGGATCTTATTACCCGCCTGGTCAATTATGCCCAATGTAAACAGCGGATTAGTGCCAAAGATCGCCCCTCCCCTAACGAAAAACTCGAGATGGGAATATTCCTGACCAAGATCGGCATTCCTGAAAATAAGTACCCCCGCTCCCGCAAGCTTCTTCTCCGAAACCTGAACAGTGCGGCTTCCGCCGTGGATTACCTGGGTGATGATCCTTCCATGAAGAAGCATCTTCCAACTCCACGTGTTTATTTGTATAATCAATCAATGGAGCGAAAGCCACAAAATGAAAGTAAAAAAACACAGAATTAAGCGCGAACAGCATCAAACTATTCTACAACGCCTTGCCTGGCCAATCGGTTCCTCGTCTTCTTCAATCCTGGTAACCCACACAGTGATATGTCAGACGAGTTCCTATATGTCCTGTAACCGGAGGACCTTTGTGAAAAAAACTCGTTCCGTGCCAATCGCAGGTTCTTTGATTTACAAGCATTTTGAAATGTTCGATCAGTTTTTCAACACGCATACTCTTCAATAGCACGCTTTTTATATCAGTTGAAAACCTTTTGTTTTAAGCATCGCACGTTCTTTTTATCAGGTTTAGGATGCGGATACAGGATTCTCTTGAGGGTTAAAAAATACTGGAAGTTAAGACTGTTCAGTGGGAAACTCCACCATGTTGACCCTCTTCTTGTAGGATCATACAAAGTGCACACCTTCTACTCCGTTTCGAACTTATCGCAAAGATTTTCATACTCTTGCTTAGCATCGATCAAGGAGCGAAGGGGATCACTCACCAGTTGATGTCCTTGAAGATATCTCGACATCTTAATTGCTTCTTCTTTGCATCTTACTGGATTTCCAGTATGCCTGTATTCCGTTTCCTCCTGCACATTTTCGTCTTCCTCGCCCCAAAAATGGATCCAATTTTCTATGGCGCGTCGCGGTATCCAAATCATCACCGGCTCTTGTTTTTTCCGGGCTGGGCAATTGTCAGTTTCTTTACAATACTGATCCAGGGCAGTTTTCCTTTCTTCTATGGAATATAGATCCGCATCTGTGCAAACAATGAGCGCCCTTTTCATATAGGACATGCTTCTGAGCTTTTTCAACTCTTTGGGATATTCTCTGCGAACGAACGCCTCTCCGCTACCTATCCCAGCCTCTGCGGAATTTATACGGATTTTCCGTTCGTTTATTCCCTGACTCTTCAGAATATTCAGTAGAAAATCCTTTGTTTGCCCATCCTCACACACAATGGTGTACTGGTACCTTTCGCTAAACTTCATCCAGATATCCCCCCGCGATCAGTTCGGAATACTTCATGAAGCTGCTGTCTACATGCGGAGCGGCCATAATGCTACTTTCCCCAGATGCTTTCCTTGTCATCCATATTCCGGAACTCCCCGCAAAATAATCAATCATCTCCGGATGATGAGATATCATAATACATTGCCCTCCATTGTATTGGCATGCTTTCTCAACGGCTTGACACCACGGTTGCAATTCTCTGAGCGATACATAGTTATCCGGTTCATCAATGAAAACAGTAAAACCATTTTGCAGGTATCCATATAACAGCACGTAAAGGACAATGAGCATTCTTTCCCCTTCAGAAAGCTCCGTAAATTTGAAAGTTACAAATTGATCCTTATAACGATAATCCGCAACAAGATGCTTACCAAATGCCCCCATTTCAATGCGCAAGCGCTCAAAAGAATGATCGATTTCTTTTAGTTGTCCCCATAGGTTTGTCATCACATCCGGTCTCGTCTGGGATAAAAAGGAGATTACCTCACCCACATTCGTAAACTGGACATCCGGCGTGGGCATCTCTATCGCAACAGCATCCTTCATCTTATCCGGTTTAATTTGACACAGAACAATCTTTTCTACTTCCTGAACAAATCTTCCAAGCTTTTTTTGGGAAAGTCCATTGGCAATATAGCTAATTCCTGAAAAACTACGCTCCACCATAAAGGCAGATTGTCTTTCAGTTTCGCTGTCCAGAAAGACAGCATTTCCCATGTTCGATGTATATATCTCCTTGTTGTTGAGTTTTACCTGTTCCTTCAATATAAGACAATTGCCAGTTTCTTCTTCGTGCTCTACTTCCAAATGGTATTCATACAAGTCTTCTTTTACTTTGATGCCTAAATCAAATGTCTGAATCCTTGTCTTCATCCATCTCGTTTGAAAAGTCGGCAAGAAAAAATCTGTTGTTCTTCCTCTTCCCAAAATAAAATGCTTTAGTAATATCAGCGCTTCATAGACCGAGGACTTACCGCACCCATTCCTCCCTATGAGGATTGTTGTACCATTGAAATCAACGCGAAAGTTAACAAAGCTTTTATAGTTATGTGCACTTAAATATGTAATCATATATGTCTTTCCTTCATCTCTAATTGTCAACTTGTCATTCTTGGTATGTTTGGCAGCATAGAACAGTTCTGCACAACATAGGTTAAGAATTATCCGTCTTTTTAGGTTTATAACCAACTTAATTTATTACAGCCATGGGATAATTAACCAACTTATTTATGGCTATTCAGCACCTTCCTGAATTAGCACGTATCCGTCCAATTCTTATCTGGCAGCAACAGTCGTTCTCCGTCCAGTCTCTGGAATAGAAAAACCACTCAGAATCATCTGCTTCTTGAATTCCTTGGTCGGAAGATTTGCTTCTCTTGCTGCTGGTGCCAGTTTCATCGAACCCCGCTGCACATAACCAAAAAGCCTAAAGAGTTCCATGCTTTCAAATTCCTTTTGAACCTTCTCACACATTGCAATCTCCCCTTTAGATTACCTATGCTGTCTTGCGGAATGACTCGGAAGAGTCCAATCAAGGAATGTTATCTTGCCATCCGCATACGCTACATCGCAGCTTGCGCTGTAAGGAAACTTTGAATTCGGAGAATCGTCCAGGATCAACGGGCCACCAGTCCAAGGAGTATCCGGTTCCGTACTAACCCCAACAAAGCAGGATGCATGATCACCTTCGTCTCCATACGCAGAGCAAGAAGTGTCTTGATACTTCTCTACGAAGTCATACCCCAATTTGTCAATGCAAGCCCTGATTCCAATTATCTTAGCTTCTTCAAATGTCAACATGCATCTCACCCCTTTCACAAATCGATGTCTTCAAAAGGATTTTGCGTGAAGATGATCATCTTTCCGGTTCGACCTGAAACCACAACACTTCTTTTTTGTCCAAGCTTCCGCAATGCGATTCTATCTCCAGGTGATGGAGTTGGATTGTCCTCGCCAGGATGCGAATGACCAAGGATTTGAACTTTGTTATTCAGCATCATATCAACCAGAGTTTCTGGAAACTCACAGTGGCGTGAATCCCCATGGAAGAGAATGTCTATATCCTTACCACGCAGGATCGCAAACTCATACCCTGTCTTTGCTGTTAAATACGCAAGATCTATCAATTCTAATGATTCGTGTCTGAATGTCGCTGAATCACCAATTTCCGGAACTCGATTCAGCATCGACTGTCTATGCTGATTCAGACCCGCGTCCCCTTCACGAATAGACTCCAGGGAAATCTGTGTCGAGCGGGATGACTCCAATGATATGGTTTCCTTTTCTTCTTCCATTCATCCACGCTCCTTTTTTGATCAAAGTACGGAAAGGTAAAATACACCTATCCTATGAGCATAGTAAACCATGTGGCCTCTAATTGCAAGAGAATCTTTGTGTCTAAAGATTGAATTTTCAAGTTCCACGGCGCGAATACTATGACCAGAAGGCCTCTACACTAGCACACCTGTAGCCATGAATTCATCACTTTTGAGTCATTTTATCTGCTGCCTTCTCTCGTTAGCATATGCTTCTGTCAACAACATACGATCCAATTCTCATCAGGGGTAATTATTCAGGAAGTCAAAAGGGATGCTTGAGAAAATTGTGTGCCGTGCCAACCATCATCATAGTATTATAAGTCCAATTTCTGCCATATGTAACCGGCGGGCCTTTGTGAAAAAAACTCATTCCGTGCCAATCGCAGGTCCTTTGATTTACAAGCATTTTAAAATGTTCGATAAGTTATTTACACGCTTTACTCTTCAATGGCATGCTTTTTTGCCAGTTGGAAAACCTTTTGTTTCAAGCATCGCACGTTCTTTTATCAGGTTTAGGATGCGGATACAAGAAGATCGTAAAGCCGCCAGAACGCTCCAGAAAGTTCCTCTAACGATTCAAACTTTGCAGGGAAGCGCCAGTCCAAGGCTTCCCCAGCAAATCGTAAATCTCTCCTCATTCGCTTGAGATCAAGGACTGTATCCAGAGGGGCTTCCCATTGATCTGAACTTGTGATGTGCTGCATGTAAGATGTGTCTACAAGTTGTGCGTAATCGACAATCACATCTTCCATCATTCTGATGAGTCTGTCATTAACGAATTTTCTTCCGATCTTCCAGCAGTTTTCCTGGCCTTCCAGGTTGTAGAGTTTTAGCATGTGTTTTTTCCTTTCCTGCCCTCTTTCGGGCTCTTTTTTTGGGCATTTTTTGCCTACCCCATTAATCACTCTGAACGAACCTGAAAGCAAGCATTTTAGGCCTCGTTTTCGCTTGGCAATTGAAACAATTTTTAGCCTGTAATTGACTAAATTTTTGGTGGAAATTTTGTCCATTTTCTTCGCAGAAATCGCTTTACTTATCTGCCTTTTAGAGTGATGTATGTAATGCAAAAGCACAGTGCCGTAAAGTACGGCAAAAGCGATCCGTACTAAGTACTAGGAGGTAAAAAAGGTATGAGCATTTTCGACACAGGAAATTGGGTACAGTTTAAACCGACACCAGGAACCGCAAGACCAAGAAAAGGTGAAAGCCGAATCACGGTTTCCGCAAACGCGGTAACCATTTCAAAAGAAGCTATCGCTGAATTAGGAAATCCAAATAGAGTGAACTTCTGGACAAGCGAAGAAAACGGTACAGTGATCATTACCGGCAATGATTTCAATGGCGTGAAAGTCAATAAGGATGGCATGGTTAAGGTTAAGATCAAAGAGCTGGTTGATGCAATGCTGGAGCGGGTTATCCTTTATGGCTCAGTCAGCGAGTACTTTGACGCAAACGATAAACCAAAGCACGGTGCCTATTTCATCGCTGAGGGCGAAGCCTTCAAGGAGAAAGATCCAAAGGATAAAAGGAAATGGATTAAGGGTGTCAAGTTTGAACTCAAAGAGGCAAAATATTGCCAGATGAGTCTCAATGCGTTAGAGAAATCCCATGACCGCCTCACAACCCTGTGGGCAGAGAGAAAAGAAAACGAGGCATCCAACCACAACGAATGATACAGCCACAGCCGCAAGAGTGAAAAAACGGGAAGTACATCCACAAGATTAACTCCCGTGTCGGTACTTCCCGGATGATTGAGATAATGAATGAGATGATACCGCTCACACTGAATACATGCTCACAAGTTTGTGGCCGTCAGCTCTTTCTTAATTCGAGCTCTTCCAGCTTCGCGATGATCTCATCCAGTTCTGCCATCTTCTCATCTGTCAGGGCCCTCTCCAGAAACTGCCTGCGCACCTTGTACATATGATCAATACTCACATCGTACAGCACCGCAAACTCATTGATTGTATGTCCGTTGATATAAGTCATCTTGATAGTATATTGATAAGCCGGTGACGAGATTGCTTCGATCACACTGTCTACCCACCCTGTTCGGCGATGGATCAGTTCTAGCTCTTCTTCCATCTTGGTCTTGGTCATGATCTGTGCAATCCTATCCAACTCCTTACGGGATGGCGACTGACCGATCTTTTCAAGCGCAGGTGAGTGAACGTTTTCCATCCGCACCATCAGAGCTTTAAGACTAAGTTCCAGCTGTTCAGCGCGGGCAATGTTGAACAGATAATCCCGGCACTCTATTTTAAAGATTCTGATTCTTTCGATTCTATCATCGTTCACTGTACATCCTCATCAAATACCAACTATATTTCCTCATCAAATACCAGATGTAGCCATTTATCTAAATAGCGCTGTAGTTGACGCTTGGACAGTTCAAAATCATCGCCTACAACTTTGTAAGTTTCACCCTCCACAAATAACAGGTAGATAATCAATCTGGCGTTAGGTCCGCATGTCTGCTCAATTTTACTAAGGGTGCCATCCACAAAATCAATATCGGCTTTTAAAAAGTCATGAAGCATCTGTGTGTCCGCATTTAATGCGGATTTCGGCAGCGCCGCAAGTCTTTTCTTCTCAGTCTTATATACTCTAGCGGACTGCTTAAATGCGTTCAACTTGTTTTCAAAATTCATCGAAACCTCGTATGCATAATCGTACATGCATTAATCTTCCGTTGGAATCATACCCCATGTTTTGAATGGGTTCAACCGTGAGTTTCGAAGATGCGAACTAGCACCGCATCCAGCTGAAAGGAAATGAACGTGTGGGCGTCCACAGTATGGATTGCTGTATACAGTGCTGTATGGAGTGCTGGGAGAAGATAAGGTAGAGAAAGTAGATGAGTGCCGATAATAAAAAAACTCAGACTGTTACTGAAGAAAAATAGAATCACCAGTCTGAGTCAGCCATCCAAAAATGTTATACACTTTTTTAGGGGTAGGATGGCTTAGTTATCCCCACCAAAACATTTGGGGATGGTGGTGAGGATAGCCTATGGCGGCAGCACAATAATATCATGGTGTTATGAGGGATGGTGTTGCGGAAGATGTTACTGGAAATAGTAGCGACGGTGGGTGTGTTTTTGACAGGTGTCGTATTTGTCATTTTCCCGCACCACATCTCTTCATCAGTTTCTTTCTCGTTTGATCGAGGTTGGGATCATGTTAAAATGGATGCAGCACGGTCTGGCCACCGTGGATCAACCACAGAACCCCATATAGAACATATATCTGTGGGACGCTCACACTCTGCTGTTCGAGAAGAGTTGTGGGTTTTTTATATCGAGTAACTTGTATAAATTAGAGTTGTAGTTAAGACGGTGGTTATTCAGCCCCAAAAGAAAAAGGAGCAGCCGAAGCCGCTCCAGTATTTTCCTAGATTGGAAATGTAATTACTTTGTTACGTAGAACGCAACCTTTTCATCTACCCAACCCAGAGTGAGCAGATAAGCCTTTTCAACTTCGTCTGTTGTTAACAGATGAGAGTTTGTGCCTGTTCCCTTCGGGTTGAAGAGTCTGAATACAGGAGTTCCTTCGGAAGCGCTGTTGAACTTAACGCCTTCGTTTGTCCAGCCGATCTTAGCCAGGTAAGCAACTTCTGTAGCATCAGATGTGTAGTGGTGTTCACCAGTTGTCGGGTTGTAAACTCTGTAAACAGGTGTTCCTTCTACAGGTGCTGTGAAGACTGCACCTTCCTGGTTCCAAGCAGCTAAAGCGCCTACAACCTTGTACTCGTTCTCATCTGTTGTGTACAGATGTTCGCCAGTCTTTGTGTTGTAGAGTCTGTATACGGACTGCTGTGTTTCTGTGTCAGATGTCCAGACTGCTTCTTTGACAAGTGTATAAGGATATTCTTTTCCATTAATTACAACTTTGCCTTCCTTCTTTCCAACGAGCTTCCAACCAGTTAATGTGTAACCAGCCTGAGCTACTTCTGGAGCCTTGGAATCATCATCAACAGTAGTAACTACTTTCTTGAGAGATGTACCGTTATTCACATATTCGATTGCTGTGGCAACTTTCTTTGACCAAACACCGAAATAATATGAATTATAGGTATAGCCGTATTTATAATCCGCGCCAGCAGTTAAACCAGTATCCTTTGTGAGGAATAAAGTCTCAATATATTCCTTAACTGTATCATAGTCCAGAACATACTGTGTAGCAGGCTTGACTTCTTTAGTTTCTTCAGCTTTACCAACACGTCCGATCTTTGTTTCGTTATCAGAATCTTTATTAGCACCTACTGCGACAAGAGCACCATCGAGCAGATCCTGCTGCGCTTTAGTGATCTCAACGCTTGATCCGTCTACATAAGCCTGATACAGAACAGAGAATACTTCACTGAAATCATCGAGGTTTGTATTCTTGCCTTTAATGATCTTATCGACATCAGCCTTCTTTAAAGGAATGAAGCCAACAAGTGAGTATCCAGTCTTTTCAAAGCTATCATCCACAGTGTAAACTTCGCCTTCAGTAACTGCCTGTGTCTTGTTTGCATTGCCCATGCCAGGAATATAAGTAATTGTATAATCCTTACCAGACCACTGAGCAAACAGGTAAACTACTGTTTTGCCGATATCTGCTTTATCAACAGTTTCAACAACATCGTTGATTGCTTCGTGATATTTCTTGAAGCTTTCAATTCCAGCAAGAGTAGGGATATCCTTTACAGAATCGCCTTCCTTGAGCGTATATCCTGTTCCATCAGGCATTGTATTCCATCCAGAGAATGTGAATCCTTCAATTGTCCAAGGATTGAGCTTAATCTTAACGGAATCAGATGCTTTGTTTCCAGTATTCAGAGTAACGTTATTACGATCTTTGTTCAGGTCAACATTCTGCTCGTTTTTCTTAACGATTTCGCTAGTTTGATTCTGCTTAGCTAAGAAGCTATCATTCGCATCGTAAACGATATCATATGTTGATTCAACTGTATCCCAAAGTGCATAGTACTTTGCATCTTCTGTAAGAGTGACTTCCTTACGATCGTCTGCAGTCTTATAGATCTTGGATTTCTTAGTCTCAGCTTTATCTTCAGCAAAACCTAAGAACAGTTTGGAAGTGTTATCATAATCAAAGAATACTGTGACATCGTCACCAACAACCTGATCCTTTAACTGCTGGAAAGCATCATCCAGAGTCTGACCATAAGCAACTTCAGCAACTGGATTCAAATTCTTCTTGAATTCTTTTCCGTTTGCGTCAAATGTGATCTTGAGCGTCTTTAATTCACCGATGGAATAAACGGTAATTCCTGTACCACCAAGAACTGAAGCAGCAACTAATGTTACGTCTTTAGCTTCTACAGCTGCCTTTGCAGTTTTGGAAGTAACTTCTACTGCTTTTTCATCAGCTACAGGATCCTTTGAATAGAGCTTTCCATCAGTCTTCGCAGCCTCTGCTGTGCCAACTTTAGAAAGAGCATCAGTATAATAAATCAGTCCTTCTTTAACAACGGGAGTTTTCTTAGCATCTGTTAAGGTAACTGTTTCGCCATCGTCATCCACATATTTCACCTGAACACCAACTACCGGAACAGTCAGTTGAATTGTGATAATCTTCTTATCAGCATCAAGTGTAATGTTTTTTGTGGTTGTACTGTCATACTTTAAGCCAATAGCTTCTTCGATTGCTGCATATTCAGATGCAACTACTCTAGTGTCGTCAGTCAGCTTAAACTTAACTTTTTCAATCTTGTAGGTATCTGTATCAGTACCTGTAGTACCTGCTTTAGGAGCTTCTACCTGAATAGTATATTCTATTTCGGTACTTTCAGCATTAGCCTTTACAGTGTTAACACTTACGAGGCCAACAGCCAGCAGGAGTG
This sequence comes from Clostridia bacterium, assembly GCA_017464305.1. GTDB lineage: Bacteria > Bacillota > Clostridia > Christensenellales > Aristaeellaceae > Aristaeella. The sequence continues at coordinate 520 of JAFUDS010000004.1, read as the reverse complement.
CAAGAAGAACACTAAATACCTTCTTAAATCCTTTCATAATTTCCCCTTTCGTGAGTTTTAAGATTCAAGTTTTTGATCTTTTCGTATCTCTAAATTCTCACACCAGACTGGGGGTCACACTTTTCAAATTCAGTTTATCCGGCTGCATCGTTCATTGTGTGGGTCGTCTGGTTTTTGAATTTAGATTTCCTTACGATCTTTCATGTTTGTTGCTTGTAGATTGAATCTTTCCACTCGGCAAAGGGAAAGGAGGACGTTTGTGAGAGTACTTCAGATCGGCATATCTTTTCCTCTCTGGGTCAGCGAAGCTTTAGACAACCCACCGTATGGTTGGGTATAGAACGGTAGGGTGTCACCCTCCGCATATCTTTGATTTTGTGTAAGCGGTAAATAAAATCATACCTTCAATATATCCCACTTGCATGAGATAATGTCCCCGGATCCGAAGAAGTCTCGAGACTTCCATAGAAATCTCAAGAATTGGAGGGACACATGAACGCGTGGGATGTTAAACGGGAAG
>JAFUDS010000003.1 GCA_017464305.1 Clostridia bacterium | reverse complement strand
GTAGTCCTTGCATGTGTTAATCGCTATGCGCAAAAGCCACGCCTTTTCGTTGGCGATGCCTTGGCGCTCGAAATCACTCATGTGTTTCCAGGCTTTGATCCAGGTATCCTGTGTAGCATCTTCTGCCTGGCTTTGATCGGATAGATAGAGAAAACAAGTATGCAGGATCGAATCAGAGTATTCTTCGATCCATCTTGAGAGTCTCTGTTCGCGGTTCATGCTGGGTACCTCAGCACGTTCCATCACCGATCACCTCCTTCACTAATACTGACGAGAGGGCGCATGGATTTCTCCCACTTTTCAAAAAACTTTTTGGAGTGGCTCTTTCGATACCACCCCCATTTTTATACACGATTTCGAGCCCTTAGGCCAAACCAATTTCTATTCTTACATAATCATGTTGCCTATCCCATCAATCGTCTTTATCGGTACCAGTCAAGTATTTTGCCATTTCCCGATCAAAATCAGAAATATACTCCTGATCCTGCCGCTTGCGAAATTCATCGTAAATGCTACTCACCTTCGCAACAGCGTCGTCATGGGAAATGCGGCCTTTGTTCGTCAGCACCTTTTGGCGGATGCCTGTCAGGAAATTGTTGGTTTCTAGCAGCCAATCCCGCATTCCCGCAAAGTCTTGGTGGCCCATTGGCGGAATCGCGTAGCCTTTTTGCTGTTTACACGGTAGCCAACAGCAATGATGGCATCCAGATTATAAAAATTTGTAGGTTTGGTAGATAATTCAGAAATCCTGAATTTTCTCATCACCTGATTTTCGTCCAATTCTTCTTCGTCAAAAATATTGGTTAAATGCATACTGATAAAATGTCAGCAGACCGTCAAGGCCAGATCAACCAAGAATTTCGATGGTGAACCAGTGGTCTTCCGGACAGACACCCGGAGCCTGCTGACGGGCATCATCTTCTGTGGGCATTGCGGATGCAGGCTCTGCTACAATCATTCGCACGAGGAAAGGAAGCTGGCCAGCGGCGGCACCTCGGTTTACGATTACGAGACTTACCGCTGCTACCGAAAAATCTCCTCCAGGAAAACCTGCACCGGACAGAGCGGGTACAAGGCAGAGGTGCTGAATCAGGCCGTCGAGGATCAGGTGAGGCGCTTCTTATCCAAGCTGGAGTCCGTGCCCAGGGAACGGCTGGTACAGTTGGCCAGCGCCAGAAACGAGGGAACCAACAAGGTGGCCTACAAGCAGGCAGAAAAGGATTTTGAGAATGCTCAGAAACAGGTCACTGCCCTGGAGGAAGAAGCCGTCAAAGCGCTGACTGGGGAGAGCCAACTGGACTTGGGTGTCGTCAATCAGATGCTGATGAAGCACCGGGCCAAGCTGGAAACGGCGCAGCGCACCATGGAAGATGCCAAAACGCGGATGGAGGCAGAAAAAGAAAATGCCAAAGCTACCAAAGCCCAGATTGATGAATTGCTTTCCTGGGCTGAGTGTTTTGACAAGGCTGACATTGGCACCAAGCACCTGATCGTCAGCAGATTGATCGAGCGGGTAGACGTCAGCACCGGGTACAAGGTGCATATCAAGTTTAAAATTTCACTGAAACAGTTCCTCGGTCAGGAGTAATCCTGATCGGGGATTTTTTTGCAGGATTATCCGTATATGTAACGAATACTCACTTGCAGAAGGCCATGTTTTGTGGTACATTGATTGTACCTGAAACATGGCTGTTCGGGATTTGACAGAAGCGACTTAACTTTTGATTTTGCTTGTCTAAGGAGTTCAGAAACAGATGACGGATTTTACAACGCTTACTGCCTGCGGCGAATGCTGTACCGGATGTCCGAAAAAACTGGATGGAAAATGCCCCGGCTGCATAGAATCCGACGGATGTGTTCCGGAATGGGCAGCGTCCGGCAGATGTAAAGTGCATGCATGCACCAGAGAGCATCAGGTGCAGTTTTGTGGATTGTGTGCTGAGTTTCCCTGTGAAAAGCTTCCGGGTATGATCTCCTGGAATCCTGACATCATAGAAAAGATGATTACATTGCGGGATGAATATTCAATCCAGAAAGGATGATATTATCACACGCTATAACTTTTGATTTTGTCGGCTATGGGATGTGAATGACGATATATGGAAATTCTGTTGGAACAGCTGACCCATGATAACTATATGGACGCATTACACATAAACCGTGATGATATCCCAGAAGAATGGGTGGACAATGCGTCTTATCTGATGGAAGTAACAGATTATGGTGCGGAGCATCATCTGATAGGCCATACTTTTCTGTGCCGCGCTGATGGAAAACCTATCGGCTTAATAGTGATTGGTGAAGCACTGGCATGGGATACCGATCCTGTAGAAATGAGAGGGAAACCTTTCTACAGGGTAATGGGCTTTGTGGTCGACAAGGCATGCCGGAACAAAGGTATCGGCGGAGAAATCCTGGAAAAAGCGATCACAATGGTGTATGAAGAATTCGGGCGACGTTCGATTGCTCTTGGCGTTCACAAGGACAACATACGCGTCGGAAAGTTTTATGAACGCCACGGGTTCAGGCGGACAGGTGTTTACGAAGGAAACGATGAGTATTACCTCAGGTTGATCGATTAACTCGGAAGATAATCGTACAAACATCAGTCTATCATTGACGGCCATGCAAAAATAGTGCATGGCTTTTTTGATGCCGCTCTCATTACCATACGTGATTTCCAACTCTTAAGCCACACCCCTTTCTATTCTTATAGGAAGTGTGCCCGACCGGCAACCCGTTCACATCGAGCAGGGTACCCGTTCACATCGAAACCGGCAAGTCGTTCACATCGAAACCAACAAGGAGGCCGCGCTTCCTTACATATGCGCGTAGGGGCGGCGAAAAAAAGAAAAAAAGTTCCGGTTTTTTGCCCGGCGGCGGGTTTTTCCCGCCAGGAACCGCTTCTTCGCTTTGCCGTGAAGAAGTGCCCGACGGGCACACTTTCCCGCTTCGCCGTGCGAAAGTTGGCGGGCGGCACACTTCTCCGCTTTGCTCTGGGAAAGTCCACCCGCCCGGTGGGAGTTTCGCGCTTTGCCGTGAAGAAGTCCGCCCGGGCTGGATGACCCGGACTTCTCCACTGCGCTATGCGAAAGTCCTGTGCCCGACTTCTCCGCTTTGCTCTGGCAAAGTCTGTGCCTTGGGAGGGGTGGTCAGATCCCTGTGTGTGTTTTCAGGAGACAGCGCCCCCCTCACGCGTGAATTTCCGACAAATTCGGGGGTGGGGGTATCGGCCTACTTGGACATCAAAAAAGCCGCCCCAGAGGACGGCTAAAAGGTACTGCTTATGCTTTTATTTTCTGATGTATTTTTGGTTTCTGCTGGTGGGCTTATCCGGAATGCTCATGGTGATTAACCCATTCTCCAGAGCAGGTAGTAAATACAGTTTTCTGAAATTATCCCTCGATTTCAGGGAGAGCTTTTCCATCAGCTGGGCACCTGTGTACGGGACATCATACTCCATGGCATCGATCAGTCTTTGGACTTCCGCAGACAGATAAGCGTCTTTTTCAGCGATCTGCTGAAGCGCCCAATCAAGTGTCAGGTTGATCTTATCCAGCATGAATGAAATGAAAGCATCTGAGTTCCCTGCTGAATGGCATGCCGCAATGGCATCGTAATAGCCATTTTGAAACTCGTGAATGCGGCTCTCCAGCGGAAGGTATTGGAAGATCGGATTCCATTCCGACAGCAACGCTGTTTGCCATAAACGAGCCATTCGACCATTGTCATCGGCAAATGGATGAATAAAAACAAACTCATAGTGAAATACGGACGACAGGATCAGCGGATGGATCTCGTTTCTGTTCTTCCTCATCCAGGCGAATAATGATTCCATCTGATCCGGCACAAATTCGGGCGGTGGTGCCATAAATATACAGCGATCACCATTGAAAACACCTTCATTATGATTCCGAAATACACCGGATTCCTGCACTGTCAGATAGGTCATGACGCCATGCAGCTTCTTCAGGTCATCCAGAGAATGTGGATCAAACTGTCCCAGCATCTCATATGCTCGATAAGCGTTCTTCACTTCCTGGATCTCCTTTTGTGGGCCAATCACCGTTTTACCGCTGATGACGCTCTTCACTTCATCCAAAGACAACGAGTTAGCTTCGATGGCCAGAGAGGAATGAATGGAACGAATCCGGTTGTTCCGACGCAGATGCGGCTTCGTTTCAAAGGAACGGTAGTTACTTACCCTTCCAGTCTTTTCAGCAATCTGAGCCACCAATGTTAGCATCTGATTGGTGATGGAAAAAGGCAGGACATAGTGTTCCACAGGATACACCTCGCTTTCCTGCCTATTATACGTAATTTTCATAAAATTATCAAGAACTTGTATGTTATCTTGTCCTGTTTCTTAACCTGTATTGTCTGAAAAGCATTCTCATCTTGACTGTTATCTTGACTGGTATCTTGCATTGGAGGTGCTCAATGAATACGAATCGTAACATGCAGACCATGCCCATTGATCGGCTGAAGCCTGCGAATTTGGTCAAACCGACTTTTGATGATTTGTGGTTCAGAGAAAAACTGATGGCAGATGAAGATACCATGTCTTATAACGCCAAGTGGGGCGGTACAATTCCATTTCCTAAAAATAAGTGGGAGCCCTGGTATGAGTCCTGGGTAAGAAATCCGGGAGCTGATCGGTATTATCGTTATTTGATGACTCCAGCGAATGAATATGTTGGCGAAATTGCATATCACTATGATGAAGTCCGAGAGATTTACCTCTGTGATGTTATTATTCTCGCGCAATATCGCAATCGAGGATATGGAACGAATGCACTGCAGCAATTATGCACAGCTGCAAAAAACAATGGCGTCCCTGTGCTTCACGATGATATTGCAGCCGACAATCCATCTTATAAACTGTTTTTGAAGAACGGATTCGATATCGAGTATCAGAACGATGAAGTCGTGATGGTGAAAAGGAATCTATAACTTCCAGGTTGTCGAGATGAATAGTTAACCCAGCGTCGCATCACGCGGCGCTTTCTTTTTACCCTTCTGGAGGTGATTCCCCATGATCTGCGTCTACCCCGCCGACTGCAGCGACTTCTCCACCAACGGCAACGGCGCCCTGGCTCCGCTGTCGGGCGGAGGTCACGGAAACGCTGAACGGCGAATACGAACTGACGCTGGTGCATCCGATTGATGAAACTGGGAAATGGCAGCGGCTGGTACGAGATGACCGTCCCGACGGGAAACACGGATACATGTCCACCACCTATCTGGCGCTGGATCACACGGAGGTTTCCGCTTCTCTGGCTGTTTCTTCCGTAGTGGAGGAACGACAACTGCGGAATCAGCCCTTCTGCATTTATCTATGCAGCTTCCCTATAATAGATCACGCGTGTTTCCTGCATTAACATCTTTGCTTCTGCAACGATTTCTTCGATCTTTTGAGCAACATCACCGGTATAGAAAATCTCATCGCATTCCTCACACTTATAACATGGAATGTCGCGAATAACCAGTAGTCCAAATCCCAGTTCGATCGCTTCGGAAGTTACACTTGTAAAAGCTGGCATTCCACACTTCATGCATTTCATTGATTTTCCTCCTTCCGAGTCTTCCAGTCTGAATCCCACTTTTCGGGGCTGGGCGCATAGGCAGTGATTAGATATATCATTTCATCATCAATGCTTGCTACAACGTGCAGCACCCGCTCGCCAGAATATCCAAGAATCAAGCAGCTTGGAATTGGCCAATCCTCTGGATACTGTTCAATGATTTCACCGGTTTTGAAGACGTATTGAATATCCTCAATGCTAATTCCGCGTTCTGAAAAGCGTTTTCGACTATGCTGTGTTAAAATCATAGACTCTGGTTTGTTCAACTGCTGAAAATGTTCGATGGAATACATCAAATCCTCCACAACAAAAAAGATCGAACCTCTCGGTTCGATCCAAGTGGTCGCAACAGGACTCGAACCTGTGACCCCATCGATGTGAACGATGTGCTCTACCAACTGAGCCATGCGACCTCGTCCTTTCGAACGGAGGTTAGTTTAGCACATTCTCCCGGGCTCGTCAAGGGGGTTGTTTAAATTTTCTGCAAAAAACGGGCTGGGGCGATTTACTTTTCTGCTATGATCGGATATAATCCAAAGCGTTAAAGGACGAAAAAACGGCGGGAGATTTTGTTCCCGCACAAATTGGATCACACAATCACTTCAAAGGAGAGAGAACGGTATGCGCAGTATGAAACTGAATCGGGATTGGCTTTTCGGCAACGGAATCTTGGACCATGGCAAGCGGATGCGGGGAGAATACGGTGATCGGACGGTGAACCTGCCCCATGATTACATGATCGAGTCGGACGTATTCCCTGAAGCTGTTTCCGGGGCGGCCAGCGGATATTACAACGCCGGGGTGGCACACTACATGAAGGAGATCGACCTGCCGGCCGAATGGGCGGAGGATCAGATTTTGCTGCGCTTCGACGGGGCCATGATGAACGCCACGGTGGAGATCAACGGCAACAAGGCGGCGCTGCAGCACTATGGATACGCACCCTTCGAGGTGGATATTACCCATCTGGTCTACCCCGGGCAGAAGAACAGCATCCTCATTACCATTAACCCCAGCATGCAGCCCAACTCCCGCTGGTACTCCGGAGCAGGATTGTTCCGGGGCGTGGAGCTGCTGCACACCCCGAAGCTGCGCATCGCCTATGGCGGGCTGCGGGGATCCACGAAAAAGATTGAATACACCGCGGACGGCACGCCGGAAACGGCCTATCTGCAGGTTTCCGCCGAGATCCGGAATGAAACAGCGGAGAACAAGCTGGCGGAGGTCTGCTTTGAGCTGGTGCGGGAGGATAACGGGGAGACGGTTCGGGCCAGCAAAACCCTGACGCAGATTCCTCCCCTCGCCTCCGGCACGGCCTATATGACCCTGACGGTGGAAGCGCCCCGGCTGTGGAGCGCGGAGGAGCCGAATCTGTACTACCTGCGGGCCACGGCGGTGGATCGGGGAACCTTCAAAACTCATATTATCCCCGCTGACAAGCCCACCGCCGACACGGAGCAGGTGCTCTTCGGTATCCGGACGGTGGAGGCGGATGTGAAACACGGGCTGCGGATCAATGGCAAAACCGTCAAGCTCAAAGGCGGTTGCCTGCACCATGACAACGGCGTCATCGGTATCGTCAGCCTTTACGACGCGGAGGCCCGGAAGCTGCAGAAGATGAAGGCACTGGGATACAACGCCATCCGCACTACCCACAATCCCCCCTCCTCTGCGCTGATAGAGGCCTGCGACCGGCTGGGCGTGTACGTATTCGACGAAATTTTCGACGCCTGGGGCATGGGGAAGCAGCCCGGGGATTACAACCAGTACTTCGAAACGGACTGGGAGAAGGATCTGACCGCCTTCGTCAAGCGGGATCGGTGCCATCCCAGCGTCATCATCTGGTCCACTGGCAACGAGATTACCGAGCGGGCCGGCCTGGGGGATGGCTATCTATGGGCCACCAAGCTGGCGGAAGCCTTCCATCGCCTGGATGGCAGCCGGCCGGTATCCAACGCCATCTGCTCCTTCTGGAACGGGCTGGATGATCAGCTGATGGCGGAGCAGATGAAAAAATTCCAGGAGTCCTTCTCTGGATCTCTGCAGAATGCGGACATCAGCGGGAAGAAGGATCTGCTGTGGGAGGAATACACCGAAGGCTTCGCCAACGGGCTGGATATCGTGGGATACAATTACATGGAAAACAAATATCCCACGGACCACGAGATGTTCCCGGAGCGGGTGATCCTGGGCAGCGAAAATTATCCCAAGGAGATCGGGATTCACTGGCCCACCATCGAGAAGACCCCCTGGATCATCGGGGATTTCACCTGGACCGCCTGGGACTACATCGGCGAGGCGGGCCTGGGCCAGGCCAACTTCTACGAGCCCGGCGATCCCCGCATCGGCAACCCCTGGGGTGCTGGCAGCGCCTATCCCTGGCGGACGGCCAACGACGCAGATTTCGACATCACCGGGTGCATCCGTCCCCAGGGGATCTATCGCCGCATCGTCTGGGGCAGCCAGGAAACGGGGCTGTTCTCCTACGATCCCGTCGTGTTTGATCGGGTGGAAAACCTGTCCAACTGGGGCTTCCCCGGCATCTGGCACAGATGGAATTGGGCGGGGCAGGAAGGCCAGCAGGTGAACATCGCGGTATTCAGCAGCGCGGAGGAAGTAGAGCTGCTGCTGAATGGCCAGAGCCTGGGCCGCCAGAAGGCCGGTGAAGCCCAGGTACAGGGTCTGCCCCTGAGCTTCCAATTCAGCATTGCTTATCAGCCCGGCACCCTGGAGGCCATTAGCTACATTGGCGGGAAAGAAGTTTCCCGGGATCAGCTGGTCACCGCCGGGAGGCCCGTCTCCATCCGCCTGACAGCGGAGCAGACCGAGCTGCGGACAGACGGCGAAGCGCTGGGATATGTATACGCGGAGCTGATCGACGAGGCGGGCCGTGTGGTTCCGGACACGGATATAGCGCTGACGGCGGAGGTTTCCGGCGCTGCGGCGCTGCAGGGCTTCGGCAGTAGCAACCCCATTACGGAAGAGAATTATACCAAGGGCCGGTTTACCAGCTATCTGGGCCGGGCGCTGGCGGTGCTACGGGCCGGAGAGGCGGCGGGCGAAGCGAAGCTGACGGTGTCGGCGGAAGGATTTGCGCCTGCGGAAATCGTGCTTCCGGTGAAGTAAATAATTTACCCTCCCCCTTACGGGGGAGGGCATTTTTGATTTTACTCAGGGCTTAATCAGGCTCTCCAGGGCCTTGAACAGTGCTTCCGGTTCCACCGGCTTGCTCAGATGAGCATTCAGCCCGGCCTGCATGCTGCGCTGCACATCCTCGTCAAATGCGTTGGCGGTTAGAGCGATAATGGGGATACCGGCGGAATCCGCGTGGCCCATGGCCCGGATGTGGCGGGTAGCTTCCAGCCCGTCCATCTCCGGCATGCGCATATCCATCAGGATGGCATCATAATATCCCGGGGCATTCCGTTCGAACATTTCCACCGCAATGCGGCCATTTTCCGCCAGCTCCGCATCGATTTCCCGCATGGAGAGCACCATCATCATGATCTCCGCGTTAACAGGCACATCCTCGGCCAACAGCACCCGCCGGCCCTTCAGGTCCGCGGTTTCCCGAATCAGGCGGGAATTCTTCTTCTGGAAGGCTTCCCGGAATTCATCCAGCACGGAACCCGCGAACAGGGGCTTAGCCACGAAGGTATCCACCCCAGCGGCCTTGGCTTCGTCGGCAATCTCGTCCCAGCTGAAGGAGGTCAGGATGATGACGGGAATTTCATCGCCCACGGCGGCGCGAATCTGCCGGGTGGTTTCCACCCCATCCATCTCCGGCATCCGCCAGTCCACCAGAATCAGGTTATAGGGCTCCCTGCGGGCATGCCGCAGGCGAACCATCTCCAGCCCCTCGGCTCCCGAGAGGGCTTTTTCGCAATTGACGCCCACCTGGCCCAGCACCAGCTGGGCATGCTCACAGGCGATGGGGTCATCGTCGATGACCAGCACGCACAGATCATGAGGATGGATGGTTTCCATGGTCTCATCCCCCTCGCTCTGGCGGTCGGATTCCAGCAGGGTCACCGTGACGGTAAAGGTGGTGCCCTTGCCCTTCTCGCTTTCCACCTCGATATGCCCGTTCATCAATTCCACAATGCTCTTGGTGATGGGCATGCCCAGGCCCGTGCTGCCATATTTGCTGGTGCTGGAGGAATCCTCCTGGCTGAAGGGATCGAACAGCTTGGGCAGATATTCCGGGCTCATTCCGATGCCGTTGTCCGTCATCACCAGGCGCAGGGTGGCCCGGCCGTCAAAGCGGGCGGTTTCCTCCAGGGTAAAGGATACCCGGCCCCCGGTGGGGGTGAACTTGACAGCGTTGCCCAGGATGTTGATCATCACCTGGCGCAGCTTCATGTCGTCGCCGATGTAATAATCCGCCACATGACCCTTAACCCGGCAATCGTAATCCAGCCCCTTATCCCGGCACTGACCGCTAATAATGGTGTTCACCTGGGCCAGCGCTTTGGCGAAGGAAAATTCCTCGCTCTTGATGACCATCCGGCCGGACTCGATGCGGCTCATATCCAGAATGTCATTGATGATGCCCAGCAGATGATGGGCGGAGGCCCCGATTTTCTCCAGATGCTCCCGGGCCGTGGAGGAAAGGGTGGGATCGTTCAGGGCGATATTATCCAGGCCGATGATAGCGTTCATGGGGGTGCGAATCTCATGGCTCATGTTGGACAGGAAGACGGTCTTGGCCCGATTGGCGTCCTCCGCCGCCTCCAGGGCCTCCCGCAGTGCTTCCCGCTGGGCCAGGGACTGGCGCATCTCCTCGTCGATGACGGTGAGCCCCAGGCCGATGGCATGGACCCGGTGATCCGTCCGATCCTCAATGTGCCGGACGCCGGCCACCCGGATCATTTCATAATACTCCATGCCCTGGCGCTGAGCCAGATAGCGATAAACCAGGATGGGCTTTTCCGCCAGGCCGGCGCGGATACGATCCGGATCGATAAAATTCAGGAAGCCTTCCCGATAGCTCTCGGCCACGGAATGCTCCGCGTACCATTTGAAGCGCTCATAGTAGGGGAAGTGGATGCCTTCCGGGGTCTGCTCCTTATCGTTCGGATCCGCCCGATAGCACACCCCGTCGTCCGTGTCCAGGTCCACATGATACACCGTGCGATAATCCGAGGCCATGGCGGTGATCATGTTGTTCAGCTCCAAGCGCTTCTTTTCCTGGGCCAGCAGCTCCTCCTGCAGGGCCAGCTTTTCCTCCAGCTCCTGCTGCTTGGCGTGGGCCTCGGCTTCCGCCGTCTTGATGCGGGCAATCTCCGTCACGTCCACGCACATGCCCAGCAGGCACAGCCGACCATTGGAGTCCGTAAACTTGATCTTGGTGGTTTGCAGATTGCGAATCACCTGGCCCGTGGCGTCCGGCACATCCTCGAAGAAGACATAGGCCTTGTCCATGGAGATGGCCCGGGTGTCGTCCTCCACGAAGTGATCCGCCGTCTCCTTGTCGAACAGATCATGATCCGTGCAACCGATGACCTCCTCCGGCGTCTTCTTGCCGGCATATTCCGCGAAGGCCTGGTTGCAGGCCTGATATTTCCGGGTTTCGATATCCTTGGAGAAGCTCATGGCGGGCATGTTGGTCAGCAGAGAGGACACCGACCCCATCAGGTCCGCCAGCTTGGCGGCGCTCTGCACCTCCGACATCAGCCGGCGGTTTTCCTCCTCCGTCTTTTTCGCCTGCTCCAGGGCCTTCTGGGTGGCCCGGTCCTGCTGGATGACATCGTCCACATCCTTGAAGCCCATCATGACGCCGATTTTCCCCTCCGGCAGGGTCACTTTTCCCAGATCGATGCGATAATACCGGGGGCCGGTGGCCAGAGTCCGGACAAAGTGGACGGAATACTGATCCCGGGTTTCGAATTGCTGCAGTATATAGGGCAGGGAAATCTTCTCCTGCATCCATTCCCGGTCCTCCTCCGCCACCATGGTATTGACATACTGAGTCTTCGTGTCCGTATATTTCGCGTGGCTCAGGGCGTTCTGAATGGCCTCCGCGTGGACGGCGTCCATGTCTGAATGGAACAGGGTGCAGCTTTCCTTCTCTACATCGGTAATCAGCCAGACGGTGTTATAGGTATTGGTCAGGGTGGCGATGACCGCGTCCCGCAGGGCGATGTCCATCTTCTGCGCCTCGATGATCTCCTGGGCGTTTTCCTGAGGAGCTTCCTTCCGCGTCATAAGCATGCCTCCATGTTATTGGTCGATCTGCCAAATATATTTTCCCGCTTCTCCCTGCAGCTGCAGGGGGATGAGCCCCTCCGCCAGCTGGGGATTCGCGCTGACGCCATCGTCCCGGTACATTTCATACTGGGCCGGGCCCTCCACCCATCCCAGGGCGGTCAGGCGGGTATCGTCCAGATCCTCTGTACACTCCCCACCCCCGCAAAGCAGGGCAAAGCAACCCTTCTTTACGAACAGGGGGAATTCATGCAGCCCCAGGGAGATGTAATGGTCGCCCTTCTCCAGGGGCTCCAGATCGTAATCCTGGCCGGAGCGGAAGCGGATCATCAGCATATCCTCCGGCAGATACACATACCGGCCCACGGCGTTGGGCTCGTACACCGGGGCGATCATGCAATCCCCCCCCAGCATCAGCTGATCCTCCACCCGGCAGGCCCGGCCATCCTGAGGATAATCGAAGGCCAGGGGCCGGAAGTACATCCCATCCCGCAGGGCAGCCTTCATGAATTCGCTGTACAGATAGGGCAGCAGAGCATAGCGCACGGTGACCGTGTCCCGCATGCCCTCCCAGGAATCGAAGCGATAGATCTCCTGATCCCGGGTATGCAGAGCGGAATGGTTCCTCATCAGGGGCGTGAACACTCCCAGCTGCAGGAACCGGGCCAGCAGGTCCTCCGTCGTGTCCATGCCGAAGCCTCCCAGATCGCATCCGCTGAAGAGGAAGCCGCTCATGTTCAGCCCCGGCATCATCTGCATGGCCATCTTGATATGGCTCCACCAGGAGAAGTTATCCCCCTGCCAGACGCCGCCGTCCCGATGGGCGCCGATGAAGGAGGAGCGGGAGAACAGCAGATACCGCCGATCCGGCTGATAGCGGCGAATCCCCTCCGCCGTGGCGTGGGTCATGCCCGCACCGTAAATATTATGCACCTTGTCGTGGCGAATCCTGCCCTGGGGCGTCTGGTGATAGAAGCGCCGATAATCAGCCGGGTTGTTGGCCATGCCGCTGAAAACATTCCCCAGGGCCCACATGCCCTCGTAATCGTCCAGATGCTGCCGCTGATATTCCGCCTTCGCGAAGCCTTCCCGCAGGGAATCCTCCGTAAAGAACAAGGCGGGCTCGTTCATATCGTTCCAGAAGCCCTCGATGCTCTCCTCCAGCAGAGGCTGATACAGGTCGCCAAACCATTCCTGGGCCTCCGGATTCAGGAAATCCGGGAAGGCGCACATGCCCGGCCAGACGGAGGCGATGAAATCGCTGCCGTCCTCCTTTTTGCAGAACACATCCCGGGCCTTGCCGGAATCATAGGGCGCGTACCCCTCCTCCTGCTTGATGCCCGCGTCGATGATGGGAATCAGGCGGATATGCTGTTCCTTCATCTCCCCATTGAAGGCCTTCCAGTCCGGGAAGAACTCCGGCTTCCAGCTGAAGTTTTTATAATCCACCATGTAGTCGATATCCAGGCAGACCCCGTCCAGAGGGATGTGCCGCTGGCGATGGTTTTCCACCACGGCGCGGACCGCCTCCTCCCCCGCGTAGCCCCAGCGGCTCTGGATATAGCCGAAGGCCCAACGGGGCGGCGTGTAGCTGCCGCCCGTCAGCTGGCGAAACTCCTTGGAGATAGCCCTGGCGGAATCTCCCTCCAGAAGGTAAACGTCCAAATTTCCGTTTTCGGAAGTGATGACTGCCTCGGCCCCATGGGTTTCGCCCAGGTCGAAGGTCACCAGGCCGGGGTCGTCAAAATAGACGCCGAAGACCTGCCCCGGCCGGAAGAAGATCAGGAAATTGTGGGAGGCGTACAGGCTGGGCTGGTTTTCGGAATGGTTGAACATATCCGTGTTCCAGGCCCGATACAGATGGCCCCGTTTGTTCATCCCTCGGACGTTTTCCCCCAGGCCGAAGATCATTTCCTCCGGCGTCATAGTCCGGTGGAAGATTACCTTCTCCCCTTCCCGGCTGGTTTCAAAAAAGGGCACCTCCCCCGCCGAGGCTTCCAGGCTTTGCACCACCGCCCCGGTGGGGAATGGGGTTCCGAAGGTATATTTTCGAATCACGAACGCTCAACCTCTTTTCTATGTTCTGCATATGCTGTGAGTTTTTCTTGCGTGCACGCGAAGAGACGCTTCACCCCGCTTGCCTTATCATACAGGATAAACGCCGGAAAGGCAACAAAAAAAGTAGGCGGAACCGATTTCTCCTTGCCTTTCCTTCGGAAAATAATTAGAATAGGAGTGCTGTTCCGTCCCCCATGGTGAGAACAGTTATGCTGAAAGGGATGAATCATTTTGAAACGGAAATTGCTTTCGCTTTCCCTGGCCCTCCTGCTGATGGCCGCCCCCTTCTCCTCCCTGGCCGCTGGGCTGCTCTCCGATATCTGGGGCACGCCCATTCCCTCTGCCACTCCAGCCCCCGCGGCCGGCGTTTTCTCCTTCCGAGAAAAGGTGCAGTGGAACATGTCTCTGGAGCTGGTGAAGGCCTTGGAGAACATTGAGCTGGTGGAGCGGTTCAACGGTGCCTGGAGCATTCTCTATCCCCTGAGCCCGGTGGAGGTCAGCAAGTTTACGGCCGATCTGGTGTATATGTTCTATAACGATCAGCTGAAGATGATCTCCTATGACTTCTCCTCCGCCGCCCCGGAGGCGGATTTCCTTTACCTCAGCGGCGCCCTGGATTCCGTCTATGGAGAACATCAGGAGGCTGGCGCCGCCCAGATCGTCACCTTTATGGACCAGATCTATCCCGGGCATTACAGCGCCGGAGATCTGAAGAGCTGCCGGGGATGGACCTTCGGGGAGGATACCCTGATCTATCTGTTCTATCATTCCGACACCGCTTATACGATCCTTTATGTCAACGCCCCCGCTCAAGCCAATGGCTTTGTGACCACGGGGCTGTAAATTGTAGATGAAAGCCCTGGGAGATGGGCGGAGACATCCGAATGCTCGCTAAGTTTCTCCAAAGAATGATCTTTCAACAAAAACGCGGAGCCTTTCGCTCCGCGTTTTTGCTTTAGGTCCATCAGGCTTCGCCCTCGGCCTCCGTTTCCTCGGCTTCCGGTTCCGGCGTGGAAACCGGCGCCGCTTTGATCTCGTCTTCCTCAAGAGTGGTCACCACCGCGGTCATGCCGTAGCGGGTGTTCTCGTCCGGGGTGAAGGAAATGTACACGGGATAGGTGGTGCTTTCCTCTCCGATCGTGCCCAGAGCAGAAATCAGATCTACCGTGCCCTCATAGGAGACGCCCTGATCCTGATTCCAATCCAGCTCCACCTTCACCTTCTGGCCCAGGGAAAGATCCTGCAGATCAGCTTCCGCCACATCCGCCACGACCCACACCGCGTTCTTGGGATAAATCTCCGCCACAACGCTGCTCTGGGTCACGCTGGCGCCCTGGGAAACCTGCAGGCTGGCGATGATGCCATCCACCCCGGCCTTGATTTCCGGGCTGGTAATCTCTGCGCCGTCATAGGTAGCGTCCACGGTTTCGAACAGCAGCTGTCCCTTCTTGACCGTGTCTCCCGCCTGCACAGCGGTGGAAACGATGGTTCCCTCCCCGCCAATAGCCGTGGGGGAAACCCGGGCAATATTGCCCCGGCCAATGCGGCTCACCAGCGTATAGGCGGAATCCCGCATGATGTCGATGGCGTCCCCAATGAAGAATCTGCCTTCCGTCACCAGCACGGTGAAGCTGTTGCCATCCACGCCGGTAATGACGCCCTTGCCCCGATAGGTGGTGCGCTTGGCCGCCACCAGATAGACGGTTTCGCCGGAATGGACGATGTAGTTCTCCACCGCCTCATAGGCCTTGCCCGTGGTGGCGGCAATGGTCATGGTATATTGCCCCTCCAGGTACATGACACCGCCATAGCGCTCCACCACCGCGGTGGCATCTTCCCCGGCGCCGCCGAAAACGGAGGTGATGGTGCCATCCTCCGGGGCGTAGACCTTGTTGGTCTTTACCCGGGCGATGGTCGAATCCGCGGTGACGCTTTGTCCTTCCTTCACCAGGGTCTCCTCCACGGTGCCGCCGATGGGGGCGTACACCTGGGCGGTGGTGCTGGCTTCCACGTTGCCGTTGAAGGAGATGGTCTCCGCCAGGGCGGCGGTGGTCATCAGGCAC
Source organism: Clostridia bacterium (assembly GCA_017464305.1). Taxonomy (GTDB): domain Bacteria; phylum Bacillota; class Clostridia; order Christensenellales; family Aristaeellaceae; genus Aristaeella. Next base: position 18,938 of record JAFUDS010000003.1, on the reverse strand, counting down.
AGGGCCAGAAGCAATGCTAATCCTTTTCTTTTCATGATTCTTCGTCTCCTTTTTTTGTTTCTATTCAACCGCCCTGTCCCCTCTCCCCTGCACCCCTCCCCCCGCTCGCGGGGGACGGGGAATATTTAGTAGCGGGGCTGCGCCCCGCTGACCTGCCAGTTGGAGAGGCGGGCAGCTAAATCCCGTTGGTTAGTTGAAATGCGCTTGCACGCCTGCCAGTGGGAGAGGCGGGCAGCTAAATTGCGTGAATTGAATGTTCGCTCCGCTGGCCTGCAGCCAGAGCGGTGGGTAGCTAAATTTCGTAAATTGGTTCTGCGCTTTTACATGGAGCGCAACGCGTCGATAGGGTTCAGTTTGCTGGCCTTTCTCGCCGGGGCCCAGCCAAAGATGATACCGATGGCAGCGGAGAACCCGAAGCCCAGCAGGATGGCGTCCGTGCTGATTCGGAAGGTCGTGCCCATGACGTTGCTCAGGATCATGCTCAGCAGCAGGCCTAATCCGATGCCCGCCAGGCCACCGATCAGGCTCAGCAGGAAGCTCTCGATCAGGAATTGCAGCTGAATCTGCCACTGCCGCGCCCCCAGGGCCTTCTTCAGGCCGATTTCCACCGTCCGCTCCGTCACGGTGGTCAGCATCATATTCATAATCCCGATGCCGCCCACCAGCAGCGCGATGCTGGCGATGCCCGCCAATAGAGTGGTCATCATGCCCATCATGGTCTCCATGGTGTTCTCAATGGCGTCCATGGTGGTGATGGTAAAGCAATCCTCCTCGAAGGAGAACATCACGTCCATGGCCGCCTCCACCGCGTCGGAGGCCTGTTCACTGGTAACCCCCTCCGCCATGTACACCGTAAAGCTGGTAACCTCGTTGGCGCTGTTCATCTTCAGCGCCGTGGTGTAGGGAATCAAAATGCTGGGGGAGCCCAGGAAGATGGAGGCGATGCTCTCCGTGCTATCCGCGGAGAAGATGCCCACCACCAGGAAGGGAATGCCGTTGATATACAGGTTTTCCCCTACGGGGTCCACCCCGAAGAAGAAGTCCTCGATCATTTCTTCATCAATGAGGCACACATAGCTCATGTTGTCCTCGTCGATGAAGTTTAAGGCCCGGCCCCGCTGCACCACCTCCTCATTGCTGAGGAAATAATAGGCGTTTTTGCCGCTGACGGAGATCCGGTTTTCGTAATTTCCGCCCCGGCTGACCCTGGCGTTGTTGATGCTGACGGTGGGGGTCACGCCCTCTACTTCCTCCAGGGCCGCCAGCTCCTCCAGATCCGCCTTGGTCATGCCGGATTTCAGATCGCTCCCCGTGACGGAGACCGTCAGCGTCCCCGCGCCCATGCTGAGAAAGCTATCCGTGATCGATCCGGTAACGCCATTGACGGTGGTGATCAGGGTGATGACCGCCATAACGCCGATGAGGATGCCCAGCACCGTCAGGAAGGATCGAACCTTGGACCCCCAGATGTTGCTTAGGCTCATACGGAAGCATTCCCCGATCATGACGAAGGGTCTTTTGATGGCTTTAAGCATCCGCCGTTCCGCCCCCTTCCGTCAGCACCCCGTCGATGATATGCACCACTCGCTTCGCGTTGGCGGCGATGTTCATGTCGTGGGTGATCATGATAATGGACCGGCCTTCCTCGTTCAGCTCCCGAAACAGCTGCATGATCTGCTTGCCCGTCTTCTGGTCCAGGGCGCCAGTGGGCTCGTCCGCCAGCAGAATGCCGGGATTGGTGACCAGGGCCCGAGCGATGGCCACCCGCTGCTGCTGGCCGCCGGAAAGCTGATTGGGATAATGGCCCATGCGATCCGCCAAGCCTACCCGGTCCAGCATCTCCCTAGCCCGGCGGGTCCTTTCCCGCTGGCTGACCCCGGCATAGATCAGGGGCAATTCCACATTCCGCACCGCGTCCAGCCGGGGCAGCAGCTGGCTGTTCTGGAAGACGAAGCCCACCGCCTGGCTGCGGATGTCCGCCAGCTCGCTTTCCGTCATGTCCTCGATCACGTGGTCCCGCAGGATATATTGGCCGGAGGTGGCGGTGTCCAGGCAGCCGATGATATTCATCAGGGTGCTCTTTCCGCTGCCGCTGGGGCCCAGGACAGAGAGGTACTCCCCTTCCTGAATCTCCAGATTCACATCCTTCAGCACCTGCATGTCCTCATCGCCCATGTGGTAGAACTTGTTGATGTTCTCCATCCGGAAAAATACGCTGTCCATTTTACCGACCACCGCCATTTTGACCGGGTGCGCCGCCGGAGGGCATGCTGCCGCCATTGTTGTTATTCTGCCGGTTCTGCCAGTTCTGGCTGCCGCCGTTCTGTCGGTTGTTGTTCTGCCGGTTGAACTGGGTCTGACCAAACATGCTGGAGAACAGGCCGTTCAGGGAATCTTCCTTTACCTGGCTGACCACGTATACCGTTTCCCCGCTTTCCAGACCGGACTTGATCTCCACATAGTTGCCGTTGCTGACGCCCACCTCTACCTGAACCTGCTCCAGGGTTTCATCCTCCTTCATCTTGAAGACGAAGGCCTGATTTTCGAAGGTAAAGCTGAGGGCGTCGGCCTTCAGCACCACCACGTCCACCGCTTCCTCCTGGGGAATGGTGACCGTCACCTGCATGCCGGGGTATACTTCCCCGTCCACGTCCACATAGGCGGTGGCGGTGTAATAGGCCACGTTGCCGGTGGAGGAGGAGATATAGTTGATGCTTTCCACCGCGGACTCGAACACCTTTTCCGTGGCCGTGGCAGTGACTGTGCATCGATCCCCTACCGCTACATCGCCGATGTCGTATTCATCCACCCGGAAGGACACCTGCATGTGCTGGAAATCCGCGATCTGCACCAGGCTCTCGCCGCTGGCCACCTCGTCGCCCACTTCCACGCTGACCTGGTTCACCCGGCCGTCAAAATCCGCCGTCACGGTGCTGCCGTTGCTGAGCCGCACCAGCTTGTCGCCCTTCTTGACCTCGTCCCCGTTGGCGACGTACACGGTTCGCACCGTGGCCTTGCCGCTGGCGGTGTAGGTTTCGCTGTCCCGCAGGGCCAGGCTGCCGCTGAAGCTGAGGGAATTGGAGATGGTCCCCGTGGTGGCGGTGTACTCATCGTAGGTCACGGTGTATTGATCCCGCAGCTTGGCCCAGGCATATACTCCCGCCCCGGCCAGCAGGATCAAGACAATCAGGATTCCGAGAATTCTTCGAAAAATCCGTTTTTTCTTCTTTCCGGATTTTCGTTTCGTCGTTTCACTCATCGTTTTACGTTCCTCCTTCGATTGAACAAATCGATCCTATCATGTTTTTATGAACAGAAATGCGGATGAAGGTGAATATCCTGTGAAAATCCTTTGAGCTTTTTTCGCAACGAACCCCCGCCATCCATTTTCGGATGACGGGGGTTCGTATATCACCTATGGCAGCGCAATAGCGCTTCATGCCTTTGGGGTCAGCAGCTGTGCCGCGTTCTGGCCCAATATCTTCTGGATCTCTTCTTCCCGAAGGGACAGCCCGCGGATTTTCGCCACTTCCGCCTCCGGATCCCCCCAGGGGCTGTCCGTGCCGAAGAGGACGCGATCCGCCCCAAAGACGGCCACCATGTCGCAGAATGCTTCCTCCCCCAGCAGCCGCAGCTCCTCTTCCCGCCAGGGATGGCCATCCGGCGCAGGGGTCATCCGGCCCAGGGCAAAGGCCGTGTCCAGATAAGCCCCGGTCTCCGGCAGCAGGCGCTTCGCTTCCTGCCACTTGTTCCATCCTCCCATGTGGGCCGCGATCAGAGTGATCTCCCCCACCGCGTCCAGGGCCCGCCGAATCCTCCGGGGATCCGCCTGGGTCGCGTTGGGCACGCCCACGTCCTCGCCGCTGTGAATCAGCACCATCAGGCCCAGCTCCCGGCATTTTTTTAGCACCGCCAGGCTGCGAGGATCGTCGATATCCACCCCCTGATAGGGCGGATGCAGCTTGATTCCGGGCACCTTCGCCGCCTTCAGCCGCTCCAGCTCCGCCTCCCAGTCCGGGCTGGCAGGGTGCATGGCCCCGAAGGAAAAGAGGCCGGTTTCCCCGGTGTTTTCGTTGATCTGGAGGACGAAATCGTTCATATGGGCCAACTTGGCCGGGTTCGTGGCCACGGGCTGCACCCAGGCCATCCCCACCCCCGCAGCCCTCTCCCGGACGGAAAGCCCCGCCGCCGTGCCGTCGGAAAACAACGCCGTGTGGGAACCAGCCTGCAGCTTGCTTACCGCCGCCTTCGCGATCCGCTCCGGAAAAACGTGCGTGTGCACATCGATGATCACGCTTTCCTGCCCTCCTGTTCCGCTCCCCCTCGCAGGGGAAGCTATCCGATTACGCCTTCTTCTCCAGGCTCCGGAGCCGAATGCCCAGCGCCACTGGCACCGCCATCACCAGCAGATAGATGCCGTAAAGCAGCAGGGCATGAATGCCGGTGCGGTCCAGGGCAAACTCCAGCCCGATGGCGATGCCCGCCGCCAGAAATATGCTGATCACAGCCACCGTCCCCAGCTTTTTCTGCCGTTTACCAGCCCGGGCCGCCAGAATGATTACGCCGATGCCCAGATACACCGCCGCCATGACGTGCTCCAGGCCCACAAAGGTGATACTCAGGAACCGGTCATAGCGCAGACTCTCCAGAATCACGGAGCACCCGCCGAACAGCAGCAGGAACAGCAGGCAGGTGTCCCCATCCCGCCGGCTGCGGGTCATATCCCAGACCAGGATTGGCAGGAGAATCAGCATCACCAGGGCCGCCAGGCGATAGGTGGCCAGATGATATCCATCCGCCTCCGCGAAGGTCAGGAAGGTGTCGTTCAAAAAGCTGGTCATCAGGGGCCGACTGTAATCGAACTCCGGCACGCCGCCTTCTCCCGTCCGCTCCAGGGCCATGAAGATGGGCAGGGCGCAGGCCGCGATGTCCAAGGTCAGCCCCACGGGCTGCCGGGTCATCTTCCCCGTCAGCCACCCTGCCGCCAGCACCCCGGCCACCAGGCCCATCATGCTCCATCCGCCGCCAGCCAGGTTGGCCCATCCGGAGAGGGGCATCATGGCCCCCAGCTCCTGGGTCAGCAGGCAAAAGAACAGCCGGCTGCACAGGCCTCCCAGCAGGAGGGACAGGAGAAGCAGCAGGGGGCCAGTCCCTTTCCGGGCGCGCCGCGCCCAAGACAGGAAGCCCATTACCACAGCCGCGCCGATGATCCCCAGCAGCACGAAGAACCCGAATCGATAGACCTCCAGGCCCAGCAGGCTGATCTTCTCCGCTTCGTCATACAGATTCATCCGCTTATTCCTCCGGCAGCGCAGTCGCGAAATAAATGATGTCGCTCAGGCCTCTTTCCTTCCCCGCCTGGCCCTTGTAAATCTCGCCATGGAAATACATCTCGGCGGAGTTGCCCCCGTCCAGGTTGAAGGCCTGCTGGCATCCCAGCTCCGCCATGAAATGGGCCAGGCCCTGCTGGGTCACGCCGCTGGAGGCGCCCCGGCCCTCGGCGATGGCCAGCACATAGCTCAGATGGCCGATCTGCCCGATGGCCGCCCGGGGCTCGTTGCCGTTGGGGTTATATCCATAATCCTTGCTGATCTCCTGCTCCGCCCCTTCGATCACCAGCGCCGGGCCGAAGGTCATGGCGTTCACGATCTGATGGGCCGCCGCCACCGCCTCCAGGGCGGCGGTTTGCTCCTTGGCGGGCGCCGCCAACACCAGATGGAAATCGCCGTTTTCGTCGATGATCAGCATATCCTTGGTCTTGTTGGTCTTGGCGCGGATCTTGTTGGTCATGCGATATTCAAAGGTGGTTTTTTCCGGCCGGTCGATGAAGTTATCCCCACCGATGGCCACCACTGCGTGGTTCATCTCCGCAATGGCGGAAACCGTGTTGGTCTTCGTGGAGGTCAGCACCTTTTTCAGGTCTTTTTCGAGCTTCGCCGCGTCCCCCTCCGCGTAATCCTCCGCCAGGCTGCTGGAGAGAGCCGTGGCGGTGCGAATCTGGCTGGCAGAGGCCACCTGGACATAGGCCAGATGCCAGATGACGCCATCCTCCTCCCGCCGCTCCATCTTCACGCGGATGGAAGCATCCTCATACCCCTCCTCCGAGAAATTGGCTTCGCTGGCCTTCGGGGGCACGGAGAAATCCAGGGGCAGCTCGTAGAGGGCCGGGCCCAGGTCGGAATCCCCCTCCTCCACAATCTCCTCCATCAGTTCATCCTCTTCCTCCGCGTAGGCGTGAGAGAACAGCAGCCACCCAAAGTCCAGCTCCTCTCCCTCCTCGGAATCCAGCTGGTCCATCAGATCCCACTTCACCTCGCTCAACAGGCTGGGCGAGGAAATGACAAAGGGCACAGCAGCCATCAGCAGCGCGCACAGCACGCACAGGATAATTCGTCCGGTTCGACTCATGATGATCGTTCTTCCTTCTTTTCGCAGATTCAGTTCTTGGCTCTCCCGCTTCTGGAAGGGCCCTTTTTCAGCATCAGCCCGGCCGGAAAGCGGCCGGGCTGAAACAATTTGGCTTTATTCCTCTTCTTCCTCGTCCTCCGCCAGCTGGGCGTTGGCGATTTCGATCAGCTTCTCCGCCAGGGCGTCATCCTCCACGGGCACGAATTCCTCGATCTCCTCCCCGTTCTCGTCCTCGCTGGTTTCGATCTTGCAGATGATGGAGCCTTCGTCCTTCACCTGGTCAGCCTCTGTGTCGTATTCCGTCAGCACGGCGTATTCATCGCCATTGTAGAAGAAATAATCCTCGATGACGAAGGTCACCTCTTCCCCATCCTCGGTTTCAAAGATGATCAGATCCTCGTCCATTTCCAGGTTCTCTTCGTTATTGAATTCACTCATTGCTCTTTTCTCCTTTCCTTCGCTGGACAATAAGCCCGTTCCCCATTATAGCCAAAGCCCCGCCGCTTGACAAGCGGTTTCCTTCCGGATATATTCCTTCAGGGCTGCTTTTTCTGCAGCTTATGCTGGGTACCGTCCGGGTTCTGCACCACGACGCTGTCCAGCAGCTCCTGCAGGTTGTTCCGGAATCCGGCGATGTATTCCTTGCGCAGGGCGTCCTGCTCTGCCTCCTCCACCGGGGTCAGGCCCTCGACCTTCCGTTTCCGGGCCAGCTGGTTGATTCTTTCGATTTTTTCCTTTTCCATGTGTAAATTCCTCCGCGAGGTGATTGATTTATGATTTCCGGAAAATGGTTTCCCCAGGGCGCTGATCTGACCGACGTGCTCTCTGTCCGGCAGGGTGTCTTTGCCCTGGGGGTGGACGCCCTGGACCAGGAGGCCCAGAGCGTTGTGGTTTATCTGGACGATGTCCCCGCCGGCGCCGGCCGCCTCTGGTGGCGGGAGGGCAGCTTCTGGATCGGGGATCTGGGGGTGCTGCCCGAATATCGCGGGCAGAAGCTGGGGGATCTGACGCTGCGGCTGCTGCTGTTCAAGGCCCAGGATCATTTCGCCCGGGAGGTCCGCCTGCTTGCCCCGGAAGGCGCCGCAGGGTTCTTCGCCCGCCTGGGCTTCCGGGAGGCTTCCCGCCAGGGGGAGCTGATAGAAATGATGATCCCCGGGGACGAGATTGAGCTGGACTCCTGCAAAGCCTGCAAGAAGACTAATTGTCCGAAGCGGAAGGAGTAATAAAAACCCATTTCTGCTGCACCCGATAGCTCAGGAAATACAGCAGGAAGTCAACGATCAGCTTGGCCAGGGTGCTGTTCATGCCGATCTGGCCCAGCAGCCATACGCCGCCGGCGCTAAGGCCCATGATAGCCACTGCCAGCATCACATATCGCAGGGCTGCCCTTCCCGTGCCGCCCTGCTGCCGGAAAACCACCTTCTTGTTCAGGGTGAAGTTCAGCGCCGCGCTGATGACCCGGGCGATGACGGTAGCCAGGAAGATATACTTCGCCGCCTTGGCGATTTTATTGTCGAACACCACGATGTTCAACAGGTTGAAGATTCCCTGGTCCACCAGGAAGCATAGCAGGCTGACGCCCATGAATTTCACAAAGCCCCGAATGATGACCTTGAAAATCCGCATGCTATCCTTGACGGGATGATAATGAGTCCCCTTATTCTCGTTTTCATAGATGGTCTCGATGGTAATGGGGATCATGGGCAGATCATTCCGGGCGCAGGCGATCAGCACGTTCATCTCATATTCGAACCGCTCGCCCTCTACGTCGATCATGAACTGCAAATCCTCCCGGCGGAAGGCCCGCAGCCCCGTCTGGGTATCCTGCAGCCATTTGCCATACAGCAGGAAGAACAGCACGCTGGTGGCCCGGTTCCCCGCCCGGCTCTTGGGCGGCACATTCTCCAGGCTGAAATCCCGGCTGCCCAGATAGAGGGCCCGGGTCCCCTTTTCCAGCTCCTCCGCCAGGTGCACGCAGTCCGGCACGGTGTGCTGCCCGTCGGCGTCGGCGGTAATGACGCCGCTGATCTCTGGCAGATTCTCCTGAATCCAGCGGTACCCGGTTTTCAGGGCGACGCCCTTGCCGTGGTTCACGTCGTGATGCAGCACCTTGACTCGTGGGTCGATCTCCTCAATCCGCTTGAAAATCGCCTGATAATCCTGGCTGGACCCGTCGTCTACCACCACCACGTGGCCAAAGCCGCTTTCCACCAGCTTTTGAATATACGCGGGCAGCCGCTCATCCGGCTCCAGGGATGGAATCAGGATCACCGCGTCTGTCAGCGCCTGCTGGCGCTGCGCTTGTTCGTTCATGGATGCTTAACCTCCAAAGCCTTCGGGAGAAAACATTCCCGTCCGGGTATTATACCTCTTTTCTTTCCCGCCCGCAACAATTGACGAAGGGCGGGGCTTGCATGTATAATAAGTGCCGGACCTACTATGTTTCGGGAGGTTTGTTTTCCATGGGCAGCGAATCCAAAAATCGAGAGGAACAGCGCCGGGAGCTTTCCGGCGTGACTTATTTTGACCGGGGCCGCCGCGCCGGGAAGGATGGCCGGGCGTATGACCGTTTCGCCATTCAGACCCATTTTGTCGAAGTCGGAGAAGATCAGGCGGAATTGGTCAGAAAGTACGTCCTTCCCCTGTATCAGCCGGGGGATTGCCTGGCCTTCGGCGCCAAGGTCATGGCCATGTGTACCGGCAATGTGCGGACCAAGGAGCAGGAAAAGCCCGGCTTCTGGGCCCGGCTCCTCTCCCCCCACGCCTCTGAGACCACTGCGGGCATCGGTATGCACGATCCCTACAAGCTGCAGCTGGCCATCGACATGGTGGGTGCCCCGAAGGTCGTCTTCGCGGCCATCGCCTCCGCCCTCACCAAGCCCTTCGGCAAGAAGGGTGTGTTCTACGAAATCGTGGGCCCCGGAGTCGCCGGCATTGATGGGTTCTATTATCGCTCCTCCTTCGAGCGGTATCACGATCTGGCCCTGATCAACAACACCAACGCCCAGGAGCTGTGCGACGATCTGGAACAGAAAACCGGCGTGCCCACTGTGCTGATGGACGCCAACGATATCGACCAGAATCAGCTGGGCAAGGGAACCCGTTTTCCCCTGACGGATGCCCAGATTCAGGACGCCCTGGGGGATAATCCCTCCGGCCAGGGGGACGAGCTGACGCCCCTGATCCTGATTCGCCCCGTTTCCTGATTCTCGTTTTTCTTTCCGACCTGATGCGAACCGCCCAGTGTCTGGGGCTTTCCCCAGCCCTGACGGCTCGCTTTTTGATTGTTTTTGCCATGAGACATATTCCCGCCGCTGCCACGCAGCAAACCCAGGTTCTCTCCTTCGAGGAGGCCCTGCGCCCCACCAATCAGGATTATGACCGGGAGGCCTGGCTCTATGTGCCTGATCATTATTCGGAATATCGGTACATCCTGGGAACCCGCGGCCAAAAGCCCCTGATCTGTATCGGGGTGAATCCCTCTACCGCCATTCCCGGCCGGCTGGATAACACCCTGAAGAGCGCGGAGCGCATCGCCCTTTTCAACGGCTTTGATTCGTTTATTATGTTCAATGTCTATGCCCAGCGGGCTACCCTGCCGGAGGATATGGACCGGGAATGGAACCTCTCCCTGCACGCAGAAAACATGAAGGCCTTCCGGTATGCCCTGGAGCAAAGCAAAGAGGCCCCTGCCATCTGGGCGGCCTGGGGCGCGGTCATCGAAAAGCGGGCCTATCTCCCCCTCTGCGTGCGGGAGATGATCCAAATTGGCCGGGAATATGGCGCCCGCTGGTATACCGCCGGGCCCCGCAGCAAGGCCGGCCATCCCCATCATCCCCTGTATTTAAAAAAGGACTCCCTGCTGGAGCCCTTTACCGATCTGGAGGCCTATCTGCTGTCGCTGGAAAAATCATGACTCGCAGATGATCCGTCCCGCCGCCCGGCTGGCATTCATATCAATGATCCGCTGGTTTTCGGACCCCCGAAAGCGCAGGCGGATATTTTTTTGCGTCTCAATAAAGGGCCCGTCCACCAGGATATCGATGAGCCCCAGCATGGCGTCCGTGGCCTGGCACCGAGGATAGCTTCCCTCCGTTTCCAATTGCTCCAGTGTGAAGCCTGTATAGGCCCAGATATTCTTGCCGGGATAGGCTTGCTTCACCCTTTGCAGGAAGGGGAGCAGCGCCTCCTGATTCCGGGGCTCGAAGGGATCCCCTCCCAGCAGGGTCAGCCCGTCGATATAGTCCGGCGCCAGCATGTCCATCAGCTCCTGCTCCGTTTCCGCCGTAAAGGGCTGACCGTAGGCAAAATCCCAGGTTTCCGGCTGAAAGCACCCGGGGCAGCGATTGGTGCATCCGGAGACGAACAGCGTCACCCGGACGCCCACGCCGTTGGCGATATCGCAGTTCTTGATGGCACCGTAATACATATAGCCCTTCTCTCCCTCCGGAAATCAGCCCAGGGGCACTCCCCTGGGCTGATTGATTTATGCTTTGATTTACAGGTGCAGCACCCGCTCCTTGATCTCCTGGGTGCGGCCCTGGTTCCAGAACTGGGTACCGATATAGCCGCAGGTCCGCCGGGCCACGTTCATCTTGTTCTGATCCGTGTTGCCGCAGCAGGGGCAGGTCCATACCAGCTTGCCCTGGGTTTCCTTAATCTCGATTTCCCCGTCCCATCCGCAAACCTGGCAATAATCGCTCTTGGTGTTCAGCTCGGCGTACAGAATGTTGTCGTAGATGTACTGCATGACCTTGATGACCGCTTCCAGGTTATCGTTCATGTTCGGCACCTCTACATAGCTGATGGCGCCGCCGGGGCTCAGGGCCTGGAACCGGCTCTCGATGCGAATCTTGTCGAAGGCATTGATGGGCTCCGTCACATGGATGTGGTAGGAATTGGTGATATATCCCTTGTCCGTAATATTCTCAATGACGCCGAAGCGCTTCTGCAGGCATTTGGCGAATTTGTAGGTGGTGGATTCCAGGGGCGTGCCGTAGATGGAATAGTCGATGTTCTCCTCTTTCTTCCACTTGCCGGTATAGTCGTTCAGCTTCTGCATGATCTCCAGGCCCAGCTTTTCGCCCTCCGGCTCCGTCAGCTTTTTGCCGTTCAGGGCCCGGACGCATTCCCACAGCCCCGCGTAGCCCAGGCTCAGGGTGCTGTAGCCATCGTACAGCAGCCGATCAATCACCTCGCCCTTGTTCAGCCGGGCCAGGGCGCCGTATTGCCACAGGATGGGCGCCACATCGGACACCGTCCCCTTCAGCCGGTCGTGCCGGCAGCGCAGCGCCCGATGGCACAGCTCCATCCGCTCGTCAAAGATCTGCCAGAAGCGATCCATATCCCCCTGGGCGGACAGGCCGATGTCCACCAGGTTCACTGTCACCACGCCCTGGTTGAACCGGCCGTAGTATTTATGCTTGCCCGGCTCGTAGCTCTGGGCGTTGGCGATGTTGCCGATGCCTGCGTCGGTAAACCGGTCCGGCGTCAGGAAGGAGCGGCAGCCCATGCAGGTGTAAACGTCCCCGCCCTTCAGCCCCTTCATCACCTTTTCGGAGATATAGTCCGGCACCATGCGCTTCGCGGTGCATTTCGCGGCCAGCTGGGTCAGGTAGAAGTAGGGCGTCCCCTCCCGGATATTGTCCTCCTCCAGCACGTAAATCAGCTTCGGGAAGGCCGGCGTCACCCAGATACCCTGCTCGTTCTTCACGCCCTCGAACCGCTGGCGCAGCACCTCTTCGATGATCAGGGCTAAGTCCGCCTTTTCCTGCTCGCTCTTGGCCTCGTTCAGATACATGAACACCGTCACGAAGGGGGCCTGACCATTGGTGGTCAGCAGCGTAACCACCTGGTACTGTATGGTCTGCACGCCGCGCTGAATCTCGCTCAACAGGTGGCTGTGCACCAGCTTCTCCATGGCTTCCTCGCCCAGGTCGATCTTCAGCTCCGCAAATTCCTTTTCCAGCTCCCGGCGAATCTTCTGCCGGCTGATCTCCACGAAGGGGGCCAGATGGGCCAGAGAGATGCTCTGGCCGCCATATTGGTTTGAGGCCACCTGGGCGATGATCTGCGTAGCGATGTTGCAGGCCGTGGAGAAGCTGTGGGGCTTCTCGATCAGCGTCCCGGTAATCACCGTGCCGTTCTGCAGCATGTCCTCCAGATTCACCAGGTCGCAGTTGTGCATGTGCTGGGCATAGTAATCCATGTCGTGGAAATGGATGATGCCCGCCTCGTGAGCCTCCACGATGTCCTGGGGCAGCAGCACCCGCTCGCTCAAGTCCTTGGACACCTCGCCGGCCATATAGTCCCGCTGGGTGGAGTTGATGACGGGATTCTTGTTGGAATTTTCCTGCTTCGCCTCTTCATTGACGCACTCGATGAGGCTCAGAATCTTGTTGTCCGTGGTGTTGGCCTGGCGGGCCAGGGCCCGGGTGTAGCGATAGGTGATGTACCTTTTCGCCACGTCAAAGCTGCCGTGGAGCACCAGCTGGCGCTCCACCATATCCTGTACCTCTTCCACGCTGGGAGCCCGGCCCAGCTCCTCGCACAGGGCCGTCACCTTCTCCGTAATCTCTTTTATATCCGCCTCCGGCAGCCTCTCGCTGGCGTCGGCCTGGTTATTGGCCTTGGACACCGCCACCAGAATCTTCTCCGGATCAAAGGTCATTTCCGACCCATTCCGCTTGATAATCCGCATGCTTAACCCCATTCTCCTGCCCTTTTTCGGGCTGTTGTCCGCCTTGGGCGGCGACGGTTATTCTACTATATGTAGGAACGCTTGTCAACCGGAAGTACAAAATATTGTGTGTTTCCTTTGCGTTTGATTTTTCACTATCAATCTTCCCATTTTCGACAAAGCTGTTCCTGGGTTCTCCTTTTCATCAGCCCATAAACGTCCAATTGGCTTGCCTCCGCTCTGATTCCGCCGGCCTGGCCGAAAAAAATCCGGAAGCCTTGTTTTCGAGGCTTCCGGAAATGTACGCCCGGCAGGATTCGAACCTGTGACCTTCAGAGTCGGAGTCTGACACTCTATCCAACTGAGCTACGAGCGCTCAACACCGGATATTCTATCATGCTCCCCAGGAATTGTCAATCTGAAATTTTGGTTACTTCACCCGTACCCGAACCACTACGGGCATGTCGCTGCGCCAGGGGCCCAAATCTACCTCCAACGCTTCCTCCGTCCTTTGCCAGGCAGGCTCCTCCGCCATCCCCAGCACCTTGACCTCCTCAATAATGCCATGGAACAGAGGCAGCGTGCCCGTCTCCTTGGAATGGCGCAGGCTGGTAATGCGAATTTTACCATCCTCCGGGCACACCATGTTGATGGCGTAAATCCGATTTCCCCGGCACATGAAGCGGAAATCCTGGCTGGTCCAGCCCGCGGCAGCGCCGTCGGAGAACTGCCCCTCCTCCGTCTTCGTGGGGCCCTCTCCGCAAATTCGCCATAGCTGCGTACCATGGATGGCCTCGCCATTGTCCCGCATCCAGGCCGCCATGGCGGACAGCACCTCCAGATCCTTCTCCCGGAAGGTGCCGTCCGGCTTGGGGCCGAAGTTCAGCAGCAGCCGGCCATTCTTGGCCACCACATCCGCCAGGGTCTGAATGATCTCCGCTGGGGATTTGTAATCCGCCTTCCCCGGTTGCTCCGAATAGCACCAGGAATGGCGCATGACGCTGGTGTCGCTCTGCCACAGGAAGGGCTTGGGCTCCGCGAAGGAACCCCGCTCCATGTCCGCCACCGCCACGCCGAAGGGGAAGGCGTCGTGCTTATAGTTGATGACACAGCCGCCCCATTCCTCCGCCCGGTTGTAATAATAGGCAGCGAATTTCTGCAGATAGGGCTTTACGCTATCGTGCTCAATCCACCAGTCGAAATACAGGATGGCGGGCTTCATCCGGTCCACCAGCTCGCAGCAGCGCATCAGCCAATCCTCCAGGAACTCCTGGGTGGGATAGGGCTGGGCGAACAGATCGTGATGGTCCGCCGGCTCCGGCATGGCCGGCCAATACAGGCTGTCCCGATCCGGCGGGTTGCCCACGTCGCTGTCAAACTCCCGCCCGTGAGAGAGGAAGAACCAATGCTCCACCCGATGGCTGGAAACGCCCCGAGTCATGCCTTCCTTCTCGCAAGCGTTCAGCAGATCCCCGGTGATATCCCGATGGGGCCCCATGTCCACCGCGTTCCACCGGCTGAGCTCGCTGCCATAGTTCTGGAAGCCATCGTGATGCTCCGCCACGGGCACCACATAGTCCGCCCCCGCCTCCCGGAACAGCCGCGCCCATTCCTCCGGCGCATAGTTTTCCATTTTGAACATCGGGATGAAGTCCTTGTATCCAAAGTCCTTATGCTTGCCCCAGTGCTTCAGATGATGCTCATATTCCTCCGAGCCCTGGATGTACATATTCCGGGCATACCAGTCGTGATAGGCCGGCACGGAGAAGGGCCCCCAATGCAGGAAGATGCCCAGCCGCTTTTCGCCGTACCAGGCGGGCACCGGATGGGTCGCCAGGCTCTCCCAGTCCGCGTGCCAGGGACCCGCGGCGATGACTTCGTCTATTTTTGCCAGATACGCTTTTCGATCCATGAAATCAAATGCTCCTTTCTATTTCTTGAGGGTGCGGCCTTCGCCGCGCCACCTCTTCTCTGAAAACAGGGGACGGCAGTGCCCTCCCCTGTTGTTGCTTTTCTTTTTTTACCACAGGATGTATTCCGTCTTCCCTTCCGCGAAGGGCCCGGGCAGAGTATCCACGCCCCGATGGTTCCCGGCGAAATCCCGGTCAAAAACGATGTCTGTTCCGTCCGGATTCTCGAACCGCTGCTCCGGCTCGAAGGCCTTGCCCAGCAGGTCGCTGGTCACGATGCCCGCCCGGAAATCCTTCACCAGCTCGTAGGCATTGGTCTTCAGGATGAAGTGGCCGTCCCGCTCCTCCCAACTGATCTCCGCCTGTGCCTCCCCCTGGAAGCCGGTCTTTTCATGCCGGCTGACGGTGGCGCCGTTCAGATAAGCATTGCCCCCGACCCAGGCCGGCAGATGGCCGAAATGAGCCTCGTTCAGCCCGTGATGGTTGGGCTCCGCGCTGTCCAGGTCAAACTGGCCAATCCATTCCTCCCAGGAGGGGAAGATATCGAAGGGCGCGGTCCCTACCACCTCGTACTCATGGCCGTCCGGCCCCAGATCCGGATTGGACACGGGATAATGCTGAATCATGAGGTTGTTATACACCCGGTCATCCCCGTGCAGGATGGTCATAAACCCGGCCACCTCCGTCCGATGCCGAATATGATAGGGGGTATACCGGGGCTCCCGCTGACCATTCACCACGCTGTCCACCCCGGAATTGATCAGGGAGAAGCCGCCCAGCATCAGGTTATGCACCGCAGCGATGCCCTCGCTGGGAATGGTGATGGACACCTTGGACAGCATCACATTGTTGTCCACCAGGGTCGGTCCATGGCCTACCTCAATAAACACGTCCGTGGAGAACATGTTGCCCTGCCCCTGCTTGACCCCTTCCGGGCGCATATTGTCGTGGAACAGGTTCTGGCTCACCCGGGCGCCCTGGGCCTCCCAGTCCAGCCAGACACCCTGGATGCAATCGTGAATATGGTTCCGACGGATGGTGACGTCGATGGCTGCGTGCAGCTTGATGCCCGCGGTTTCCGCCCCGCCCAACTGGGAGGAATTGCACACATGGTGAATGTGGCAATCCTCAATGGTGGAGAAAACCGCGCCCATGCGGCCCACGATGCCCGTCTGCTCGCAGTGGTGTACATGGCAGCGGCGGATCAGGTGGCCACCCACCTTCTCCTTCAGCCAGCCGTGATACTGCCCCCGGCATACCGCGTCCCGCTCCATCTGGGTCGGGCTCTTCACCCGCTTGTGGAAGAAGTACATCTCATTTTCCGGGTCCAGATATTTTCCCAGGGAGATACCGCAGCAGCGGCTGTTGCAGATTTCGCAATCCTCAATGATCCATCCCCGGCTCCAGTGGGGGCCCATGAGCCCATCCTGATAAGCCGCGGGAGGCGCCCAAGTGGTGGCGGCTTTGTCCATCAGGAAGCCGCTGACCGTGATGTATCCAATGCCCGTCTCCGAAGGCATGAATACATTTCGCCGCACGGAGATTTCCACCTTCTGCTCGTTGGGGTTCAGGTCGTGGAAATTGGCGAAGAGCACGGTTTCGTCCCCTTCCTGCCGGGTGAACCACTTCCAGGTGGACTCCTCCGGCCGCCAGGAGCAGGGATCCACCTCCGCCGCCCGGCATTCCTCCAGCGTCACGGTTTCGTACATCATCCGGTCATTGACGAACACCGCGCCAGTGTGCCGAACCATAGGGGCGAAATACCAATCCCCGCCCACCAGGGTGGTGTAAGGATTGTAGCTGCCGAAAAGGCTGTTCTTCACCCGAGCGGTCCATACATTCCCCTCGTATTTTTCCCATCCCGTCAGCTCCTCCGCCCCGGTGATCCGGGCGGCGCCGATCTGCTCGCTGCGGTAGGTAATCCGGTTCTCCTCCGTGCCAGCGTGGCGGGGGTTCACATATTCCCGATAGATTCCGGGCGCCACGATGACTTCATCCCCGGGCTGGGCCACCTTCGCCGCGTCGTTGATGTGTCGGAAGGGATGGGCCTTGCTGCCGTCCCCTTCCCGGCCGGCCGCGATGTTGACATAATATACCATGATGCTCTCTTTCCTTTCGCTTTTCCGAATTCTTTTCTTTCTCGCAGGAGTATGCTTTTCTCCCGCTGCCAGTGAGGGTATCTTATCATATTCTTACGCCCCTTGCAATCTGGTTTTTCCTCCTCCCAACGAACTTTTTCGCGCGGAAAGTTGCAAGAGAAAAAGGGGCGCGGCGTCTCTTCCGTGCCCCTCTGCGGCTCCCTCATTCCTGGGGAACCGCGTTTCGAATCTCCTTCAGGCTCACCCCGTTTTTTACCGCCAGGGCTGCCAGATCATCGTATTCCGCCTTCTGTTTTTTGACCCCCATGCCTTCCGCCCGCTTGACCCGCACCGGGCCATAGGCCGTGTCCACGGTGTCGATATAACGGTGGAGAAAATACCGGGTCAGGTCCTGCCGCCGAATGCCCAGGGTAGTGGTGTGCTTCATGACCAGCTGGGCCAGCTGATCCGCGTTTTCCGGGCTGCAGATGACGTTCAGCAGGATGCCAGGCCGGGATTTCTTCATCCCAATGGGAATGGTATAGACATCAAAGGCCCCTGCCTTCATCAGCTGCTCCTGAGCGAAGCCCAGCTCCTCCCCCGTGATGTCATCCAGGTTGCACTCCAGCCGGGTCAAGGGTTCCCGGGCGTTCTCCCCTTCTCCCAGGAAGGCCCGGACGCAATTGGCCCGCTCGAAGTCCTTCTTCCCCATGCCATATCCGATGGCCTGCACCGCCATCATGGGCCGATCGCCAAAGCTGGAGGCGAAATGCTTCAGCAGCGCCGCCCCTGTGGGGGTGCATAGCTCGCCCTTGATCTGGCCGCCATAAGTAGGAATCCCGGTCAGAATCAGCGCCGTGGCCGGGGCCGGCACCGGCAGCACCCCGTGCATGCAGCGAACATAGCCGCTACCCACATGGACGGGAGAAGCGACGATCTGCTCCGCGCCAATCATTTCCATCAGCAGGCATACGCCCACCACGTCCGCCACCGCGTCCAACGTGCCCACCTCGTGGAAGTGAATTTCGCTGATGGGATGTCCATGAACCTTGCTTTCCGCCTCCGCGATCAGGGCATAAACCGCTTTGGCGTCCGCCTTCACCCGGGCAGAGACATCCAGCCCGTCGATGATGCCCTCGATATCCGCCACGGAGGTGTGGTGATGGTGGTGATGTCCCTCATGGTCGTGGTCATGATCATGGGGGTGATCGTGGTCGTGATCATGTTCGTGCTCGTGATGGTGCTCATGGTCGTGTTCGTGATCATGGTCATGATGGTGTTCATGTTCGTGGTCATGCACGTCCACAGATTCTTCTTCCTCGCCATGGACGGTGATCTTCATATGCGTGCTGGTGATGCCACACTTTACGGCAGGCTCCACCTCTACCGCTACCCCAGGCAGCCCCAGGGCATTCATTTTGTCGAGAAACGCCTGCCGGTCCGGGATCAGCTCCAGCAGTGCCGCCATCAGCATATCCCCCGCGGCGCCCATGCCGCATTCCAGATAGAGGGTTTTCATTTCACTTCGCCTCCTGCTTCAAAAAAAGGTTTTGCAAAATACAATTTTCATCCATGATCTTAATCCTTTTCGCCCAAAAGTCAAGCTTTCCGTAAACATACAAAAAAACCGCCATCCGGCGGCTTCATGAGCGGGTGATGGGAATCGAACCCACGTAGCCAGCTTGGAAGGCTGGAACTCTACCATTGAGTTACACCCGCTTAAAAAAATGGAGCGGTAGACGAGGCTCGGACTCGCGACCTCCACCTTGGCAAGGTGGCGCTCTACCAACTGAGCTACTACCGCACACTTTGGTGCCTTGGGGCGGAATCGAACCACCGACACTGTGATTTTCAGTCACATGC
>JAFUDS010000029.1 GCA_017464305.1 Clostridia bacterium | reverse complement strand
TTATAGCTATGCCTATGAAAGAGAAACTCCTTTTGCTAAAATGGAGTTGCGGTCTGCCAACTGCAACGAAAGCAAAAGGAGGTCATTAGATGGCTAACGACGTGAATAGTTTAGCACACACAAAATGGAATTGCAAATATCACATAGTATTTGCACCGAAGTATCGAAGGAAAGTGTTCTTCGGAGAAAAGAAGGTGGAAATCGGAAAGATACTACGACAACTATGTGAATGGAAAGGCGTAGAGATACACGAAGCAGAAATCTGCCCGGATCATGTACATATGTTGGTAAGCATTCCACCAAAGGTAGCAGTATCAAGCTTTATGGGGTACTTGAAAGGGAAAAGCAGTGTGCTTATCTACGAAAAGTTTGGAGAATTGAAATATAAGTACAGGAATCGGGAATTCTGGTGCCGAGGGTATTATGTAGACACGGTGGGCAAGAACACCAAGGCGATTGCAGAGTACATTCGGCACCAGTTAGATGAGGATAAAATGGGTGAACAAATGACAATGTTGGGGAAATCCAACGACAACCCGTTTACGGGTAGCAAGTAACAGTTTACGCAGGAGGCAGACCGTATTAGCGCCTGCGAGGGCGCTGCTAGTATTCTAGGGCTATGCCCGCATATGAAAAGCCACCGGCTAGGCCGGTGGATGTTTACTCTTTCTCCATGGCCGCCTTCATGGCGCGCTCTACGTTGGATACGGGACTGCGGGTATTGTTGCTGCGCTGAAGGATGGCGGCAATTTCCACTTTTGCAGCCTCCACTTCGGCGCGGAATTCCTTGGCTGAAATGCGCAGCGCGCCGCCGCCCAGGATGATCACCTGCTCCAGCGCGTCCGACGTGGCCACACGCACCCGGCTGTCAGCCTTGCGGGCAATCTGCCGGATGGTTTTTTCAATGTAGTTGTCCGCGGTTTCAGCTTCCTTGGTGTATACGATGTGGATGCCGTGGTATTCTTCCGTGGAGCCGGGATTGCCCGATACCTTATAGGCGTCAAATACCAATATCAGCTCACAGGGCATGAATCCCCGGTAATTGCTCAAAATATCCTGCAGGCTTTTGCGGGCGTCCTCCAGGCTGTACCGGCTCAATTCCTTCAGATCAGGCCAGGCGAAAATGATGTTGTAGCCATCCACCAGCAGGTATTCCTGCCTGGGCGTTTGCAGTACGATGGGCCGGTCGTTAACGGTAGGGCGTACCTGGCGCGCGGCGCCGCCCCTGCGCTCCTTTACCGGGCCGTAGGTTCGCTCAAAAATGGCCATCAGCTGTTTGTCCTCATCGGCCGTGCCGCGGTAAGCGCCGCCGGCTGCTTGGCCGGGAGCCGATTCCGCCTGCGCGGGGGATGCGCCCAGCGCTTCGGTGCGCAGGTGCATAAAATTGGGCACCTGGTTCCATTTGACCAGGAAGCCCGCCCCATGGCTGCAAAATACCGAGTCCGGGCTGTTTTCGGGATCACGCTCTGGATCATAGCCGGATTCGGCCACCACCCGTTCCTGCTCCCGGCAGGGCGCATAGCCCCGGAGCTGGCACAGCAGCCTGCCCTGGCCCCGGGTATAGCTGACTACTTCCCGGGCATAGCCCCGCAGGGCGGCCACAGGCGCGCTGCCGGTCAGCAGTACGCCCTCGCCCAGGCTTTCAGGCGGCTGAAAACTGCCGCCCATCTGGGTTAAATCATTCATGGCCCGGCCTACGCAGTCCTGGGGCAGTTCCAGCCGAACATCGTACCAGGGTTCCAGCAGCACGCTTTTTGCCTGCATCAGCCCCTGGCGCACAGCGCGGTAGGTGGCCTGGCGAAAATCGCCGCCCTCGGTATGCTTCAGATGGGCCCGCCCAGCGATCAGCGTGATTTTGATATCGGTGATGGGCGCGCCGGTGAGCACGCCCAGGTGCTGCTTTTCCATCAGATGGGTCAATACCAGCCGCTGCCAGTTGCGGTCCAGCTCGTCTTCCGG
>JAFUDS010000051.1 GCA_017464305.1 Clostridia bacterium | reverse complement strand
ATAGACGGCCAGCTCTTTCCGCATGGCCTCTAGCTCTCTTTTCGATTGGTTGCAGGATTCTTCCGCGTCAACGATGCCGACCACGTCCCTTTCCATTCGTTTCCCGTCCCCGCCTCCGCTGGGCATTCCGGTGATCTTGGGAGAGATGTCCGTCGCTTTGGCCCGGATCATTTGCAGCGCCTCCGTCTTTCTCTTGACTTCCTTGTCTTTCGCCATGATGGCGTCAAAGTCTATCACGGTCGCATCCCTCCCTCGTTTTTTCCGCATCAAACATCGGATATATACCCCGTCGATCACGTCACTGTAATATACAGTACAATCTACGAATCGATATCCAGGATATACCTTCTCCATCTCCCGCTTCGCCTCGTTCATCATGTCGTGGGCGATCCTCCGCACCCTGGCATTGCTGCACCGGCTGTCGCTGGCGGATGATTTCGGTTTCTTTAGGTTCCGGCTGCCATTCCATCTGCGGATAATCTTTGCGCCAGGATCAATGGCCCGGTCTTTATGCTGTTTGAAGATGTATTTCGTAATGGCTTCCAGGCCTCGCTCGTCCGGCTGCAGCCTGTCCGAGTCTGCCCGCCCAGCTCCCGGCGTCGCCCGCCATATTCTTTCCAGATGATCTCGCTCTATTCCGCCGTTGACCACCAGGTGGAAATGGATCCGTTTCTCGTTTTCTTCCTCGCCGCCGCCCATGGCATAGACGTATTTCAGCGGCGGCAGATTAGCTGCCTTCCTGGCCCGGCGCACCCGGCTAAAGAAGTTTTGCAGGTCTTTCATGGCCCGCTTCTCTGTCGGTTCCGTTTCGTAGGTCAGCAGCAGGTGTAAGTCTTCCCTGGTGAAGTTGGTTTCGATCATCAGGATGAGGTGATGCTCCGCTCGCTTGTCGTTTAGTCTCTTTTGCGCTTCGCTGCTGATGTTCGCCTTCCTGGCCCTGGCCTCCGCCCGCTGTTCCCGGCCATAGATGGGGTAGACCTCCGCCTCCAGTCGTTCCCCGGCCCAGGTTGTCCGCGTCCGGTATCCCATGGTCCCGACCTTGACGGCTGTCGGTTGGGCAGACCATATGTTCAGCTGCTCCATCATGGCCGTTTCCTGCCGGTTGAACAGCGCTTCGTATTCCCAGCTCATGGTCTGCCCTCCCTTCTCCGTCTTCTCTCGTTGCTATCCGGGGGCATCAGTCGCCTGCCCCCGGCCCCCTGGCTCATGGTTGCTGTCGTGTTCGTGGACAGATACCTGAGGGTGAGGTGGCCAGGTCGGTGGTGACTTTCCGCCCGCCCCGTGCCTGAATTAATAATATCCTATACAAGGCCCTCAAGAGGGTACCCATTCCCTCGGTTCGCGGCCCTCCGCCGGGCACTCGTTCCATGAAAGTGGGCAGGGAAGGAGTCGAACCTTCCAGCGTTGGCACATCGCATATATCTTGGGAGGATTCCCCTTTCTTCCTAATATATATTGATACGCTCCGCCGGGCTGCCCATGTAAAGTGCCTGGATACCGGCTCTCTGGCCGCGTTTAATCCAGGCGGTTGATTATTTTGTTTAGCTCTCGATCTTTGTCTTTTCCATGATGGCTTTGCAATTGGGGCAGATGGCTGCATAGTGCATTGGATATTTGTCCATTTCCGCCTCAAATCCGCATTTCTCGCATTCCGCGAATTCATCCTCTTCGAATGCGTTGTATACGCGCCATACGGATGTCAACCGTTCCTCCGCCTGCTGGTTTTCCGTTTCTTTCTTTCTTCTGGTTCCTCTTGCCAAATCTGAACAGTTTCATCATGCGCCCTCCTCTAAGTAGTCGAATAATGTGGGTACATCTCTCTTGGCGTCCGCCTGTCGGAGATACCCCAGCCCATCTCGGAAATAATCCGGGTTTAGCTCTGTGGCCATTCCTTCCCGGCCCATCTCGACGGCCATAAATGGCACGGTCATGATGCCACCGAATGGATCATAGACTGTTTCGCCCGGGTTACTGTATCGGTTGATTAGCCGCTCGACGATGTCCAATTGCAGCGGGCAAACATGCATCTGCCGCCCGCCCCTCACCTGCTCGCTGTTCAGCGTCCGCATGCGGTTGACATCGTCCCATACTTCGTCCTGCCAGCTCCCTGGGGCGACGCACATAAACGTCGCGGGCAGATGGCCCTCCGCATCCAGCTTGTTGGCAATCTCCAGGTGTTCGTGATAGCTGTACACCGTGCCCCGGCTGAATTCCCGGTAGACCTTTTGCAGGTCGGTCATGGGAGTGTTCATTATCTCCTCTTTCGTCACCAGCCTGTCCCCGCTGCTCCGCCAGAATGCGTGAGCGTCCAGCTGCCATTGTGCCCGGGTGTATTCGTCTTTGCTCTTGACCACCTTTTCGTCCGCGTAGGCGGTGGACCTGTCCGTTGGTAGCTTCCGGAAAAGCAGAATGTATTCCGGACAACCGACACCCATCTTGCTGCCGTCCTTGCACTGTTCCGTCCATCCCAGGCGGTAGGTTTGATTGTTTTCCCGTACCACGTCCGTTACCACGGTAATCATGCCGATGTACTGAAAGCCGTGCTTCATGTAGTGTTGAATGGTCATGGCGTGGAAGGGCTCGATTGTCGGCATACCCGTGCCGGTGGCGTTCCCGAACATGACTCGATCCTTCGTGTGGCAGGCGTAGATCCGCCCCGGCTTTAGGCAGCGAAGCAGAGAAGGTGCCAGGTAGTCCATCTGTTCAAAGAAGCGCTCTGTATCCTCGTTGTGCCCCAGGTCGTTATAGCTCGGAGTGTATTCGTAGTGATTGCTAAAGGGAATAGAGGTCACGATCAGATCAACGCTGTTTTCTTCCAGGTTGGCGGTTTCCAGGATGGTGTCGTTATGGAAGATCCGGAAATGCGCCCCGGATATCTCTGTCCGTTCCACGCCGATGCTCCTTTCCATCTTTTTGATGATAATCTGATTGTTCAGCCCGTAGCAGCGCATCAGGGAGGCTAGGCGGCTCTGCATCTCGTTGTGCCGTTCCCACTTGTCTTTCAGCTGCTTGAGGATCTCCTCTTCGCTGTCCATGTAGATGATATCGATAATCACCTGCTCCTTTTGCAGGAAACGATATATCCGGTGAATGGCCTGGATGAAATCATTGAATTCGTAATCAATCCCCACAAAGATGGCCCGGTGGCAATGCCGCTGGAAGTTGCAGCCGCTGCCGCTGATTTCCTTCTTTGTGGCCAGGATGCGGCTTCTCCCCTCGCTGAAGTCGATGGTTCGCCGCTCCCGCGTGTCGATGTCCAGGCTGCCGTATACTTCCACCGCCTCTGGGATCTGCTTTTTGATCTCGTGGCGCTCCTCTTCCAGGTCGTGCCAGAGGATGAAATGGGCGTCCGGGTCGCTGTCTACGATCTCTTTCGCCTTGGCCACTCGCTCTTTGATGCTCTCCCGCTTCTCCCTGGCCGCGTCCTGTAGGCTCAATGCTGCGTCCCGGATCATCTTCACCTGGCCGTCCCGGTCTATGCCCGCGTCCGCCAGGTTGGTTTCCAATTTGTGGTACCTGACTTCCATCTCCGGCAGGGAGTATCCATCGTCCTTGTATCCCAGGTCGGATGGCTTTTGAATACACAGCGCCCAGGAGGATACCCATAGCCAGAATTCATCCTGCTTGTGAGGGTACAGCGTCAGATTGTTCGCCTTGGTGCTGTCCCGCTGGAAGAATCTGGTCAGCGCCTGCCCCGTGTCCATGACGTCCAGATATCCGGCGTAATGGATCAGCTCCTTGTATTTGTTTGGGGAAGGCGTCGCCGTGGCGACCATCTTGTATTTCACGTTCTTGAATTTGTCCAGGAATGTCTGGTAGGTCTTGCTGCCGAAAGAGCGGAGGACGGATGCTTCGTCCAGGCTGGTGGCGGCGAAGTAGGTCGGATCGATGTCCCCGTCCCGCACCCGCTCGTAGTTCGTCAGCAATACTCGCTCTTTGTGCTGCCGTATTTCTTCCATGTTCCGCACATAGGGCGGTTCGTAGTCCCATCCTAACAGCTCCACCGCGTCCCGGACGAATTCTTGCTTTACGCCCAGGGGAACAACAATCAGCGCCTGGCCATCTTCTTCCTCCGCCGCCAGGCGGCAGAATTCCAGCTGCTGTACGCTCTTGCCCAGGCCGAAGCTTTCGAAAAGCGCCCGCTTTCCGCCGTGCAGCGCCCAGACCACCGCGTCCCGCTGGTGGGGCAGCAGGCGCGGGTTGACCTTCTCCGGTTCGACGTCGAATCCTGTCTCTGGCGCGATGACCATCTTGGTCTCGAGAAATTCTTGATAATTCATCATCTCTCAGCTCCAATCACGTCGCCCGCTGGGGCCATTCCGCCGTCTTCGTCATCGTCCCAGGGGAAGATATCCGGCGGCTCGTTCCCGTTTGCCATGTCCTGCCGCTGCCATGCGGCGGTTTTCCGCGTGTTCAATTCTTCCCGGAGCGTTTTTAGTTCCTTTGTCATGTGGCGAATCACCGCCGCCGCGTCGGTCTTCAGCTCGCTGACGCAGTTCCGCCCGCCGATCTTCCGATAGGGGCAGGATGCGCAATCTCGCCCTGTGCTTTTGCAGCATCCCAGCGCCGTCGCGATAGGCTCATAATCTCCGTGCCATTGCCCGCCGTATCGCACATCTTTGGCGATGTCTCGCAGGTCTTTGACCACGTCCGCCGTCTTTTCGGATTGCTTCCCGTTGCTGGACATTAGTTTATCGCATGCTTCTATCAGGTTGATGGCCACGCATAGACTGCTATATCTGCTCATTTTGTTTCCTTCTCCTTTTCCTGCTCGATCTTCTCTTTCGTGTTCCTTATCAGCTGGTCAACCTCCGCCATATACATGGCCTTCTTGTTCCGGAGAATGATAATTTCCTGTATTTTGATGCCGTCCAGCTGCTGGATGGCGTGTTCCTCTCTGGCCCGTTCTGCTTCCAGATGCTCCATCGCCCGCTCTAGGCGCATTCTGTTTGTTATACACATCTGGCGACCTCCTGGGCGTAATAGCTCAACTTGTCGAATTTGACGATGGTCCATGGTTCGTCCCCGTCTTGGATCAGCGCCATTACGATCTGCTTCGCAATTCGCGCTTTCGGTATCTGGGCTGCGTCATAGAGGTAGATGCTGAAGCGCTGCTGCATCTTGGTGACGTCCGTTTCGCCTTCCGAGCCGGTGATGGCCTGGAGATATTCGTTTCCCTTCTTTACCAGGTAAACCGTCCGTTCGCCTCTCATCTGCGGCCCTCCTTCCCGGCATATGTCCATTCGATATGCTGGTTGGCCATGGGAATGCTGCCGATATACTGCGCTTCCCGCTGCCGCTGATAGTCGATCTCCATCCAGGCGATGCCTCCGCCCAGGATGACCACGGCGAAGATGGCCATGGCGATGCAGTTCGCCTTTCCGCCCAGCTTTTCCGTGATTGACTCTCTCCGTCCTTTCATGGTATAATCCC
>JAFUDS010000050.1 GCA_017464305.1 Clostridia bacterium | reverse complement strand
TCATATAACCTGCGCGACGTCGAGGTGGAAATGGAAATCCAGCGCAAATTGTCACGCTTTCCCGTTCCTGATGACGTTTGGGATCAGTACCACATCGACCAGGAAATCAATGACCGGGGAATCAGGGTGGATATGACGCTCGTGGAAAACGCCATCGCCATGGACTCCCGCTCCCGCGCTGAACTGACTGACATGATGCAGAAGCTGACTCACCTGGAAAACCCCAACAGTGTGCAGCAGATGAAACAGTGGCTGATCAACAACGGTCTGGAGATCGACAGCCTGGGGAAAAAGCAGGTGATCGAGCTACTGAAGGACGCGCCGCCTCAACTGCGCGATGTGCTTCTGCTGCGCCAGCAACTGGCCAAGAGCAGCGTGAAAAAGTACCTGGCCATGAAAAACGCAGTGTGCGCAGATGGCAGGGTTCGCGGAATGTTCCAGTTCTATGGAGCCAACCGCTCTGGCCGATGGGCTGGCCGCAATGTTCAACTGCAAAACCTGCCGCAGAACCACATGCCTGATCTGGACGCAGCCCGTGGCCTTGTGCGTGAAGGCAACTATGACGCGATCCACATGCTGTATGGCTCTGTGCCGGATGTGCTTTCTGAACTGATCCGCACCGCATTCGTTCCCGCGCCGGGCATGAAGCTGATTGTATCCGATTTCTCCGCCATCGAGGCCCGCGTAATCGCCTGGCTGGCCGGAGAGCAGTGGCGGCTCGATCTCTTCGCTCGTGGCGGTGACATTTACTGCCAGAGTGCCAGTGAAATGTTCAAGGTGCCGGTTGAAAAGCATGGCGTAAATGGGCATCTCCGGCAGAAAGGTAAGATCGCTGAACTGGCCTGCATTGCTGAAGGGCAGCTTGTTCTCACCAATCACGGCGAAAAGCCAATAGAAACCGTAACTATGGAAGACTTGCTTTGGGATGGCGAATCATGGGTGCGGCATGAAGGCGTCATTTACAAGGGCATGCGGGAGGTAATCACCTATGAAGGACTTACCGCGACCCCCGATCATCTCGTCTGGATTGAAGGGGAACCGGAGCCAGTACAATTTGGATTCGCCGCCGCAAGCGGCGCACATCTCCTTCAAACCGGAGATCGTGGGAAAACAATACGGCTGGGTAAAAATCATCAGCCCGGAGAAGCGCTGGAACAGCAGATGGAATCACTGCTTCGTGCTGACCCAGTGCATGGGCTGCGGAGCAATCCAATGGCAGGATTTGAACAGCCTGACCAGCGGCATCACAAAGGGATGTCAGGCATGCTCGCGTCCCCGACAGATACCCAAGTGGCTGGATCGGAGACTGATCGCCGCGAAACGGCGCTGCGAGAATCCGAAAGACCCGGAGTATCCGAATTACGGTGGCAGAGGAATTCAGTTTCAATTTACGAGTGTTCTGGAGGCAGGGCTTTACCTCATTCGGGAATACGGGATGCCGGACAGGGCGATGGAGCTGGATCGGATAGACACGAACAGTCATTACGCGCCAGGGAATGTTCGCTTTGTAACCAGATCGCAGAATCAGGCAAACCGCAGGAACACTGTACTGAGCGAGTTCGATCAGCAGTACTGGCCGTATGCGAGGAGCGTGGTTATACGAAAGCTGTCTCAGGGGCTGACCAGGGAAGAGATTATTCAGGACGCGGAGACGGCAGTATTCGAGAAACGGAAGAATTGGCGGCTCATCAGCGCACGGCTCGACTTTATGACATACGAAATGCCGGGCCACATCACCGTTTTACCGTATCGGGCCGCCTTGTCCACAATTGTGGATATGGCGGCAGCGTCGGCGCTTTAAAGGCGATGGGCGCTCTGGACATGGGCCTTCAGGAAGAAGAGCTTGCCCCACTGGTGCAGGCATGGCGCACATCCAATCCCAGCATCGTAAAGCTGTGGTGGGATGTGGATGACGCGGTCATGACGGCGATACGGGAAAAAACCACTACCAGGACTCATGGCCTTACTTTTACCGTGCGTTCCGGGATGTTATTCATCACCTTGCCATCAGGCAGGCAGCTTTCCTATGTGAAGCCCCGTATCGGAGAGAACCAGTTTGGCTCTCCGGCAGCCACCTATATGGGTGTGGGCAGCATGAAGAAATGGGAACGGATCGAGTCATATGGCCCGAAGTTTGTGGAGAACATCGTCCAGGGCATCAGCAGGGACATCCTGTGCTACGCCATGAAAACGCTCCGGTGCTGCCGCATCGTGGCTCATGTGCACGATGAGCTCATCATCGAAGCCGATCCCCGTATGTCCCTCGATGCTGTCTGTGAACAGATGGGCAGAACCCCGCCCTGGACGGAGGGCTTATTGCTTCGCGCCGATGGGTATGAATGCGAGTTTTATAGAAAGGATTGAGGTGAATGAATACATTAACTGTATTTGACAATAACCAGTTTGGCAGGGTGCGCTCGGTGCTGATCGAGGATGAGCCCTGGTTTGTGGCAGCGGACGTGTGCCGCGCTTTGGATATCAGCAACAGCCGTCAGGCGTTAGCGCGTCTGGACGAGGATGAAAAGGGTGTCATTTCAACTGACACCCCTGGTGGCGAACAGAAAATGGCCTTTGTTAACGAACCCGGTCTCTATTCCCTGGTAATGGGCTCCCGGAAACCTGAAGCCAGGGATTTTAAACGTTGGATTACGCATGAGGTAATCCCTTCTATTCGTAAGACCGGCGCGTATGCCGTGGCACTGTCCCCGGCGGAGCAGCTGGTGGCGCAGGCGCAGCTGCTGGTAGAGCAGGAAAAGCGCCTTGCCGCCATGGAGGGCAAGGTAAAAAACATGGAAGCCCGGCTGGAAACCAGAGTGGAGAACGCTTTCTCCATTGCGGGCTATGCCAGTCTTCGGGGATTAAATGTCGACGTGAACACCGCAAATCTGCTGGGAAAGAAAGCGGCGGCGATGTCCAGGGAATACGGTTATCCCATTTCTACCACGCCTGACCCGCGTTTCGGCAAGGTCAATGTCTATCACACCGACATTTTGAAGATCGTTTTTGACGAGGCGCTGGGCAGGGACCTGATCCGCTACGGGAGGTAACGATATGAGAGAACTCAAAATCGCGGTAGCGAATTCCCGCACCGCGCTCAAATGGAATAACAGGACGATCACCTGGGAAGCGTTTCTGGAACGCCTCTCCACCACCCAGAAGACCGTGGAGACCATCGAAGAATTCCTCGCCATGAAAAAGAGCGAGCAGGACGAGATCAAGGATGTTGGCGGTTATGTTATGGGCCACCTGAAGCAAGGCTTCCGGCGTGTCGGTTCCGTGCTGAGCCGCAGCTGTGTCACGCTGGATATGGACTATGCAACTCCCGGCATCATGTCGCATGTGAAGGAAAAGCTCCCGTATATGGGCTGTGCCTACGGCACACACAAGAACCGCCCGGATCAGCCCCGCCTCCGACAGATCTTCCCGCTGACCCGCGACGTCAGCGAGGAAGAGTACGAGCCCATCGCCCGCATGCTGGCCAAGCAGGTGGGCATGGATTATTACGACGATTCCACCTACGAGGCGAACAGGCTCATGTTCTGGCCGTCCACACCTTCCAATGTGAACTATTACTTTGAAGCCTGGGACGGCGAGCCCATCGATCCGGATACCATCCTGGCGATGTACGACGATTGGCGGGATATTTCCACCTGGCCAACGTCCTCCCGGCAATCTGAGGTAATCAAACGCAGCGCAAAGCGGCAGGCTGATCCCTTGACTAAGAAAGGCGTTGTTGGACTGTTCTGCCGGGCGTTTGATATCCGTACCGCAATCGAAACCTTCCTGTCGGATGTGTATGAGCCCAGCGCCATGGAAGGCCGTTATGATTACATCCCCGGCGAAGGGACTGCGGGCGTAGTGATCTATGACGATAAGTTCGCGTACAGTCACCACGCCACCGATCCGGCGTATGGCAAGCTGCTGAACGCATTTGACCTGGTCAGGACGCACAAATTCAGGGACATGGATGACGATGCTTCCTTTAAGGCAATGCGGGAATATGCCTCCAGCCTGGACGAGGTGAAGCTCCTGGCCGCCGCCGAACGTGACGCGGAAGCGGAAGCTGACTTCCCTGGGGACGACTGGCAGAAACAGCTGGAATACGATCCGCGCACCATGACGCTGAAAAACACCCTACACAACTTGAAACTGATCATCACCAATGACGAAGGGCTCCAGGCCATTGTGTTCAATCAGCTAGCGGACGGGCTTGAGATTAAAGGCGCTGTACCCTGGCAGCATCCGTCTAAATTCTGGCGCGATCAGGATGACGCGCAGCTGATCAGCTACGTGGACGAGCACTATGGCACCTTCTCGCAGCGCAATTTTGACATCGCGGTGACCAAGGTCACGGATGACCGATCCTATCACCCCATCCGTGAAATGTTCCTGGCCCTGCCGCCATGGGACGGCGTTCCCCGCGCAGACACCGTGCTGATCGATTACCTTGGCGCAGAGGATAACCCGTATGTTCGGGCGGTTACCCGCAAGGAATTGTGCGCTGCCTATATGCGGGTACATTATCCCGGAATCAAGTTCGATTACATCATCGTGCTGAACGGAGCGCAAGGAATCGGAAAGAGCACCTTGATCGCCCGGCTGGGGATGGAATGGTTCTCCGACAGCCTGTCACTGTCCGACATGAATGATAAAACGGCAGCGGAAAAGCTGCAGGGGTACTGGATTCACGAGATCGGCGAAATGGCTGGCATGAAGAAGGCTGACCTGGAAAAGGTGAAAGCCTTTGTTTCCCGGCAGGATGATAAGTACCGCGCCTCGTTCGGTCGCCGCGTCACCCCACACCAGCGTCAGTGCGTTTTCTTCGGCACCACGAACAGTGAGAACGGGTACCTGCGGGATATCACGGGCAACCGCCGTTTTTGGAGCGTCAAGGTCACGGGCGACGGCAAGTACAAGCCCTGGGATTTGACCCCGGAGATCGTGCGGCAGATTTGGGCAGAGGTGGCTGTCCTGGCCGAGGCCGGAGAGAAACTCTATCTTCCCGCCGATTTGGAGAATTATGCGAGGCAGGAGCAGCGGGCAGCTATGGAGCAGGACGACCGTGAGGGGCTGGTGGCTGAGTACCTGGATATGCTACTCCCTGACAACTGGAATAACATGGATGTTTATCAGCGCAGGGATTACGTTCGGGAAACCAACGATCCCACCCGGCCAGCGGGTAAGCGGGTACGCACCGAAGTCAGCAATATGGAAATTTGGTGTGAGTGCTTTGGCAGGCCGAAGGAAGATATGCGGCCTTCTGACAGTTACGCTATCTCGTCGATTATCGCCCATATTCAGGGGTGGAGCAAAACTGGTAAATTTGCCCAGCTTCCCATTTACGGAAAGCAGCGTGTTTATCGGCGCGACTGATGGAACACCAGGGCAGGACAGACGTACAGGATAGCTGACACCTGTTCCGCCTGTTCTGTCCTGAAACCCTGGTGGATCAAGGGCTCAACCCCATATAGGAACATATAGAACTATTATTTCTTATAGTACAAATAATAGGGATATATAGATGGATAAGACAGAATAATCACGCGTTTTTGGCG
>JAFUDS010000049.1 GCA_017464305.1 Clostridia bacterium | reverse complement strand
GTAGGAATCCCGCCGAGCCACCCGGAAGCGGTTGTTCCCCTCCTCGAACTTCTCCTGCTCCTTCTCCGCGTTGGTGAAGGCCTTGGTCACCCGGATGCCGCTGATGGAGCTCTCCAGGCTGGCGTTGATGTCCGCCATGGCGGACCGGGTATCCCGGAAGGCCTTGCGCATCCGCTGGCGCAGGGTGTAGGAAATGATGACCAGGAAGGGTACGCAGGCGAAGATGATCAGCGTCAGCGTAAGGTTAATCGTGCTCAGATAGACAAAAGCGATGACGATGCTGAGCACTGAGATGATGATGTTTTCCGGCCCGTGGTGCGCCAGCTCGCTGACGTCGAACAGGTCGTTGGTCATCCGGCTCATAATCTTCCCCGTCTCATGGGTGTCATAGAAGCCGTAGGGCAAGGTTTCCAGATGGGCAAACATGTCCGACCGCATTCGGGCCTGCATGTATACGCCCATCATGTGCCCCTGATATTGGATGAAGTAATTCAGCAGCATCTTGATCAGATACAGGCACAGCAGCGTTACCCCAAAGATGACCACCATGCGATAGTTCCGGTTGGGGATCAAATCGTTCAGCATGGTTCGGGTGATCATGGGATATACCACCCCGATCAGGGCCACCAACAGGCTGGCAGTCATATCCATGGCGAACAGCTTTTTATGCGGCGCGTAGTAAGCAATGAATCGGCGCAGCAGCCCCCGGGTCGCCTTGCCGCTCCGTTTTGTCTGTTCCTGATCCTTTGCCATATTCCCTCCGTGGCTCCGGCCCCCGCCGGCCGTTTCGTTCCTCGTCTTGATCTGTTCAAAAGATGACAGAGGGACTGTATCCTATCCCATCGAAAATGTCAATCAGAATCCGTATTTGTGAAAAAGCTGTCAACTTCATCGAGTAAAACACTCTATCGCGAAGCGAGAGAGCAAAATCTTTTTGATCACAAAGCCCCCATCGAAGCAGGGATACGAAAAGGCTCCCCCGCGGAGCGGAAGAGCGAAAAGGTTTCTTATTCATAAAGACACCTCCGCGGAGCAGAGGTGTGAAAAAACATTACGAATCAAAGAAGCGCTGCCCGTCTTCCGTGACGAGCCTCTCTGTTTTGGGATATTCGAAAATTTCATTGTTGTCGGCGTTAGCTTCCAGGTAGGCCACGAATTCCCTGGCGTACCATTTGGCCATTTCCAGATTATGCATCAGATAGTGCCCGCAGTTTTCCGCCGTGGCGCCGGGCACCTCCTGGGCCCTTTCCACCGAACGGTAAGCTTCCAGCAGCAGCCCATAGATTTCCCGCGGCGCGCGATTGCCCTTGAGGATGAGGTAAAGCCCCGTCAGGCAGCCCATGGGTCCCCAGTAGATCACTTCATCCTTCCATTCCGGATCGTTCCGAAGATAGGTCGCGATCAGATGCTCCAGCGTGTGCATCGCGCCCACGTCGATGACGGGCTCCTTGTTCGGCCGCTTCATCCGAACATCATAGGTCGTCAGGCAGTATTCTCCTACATGATCCACCCGGCTGGTAAAGATGCCGGGCACAATCCGTGTATGGTCCACGGAGAAGCTTTCAATCAATTTCATCTCTCATTTTCTCCTTATTTGTTTGATGGGCCGCCATGCCCAAAAAGCATACTCACCCGAATCGCAGCCTTTATTCGCTCTCCACCTGCAGAATGTCGTTGAAATAGTTGTTGGCAATCATGAAGACCCCCATGGTGGTTACCACTACCATGGTCTCCTCCCCAAAGCGAGCCAGCATCTTTTGAAACAGCTCCTCCGGCACCTCCTTGGGATCCTTGGCGATGGCCCGCCCGTAGGCGATCAGCAGCTCCTCCTCCTCGGTGAAGGAGAAGGATTCAAAATCCGTAATGCCGTATTTGCGCAGCAGCTTGCCAAAATAAGTAGAGCAAACCAGACAATCATTCTGCAGCGAAATGGCGTATTCAAAGAAATCGGCGGCCCGCTGGCCCACCAGCCGCGCCAGCTCCCGGTCTACTGCATAAGATTGCACCTCCAGCGCTTCAAAGCAGGGCACATTGTGCAGCAGCGTTAGCTTTTCATTGGTGATGCGGTAGCCCTGCGCCAGGTGGGCGTCAATGGCAGCCTTTACCTCCGGGGAGGCGGTGTTGGGATCGATTTTTGCGATGCGGGGCATAAGCTTTCCCTCCTTGATTTATTTTCGAAATGGTCGCGTTGCTTATATTGCGTCAAACCAGGCCGGATCCTCCCCCGGCTGGTCGTTTTGCACCACGTAAGCCTGCCCGTTTTTGTATTGCAGCTCCTGGCTCTTGATGCTGACTCGGGTGTAGGGCGCAATGGGGTAAGTAATGAACACGTTTGACCCGATGACGGAATCGTGACCGATCACGGTCTGCCCGCCCAGGATGGACGCCCCGGCGTAGATCGTTACGTTATCCTCGATGGTGGGGTGTCGGCGCTTGCCGTGCAGCTTCTGCCCGCCCTTGGTGGATAGCGCCCCCAGGGTCACACCCTGGTAGATCTTTACGTTGTCGCCGATGATCGTCGTCTCCCCTACCACGATACCCGTGCCATGGTCGATGAAGAAATGCTTGCCGATCTGCGCGCCGGGGTGGATGTCGATCCCCGTTTTGCTGTGGGCATATTCCGTCATGATCCGAGGGATAATCGGCACGTTCAGCTCGTACAGCGCGTGGGCCAGCCGATTGATGGTAATGGCGTAAAAGCCGGGATAGGCAATGATGATTTCCGCCTTGCTGGAAGCCGCCGGGTCCCCGTCATAGGCCGCTTGCAGGTCATACTCCACCATCTCGCGGATCGCCGGCAGCCGCTCTAAAAAGCTGGCCGTGATCCCCTCCGCGGTGCGCTCGATGTGATCGTCCGGGCAGTGCCCATTCCCCTTGATCGCGATGGCAATCTGCCGGTTCAGCAGAAACGCCACATCCTCAATCAGGGCCGACAAATGATTCTTCGGGTTATAGATTCGGTAGGCATAGTCGCAATAGTAGCCCGGAAAGACGATGCGGAGCATCTTCCCCGTCAATTCCTGAATGGTCAGCCTGTCTGGCTGGCCAAACATCTCCAGCCGGTCGATCACGCGGCAATTTTCATAGTCCTGCAGAATGCCGTCCGTCAGCGACTGAATCCTCGCGTCCAATCCTGTTGTTTTGTCCTGCATCTCGCGGTGAGCCTCCATCATAGCTTTTCTATGTTCCGATAAAAACCCTGGATATTGGAAACCCGCTATTTTCCTCCCCAAAAATCCGATTTCCCGAAGAGGATGGGAGAAGTATACAGCCCATTGCCCTTTCTGTCAAAAGGGAAATCGGTTCCCGGCGTTTTGAATATTCCTACTTGACAAGTAGGTAAAACAGAGGTTTAATATTCTGGATCCAGCGGTAGAATAAGCCCATCAGGGTTGAATCATGCGCTGATGAAACTCCCCCGCAGAGCAGAGGAGCAAGAAAACTTTCGTAAATCATAGGAATAACCCTTAGGAAAACATTCCATTTCGACGAAGGAGGATGGTATTCATGGCAATCTATCAATCCACGCGGGAACTGATCGGGAACACGCCGCTGCTGCGGCTGAATCATCTGGGCTTTCCGGAGGAAGCAAAGGTATACGCGAAGCTGGAATTATGGAATCCCGCCGGCTCCGTCAAGGATAGAACCGGCCTGTTTATGGTCACTGCCGCTGAGGAAAAAGGCACGCTGAAGGCCGGAGGCACCATCATAGAGGCCACGGCCGGAAATACGGGCCTGGGCATCGCCTTCGCCGCCCTGAATCGGGGCTATCAGGTCATTTTCGTGGTGCCAGAAAAGTTCAGCCTGGAAAAGCAGACCCTGATGCGGGCTTTAGGAGCCCGAGTGATCAATACGCCCGCAGAGGGTGGAATGTTAGGCGCGGAGGCGAAGGCCAACGAGTTGCGGGAAAGTATCCCCGGCGCCATCTCCCTGGGGCAGTTCCATAACATGGCCAATCCTCAGGCCCATTATGAAACCACCGGGCCAGAAATCTGGGCAGACCTGGGGGATAGCCTAGATTACTTTGTCGCCGGCGCAGGCTCCGGCGGTACCTATAGCGGAACCGCTCGTTTCCTGAAAGAAAAAAAGCCGGCTATCACCGGCATCCTGGCGGATCCCCTGGGGTCCACCATGGGCGGCGGCGAGCCGGGCGATTATGATATCGAAGGCATCGGCAATGATTTTATCGCCGACACCATGGATATGTCGCTGGTGGATCGCGTCATCAAAGTGAAGGACACTGAAGCCTTCGAAAGCTGCCGACAGCTAGCGACCCAGGAGGGGATCTTCGCTGGCCCCAGCTCCGGCGCCGCCCTGACGGCGGTGAAGAAGCTCGTTGCCGCCGGCGCCACCGGCACCATCGTCACCGTGTTCCCGGACCGGGGCGACCGCTATTTCAGCAAAGGGCTGTATGTCTGAAATTCATGAACCAGGTTTTATCTGATATCGTTCTAAAACGGCAATAAAAAGCACCGGGTAGTTCCCGCTACTCGGTGCCAGGTCTTCCCGGTTACTCGATAACCAACAGGAGCCCAGACAAAATTCACCGCTTGCACCCCACATCATCAAACCGCTCCAGAACAGCAACCATTTCCTCTGGAATACGATTTTTGCATTCCTCTTTCAATTCTTCAGGAACACCCCAGTAGGCTTCCGCAATACTGCCTGTGATGCAGGTCAGCGTATCACAATCTCCGCCGAGGGATACCGCGTTTCGGATAGCATCCTCAAAGCTGTTTCCCTCCAGGAATGCAGTTATCGCCTGGGGAACTGTTTCCTGGCAGGACTCTACATGATGATAGGTCGGCCGAATTTCATCGCAGGTTCTGGAAAGGTCATAGCCATTATTTTCAGCATAGCTTTTGATCCAGTCCTTTCCCCATCCAACCCGCGCAGCGAAAATGGCACTGGCGACCACGTTAGCGCCTTTGATCCCTTCGGGATGGTTATGGGTCACCATTGCAGTCAGCTCTGCGACACGCCGAGTCATATCGTGGTTGAGAAACATCCATCCCGCCGCTGATACCCGCATCGCGCTTCCATTCCCCCAACTGTTATAGGGCTGAGGATCTTCGCTACGCAGCCACTGGCGGAAACGGGTTCCATATCCCGCATACCAATACTTGTTTCCCCAACGTCTCATCGATTCTTCAACTGCTTTTAGCACTTCGCCCTCTCTGGCCGTCGTGACCATATTGCCGTCTGGAATTGACAATAAGGCATCGGCGACAGCAATCGTCATTACAGTATCATCTGTATATTTCGCCCGTGGAGAAAACAGCGGAAAATCCTTTGACTTGTTTCCGCGGTCAAATTCATATGGAGAACCAATGATGTCTCCCAAAATAGCTCCGTACATATTATCCTCCTTTTTTTCGTGGTTTCCTTCTTCAAGGATGTGCTTGATAATCTTTACGCGACCCTCGCGTTGTCGTTAACACGCTCGATAGCCTTCCTTATGCCTTCCCATACCTTCAGATCCGTGAATATTTCCACGATGCTGCCCTGGTCGGTAAATGGCGCGTGCTGCATGACGGAGTAATCCTTCAGCATCCCGTTTTGAACGATGTATTCCACAATCTGGTTCACAAAATAGATCTGCCGGCTGTCCAGCTGCGTGCTGTTCAGATACTCCGCGAAGGCCTCCTTGGCCGCGGCCATGTCCAATCCCGTCACGCTCCGAACAAATTCTCCCAGCGGGATCGATCCGATCTCCCGCTCGTAATCCTGCTTTGTCCCCACTTCGCTCCAGAGGATGCGCTCCAATTCCGCGATATCCTCTTCCTTCAGCGGGATATTCCCTTTCAGCTTCGCGATGGCTGCGTTCTCTTGATGTTGCCGAACATAGAATTCCGCTTTCTTCTTGTAATCGTCCAGATAGTCATAGTCCAGCTGGGATTCATGGAATTCCATGGACAGAACCTCGTCGTCGAAATTGGTTGTGTAGGTCGTTCTGCCCACCGGGATATACTTGATCAGATCGCGCAGCTGATTCCGGATGTTTTCGAATTCATTGATCCCGGCATTCTCCAGGTAGCTTGTCTTCAAAATCTTCTGAATCAGCTCCTGCTGGGCTTTGATCTCCGGAATGCTGCCCAGCCCGGACAAAGCCTGCACCTTGTTCACCAGGTCCTTCCTGGCTCTGTCGTACTTCTTCCCCACCAGGTAAGCCAGCTCAATCCCGTACATCAGCGCATCGAAGCGCAGGGCCTTGGCGTCGTCCGCCTCCGGCTGGATCAGGGGTGCCAGCTCCTCTGCCATTTCCAGCGTGTTTTCATAAGTCAGTGCCTGATAGTTCTCCGGGTCGCTGTACCGTTCCACGTATCTCAGATGCTGTTTGACGGCGAAGTTTTCCCTGTCCAGGGCCTGCACCTGCGCCGCCATCTCCTGCACCAGATCCTTTCGGAAAGCCGTCAGCTCCTCCGTCTGATAATCCATGTCCTGCAGCTTGTATACAATTTGCGCCTTCAAATTGAACAGCGCGGCGGAAAGCGCCACTGTGTTCTGGGCCGCTTTCCCTTTGTTCATCCGAAAGAACTCGAAGTTCCCGCAGAAGTCGAAGATATAGAATTT
>JAFUDS010000048.1 GCA_017464305.1 Clostridia bacterium | reverse complement strand
TATGACCTATAACGCCTATATGAATGATTTCGGAGCCATCAACGAGGCGATGAGCGACATTCAGGGCAAAACCTGCCAAATGCTCATGGAGGGCGCGGAGGACGCTACCTGGGAAATTGCGGACAAAAGCCGGGAGAGCATTCGCAGCCTGAGCGAGCCGCACCGGTTCCAGCAGCCTGAATTCACCTGGGATCTGTATTATATGCCCACCGTAAAAACGCCTACGGTCCTGAATGATGAGGGCGGCGTGCATACCAACTCATCCCTGCTGAACTATCTGGCCTGGCGCTTATATGAAAAAGGCGACATGACCCTGGAGGAGGGGCGGGCTTTCTGGTTCACGGTGGATTGCGCCATGACGCCGGGGACGGATTACGCGCAGCTGGCCGAGCTGCTGCCCTGGGCGCTGCGGGTGACCGGGCTGACCGGATATGAAACCGAATTGCGACGCGGCCTGGACGCGACCCGGTTAGGCAGCGATGCTCTGCCGGAAAGCTTTGACGATGATCGTGCGCTGCTTTCCCTGGAGCTGCCTGAAAACGAGGTTTTTGCGGATGAACAGTGGATCATGTACGTGCTGAGCGTGGATGTGGACCAGCTGATTGAGATCGCGAAGGGAATGATCGACCAGGCGCTTGAGGGGGATTGGAGCTTCCTGTCGGTGCATCCGGAAGAGGTAAGCGCCCTGAGGGATCTGTTTCTGCAATGGTTCAAGGAGCATTTCCGGGGAGCGTTGTATGGTGGAACTACGAACGCTGGCCAGGACGGGCGGCATATGCGCATGATGGGCAAGCCGGGATACGCCGTGCCTGTGTTGCTGCATGGCGTGTTCAATGAGGATACCAGCAGCCTGGAGGAGGCTTACGTGCTGGTTTATCTGGGCGGAAGATGGATCGATCTGGGAACCATTTTCTCGGAGGAAGAATCTTCGGACGGAGAAGCGCCGACAGCGCTGGAGAAAGAAATGGAAGCCCTGTTTGATGGGATGATCGAAAAGCTGGAGGAGATCAGCAGCCCGCGAGAGATTCTGTCGTCCATTATGTATCCTGTCAAAGGCGGGGTTCAGAATGTGATTCCTTCGGGAGGGCTGGATCAGGTTCATCCGGGAGAGATGAAGATGCTGAATGATATAATGGAAGAAGAGACGGAGGAGGCACCGCGGCGAATGTCCAGGCCGAAATAAAGTGCGGTTTCTCCAAAATTGATGCAGAACAGGCTATCGCGGTGATTGGAAAAGCTGTCGAGGACAGTCCCTATTCCATCCCGGGCAAGGCGGGAAAAAACGGGGAGGAATATGGGCCAGTGTATTTTCTCGAGTACGCAGACAGCAGCCTGGTTATGGCTACGACCGTTTATTACAAATCCGATATTCCCATGGAAACGGTCCGTAGTGACATCAACCGTCGGGTAAAGCGAGCGCTCGATGAAAATGGCATCGAGATTCCGTATAATTATGTCAATGTTGTGATGAGCCAGAAGGCAATGGAAGCATAATGAATCGATCATCCACATTGCTTGTTATCCTGCTGCGGGAAATCGCTATGTACGCGTATTGTTGGAATTTTTACGTTCTTCTAAATGCGCGTATTATAGGAAATTATAGAAGCATTAAATCTGCGGGTTTTATGAAATTGTGCAATTCTTATCCTTGCGTATAGTTGTGGCG
This sequence comes from Clostridia bacterium, assembly GCA_017464305.1. Classification (GTDB taxonomy): domain Bacteria; phylum Bacillota; class Clostridia; order Christensenellales; family Aristaeellaceae; genus Aristaeella. The sequence goes on along the minus strand of JAFUDS010000048.1, from coordinate 7,495 downwards.
ATATGCCTGTAATAGTTCGCCCAATAAGCGGGAAAATCGACTAATACAGTTTACTTGCATAGTCCTCCAGCGTATGAAAGACGCCAAGAATATATACAGATTGTTCATCCACGCGAAAAATGACATGATATTTCATTTTTTCGAATAGTGCATCTCTGTATCCGCGTAGAAAGAGGTATTCATCTTTGCTTTCGGTGAACTGATAAGGATTATCTTCCAGCCGACTATATATTGAATCAAGCTCGTCCAGAAAGTGCGATGCGGCATCAGGATTCTTCAGATGATTGACAAGATATGCAGTAAGACGGTCAATCATCCCATCTGCACGTTCTGTAATGATTAGATTATAAGCCATATTTTGCCCTCACAGACTGAAGTGCCTTTCTGGCATCCCTGGTCTTTCCCTGCATAATCTGTTCTTCTGATATTTCCAAATCTGCATACATTTCCCACTTTTTCCGTGTAGTTTCGTAATAATCCATACTCATCAGCACCATATCTCCATAACCATTTTTTGTGATAAATATAGGTTCGTTCAGGGTATGACAGAGTTCAGATACATTGGCCGTATCCTTCAGTTCTTTGATAGGAATAATTTGAGGCATTTCATTCACTCCTTTCGAATGGCCTAATTATACCACAATAATGACTTTTTACAAGTCTCTATATCGATGCGATTCAGCGTTATGATGCCCAAGAGACACAAATATAAAGAGAAATGAAGCTGACATGTGGATGAGGTTTGGTTTGAAAGCAAAGTATCCTTGGTTTCATTTTATATAGAGACTTTTTACGTCCTGATTTTCAGTTGATCCTGGAGGTTCTCCCCAGGGAAGATCATCCGGTCCAGAATTTTTAGCTTCACCGCGTCCCCGAGTTGGAAGCGGCTGCGGGAAGCGCCGTCGGCAATAATTCGGATTTCCGCCTGGGAGACCCGGACACGATAGTCCGTCGTATCCCCCAGGTAATACATCCGGGTGATGGTTCCAGGAATGCCTTCTCCCTCCCTGGACATGTGGATGTTCTCCGGGCGGATGCCCACCGTGACGGCGCCTTCCGGATCACAGGGACGCGCCGGAAGGCTTTCCTGCCAGTCCGGCAGAAACAGGATGCCGTCCCGGATCATCCCCTGATAGAAGGCCACCTTGCCCAGGAAATCAGCCACGAACGGGTTCACCGGATGATTATAGATCTCCTCCGGCGTGCCGGCCTGCTGCACCACGCCACGGTTCAGCAGGAAAATCCTGTCGCTCATGGCCATGGCTTCGGTCTGATCATGGGTGACATAGACCACGGTGATGCCGGATTCCCGGGCAATCTCCTTGATTTCGAACCGCATGGTTTCCCGCAGCTTCGCGTCCAGGTTGGACAGTGGCTCGTCCAGCAGAAGCAGTTTCGGCTCCGCCAGCAGGGCCCGGGCCAGAGCGACCCTTTGCTGTTGTCCTCCGGACAGCTGGCTGGGCAGCCGCTCCGCGTACTGATCCAGATGGACCAGGGAGAGGATCCGCTCTACCCTGGAGGAAATTTCCGTTTTGGCCGCGTGCTTGACCCGCAGGGGATAGGCGACGTTTTCAAAGACATTCATATGGGGCCAGACGGCGTAGGACTGGAACACCATGCCGATCTCCCGTTTCTCCGGCGGGACCAGCGTTTTCCCTCCGGACACCAGCTGGCCGTCAATGCGGATCTCGCCGGAGGTGGGATGCTCGAAGCCCGCGATCATCCGGAGAATCGTGGTTTTTCCGCACCCGGAGGGTCCCAGCAGGGTGACGAACTCACCGTCCGCAAAGGTTTCATTGAATTCCTTCAGCACCTGTACCTTGCCGTAGCTCTTGGTCAGGTTGATGAACTGTATACTTGCCATCGGTTTCACCTCTTATGTGATCGCCGTTACCCGATCAGGCTGCGCTTTGCTTGCCCTCTCGGACGGCTGTAACATGGGACCTGTTACCCAAATCTTAGATTTGGACAGGTCCTCAGATCGTAAACTCCCCTTTGGTCAGTCGGTTCAGCACAAAATTCAGCAGAATCACGAAAAGCAGGATGCCGAAGGCCATGGCGCAGGCCTGGGGCTGGCTGGTAAAGGTCCAGTACTGATACAGCTGAAAACCGATGGTTTTCGTGTCCCCGGTATAGAGCAGCGTCGTCATGCTCAGCTCATAGAAGCAGGGAATAAATATCAGGAACCATCCTGCCGCGATGGAAGGCAGGATCAGCGGACCGGTAATCCGGGTCATGGTCCGCAGCCAGCTGGCTCCGGAAATCTGGGAGCATTCCTCCAGGGAGGCATGCACCTGGGACATGGCGGAGGACACGGTACGCATACCCATCATCAGGTATTTGATCAGATAGGCGATGATGATAATGGATGCCGTATTGTAGATATCGACCCCAAACTGCCCTCGCATGGTCATGATCAGCCCCAGGGCGATCACCACCGACGGGGTTCCGGAGCCCAGGGTAATCAGGAAGTCCGGCAGCTTCCGGCCCCGGATCGTGGTTCGCTGCAGCAGATAGCTGCTGACGCAGGAGATGATCATGCCCACCGTCGCGGCGACAGTGGCAAAGAGCAGCGAATTCTTCAGGCAGTCCAGGGTCTCTCCCCGCCAGAGGGTGCTCCACTGGCTCCAGGTAAAATTCCCTTCCGCCAGCAGGGATTTGCCCACGTCCACCTTGAAGGAGGTCGTCAGGATGGTGGCGAAGGGGATAGCCACAGCGATGACCGCGAACAGCCCGACCATCACGGTCAGAGGCGTCCGCCACCGGCGCAGATCTACCATGGCCGGCCGGGTGGACTTTCCCGACACAGTTACATATTGCTTCTTCGCGATGACGAAGTCTGAAATGTAGAGAATCACCAGCGCGATGATGATCAAAAACACCGCCAGCCCAGTGGCGTCGTTGATGCCTTTGATCCCCAGCCCGTAATACTCAATAATCCGGGTAGTGACGGTATGCACGTTGCCCGGAGCGCCGATAATGGAGGGAATCCCGTAGCAGCTGGCCGCGCAGACGAAGACCAGCAGCGCGCCGGCGATCAGGGAAGGCGTCATCATGGGAAGGGTAATTTTCACCACCGTCCGCAGTGGCGCGGCGCCGGAAACCCGGGAAGCCTCTTCCAGGGAGGGATCCATCTTTTCCATGGCCCGGGAGATGGTGATAAAAGCGTAGGGAAAGTAGAAGGTCGTCAAGACCCAGATCAGTCCGCCCAGGGAATAGATGTTCAGAGGGCCCTCCGTGACCGATAGCCCCAGCAGGCTCCGCAGGATCAGGTTGATGGTGCCCACATTCTTGTTCAGCAGCCGCAGCCAGGCCATGGCGCCCACATAGGGAGGCACCATGTAGGTCATGACGAACAGGGAACGGAAGAATTTCCGCCCGTACAAATTGGTCCGACCGATCAGGTATGCCAGGGGATAGGCGATGAAAGTGCCCAGCGCCATGGTGGCTGCAGAAGCGATGACCGTGTTGGTCAGCGCCTGCCAGTTCATGGGATAGGAGTACAGCCGCCGGAAGATTTCCAGCGAGAAGGTTCCCTCTGGGAAGAAAGCCCGGATCAGCAGCCAGACCAGGGGCAACAGCTGGAATACCAGCAGGAAATCCACGATCAGCAGAATCAGAATCCACTTGAAATCCACTTTCCATCCGCCGTCCTGCCGCAGCAGGAAGAACAGCAGCGCCGTGTCGATCCCCAGCAGCACGGCCAGCAGGATCACGGTGCTGGCATGCTCCGCCAGGAAAGCATTCAGCGCCTTGATGGAGCCATTTGCCCACTGCCGCAGCGCGGCGATGGAGGCTTCATCAGATCCCGTGGCCCGGGTAAAGGCAAGGGCCGTATCCTTGTCCAGCACCGTCGCGGATTCGCTGGCGGAAGCCAGAAAAACCTGCGCCAGCTTCGCCGGATCTCCGCTCTCCAGCGCCGGGATCGCGGACAGCAGGCGATCTTCGGGGAGGAAAGCTTCGGCCGCTCCGGATGAAGCATTCGTGCTTCCCGCGGCGAAGGAAGCCAGAGCGGAGAGCAGATGTTCCTGGAGCTCCTCCATATTCCCGACCGCGACCAGGGCTTTCCGGTCGCTGCTGCCCAGTTTCTTCTGGGACCAGGAATATGTCGCGGCCAACAGCTGCCAAACCTGCTCCTCGGAGGAGTCCTCCAGTTCACTCTCCTCCGCACCCCAGGCCTCAGCCAGCAGCCGCCGGGCGGTTTCAGTGCTGTTTGCGGCGGCTTCGTCTCCCGCCCGCTGAAGCGCAGGAGAAATCATCTTCCGATACAACTGCTTCGCCTCCCCGGCCAGGGCCAGGGTTCGGGTCCAGACGTCCGCTGTGTCAAAACCAGAGGATTCGAACACACGAATCCCATGGATCCCCGCGGCGGTCAGCAGTAGGGACAGAATCAGCAGAAAGGACAGGACCACCGTAATGATGATCCTGCCTTTCCGGGTTTCGTTCGCAATCATTCAGCTTTTCCTCAGGGAAGGGTCACAGATTCCTGGAACCGGGTCCGGATTTCATCCCGGTTCTGATAGCAGCGATTCCAGTCCACCCCCATGTCCTTTTCGATCAGCGCATCGGTAGAAATGGAATCATAGGGGACTTCCTCCATGTCCTTCAGAACGGAGTGCATGTATCCAGACAGAATGCACTTCTGCCCCGCTTCGCTCAGCAGCCAGTTTGTCATCGCTTCGCAGGCTTCCAGGTTGGCGTTGGCGCTTTTATTCTCCGCGATGGTCATGACGGTGCTGGGAACCAGGATCACGCCATCCTCGGGATAGATCACCGTGATGGGAGAATTCTCTTCCTTGCGGATGCGCAGCACGGACTCTTCCAGAATCATGATGGCTTTGCATTCGCCGGTCTGCAGCTTCGCCAGGGCAGTGGAGCCGGACTCGATCATGACACCGTTCTTTCCCAGCGCGTCAAAGTACTCATAGCCATACTTATCGGACAGGGCGGTGACAGCGGCCATCGCTGTGCCGGAGGTCAGGGGATTGCTCATGGAAATATGCCCCTTCAGGCTTTCATCCTCGGCAAAGGCTTTGTAAGTTGTGGGCACCTCCGAGATATCGTACTTCTCGGGATTGTAGGCCAGGATCATGTTCAGCGTGCGCACCGGGTACCAGTATCCTTCCGGATCGTACTCGAACCGCAGCCGTTCCTCCGGATTCTCGATTTCGATGGGCTCCAGATATCCATATTCCTTCAGCTCCAGGGAATAGGAGGGCTCCGCCACCAGCAGCATATCGCAGCTCAGCCGGCCCTTCAGATCATCGCCCATCTCTCCGGCCAGCTTGGTCTGCAGCTCGCCGGTACCACCGTAGACAAGATTAACGTTCAGATTCGGAAATTCCTCCTTCAGGATTTCCGTCATCTGGTCAATCATGAAGGGGTACATAGAGGTATAGATCACCAGATCGCCCTCCACGTCCTCGTTCACTGCGTAAGCGGTGAAGCAGGAGAAGGTCATCACCAGGGAAACCAGAACCATCAGAATCTTTTTCACGTTTGTTTCCTCCGTTTGCGTTGTGTCTGCCGGATTCTCCGGTAGTATCTGTTATGTTAGCACCCTTTGTCCAATAAATGTCCAGTACCAACACGGAATCATCTGCCGGGAAATGTCTCGGCACCGCGTCCCAGGGAGGAGTGAAGGTCATTTAGCCAGGAGACAGAATGTCTCTCCCTATACCACGCGGCGCCGCTTCTCACAGAAGGATTAAATTTTACAATCACATAGGAATCAAACAAAAATACAGGCAAGTACTTGATGCTTTGTTTCTCTTCAATATATTTGGGTTCTATCGATACTGGACATTTATTGGACAGCCTTTGATATATTTATAAAGTATGGGTATCGAGAAATCACCCTGCGCTCAATCATTACGATCACGCTCAAAGGAGGACAACCAATATGACCATCATGGGCACCATGAAGAAAGCTGGGCGATAAACATGAAAAGCAGCGGCAGCACGGCAAAAAAAAGCCAATCACTTTTCCTTAATGAACGCTTTATGGCGGTCACCTGTTTGATTGTCCTGGTTACGGGTCTTGTTTCCCTGTACTTCTCCATCAGAGAAGGCGAAGCCTTTGAAGTATTTGAACTGGTGACGAAGCTGGTCACGGCGGTTGCCATGTACCAGGCGTTCCGTTTTTTCAAATGGGATGTGGCAAAGGGCCTCATGGGCGGAGTGCTGTTTTGTCTCATGTACCAGGAAGCGTATTTGGTGATCGCCAAGCTATGGAGCGAGCAGGATTTTGACGCCTATCTTGTGGTCGGCGTGCAGGGCAGCCTTTATCTGGCGGCTGCCGGGATGGCATTCCTCATGACGGTGATCATCACGATCAATCATTTTTTCATCAATTATTCCTCCCACGGCAATGAGAAGAATATGATCCTCAACCGCATGGCGCTCCTGGTGAAATTTGTGGTGTATCTTCTCCTTTTTGCAGCCAACAGCCAGCTTGGTTTTCCTGCCGTCGTGCTGTGGAAAAACGCCCTGTGGTACTTAACGGATATTGCGCTTTTGCTGCTGCTGGTCAGCGTGGAATCTCAGCTCGATTCCTTCAACGCCCTGCGCCAGGAGCTCCGGAGGGATAAACGTGAAAGGGGGCTAAACAAATGACAACCAGGGAACGTCTATCGGGGATTTGGCTGATGACGACCACCCTTTTATCCCTCTTCGCGTACACGATTTATTTTGTTGCCCAGATGTGGCTGAACGTCCTGCACGCTGCTTTCCTGACTCTGGCGCTTTTGCAGATCGCGGCGCTGATCCTTTACCTGTGGGGCCCGGAAAAGCTGAAATCCTGGCCCATGAAGCTCCTGTACCGCCTTTTGTATGCGTCCTCCATTTTTGTGGTTCCTGCTTTTGCTTTCATCTTTATGGGCCTGATTTCCCAGTATCACGTCCGTATCCCGGACGCCATACCCGCCGCGAATCTGCCTGCGGAACAGATCCTTCCCCGGGATCAGACCGTGATTTACAATACCGGTGCGGTTTACATCATCTTCCCGGAGTATTCCGACGTGGGGCTTGTATGCGAAAACCGCCCGTCCAAAGCCGACAGCTCTATCACCTGGTGCAGCGGCGCGGCCTTTCAGCACGAAATCAGCCTGGGGTTTACCCAGGAAAACGTGGAAGGAGACCACGCGGTAAACGGTGTGCTCTATGAAAGCCCCTACAATAAGGACAGCTACGCGGCTTTCACTTTCGCCGACGGCCAGTTTTCATTTGCATTTGAGCAACCTACCGAAGCCGTCAGGGAGGCCGCCGGCAAAGGCGGAAGCGGCTTCATGCAGTTCGGCCTGATCCGGGATGGGGAAATCGTGATGAGCATCAGCAGGCCCAGGGCCCGCTGCTACCGGGTGCTGGCGGAACTGAACGAAAATCTTTGTGTCATCGATTCCGTCAACATGCTGCATTTTGAAGAATTTTTGGAGGAGCTGCAGCGCCTGGGGGTCACCAACGCCCTGTATATGGACATGGGCGCGGGCTGGAATTA
>JAFUDS010000047.1 GCA_017464305.1 Clostridia bacterium | reverse complement strand
TGCTTGCTCCCATTTACAGTTGATCTGTAATTTCTTTCCGATCTTGCAGGCAGGAGGATTGATACATAGTGCGGGTGGTTTGATAATCCGCGTGGCCCATCAGCGCCGCCTTATCCCGGTCCGCCCCAGAAACGTTCTTGATCAAGTCTGAGAAGGTATGACGGCAGGTATAGGGCGTAAAGCGAGGAGATTCTCCTTTTTGTGGCAGAGGCTGGAGTTCCATAGCCGCCAAAGCGGGATAGAAATGCTTCTCCCGGAAATATCGCACAGACATCTTTTCCCCATCCTCCCGAGGAAAAAGCAGTCCTGAGTTTCCCTCTGCCCGCCGCTGAATGATTGGCAGCACCTTCGGAGCGATGGTCACCACCCGGTTGATCCCGGCCACCGTTTTTCTCCCGCCAATCAAATAGGAAATCTCCTCCTCTTGAATGAATTGCTCCCCCTTCAGCTCCACCAGCTCACAGGGGCGAAACCCTGTATAGATCAGCACAGCGATCTCATCTGCGTATTGTGTTCGCCCAACGTGAGACAGAATCATATTAATCTCCTGCGTGGTGAAGGCGGACCGGGGCTCGCTGCGGCCCAGTCCGGTATCCACGAACAGGGCGTAATTCTGGTCTGAAATATGCCGGGGCAGGGCGTATCGATACAGGAGGCAGGCCAGGGCCTTCATGTTTTCCCGGGTGCGCTTCCCCCGGGGGCAATCGTCCACGCTGGATTGCAAATCCTCCAGGTCCAGGGTGTAGAAGGGCCGGTCATCCAGGGCGGAAAAATACTTCCGGGCCGCCTTGTAGCAATACATCGTAGAAGAGCTGACCCGGGCCTGATAAGACTCCGCCCATCGATCATACAGCTCCTGAAAGGTCAGGGTCTGCCGAATATCTTCTTCTTTTTTCCCGGGGACGATCTTTAAACCGCAGTATGGGCAGAATAACCATTTCTTTTTCAGATCAGCGTAGCACATCCTGCATATCATCCTACCACTCCTCTCCAGTAAAAATAATTCGCTTTCCCAACTCTCAAATCCTATTTTTATGCATTGCACCAGGGCTGTGAGGCTCTTTGGGCGGGTAAAACATTACTCGCTTTGAAATAAATGGATAATAACAGAGAGCAGAGAAGAAGAGAAGCCATTATGCCCCCAAAACTCATGCCCTACACATACTGTCATGGTGAACATTACAGAATAACACAGCGTTTTGTAAAGATATCCAACGAAGCAAAGCAGCCCAAAACAAGCCTTGAATGTAAAGGGGGGGAATTGGCTCTGATTATGATCTTGCCCTTTCATAAAAAAAGTTGTATAATGGAGTAAATGGTTAAATCTTGTATTTCAGATTTAACCTATTGTCGTGTTATCTGTCTATCTCATGATCAGACAGGGCAATTATTTTCAAAGGGGTGAATTTGTTGAAAGCTTTTCTTCAAAACACATGGAAGCATCGAGCACACGTAGTTCTCGCCCTTCCCGTCTTCCTGGTTCTGTTCTTCATCATGTATGTTCCCATGGCGGGTCTTGTATTGGCCTTCAAGTCCTTTGATTATTCCAAGGGTATTTTTGGCAGCCCCTGGGTTGGCCTCAGCAACTTTCAGTTCCTGATCCAGTCCAAGGATACCTTCATCAGCATGACCAAGAACACCGTCCTGTACTATCTTCTGTTTACAGCGGTTGGGACGCTGTTGAACGTTACGCTCGCCATCGCGATTGACCAATTGGTCATGAAAAAATTCGCCAAGATAACACAAACCTTGATGATCATCCCTGTCTTCATTTCCTATGCAGCAGTACAGTTCATCGTATACGCGTTCATTGCATCTGACACCGGTTTGATCAATAATACGCTGGGAACAAACATTCGGTTCTACTCCCGGGCGAATTATTGGCCATGGATTCTGTTGATCGTAAAAATTTGGAAAGACACAGGTTATGGCTCTGTTCTTTACATGTCCGTTCTGAGCGGAATTGATACTTCCCTGTACGAAGCAGCGGACATCGACGGCGCCAATAAATGGCAGCAAATTTGGAATATCACGCTCCCCTCTTTGATCCCGATGGTTACCGTGATGCTCCTGCTTTCCGTTGGTAATATTATGCGTTCTGACACCGGCCTATTCTATCAGGTTACACGAAATAGCGGTATTCTCTACCCCACAACACAGGTTATTGACTCTTACGTGTTGAATCAGATTTTCCGGAATAGTAACTTTGGTTTCACTGCCGCGACTTCGTTCTTCCAGTCTGTTGTTGGACTGCTTCTCATGATTTTTGCGAACTTCATGGTTCGTAAGATCGAACCCGAGAACGCTTTGTTCTGATCTTGAGGAGAGGAGAAATGAGTCATGGCTAAGAAATATAGTGTTACTGCCAGCCGGAAAATTGGTCCCGGACAAATTGTTCTGGCATTCTGTGTACTTCTTTTTACCGTGTTTTGCTTTGCTCCGGTATTGTTGGTTTTCATTTCATCTTTTGCAGATGAGACGTATATTGTACAACACGGTTTCAGCTTCTTTCCTGGAAAATGGTCCACGTTTGGCTTTAATTCCGTCCTTCGTTATGGAAACAAATTGCTCGTATCCTATGGCGTAACGATTTTTGTAACGGTGGTCGGCACCTTCCTTGGCCTGCTTATGATGAGCATGTACGCTTACTCCATCAGCCGGCATGATTTTAAGCTCAGCAAATTCCTGAGTATTTTCCTGCTGATACCCATGTTATTCAACGGTGGTCAGCTTTCCGGATACTTGATTTTCACCGGGACATATGGGTTGAAGGATAGCTTGCTTCTCCTCATTCTGCCCTTGTGCGTTACCACGATGAACTGCATCATTCTGCGGACGTACATCGCCAATTCCATTCCTTATGAGCTGATGGAAGCAGCCACGATCGATGGCGCTGGAGATTACAGAACCTTCTTCCAGATTACGCTTCCGCTCATGAAGCCTTCCCTGGCGGCTGTTGGATTCATGATGGCTACAGCTTATTGGAACGATTGGCAGAACGCGTTGCTTTACATTACCAGTGACAACAAGAAGCCCCTCCAGTTGCTGCTGATCAATATTCAAAAGAGCATAGAATTCCTGCTGAACAACTCCAATGTGCCCGCGAGTGCGCGCGCGGCCATGGGAGGAACGATCCCTCAGTATTCCGCTACAATGGCTACCGTAGTGGTCGTTATCGGCCCGATCATGATTGTCTATCCCTTTTTCCAGAAATATTTCGTCAAGGGATTGACAGTTGGTTCCGTGAAGGGATAATAAACACTTCGTACCGATTTATGTTTCGATTTCTTGCATCTTCGGTGTAAGATGCTTAGAAATAATATTTTTTCTAAGGAGGACACCCCTATGAAGAAACTCGTTTCTCTGGTGTTGGCTCTGACCATGCTGCTGGGCGTCGTCGCGATTGCTCACGCAGATGATCCGGTCACCATCAACGTGACCCGCTGCACCTTCAACCTGGCTACCCCTGACTCTGCTCAGGTGAAGAAGGTCGAAGATGCGATCAACGCGTATATCGCTGACAAGATCAATGTCAAGATCAATCTGACTGACATTGGTTCCGGCGAATATGCCGACAAGGTGAACCTGGCTCTGGCCAACAATGAGATCAACCTGCTGTGGACTGCTTCCTGGGAAGCTGTCATCGGCACCAATGATCTGGTTCCGAAGAACGCTGTGTACGACATCACCGATCTGCTGCCCGGCACCGCTCTGTATGAGTCCATGGCCGAAGGTCAGTGGGAAGCGACCAAGTACAATGGCAAGAATTATTTCATCCCGGTATACAAAGACAACGTGGAAGGCTACGACTTCATGTTCCGTAAGGAACTGGTGGATGCCCATGAATGGGATATCACCACTGTGAAGACCCTGGCTGATCTGGAAGCGTTCCTGGCCGATGCGAAGGCTGATGGCCTGAAGTATCCCTTCCTCACCCAGAAGACCGCGATGTTCTATCGTTGGTACATCGATAAGTTCGACTTCTTCACCGCTGACGCCACCACCAACTTCTTTGCTGTGGATCGCGCTACTAACGAAGTTGTCGATACCATCCTGACCCCCGAATATGCTGAGTTTGCGAAGCTGATGGGCGATTGGGCTGATAAGGGCTACATCTCTGAAGATGATGTGACCAAGGTCACCACTGACACCACCACTCAGACCCAGGATTGGGGCATCTCCTGGTGGACCGATATCCCCGTGAACGCTGAAGCGAACAGCCGCTATGGCCAGGAAGTTGTTATGACTCCTGCCACCGACCGCTACGCGCACAGCACTTCCGCTCTGGGTTCCTGCTACACCATCACTGCGAACAGCACTGAGGAGCAGGCCAAGGCTGCGATCGACTTCATGGGCCTGCTGTACACCGACAGCACGCTGGCCGATCTGTACACCTTTGGTATCGAAGGTGAAGACTTTGAATACACTCAGGCTGAAGGCCAGACCATCAAGCATGTGACCCAGCATTCCGACAGCTACAACCACAGCATGTGGGAATCCGCGTCCGCTACGATCGTAACTCCTCTGGACAACGAGCCCGACAACAAGGCTGACCTGTATGTTGACTTCAACGGTGGCGCCAAGACCTCCGAAGCCGCTGGCTTCCGTTTTGACAAGACCCCCGTGGAAGCTGCTTACAGCGCTTGCCAGAACCTGTTCGAACAGTACGGCTTCGTGCTGGAGAACGGTGGCGTGCCCGCTGATGCAGTAGATGCTTACATCGCTGACTATCAGGCTGCTCTGGATGCCGCTGGCTATCAGGCTGTACTGGCTGAATTCCAGAATCAGTACAACACCTGGAAGGCCCAGTAATTTTCAACTAAACCTTCACGGGGAGGGAGCATAAGCTCCCTCCCCTCTTTTTCGCAAGCAAAATCCTCCCTTCCCACGGAATAACAAACCATTCACCAAAGAAAGCTCCCGTCCATCCGGGAAGCAGCGAGAAAACAAGCTCCCTCGCGCGGCGGGGGAGCCCGAAAACATTTGATCATCTTTACGCTGATTGATCCATCAACGTTTTTAGTTGAATACTTTGACCGCATAAGGCTTGGTGGATTCCGTGCTGACCTGGGGTTGACCATCCTTCATCGTAATGATGTAGGTGGCTTCCACCTCGCCGCGAACATTCGGCAGCTCCAGGGTGTAGCTTTCCCCCTCCTTCAGGCCATAGACCCTCAGCTCCACGTTCTCTCCATAGTCATAGTCCGTTCGGCTGTGGTTTTCTCCCACAGGGAGCACCGTGCCGCCCCGAACCATCAGGGGCAGGGACAGGAAGCCGTGCTTCTCCTTGCGCCAGGTTCCTCCTTGCACCTTCTCGCCCGTCAGCAGGCTGAACCATTCCCCTTCCGGCAGATAGTAGCTGACCTCGCCGCTTTCCTGGAAAACAGGGGCTACCAGCAGCCGATCTCCCAGCATATACTGTCGGTCCAGATACTCCACCGCCGGATCCTCCGGGAATTCCAACAGCATGGGCCGCATCATGGGTGTCCCGTGGGCATGGGCTTCCATGGCCATGCGATACAGGTAGGGCATCAGGCTGCATTTCAATTGGGTGAAGAATCGGACCACGTCCACGCTTTCCTCGTCGAAAAGCCACGGCACCCGATAGCTGCTGGAGCCATGGAGCCGGCTGTGGCTGGACAGAAGCCCGAAGGCCGCCCAGCGCTTGTAAACGTCCGCCGGCGCGGTTTGTTCGAATCCAGAGATATCATGGCTCCAGTATCCGAACCCGCTGTGGCTCATGCTCAGCCCCGCCCGCAGGGTTTCCGCCATGGAAACATAGCTGGCGCTGTTGTCGCCGCCCCAGTGCACCGGGAACTGCTGCCCGCCCGCCGTGGCGCTGCGGGCGAAGAGAATGGCCTCCCCTTCCCCCTTCTCCTGCTTCAGCAGGTTGAACACCATCTGATTGTACAGGAAGGTATAATAATTGTGCATCCGCAGGGGGTCCGCCCCGTTATGATACACCACATCCCGCACGGGGATGCGCTCGCCGAAGTCGGTCTTCAGGCAGTCGATGCCCTGATCCAGGATCTTCTTCAGCTTGCTGCAATACCATTCCCGGGCCTCGGGGTTGGTGACGTCCAGAATCGCCATGCCCGCCTGCCACAGATCCGTCTGCCACACGGAGCCATCCTTCGTCTTCAGAAAATAGCCCTTCTCCTTCCCCTCCCAGAACAAGGGGGAGGCTTGGGCAATGTATGGATTGATCCAGCAGCACAGCTTCAATCCCCGGGCATGATACCTGGCCAGCATGCCCTCCGGATCCGGGAAGATATCCGGATCCCAGGTAAAGTCGCACCAGTTGTACGCTTTCATCCAATAACAATCGAAGTGGAAGACATTCAGGGGAATGTTTCTCTCCGCCATGCCATCAATCATGGAGGAAACCGTCTTCTCGTCGTAATCCGTCGTAAAGGAGGTAGACAGCCACAGTCCGAAGCTCCAGGCCGGCAGTAAAGCCGGCCGCCCCGTCAGCGCGGTATAAAGATCCAGCGTGCCCTTGGGATTTCCACCATAGATGATGTCATACACCAGGGTTTCCCCAGGCACGGAGAACTGGGCCCGTTCCACCTTCTCGCTGGCAATTTCGAAGGAGACATCCGCCGCGTCCTCGACGAACACGCCATATCCCCGATTGGTCATATAGAAGGGGATGTTCTTGTAAGCCAGCTCGCTGGCTGTGCCGCCGTCAGCGTTCCACATGGTGATGGACTGTCCGTTTTTTACATAGGAGGTGAATCGCTCTCCCAGGCCATACACATTCTCCCCGACCGCCAAGTCCAGGGAGTCGATCATGTAGCTTTTCCCATGGGGCTGCAGGGAGGAAGGCCCATCCTCCTCCAGCAGTGCTCGGGCCATGCCATGGTACCCGCTGGAGGTCAGGATCTGGCCCTGGGCATCCAGGAAATCCAGCTGCCATTGCCCTTCCTTGATTTGCACCCGGGCCGTCAGGTTCCCGCTGCGCAGGCAGGCCGCCTCTGCCGCCAGGGTAATCTCCGGCGTCACATCCTCTTCGTATGTTTCGAAATGTACCCCAGAATCCTTTTCCCCGGCAAAATGGGTCACCTGAACCCGGATGATGTTCTTTCGAGGAGCGGAAAGCACAACCCGGAAGGCCGCGCCATTCAGCACATCTCCCCGCCCTCGCACCGGCCGACAGGCCGCCAACAACGCCAGGGTATCTCCTTCCTTCTCCGCCCGGACGCACTGCGTCGCGAAATCCAGGCGATACTCCGGCTTCGTCAGCCAATATCCGTTTGTAAACTTCATAAAGTCCTTCTTTCTCCCTTGCAATTACTTAATGGAACCTTCCACCATGCCCTTGATGATATACCGCTGGGCAAAGATGAACAAAACAATCACCGGCAGCATGGCCAGCAGCGTGCTGGTCAGCAGCAGATCCCATTGCTTGATATAGGACCCGGCAAACATGCTCACCGCCAGCGGCAGAGTCTGCACCGAGCCGTTGGATCCCAGCACCAGCAGGGGCAACAGATAGTCATTCCAGATCCAGATGCCGTTCAGAATCAGCACCGTCACCGCCGTGGGCTGCAGCAGTGGCAGCACAATGCGGAAGAAAACCCCCGCCCGGGAGCAGCCGTCGATATCCGCCGCTTCCTCCAGCTCCAGGGGCACGGTCTTGATAAACCCATGGAAAATAAACACGCTCAGCGCCATGCCGAAGCCCAGATAGCAAAGAACGATGCCTACATAGGTGCCGCTGAGCTTGATGCCCAGGAAATAGCCCATCATCCGCAGCCACTGCACCAAGGGCAGCATGACCACCTGGAAGGGAATAACCATGGAGGCCACCAGGATCATAAAGATCAGATTGGACCACCAGGTCTTGTTCCGCACCAGGACCCACGCACACATGGCCGAGGCCAGCACAATTACCACCAGAGAAAAGAAGGTGATGATGGCGCTATCCCGGAAGGCGCTCCAGTAGGAGAAATTGGGGTTATTCAATGTGTTGGCAATATTCTCCCCCATCTGCCCCCAGTTACTGGGCAGGCTGACAGGTGAAAGGGAGATTTCCACCGCTGTCTTGGCGGAATTGATAACCACCAGAATGAAGGGAGCCATAAACAGCAAGAACAGCAGGAAGGAAAGAATGGTCTTGACCCACTGGCCCGCTACCCGGCGGGCATGGGCTCCGCCGCGCTTGCTTTGGACGCCTGCAGCCTGCATTACATCTCCACCTCCTTCTTCTTGTTGATGGAAACCTGCACCAGAGAAACAATCACCAGCATGATGAAGAACATGATGGCCTTCGCCTGGCCCTGACCCCACAGGTTCTTGGTAATGGCAGTGTTATATATGTTCAAGGCCAACATTTCGCTGGTTTTCACCGCCTTGAGCATGTACATGCCCGCGGGGCCTCCCTGGGTCAGGGAAGTGTTCAGGTCGAACATCTTGAAGGAGTTGGTCAGCGTCAGGAACAAGGTGATCGTAAAGGAATTGGCCATCATGGGGATTAAAATCTTCCGCAGGCGAACCCAATAGTTCGCACCGTCCACCGAAGCCGCTTCCATCAGGTTGGCCGGGATGCCCTGAATGGCCGCCACATAGATCATCATGATATATCCGGCGTACTGCCAGATGTTCACGAAGCTCATGGCCCAAATGACGGTATTCTTGTTGCCAATCAGGGTCTTTTCCAGGAAGCCAATGCCCAGACTCGCTCCCAGGGACGTCAGCACGTTATTGAAAATAAACTGCCAGATATAGCCCAGCACGATGCCGCCAATCAGGTTCGGCACGAAAAAGCCCGCCCGCAGCACATTCTTGCCGGGCACATTGCTGGTGACCAGCAGGGAAAGGAAAAAGGCCACCACATTGACCAGGATCACATTGATCACCGTGTATTCCAGCGTAACCAGGAAGGAATACAGAAAAGCAGGCTCCGTAAACATGGCCTTATAGTTATCAAAGCCCACAAAGGTCAGCACCGAACGAACGCCGTTAAAGTCCGTCATGGAATAATAGATACCCAGAAAGAAGGGCACAATCATTACCAAACTGAAGGACAGCACCGCCGGCGTCAAGAAGAGGATATTGGTCAGCCGATGTTTTTTACCCATCCATCGCCACCTCCGAAATGATACAATTTAACCGTTTCTGGCAAGAAAAAGAGGGAGCCGCGAGATGCGACTCCCCCAGCAGGATTCAGGGTAGAATGCTTACTGCGCAGATTCCAGCAGCGCGGGAATCTGAGTGAACTGATCCGCAACCATGGCCACGAATTCATCTACGGAAATGGCCTTCTGCGCCAGCAGCTCGAAGATCGGGCCCAGGTTGTTCTGGCCGAAACCGTCGGGCATGTAGCCGAAGCCCCAGGAGTAAATGTCGCCAGCGCCAGCGGCCTTCATCACGTCCTTGGACAGGTCTCCACTGGGCTCCAGGGTCACATTGGAGAAAGCGGGCACCATGCCGGCCTTGTTTACCATGTAATCCTGACCCGCTTCGGTCGCAACCATGTCTTCCAGGAACTTGATGGCCTCGGCCTTGTTGGGGCTCTGGCTGTTAACCACGTACCAGGAGGGAGCGGAAACCATCAGGCCGGTGATCTCCTGATCGTCGAACATCACTTCGCCGATGAAGCCCATGGCCGGAATTTCCATTCCGCTTTCCTTCATGGCCGCCAGGCTGGGATCAATCCAGTTGCCCTGATGGCAGAAGACGGTCTTGCCAGTGGCGAAAGCGTTCACGTTGTCATCATAGTTACCGTTCAGCAGGATGTTCTGATCGGAATAGGTGAACAGCAGATCAACAAAGGTGGCATAAGCGGTCAACCGGGCTTCATCCACCTTGCCTTCGCGCATCTGATCGATCACGGTCATATCGCCATAGGGCAGGCCGCAGGACAGATAAGCGGAGAAGTTCTGGTTGCCGGTAACCCAGGTCATGCCGCCAGCCACAGAAGTCGCCATGGAGACCACCGCGTCGATCCCCAGCTCTTCCTTCATGCCATCCAGCTTTTCGAAGGCGGCCTTCAGGGCGGAGGTGGTGGTCAGGGTCGCGGGATCAATCTCCGCCTTGGCCAGCAGATCCTTATTGTAGGCCAGGCCGAAGCCTTCCACCGCCACGGGGAAACCATAGGTCTTGCCGTCCACGGTGAAGCCCACGGAGGTGTTCTTCGCGAACTCGGTATCAGACAGATCTTCGATATAATCCTTCCATACGTTGTATCCGCCCAGACCTTCGATCACGAAGATGTCGGGCATGTTCCCAGCCTGCAGCTCGGCCTTTACGGAGCCGGAATAGTCAGCGCCGCCGCCAACGGAGTAAGCTTCTACATTGAAGCCGGCGGTCTTGGAATATTCAGCCGCGTATTCCTTCAGGGCGGCGTCGATTTCCACCTTCAGGTTGGAAACACGGATATCCGCCAGAGCGGCGGTGGCCATCAGCATCATCGCCAACGCCAGAACCAGAGCAACAAGTTTTTTCATCGAGGGGTACCTCCTTCAAAAATATATTTCAGAGCCTTTGTCCGAGGCCCTTGAAACCAAAGGCAACAATGATGCCTGGGCACTTTTCTCCATGAAAGCACCCTGGACAAAATCGATTGACTTGATCATAGAAGACATTCTACCATATTTTGATGGTACTGTCTACCGCAAATTTGAAGAAATTGGTGCATTTGTAATCAATTTTCTGCATGTTTGTTACCTCTGCGCATGACTTAGTCGTCTAAAAAAGGCGCGCCCTTCGGCGCGCCGTAAGATGTTCTCTATGCTTATTTCTTATGGGTCATGGGATCCAGATGCCAGATCAGCCTGTTGTATTCGTCGATGGTCCGGTCGGAGGAGAAGATGCCGCTCATGGCCGTATTGGTGATGGCCATCTTCAGCCACTTCTTCCGGTTGGCATAATCATTGTTCAGCCGGCGCTGGGCCATGGAGTAGGATCCGAAGTCCTTCAGCACGAAGTAGCTGTCGCCCATGGAGCCCCAGTCGCCCAGCAGCAGGCTGTGGTACAGATCCTGCAGCACGGAGGGGTTCTCCGGCGTCAGGGTGCCGTCGATCATCTGGGTCATAGCCAGACGAATCTCCTGGTTGCTCTCAAAGATGCTCATGGGGTTATAGCTGTGTTCCCGATACATATCCAGCACGGTCTCGCTGCGCATGCCGAAGATGTAAATGTTGTCCATGCCCACCTGCTCGCTCATTTCCACATTGGCGCCGTCCATGGTGCCGATGGTGACCGCGCCGT
>JAFUDS010000046.1 GCA_017464305.1 Clostridia bacterium | reverse complement strand
CGGAAGGGCGACCTGCAGCGTGCTCGCGCTGGCGTCGCCAACATCGTTCCCAACTCCACCGGCGCTGCCAAGGCCATCGGCCTGGTGATTCCGGAACTGAACGGCAAGCTGATCGGCTCCGCCCAGCGCGTGCCCGTGCCCACTGGCTCCACCACCATCCTGGTGGCCGTCGTCAAGGGCAAGGACGTGACCAAGGAATCCATCAACGCCGCTATGAAGGCCCAGTCCTCTGAGTCCTTCGGCTACACCACCGAGAAGCTGGTCTCCAGCGACATCATCGGCATGACCTATGGCTCTCTGTTCGATGCCAACCAGACCATGGTGACCAAGATTGACGACGACACCTATCAGGTGCAGGTCGTGTCCTGGTATGACAATGAGAACAGCTACACCAGCCAGATGGTCCGCACCATCAAGTATTTCGCCGAATTGAAATAATTCGCGTATCTAGTCTTGATTCGTTAGGGAGGGACCCCTCTCCCCTACACCCCTCCCCCCGCTGCGGCGGGGGACGGGGAAAATAGTGGTGCGGGGCTGCGCCCCGCGCCTCTAAGAAAGCGAAGTGTGCGAGCTGACAAGATTCTTTCCGCCTGAGAGGCATAAAAGGAATCTTCATTCAGATGTCTAAGGAGCCCATTCTTCCGGTATAAAAGGAGAATGGGCTCCTTTTATGCCTTTATATCCTTTAAGGGAGAAGGAAAGAAATGAGCGAAGCGAATAACAATAACAACACTACCCCGAATCATTTTTCCCGCTCCGGGCGGAGCGGGTTAATCTGGAAATTTCTGAAGGGCAGCCGGGGCTTCTTCCTGCTATGCATGCTGGCGGCGGTTTTTTCCGCTCTGGCGGATATGGTGACGCCCCAGATCATCCGCGTGGCGGTGGACCAAGTCATTGGCGGGGCGGGGACGGAATCCCTGAGCCCCTTCGTTCAGCAGCTGCTGGACGCCGCCGGTGGCCCGGCTTATCTGCGAGAGCGGCTGTGGATAATGGCCTTGGCCATCATGGTCGTGGCGGTGGTGAAGGCGGTTTCCCAGTACGGCTTCCGGGTTTTCAACGCCTGGGGCGGGGAAACCCTGGTAAAAACCATGCGGGACACTCTGTACACCCACATCGAGCGTCTCCCCTTCCAATGGCACATGGAGCACCACACGGGGGACATCATTCAGCGCTGCACCAGCGACATTGAAACCACCCGGAACTTTATCTCCGAGCAACTGACGGGGCTGATCCGGATCCTGATTCTGCTGGTGCTGAGCCTGGTGTTCATGCTGGGGATGAACATCCCCCTGACCCTGATCGCTATGATCCCCGTTCCGGCTATCATCGGATACTCCATTCATTTCCACCACCAGATCTGGGAAGGCTTCCAGAAATGCGACGAAAACGAGGGCAAGCTCTCCGCCATGGTGCAGGAAAACCTGACCGGCGTGCGGGTGGTGCGGGCCTTCGGCCGGGAGCGGTACGAGCGGGACCGGTTCGACGTCCAGAATGAATACTACACCTCCCTGTGGGTCCGGATGGGGGAAATCATGTCCCGCTTCTGGAGCACCAGCGACGTGCTCTCTGGCATCCAGGTGATGCTGGTGGTGGTGTTCGGGGTCATCTTTTGCCTGCGGGACCAGATGACCAGCGGCGAATACATCGCCTTCCTGAGCTACAACGGCATGCTGGTCTGGCCCATTCGGCAATTGGGCCGGATGATCAGCGAAATGAGCAAGGCCGGGGTGTCCATGGAGCGCATCGGAGAGATCATGGACGCGGAGGAGGAAGTGGACGATCCCGCGGGCACGACCCCGCCCCTGGACCAGGACATCCGCTTCGAGCATGTGTCCTTCGCCTACGACGGTGCGGCCTCGGAGATGCTGCATGACATCAATCTGACCATCCCGGCGGGAACCACTCTGGGTATCCTGGGGGGCACGGGCTCCGGCAAGAGCACCATGATGTACCTGCTGGACCGGCTCTATCCCCTGCCGGAAAGCGGTGGACGCATCACCATCGGCGGGCAGGATATTCAGAAAATGCGCCTGAGCCACCTGCGGGGCGGTATCGGCATCGTGCTGCAGGAGCCCTTCCTTTTCTCCCGGACGCTGCGGGAGAATCTGAAGATCACCTCCCCGGACCTCCAGGAGGAGGATTTGGCGGAGGCCAGCCGCACCGCCTGCCTGGAGGAGACCATCCAGGGCTTCTCCAAGGGATACGAAACCTTCGTGGGCGAGCGGGGCGTAACCCTCTCCGGCGGCCAGAAGCAGCGGGCGGCTATCGCCCGGATGCTGACCCAGAAGGCTCCTATCATGATCTTCGACGATTCTCTCTCCGCCGTGGATACGGAGACCGACGCGAAGATTCGCCAGGCCCTGGAGAAAAAATTCGGCCAGGCCACTATCATTCTCATCAGCCACCGCATGACCACCCTTTCCAAGGCGGATCAGGTGCTGGTGCTGGACCATGGCCGGGTGGCCCAATTGGGCACGCCGGAGGAGCTGCGGAATCAGCCGGGCCTGTTCCAGGAGATTGACCGCATCCAGAGCATGAGCCGAGAGGAGGAGAGCGCCTGATGGAACAGCAAAATGAATACAAGGCCTCCCTGCCCTTCTTCGGCATCCCGAGGCTTTTCCCCTACATCAAGAAATATCGCAAAACCCTGCTGATCATGCTGATCTGCGGCCTGATGGGCACGGGAGTGGACCTGGCGCTGCCTCTTTTGCAGCGCTATGCCCTGAACCATTACATCGCGGAGCGAACCCTGGATACCCTGCCCCTGTATATCGTGCTGTACGTGCTGATCATTCTCTTCGGCGCGGTGGTGAATTACATCGCCACCCGGGGAGCCATGGCCACGGAGGTGCGGGTGAACCGGGATCTGCGCTCCAGCGCCTTCGACCATCTGCAGAAGCTGAGCTTCAGCTATTTTAACCAGAACGCCGTGGGCTACATTCATTCCCGGGTCATGAGCGACACCAGCCGCATCGGATCCCTGGTGTCCTGGACCATGATGGACTCCGTTTGGCACACCAGCTATCTCATCGGCTCCATCGTCGTTATGCTGGCCATCAACGCCCGCCTGGCCCTGATGGTGATGCTGATTCTGCCTCTGATCGTGCTGCTGTTTTCCCTGTTCCAGGGCCGGCTGATCAAGGCCAACCGCCAGATTCGGGAGCTGAACAGCAAGATCACCGGGGATTTCAACGAGGGTATCACCGGGGCGAAAACCATCAAAACCCTGGTCATCGAGGACAAGATGGGCCGGGATTTCGTGGCGGACACGGGAGAGATGCGCCGCAAGGGCATCCATGCCTCCCGTCTGCGGGGCCTGTTTGCCCTGACCATGCATCTGGCCTCCTCCCTGGCCCTGGCCATCGTCCTATGGAAGGGGGGCTACATCGCGGAAAACGAGGTGGGCACCTTCTCCCTGTTCATGACCTACGCCCAGGGCATGATGGAGCCCGTCCGCTGGATTGTGGACGCCATTTCCGATGTTATTACGACGCAGGTGAACATCGAGCGGCTGACCCGCCTGCTGGGCACCGTGCCGGATGTGCGGGATTCGGAGGAGATCATTGCCAAATACGGCGACAGCTTCGATCCGAAGAAGGAAAACTGGGAGCCCATTCGAGGGGATATCGAGTTCAAGGACGTTTCCTTCCGCTATCCGGACGGCGACGAATACGTGCTGGAGCACTTTAACCTAAAGATTCCCTTCGGCAGCAACATCGCCATCGTGGGCGAGACCGGCGCGGGCAAGAGCACCCTGGTAAACCTGGTGTGCCGCTTCTTCGAGCCCACGGAGGGCCAGGTGCTGATCGACGGGCGGGACGCCCGGGAACGGAGCCAGCTGTGGCTCCACAACGCCATCGGCTATGTGCTGCAGACGCCCCACCTGTTCTCCGGCACCATTCGGGAAAACCTGCTTTATGGCAACCCGAAGGCCACGGAGGAGGAGATTTGGCGGGCCCTGAAGCTGGTTTCCGCCGACGAGGTGGTGAACCGCATGGAAAAGGGCCTGGACGCGGACGTGGGCGAGGGGGGCGACCTGCTCTCCACCGGCGAAAAGCAGCTGATTTCCTTTGCCCGGGCCATCCTGGCGGATCCCCGGATTCTGGTGCTGGACGAGGCCACTGCCTCCGTGGATACCCTGACGGAGCAGAAGATTCAGTCCGCCATCGAGACGGTCATCGCCGGGCGCACCAGCCTGGTCATCGCCCATCGGCTATCCACCGTGAAGAACGCGGACCTGATCCTGGTGGTCAACGATGGCAAGATTGTCGAGCAGGGAACCCATGGCGAGCTGTTGAAGGCGAAGGGATACTATTATCGCCTGTATACCCGGCAGTATGAGGACGAGGCGACCCACAGCGTGTTAGCATAACAGATTTCTTTTCCTCCCCTTCGGGGAGAATTAATGGACAATGGCTCCTCCCCTTCGGGGGAGGATTTTTGCCTCTTGAAGCCCTGCCTGGAAACGGGTATACTGTTTTTCAGCAATATCCCCTTTATTATGATCAAAGGAGAGAGCCCCATGGGAAAGATGAATGGAATGAACGAGGCGGCGTTCAGCGCTCCCCTGCCCCTGAACCGGGTGCAGATCACGGACGCTTTTTGGCAAAGAGAGATGAACCTGGTGCGCCAGGTGGTGATCCCCTATCAGTGGGAGGCCTTGAATGATCGGATTCCCGGCGCGGCCCCCAGCTGGTGGATGCACAACATGCGAGCGGCGGCGAAGGTCGTGGCGGCGCGGAAGGCGGGCCAGGAGGTTCACATTCGGCAAAAAATCACCGGCATGGTGGTGGAGGGGCCGGATCTGGCGGAGGCGGAGCCGGATTTCTTCTATGGCTGGGCCTTCCAGGATAGCGATGGATACAAGTGGATCGAGGCGGCCTCCTATCAGCTGATTTTGCAGCCGGACGCGGCGCTACAGGCCCAGGTGCAGCAGGCGGTGGACGCCATCATCGCCGCCCAGGAGGAGGATGGCTATCTGGACACCTTCTATACCTTGACGGGTCGGGAGCGGGCCTTTACAAATCTGAAGGATCACCATGAGCTCTATTGCTTTGGCCATCTGGTGGAGGGGGCCATCGCCTGGCGGGAAGCCACGGGCCGGGAGGATCTGCTGGACGTGGCCCGGCGCTTTGCCGCCTGCATCGGGCGTCGCTTTGCCCCGGGGAAGGAACGGGGCTGCCCGGGCCACGAGATTGCGGAAATGGCGCTGCTGCGCCTGTATGAGACCACCGGGGAGCGGCAGTGGCTGGAGCTGGCGAATTTCTTCCTGGACGTGCGGGGCACAGCGCCTAACACCTTTGCCCTGGAGGAGAACGCCCGGCGGGCGGCGGAGGGGCAGCCTCCCCTGCCGGTGTCCGGCGAAAGATATCGATATTATCAGGCCCATCAGCCCGTCCGGGCCCAGGCGGAGGCGGTGGGCCACGCGGTACGCCAGATGTACCTGGCCAGCGGCATGGCGGACGCCGCCCGGGTGAACCAGGATGAAGACATGTGGGCTGCCTGCGAAAAAATTTGGAATTCCACGGCAAGGGAAAAGATGTATGTCACCGGGGGCGTAGGCGCTACCCATGTGGGGGAAGCCTTCTCCCGCCCCTTCGATCTGCCTGCGGACACGGCCTACTCCGAAACCTGCGCGGCCATCGGGCTGGTGTTCTTTGCTCGGCGCATGCTGCAGGCCGCCCCTCGAGCGGAATATGGCGACGTCATGGAGCGGGCGCTGTATAACACCGTGCTGGCGGGCATGGCCATGGATGGGAAGAGCTTTTTCTATGTCAACCCCCTGGAGGTGGATCCCGCCGCCTGCGAAAGCGATGAGCGGCTGGCCCATGTGAAGCCCGTGCGCCAGAAATGGTTTGGCTGCGCCTGCTGCCCGCCCAATGTGGCCCGGCTGCTGTCCTCCCTGGGAAATTATGCCATGACCCAGGGGCCGGATACCCTCTATTTCCATCTGTACATCAGCTGCGAGGCGGAGACGGAATGGCAGGGGCAATCCCTGCGCCTGGGGATGGAAGCGGACCTGATGCGGGATGGGAAGATCGCGGTGAAGGTGCTTTCCGGC
The DNA here is from genome assembly GCA_017464305.1 of Clostridia bacterium. Taxonomy (GTDB): domain Bacteria; phylum Bacillota; class Clostridia; order Christensenellales; family Aristaeellaceae; genus Aristaeella. Next base: position 9,422 of record JAFUDS010000046.1, on the reverse strand, counting down.
ACAGCTCATGGCACCCTGGCTTTCCGGATCCCCGGCTGGGCTGCGGGGCGGCAGATCTCCTGCTCCGGGAAGGAATGCCGGGAGGCGGAGGGTTATCTCTACCTGACGGGAAACTGGCAGGAGGGAGACGTGGTTTCCCTGGCCTTTGAGATGCCGATTCAGCGGATGCAGGGGGATCCCCGGGTGCGGGAAACCCGGCATCAGCTGTGCTATGCCCGGGGACCCATGGTCTATTGCGCAGAGGAGGCGGACAATGGGCAGGCCCTGCACCTGTTGCGGGCGCTGCCCCAGGAGGAGCCGGTGCTTTCCTGGCGGGAGATTGGCGGCGTGAAGCTGCCTGCCCTGGAGGTGAAGGGCCGTCGGCTGGAAAACGCGGCTTCCGCGCTGTACACCCCCTGGCAGCCGCCGCGGGAGGAAGAAACAACCCTGACCCTGATTCCCTATTTCGCCTGGTGCAATCGTCAGCCCGGAGAGATGCGGGTCTGGCTGTATGATTAAGGGAATCGCGGAGGCGCGAAAAGGGTCAGATCAATCAACAACACAAGCAGGATGCTTTCATGCGGATAGGAATGGATATCTGCGTGCTTGAGGAGATAGAATTTGGAAGAGATAGAAATAACCTTAGAGGATCTGGCGGATATTCCCGAAGGGGCCCGGGTCCTGATCGACACCCGGGATGATATTTCCTATACCTATGGCACCATGCCCGGGGCGGTGAATTATCCGGACCTGATGGCGGAGGCCCAGGCGGGCCGGCTGCCGAAGGAGAAGAAGCTGGTGCTCTTCTGCATGCATGGCAGCCAGAGCTATGGCCTGGCGGAGGATCTGCGGGAGATGGGGTACGACGCCTGCAGCCTGCGGGAGGGGTACAGCGCTTGGCTGAGAAAGAACCTGGCCCGGGAGGATCGCTCCCTGGAAATCGAGGATTCCATCCGCCGGGTGCGCCGGTTCCGGGAAAACCTGATGACGCCTTTTACCAAGGCCATCCGGACCTACGAGCTGCTGCAGCCTGGAGACCGGGTGGCGGTGTGCATCTCTGGGGGCAAGGATTCCATGCTGATGGCCAAGCTGTTTCAGGAGCTGCAGCGGCATAAAAAGTTCCCCTTTGAGCTGCGATTCCTGGTGATGGATCCTGGATACAATGAGCTGAATCGCCTGATGATCGAAACCAACGCGGCGGCCCTGGGGATCCCCATCACCATCTTCGAATCCGATATATTCGATATTGTGGATAATATTCCCAAATCCCCCTGCTATCTTTGCGCCCGGATGCGCCGGGGCCATCTGTACAAGCAGGCTCAGGAGCTGGGCTGCAACAAGATCGCCTTGGGGCATCATTATGACGACGTCATCGAGACCATCCTCATGGGCATGCTATGGAGCGGCCAATTCCAGACCATGATGCCCCGGGTGCATAGCAAGAATTTTCCGGGCATGGAGCTGATTCGGCCCATGACCCTGATCCGGGAGGACGAGATCAAGGCCTGGCGGGATTATCATGGGCTCCATTTTATCCAGTGCGCCTGCCATTTTACGGACACCTGCTCCTCCTGCCGGGAGGATGGGGCGCCGGTTTCCAAGCGGATGGAGACCAAGCAGCTGATCAAAAAGCTGCACGAAACGAACCCGGATATAGAGGCCCATCTGTTCAACAGCGCCCGATGCGTCAATCTGGATACGGTGCTGGGATATAAGCTCCATGGAGAAGAGCACAGCTTTTTAGAGAATTTTGAATGATAAAAGATGCCTCCAATTGCTTGACTAATCAGGCAAAAAAACAAGGACAGTCGTGATTTGCGTCTGTCCTTTCTTTATGTTGACCCCTGTCGGGCGGCCAATAGCCCGGCTGCGAAGTCCATCATCCGCTGTAATTCTGAGGCATTCATCTGTTCCAGCATTCGCTGTAGTTGATCGGGTATATCATCTGGATAGTAGGTTACGGTGCTTTCGCTGAAGAGGGTGGTGGGTTTGCAATGCAGAGCGGAGGAAAGCTCCCGGAGGGTGTAAACAGAAGGGTTTTGATGATTGCTCTCAATCGCACTGAGGGTGGATTGAGAGATCCCGGCTGCTTTGGCCAGCGCTTTTTGTGATAGTCTTTGCTTCTGCCGCAGGTATCGAATATTCTCACCGACTGTGGCCATTGTTTCACCTCCCTCGTGTTGCTCTGCGCTCCAACTCGTTCCATTGTATCAAAACAAGGGGAAGATGGGCAGTACAAGAAAATAGCGTTTTACGATTTTAATAAATTTAAATAACGATAAGTGAAACCATAGCGGACAGAAAAATCCGTTATGAAAAGAACACTAAACGTTGACGGAAATATGAAATAATGATAGAATCAAACCTGTTTAACGATATAATAAATCGTTAAACAGAGGAAACCAATGATGCAAGCGTTCAGCTGGCTTTTTGTGTCTTGCAATAGTCCGCTCGCGTTGAACAAAGCTCCGGTCTGGACGAGGCCCGCCATGTTTCGAGGTCAGGGTCCCGCCTGCGGAGCTTTTTGTGTTTTTGGCTCGATGGCGGAAAGGAGGGGATGAAAGTCATGCATGCATATTGTATCTATGGCCAATCCAGCCATTGCAAGAGCATGGCAGAGACGCTGGAAAAAATAGGCGCCATGCGAGCCTTCTCCCCTCAAGTGACGCAGTTCAGGTGGAAATCTGGAAAACAACAGAGCGTTGTCTATCGAGACCTGCTGCCGGGCTATGTCTTTGCTTTCTACGAAGAGAAGTTGAAAAGTTTCCAGTCGTTTTATGCCCTGGATGGTTTTATCTCAAAAGTGGGTGATAAAACCATGAATTATGAGCTCTGCGGGCAGGACCTGGATTTTGCCCTCTGTCTTTATGACCAGGATGGCGTCATGAAAACGGTCCATGCCCACTGGGAAGGTAATTTCGTCGTACTGGATGATCCCCTTCTGAAGCGCTGCCAGGCGGAGGTGATCCAGATGGAGAAAAGACGCCGCAGAGCGAAGATCCAATTCGAGTTTGAAAATGTGACCTTTACCACCTGGATCGCGTTGGAGATAGACGCCATTGGAAAGGATGAACCAGTCTTATGAACGCAGACGAGAGAATTGCGCAATCAAAAAAGGAATATGTCATCCGGGTAAAGCTGTTCATCATCAAGACGCTGCATTTTCTGATCACGGTGGGCTTGTTTTACTGGGCCTTCCTTTTCTTCCGCTATCGGGAATTTCCACAGATCAAGGACGTGGCCTTCCGGTACAATTATTTTGTGACGCTGGGCTTTGCCGCGCTGATTCTTTTCTTTAATCGGACCTATAATTCGTTCCTCTTTGGCTATACGCGGATTAGTATGCTGGCCTTTTCCCAGTGGCTGTCCCAGTTCTTTGCCACGGTCATGATTTACGTGGCGGTCTCCTTGGGCTGGAATCATTTTCGGAATCCAATGCTATTTCTCCTGCTCTTGGTGGGATATGCGGTGGTCGATGCGGTCTGGTCCTATGTGGGCAACTGGTATTATTACCGAATCCACCCCGCCCGCAAAACGCTGCTGATCTATCGCAACATGCGGGATCGCCGCCGTTTTGGATACATGACGGGGAAACCGACAGAGCGGCTGTATAGAATTGAGAAGGAGCTCCAGTTCGATGGCACCTTCGATGAAATCCGAGGGGAATTGGAAAACTATGAAGCAGTCTTTGTGGCCGGTGTCAACAGCCGGTGCCGCAATGGAATATTGAAATACTGCGAGGAAAACGGAATCCGCGGTTTCTTCTTGCCCCACGTGGGCGATGTCATTATGCAGGGAGCAGAGCACATCCAAGCCTATGACTCCCCCGTGCTGATGGCGCGCCGGAAGATCATCAAGCCAGAATACAGACTGGTGAAAAGAATCTTCGATATTGTGGCGTCTGCAGCGGGCTTGATTCTCCTCTCTCCGTTATTCCTCTTGACGGCTGCGGCCATCAAGCTTTATGACCATGGCCCGGTTTTCTATAAGCAGGTTCGGCTGACCCGGGACAACCGCCAGTTCAAAATCATTAAGTTTCGCTCCATGCGGGTGGATGCCGAAAAGGATGGCGTCGCTCGCCTGAGCTCCGGCGACAATGATGATCGGATAACTCCCATTGGCAGGATCGTCCGGAAATGCCGACTGGATGAATTGCCCCAGCTAATCAATATTTTAGTTGGTGATATGTCCATCGTCGGTCCCCGGCCGGAGCGCCCAGAAATCGCGGAACAGTATTATGCGCAGCTGCCGGATTTCAAGCTTCGTCTCCAGGTGAAGGCGGGGCTCACCGGTTATGCGCAGGTTTATGGAAAGTATAACACAGACCCCTACGAGAAGCTGGAGTTTGATCTGCTGTATATCAACAATATGAGCATCCTGACGGATCTAAAGCTGATGTTTGCGACTGCTGGGGTGCTATTCCTGCCGGAAAGCACGAAAGGGATTGAGCCTGGAACGATCACAGCCCTGGATTATGAGCAAGAGGAACAAGGTTGAAAGTAGGAAAACACTTTTAGATGGACGATGCAAGCAGAATGCCTTGATGCTGATGTGAATTAATCAGCGTTTCCATATTACTCTTGACTTTTGTTGGGCAACCTGATATCATTAGTTCTGCGAAGAGGAACTAATGATGAGAACGGAGGAGACGAGATGATCGTTTTAGACCTGAAGCTAAAGGGCATATACGGCTTTGATGATTTTAGCATAAACTTCACCTACCCTAAGAAGCTGGTGAAGTCAATTCTTGGAGAGGAGCATCTGGAAGGCCGGGAACGTTTTCGGTATAAAAAAGTAAATGTGCTCATGGGCACGAACGCAACGGGCAAGACAAGCTTGGGCAGAGCTCTACTTAAGATCTGCAGCTATATTAACAGCGGGAATGATGCGCTGCTGTTAGAGATGGCTACGGATGAACATGCTTCTTTTCAGATTGATTTTGTGAATGAAGGGTTCACCATGCATCGGCTTTCCGCGGATATCCGGAAAGAAGAGGGTACCGTGGATGTTCGTTATTATGCCGCGGAAATCGGGGAGCTGGATTTTTATGAGCGATGCGTAGATAAACTCCAAGATTTCACGGATCAGGTTTCTGGCAACCGGTTGGGACTGAAGAAGTGTGTGGGCGAGATCAGCTCCCGTTTTGCGTATCCGGAAATTGCCTCTTCGCTGAACACGGCCGGAGCGAATAAGAAGGAGCTTCTCAAGACGATGCGCGCTGTGCTTTCGACGTTGGATCCAACCTTGACGGATATCGATCAGCTGGATGGCGCGAAGGATACCTTCATCATTCGGCGACGCGGCACGGAGATATTGATTCAAGAAGGGAAACTGCTTAATCGCGAGGTTTTGTCCAGTGGTACGGCGGAGGGAATCGATGTTGCTGTGTTCCTCGCGTCCATGCTTTCTAAAGATAAGACGTTTTATTACTGTGATGAACACTTCTCTTATATCCATAGCGAAATAGAGAAAGCCATCTTCGGACTGATGATGGAACGCATCGGTGAAAATGAGCAGCTCATTTTTACGACGCATAATATGGATATGTTGGATTTGAATCTTCCAAAGCACGCCTTCACTTTCCTGAAAAAGGAAGTCGCAGAAGGTCAGTGTGAAGTGATGGCCATCCCTGCTTCAATGATTTTGAAGAAGAACACCGATTCGGTCAGGATCGCTGTAGACAACGATATGTTCGGAACGCTGCCTGATTTGTCAGCCTTGGATGACTTGGATATGGGGTGGCCAGATGAACTATAAGAGATGTTTATATTTCGTAGAAGGGCCCTGTGAAAAACAGTTTATTGAAGCCTTGAATAGGATTCAGCCCTATCGGTTGTTGCCTGGGAAAGTGGAGGTATTCAATATCGTTCAGGAAGAGATTCCAAGGAAGCGGGTCAATGCAGTCCATCCAGGCACCATTGTCGTATTTGTGTTTGACACAGATGTGAATAAGACGGATGTTCTTAAGAAGAATATCGAACATGTGAAGAAGTATGCGTCTGAGATTAAGATAATGACAATCGCGCAGGTCTTAAATTTTGAGGATGAATTTAAAAGGTCTACAGACGTTAAGAAAGTACAAGACTTTACACGGAGCGCGACAGTCAGTGAATTCAAAACTGCATTCTGTCAGATGAAGCAGGATTCATGCCGATATGCGATGGAGAGGCACAAGCTCGACCTATCTAAAACATGGGCGACTACTCCCCCACAGGCATTTTCATTCGTATCAATGGATGGGGAAAAGGTCAAAATTGTTTAGCTTTGAACCAAGCCGGTACGCGGCGGGATGTCCAACTTGAATCCATGTAACTCCAGCAAGACTTGTAGAGATTGTTTTCGCAGGCGAAAGCCTGCTTTTTTTAGTGACCTCATTCTCTGCTGACAGTTGTATAAATAATCACACATCCGCATCAATGGTCAGGTTATCATTGCGAAGGATGCCACAGCTAAGAAGATAAGTTGTGGTAGAACAATTAAAGACATGCGTTAGTAAATCTCTTGCAATGTGTGGATTCTCTTCCTGCCTGAAAGCATCGAGGGTGTTGCGGCTGGGCAGACAACGGCGATGGCGAATGAATATACAGAAAATGATATATAAAAGGCTGACTAAAGTGCATAAATATGTAATTCATACAAGAAATTGTATGCGGCAAAAATGAGCGTCCTTCGTTGGTTTCAGGCAAGAAGTACTGAGGACAAGGGAGCATACGGTGAAAATTTCTATCGCTCCGAATTACACCCTTTATGGTTTCGGGCAGAAATACAGCCTTCAAGATGACGGTGAAAATTGCACCTTTTCCTGTCTATGGTTTCAGTAGCGAAGAGCGGGATTAGAGATTCACATCATTGAGACCGCTTCTTGTTGGCGGAGAGTACAGAAGGGAAACGATGCCTACAGTGGAGTGCTTATAGAAGTACCGAGATCAAGGTGATGAGGCCGGGTGGTTGCCCACGATAGCTTGAGTAGCAAATAGAGCAGGTTAATGTGACGGGTGTCCATGGTGCTGTCGGCAGCAAACAAACCTTTCAGAGTGTGGCTGCCTATGGTGGAATACATATAAAAGAGACGGATTCAGAGTTGGTTCGATATAAGCAGCTATTTGAAAAGTTGAGAGTGTTAATGGAATAGCTCCAGGGCTTGGCCTTAGAGCGTTTCGTTGTGTTAATAGGCATTTTGAGATCAGGCTGAATATTAGAAATTTATAGGAGATATGCTAAATGCGTTCTATGCATTGAAAGGTAAGTATGCTGACAAGAAGAGATTGGCTGATGAGGCAATATATCTGGAACGAATCCTTTGTGATGAAGCTGGTGGATGGCAGGATCAGATCGCTGCGTCATATGGTGGCTTTAACCGTATCAATTTCAATAATTCGAAAAGGTGCTCTGACGGAGGCTCCGAAGGTTGAGTATAAGAACGATAACCACATGATCCGTGAAGAGATCATTCAGCATATAGTCAAGGTAAGCGGAGAAGATCCGATAGTGTCTACAACTGGTAAGGCAAGTCGTGAGTTGTTCGAGACTCGTGTGGCAAACGGCCAGAGCCATAAGTATGATTTTCTGACCGTAGGCTCTATGGGCCACAGCAGTTCTATTGCTCTCGGTGTGGCGATTAACAAGCCCGAGCAGCGCATCTGGTGTGTGGATGGCGATGGTGCAGTTCTTATGCACATGGGTTCCATGGCGGTGCTGGGAAGCAATAAGCCAAAGAATCTGATCCATGTGGTCATCAACAATGGCGCGCATGAGACGGTCGGTGGTATGCCCACAGTCGCAGGAAACATCGATCTGGTCGGCGTAGCAAAGGCTTGTGGTTATCCGTATGCGGCGAGCGTTGACAGCTTTGAGAAGCTTGATGCAGAGCTCGAAGCGGCGAAAGAACGTGGAGAATTGAGCCTGATCGAGGTGAAATGCTCCATCGGCGCAAGAGACGATCTAGGACGTCCGACTACGACGGCACTTGAAAACAAGCAGAACTTTATGGAGTATTTGAAGATACTCTGATTGATGCCTAATTCATCCATCGATATCGCCTACCATAATCCGGGAGGAAGCACCACAATGACCACCTATTTAGTGACCGGCTGCGCTGGTTTCATCGGCACCACGTTCGTCCACTATATGCTTGCCAAATACACTGATATTCGCATTATAGACCTGGACGCGCTTACCTATGTAGGGAACCTGGAGAATCTGAAGGATCTGGAGGACGATCCCCGTCATATATTTGTGCACGGGAACATCTGTGACGCCGCCCTTGTTGCTAAGCTCATAGCAGATTACAATCCCGACTATATCATCAACTTTGCGGCAGAGTCTCACGTAGATCGATCCATTGCCAACCCGGAGATTTTCGTCACGACGAACGTTATGGGCACGGTTAATCTCCTGCAGAGGGCCAAAGAAGCCTGGTATGACGCAGGGCAGAAGACATGGAAAGCTGGGAAGAAGTACGTTCAGGTGAGCACGGATGAGGTTTATGGTGCGTTAGGCGATGAAGGCTTCTTCACAGAGACGACGCCGATAAATCCGCATTCTCCGTATTCTTCTTCTAAAGCCTCAGCAGATCATTTCGTGAAAGCGTTCCACGATACATACGGGATGCCTGTGAACATCACAAGGTGCTCTAACAATTATGGCCAGTATCAGTTCCCGGAAAAGTTGATCCCGCTGATGATCAACAACGCCAAGAACCACAAGCAACTGCCTGTTTACGGTGATGGTATGCAGATTCGTGACTGGCTCTATGTAGAGGATCACTGCAAGGCGATTGACATGGTGGCGACCGGTGGCAAGATCGGCGAGGTCTATAATGTCGGCGGTCACAACGAGCGGCCGAATATCTTCATTGTAAAGACGATTATTCAACAGCTCCACGACCGCCTGCATGATGAAGCCATCAATGAGAGCCTCATCAAGCATGTGGAAGATCGCCTCGGGCATGACCGGCGCTATGGCATCGACCCTTCCAAAATCAAGGCTGACCTTGGCTGGTATCCGGAAACAACCTTTGAGGTCGGCATCGTAAAGACCATCGACTGGTATCTTGCAAACCAGGAATGGATGGAGAGAGTGACGAGTGGCGCGTATCAACAGTACTATGCTGAGATGTATAAGAATCGGTGATCGTATCACAACAGGTAACCACGCCACCTGGAAAGAATGACAACGGCGCGGAAAGCATGGTATAAGGAGCCGGTTCACGGCAAGGTAACGGCATAAAGGTTTTCGTAACAGGGGTAACAGGCCAACTCGGGCATGATGCGATGATCGAGTTGGTAAAGCGAGGCTATGAGGATATAAGGTATGAGGTTGAGTATCATTGCGACAGTGGTAGGAATTCTGATCGTGATCCTGCTTGTGGTGAGTTATATCCTGCTGATCTATAGCAGCGGGAGATTTCGCACGGGCGTAGAGGATGAGGAGCAGATGGAAGC
>JAFUDS010000045.1 GCA_017464305.1 Clostridia bacterium | reverse complement strand
TTTCGTTTCATGAAACGAAAAAGACCGTCCCTCTGTTTCATAAATCGTATAGCTCCGTAAACTTCTCTTCCAGGTATGTGGTAAACACCGTAGGATCAAATTCCTCCCCTGTCGCCCGGTGGAACACCTCCGCCGGGGTCAGCAGGCTGCCGTATTGCCAGATTCTTTCCCGCAGCCACTCGTCGATGGGGGCGAAGTCCCCCGCCCGAACGCAAGCATTCACATCCACGGTTTCCTTCATTTTCCGCAGGTACTGGGCGCCATAGGCGCTGCCCAGGGCATAGGAGGGGAAATATCCGATGTTCCCGCCGGCCCAGTGTCCATCCTGCAGCACGCCATGGGTATCGTCCGGCACCTCCACCCCCAGGTATTCCTTGTACAGCCGGTTCCATTCCGCCGGCAGGTCCTTCACCTCTATCTCGTTGGCAAAGAGGCGCTTTTCCAGCTCGTACCGAACCATGATATGCAGGGCATAGGTCAATTCGTCCGCCTCAATGCGAATCAGCCCCGGCTCCGCCCGGTTCACCGCCCGGTACAGATCCTCCGCCGTGCCCTGAACCTGGTGGAAATACTTTTGCACCACGGGGAGAATATATTCGCAGAAGGCACGGCTGCGGCCAATGATGTTTTCAAAGAAGCGGCTTTGACTTTCATGAATGCCCATGGACACGCCGCAGTCCAGCACGGTATAAGCCAGCTCCGCCGCGCTGCCCGTGTCGTACAGGGCATGCCCGCCCTCGTGAATCACGCTGTACATGGAGTTGGAAAAATCATCCTCATAGTAGTGGGTGGTGATCCGCTCATCCAGATGAGAGCCCAGATTGATGGTGAAGGGATGCTCCGTGGTAGCTAACCCCACCCGTTCCAGGTCCAGCCCCATGACCTTCATCAGCTCGAAGGAGAATTTCTCCTGATCCGCTGCGGGGAAATGCCCGTGGAGGATGGCGTTATCCAACTGAGGCTTCGCCTGAACGCGCTTCAGCAGGGGGACGATGTGCTCCCGCAGGGTGGCGAAGAACGCATCGCAGCTGGCCATGGAGATGCCTTCCTCGTAATGGTCCAGCCAGTAATCATAGGCCGCCTTCTCCGGCGCGCACCAGGCGGCGATCTTCTTGTGATAGTCAAAAACCTTTGTCAGGATGGGCTCGAAGGATTTCCAGTCGTTCTTCTCCTTGGCGGTGTGCCAGGTGTCGTCCGCTTCCACCATAACCCGCTGGAAGGCCACATATTCCTCCAGGGGAATCTTCTGCATCATGCGGATATCCTTCAGCAGCAGCTGCACCTGGCGCTTTTCGTGCTCATTCAGCTCCGCCTGGTTCTCGTCCAGGAATTCCAACAGCCCTACGGTGGCCTCGCTGGTGGCCAGCAAGTAGCTTTCCTGGCTCAGAATCGCCAGGGATTGGGCCCGATTGTCCGCTACGCCCTTGGGCGCGGTGGTGGCCCCGTCGTAAAAGATCAGGCTGGTAGCGTGGTTAAACGCCGCCATTTTCTGCTGTAGTTCGATCAGTTTCTCCTTTGCTTCCTGTAATGTCATTGGTTCTTTTCCTCCCTCTTTGTGAAACACGAGGACGGTCTTTTTCGTTTCATGAAACGAAAAAGACCGTCCCTCCGTTTCAGTCCCTCCGTTTCATAGCCATTCCTTAATCGCTTCCAGCACCTGATCCAGATGCTTTTCATAGCAGTGCCCATCCCCGGGGATGATCTTCAGCGTGGCGTTCTTGTACCGTTCCGCCGCGCGAATAGCGTATTCCACCGGCACGGCGCCATCCTCGTCGCCATGGACGATCAGCACCGGCCCCTGGTAGCGGTCGATGGCTTCCTCCACATGAATGGTCTGGGCCACGCGGACATAGTTTCCGTTCAGCCCCCGATCCCCCCAGGCGGGGATGATATCCGGAATATGGTCCGGATCAAAGTCCTGCCCCAGCAGGGTGCCCTGTCTCGCGCCTTCCGGAATCATCCAGGCCGGAGATAGGGGGATGAGCCCACGGATCACGTCCTGCTTCATGGCGGCGGCCATCATCACGGTCAGCCCGCCCTGGGAATGGCCGCAAAGATACAGGTCGGAGACAAAGTCCAGCCCCCGGGCATAATCAATGACGGTCAGGGCGTTGGTCAGCCATTTGTACAGCGTGTGGTTCTCGAAGGTTCCCTCGCTGTGCCCATGGCCGTACATATCCACTCGCAGGGTCGCGAAGCCCATCTCCCGGAAGGTCCTTGCAACCGCCGTGATATGCTCCTCCTCCATGTGCCCGGTGAACCCATGAATCACGATCACCAGGGGAAATTTCTCCGGCGATCCCTCCGGCTTTTCCAGCTTCGCGTTCAGGCGAATCCCATCATCCAGAATGTACATATCCGATTCCTCCGTCTCGAAAGAATATCTTCTCTGCCCAGTATACCGCAAAAACAGCCCCTTGACCACCATCTTTTTTGAATAAAGCTGGCCTCGATGTCAGCTTTCTTCCGATTTTTTGCCGGATTGATTGACAGGATCTGCTCCGCCCTGTAGAATCAGCTCGATCCGGAAGCAGAAAAGCCCAAATCTGAACCACTCGCTTCCATGAACATCAAAGGAGAACCATCAAAATGCTATCATACGTCATCGTCGGCTCCGGATACCGAGCGGAGTATTTTGGCCGGATTGCCCATACCTATCCGGACTTATTTCGCGCCCTGTTCTTATGCCGATCCGAGGAAAAAGCAACCCTGATGCGCCTGCATACCGGGGTGGAGGCCACCATCTCCCTGGCGGATTGCCTGGCCTTCCAGCCTGATTTCGTCGTCATCGCCATCGACCGGGGGCATATCGCGGAGGAATCAGAGCGGTGGATCGAGCGGGGATATCCCGTAGTGACGGAAACACCGGTGGGATGCACCCCGGAGGAGCTCCGTCGCCTGTGGCAGCTGAGCCAGCAAGGCGCGAAAATCGTCTGCTGCGAGCAGTATCACCGACAGCCGCTGCTGGCTGCCGGGCTGAAAGCCGTCCGGGAAGGAAAGATCGGCCAGCCCTCCTCTATGTACCTCTCCCTGGTGCATGATTATCATGCCGCCAGCCTGATCTGGCTTGGCTTGGGGATTGAACCTGGCGAGCCCTATACCCTGCAGGGAACCGCCTGGCAGGACAAAGTGGTGGAGACAGATTCACGGTATGGCGCCATTTATACCGGCCAGTCCGCGGAGATTACCCGCACGCTGGCCCACATCTCCTTCCAGTCCGGCAAGGAAGCAGTTTATGATTTCAGCCCTATTCAATATCGAACCTATCTCCGCTCCCGTCATTTGACCCTGCGGGGCACCCGGGGCGAATGGAGCGACACCTTCCTTTCCTGGCTGGATGAAAGGAACGAACCCCAGCGACTCTTCCTGCTACCCGAGATCCAGGAGAAATACCGTGCCTTGGACACCCAAGCCCTGCGGGATAAGCGGCGAAACTGGCTCTTTGAGCTCGCCCCGGATACCGTCCAGGATGAATTCGCCATCGCCTCCCTCCTACTGGATATGAAGGATTATTTAGCCGGTGGCCCCTCCCCCTATCCCCTGGAGCATGCGCTGGAGGACGCGTATTTCTGGATCATGCTTTCCGAGGCTGTTTCGCATCCAGGTGTGCCTGTAAATGTGGACACCAGGCCCTGGAATCTCCCGTCTGAATGAACCGCTTTCTCGCTCCCCCGCCCCGCGGGGGAGCTTTTATCAGCGTTTTTCGAGTGAAAACATCCTATAGATAGTTGGGGCCCTGACAAAATAGCCATCGCTATTTTCCCAAATTCATCCATTGAAAAGAGCCCTCCAGAATGATATATTTTCTTTGGTTCATTCCAAGAGCATTCCGGGGAAAAGCCCCGGAAAAAGGAGGAAAAGGTTTCATGGTTACAAGAACAAAATGGTTTCGAGCGGGCCTGGCGCTGCTTATGGCGCTGTGCCTGCTGAGCGGCTCCCTGGCCGCCCTGGCGGAGGAGCCGAAAAAGGCTTCCGTTCCCCTGCCGGAGATCGGCGAAGTCGTCCACGGCTTTGAGCTGAAGGAGGTCCGGGATTTTCCCCTGATCGACGCTCAGGTGGCGCTGTTCGAGCATCAGCGGACCGGGGCGAAGCTGACCTACATCGCCAATGAGGATACCAATCGGGCTTTCCAATTGACGTTCCTCACCCGTCCTATCGATAACACGGGCCTGCCCCATGTGTTTGAGCACGCGACGCTGTCCGGGTCCGAGAAGTATCCCTCCGCGTCCCTGTTCATGAATCTGGCGTATCAGACCTATAACACCTACATGAACGCCTACACCACGGACGCCATGACCAGCTATCCCATCGCGTCCCTGTCCGAGGCGCAGCTGCTGAAATACGCGGATTATTACACGGACAGCTGTCTCCATCCCAGCATTCTGACGGATGAAAGCATCTACCGCACGGAGGCCTGGCGGTATCGTCTGCCCAGCCTGGAGGCCGATCTGACCCTGGAGGGAACGGTCTACAGCGAGATGCAGGGTGCCTTCACCCTGGCCCGCTATGCCATGCTGCAGGCCAACCGGGTTACCTTCCCCGGCGCCTCCATTGGATACGAGTTCGGAGGCGATCCAGACGCGATTCCGGACATGACCTGGGAGGACCTAAAGGCCTACCATGATCTGTTCTATCATCCCTCAAACGCCATGGCCTATCTCTACGGCGGCTTTGAGGATTACACCGCCTTCCTGGCGCTGCTGGATGAAGCCTTCGCGCCCTACGAGAAAGCGGATTTCCATTTTGAGGAAACGGAATACGCCCGGATCGCCGAGGGGGGCACTTATGCCTTCCAGTACCCAGTGGCAGAAGGGTCCGATCCCGCGAATCAGAGCGTCATCATCTATTATTTCGTGTGTCCCGGCCTGCGGGAGGATCCGTCCCAGGAGCTGGTGGTAGATCAGCTGGATCAGCTGCTTTCCGAGTCCTCCTCCCCCCTGATGCAGGCCCTGGATCGGGCGCTGCCCTCCGGCAGCTTCAGCATCGGTCGGGAGGTGGCCGCGCCGGACGATGCCATCGTCTTCTACGCGGCTAACCTGAACCCGGAGGACGCGGCCGTTTTCCAGGAAATTGTGGATTCCGCGCTGGCGGAGATTGCGGAAACTGGCTTTGCCCAGGAGATGATGGACAGCGCCGTGGCCTCCCTGAATCTTTCCACCAAGTTGGTGGGCGAAAGCGGGGATGCAATTAACTCCATCATCGCTTCCCTGTCCTACAACTATGCTACTACGGGGGATCCCTTCGCTTATCTGGATTCCGTCGCCGCGCTGGACAACCTGGACGCCTGGAATCAGGATGGCAGCTATCAGGCCGCCATTCAGACCTGGCTGCTGGAGAATGATTTGCGGACCCTGTCTGTTACCTCCCCCGACGTGGGCGGCAAGGAGCGTCATGATGCGGCCCTGGCGGAGCAGCTGGCGCAGGTGAAGGCTTCCCTGAGCGAGGAGGATCTGGCGGCCATCGTGGAGGCCAGCAACGCGGAACAGGCCAATGATGACGCCTCCGCCCTGGTGGCGCAGCTGCAGGCCGTGACGGTGGAGAGCCTGCCGGAGGAGATTCAGCTGTACGAGGTTTCCGACGAAACCGGAGCGGACGGCATCCGCCGCATCGACGCCCTGGCCGGGGTGGATGGCATCGGCGAGCCCATGCTCTATCTGGACGCCCGGAGCATCCCCCAGGAGGATCTGCATTACTTCCGCCTGTTCACCCGGCTGCTGGGCCAGCTGGATACGGACGCCCACACCAAGGAAGAGCTGGATGTGCTGATCAGCCGGTATCTGTATGATAAAACCATCGGCATCTCCATGACGGGCAAGGGCGAGGATTGGCGGCCCTGGCTGTACCTGAGCTGGATCGCCGTGGAGGAGGATCTGGCCACTGGATACGATCTGATGAACGAAATCCTGTACCACACCCAGTTTGCCGACGCGGCCAAGGTGCTGGAGAAGCTTCAGGCGGAGAAGGCCTCCGTCCGCGCCTCCATCAATGGCAGCCCCTACAGCGTATCCCTGTATCGCTCCCTGGGAGCGGATGTTCCCCGGTATCGGTATTATTCCTACATCAACCTGCTGGAATATTATGCTTTCCTAGAGGCGACAGAACAGGCCATGACGGAAGCTCCGGAGGAGGTCATGGCGCGCCTGACCGCTGTCCAAACCCGGATGCAGAACAGCCATGGCGCCATCTCCGCCTTCGCTGGCGATGCGGAAACCATGGCCCTGAACCGACAGCTGGCGGACGCCTTCCTGGCCGCCCTGCCCAATGAAGCCTTCGAGCCGGAAACCTATGATTTGCCGGTTCCTGCGAAGCGGGAGGCAATCATTGCAGATACCAATGTACAGTTCAACGGCATCGCCGCCTCCCTGGCCGCCCTGGGGCTGGAGGAATTTGACGCGGGGTTGAATGCGGTGGCCACCCTGGTGACAGATACCTATCTGATCCCCGTCCTGCGGGATCAGTACGGCGTGTATACCCCCTGGCATGGCCTGCTGAGCGATCAAGGGCTGTACTTGATCACCTATCGGGACCCAAACGTAAAGGAAACCTTTGATTTCTATGCCACCCTGCCGGAGCTGGTCAGCGCGCTGGAGCTGGACCAGGAAACCCTGGATGGATATATCATGAACGCCTATTCAGATCTGGCGAAGGGCACGGGCGAGCTGACCGGAGCGGTGGCCGCTGTGGACAATCTGCTGTCCGGCATCGCTCAGGAGGAGAAGCTGGAATGGATGCGGCAGCTGAAGGCGGTGACCCCGGAGACGGTCCAGGCCTCCGCGGAGCTGTATCAGAAGCTGCTGGAAAACGGATACTATTCCACTGCCGGCAGCGCGGCAGCGGTGAACGCCAATGCAGAGCTATACGACGCGATTTATAATCCCTTCGGCGCCAAGGATACCTCCCAGGTCGAGCTGACGGACGTAGTGGAGGGCAGCGACAGCTACGAAGCCATCCGCTTTGTGTACGAAAACGGCATCATGTCCGCCCGCAGCGAGGAGGCCTTCGGCATAGAAGAGAACGCTACGGTGGGCGACCTGGCCGCGGCCTTCTATCTGGCCATTGGCGGCCCGGCTGGCGCGCCGGAGGAAGCGGTTCCTGCCCTGGCTGGATTCGGGCTGCTGCCCGGGGATTGGACGGTGGATACTGAACTGACCGGCGCCATGTATCAGCAGTTTATCACCACCTTCTCTGCCCTGGCGGGCGCAGAGCTGGACAGCACCCTTCCCGCGGACGCGGCGGACCGCCCGCTGACCCGGGGAGAGCTGGCGACGGCCCTGTATCCCCTGTTCGCGGAGTAAAGACATTCACAGCCGTCCGGGTTGCCCCCAAAGGGCAACCCGGCTTTTATAGTTTTGGCAAGTTTTTCCTGGATGCTCCTGCTTGACTCAAACGCTTGCGCATTTGGATCGTTGTTGGTATGATAGCCCCGCATCCATGGTTACAGGCGGTGCGGAATCATCCAGCATGACTGCGCGAGGAGTATGTTTAGCATGAATTACATTTGGGATTTAGATGGAACCTTGATTGACTCTTATGACGTGATTGTATCCAGCCTGGTAGACGTAGCAGCCAGCGCTGGCGTGAAGGATGCCGCACAGGAGATTCTTCGCCAGGTGAAGACTGGCTCTGTTTCCGGATACTTACGGCAGCTTTCCTCCCGCACCGGGGAGGATTACGAAGCGCTGTACGCGCAATACCGCAGCATCAGCCATGAAAAAGATGACCGAATTCAGCTGATCTCTGGCGCGGAGACCGTTCTGCGCAAACTGCAGCAACAGGGCGGCCAGCATTTTGTGTATACCCATCGGGGAGCCTCCACCGCGACTCTGCTGGACCGGCTTCATCTCAGCCCATTCTTCCAGGAGGTCGTAACCTGGGAGAACGGCTTCGCCCCGAAGCCTTCCGGCGAAGGGGTTCGATATCTGGTGGAGAAATATCATCTGGATCCCGCAGAAACCGCCTACATCGGCGACCGAAGCATTGATATCGGCTGCGGCAAGGACGCGGGCGTGCTCGCCATCCTCTATCAACCAGCGGATTCTTGCGTCCTGCCCACCGGCCAGGAGGATCTGATCATTGACCAGCTGGAGCAGCTATGCGATTTCTGCGCCACAGTATCGCGCCGATGACTGCGATACCCAGGCAGAGAAATAGACCGTCCCACTGTTTCATTTCCCGCTGTCTCCGTAGTTCTTTAGCACCCGGGCTGAGGGATCATCCACATCGCACCCAGGCCAGGATTTGTTTGGCATCCAATAGTCCTTGATCATCTCCGCCTGCCCGGGATAATATTTTTCAAAGATTTCCCGATACAGCAGGCTCTCCTTAGTGAAGGGCGGCCGATACGCATACTTTTGTCTGCGTGTCTCAAATTCTTCTGTTGAATAGGTTTCCTCCGCCAGGGTCTTCAGATCATCGACCATGGAATGGCCCACCGCATCGGAGAAAGCAGCCTTTTGACGCCAGAGGATTTCCTCCGGAAGCAGATGATCCTCCGCGAAAGCATGCCGAATCAGGTATTTTCCCATGTCATGCCGATTCATCTTCAAAGCAGGATCAATGCTCATGGCATAGCGAACGAAGGCCAGATCTCCAAAGGGAACCCGGGCTTCCAAGCTGTTTACAGAGATGCAGCGATCCGCCCGCAGCACGTCATACATATGCAATTCCCGAATCCGCTTTTCCGCTTCCCGCTGGAAATCCGCGGGAGACGGCGCGAAATCGGTATACTTATATCCAAACAGTTCGTCGCTGATCTCCCCTGTCAGTAACACCCGAATATCCGTATGCTCATGAATGTACTTGCACACCAGATACATTCCAATGGAAGCCCGGATGGTGGTGATATCCCATGTGCCCAGCAGCGCAATGACTGGCCCCAGCGCCTCCAGCACGTCCTTCTGAGAGATAATGACCTCCGTATGGTCGCTGCCGATATATTCCGCCACCTGCCGGGCATACTTCAGATCAATGGCATCCAGATCCATACCGATGGAGAAGGTGCGAATCGGCTTTTTCAGCTCCCGCGCCGCGATAGCGCAGACCAGGGAGGAATCCAGTCCGCCGGACAGCAGGAATCCCACTGGTGCGTCCGCATCCAGCCGCTTGCGGACTCCATCTATCAACAGATCGTGCAGATTCCGTTCCGCTTCCGCTTCCGTAATCATCCGGAACTGGTCCACATGGGCGGGATCCGCGTATGGAATGAACTCTCCGTCCACCCAATAGTGGCCCGGCGGGAATGGGAGAATTTGAGGGCACAGACCCACCAGCATCTTGGGCTCGCTGGCGAAAAGGATGCCGCCCTCCGGCACTGTCCCGTAATACAGGGGGCGAATGCCGATGGGATCCCTGGCCGCAATCAGTTTATTCTGCTCCCCATCCCATAGGATCAGGGCGAATTCCGCGTCCAGGCATCGGAACATTTCCAGCCCGTATTCCTGATACAGCGGCAGCAGTACCTCGCAATCGCTCTGGCTGCGAAATTCATAATGATTAGCCAGGCGCTCCCGCAGCGGGCGAAAATCATAGACCTCGCCATTGCAGGCTACCAGGCTTTGCCCCAAATGAAAGGGCTGCATGCCCCGTTCGTCCAATCCCATGATGCTCAGCCGCTGAAAGGCCAGAAATCCGTCGGGAATGGCTTCCAGCCGCTCCATATCCGGCCCTCTGGAAACAGTTTTCTCCATGGCTCGAAGCATCTTTTCCCGCGTAATACCCTTTCCGATTCCGCCCGCGATACAGCACATCTGTCCTACCTCCCCCATAGGATAAAATGAGCGCTTTTTCTTCTTTCCGCCAGCCATAAAGCCGAGATATCAGCGCGCTCCGTTCTTCCGCAAACCAAAATAAACAAAAAGGCAGGGGAAACCATCAGGCTCCCTTGCCTTTCGCCCTGAATACTATCACCGACGAATTGCCCCTGTCAATGGGATAAACTGTACTCCTGTTGTATTTATGAAGCGAAAAATACCGTTCCTCCGTTTCATTAGCTCCGGTGTTTCTTTACATAAAGTCCAAGGAGGGTAACTCCCGCGACGATGCCGACCGTTGGCCAGAAGCTGAAACCATGCCGCCGATAGAGCATGATTGCCGTCATCATGTTCAGAAAGAGAAGTCCATCCACGGTCAAAACAATCAGCGCCCGGTTCTTGTTGCCCACCCACTTCCGCAGCGGCTTTGCCTTAATCGCCCAGGGCAGGAAACAAACAGCCAGCCCGAACAGCACAGCGCTGCCAGCAATCCAGAACCAATTTCCCCGGGATACCAGACAGATCACCGCCAACAGCAGCTCCGTGCTGGCAGTAAAGGCACACAGAGTCCAGAACAGCTTGCTTTCTGGCGCTAAAATCGGTACGGCAATCACACTGGCCGCCACCGCCAGAGATGCCAGCAGGATCAGGAACCAGCCCAGCTGGGACCCGGCTATCAAATTGATCAGCAGCAGCGCCAGCAGGGGGATCATGAGCAATCCAGAGGTGGTGATTCCCGTTTTTGCGGTCATCTGTTTGAATCGACGAACACCATAGCTGATGACATCCTGTTTTTCTGCCTGCAAATCCGTTTCAATCTCCGTCGCCTGCAGTTGATGAAGCATCTTCTTGCATTCGGTGCATTCCCGTAGATGTTCATCGACCGCCTGTCGGCTTTGATCGCTGCAGATATCGTCCACATACAGCGGTAGCAGATCCCGAATGATCTCACAATCTATTTTCATACTTCGCCCATCCTTTCCCTTAACTTGATCCTGGCTCGGTGATAAGTGACTCTGGCCCAGTTTTCAGTCCTTCCGAATATCATGCCAATCTCCCGAAAACTCAGCTCTCCGAATACCCGTAGCTCGAACACCTCTTTGTATGGTTCCTCCAGGGCGTGCAGCGCCAGATGGATTCGGAAGGAGGAATCCCGATCCTCCACAGTTTTTGACACGCTTTTTATCGGGTCAGACATTTCCTTAGGGATCTGCCCTCGCCGGCTCTGCCTTCGCTTTTCATCCACGAAAAGGTTTCTAGCGATCGCGCACAGCCAGGTGACTTCATCCGATTCTCCCCGGAAATCCCGCTGACGGGTGAAGGCGCGGTAGAAGGTTTCTTGCGTAATCTCTTCCGCCAGCGACCGATCCCCGGCCAGGGTCATGACATAGGAGAAAACCCGCATATAACAGGTCTCATAGAGCCGGGCACATTGTTCCCGTGTCACTTCCCCACCTCCCTTCGGTCAGATTTCACAGATTAGACGCGGAAGTCAACATTTCGTTACATTCGATTTTCGGGAAAATGGTTCCTCCTCATTTGCAAAAGTAACGTCTACTTCTGAAACAGAGGGACGGTCTTTTTTGTTTCATGAAACGAAAAATATCGTCCCCGTGTTTCACGTGTTTCAAAAAGAAGACGAATCTATAGACCTTCAGTTGGACGGGAACGGTGATGAAGACAGTCGTCAGGCCGAATTAGCGGCATATAAAGGATTCCACCTTCAAATTAGGTCGATTTCATGTTATATTTGTATTGGCCATTAGGCCGATAACTCCGGATTTTTCGCAACAGGAATATCTTTCACTACGGAGGGTAATAACGATGGATACATTTTCAGCCGCCTTGCTCAGTCCCAAAACAGACAAGATTCCGGACGCATATGATTGGTTTGCTCCATTGATTGGAGATTGGGATTTTGATTTCATTTACAGGCTGGACAGGCCCAACCCCACGCACGTGCAGGGCGAATGGCTGTTCCGGCGCATCCTTGATGGCGCGGGGATTGAGGACATATTCATCTGCCCCTCTCGCGAGACGCGAAAGACAAACCCGCGACCTGACGGCGAATACGGCGTCACCGTGCGGCTGTTCAACGCGAAGAAAAAATGCTACGATGCCAGCTATTCCACCTTCGGCTCCTCCGTCACGCGGCTCACCTTCGTGAAGGAGAACGGTATGCTTGTCGGTTCAATCCACGGGAGCAAAAAGTGGAAATGGGTGTTCACGGAAATTTCGCAGGACGCCTTTCGCTGGCAGAACATCACCGTGCAGGACGATGGCACATGGCATGTCAACGCCGACATTCAGGCACGGCGAAGGAAGTAGCGGGACGAGCCACAAAGATGAATCCATTTCGACAAATTACGACGAGAGGGGCATACTATGAAAGTCATAGCAATCGGAGCAGTAACGGCCGGTGGTAAAACAACCGTCGTAAATGCAATGAAAGCCAGATTGCCAAGAACAGCATCGCTTCACTTTGATGATTATTCGTTTGACGGAGAAGTCGAAGATTATTACAAGTGGGTATCTGAGGGCGCGGATTATAACGTGTGGGACTTATCTCCGTTAAAGACAGATGTTGAGAAGACGAGGAACAGCGGAGCCTATGATTACCTGCTGTTAGATTATCCCTTTGCCTACCTGAATAAAATGATGAAAGATGACCTGGACTGCTGCATTTTTATTGATACCCCGTTAGATATCGCCATGGCCCGCCGGGTGCTTCGAGATATGAAAGCGGCTTCCGCGGACGACATCCGCAACGAAATGAATGTATACTTGAAATACGCAAGGGCTGCTTACGTTCATATGCTTGAAACCGTTTTGCCTTCCTCCGATTATGTGATTGACGGCACAAATGCGCTGGAGGAAATCATCAATGAAGCTGTGCATATTGTATTAAACTGCTAAATTCCAGATTGCCGAGATGAATATTTAACCCGGCGTTTTATCATGCGGCGCTTTCTTTTTCCCTTGTTGGAGGTGAACTATTTTGCATAAAACAGAGGGACGGTCTTTTTTGTTTCATGAAACGAAAAAAACCGTCCCCGTGTTTCATAGGCTAATGCCCACGATGCTTGGCTTTCTTCTTTTCGACACGAAGATCATGCTTGCGCTGTTCTTCGGCCTCACGCTGCTGTCTGGTTCGCACCTTCCGCACAGCCTTGCCTTCCTCCTGCGCAAGCTTCATCGCCTGCTGGGACTTGGTTCCGGCACCCTTTTCGTTTGAGCGGGCAATCTGTCGCTGCCTGCGCTTAGGATTGGATGCGATGGTCTGCATTTTCACTCCTTCCACTGGCGGAGAGAATCGGAGCCTATCAAAATCGCGCAGTACCATTTCCTGCACCTGCTGATCCTTAGGCTCAGCGCCGAAGACAACACGCGCAACTGTCAGTTTGCCGTTGTCTAACCGCTCGAAAATGCCAACCCAGAACTGGCCGTCAAAGAAAACCGTTAGTGTAATGCTTGGCATCACACACCCTCCCGTTCTGCCAGTCCGTTTATGGAGCAAGGGACGACCCACGAGAGGGAGGGCTACTTACGGTTTCCCGCGCCGGACTGCCAACCGGCTTGTGTCTTTATGCTCCAAACTGGCACCCTTATTTTACCACGATATGTTTACAAAGAGAAGACGAATCTATATACCTTCAGTTGGACGGGAACGGTGATGAAGACAGTCATCAGGCTGGATTGGCGGTATTTATAACGAATTCTACCTTCCAAAACCCGCTGTTCCATGCTATATTTGTATTGGCCATTAGGCCAATAACTCGGGATTTAGCGGAGGAAATTGTCTGTGGATATCACGATAAAAAAGATGGCAACTGACGATGAAATTAAAGGTAAAGCTTACGTCCATTGGAAATCATGGCAAGAAGCATATCCTGGCATCGTCGATCAGCAGTATCTTGACACGCTGACTTTGGATAAGTGCGAAAGTATAGCTTATCGCTGGACTGACAATATAATCATCGCAAAAGACGGTGATGCTGTTGTTGGCTTTGTCGGCTATGGAAAATATCGTAATGATGAACTCCAAAACACCGGAGAGGTTTTTGCTATATATGTTTTGGAAGGATATTATGGACAAGGTGTCGGATATCGCTTGATGCAGGCGGCTCTTTCTCGGTTGGCAGACTATCCTGAAATTGCGGTTTGGGTATTGAAAGACAACAAGAGAGCGATTAAGTTTTATGAGCGATGCGGATACCGTTTCGATGGCAGAGAGGAAATCCTTGACCTCGGCTCTCCGGTCGTTGAGGCAAGAATGTTATTGAAAAGATAAATTCCAGTTTTTCTGATGTCCCGAAATCAGAGCGAATGGCTTATAGAAAGGAACAAAGATGAGACAGAAACGTAAATCAAGAAAAAAACGGATCGTCATCGTTCTTCTATCACTTGTATTATGTGTAGCTCTGGTCATAACCGGACTCAAGATGTACGGCCAATCCCAGAACGCGAAGGTGCCCGGAATGACCTTCCGGGAAGCGCTCGAATATACCACGCGGGACAAGAAAGATGCCGCAATCACTGTCGGGATCATCCAGGGTGGACAATCGTCCTGGACAGTATACGGAGAGAACGGGCGGGAACTGCCCAAGCAGCTTCATACCTATGAAATCGGATCACTGACAAAAACATTTACAGCTGCTCTGATTAACCAGGCAATCCATGAAGGAAAAGTGGATCTGAACGCATCGATCGACACTTATCTCCCGCTGCCGGAAGGAAAGCATTATCCTACGATCCTCGAATTGCTGACGCACACCTCGGGATACAAAGGATATTATTTTGAAACACCGATGATCGGAAACTTCCTCGGAGGACGGAACAGCTTCCGCGGCATCAGCCGGGAAATGGTTCTGAATAAAGCAACAACCCTGGATATGAACCGAGATCATTACGGCTTTGAGTATTCCAATTATGGATTTGCGGTCCTGGGTCTTGTGCTGGAATCAGTTTACGAGACAAACTACACCGCACTGGTCAATGATTATGTTCGGAATGGCCTGGGGTTGACTGATACGAAGATTTCGGATCAAAGCGGAGACCTTGGAAACCTTTGGGCCTGGGAGGCGAATGATGGCTATCTGTCGGCGGGGGCACTAACTTCCGACATAGTGGATATGCTTGCCTATGCGCAGATGCAGATGGATGTGGATTCACCCTTTTCGGATTGTCATGAAAGCCTGAAAGTGATCAACGCATCGACAGAAAGTTCGCTGATGATGGGAATCCATATAGATGAAATCCGGATGGCCTGGATGATTGACACCGAAGACGGCTATATTTGGCACAATGGCGGCACCGGACATTACAACAGTTATCTCGGGTTCTGCCCCGCAACCGGGACAGCGGTTGTGGTTCTGTCAAACCTGTCGCCGAACGACCGGATTCCGGCAACCGTGCTTGGAATCAAACAGCTTCATGAACTGAACCAGTGAAACAGAGGGACGGTCTTTTTCGTTTCATCTTCCTTTACTAAAGAAATTGTGATATGATGATGGAGTTCAATTCAGGGGCCCTTCCTCATGATTCGGCCAAGCTATTTTTTCTGTTCTTCAAAGTATGGAATTAAGCCCCTCATCGAAGCATTATTACAGACACAGGTGATGAATATGCCACGAACAGCCCGGAAATTAAGCAGAACTAATATATATCATGTCATGCTACGCGGAGTCAATCGCCAGAACATCTTTGAAGAAGATGAAGATCGATATTATTTTATGACCGTGTTGAGGAAATGTAAGGAAATATCTGGATTCAAATTGCATGCATTCGCGTTAATGTCCAATCACATTCATCTGCTAATAGAACCCACAGATGAAAGTTTGGATATGATTTTCAAAAGGATTGGTACAAGATACGCCATATGGTTCAACAGAAAATATCTTCGGTCAGGTCACTTGTTTCAAGATCGCTTCCGAAGTGAAAATGTTGAAACGGAGCAGTATTATATGACCGTTCTGCGGTACATTCTTCAAAACCCCATGAAGGCAGGCCTTGAAAACAGCCTTGGGATCTATCGATGGAGCAGCTATTTAGCTTACAAAACCGGACAAGGCACGTTAACCGACACAGAATTTGCCATTCATCTTTTCGGCAACAGAGAAATACTGATTGAATTTGTCAATCAGAGCAACGAAGACACCGTGATGGATGAGCAAGATCATGATTGGCGTCTGCGGGATGACTCAGCTAAAGCAATCATGCAAAGAATAACGCAATGTGAATCTATTGAAGAATTCCAGCTCCTTGATCAATCCACACGAAAGGATTATGTTCGCAGGCTCTATCAGGAAAAGCTTTCTATGAGTCAGATTTCCAAATTGACAGGAGTATCAAAGGCCACTATCAGCAGAACAGTTCAGCTGAAGAAGCTTGAAGCGGAAGAAATGGAAGCGCCCCTCCTCTCCGAGCCAGGTATTCCTTTATATTTAGTGAATTCTGATATTATTTGGTAAAATCGTGAAACGAAAAAGACCGTCCCTCCGTTTCACAGGAAGGCAATGAATCAAAATGGTGAATGATAAAACAGAACTGTTTGAACGGATGCCCGTCTCCAAGGCGCTTACCCGGATGGCCATTCCGACCATCATCAGCCAGCTGATCACGCTGATTTACAACATGGCGGACACCTGGTTTATTGGGCGGACCGGGAATCCATATATGGTGGCGGCCTCCTCCCTGGTGCTAACTGTCTTCCTGATGGCCGGTGCGCTGGGAAATCTCTTCGGGGTTGGCGGCGGGAGCTTGGTGGTTCGCCTGCTGGGCCAAAAGGATGAGGAGGAAGCGAAACGTGTCGCCTCCTGGACCCTGGTCATTGCCGCGCTGTTCGCCCTCATCTTCTCCCTGCTCTGCCTTGTTTTCATGGATCCCCTGCTGCGGTTGCTGGGTGCCAGCGATAACACCATCGGTTTTGCCCGGCAGTATTTGATATTTGTGGTGGTGATTGGTGGACTGGCCAATGTAGTCAATACCGCTATGTCCTTTCTGCTGCGGAATGTAGGATATTCCCGGGAGGCTGCTTTCGGCATGAGCTTTGGAGGCGTGCTGAACATCGCGTTGGATCCCCTCTTCATGTTCCTGATCTTGCCGGATGGCTATCAGGTCATGGGCGCTGGCATCGCGACCATGCTTTCCAGTTTCGTTTCCCTCGGGTACTTCATCCTGGTATACCGGCGTGTCCGAACCGATTCTGTCCTGTCGCTGCCAAAGCGGCTGGAGCGCATTCGTCCGGAATCCCGAAGGAACATCTTTTCCATCGGGGTACCCGCGGCATTAAGCGTGTTCCTGTTTGATCTGACAAACATCGTAATCAATCGGTTATCCGCCTCCCACGGAGACCTGGAGCTGGCCGCCATCGGTATCGTGCAGAAGGTGGAGCGCTTCCCGCTGAACATCGGCATCGGAATTTGCCTGGGAATGATCCCTCTCATTGCGTATAACTTCGCTTCGGGAGATATCAAGCGGATGAAAGCCTTCTTTACCGCGGCCCGGGTCGCGGGACTTGTCATCG
This sequence comes from Clostridia bacterium, assembly GCA_017464305.1. GTDB lineage: Bacteria > Bacillota > Clostridia > Christensenellales > Aristaeellaceae > Aristaeella. The sequence goes on along the minus strand of JAFUDS010000045.1, from coordinate 3,370 downwards.
CCGCCATCAGCGTCCTGCTGTACTATGTCTTCGCAGATGAACTGATCTCCGCGTTTATAAACAATGCGGAGACCGTCGCCCTGGGCACTGATTTTCTCCGGGCCAGATGCTTCGCCACCCCCTTCATGTTTCTCAGCTTTAACATGGTCAATTTCATGCAGGCGGTGAACCGGGGAAAGGAATCCTTCTGGCTGGCAGCCATTCGTCAAATCGGACTCAATATCCCTATCCTGTTCCTGCTGGATCATTTCTTTGGCATGACTGGCATCGTGTGGACCCAAGCTGTCGCGGATATTCTCAATGTCATCATTTCCTACATCATCTATGGCAGAGTAATTCGTCAAATCGCGCAATAGATATTTGTATCACTCAATCATTTCTTTGATAAGGAACCAATAGTTTTTCTAATCACAGCCAGATTTACCTGTTGAAATTGTGCGATTTAGTTCTCGATTTGTATTCATCCCTGAAACGAAAAAGACCGTCCCCGTATTTCAGAAGAGAAGAGGCCTCCCTTTGTAGAGTCATTGAGAGATGAAGTTACGGAAAATATAGCAAAGTCACATACATCCTCATAGCAAACGCGCAAGCCTTTGGGCCGCTTCCACTGTATCCTGCGGGGAGCTAAACGTTGAAAACCGGAAGAAGTCCCGGCCACAAGCTCCAAAGCCTTCTCCAGGTGTACCGACGATCTGGGCACGATCCAGTAAAAGATCAAAAAAAGCCCAGCTGTCCATCCCCGCAGGGCAGCGCATCCAAATGTAGGGAGCATTCTTTCCTCCAGTGTACCAAATTCCGGTTGTGTCCAAGGCTCGCATCAATGTTTTCGCGTTCTCCTTGTATATCCGAAGATTTTCCTGAATCTGGGCTTGTCCTTCCGGAGTAAACACAGCAGCGGCTCCCTTCTGGATGATATAGGAAACGCCATTGGTTTTCGTCGTCCGGTTGCGAATCCACATCTGCCGAAAATTCATTCCACCCCGGGTCAATTGCCTCGGAATAATCGTATATCCGCACCGGGTACCGGTGAAACCCGCAGTCTTGGAAAGAGAGCAGATTTCAATGGCACAGGTTCTGGCCCCTTCGATTTCAAATATGCTATGAGGCACCTCCGGATCCTCGATAAAAGCTTCATAAGCCGCGTCAAACAGGATCACCGCATCCTTCTGGTTCGCAAAATCCACCCATCTGCGCAATTGTTCCCGGTTATAAGCCGCTCCAGTAGGATTATTGGGGGAACAGATATATATCAGATCAGCCTCCAGTCCCTCCTCCGGCAGTGGAAGAAAACCTTGTTCCTGGCTGGCTTCCACCTTCAGAATACGATTTCCAGCCATCAGATTCGCATCCACATAGGCAGGGTAAGCGGGCTCCATGATCGCCACGGTTTGGCCCCGCTGAAAAAGATCCAGGATATCTCCCAACTCATCACTGGCACCACTGGATACGAAGACTTCCTCCGAATCAATCTCTACCCCTTTGGTCTGATAATGAGCCGCGATAGCTTCCCGGAGGAAGGGAGCACCGCATTCCGGCATGTAGCCATGGAAAGAACCTTCCTTCGCCTGGTCCTCTACTGCTCCATGGAGCGCGGAAATTACGGCAGGACACAGCGGCAGGCTGACATCCCCAATGCCCATACGCAGCAATCGTTGTCCTGGATGCTGATCCTGCCATGCTTTCGTCTTTTGCGCAATATTAAAAAAGAGATAGGATTCTTTCAGCTGTGAATAGTTCGTGTTCGGAATCATGAGCTGCTCCTTTCTTCCCTTTGGCATGATCTGCCCTGGAAAGGAAATAAAAAAGCAAGGAAAACCAATAGGCTCCCTTGCCTTTCGTTTGGAATACTATCACCATCAGAAAACGCTTGTCAACGGTATTCATTGTGTTAGTAGTGTATTTTTTCAGTAGCTATTTTTTCAGTAAAAAAAAGCTGATTGAGGAATAGGAATCACTCCACCGTTACACTCTTTGCCAGATTCCGAGGCTTATCCACATCCTCTCCTCGGGCCACCGCGGCATAATATGCCAGCAGCTGCATAGGAATCACCGCCAGGCTCGCCGCAAAAACTGGGAGCGTTTTAGGAATATACACCACAAAATCCGCACAATCCTCTATACTATAATATCCATAGCTGGCGATAGCTACCAATGCCGCGCCTCTGCTCTTGACCTCCACCATATTGCTGACAGTCTTCTCATATAAATCCGGCTGCGTCAGGCTGCTGATCACCATCGTCCCTTTTTCCACCAGGCTGATGGTGCCATGCTTCAGTTCTCCCGCCGCATAAGCCTCGGAATGAATATAGCTAATTTCTTTGAGCTTCAGACTACCTTCCAGACAAATTGCGTAATCCAATCCCCGGCCAATATAGAAGATGCTATTGGTGTTGCTGAGCTTGGAAGCAAACCACTGCAAACGTTCCTTGTCATCCAGCAGACGTTCCACTTTCCCCGGGAGTGATTCCAATTCCTGTAGGTATTTCGCCATGTCTTCAATTGTTTCCCGTACTTCGCCTATCTTCAATGCAAAGAGATACATGGCAACCAATTGAGCACTGTAAGCCTTTGTCGTTGCCACCGCGATTTCCGGACCCGCTTTCGTATAAAACACATAATCCGCTTCTCTAGCAATAGAGGAGCCCACCACATTGACGATCGCCAGTGTTTTTAACCCTTTGGTTTTCGCTTGTCGCAGTGCTGCCAGACTATCCGCAGTCTCTCCTGATTGGGAGATTACAACTACCAACGCATCAGGATCCAGATTCGTTTTCCGATATCGAAATTCGCTGGCCAGTTCCGTCCGGACCGGGAGATTCGTCAGTTCTTCCAGCACATACTGGCTAATCACGCCCACGTGATAGGCACTCCCACAAGCCGCGATGTAGATCTGGGAGATGTTCTTCAAAGTTTCCTCCGGAATTCCCAGATCAATTCTTCCATCCTGTACAGCGGAATGCAGCGTATCCGCGATCACCCGTGGCTGTTCATGGATTTCCTTCATCATAAAATGTTCATAGCCACCCTTCTCCGCCGCCTCTACAGAAAAGGTAATTTCCGTCGCTTCCTTCGGTATTTCATCTCCATTCAGGTCAAAGAAATGGATCTCTCCCGGCAGAACTCTGGCCAGCTCCAAATTATCGATATAATATACTGAGCGGCAGTAGTTCAACAACGCTGGCACATCGGAGGCGATGTAGCTTTCTCCCTCAGAAATCCCTATGATCATGGGGCTGTCCTTCCGGGCCACATAAATCTCCTGCGGATAATCCTTGAACATTACTTCCAAAGCATAAGACCCTCTGACCCGTACCATGGTACGGGTCAGAGCATCCACCGGTCCAATCTTATATTTCTTGTAATAGTAATC
>JAFUDS010000044.1 GCA_017464305.1 Clostridia bacterium | reverse complement strand
GATCTGATGAATGTCCTGCTCATCTATCTCCGCCGCAGACACATGAAACCGGTTCTGCAACTGAGCAATAAGGCTTTTGACGATCATCCTTTTTTCCTTTAGGCTATGCACCCAAGGAGCATGGAGTCGAAAAGTCATTGCCGCTATAAGCATTAAAACCTCCACATCAACAAATGGTCACCGTATAACGCCGGGTCTGGAGCCCGTCCGGCGTCAGAATTCTGCCGTGCAGCTGGTCAGTCAGGTACTGCTGGTACTTCTCATATTCCTTCTTCGATATCTGCTTCATCGTTCCCACCGCTCATCTTAGGAAACTGGAATTAATTGATTCCATTCGTATTCTGAATGCCACCCATCTGGAATGTCGGTAACATATATTTCTTTCCATAACATGGCACCATCATGAGGTAGACTTTCTACAATCCATTTGTCTGTAGAATATCCCTTACATTCGTAAACTTTATCATCCTTATCTCCATCTACAATACCGATTTGTTTTCCTCTTTCGCCGTAATCGCTTAAAGCACCGTATGGTACATAAGTCTTATCATCCCATATTATGGTTGCATACCCATCACCGGTTCCACGAGTCATATCTTCCAAGTTCTGTTGAGAACATGCACATAAAGAAACAAGCAAAGCAAATTCCAATAAAAGAAAGAATATCTTTTTCATTTCAACGGAACTCCTTTCCATTAAATTCCGATTTTACTCAGCGGTTTCCCGCTTCTCATAAGTCAGCCGCACATCATATCCAAGCTCCTCCATCATGGCCAGAAAGGTCTTGTTGACGATCTTCTCCGGGTGATTGATTAGCCTAACTTCCTGATCGATACATCCCAACGATTCACAATCAAATATTCGGCAAGGTTTCGCTCGACCTGTATTGATGGGGCGTCAAGCCATGTTTTTTCTTGAAAGCGTTGCAGAAGACACTCTCACTGGAGAAGCCAGTATTAAAGCAGATTTCCTTGACGGTCAATTCTGTATATTTCAACAGATATCGGGCGGAGGCCATGCGGCGATTGACGATATATTCATGGGGCGTATAGCCTGTTTCCAGCTTAAATACACGGATGAAATGATACGCGCTGAGTCCTACCATGCTGGCTAACTGCTCCACGGGTATGTTCTCGGTGAAATGCTCCGAAATATAGATCATAGCCCGCTCCACAGCCTGTGTATAATCTCGAATGTTTCCCTCTCTCGGGGTATACAGCATTAACTCCGTCAGGATATCCGTAATGTACTTGGAAAGCAGCGGCTCATGGAACTGCCGGTTATCCGCGAAGGCTTTGAGGATGGTACTCATCTTGCGAAGCACCGGAAAAGCCTCCTCCATGAAGATCACATTCCCCAGCCGGGAGACGATGAGCTCACAATAGTCCCGCGCTAGCGTCCCATCAAAATGCAGCCAAAGGCATTCAGCACCGTCCGCTGTGGAATATCCGTGAGATTGATAGCAATCAATGAGCACGAAATGCCGTTCCGGTACCGGAATCGATTTTCCTTGATAGTCCAATAGCATGCTTCCCTTCTGAACATACATGAGGAGAAAGCTGTCAAAAGAATTCCGCTTCAACACATATCCTGGCTCATAAGTAAAAACGCCGCATTGCAAAGGATACAGAAATATCTTTTCCGCTGTTTTGCTGGGGGAGAAAACGTAATAATCCGAAATGGAAGATACTTTTTTCTCGATGGATTTCAACGTGATGTGTCCCCTTTCTCCTCGATTACGTTTATGTCGATACACACCGGAGATAATCCTTCCGCCGTCACACAAACATGGATGGATCCCCTATTCCGTGGAGCACGGATGACCGCGAAGGCCAGTCCCCGATATGTGTGTCGGCTTTCACTACGATAGGGAGTATGATCGCTCGGCAATCCGTTATCCATTCCAAGCAATTCGCCGCCTTCGATATGCAGCGAAACGGGAATATCTTGATCAGGAACGAGATTTCCCTTCTCATCCAGGAGTGTGATTTCCAGCTGAGCCACACTTGACATGCCCGCCAGCGTAATGGTCATTCACCCACAGATCACAATTCATGTATACCCCTTCAAAATAAAGGCTATACAGCTCCTGCGGAAGCGGATGAATGCAGAATTTCTTTCGATACCAGCCGATGCCGCAGCGGGCATATCCGCCGGAGCCGCAGCTCGGCGCGCCTTCATCCAGGGGATAATCCACGCTCCAGTCATGAGGCAGCTGCACTGGACGGAATGGCGTATAATCCTCCGGCCTATCCAGACTGTCCGTCAACGCAAATTCCCAGTCAAAGCAAAAAAATGCACGTGATCTGGGGAAAGTCGCCGTTCCAAAATAATGTTCCATCCCTGTTCCCTCCATTTCCCAACGATGTAAATCGTTAAATCGCAGAATAAATACCTACGGAAATGCTGGATTGCTCATCCGCCCCTCAAAGAAGACTTTCATCAGCATCTCATTCGCGCAATGAGGAGACGAAATCGGGCGGATGCCCTATCGATTCCCGTCTTCTGTCAGAAACATGCTATCATATATTTTAGGTGGATTTCAAGGGGAAATATCTTTTTTCACAGAAAGACTTCAATATAATGGAGGCCCCTGTTCGCCAATCTGATCTGCCGATTCCGATAATTAACCGTTGAGTTTCTATTTAGCAATTTTTCTCAATGGTATCGCAAGATTCGTTAGTGGCATTTCAGCCCTATGCATGTTATAATACCTTCAATTTTAAGGGATAACAGCGGAGGAAAGTACGTATGAGATATCATCTGGATTTAACAAACGAGAAGCCGGGAAAGGTCTATCCCCTGGGAGAGGATTTTTCGGGTGAAAGCCCTTCAGGGGAGCGCCTGTCCTTTAACAATTTTTATATGGAGCGGAATGGAAAGCCTTTCTTTCCCGTCTCCGGGGAATTCCATTACAGCCGCATGGAGCCAGACCGCTGGGAGGACGAGCTGATCAAGATGCGCATGGGCGGCATCAACGTCATCGCGACCTACCTTTTCTGGAACCATATCGAGGAGGAGGAAGGCGCCTTCGACTTCACCGGCCGGCGGGATCTGCGGCGGTTTGTCGAGCTCTGTGCAAAGCATGGGCTGTATGTCATTCTGCGAGTCGGGCCCTTCGATCACGGCGAAGTTCGTAACGGCGGCCTGCCGGACTGGCTGTATGGCAAGCCCTTCCAGGTGCGGACCACGGACCCCGGTTTTCTGGCCTATGTGCGCCGGCTGTATGAAAAGATCGGGGAGCAGACCCAAGGGCTGTACTATCAGGATGGCGGTCCAGTGATCGGCGTGCAGCTGGATAATGAATACATGCATTCCTCCGCCATGTGGGAAATGACGACCGGCATCTCCAATGAATGGGTATTCATGGGCGACGAAGGGGAGAAATACATCCTGGCGCTGCGAGACATTGCACTGGAAAGCGGGCTGACCCCTGCCTTCTTTACCGGAACCGCCTGGGGTGGCGCAGCCTATTCTCCCCGGGTGTTGCCGCTATGGGGCGGATATGCCTATCGGCCCTGGCTATTCTATTCCCGCCAAGGGGAGCATCCCGCCACCGAGGAATATGTCTACCAGGATTATCACCGGAATGGAGTTACCTGCACGGATGATTTCACGCCGGAATACACTCCGGAATCCCGGCCTTATGCCTGCTGCGAGATGGGGGCAGGTATGATGTGCTGCTATAACTATCGGTTCATTTACCCCTACCGGAGCGTGGATGCTCTGGCGAACATCAAGGTGGGCTCCGGATGCAACTTCATCGGATATTATATGTTCCAGGGCGGCACCAATCCGCTGGGAAAGCAGGGAGCCTATCTGAACGAGGCACAGGTGCCGAAGCGGAGCTACGACTATCAGGCTGCGCTGGGAGAATTCGGCCAGATTCGGGAATCCTACAGCCGCTTGAAGAGCATCCATTTCTTCACTCGATTCTTCGGAGATCGGTTGGCCCCCATGGAGACCGCACTGCCCGAAGGAGCGTCCCAAATTAACCCCCGGAATACGGAGACGCTTCGCTTCGCGGTGCGAACGGACGGGGAAAGCGGCTTCCTGTTTGTGAACAATTTTCAGGATCACCTGACCATGCCGGAGATCCAGCATCAGCAGGTTCAGATCGAAACTGCCTCCGGAGTCTATGATATCGAAATCAGCATGGCTTCTGAAGAAAACGCGATTCTTCCCTTCCATTTTGACTTGGACGGCATCCTGCTGCGGCAGGCGAATGCGCAGCCCGTGCTGCGGACGGAGATCGGGGGCCGGACGACCTATGTCTTCCTGGTTCCCGAGGGGATGGACGGCGCCTTCCAGTGGGACGAAGGCGTAACGGTTCTGGGAGATTCCTCTTGCCCCCAGGGGACAAAGACTCATCTGGTGACCGTGCGCCAGGGGACGGCGGAGGTGGATCTACTGCTCATCTCCCGGGAAATGGCCAACCGGCTCTTCCTGCTGCGGGATGGAAGCCTGGTCTTCACTGACGCGGCCCTGCTGGAGGACGAGAAGGGCCGGCTGCGGCTGGAGACCAGGAGCGAGGAGAACATACTCTTCTGCTACCCGCCGGAACGTTTGGGAACGCCAGTGGGGCAGGAGGGCCCGCTGGGAGTGGTTCGTCGGTCCACCGCGGCCGTGACCGTCCCCGTACAAACGGAACCCGTCGCGCCGCAGCGTTATGTGATCCGTTTTCCGGAGGGGCTACCCGCCCAGGTAAAGGATGTGATCCTTCAGATTGACTATGAGGGCGATATCGGATCCTTATTCCTGGGGAATCAAATGGTCCATGACAACTTCTCCAATCTGGACACCTGGGAATTCGGCCTGCAGGAGCATGCGGAGGTGCTGCAGGAGCAGCCGCTGACGCTGTACATCGCTCCTATCCGAGAGGGGGCAAAGGTGCATGTGGAATCTGCCATGGCCGCTCGGAATGAGGAAGCCCGTTCCTTGATCGCGGAGCTGAAGAATGTCCGTACCCAGCCTGTCTATGAAATTGAACTGTGAGGTGCGCCAAATGAGCAATGCAACTGTATGTGTAGAAACCGTCCTGATCCCCACTTATGGCATCGGGAAAGCAGATAAAAATCCCATGTTCCTGGAAAAGCGGGTATACCAGGGTTCCAGCGGCAAGGTGTACCCCCTGCCGGTGATTGACAAGATCCTGGACGAAAAAGAGGATCAGCCCTACACCGCTGTTTGGCTGGAGAATGATTACATCAAGGTCATGGTGCTGCCCGAGCTGGGTGGCCGCATCCAGCGAGCATACGATAAGACCAATGGATATGATTTCGTGTACTATAACGAGGTCATTAAGCCCGCCCTGGTGGGCCTGACCGGTCCCTGGATTTCGGGCGGCATCGAGTTCAACTGGCCTCAGCATCACCGGCCCACTACCTTTGGGCCCACTGATTTCCGTACCGTGGAAAATGAGGATGGCAGCGTGGCGGTGGAGCTGTCCGAAGTAGATCAGATGTACGGCACCAAGGGCAAAATGACCTTCACGCTGTACCCGGACAGGGCGTATATCGAAATCAAGGGACAGTTGTATAATCGCACCAACCTGCCCCAGACCTTCCTGTGGTGGGCCAACCCCGCCGTGGCGGTGAACGACAACACGCAGTCCGTGTTTCCACCCGATGTATGCGCCGTGTACGACCATGGCAAGCGGGACGTGAGCAAATTCCCCATCGCCACCGGGGTATACTATAAGCATGATTACGGTGCGGGGGTGGACATCAGCCGCTATAAGAATATTTCCGTGCCTACCAGCTATATGTGCGCTCATTCGGATTACAACTTTGTGGGTGGCTATGATTACGGGGTGGAAGCGGGTATATTGCATATCGCCGATCATCATGTCTCCCCCGGCAAAAAGCAATGGACCTGGGGCTGCGGAGACTTCGGCCAGGCCTGGGATCGGAACCTGACGGACGAAAACGGCCCCTATATCGAACTCATGACCGGCATGTACTGCGATAATCAGCCGGACTTCACCTGGCTCAAGCCCTTCGAGGAAAAGACCTTTACCCAGTATTTCATGCCCTACAAGGCCGCGGGATATGTCAAGAATGCCAGCAAGGAGTGTGTGCTGAACCTGGAGGTGGAAAAAGGCAAAGCGGCCATCACCGTATACACCACCCAGCCCTTTGAACAGGCCCGGATCACGCTGACGGCCAAGGGCGAAATCGTCTATGAACAAATCGCCGATGTAAGCCCGACCCATGTATGGAAGGACGAAATGGAAGTCAGCGTCCCCGAAACGGAGTTGACCCTTGCTGTATACACTTCCGGCGGACGGAAGCTGCTGGACTATACGCCCCAGCCTAAGAAGATCGAAGAGATTCCCGATCCCATGCCTCCCGCCAAGCTGCCGAATGAGATTCTGACCAACGAAGAGCTATACCTTACCGGCATTCACCTGGAGCAGTACCGTCACGCCACCTACCTGCCGGATCCCTATTATCTGGAAGCCCTGAAGCGGGATTCTGGCGATATCCGAGCCAACAACGCCTATGGGACGCTGATGCTGCGCCGGGGCAAGTTTGCAGAAGCGGAGGTTTATTTCCGCGCCGCCATCCAGCGCATGACCAGCCGAAACCCCAATCCCTATGACAGCGAAGCATACCTTAATTTGGGCCTGGCCTTGCGATATCAGGGGAGAGATGACGCCGCCTACGATGCCTTCTTCAAGGCCACCTGGACGGCTGCCCAGCAGGAAACGGGATATTATCACATTGCCTGCATCGACTGCAAGCGGGGAGATTATGAGCTGGCCCTGGAGCATGTTGAGCACAGCCTGGTGAAGAATTATCACAACCTGAAAGCCCGAGCGCTGAAGGGTCTGATCCTGGATGCCCTGGGCCAAAGCCTGGAGGCGGAGCGCTGGTATGAAGAGAATTTGAAGCTGGACGCCTTTGATTATGTATCCCGCATCGAATCCGGCGAGATCGAAGAGGCGTTGAAGCTGATGAACGGCCGGGCCAGCAGCTTTATCGAATGCGCCATCGATTACGCCGAAGCGGGCTTCTACGCTGATGCCATCTTCATTCTGGAATGCTGCCCGAACCCCACACCCATGGTGTGGTATCATCTGGCGCTGTATGCCGCCTTCAATGGCGACAACGTTTATGCAAAGGACGCCCTGACCAACGCCACGGAAGCCGATTCCCTCTACTGCTTCCCCAACAAATTGGAGGATATTCTTGCGCTGCAGTTTGCCATCCAGCACAACGAAAAGGACGCCAAAGCGCCTTACTACCTGGGCTGCCTGTGGTATGACAAGCGGCAGTATGATGACGCTATCGCCTGCTGGGAAAAGAGCGCCCAGCTGGATGATACATTCCCCACCGTGTGGCGAAATTTGGGCCTGGCATATTTCAACAAGAGGAACGATCCTGAAAAAGCCAAGGCCTGCATGGAAAAAGCCTATGCTCTGGATGAATCCGACGCCCGCGTCCTGCTGGAGCTGCATCAGCTCTATGGCAAGCTGAATTACAGCGTCGAAGATCGCTTCTCCTTCCTGGAAGCCCACAAGGAGGTAGCTTTCCAGCGGGATGACCTGTACACCGAATACTGCGCCCTGCTCAACGATCTGGGGCGGTATCAGGAAGCGCTGGACCTGATTATGGTCCACATCTTCCATCCCTGGGAGGGTGGCGAAGGGAAGGTAACCACGCAATACGCCGTAGCCCTTACACAGTTGGCCATCCAGGCCCTGAACAGTGGCGATGCGGCGAAGGCCAAGGAACTGCTGGAAAAGGCGCTGATTTTCCCGCACAACCTGGGAGAAGGGAAGCTGGAAGGGGCGAAGGATAACAATATCCATTATTATCTGGGCCTGGCCGAAAGAGCCTTGGGCCACGAAGCGGCAGCCATTCAGCACCTGGAGCTGGCCGCTGCGGGAAATGAAGAGCCTGCATCCGCCATGTATTACAACGATCAGCCCGCCGATATGATCCTGTATCAGGGTCTGGCCAATCAGGCGCTGGAAAGACACGAAAGGGCATCCAGCCGTTTCTATAAACTGATCTCCTACGGCGAAAAGCATTATTACGATCAAGTGAAAATCGACTATTTCGCCGTGTCCCTGCCTGATCTGCAATTATTTGACGAGGATCTTTCCATCCGCAACCGGGCTCACTGCGAATATCTGATCGCCCTGGGCAGCTTCGGCCTGGGCGACAGAGAGCGGGCGAAGAAATGCTATGACGCCGTGCTGAAGATTGACCAAAGTCATCAAGGCGCGATCCTGCATATTCGCCTCCTTGAATTTACTCAAAAGTAATTAACTTTTCAGTAAACTATAAAGAGTTCACGGCGAATATCAGGCCAAAACGAAGATCCTTATCAGGCTATTAGAAGACCAGACCATAGGAACATTTTCGTATGTCATTGTAGATGGACCATCTCCGTATTCGTCAGATAATATAGAGCTCTACCATTTTTGTTGCATAATAGATACTGCTGTTCCACAAGTCTGCCCAAGATTTTTTCCCGTAAATAGGTTGATGTGCTGATTTTTAGTTCGTTTGCGATCTCCTTTTGCGTTCTGGATTGCGCGTAACAATAAGAGAGAATAGGCTTATCATATTTGCTTTCATTCTCGATAGGTGGATAGATCAGTTGGTTTTCCATACGATTGTCGATGCCTTCCTCATAGGTCAAATCAGGAAGCACGAGCGTAAAATGGTCAGATTGACAGTTGATATATGGCTTATGCTTATTATCTGCATCCCGATATGCTTCGCTGATTTTGTCAAAACCTGTACCAGCAGCTTCCATCACATGGCATTTGACTAGCACCGCGCTGATTACTTCATTGCGCCGCTTTGAAATAATGGAGGACAAATCATATGTTTTTCCAATCAGGCTCCCCTGGTAAAATCCACCTGGGGAAGAAATTTCCAAACGGTCTCTAAACATGTCCAGTTGAATTTGTGTTCCATCCAGAAAATAATCTCGATGGGCAACTGCATTGACGACGCCTTCAAACAATGCACGCAGCGGAAAAGCGTCTATATCCACCCGAGATGTTGGAAGCTTGATCATGGAATGATTCATCCGCTGTTGAACAAAGCTCATCATGTATTCGATGGAATTAGGAATATTTCCTTGATATCGATTCACCGTCACCAGCCGCTCGCTCCCGCGATTGAAACCCGAAAAGACAGAGCATTGAACCAGCGTCTTTCCATCCTGATATCCATCCTGAAACAATAGGGCCCCGTTGCTCAAATGAAGATCTTCATCAAAAAATCCGATGGATCTGAGCGCTTTGTCCGAAAGTGTCTCGCTCTCCTTTCCCCGGTGATTTTCGAAGAAAGTCCAAAGATCAGAGAACTGGCTGCGATTATATTCTTCATCGCTATAGATGGCATCGAACTGGCTCTTCTGACTTTTCAAGCTCATCTCAATGATTTCTTCATAGGTGGCCCCGCCAGTGTATCCTTGTCTACGTATATAGATAGAGGGGATATTGTGATATTTTACGATAATTGGTTTCACAGTGCTCTCTGAAACTGTCACTTTCAGAATAAAACGAGTTTTTCCTCGGATTGCATAAGACAGGAAGCAAACCTGATAGTTGGGTCTTGGTGAAATATGTTCATTGATCTGATTGTTCAGATAATTCCTTTCCTGATCCGCTTTTGTACGATCAAACCCCACAAGTAAATGATCAGCATCCTCCACCCCGATATAGATTGTACCACCAGTGGCGTTTGAAAAGCCAGCAATAGTTCGAAGCCAGCTATCTGGATTGCTACGATCCAGAGTCAATTTACATTCCACTTCTTGGCTTTCGAATTCTGTTCCCGGGATCAATTCTTCCAAGTACAACTGTCATTCCTCCCACTCCTAAAAGCTTTTCCAATTCTATTTCTTTTTCACTTCTTTGTCAACTTCTTTTATAGTTCTTGAATTACTTCTTTTTAACTTCTTCGATAAATGGAACTCACTTCTTTTTGAGATGGAAAGCACGGCATCAGATTCAGAAACGAAAATCCAACTTAGGCAGGGATATCTTTTCCTTTGGGTTCCCACAAAGATAGATAGGACAATACAACACTTTTCTATAGAAAAAATGTAAAAAAACGCACTTTTCTTTTAGGAAAAGTGCGTGATGGAGCTATTTTCTCCTAAGCTTCTTGATGATCCAGCGATCACACAGCGTCAGCAGCGCGGGAAGCAAAGTGAGGATCAATATCACAGAGACCAATGCCCCCCGAGAGAGAAGCGCACCGATATCGGCAATATAGAACACGCTGCATCTTTGACCGATGATGTATCCAGCCGTGATCAGGATAATACCGGAGGTCAGAATCGTGGGCAGCGCCCGTTTCATGGCGGCGGCCAGCGCCTCGGACGTCGGCAGCTCCTCCCGTCGCATGGTGAGATATTGGTCGCTGAGCAGGATCCCATAGTCAATGGTCGCGCCCATCTGGATGGATACGCAGATCAGATACGAGATGAAGAAGATCGGCTGGCCGAAGAGATAGGAGGAACCCATCGTGATCCAGATGGCCCCTTCAATAACAAACACCAGTAGCAACGGAAGCCGGATGGACCGGAAGGAAAGGGTCACGATCAAGAGGATCGCCAGGAAGGTGATCAGATTGACCTTCAGCAGGTCCCCCTGGAAGGCATTGCCGATATCATAGGTGGACATGGGAATGCCCGTCATGTAAAAGTCATCCCCATATACGGCCCGAACCTCGTCCAGAATCTGGTCGATGAGGGGAATCAAGCCTTTATGGGTGGAGGGGATGGAAAGCTCCAACAGCATGCGATCATAATGGGGGCCATGGAAGGCGGTGTTGGCCTGGTCGAGGGCCGCTTTGAGGGGCTGAATGGTCTCCCCGCCAGCGTCCAGCCCTTCCGTGGCCGCCAGCAGCTGATCCGCCCGGACGGAGTCACCAAAGCCCTGGGCCCGGAAAAACAGATTGATCACCAGGCTGTTGAGGCCCGTCAGCTTCGACACATCCTGCGGGGTGTAATATTTCAGCGCCTCCGCGCCGGTGGTCACCATGGCAGAAATATCCCGGATCGCGGGCTGTCCATCCACCGTGATGGCCTGCAAGCGCTCCACCAGGGCCCGCTGGGTGTCATAGTCCTCATCCTCCGTCCCGCCCGGAATCAGCAGGGCCAGGGGCGTAGAGGTGCCGAAGACGGAATTGATCGCCTGGCTTTCCCCCTTGGCGGAGCCATCCGTAAAGGTGTAGGAGGTTACGCTTTGCAGCACCGCGCCTGCCGCCACCAGCAGGATCATGAGCACCGCGATGGGCTTCCGCGCCTTGTAAATCCCCTTGGCCAGGTGCTGTCCGCCCAGGCTCAAGGGCTTATGCCGAGTCAGGCGCAGGGGCTTTTCAAAGATCAGCGTCACCGCCGGCATCAGGAGGAAGACGGACAGCATGCTGATGAGGATCCCCTTGCTCAACGCCAGGCCGATATCAAAGCCGATGGTAAAGCTCATAAACAGCAGGGACAGGAGCCCCGCCACCGTGGTCAGCGCGCTGGAGGAGACGCGCATGAAGCATTGCGCCAGCGCGTTTGTCATGGCCTCCTGGGGAGCTGAACCCTCGTCCCTGCAGTCATGATAGGTATGCAGCAGCATAATGGCATAATCGATGGAGAGGGCCAGCTGCAAAATAGCGCTGACGGCAAAGGTAATGAAGGAAACATCCGGGAAAACAAAATGGGTTCCCAGGTTGATGACGATGGAAATCGCCAGCACCAGCAGGATCACCAGCGGCTCCAGCCAGGCGTGAGAGGTCAGCAGCAGCACCGCGACCACCACGGCCAAGGAAATGACCATTACCAGGGGCATTTCCTCCGCGACGCTGTTTTGCACGTCCAGCTGCCCAGCGGCCGAGCCGCCCACATAATACGTCCCCGCCTCCGGGAACAGGCCGCGCAGTTCCTTCACCTCCGCCACGGGATCGCAGTCGGTCAGGGTCAGGCTCACCAGCTGATAGGTAACGCCCTCCTCCTGGACAACCCCTGTTTCCTCATCATGCAGGGCCGCCAGAATTTCCGGCCGATCATTCAAAAGCGCAATATAGTCAGCCAAGGTATCCTCATCCAGGTTCACGAACATGACGCGCAGCTGCTCTGTGCTGCCGAATTCTTCCTCCATCACCTGCAGCGCGCGCTTGGTCATCGTATCGTCATCCAGATAACGATTCAGGTCATAATTGATTTTCGTCTTCCCGATGCAGCTTCCGCTCCAGACCGCGATCAACAGAACGGCGATCAGAATCACGACCCTGTATTTTACAATCATCTTGGCAACTTTTTGCTTCATCATACCTTACCCTTTCATACAATTGAACGAAGATGCGCTCCGATTCATGAAGCGCATCTTTATCGTATCACTCCCGGTGCCGTTTTCGCAAGGGTGTTGCGAACCACAGCCAGATCATACAGGCCATGGGCGCCAGCAGGATCAGATTATAGCCATACCAATGCCACCAGCCCGATTCCTTTACCGGAACGGCATGCAGATACCCATAGCCGCAGGCGACGCCCAGCAGGAAGGACAGAAAGATCATCGTATACACCAGGATGGCGTAATTCTGGCTTCTGTCGTTTTCCCGAACTCTTTTGTGAATCACCGTCACCAGTCGGTTGATGTTGGCGGTCATGGTCGTGGCGGAATAAGAGTATTCGCCAAATCGAATGAAGGAACGGATCAGGAAGGCGCCTTCCAAGCCCAATAGGAAGGCGGCGATTCTTTTCCATGCCGAAAGCTCTCCCGGCGCGCGGTCATTGGGCGCCAGGGCAGCCAGCAGAAGGAGAACAAAGCTGATCACAAACAGCTCCCGCTCCTCCCGCTTTTTTCGGCTGTTTTCATACATGTTGGTCAGGAAGATACCCACCGCAAAGGCGACGATCACAAACGTCGTATCCAGGAAGGCGGCAAGGTTGCCATCCACCAGATGGGTCATCAGCTTGATCAAATTTCCCGTATGCAGCGTAGCATACACATTGAAATTGAACAGGCAGTATACATCCAGCAGCCCGCCCACGAAGGAGAAGACGATCGCGATGATCGCGTCGGATTTAAGCCCCCGCTTGCTCATAGGCCATCCGCTTACAGGCGCAGGGTCTGGGTGGAGATGTTCGGGTCTGTGTGCTCGATCTCACTGACCGTGCTGATGTCGTTTATGAACATGGCCTGCCGGGTTTCCTTGTCATAGGTGGGCCAGACGGGCAGCTCCGGCACGTTAGGATCCTGGGTTTTGATAAAGGAGTTCCACATGGCGGCAGTCTGCCTGTACACGCTCTCGTAGCCATCAAAGGTGGTCACTTGAGGGGCCTGAGCTGCCGTGCAGCCGGTAGCGATGCCAGAACAGAGGGTATGCCCCGCGCCCTGTCCGCCGCAGTCCCAATCAAAGCGGTAGAGGTACATCTTGTTCCCCTGATCCGCCTGGGCGAAGGCGTCGAACATATCTATGCAGGGGAAGCCGTAGAAGTAGCGGGAGATGATAGCCACCAGGCGCTTCATATCGCCTTCGATATGGTATTTTTCCAACACGCTCATGATGTAGGGCGTATTCCGGCCAAAGAAGCCCACCAGATCATCCACACTCTTCATGGGATAATAAGCCATCAGGCTGGAATACTCATCCCGATTGTAGCCGCCCAGCATGGTGACATAGTTGGCCTTCCCGGAACGGATAATCTCCAGGGCATCTTCTCCGTCAAAGTTGACACCATCAAAGACCGGGCCCAGGTTCTGCAGGGAGGGACCTTCAAACAGCACGCCCTGGGATTCCATCAGCTCCTCCCAGGGAGCATCCAGCAGCTTCTTCTTCGCGTTCTTCTTGGTCACCCCATAGGCCTTGGCAAACCGCTCCGCGATTTCCTGGGCGGTGTGCAGGTCACGGATGGCGCTGGTGGCGCCGCTGTCCATCATCACCGCGCTAAACAGGCCCTTGGCCTTATGGGAGCACAGGAGCGCGCTGGCCATCTTGGCGCCCGCGGACTGGCCAGCCACGGTCACCTTTTCCGGATCTCCGCCAAAGCCCTCGATGTTGTTATGCACCCATTCCAGGGCCTTGATGATATCCAGCATGCCGGAGTTGCCGGACTGGATATACTCCTCCCCCAGATAGCGGTCCAGCTGCAGGAAGCCCAGCACGCCCAGGCGGTAGCTGGCGGTCACCAGCACGCAATCCATGGCCGTGGTGCCCGCGGGATCGGAATTCAGGGAATGGTCGCCCGTCTGGAAGGCGCCGCCGTGAATATTGAACAGCACCGGGCGCTTTTTCCCGTCCACAGCCGGGGTATAGACGTTCAGATACAGGCAGTCTTCCGAGCAGGGCATTTCTGAGCTTCCCCCCACCACGCCTCCAATGGAATTGACGGGCCGAGGCTCGATGGGACCATAGGTATCACAGACCTTGACGCCTTCCCAGCCTTCAGGATCCACCGGTGGCTTGAAGCGCAGCTCGCCCACCGGCGGCTGGGCAAAGGGAATGCCCTTGAAAGCCACATAGCCATTCTCTTCCACGCCCTGTACCTGGCCATACACGGTAGAGACAACATTGTCCACCGGCGCTTCCGCGGGTGCCGCGCCGATTTCGGGCAGCTTGGTTCCGCAGGCGGCGCAGCACACCGCTTCCTTCGCCGTTTCCTGGCCGCAGTTCGGGCAGGTCTTCGTCCCCTTGGCGGCCTGCAGCTGAGCATTCGCCTCGTTTACGCTCTCCAGCGCTTCCTTGACGGCTTTGAACTGTTCCTCCAAGCCCTTCAGGGGCTTGTTCGCGTATTTTTCATAGGTGCTCTTTCCCAGATCCGTATAATTCTGATCCAGGGCTTTCTTGGCGTCGTTGATCTTTCCGTTCAGCGCGGAAGTATCCATGAACTGCTGAATTTTCGGCCCGAAGGATGATCCCAGCTGTGAAAGCATCTGGGTAATCTGATCAAAATCCATTTTTCGTTTCCTTTCTTATCGGTCGTGGTTGGATGATCTAACGATTAGTAAGCTTCCCGGGGCGTGAGAGCGATGGTCAGGGTTTCACAGCCGGCCACAATGATCCCCAGGCCGATAAAGGTCCCGATGGCCGCCATGATCATGCCGGGATTCATCAGGCTCAGGATGGCGAAGATGCACATCAGCGCGCCGATGATCGCCCGAATCCACCAATTCTTCCCCAGGAAGTTGGTCTGGAAGGTCTTATGGAATTTCCGGGCCCGGAAGGCACGAACGAGGGTGATCAGTGCGCGGACCAGGATCCAGATGCCGATCATGTAGGCGATGAACACATCCACCCGCAGCTGCGCCGCGGCATCCACGATCAGGATGAGACCGAAAATGCAGGAGATGATTCCGCCAGCCAGCATCCAGCCGTCCGCGTCCCCGGTCTTGCGATACTGCCACCAGGCATGCAGCCGGTTCAGCGCATCCAGCAGCATGACCACGCCGACAACATAACCGATTCCCAGATAGGTCAAGCTTGGGTTAAACAGACAATACAGACCGCCGATGATCATCAGCACACCCAGGATCACGGAAAGAACTTTGACAAGCTTCATTATGAGAGCCTCCTGCATTTTTCGTACTTGACAGACATCCTTATCGGTGTTACACTTGTCAAGCCGTTGAAAGTGTACTACGGAGACGGCAGGCTGTCAATAGCGGAATGATCGGCCTATACAAAAGCTGCATTTTTTGTAACGTCGTGGCAAAGAGGTGTCGAAATGGAAACGGAACTGAGTAGAATGAACATCCTGCGGCTTTCCAATGAAGAATCCAATCGGGTGACACGGGAAGCCTTGCAAATCGCCATCTTCAAATTGATGGCCAATTCCCCTTTCGAAAAAATCACCATTTCCGATATCACCAAGCGGGCCGGGGTCTCCCGGGCAGCCTTCTATCGGAATTATGATTCGAAAGAGGCGCTGGTGGAGGAAATCTGCCGTTCCGTGTTTTCCCAGCTGGATGCCTCCATCAACAGCGAACGGTTCAAAAAGGACAGAAAGGCCTGGTATACAAACTTCTTCCGCACGATTAAGGAGAACCGGGAATACTTTCAAATTTATTTAGACGCGCATCTGCAGGTCTCTGACCGAGTCATCCTGGATGTTCTCCATCCGGCTTCGACCGTGCAGGCCCATTATGCCAACGCGGCCCGCGAAGGCGCGTTTATCAGCATCCTGACAGATTGGTTCCGCGCCGGGATGAACGAATCCCCGGAGGATATGGCGGAAATATGCTATGAGATTCTAATGCCCATGGGGGAAAGCAGAAATGAATAAATCAGACAACACGAGGGACCTGAGCCGACTGCACCGGATTTTTGCCATCATTTTATTTCTTTCCTTGCTGGCCGGTCTCATTTTTTCGGCGATCCAGCTCGTTGGAGCGCCCATTGAAAACAACGGGGATGAAGCCCAGCGCACCAAATCCGATTACACGCTGATGGTCGTAGAATGCATCGCGGGCCTGCTGGTCATGATGCTGCCCTCCGTGCTGGAACGCCGCCTCTCCCTGCACATCCCCCATTTGATGTATGTGCTCTATGATGTTTTCCTGTACTGCGCCGTATTCCTGGGGGAAGTGCATGATTTCTACTACCGGGTCCCCTACTGGGATTCCATTCTTCATTTTTTCAGCGGCCTGATGTTGGGGACCCTGGGTTTTATCCTGGTAGATTTTCTCAACCGTTCCAATAAGACCAAGGTAACCCTGAGCCCCATCTTCGTCAGCATTTTCGCGTTCTGTTTCGCCCTGGCCGCGGGCAGTATTTGGGAGATCTATGAATACACAATAGACGGTGTGATGGGCCTGAATATGCAAAAGTATTTGCTGGCCGATAAGACGATCAAAATTGGCCGGGACGCCCTGCAGGATACCATGAAAGATATCATCATTGACACGGCCGCGTCCCTGCTGGCCGCGGTGCTGGGCTATCTGTCCATCAAAAAGCACAATCAGCAAGCTTCATCAGATGAGTTTTGAAGCCGTGCATTCAGATGATTTACGACTTGCTCTTTCAGCCTTCGTTTGATACAATATCAGCCAGTCGAGATGCATAGGAGAATCTTCTTGACGAGAGGAAGATGATTCCCCGTTGCAATGTCACGAATAAGAGCAATCATGCGAGAGGAGGGGGGCGCAACATGGGAGCTTATTTGAATCCGGGAAGTGAAAGCTATCGAATGGCTGTGAACTCAGCTATCTTTGAGGATAAAACACCGATGATTCAATATCTCAATACATTGATCAATACACAGCAAAGATTTGTCAGCGTCTCCCGTCCTCGCAGATTTGGGAAAACAATGGCTGCGGATATGATATGTGCTTATTATGGCCAGGGAGCCGACAGCAGAGAATTGTTTGCCCAGAGAAAGCTTGCTGAAATCCCGGACACAGGCTTGAAGTGGGACACATTCCTCGGCTCTTTTGATGCGATTCGTGTCGTGATGACAAGATTCGTCAAAAAGAATAAAACGGTCACTGAAGCACTTGAAAAGATGCAGCGTCTTGTGATAAGGGATATCAAGAAAGCATATCCGAACCAAGAATACTTCAACGAAAGCGATCTGATTCAAGCCATAGAAGATGTGTATTCTGAAAACGGCAAGCAGATCATCATTGTGATCGATGAGTGGGATGCAGTTTTCAGAGAGCGGCCAAATGACAAGGAAGGACAAACAGAATACTTGGATTTTCTTCGTGACTTAATGAAGGATAATAGCCATATCGCTCTGGCATATATGACCGGAATCCTTCCCATTAAAAAGTATGGGAAGCATTCAGCGCTCAACATGTTTACAGAATACTCCATGATGTTTCCCAGGCAGCTCGCAAGATTTACAGGGTTTACAGAGGAAGAGGTTATCAGAGAATGCAACCGATATGGGCGGGACTATCATGCGATTAGAGAATGGTATGATGGTTACAACGTCAGTGATATCGTGCCACCAGATCCAGATCATGAAGAGCTGAAAAAAACGGGAGAATCGCCCAAGGCAACCAGGTATGCTTTGTACAGCCCATTATCTGTGGTAGAGGCGATCACCACAGGAGTAATCAAGGATTACTGGAATCAAACAGAGACTTATGAAGCCTTGGCAGAATACATCCGCAGAGATTATGACGGATTAAAAGATGCGGTGGCCCTCCTCATGGATGGTGGCAGGTTGAAGATAGATACCTCCACATACCAGAACGATATGACAACCTTCCACAGCAGAGATGATGTGCTTTCCCTCCTGATCCATCTGGGCTATCTGGGCTATGATGATGAACAAAGTGAGGTTTTCATCCCTAACCGAGAAATCTTAGATGAGTTTAAGACATCAACAAAATCAGAGGAATGGGTTAGTACATTCAAAGCCTTTGATACATCTATGGAGCTGTTGAACGCGACCTGGAACCGTCAGGCGGATAAAGTTGCATACCTGATAGAAAAGGCGCATGACAGAGCAGACAACAAAACCTATCACGATGAAACAGCTTTAAGCTATGCCATTCGAAGGGCTTATATAGCGGCAGAAAAATATTATACCATTCTACCGGAAACGGATGCTGGAAAAGGCTTTGCGGACTTATTCCTCATACCTGGACCCGCTTATCCAGACAAACCTGCGCTTGTGATTGAGTTGAAATACAATCAAACTGCCGAGGGAGCGATTTCGCAAATCAAACGCAGAGAATATCCAGCCAGGTTAGAGCATTACGCGGGAAACATACTCCTCGTAGGCATAAATTACGATAAAAATGCCTCCGTTGAAAGCGCAGATTTCAAGCATCATACCTGCGCAATAGAAACAGCGTAAGTAATTATCATATATAGTTCTCGAATTGCTTCTTTTTCACTTCTTTGGAAGACGGAATTGATCGCCTGGCTTTCCCCCATGGCGGAGCCATCCGTGAAGGTATAGGAGGTTACGCTCTGCAGCACCGCGCCTGCCGCCACCAGCAGGATCACCAGCGGCTCCAGCCAGGCGTGAGAGGTCAGCAGCAGCACAGCTACCACCATGGCCAAGGAATCCGCCATTTTCGTCCGCCGCACCCGGCGGTCTTTTTTTTCTCTGGCTTGGTTCCTTCCTGGCTCATTCCCCTTTCCCTCTTTCTCAACAATTTCAATCCTCGGTGTTTGATAACTTTTCTTTGCCCATCCTCCATGTTCATTAACAGACGATTGATAATCAAATTGATTATTGAAATCAATCATCAAAGTGATTATAATTCGCATCGTTGATTTTATCAACACCATGTTTATTTTCTTGAACGTAAGGAGGACCCAAGTTGAAAGGATTCACCAAATGGCTGGTGCGGCATCGGGGCCTGGTCATCATCATCTGTTTGCTGCTGATGATCCCCTCGGTGCTGGGCATGGCCGCGACGAAAACCAAATATGACCTTTTGTATTATCTGCCCCAGGATCTGGAAACGGTGCAAGGGCAGGAAATCCTGTTGGAGGACTTCGGCAAGGGGGCCTTTTCCCTGCTGGTGACGGAGGGCATGAGCATCTCGGACCAGGCCGACATGGAGAACGCCCTGAAGGAGATCCCCCATGTGGACAGCGTCATCGGCTTCGCCTCCCTCACGAAGGGCATGTTCCCCATTGAGATCATCCCCTCGGATCTTCGGGAGATGTTCCAGCGGGGCGACTGCATGCTCTCCGCCGTGTTTTTCGATGAAGGCTCCTCCTCCGAGGAGACCATGGAGGCCATCAATCAGGTGCGGAAAACCGCCGGCGAGAAATGCTTTGTGTCCGGCTTGTCCGCGGTGGTCACCGATACCAAGCAATTGGTGGAGGATCAGGAAGCCATTTACGTCGGCATCGCCGTGGCGCTGTGCGCCGTGGTGCTGATGATCACCATGGACAGCTTCCTTTTGCCCCTCATCTTCCTCTGCTGCATCGGCGTTTCCGTCCTGTGGAACCTGGGCAGCAATTACTTCCTCGGGGAAATCAGCTACATCACCAAGGCCGTGGCCGCCGTGCTACAGCTGGGCGTGACGCTGGACTATTCCATCTTCCTGTGGCACAGCTACAAGGAGCAAAAGGCCCTGACGGAGGATAAGGACGAGGCCATGGCCAATGCCATCCATCTGACCTTTACCTCCATCCTGGGCTCCAGCCTGACCACCATCGCAGGCTTCGTATCCATCTGCTTTATGAGCTTCACCCTGGGGAAGGATCTGGGTATCGTCATGAGCAAGGGCGTCGTCATGGGCGTGCTGGGCACGGTGGTGCTGCTGCCCTGCGTAATCCGGCTGCTGGATGGCGCCATTGAAAAAACCAGCCACAAGCCCCTGCTCCCCGACGTGGGCGGCATTGGACGTTTCGTAGTCAAGCACTATAAGGTGCTGGCCCTGGTGCTGATCATCATGATCTTCCCCGCCTTCTACGGCTATCAAAACGTCAATGTCTATTATGACATGAGCAAAGTCATGCCGCCGGAGCTGAAATCCGTCATCGCTAACAAAAAGTTGGAGGAAACCTTCGACATGGCCACCACCCATCTCCTGCTGGTGGACAGCGACGTCAGCCAGAAGGATGTCCGGGATATGACGGAGGAAATGGCTCAGGTGGACGGCGTGAAAACCGTTATCGGCATCGACAGCCTGCTGGGCGCCGGCATCCCGGAGTCCATCCTTCCGGATGATATTTTGTCCTTGGTGAAGGGAGATCGGTATCAGCTGATGCTGATCAACTCCGCCTATGTGATCTCCTCCGACGAGGTCAATGCGCAGATTGATACCCTGAATGAAATTTTGAAGAAATATGATCAGGGCGGCATGCTGATCGGCGAAGCTCCCTGCACAAAGGACCTCATCGCCTGCACCGATCACGATTTTACCGTGGTCAGCCTGATTTCCATCATCGCCATCTTTGTGATCATCCTGCTGGTGCAGAAATCTCTTTCCTTGCCGGTGCTGCTGGTAGCGGTCATCGAGCTGGCCATTGCCGCCAACCTGTGCATCCCCTACTACACGGGCGTAGAGCTGCCCTTCGTGGGCCCCATCCTGATTTCCACCATCCAGCTGGGGGCCACCGTGGATTATGCCATCCTGATGACCACCCGGTATAAGCAAAACCGCCTCTCCGGCATGGACAAGCGGCAGGCAGTGGAAAACGCGGTATCCTCCGCCGCCCAGAGCGTGCTGGTCAGCGGCTTGGGCTTCTTCGCCGCCACCTATGGCGTAGGCCTGTATTCCAATGTGGATATCATTTCCTCCATGTGCCGCTTGATCGCCCGAGGCGCGCTGCTGAGCGTGGCCGTGGTGCTGCTGCTCCTGCCGGCCATGCTGCTCCTGTTGGACAAGGTGATTGTCCATTCTACCTTTGATATGAAAGCTGCCCGATAAGAAGAAAGGAAGAATTCGAAGATGAAAAAGATTGTTGCACTGCTGCTGTCCGCGGTGTTGATGCTGAGCTGCGTTTCCGGCCTGGCGGAGAACACCAAGCATGAGCGGGTCTATGTTGTTGCCGCTGCCGATGGCACGGTAAAAAGTCTCACCGATAACATCCGTCTGGAAAACGCCGATGAGCTGGCGGAGATCGTAGACCGGACCATGCTGACCGGGATCCAAAATGTGAGCGGCAAGGAAGTCTTCTCCCTGGAGGGGGAAACCCTGACCTGGCAGGCCCAGGGAAAGGATATTACCTATCAGGGAACTTCCAACCAAGCACCCACGATCTTGCCCGTAGTCACCCTGACCCTGGACGGCCAGGAAATCGACCCGGCGGCCTTGAAGGAAAAGACCGGCGAAGCGGTGCTGACCGTTTCCTATCAGGCGCAGGAGTCCGTGCCCGCTTTGGCCTTTACGCTGCTGCCGCTGCCAGCGGAGGAAGTTTCCGATCTCCATCTGGAAAACGCCGCCGTCCTCAGCGAGATTGGCCAGCAGGTGCTGGTGGGCTGGGCGGTGCCCGGCGTCGATGCCGATCTGGCGCTGCCCACCTCCTTCACCGCGTCCTTCCATGCCGATCATGCTGACCTTTCCTGGATGCTGACGCTGTCCACCTCCGACCCCATCGACGCGGTGTGCAAGGAGCTGGAGGAACGCATCGAGATCGATCCCCACGCGGAGCTGGCGGAAATTGAAACCCTGCTGACCGCGCTGCAAAGCGGCGAAGCTCTGCCGGAAACCACCGGAAAGACCAAGGACATCGCCCCGAAGATCAATGAACTGAATGACGGTGTCACCCAGCTGAACGATGGCGCCGCCGCCCTGGCGGAGGGTACGGCCCAACTGTCCGTCGGCGCTTCCACCCTCCAGGAGGGCGCGGCGCAGCTGAATACAGGCGCGGCGGAATTAGCCACTGGTGCGGCCGCCCTCTCCAGCGGCGCAGCGGACGCGGAAACCGGCGCTGCCGCCCTGGATACGGGCCTGGCCACCATCACTGAAAACAATGACACACTGAACGCCGGCGCTCAGGCCATCTTCCAGGCCATCCTGTCCACGGCCAATACCCAACTTGCCGCCTCCGGCCTGGACGCCGCTGGCATTGAAATTCCCGCCCTGACGGAGGAAAACTACGCGGAAATGCTGGATGCGGTCATGACCCAGATTGACCAGATGATCACCATCGCCCAGGCCGGAGCCTCCTTGGCTCCCTCCCTGGATGACGCCATCGCCGCCAAGCTCCAGGTCGCTCAAGCGGCCCAGGAAAGCCTGGCTGCTTTGAAGGCTCAGCTGGATCAGATTAGCGCCTTCGTAACCG
>JAFUDS010000043.1 GCA_017464305.1 Clostridia bacterium | reverse complement strand
TACCATCAGCACGATCCGGGGGAGCCTGTGCGCTTCGGAGTTGGTGGAGCGATTGAAAAAGCTATCCGGGTTTGATGTGGATGAGCCGATCCCGGAGGATGAGCTGGAAGATTTCCCCGATATTCCTGAGGATGAGCTGTGAGGAGGGTTTGAAAATGAGGCGCGAGGAGAGAAACGATAAGCCCCGGATGTGTGATCCTGGCATGTGTACCTTTTGCCAGTATATTGGGGATGGGGATATGGTTTGCACCAATCCCAAAGTGACGGATCGGGAGGCTGCCGTCCTTGTGGTCGAGGATTGGCAGCAGAATGAAAATGCCCTGGCTTGCCGTCGCCTGGGCCGGAGGGGAGGATGGAGGCATGGGCGCCAGAACAAAGATTGATTGGGCGGATGCCTCATGGAATCCCGTCACGGGCTGCCTCCATGAGTGCGAATATTGCTACGCCCGGAGGATAGCGGAGCGATTCTGTGGGTTTGATCCCGACGAAAACCCGGACGATTGGAAATTCCGCAGGGGCGGGACGATATGCGAGCTTGACGGGATGCAGGCCAGGCGGCAGAAAAACGGAAAAGTTGTCCCTGCGTTCTATCCTTTCGGATTCACCCCAACATTTCATCGCTATAAGTTGGATGAGCCGGAGCTGTGGAAGAAACCGCGCAACATCTTTGTCTGCTCAATGGCTGATCTGTTCGGTGGATGGGTGCCGGATGAATGGATTGATAATGTGATCCTCGCAACACAAAAGGCCCTGCAGCATCGTTACCTGTTTCTCACAAAGGCTCCTTGGCGATATGATGATTGGCTTGAAAGGTTTGAGAACGGAGAGATTAAAGGGCTGGATGTGGTGGAAAATTGCTGGTTTGGCGCGAGTGCATCGAATAATGAGCAGCTTGAACAAGCCAACAGATCACGCGCCATGTGGCTATCTATCGAGCCGATCCGGGAGCGGATTTTCACCGACGAAGATCAGTTTGTCGATACGATTATGACACCTTCGGGAGAGGTGGAAAGACCGCGCTGGGCCTGGGTCGTGATAGGCGCAGAAACGGGCAATTCCAAAAACAGGATCAGGCCGGAAAAGGAATGGATTGATGATATTGTATCCGAGTGCAAGCGCTGGGGTACGCCGGTGTTTATGAAGGAAAGCCTCAGAGAGATCACGGGGCCGGACTTCATCCAGGAATTTCCCTGGGAGGTGAATGATAATGCGTGAAGTCCTTTTCCGTGGCAAGAACATGTATGGTGAGTGGGTGGTCGGCCAGCTTGTCCGCTGCTCATTCGTGGATGGGGAGTGCATGATTCAGGCGAAAATACCTACCGAGGGTGTTTGGATGAATTTTGCCGTCCATGCCGGGAGCGTCGGGCAGTACACGGGATTCCAGGACAAGAATGATAATCCCATTTTTGAGGGGGATATTGTTCGGTATCAGGTGGACAACGACGATTGCCCGTTCCCGAATAAGGATACCAAGAAAAGGATCGGCCTGGTCATATGGAAAGCGTTCAGAGGCTCATTCGCCCTCAAATGCAATCCGTACATGAATGACGATCTTTTCAGGTATGTCAACCAGGGAAACCGGGTGGAAGTGATCGGAAATTTTTATGATAATCCGAAGATGCTGAAATATGGCGAGGAGGGAAAGCCGGATGAGGAGCAGGAAAGAACGGACGATCCTTTTCAGGGGTAAGCGGGTTGATAATAAGGGCTGGGCCAAGGGCTGCTATGTGAATGGCCGAGGCCCGAAGGATCAGCCACATCATACCAGGCATTATATCCTGGAATATCCCGATGCCTGGCATGAGATTTATACCAACACCATCGGCCAATATACCGGGCTGAATGATAAGAACGGGAAAATGATCTTTGAGGGCGATATTTTGTCTGCCTTCCTGGATGATAATTTCCCGGAAATCGAAACCCGCGCCGTGGTCGTGTGGCAGGATGATCAGCTTAGCTGGGGCATGGAGCAGCCGGGTTTTGGCGTCGATCCCCTGGAAACCTACGACGGGTTGACCTGGGCTGTGATTGGAAATATCCACGATAACCCGGAGCTACTGGCGTGAGGGGGCAAGAATATGACCAAGGGTGAAATGATCGAAGGGCTGCGGTTCATCAGGAAATACGAGGCCAACTTTGCGCAGTCCCTTCAAACGCTGGATGAGGTCATTTCCTTCCTGGCCGTGGAGGAGTTCACCGATCAGGACAGGGAGGACTTGGATATTATCCGCCGCATCCGGGATGGCAGTTTGAAAAAGTGCGTCCGTCACGATTATGTGATCTACAATGGGGAGTGGTACAGGGCGCATCCTATGAACGCTCCGGCGGAGGATGGAGAGGAGGCACGGGCGGTATGACGATTAAAAAGGCCGTTGCTCTCCTGGAAAAGTATCACCAACAAGCCGAGAACACCAACAAAGTGATTCCCGGATTCATCAAGAATCCTGTTGCCTGGGCGCTGTATCAGGCATGGAAAGAGGCGGATAAGGGGGCAAAGAAGGGATGAACGACAATGATTTGGTAAAACGCAAGGACGCCCTTGGCTCAATCAATGGCGTTGCAACGGGCGGCATGAATGGAGGCATGATTACAAAAGCCTTGTGTTTTGCTTCTGTAAAAAGCAAAACCATAACGCCGTCCATTGAGGCCGTCCCATTGGAGCCGCTGGCGGCGATGCTGTCATTGGTTGTGGCGGATAATATTAGCTGCTCATATTGCAAAAACATCCTTGAAAGGTGCGAGCCTTCCGAAATGATGGGTTATTCCTGTGGGAGTGCTGAATATTGGGAAAATTTCCTCCGTGCGTGGATGAAAAAGATGCAAGAGGGAGGAGCTGAGAAAAATGATAAAGTGGTCTGAGTACCTGGATGTGTGGGGATCGGTGAAACGATCCGCCCGTACAACGATCCATAAGGACGGAGAGGGCACGTATCCGAGCGATTCCTGGAAGAAAACAATCCTCCTGGCCGAGCATTCTCCCATCCGGCGGATCATGTTCGGTTGGAAATGGTCGGGGATGAAAAGCTGGGTGTCGGTGCATTTCGTCCGGCATAAGCACGGGATCGAGCATTGGGTCAGCACCCAACGGACGGATAGGACGGGCATTGATCGGGACGCAAGCCGCCAGGATGCGCCGGTGGATCACGAATGTCTTGCCAATGCCCAAGCGCTGATTTTCATTAGCCGCCGGAGGCTGTGCAGTCAGGCGGCCAAGGAAACGCGGGAGGCCTGGAAGGAAGTCAAGCAGCAGGTCGCAGAGCGTGATCCTGTGCTGGCCTCCGTTATGGTGCCGGAGTGTATTTACCGTGGATTCTGCCCGGAGTTCAAAGGCTGCGGGTTCGTGGACACGGAGGAGTACCAACGGAAGCTCGCCGAGTATCGGAGGAAATGAAAATGTCAGATGAGAGTACTAAAATCGTGGCCTTGTTCTGCAAAAACGTCCGTTTTCTGTGTAGAGAGAAGGGCAAGAGCATCAGCGAGGTTGAAAAAGAAGCGGGGAGGTCGGTTGGCTACCTGTCGCGGGCGGAGAGAGGCGCGGAGGCTTCGCTGCCATTGTCAACGTGCTGCCGGATTGCCGAGGTTTTGAAGGTGCGGCTGCCGGTGCTCCTGGATCAAGACCTGGAAAGATGGGCGAGGATCAATAAGCTGCGGGCCGAGATTAAGGCCAGGGAGAAAGAGCTGGAAGGTCTCACCATCTGCGAATCTGATGATTGGGAGGAATGAAAATGCTGGCGAGAAAGTGCGATCGGTGCAAGGTGCTATATGAGCCGTTCAAAGGAAAGTATGAGAATATCCCTGCGGATATAAATACAGCGGCCCTGTATTACCGGGATATGTTCGGATTGAACGATCAGAATCCCTTGAATTTTGACCTCTGCCCTCATTGCATGGAGGGGGCAGTAAAATACTTAACCGACCCGGATTCTGAGGTCGTATGAGGAGGGATGAAAAATGGAAATGACGATCAGAGAGTATGCCAAGGCCGCAGGCCGCACGATAAACCCGAAGCTGTCCATGCTGGATGTTCGTAATCACGCCCTGTTTGAAATGGCGTCCGAGCTGGGAGAAGTCCATGCCATTTATCAAAAGCAGTTGCAGGGGCATGAGGTGGTCAAGGATCACTTGATCGAGGAGCTGGGAGATCTGATGTGGGGTGTGATGGAGCTGTGCTTTGCCGAGAAGATTGATCCCCAGGAAGTCTTTGAATATAACATCGATAAGCTGCTGAAACGGTATCCCGACGGTTTTGACCCGGAGCGGAGTATTCATAGGGAGGTATAAGATGGCCCGATTGATAAAGCTGACCCTGGCAAAAAGGGAAGGAAAGCCGGTCTATATAAACCCCGATGCTATTGAAAGCGTAACCGAGGAAACCATGGAAAACCAATACAAGGGATATACCCTTGTGGCGCTCACTACATCGGATAATACCGTCTGCCATGTGATCGAATCCCCCGAAACCGTTGCCAAGCTGATTAACGGGATATTTGCTGGGCCGTATGTCATGGAGGTGCAAGAAGGTGTCGAGAAATCTCCCGAAGCAAAACGATCTCCTATTGGCAATTCGTAAGAAGTGTGCGGATTGTATGTGCGGCCAGACAAAGCTCGTCAAGCTGTGCGCATCGAGGGATTGCCCCCTGTTCCCATACCGTAGTTCGGACGCGCTGCCGGTTGACAGTCAAGCAAAAAACCGGGAGATTGCCGGACAAGTCTCTATGTTAATATAAAATAATATGTATACGATGGAGGATAAAAGAATGAGATTGTTCAGTACGGAGCAAGTAAGCAAATACCATCCCGATAAAATGGCGGATCAGATCAGCGACGCGATCCTGGACGCATACCTGGCCCTTGATCCCAACAGCCATGTGGCCGTTGAGTGCATGGTCAAGAATGGTCAGGCGTTTGTGTGTGGGGAGGTCACTTCGGCGGCGGAGGAGGCCGTGGATATTGCAGAGATCGTCAACCGGGTATCCTGCGGCCTGGGCTATGGCAATCTGGCCGTAAAAAAGGTGATCTCCTATCAGTCGCCGGAGATCGCCGGAGGTGTGGGAGAAGGCTGGAACGCCCTCACGGCTGCCGGGGATCAGGGGATCATGTTCGGCTATGCGGAGCGCGGCACGGAAAGCCGTCTCCCCTTCGCCTTTGACCTGGCGAATAAGATCATAGCGGCGATTGAAAAAGATATTGAGGAGAATCCCGGAAAGACGCCGTTCAAAGGGGACACCAAAACCCAGGTGACGGTTGACCTGGACAAGCCTCAGAATATGGACGCCGTGGAAACCATTGTGATCAGCGCTTGCCATCTGCCGGGGATCAATCACGATCAACTGGAGCGGTACATCCTCAACCTTCTGTATGCCAACGAAATCTATGCGCCCAATGCCGAGTATATTATCAATCCTGCCGGAGCCTGGACCCTGGGCGGCCCGATGGCCGATTGTGGCTTGACAGGGCGGAAAATCGTCTGCGACCAGTACGGCGGCTTCATGCCGGTGGGCGGCGGAGCCTTCTCTGGCAAAGACCCGTCCAAGGTGGATCGCACGGCCTCCTATATGGCCCATGAGATCGCCAAGACCGCCCTGGATATATTCCCAACCCTGAAATGGTGCAAGGTGCAACTGGCCTATGCTATCGGAAAGCGGGAGCCGGTCAGCGTTAGTATTGAAAATGACCAGGGCATCCCGATTGAGGAGTGGGTGCGGTATACCTTCGATCTCACGCCTTATGGGATGGTCAAATATCTGCATCTCCTGGATGGCGGGTTTGAAAAACGGGCGGGCGGCTGCCATTACCGCTATCCCTTCAACACGGCCAGGAAGTCCGAGGAGGAGTGAGCCATGAGCAGAGTATCTAATGGCTGTCACTTCATAGGCAATTTGACCCGTGATCCTGAGGTCACGACGGTGGGCGGATATACGAAATGCACATTTTCCGTCGCCGTGCAGCGGCAGAAAGCCGGACAGGATGGTGTCAAAAGGGCGGACTTCATCCCGATTGAGGCGTGGCGCACCCTGGGCGAGAATTGCGGAAAGTATCTCACCAAGGGCCGCAGGGTGGCGGTGGACTGCCATGTGCAGACAAACACCTGGGAGACTGAGGATGGGAAAAAGAGATTTTCAATCTCCTTCGTGGC
The DNA here is from genome assembly GCA_017464305.1 of Clostridia bacterium. Taxonomy (GTDB): domain Bacteria; phylum Bacillota; class Clostridia; order Christensenellales; family Aristaeellaceae; genus Aristaeella. Next base: position 20,644 of record JAFUDS010000043.1, on the reverse strand, counting down.
CGATGATGTGGAGTTTCAGCCGGGCGGAGGCAAGCAGCAGGGAGCCGGTGAAGCTGCCCAGGGCGCCGGAGCTGCCGCTGGCGGATTCATCCAAGTGGATGATGATGAATTGCCGTTCTGATCCTGGGGAGGTGATTGATAATGACGCATGAGCAAGTGGACGCTATGCTGGCCGAGTACCGGGAGAGCGTGGGCCGCTGCGGATACCTGGAAAAGCGGATACCTGAGCTGGCGGCGGAGATCGAGCAGGAAAAGGCCAGGCTCATCCAGGAAGCCGCCCAGGAATCGCCGAGCATGGAGCCGGGGATGCCGCATGGGAGCGGGGTTGGAAATCCCGTGGAGAAGATCGTCCTCCGATATGCGGACGGATTCCTGCCGGATGAGATCAGAGGAATGGACAAAGAGCTGCGGGAGCTGCGGGATGAGTATGCGCGGCGGCAGCGGGTGATCCAGTATGTGGATGCCTGGCTCCAGGGCCTCAATGAGCGGGAGAAGTGGATTATCATTCACAAGGTCGTGGATGTGGAGTATTCCTGGCGGGAGGTGATCTGCATGTATCGGCTGCAGTATGGCGAGGAGTACAGCCGGGACGCCCTCAAGAGGATCAAAGAGCGGGCGTTGGAAAAGATATATAAATTCGCTGCCTGAGGAGAGGCAAAAAATAGAACACCTCCGAAAATGCACCCCCCGTATCCCCGGATTTGCTTCTTTTCATCCGAAAATTCCCGTGATATAATTATGACACGGAAACGCAGAGCCTCGGCCCTGCGTTTTTAATATTTTGAAAAGGTGCATATCACGATGATCCTCTGCCGGACGGTAAATTGGTCGGGTGGAGAGAAACAGGCTGAGGAGGGCTGTTTTATGCCGCAGAAACGAATTGCCATTGTCTATAAGCTGCTGAGTGAGCTGATCCCCGATGAAAAGAATCCCCGTCGGAATGACGCGGCTGTCCCGGCGGTGGTGGAATCCATCCGGGAGTTCGGCTTCCGGGTGCCGATTGTCATTGACGCCAATGATGTGATCCGGGCGGGCCATACCAGGTACAAGGCCGCGCAGGAGTTGAACATCGTCAAGGTGCCGTGCATCGTCGCCTCCGATCTGAACGAGAAGCAGCTCAAAGCCTTCCAGTTGGCCGACAACAAAACCGGGGAGCTGTCCTCCTGGGATGCCTCCCTGCTGAGCATGGAAATGAGCAGCATTTCGGAGCTGTTCGATATGTCCCTGTTTGGCTTCAACGTCAAGAAGGATGATTCCATGCTGGATGATGAGGGCGGCGAGGGCGCCGCTGCGGGAACGAGCAAGAGTGATAAATTCGTCACCTGTCCGCGCTGCGGCAAGGTATTTCTGAAAAGTGAGGGGCACCCGAAAACGGGCGCCTCTTTTGATGCTGATGAGTTCTTGGACGAGGATGATATGGAGGATGGGGGCGATTTTGAATGAGCGAGCTGAAGATCGTTTATCGTTCCCTGGCTGATATAAAGCCCTATGAGCGCAACCCCCGCAAGAATGATAATGCGGTGGATGCCGTGGCCGCCTCCATTCAGGCGTTTGGCTTCCTGGTGCCTATCATTCTGGACAGTGAGGAGACGCGGGTGATCGTCGCCGGTCATACCCGGTACCGCGCCGCCTTGAAGCTGCACCTGGACGAAGTTCCCACGGTGCTGGCCGATGATCTCACCGAGGATCAGATCAAGGCCTATCGCCTGGTTGATAATAAGGTCGCTGAGCTGGCCCTGTGGGATTTGCCCCTGATGAATGAAGCCCTGGATGAAGTGGGCGGGCTGTTCGATATGTCCGAGTTCGGTTTTGATCTGGGCGTTGGGGATGTGTTCGAGCCGAAGGACACCAGCAAAGAGATCGACGCGGATTCCTTCGGGGATGATGCGTTTGAGTATGAGTGCCCGGATTGCGGGTTCAGGTTCAATGAGTATGAGTGATAAAAGAGTGGCGGGGCATGTGTTCCCCTGGAAATGGAATTTGTCCGAGCTGAAGGAAATCGAGTGGAACGGCTGCAACGTGTTCACCTGTTTTTCCTGCGGCGGCGGATCGTCCATGGGATATAAGCGCGCCGGGTATCATGTGATCGGGAACGTAGAGATAGATAGGGATATGAATAAAATATATAATATAAATCATAAACCTATGTACTCTTATAACATGGATATACGAGAATTTATATCTATCCCGGATAAGGATTTACCCGGTGAGCTGTTTAACCTGGACGTGCTGGACGGATCGCCGCCCTGCTCCGTGTTCTCTACGGCAGGAGAGCGGGAGAAGGGATGGAACACCGAAAAGCAGTTCAGGGAGGGCCAGAAGATGCAGCGCCTGGATGATCTGTTCTTTGCCTTTATCAACGTAGCTGCCAAGCTGAAACCCAGGGTGGTGGTCGCGGAGAACGTGAAGGGGCTGATCACCGGGAACGCTAAGGGATATGTGAACGAGATCGTCAAGGCGTTCAGAGCTGCCGGATATGTGCCGCAGATATTCCTCCTCAATTCCGCGAGAATGGGAGTGCCGCAGGCCCGGGAGCGGGTCTTTTTCATTGCCCGGCGGGAGGATCAGAAATTCCCGAAGTTGGCTCTGGCCTTTGATGAGCAGGTGATCCCCTTTGGAGAGGTGAGAACGAGAACGGGTGTTCCCGTATCTGAGGATACTGACGCATTCAGGCTGATGCAGAAGCGGAGGCCGGAGGATACCTGCATGGCCGACATCAACCTTCGCCTGTACGGGAAAAATTCCGGATTCACCATCCCGATTGTCAATGATAATCGAGTGGCGCCGACGCTGACCAGCGGATCAACCTTTTATCGGGGATATGACGCGGCCAAGTTCTCCGATGGGGATTTTATCAACATCCAGTCTTTCCCCCAGGATTACAATTTCCTGGATCAGTCGCCGCAGTATGTATGCGGCATGAGCGTTCCGCCTGTGATGATGGCGCAGATTGCGAGGCAGGTTTACCGCCAGTGGTTACGCCGTCCGGGGTGAGAATAGGCCATCAAAATAAGTGGGTGGTGAAGTGGCAAACGATGAAAACATCAAGGGCTATCAATTCGGCTCAACGGAGAAAAGAACAGCGGAAGAACAGCGAGAATTGAAGTCCAAGGGAGGCAAGGCCAGCGGCATAGCGCGCCGACGGAAAAGGGACGCCAGAAAGATCATGGAGAGCGTGCTGAAATCCAAGCCGGTCATGGATGCCGAGACCCGGAAAGTCGTGGATCGCCTGGGCATCCAAGGCAGCGGCAAGAACAAGGATCAGTATGATTTGGAGCTGATCGCCACGGCTGCCTTGATGCAAAAGGCCATGAGAGGGGATGTAAAGGCCCACAGGTTGATCCTGGAAATCATGGGCGAGGACGCCGCGACCAACCGCGAGCGCGAGCGTATGGAGCATGAGCGCCAGATGTTGGAAATGCAGTATGCGCCTCCTGAGGTCGCGGATGATGGATTCATTGAGGCCCTGAACGCCGTCAATGCCTTTGACGGGCCGGAGGATGTGCCGATGGATTTAGAGGACGGTGGCGAAGATGAAGATTCGGACGCTGAATAGGGTGCGGGATACCGGGTTCAAGTTCGTCGCCTTCTCCAAGCGTCAAAAGCAGGTGCTTACCTGGTGGACGGATTCCAGCCCATATAAGGATCATAACGGGATCATTGCCGATGGATCGATCCGCGCCGGAAAGACCTTGACCATGGCGATCTCTTTTGTCATGTGGGCCATGACCCGGTTTAACGGCATGAATTTCGGTATATGCGGAAAGACCATCGGCTCCCTGCGCCGCAACGTGATCAACGACCTCAAAAGGACGGCGACCAGTCGGGGCTATGTGGTGGAGGATCGCCGGGGCGATAACATGCTGATCATCAGGCGCGGGAGCGTCTACAACCTCTTTTACCTTTTCGGCGGGCGCGACGAATCAAGCCAGAATCTCGTCCAGGGCGTCACCCTGGCCGGATGCCTGTTTGATGAGGTCGCCCTGATGCCGGAATCCTTTGTAAACCAGGCAACGGCCCGCTGCTCTGTGGAAGGGGCCAAGCTGTGGTTCAACTGCAACCCGGACGGGCGGCTGCATTGGTTCAAAATCAACTGGATCAATAAATACCGAAAAAATAAGTTCCTGTACATTCACTTCACGATGGATGATAACCCGTCGTTGAGCGAGGCAACCAAGGCCAGGTATCGAGGGATGTATGTCGGTGTCTTTTTCCGCCGGTATATCGAGGGCCTGTGGGTGGCTGCCGAGGGGCTTATCTTCGATATGTGGGATGAGGAGTTAAACAGCTTCGATTATGACCCGGATAATGAGCCGTGGGCGCGTGCCATATCCCGGCATTATGTGGCGGTGGACTTTGGCATGCAAAACCCGACGGCCTTCCTGGAAGCCTGGGACGATGGCAAAACCTTCTGGTGCGTCAACGAATACTACCACGATTCCAGGGCGTCCAAGCAGCAGAAAACAGCCGCGCAGTATGCGGATGATTTTGATACCTTCGTGGGCGGGGATCATACGGTCCGGGTGATCGTTGACCCGTCGGCGGAGGTGTTTTCGTATGAGCTGCGCAACCGCGGGTATATCGTGATCGATGCGGACAATGAGGTGATCGAGGGGATCAGGCTCACGGCCACGATGATCTATAAGCGCCGGATAAGGGTCGCCCGGCACCTCAAATATTTCCGCCGGGAGATCAGCACCTATGTTTGGGATCAAAAGGCCGCGCTGCACGGTGAGGAGAAGCCGGTCAAAGAGAAAGATCATTTGATGGACGCTTGCCGGTATCTCATAAAGGGCAACGTGAACAAGAGGAGGCTTGCTGCGGCATGAGCAAAAGTAAATCGAGGCGGCGGCCTTCTCCGCCGGTCAATACCCGAGACGCCAGGAGCGCGGCCAATAAAGCCGTGGGCCTGGGCCTTGGGCTGAACGCACGGCTCACCATGGATGAGCTGATCAACCAGTATGCCAGAATCGGGATGCAGGAACATCTCATCGGCAACAATCAGTATGGCACCAAGCGGATCACGCAGAATTATCAGCTCCTCAACAGCCTCTACCGTGGGGACTGGATTGCGGGCCGCATCGTGGATATTCCCCCGGAGGATATGACGAAAAACTGGTATAAGCTGTCCTGCCAGGTGGAGCCGGATCAGGAGGCGATCCTGGCCCGTGTGGAGCGCAAAACCCACGTGCGGGAGAAGATTACCGAGGGGCTGCAATGGGGACGCCTCTACGGTGGCGCTGCCGGTATCATGGTGATTGAGGGCCAGGAGGATATGCTGGATAAGCCCCTGGATTTGAATATGATCCTGCCGGGACAGTTCAAGGGCATCATCATAGCGGACAGATGGAGCGGCGTTTTCCCGTCCTCCGAGCTGGTCACGGATATATCAGACGCGGATCATGGCCTACCGGCCTATTATGTGTTCTCTATGGATGATTCCAATATGGATTATGGGCTGCGCGTCCATCATAGCCGGGTGCTTCGCTTCCCCGGCGCCAAGCTGCCCTATATCGAGCGGATCACGGAGAGCCATTGGGGAATGAGCGTCCTTGAACGGGTATTCGATGAGTTGAACAAGCGGAACACCACCAGTGCCAATATCGCGCAGCTCATTTTCCAGGCTCACCTTCGCGTGCTGAAGATGGAGCACATGGGCCAAGACCTGGCCTTTATGGACAGCGAGCAGTCGGCTATGTTCTACCGTACCCTGGAAGCGCAAAACAAGCTGATGAACAACATGAGCTTGCAAGTGCTGTCCAAGGATGATGATTTCCAGACCTTCCAATACACCTTCGCCGGTTTGTCCGATATTTACGAAATGTTTATGATGGATGTATCCGGCTCGGCGGAAATTCCCGTCACCCGCCTGTTTGGTCGTTCTCCTGCCGGTCTCAATTCCACCGGCGAGGGCGACCTGATCAATTATTATGACAGGATCACCAAGGATCAGAAATCCGATCTTCGCCCGGTCATTGATAAGCTGCTGCCGGTCATGTGCCTGTCTGCCTGGGGAGCGATCCCCGACGACCTGGATTATGAGTTCAACCCGATCCGGGATACCCCGGCGGATGAACGCGCCAACCTGATCCAGCAGACCTCCGCTGCCATCAATGCCTCCTTCCAGTCCGGCCTCATTTCTCAGCGGACGGCCCTCAAAGAGCTGCGCGAGAGCGGAAAGCCGTTGGATATGTGGAAGAATATCACGGATGAGGATGTGGAGAAAGCCGACGATGGCACACAGCCGCAGGGCGAGGAGCCGACGCTTGAAGGTGATCCTGCTGCCATGGGAGGAGGCTTGCAATGAATGACCGTGATGTGATGCGGATGCTGAACCGAATCCGCAAGAAGGGAATCAATGAAATCCAGGGCCTGCGCCAAATTGTCCATGATGCTGATTCCTCCTTTTCTGATAAGCTGCTGGCGCAGGCCATTTTAGAGAATCCTCAGATTTTGGAGCAGGGCCAGACTGACGGCGGCCCTGGCTCCGGCAACTTCGGTCATGGCGGGCGTCCTGGTAAAAGGGGCGGCAGCGCCAAGTCTGGCTCCGGCGGGCGTGTAAGCGGAAACGCCGGTAAAAATTCCAAGGGCGAGGTATTCTCCGGCAAGGATTATTCTTTGGCAGGCCGGGGGATGCAGAAATCCGGCGCAAAGCGCACCTGGAGCAGCCAGGGCAAAAAGAGCGAACAATTCCCGCAAGGCTCTGGCACCACCCGGATCAGTGAAGGGGATGTAAACGTCGGCCTCCATACCGTCAACAAGTATCTGAATGAGGACGGGTCGCTCACGCCGGAGAGGGCCGAGCTGCATGAGCAGATCATCAACGATCTGTTCGCGGGAAAGCAGCCGGTGGCCGAGGGCGAGCAAAAGACCTTCTACTTCCTGGGAGGCGGGTCGGCGTCCGGTAAAGGTAGCTTTACCAACCCGGAAAGAGCCGCCGGTTATGATATGCCGGACAAGACCCAAACGGCGGTTATTGACGCCGACATTTTGAAGGGCAAGCTGCCCGAGTATGACTATGACGAAAAGACCGGCAAAGGCCCAGGCACCACGGACAGGGAGAAAGCCGCGTCCTTCGCCCATGAGGAATCCTCAGCCCTGGCAAAGCGGGCCATGGAGGCGGCCTTTGCGAATGGGTATAATTGCACCCTGGATGGCACCGGCGACGGCGGGGTAAAAAGCGTGATGAAGAAAATCCAGCAGGCCAGAGATGCCGGGTATGTGGTCGAGGCCAGGTATTGCACAGCCTCCATCGAAAACGCCCTGGAGCGCAATATCTCCCGCGCCAAGAAGTCGGGCCGCAAGGTGCAGACGGATTCCGTGGTCGGTATCCATAAGGCCGTATCCAGGATTTTCCCGCAGGTGGCGAGCGAGTTTGATCATGTGACCCTCTGGGATCACGACGGTCCTTCTCCGCGCCTGGTGGCTGAGTGCTTCCGGGGCCAGCAGATTCAGGTCAAAGACCAGACGCTTTATCAGAAATTTTTAGATAAAGCCAACTGGAACGGCTGACAAAAGGCCGGAAGCGCGCTATAATAGAGCCGAGGAGGGATGCCTATGCTGCGTGAGGGCGCAATGTGTGGATTGCTGCAAATGGCGATTGACAAGGTGAAGGATGGGATCGATCCCGAGTTCGATTTCCCTTCCGAGGAGCATCGTGAGTTCTACGAGCGCCAGGTCAAGGATTTGCAGGACTATATGGAGAAGGTCGGCCCGGAGGAGTTCGCCAAAACCACCTTCGATATTCCCTACAACTACATGGACGACGACGATTACGACGACGAATAAACAAGGGGTGATGCTGGTATGAGGCGGAGCGCCGAAGTACAATTTATGAAGCTCTTGCGCGATTGCCAGCGTCAGCCCGGCAGTCGCGTCTTACGTTTGAAGGGAGCCGCCGGTGATCCTGCGGTGGGGAAATATGCCAGGCTTGCCCTGGCTATGGATCATGCCGAGGATGGCGGGCCTGGATCGGGAAACCACGGCCATGCGGGCCGTCCGGGCCAGCGCGGAGGATCGGCCAAGGGCAGCGGGTACAGTATGGCTCCTGGCCGTGCTGCTGTACCGTCGCCCAATAAGCGGGTATCCGCGAAAGATTTTGTCCCGGCCCTGCAGGCTGCCAAGGACGCCCAGCCGGAAACGGCCAGGTGGCGCGTGGATAGTTACCGTACCGCCGAGGATTTTGAGGCCGAAGGAATTGCCGTGCATACCACCGAGGGCGGCTCCACCTTCGCCATCAAGCCGGACGGCGATATTATCAGCGTATGCAAGAACGCCAAGACGGACAGAGGCACCAATGCCCGTGACCTGATGGCCGCGGCGGTTGAGGCCGGAGGTACGCACCTTGATTCCTACGCTGGCAATTTCGGCTTTTATACCAAGTGCGGATTTGAAGTGGTGTCCAGGTGCAAGTTTGATCCGCAGTATGCTCCTCCCGGATGGGATGCGTCCAGGGACAAGAAAGAGGATATTGTGTTCATGCGGTATGTGGGCGTTGGGAAAGTCCAGGATCGGAGCTTTGAGGCTGTCAAGCGCCGCGTCCCGTATTCGGCCAGCTATGACGATGCGGCGGCTGCATTGGAGAGCGTGATGAGAGGAGAAGCAAAGAAATGAGCAAGGAACAATTCCAGGCGGCGGTGCTGGAAGCCCTCAAACGGGAGGACTACGCCGGGGATCGCTCCGAGGAGGAGCTGATCGATGCCATGAAGGAATACCAGGATATTATCGACGGCTGCTTTGAGGAGGCCTGTTCTGAGGATTCCTTCGGCTTCGGGTGGCACGCGGATAATGCTGCCTGGAATATTACCATGTGCATTTGATAGATCGGCCCGGAAAAGTTGGGCCATAATCTTTTCAGGATCGTACCCCTTGCGGGTGCGGTCCTCTTTTTATGCTTTTCTTTAAGGCGGTGATGGCGTGGCGGGAATGTCCAAGCAGGCAATGGCCGCAATGGAGGCCGAGGCGAGGCGGAACGAGAGGCAGTATAAAAACGCCTTGATGAAGCTGGTCGGAGAGATCACCAGGCTCATTGCAAACGAAGCTGATCCGGCCATGATCGTGACCGCCCTTCGGACTTTTGCAGATTCAAAGGCTGTGACGGAATGGGCCGAGGCTTCGGCCAGGCGGATGGTTACGGGCGTCCTGGCGTCCGAAAAGCGGAGCTGGCGGATGGCTGCCTCCTCCTCAATGAAGGGCCGCGCCATTTACGCCGCCCTTCGGAAAGAGCTGACCAATACGCCGGTGGGGATCGCGGTCAATGAGATCGTCGCCAACAATTCCCTGCTGATCAAGACCGTCCCCCGTGACCTGGCTGCGCAGTTCTCCGAGTACGCGCTGAAAATGACCATGCAGGGCGTAAGGCCGGAGCAGATCGCCGTTGAAATGCAAAGGAAAGCCCCGCAGCTCGCCGGGTATCAGGTGCGACGGATCGCCAGGACGGAATCGGCCAAGGCCTCCTCCGCGCTCAAACAGGCGAGGAGCGAGGTGATCGGCTGCGACTGGTATATCTGGCATACTTGCCAGGATGAGCGAGTGCGCGGCTATAAGACCAACCCCCAGGGTGGTCATTACAAGATGGAGGGCATCCTGTGCCGGTGGAGCGATCCGCCGAACCCGGAGGCCCTTTTCCCGTATCCGGGCGGAAAATCTGTCGGGCCGTACCATCCCGGCGGCATTTATAACTGTCGCTGCATTGCCCTGCAGGTTGTCGCCCTTGAAGATATTTCGTTCCCGTGCAAAGCACATATCCACGGAAAGATTGTGCAGATCGGTTCTTTGAACGAATTAAAAAGGCTTGCCGCTGCCTGATGATTGATGGAGGTGAGAATATGTCCAAGGCTACGAATAAGAGCGTGACGGTATCCGCAGAGGCCAAAGAAGTGGAGGAGGTGATCGTTGATCCCGAAACCACCGGCACCGGCAGCGGTCCGTGGACGGTCAAGCCCGGCGAGTATCTGAGCATCGTCGCCGGAAACCGGGTGCTGTTCCAGGGCCACGGCGTGGAGAGCGTCACCGTCAAGATGCGGGGTGAATAACCTTGCTTGCCTATTACGGTACGCGGATCAGCGATCACATGACGGAAACGCCGGAGGGATTCCTGATCTGCCATGATGTGCCGATCAACCGCACCGGGACACAGAAATACCTTGCGCGGGAGATCGGCCTGGAAGGTGATGAGCTGGTCACGGTGATCCGCACAGAGGAGGAGGTTTTCAGCCGCGAGGCGCTGTCCTCCTTTGAAGGGAAACCCGTCACCCAGGATCATCCCCCTGGCTATGCTGTGAAGCCCTATAACTATGGCATGTATGCCAAAGGCCATACGCAGAATGTCCGGCGCGGCGCCGGAGCTGATGCTGATTGCAGTATGGCCGATCTTTTCATCAATGACCCTGATCTTATCCGAGCCATCAAGGGCGGGACGCGGGAGGTATCCTGCGGCTATGAGTGCTCTTATGTGCCGGATGGGAAGGGCCATTTTTATCAGCGTGAGATTCGCGGAAACCATGTGGCGGTCGTAGCGGCAGGCCGCGCCGGTCACCGTGTCTCTATAAAGGATTCCCTCCCGGAATCCGTAAAAAAAGAAAGGAATGAGACAATGAGCAAAGAGAAGGACAAGAAGCCGTCCTTGCTTTCCCGATTCTTCATGGGTTGGGCGGCTGACAAAGACCCCGAAGAAGCTGCCAACGCTCTTGATGAGCTGTTGGATAACCCCGAGGAGCAGAAGGACGCCGAGCCTGAGCAGGCCGCGCCCGCTGCTGCCCCTGCTGCGGCTCCGGCTCCTGCCCCTGCTGCCAAGGACGACGCCCCCGAGGTTGTGGCCCTGCTCAAACAGGTGCTTGCCAAGCTGGAAGGTCAGCAGGCCGCGCCTGACACCGATCCTCTGCAGCAGTTGGCGGATGAGCTGGCCGGTACTGCCACCCCTGCTCCCGCTGCGGCTACCCCCGAGGATCAGGAATCCTCTGTCACCGTCCCCGCCGAGGAAATGAAAGCTGGTGATGAGGATAAGGGCGATATTGGCGCTGCCGAGCAGCCCAAGAACCCCATCCCCGGTGCTGACAGCGCCGTGGTGATGCTGGAAGCCCTGCGGCCTTATCTGGCCAAGCTGCCTGAGAAGGAACGTCGCGCCGCCGCGGATGCTGCCCTGCAGTCTGTCCGCCAGGCCAAGGGCATGACCCGCAAGGCCACTTCCGACGGCTATGCTGCCATTCAGCAGGCCATGAAGCAGAAGGGCGCTGCGGCCAAGAAGTCCACCCAGGACGAAGCCCAGATTGGCAAGTCCATCATGGCGAAGCACAACGCTCATGCCAAGAAAAACTAAGAAATAGGAGGTCAACAATATGCCTGGTAAAGTTATCGGCGATAAGCTGCCTATCGGTTATGCCGGCACCCCGTCCCGGATGAGCGATTGCGTGATTGATCCTCACCGCTACGATGTGGCCAACAAGGCCGACGGCAATATCCAGTTCGGCGCTCCCCTGCTCCTGGATACCACCAACGGCGGTATCCGCAAGTTCAAGTCTACCGACACCGCCGCCACCGGCTTCATCGGTGTGGCCGTCCGTCGGATGGGCCAGCCCAAAGCTGATGCCGCTGACGGTTGGTATTACGCCCCCGGCGAGGTGGTGGATGTTCTCCTGCGCGGCGCTATCGTCGTGGAGTTCGAGGATGTGACCGGCATCGTCCAGGGTGGCGCGGTCTATGTCAACCCCGCCACCGGCAAATTCAGCACCGTTTCCACCAACAACCTGCTGATCAGCAATGCCAAGATCGCCACTGGCCGTACCGACACGGACAAGCTGGTGGAGATTGTGCTGATCACCCGCGCCCTGTAATTCTGGCAGAAGGGAGAATATAGAGTATGCAGCAGTTCGATATTAGCAAATTCCCCATGCTGACCCTGGACGCCGCCCCTGGTGGCGTCATGGCCTTCGATGCGGGCGGCATGGCCTTCCTGGTGGGCGAGCTGGAAAGGCGTGATCCCACCCTGAACGAACCCCTCACCGCCGTCACCTGGCAGCGCGATATGCCCGTTAAGACCGGCGGCGGCTTCGTGGATTCCGTCGCTTCCTTCAATGTGTCCTATGGCTCCACCGGCGGCCCTGAGGATGGCCTGATGGGCCAGGATACCAATGAGCTGCCTGTGATCCAGGCCGACATTGGCAAGGATACCGTCCCCGTCTTCATCTGGGGCCATATCCTGAAAGTTCCCATGATCGATCAGGAAAAGCTCCAGAAGGTGGGCCGTTCCTTGGAGCAGATTTATGACAAGGGTCTGCGCCTGGCTCACGATAAGAAGCTGGACGAAAACGTGTACTACGGCTTCCCCGAGCACGGCTCCTATGGCCTGGTGAATGATCCCAACATCACCACCGTCACCGCCGCGCCCCATACCTCCGGCGGCACCGATACTCAGTGGAGCAAGAAGGACGCGGATGAAATCCTGGCGGATATTAACCGCGGCCTGGTTGGCACCATCAAGGCGTCTGAGTATGACAATCGCGGCATGGCCGATAGCGTGCTGATCCCCTGGGATCAGTTCAGCGACATCTCTATGCGCAAGGTTGGCGTGACCGGCGATAAGTCCATCCTGACCTATCTGCTGGAAAACAACATCGCCAAGAAGCAGGGTATTGAGCTGACCATCCTCCCCGCCAAACAGTGCGCGGGCGCCGGTACTGGCGGCGCTGATCGTATGATCTTCTACCGCAACGATGAGGAAATGGTCCGTATGAACATCACCGTTCCCTTGAAGCGGCTGTTCACCCAGCCCTCTGCCGCGCACATTGCGTACCTGACCCCCTTCGTGACCCAGTTCTCCGCGCTGGAGTGGATTTACACCACCCACGCCATGTATATCGACGGTATCTAATACCTGAGATATGGAGCGCCCGGTCAGGGCGAGAAAGAGAAGGTAAAATATGGTCAAAGTGTTCAACAAGGTCGCCCGTACCTTCCAGCTGGAAAACGAGGACGGCAGCAAGAAAATGAAGGTCAAGCCCCTGGCTTCCGAAAATATCCCCGATGAGTTCACCGGGGATATTACTTTTCGTATGGCCGTCGCTGCCGGTGAGCTGATGATCTGGCAGGAGGCCAAGGAAGTGGATGAGGCTCAGAAGAAAGCCGAAGCCGCTGCCAAGAAAGCCGCTGAAAAGGCTGCCAAGGAAGAAGCAGCCCGCAAGGCCAAGGAAGAAGCCGAAGCCGCTGCCAAGAAAGCCGAGGGTTAAGCCATGAGAGGATTCAGCGGCGTTGTCGAGGAGGCGGCCAACATCCGTGTTGACGGTGATTCCGTCGTCCAGATTACCGCCTCTGAATTTCTTGAAATCTATCCGCAGTTTTCCACGGATGCGATCCCCAAGGCCTTCCTTGATATGACGCTGGATCGGGCCAATGCTTCGATCCAGGAAGCGCGGTGGCGATCCAGCAGAAAGATGGCTGTCTGTCTGCTGGTCGCCCATTACTGCACCTTGTATCTCAAAACCGCAGTGCCGGAGGGCGTCACCGCGCCCTCCGTCATTGCTGGTCGTGGAGAGAGTAAAGGCGCGGCAACGAGCAAAAGCGTCGGGAGCGTCAGTGTGGGCTATGGGAGTGCCGAGGGATCGAGCGATCTCACGGGATACGGAAGTCTGCGGGATACGGTCTTTGGTCAGCAGCTTGCTACCATGGCCCGAATGGTCGGGGCCGGGATGGTTGTTATTCGGTGATATGAGGTGATGAGCATGAGTGGAAGGGTAAAAACTGGCGTAACGGTGAAGGTCTCAGGGGATGCCGACGCTCTGAAAAAGGGCCTGGATTTCCTGAAAAACCATCGGGTGCTTGTAGGCATCCCGGAATCCGCCGGAGCCGCGAGAAGCAGCGCGGACAATGGATCGGTCACCCAGGTCCAGCTCGCCTTTATTCACACCTACGGATCGCCGCTCAACCGCATCCCGCCCCGTCCATTCCTTGAACCGGCGATCAGCGAACCCGATACCCAAAGCAAGATCGTCGAGAACATGAAACAGGCCGCCCTGTGTGCCATCAAAGGTGACACGGGCGGCGCTATTTCTGAAATGCACAAGGCCGGGACGCGGGGAGAGAACGCAGCGCAGACCTATATTGGCAGCGACAAGCTGGCTCCCAATGCCCCGATCACCGTTGAGGGCGGATGGATGCGCAACCGCAAATCCGGCAAGCCCTTCAAGGTGGAGGGAAAAGGATCGTCCAGGCCGCTGATTGACACCGGCAGCCTGAGAAGCTCCATAACCCATGTTGTAGAGGGGGAATGATGAATGAACACTGCGCCGAACCCGGATGTTGCTTTTCTCTGTGTTGATCCTGATCTGGGCGCCCAGCCCTTCAAGGTCACGCGCAGAAAGGGCAAATGGGTGAAGGGCTCCATGACTGTCACCAGCACGGAAACCCTGAATCCCATCGGCATCATTCAGCCTACCTCCGCCGAGGAGTTGGCCCAATTCCCCGAAGGTGAGCGCCGCCGCGCAATGATCACCATATACACCACGACCATGCTTTACATGTCCGAAGGGGAGGACTTTTCGGATGATGTGACATGGCACGATGAGCAGTACAAGGTGATGCGGAGTGATCGGTGGCGGGATTATGGCTACTGTGTAGCCTACTGTCAAAAGAGGTAAGCGCATGACAAAGAAAGAGCTGGAAAATGTGATCTGGACGGCCACCGTCATGTGCCTTGCCCTTGATCCCGCAAGCGAGGATGAGTTTGTTCAGCAGCGAGTGCGGAAAAGCTGGCCGACGACTGAAACGGGATCGACGAATTGGAAGCGTGACGAAAACGTGGTATTCCTGAGGATCACGCCCTGGGATGATGAGATCGGCAGATATGCCGATAGCTCCTATTACTTCGAGCAGGAAACGCAGCTTCATAGGGAACGGGTGGACTTCACCAAAGCCCATCAGATTCATTTCGTCTGTTATGGCCCGGATTCCTATGATGATGCGGAAACGATCAGGATAGGGATTCTCCGCGCGAACATCCGCCAATTCCTGCAAAAGCATAGGATCGGCGTCATGCCCCATATCCGGGAGCCGCAGCAGATGAGCGAGCAGGATGAAACGGGCGAGTGGTGGGAGCGCTACGATTTGACGGTGTACTGCTACGAAAACGTTACCAAGGACTACGAAATCGGCACAATCGAGGTTGCGCCGAATGTGATCACAATGTAATTAGGAGGTGCAAAGATTCCATGTCCAAGTTGAATATTGACAGCATTGTGAATGTTGTCGTTTCCACGGCTGGCGTCGCCACCGCCCGTAAGGGCTTCAATGTGGGCCTGATCGTCGGCTCTTCCAACCATCTGAACGCCACCACCCGCTGCAAGTCTTATAGCAGCCTGGATGCCATGGTGGAAGATGGCTTCACTGAAACTGATCCTGAGTACAAGGCGGCGGCCCTGTACTTCGCTGCCGATGCCCGGCCTCAGAAGGTCGTGATCGGCTATCGCAATCCCGCCGAGAGCAACGGTGAAACCTGGGTGCAGGCCGTCACCGACTGCATGGCCAAGAGCGCCGAATGGTACGGCTGCTATCTGGCCGGCACTGTGACCGCTGCCGATCTGCAGGCCGTGGCTACCTATCTGGAAACCAAGACCGCCGCGCTGTTCTACGATTCCTCTGATGAGGCGGACAAGACCAGCGCCAACACCGGCAGGATCGGCGTGATGAAGGGCCTGGGCTATAAGCGCTCCCTCGGCCTGTGGTCCGGCACCACCTACGCCGGCGCCGCCCTGATGGGCTATGCCATGGGCGGCAATGATGGCACCCCCAACAGCCATTACACCTTGAAGTTCAAGACCCTCCCCGGCGTCACCCCCGATGATCTGGGCGAGAGCGAGGTCGAGAATGTCAAGGCCAAGAATGGCAACGTGTATGTGTGCCGTTCTGCCACCTATAACCAGGTGGAGGATGGCGTGTGCGCCAACGGCGGCTTCTTCGATGAGCTGATCGGGCTGGATCAGCTGGCGAATGATATGCAGCTGGCCTGTATGGACGTGCTGAAGAACAGCCGCAAGGTGCCGTATACCGATGCCGGTGCTCTGCAGTTCGTCCTGGCCTGTAACGGCGCCTGTCAGAACGCCGTCCGCCGGGGCTTCCTGGCTCCTGGCATCTGGCAGAAGGATGATGTGCTGAACCTGTCCCGTGGCGACATGCTGGAAACCGGCTATCTGTGCCAGGCCGAGGCTGTGGCTGATCAGGCCGAATCTCAGAAGCTCCTCCGCATCTGCCCGCCCATCTATGTGTGCGCGAACCTGGCCGGCGCTATTCATAGCGTCGCCATCAAGGTCATCGTGCAGTAAGGGAGGTAAAACAAGATGATCAACCCTACCTATTCCTTTGCGGATGTATCCCTGGTGCTGTCCCATCCCGCCATTGGCACCTTCACCTTCACTGGTGAGGGCGTCGGCTCCGTGACCATTGCCAGGGCCAACGATGTGACCGCCCATGATCTGGCTGCGGATGGCTCTGTCATGCCCTCCAAGATCATTGCCAAGAATGGCACCATGGCCCTGGCGATCCAGCAGACCAGCGCGGGCCATGCCTGGCTCAAAAAGGCCTATGCCTATCTGGAAAACGCCCCCACGGATCAGTGGGTCGGTATGACCGGCGTTCTGAAAGACCCGGCCCTGGGCGACACCATCAACATGACCGGCATTTCCTTCCAGAAGAAAGCCGATGCCGGTTATCAGCAGACCGGCCAGCAGGTGGGCTGGAATTTCATGGTTTGCGAGATCACCGGCTAACCCTTGCCGGTTAATAACCCCAACCTGTAAAGCCCCGGTAAGGGGCTTTTTAACGTCTTAAAAAGAGCAAGAGGAGGCTATGCAATATGCCCGCTGAGATTTTTACTACCGTAACCATCGGAGAGCGCACTTTTGCCATCAAGAAATTCGATGCCAAGGCCGGCTTGAAGCTGGCGCGCTTCGTGATCGCCAAGCTCGCCCCGCTCATTCCCATGCTGAATGTCGGCACGGATGAGAACGGCCAGGAGAAAGAAATGTCGGATGAACAGCTCTATGATGTGGTCGGCATGATCACCGAGAACCTGAGCGACGACGACATTGACAGCCTGGTGGATAAGTGCCTCCGTGTCTGTTATGAGATTCTTCCCGCCGGTAGGGCGGCTGTAATTGACGAAACGGGTCATTATGGCGTAGAGGGCGTGGAGTATGATCCCGTCCTTGCCCTGCGGCTGTGCTTCGAGGCCATCAAGTGGGGCGCTTCCGCTTTTTTCGACGGGAAAAACTTGGCTTCGAGGTTCGCCAAGAAAGAGGCTGGATCGCAGCAGAACCAGTAAATTATGATGCGTACCTGTTCGCGCCCGTTGTGGCGGGCATGTGGCGTCAGCATGAGTGCTGGGATGGAACGTATACCCTGGACGATCTGCTGGATGCCCATGAAATGCTTGCCGTCCGTGCTGAGAATGATCACCGGGCCGAGGAGTGGTACGAAATGATGCGCCTGTCGCAGAAGGGGGTGAGATAATGGCGGCTGAAACCTTGAGGGATTTTCTAATCAGTATTGGCTATGAGGTCGATGAGGCCGGAGCGCAGCAAGCGGATCAGGCCGTCAATTCCCTTGATGATGCTGTCCGCGCCCTGGGCGAAATTCTGATCCAGGCGGCGGACAAGTTGAAGTCTTTTATCTCCGATGCTGCCAAGGGATCGGATGAGATTGCCGAGGGCGCTGAGAGCATGGAGGCCGCTGCGGATGCAGCGGCCTCTCTTTCCGATGGAGAGGAGCAAGCCGCCGAGGCTGCGCGGAATATGGCCGATGCCCAGGCTGGCGTCGGTGATGCCGTCGCGGATCAGGCCGATGCCATGCAGCAGGGGGCGGATGCTGCCGCAGAGCTGGGAGAGGGTGAGCAGGAAGCCGCCGACGCCGCCGCCGAGCTGGGCGACGCCGTAGGCCAAGCCGCGAAGAAAACCGAGGATTTGGGAAAGAGCGCGCAGAACGCGGCGAAGCATGCCAAGAGTGCCGCCGAGGGATTCAAGCAGGCCAATCAAGCCGCGAAGATGCAGAACGCCAAGACCGGCTCCGTCAACCTAAAGCAGATGAATAACGAGCTGAAAAAGGGCGTGAGCCTGATTAAGCGGTTCGTCGGTGCCGCTGCTGCCTTTGTGATCGGCGGGAGTATCAAGTCTGCCATTTCGGATGTGCTCAATATGAATGAGGGGCTGGCTGAGAGCGCAAAGACCCTCAAAAAGTCCATCGAAGAAACCCGCGCCTATAATACGGCCCTGGCCCTGATGGGAAAGACCGCCGAGGAGATCAAGAACAGCAAGACCTTGACGGCGACCTTCAATAGCTTGCAGGCCATCGGAGCGCAGATGGCGCTCCCGCAGGCCGCCCAGGGCGTCCATGCAATTCAGGATATGAAAGATGCGCTGCTGCAGCTCAAATTTACGGGTACGTATGTGATGCAGTGGCTTGTTTATAGAATACAGACGGTTGCCGAGGGGCCGTTGGCTGAAATCCGCTCCATGATCGGGGATCTGAAAGATAAGCTGATCGCCAACGTGGACAAGATAGCGAGTGCTCTTGCCAAGGGTGTATCCTGGGCCGTTCAGATTCTTGGCTCTGTTATTAAGGCGATCAGCACGATCCTTGGGTGGATCGATAAGCTGCCGCCGGCCATCAAGATTGTGGGCGCTGTCGCCCTGGCCGTTATTGCTGCCATTCATTCCAAGGCCTTCCTGATCACCTTGATCGTCGGGGCGATCCTACTCCTGATCGATGATTTTGTCACCTATATGGAGGGTGGCGATTCGCTGTTTGCCGGATTCTGGGGAAAGCTCCTGGAATGGGTGGAGGCCGTCCGACCCTATGTGGAAAAATTCATCGAATACTTTTCCGCCGGCCTTGAGGCCGTATGGGATGCTGCCAAGTGGCTGATCGATCTTCTGAATAATGATTTTACCGCTGCCGTGCTTGCCGTGAGCGCTGTCCTGTGGCTTCTCAGTGCCAACCCTGTCGTGGCGATCATTACCGCCGTAATCGCCTTGATCACCGCCCTTGGATGGCTGGTCAAGAATTGGGATAAAGTCAAGGCAAAGGCAGAGGAGGTATGGACGGCGATCAAGGAATGGGTGATCGGCGTATGGGAATCTATCAAGGAAAAATGGAACGGCGTCAAAGAGTGGTTTTCTGAGAAATTCGAGGCTGCCAAACAGGGGATCGAGGATGCCTGGGCCTCCGTGGTGGGATTCTTCACGGAAATATGGACGGGTATCAAAAATGCCTTCGCTGCTGTTGGCCTGTGGTTTGCCGCAAAGTTCGCTATTGCGAAACAGGCCATTGTTACGGCCTGGTCCTCTGTTGTCGCGTTCTTTGAAGGAATCTGGAAAGGAATATGCGAGGCCTTTTCCACCGTTGTTTCAGATGTTGGTCAATGGTTTACTGACGCATGGGAGGCAGTAAAGACCGCATGGGCCGGAGTAAAGCAGTTTTTCTCCGACAAATGGAAGGATATTACCGATGCTTTCAGCACAGCCGTCGCCGATATAGGACAGTGGTTCACCGACGCCTGGGCGGCGGTGGAGACGGCTTGGGCCAGCGTAAAGCAATTCTTTACCGATAGGTGGAATGACATCGTACAGGCTTTCAGTACAGCGGTTGCAGATATTCGGCAATGGTTTACTGATGCCTGGTCCGCCGTGGAAACGGCTTGGGCGGGCGTGTCGCAATTCTTCTCTGATGCCTGGCAATCCGTCGTGGATGCTTTCAACACCCTTGTAACCGATGTTGGGGCGTGGTTTACGGATGCCTGGGCTGCAATAGAAACCGCCTGGTCGAATTTCAAGCAGTTCTTTGTTGACAGGTGGAACGATATTGTTAGCGCGTTCAGCTCCTTGGTAGCCGATATTACAAGTTGGTTTACCGAAGCATGGGGAGCTGTGGAAACCGCATGGGCCAACGTGGGCTCTTTCTTTACTGAGGCCTGGAATAGTATTGTTTCCGCCTTCAATACCTTGGTTACGGATGTGACAAGTTGGTTTACCGAGGCTTGGGGTGCGGTAGAGACCGCCTGGGCTGGGGTAAGTCAATTCTTCACCGATGCCTATAATAGCATAGTGACCGCGTTCTCCACCGTGATCTCCGATGTGACGAGCTGGTTCACGGACGCATGGAGCGCGGTTGAAACTGCGTGGGCCGGAGTAAAAACCTTCTTTGAGGGTGTGTGGGCGGATATAACGTCCGCTTTCAGTTCGCTGGTCACGGATGTGGGCCAATGGTTCACGGATGCGTGGGGAGCTGTCGAAACCGCCTGGTCGAATGTGACGGGATTCTTCTCCGAGGTATGGGGAAATATCACCGGGGCGTTTGACACGGCCCTGTCTACCTTCACCAACATAGGCAATGACATTTGGACGGGGATCACTTCCGCTTTTTCCGATGTGGCAACGTGGTTCACGACGAATGTATGGGACCCGATTGTGGGTGTGTTTGATTCGGCCCTGGAAACCTTCTCCAATGTGGCGACGAATATATGGAATGGCCTGAAAACCGGCTTTGAGAGCGTCAAGACTTGGTTTGAAACCAATGTGTGGGGCAAGATCAAAGAAGCCTTCAACCTGGAAACCATCATCAATTTCTTTAAGGATATTGCATCCAATATTTGGAGCGGCCTGAC
>JAFUDS010000042.1 GCA_017464305.1 Clostridia bacterium | reverse complement strand
TGAAGGACGCGGGAATGGATAACACGTGAGAAAAGAGGAAAATACAATTAAAATACAATAAACCTATTGACCTCGTAGGTTTCAATGCTATAATCATCGTGAATTTCGAAGGAGAGGAGGGCGAACATGAACAGGGTCGAGCGGGCGAATCATCAGAACAAAAAGTGTATGTGTATGGGCGGCTGCTTCGAGCAGTCCTGTTTGTAGTGCGCCTTGCCCCATACTTTCCGGAAGGAAGAAAGCGATTTGATTTTCAGGGCATCCGCGCGGATGCCTTTTTTGTATCCGCGGGAGCGCTGAGAGGAAAGAAAAGGAGAGAAGAAAGACGATGAAAAAGATTTTAGCATTGGTCCTGGCCCTGATGATGGCGATCAGCGCCTTCTCCTTCGCCGCGGCGGAAGAGGAAAAGTCGGTCAACATCGGCGTCACCAGCACTATCACCTCCCTGAACCCCCTGGCGATGGACGCGACGGAAATCGTGAAATACGCCACGAGCCTGGTATTCCAGAGCCTGGTGGAGGCGGACCGGGAGCTGAACTTCGTTCCCATCATCGCGGAATCCATCACGACGGAGGATAACCTGCATTTCACCATCAAAATCAAGGACGACGCGGTCTGGAGCGACGGCACGCCCATTACCGCGGAGGACGTGGAATACACTCTGGTGGTGGCGGCTGATCCTCAGAGCGCGAACATCAGCCTGGCCATGTACTCCATCGTGGGCGTCAGCGACGACGGCATCATCGAGGAGAACGCGGAGCACATCGAGGGCATCCAGGTGGTGGACGACAAAACCTTGACGGTGGAAACCAAATGGCCCACGGCGCTGTTCACCTTCGAAAATAATTTCGGCCGCTATGCCTTGATCCTGCCGAAGCACGTGCTGAAGGACGTGGCGCGGGACCAGCTGCTGACCTACGAATGGTTCAATCATCCGGACGTTATCTCCGGCCCCTATTTCCTGCAGGACTTTGACCTGCAGCACTATGTGCACTACGTGGCCAACGAGAACTATTTCCTGGGAGCCCCGAAGATCAAGTACCTGAACCTGAACGTGGTGGCGGACGCGCAGCTGCTGGCGGGCCTGCAGAGCGGCGAGATCGATCTGATTCAGCCCACCATGGCGAACATCCCGGTGGATGACTACGAAGCGGTGAAGGCGCTGGAGAATGTGACGGCGGTGACCAGCGCGGCCATTACCAACGAGCTGATTTTCATCAACGTGGCGAAGGTGCCGGACGTGCGGATTCGCCAGGCGCTGCTGTACGGCATGGACCGGCAGTCCATGCTGGAGACCCTGCTGGGGGACAGCGGCGAGCTGGTGGACGGATTCCTGGTGTCCGCCTCCCCCTACTACAGCGAGGAGCTGGGCGTAACGGAATACGACCCGGACAAGGCGGCGGCCCTGATCGCGGAAGCGAAGGCGGACGGCGCAGAAACGGAGCTGACCTGGTATGTCAATTCCTCCGAGGGCACCTGGGGCCAGGCCGTGCAATACTTCGCGGCCCTGTTCGAAGAGATTGGCCTGAAGATCAACATCCGTACGGTGGACTTGGCGAACCTGCTGGACACCGTCAGTGAGGGTGCCCACGACATCCTGAGCGTGGAATACAGCCTGATGCCTGCCGATCCCTACACGGATATCGCCTGGCTGGTCGGCGGACAGAGCCTCTGGACCGGATACACCACGAACGAAGTGAACGAGGCGCTGGAGAAGAGCCAGAGCCTGACGGACCAGGCGGAGATTACAGAGCAGTACCTGCTGGTGAACCGGGACATGCAGGAAAACGTGCCGGTGATTTCCGGATGGGTCATTGCCAAGCTGGGCGCGGTCAGCAACCGGCTGCAGAACGCGGTGCCGGACGTTTTCGGAACGCTGATCAACGTACAGGATTGGGACATCGAATAAGAGATCCTTTCTCGTCCTCCTCCTTCGGGGGAGGACGTTTTCTCTAAGGTTATGCCCCGTCTTCTCCTTCCGGGGGAGACGGGGCTTCGAAAATCCGATCGATATGCGTGGATGTATTTCAAATCCATCTCGATGAATCAAACAAGGAGAACAAAATTGGAGCAGAAAAAGCCGCTGCTGGAGATTCAGCAGCTGGAGATCAGCTTTGGCCGCGGCGCGGGGGTGACTCGGGTCGTGACGGATGTATCCTTTTCCCTGGGGGAAGGGGAGATTCTTTGCGTTGTAGGGGAAAGCGGCAGCGGCAAGAGCGTCACCGCCCTGAGCATCCTGGGGTTGCTGGGGGGCACAGGTCGGGCCACGGGGGGCAAGATTCTCTACCAGGGCCGGGATCTGCTGGCCATGAGCCCCCGGGAGCTGGATGGGATTCGGGGACCGGAGATCGGCATGATCTTTCAGGACATCATGTACAGCCTGAACCCGGTGATCCCCATCGGAAGGCAGATGACCGAGGGCATGGAACGGCACCTGGGAATCAGCCGCCGGGAAGCGGAGGAGAAAGCCATCCGCCTGCTGGAGCGGACGGGAATCCGGGACGCGGCGGGGGCCATGAAGAAATACCCCCACATGCTGTCCGGCGGCATGCGCCAAAGGGTCATGATCGCCATGACCCTGGCCTGCGAGCCCAAGCTGCTGATCGCAGACGAGCCCACGACGGCGCTGGACGTAACCATCCAAATGCAGATCATGGAGCTGCTGCGGGACCTGCAAAAGGAGACGGGCATGGCGATCTTGCTGATCACCCATGACCTGGGGGTTGTGGCGGAGATCGCGGACCGGGTAGTGGTCATGTACGCGGGGCAATGCGTGGAGGAAGCGCCGGTCCATGAGCTGCTGACCCATCCCGCCCACGCCTACACCCAGGCCCTGATCCACGCGCTGCCGGGACTGCGGGACAGCCGGGAGCGGCGGCTTTATTCCATCCCGGGGACGGTGCCGGAGGTCTACGGCGACATCCCCGGATGCCGATTCGCGGAAAGGTGCCCCCTGGCGGCGGGATGCACGCGGCGAAAACAAGCGGAGATGATCCAGATCGGCGAGGGACATTACTCCAGATGCGCGGAGGGTGAGGTGAAGGAAGCATGAGGGAGGGGACGCCACTGATGGAGGCCCGAAACCTGACGAAGGAATACCGGGTCAAAAGCGAAAAATCCTTATTCAGCAAGCCCTTCACCGCGGTAAGGGACGTGAACCTGCAAGTGTACCCGGGGGAGACGCTGGGCATTGTCGGGGAGAGCGGATGCGGCAAGAGCACGGTGGCCCGGCTGATGATGCTGCTGGAAAAGCCCACGAAGGGTGAAATCTGGATTGGCGGCGCGCGGATGGACCAGGTTCCGGAGCGAGAGCTGCGGAAGCGGCGGACGGAATTTCAGATGGTTTTCCAGGACAGCGGATCCTCCCTGAACCCCCGGAAGCGGGTGCGGGAGATCATTGAGGAGCCCATGCGATACCACCGAATCGCGCCGGAGGCGGAAATCCCTCAGCGGACGGCGGAGCTGCTGGAAATGGTAGGGCTGCCTACGGCCATGGCGGAGCGATATCCCCACGAATTCAGCGGCGGCCAGCGGCAGCGGATATGCATTGCGCGGGCGTTGTCGCTGCGGCCGAAGGCGCTGGTGCTGGACGAGCCGGTTTCAGCGCTGGATGTCTCCGTACAGGCCCAGATCCTGAACCTGCTGCGGGACCTGCAGCGGCAGCTGGGCACCGCCTACGTCTTCATCGGTCACGGGCTGGGGGCGGTCCACTACATCAGCGACCGCGTGGCCGTCATGTACCGGGGCAGCATCGTGGAGGAAGGACCCTCCGAGGCCCTGTTCGCCCATCCGGCCCACCCCTATACCCGGGCGCTGTTGGACGCGGCGCCAGTGGCGGACGATGGGATGCGAGACCGGGCGCGGTTGGCCCTGAAGGAGGAGATTGACCAGGAGGCCCCGGCGGGGGCCTGCCCCCTGTATCCTAGATGCCCCCTGGCGGAGGAAGCCTGCCTGCACTACCGGGGAGAGATGCGGGAATTGGCTGGAGAGCAGGCAAGACGGAGCGCCTGCAACCGGGCCTGGGAGAGGTGAAGGGGAACATGTGGAAATACATTCTGAAAAAGCTGCTGCTGGCGATTCCCGTGCTGCTGGGCATCACGATTATCGACTACGCCATTATGTCCCTGGCCGGGAGCCCGCTGGACATGATGGTGGGGCCTCGGGTCAGCGAAGCGGCCAAGGAAGCCCGGGCGGCCCAATGGGGGCTGAACCAGCCCGTCTGGGCACAGTACTGGACCTGGCTGACCCAGGTGCTGCAGGGCAATTTAGGCTACAGCTACAAGAGCTATCAGCCGGTTTCGGAGCTGATCGGCAGCCACGTGGGCCCCACGCTGCTGCTGATGGGGGTCTCCATGGTGCTGGGACTGCTGATTGCCATTCCGGCGGGCATCTACAGCGCGGTGCATCGCTACAAGAAGCGGGACTACGCGGTGGTTTCCGCCTCCTTCCTGCTGTCCAGCATTCCGGGATTCTTCCTGGCGCTGGTGCTGATCTATTTCTTTACCGTTCGGCTGGGATGGCTGCCCTCCAGCGGCATGTATACCCCCGGCACGGGAGGGGACGCGGGGGACATTTTGCGTCACATGATTCAGCCAGCCCTGGTGCTGGCCTTCGGCGTGGCAGGAGGGAACATCCGATACATCCGGTCCTCCGTGCTGGAAATTCTGGAGATGGACTACCTGCGGACCGCCACGGCCAAGGGCCTGGGGCGGCGAATCGTCATCCGGCGGCACGCCTTCCGCAATGCGCTGCTTCCCATCGTGACGGTGATCGGGATGCAGATTCCGACCCTGTTCGGCGGGGCGGTGATTGTGGAGCAAATCTTTTCCTGGCCGGGGCTGGGGCTCATCACCATGAGTGCGGTGATGGGTCGGGATTATCCCGTCATCATGGGGGTTTGTCTGCTTTCGGCGGTGGTGGTTCAGATCAGCAACCTGGCGACGGACATCCTGTACGCGGTGGTGGATCCCACGATTAAGTATTGACGGGAGGCCAAAATGAGAGTAAAAAGAAGGAGCGCGATCTTTCGCCGCTTCTGCCGTCACCGGGTGGCGGTGGGCTGCCTGGCGCTGCTGGCCCTGATGATCCTGATGGCCGTGCTGGCGCCCTGGGTAGCGCCCTATTCCCCCACCAAGCCGGTGGGCAAATTCTCCCAGGAACCCAGCGGGGAGCATTGGCTGGGGACGGATAAGATCGGCAGGGATGTCTACAGCCGCATCCTGTATGCCATGCGATCCAGCCTGCTGGTGGGCTTCCTGGCGACGGTGATCTCTACGGTCATCGGGGTGGCGCTGGGGCTGATCAGCGGATTCCTGGGGGGATGGGTGGATCGGATCATCATGGGATTTACGGACATGGTCATGTCCTTTCCCTATATCCTGCTGGTGCTGGTGGCGGCGGCCATCTTCCAGCCAGGGCTATGGTCCATCATCCTGATTCTTGGCTTTGTGGATTGGCCGGGGGTGACCCGGCTGGTACGGGGCAATGTGCTGAGCCTGCGGGAAACCAATTTCTGCAAGAGCGACATCACCGCGGGGATGCCGGGACGATACATCCTGTTCAGCGAAATTCTTCCGAACACCATTGCCCCGGTGCTGGTCTACGCCACCAGTGTTTTTGCCCTGTCCATTCTGGACGAGGCGGCGCTGTCGTTTCTGGGCATGGGGGTGCAGCCCCCGGCTCCGTCTTTGGGAAACATGCTGAACGGAGCAGAGAGCCTGTCCGTGCTGACGGGGAAGCCCTGGCTGTGGGCACCGGCGGGGGTGGTGATCATCCTGCTGGTGATTTGCATCAACTTTGTGGGGGATGCGCTGAGGGACGCTTTTGATCCACGAAATGAGTTAAGGTGAAATTGGTACCTTGCGTGCGGGAGTTCCCCTCCGGGGCACGGCTCGCGCCTCCGTTCCAGACGTAGCGGCACAAAGCGGCTGCCTTCGGGCGCGCCCTCGCCACCCGCTAAGTGCCGACGTCTTCCAAGGGCCCCTGAGTGAAACATCCCTTCGCAAGATGGGGAATACATATAGGAGGAACAAAAGGGTTGAAGAATGTACTGAACTACCAGAGCAGCGAATACGACTGTGGGCCAACCACTATCACCAATGCTATTCGCTACCTTTTTGAGCGGGAGGATATCCCCCCCGCGGTGCTGAAGCACATCTGGGTCATGGGGAATGATACCTACTGTGAGCTTGGACAGCTGGGGAAGCGAGGCACCAGCAAGGCCTCCATGCGATATATGGCGGAATGGCTGAACGGATTCGGCAAGGGATGCCGATTCCCGGTGGAAGCAAAATTCCTGGAATTCGGGGACACGGCCATTGCACCTGGCAGCGAAAGCTGGCAATGCCTGGAGCGGGGTGGGTGCGTGGTCATGCGCTGCTTCAGCGGGAAAATCGGTCATTATGTGCTGTTGACGAAGATTCTCCCCGAAGGGGAGATTGGCCTCTTTGATCCCTACGACGAGGATCCGGACTTCCAGGAGCCGGGCCGGCGCGTGGTAGAGGGGGAGCCCCGTGTCATGAATCGTGCGGTGAAGTACGAGCTGATGAACCAGGAAAACGAGGATGACTATGCCATGGGACCCTTGGAAATCCGGGAGAACGTACTGATCTGGTGTCGAGAGACAAAGTAAAGAAATGGATAATTCTCTTGCATGAATTTGCGGGGGAAAAAGCTGATTAAGCTCCTCCACAGAGCGGGGGAACGAAAAACGCAAAGGCAAGACAAAATGAATGAGACGGAAATAAATATTCCCCGGAAGGAGCGACTGGAAGCGATCGACGCCCGGATGGACGAAGCTCGGGCCGCGTATAAAAAGGAAAAAGCCAGGCTGAAAGAGCAGCGCCGGGCGATTCAGAAGGAATGGACGCCCCAGGAGCAAGCCCAGTACAGCGAGAAAAAGGCGGCTCGCGCGGAACGCAGGGCGCAGCGTCGCCTCCTTTCTGAGCCTCCCAAGCGTCCAATCATGGAGGAAATTGGCAGCAGCGTCAGCCACGGCGTAGGTGCAGGCCTCAGCCTGGTCGCGCTGATCCTGCTGATCATGAAGGCGGATACAGCCCCGAAGCTGTTTTCCGCCTTGGTTTATGGGCTCAGCCTGTTGCTGATGTTTACGATGAGCTGTCTATATCATGCCTTCCGGGCCGGTTCCACGGTCAAGAGGATTTGGCGCAGATTTGATTATAGCTCGATCTATCTGCTGATCGGCGGAACCATTACGCCCCTGTTGATTCTCCTGGTAGGTGGACCGTTGGGCACGGCGCTGTGTGGGGCGATGTGGGTGTTGATTGCCGTGGGCGTCACCTTTGTGGGCGTGTTTGGGCCGACAGTTGCCAAGGCCTTGCATTTTACCTTGTTCTTCACCATCGGCTGGAGCGCGATCGTTCTCCTTCCGCGAATGTGGAACACCTCTCCGCTGCTGTTTTGGCTGATCCTTTCTGGTGGCGTGGTTTATACCCTGGGGATGATCCCCTTCGCCCGCAAGACGCGAAACGCGCATTTTATCTGGCATTTCTTTGTGCTGGCGGGAGCTGCGCTGCAGTGGGTTGGAGAATATTTGACCGTATTTTGACGCATTGAATTTCGAAACACATCACGTGGTAGATGAAATCGCTGCACTAAAGCTTCGGGAATTGAATTTGTATGAGGAT
This sequence comes from Clostridia bacterium, assembly GCA_017464305.1. GTDB lineage: Bacteria > Bacillota > Clostridia > Christensenellales > Aristaeellaceae > Aristaeella. Next base: position 36,902 of record JAFUDS010000042.1, on the reverse strand, counting down.
AGATACGGATAGTTACCTTTGCAAGAGGGAACTTGGTTGTGATGAGTATGTACAATCCTGAAAAAGAGATGCTCCGGAGGGAAGTTAGGAAGCGTCTGGGTGCATTGGGAGAAACTGAGAGGAAAGCAGCCAGCGTGAATATTACGCAGCAGGTGCTTTCCTCTTCCTGCTTTCAGCAGGCACGGACTGTTATGGCTTTTCTGTCCCTTCCTACAGAGCCAGACACCCGGGAGATTATTCAGCAGGCCGTGGTTCAGGGGAAACAAGTTTTGCTACCCAGGTGTCTGCAAGCCCCGCAGATGGAGGCGCTGCCCTGGCGAGGGAAGGAATACCTTCGCAAAGGTCCTTATGGGATTCTGGAGCCTGTGCCGCTGGAATCTGAAAAACAAAATTTTGCGGAAGCGGATCTGATCCTTGTCCCGTGCCTGGCCGCAACCAAGGACGGCGCGCGGTTGGGACATGGCGGCGGTTATTATGACTGGTATCTATCAAAGCACCCAGCAGTGAAAATAGCCCTGTGTTTTCACGCGCAGCTGGTGGATACAATTCCCATGGAGCCAACTGACGTCTGGATGGATCAGGTGATCACTGAGCAAGTGCTGTAAGCAGGAGTGAAATCGATCAATCGCACTGATCAGGCAAATTATCCGAAGCTCTGCCCTGGAGAACTCTATCGGAGATACTCATAGGGGTTCCTGGGAGGAATGCCATCAAAAAGACCAGAAGGATGAATCTGGTTGCGCGGGAAGAGGAATTCATTGGCTATCCATATATGTCCTCGTACAGATGCAGCTCCTGCAGTTTTTGACGCAGCGATTTCATATCCTCCCAGGCTAATGGCTTTTTGCTTTCATCCCGCAGCAGCGCGGAGGGATGAAAAGTTGGCAGCATCCAGACACCGTTTTTTTCGATCCATTTTCCGCGCACCCGGGTAATATACGTATCTGGCCCCAGTGCCGCCTTGGCCGCGGTAGCGCCCAGCAGCAGAATCACTTGAGGCCGCAGCAGCCAGGTCTGCATCCGAAGATGTATACGGCATGCCTCCATCTCCTCTGGCAAAGGGGTGCGATTCTGGGGTGGGCGGCATTTGACTACATTGCAGATATAGACCCTTTCCCTGGGAAGGCTGATGGCGGAAAGCATGCGCGTTAGCAGCTGTCCTGCTGCGCCGACAAAAGCCAATCCTTGCTCGTCTTCCTCCCGGCCGGGGCCCTCCCCAATGAGCATCAAAGGGGCGCTGCGATCCCCCTGCCCTGGAACCTTGTGGTGAATGCCCTTGTACAAGGAGCAAAGCTGACATCTTTGTACTTGCGTCTCCAGAAGATCCCATGTGATATCTGCCATGGATGTTTCCTCCCATGATCCCGTATTGGCATTTAGGATTCATATCTCAAACGATTCGAAGTCTATATCACTTTTCATTTGCTGTCAACTCCAGCAAAATAGAGGCATTATTTTGCTGATCCTGTCCTGTATTCTCCCTTCCCCTGATGGTAAACTCTTCTCGTCGGTTGGGAACAGCCGAACGCAAGAAAAGGAGGGCATGTACGATGTTCCTGATTGCGATGATCCTGGGCTTCGGCCTCAGCGCCCTACTGCTCCGAAGGGGAGCCCTGTTGGAGGGACCAGCGAAGATGTCTGAGCCGGCTGAAAGAGTCGTGAAGGCGACCATCGATGGAAAGCCGGTCCATACATATATTTCTGATGAATGAAGGAGGAAAAGAAAATGATTTTGGATGAAATGACTCGTTATCGTGTGAAGGCGGAGAAGGACGGAAAGACGCTGATCGACCTGCCTGGAATTTTATGCCTGCCTGGATTGCTCGCAGCTCCTAAGATGAGCATCCTGGGAATGGTTTCCGCTCCGCTCGTTGGAGTGAACATTCATTTGGAGGATGGAAGCGGGAAGGAAGTCGATGTCGGCAGTGCCGTGCGGAAGGCTGCGGAAACAGCGGCGGAAAGCATGCAGACGGCCGCGAAGACGGTGAAGGAGGAAATCGACAGGGCCTGGCAGGAGATGTCGGAGGAGAAAGAAAACCCAGAGGAAAAGGCTGAAGCGCCTGAAGAAAGCGGGCCCTCCAATGAGGAAATCCTGGAGGATTTGAAGAAGCACGAAGAGAGCGACATTCCTACCATTCAGGTGAATCCGGATGAGGAATGACGGCGCAATAACGGAAACGCTGAAGCTCGATATATTTCCGGTCGGCATAATTGCCGACCGGTTTTTCATGAGGAGCTAAGGGAAATTGTTGATTCGCGCTTCGGTATGATGTAAACTGTCCGCGGTGGAGAGGAAGAGGAGTGATTGGAAATGCGATGTTGTCAAGCATTTCCCAAATTGCTTAGAGGATTGAAATTTTACCTTTGATAAGATATAATTTCTCCTGGGTAGCAGTTGGTGTGCGTGATAGATTGGCAGTACTGCTGTGTACACAACGCGCAAGGGAAAGGATTCACCGCGAAAGGCTGTGAAGCTGCAGGAGATTATCCTGATTACGCAGAAATATGCAGGTAAACAGAAGGAGGATGAACGCAATGATTATTCGAAATGCATTGATCCATGACGCGATTCACTCGGAGCCCTATCAGGGGGATATCCGGATTGTGAATGGAAAAATCGCCGAGATTGGGCAGGGCCTTCAGGGAGATGAACGCATCCTGGACGCGGAGGGACTGAATGCCTATCCTGGCTTTGTGGACGCTCATAGCCATATTGGGCTGGACGGGTATGGCGGGCCTACCGGAACGACCTATGACTATAACGAAATGAATGATATCTGCTGTCCTCAGCTCCGGGGAATGGATAGCTATTATTCTCTGGATGCGGCTATCCCCATGGCGTTGGAAGGCGGTGTGACGACAGTTGCCACCGGCCCCGGGTCCGCGAATGTCCTGGGCGGAACCTTCTTTGCGGTCAAATTGTACGGTAACACCGTGGAGGAGACGACTGTCAAGCCTGCCATCGCCATGAAGTGCGCCTTTGGCGAAAATCCCAAGAGATGCTACAAGGATAAGTGTGATTCCGCCCGGATGACTACGGCGGCCAAGCTGCGGGAGATGCTTTTCAATGCCAGAGATTATCTGCTGCGGAAAGAAGCCGCGGGGGATGATATTACGAAGCAGCCCAAGTTTGATATGAAGATGGAAGCCCTGATTCCTGTGCTGAAAAAGGAGATTCCGCTGAAGGCACACGCGCACCGGAGCGACGACATCATGACGGCGATTCGGATCGCCAAGGAATTTGACGTGAAGCTCACCATTGAGCATTGTACGGAAGGACACTTGATCGTGAACGAGCTGAAGGCGGCCAATGTGCCGGTCGCAGTAGGCCCTACGCTGACCAATGCTTCCAAGCTGGAGCTTCTCAATAAGTCCTGGATTACCCCTGGCGTGCTGGCGGCGGCGGGCATTCAGGTATCCATTATTACGGATGCTCCGGTGATCCCGCAGCAATATCTTCCCCTGTGCGCGGGATTGGCCGTGAAGGCAGGGATGGATCCCTTCCAGGCGCTGCAGGCGATTACGATCAATCCCGCGAAGCATATTGGCATTGAGAATCGGGTAGGCAGCCTGGAAGTTGGCAAGGACGGGGACGTGGTTCTCTGTGAAGGAAACCCGATGATCAGCGACTCCAAAATCAAGCGCGTCATTGTGGATGGCAAGGTGCTTGTGGGATAAATTGTTGATTCACACTTCGGGATGATGTAAACTGTTCGCTATAGAAAGGAAGACTGGTACATCTCTCAAAAGTGGAAGGGGAGTAATCGGGAATGACAAAAGAGAAGCAACTGCCTGAAAAGGCGCTTGTGCTCTGGACGCGGTTTCCTATTCTGTTCGCAACGGCGCTTTTCTGTTGCGTGCTCTGGGGCAGCGCGTCGCCGGCGATCAAGATTGCGTATGAGCTGTTTCAAATTCCGGCGACGGATACAGCCTCCCGGATTATGCTGGCAGGGGCCAGATTCGTATTGGCGGGGCTGATGACCATCGGCTTCGGGTCTCTACTGGCCCGGAAGATGTTGGTGCCGCAAAAAGGCTCCTGGAAAAACATCGGGATTCTGGCGCTGGTACAGACGGTGGGACAGTATTATTTCTTCTTCATGTCCCTGGCGAACACCTCCGGTGTGCGGGGGTCCATTATCAATGCATCGGGGAATTTCATCGCCATCCTGTTTGCGGTTTATATCTTCCGGTTTGAAAAGATGACCTGGAAAAAGCTGCTGGGATGCGTTGTTGGTTTTATCGGAATCATTGTGATCATGGGCGGCCCGGAAGCCCTTCGGTCCGGCGGAGCGCTGACTTGGGCCGGCGAAGGAGCCATGCTGGCGGCAGATTTGTTCTATGGCGCGTCCGGATGCTTGATCAAGATTTTCTCCAGGAAGGAAAATCCGGTGGTGCTTAGCGGTTATCAGTTCGCGCTGGGCGGGGTTGTGCTGTTTGTGATTGGCACGCTGATGGGAGGTCACCTGACCTTTTATAGTGCATCCTGCTGGGGAAATCTGCTGTATCTGGGCTTCATCAGCGCCGGAGCGTATACGCTTTGGGGAATTTTGCTGAAGCATAATCCGGTAAGCCGGGTGTCTATTCTGGGCTTTATTAATCCGGTCATGGGCGTCCTGCTTTCCGCGCTGTTCCTGGGGGAGGGGCAGGAGGCTTTCTCCCTCACGGGCCTGATTGCGCTGCTACTGGTGAGCGCCGGGATTGTGATTGTGAATTCTTCCGGCCGGAAAGTGAAGCAGGGATAATGCGCTCCGAAAAAATCCCACGATTCCAATCATTCTGGTCATCGCGGGATTTCTTTTTTCGGTTGTAGACCTTCTTGCTGGCGAACGCTTTTGTGGCTGGTGGAATCGGCCATGTTCGCCGCTGCTGGCTGTCCAACGCTCTGCTGGCTTTCTTGCCCATCTTTTCTTTCGAAATAAATCGATTCATCTGGTTGCTCTCCTTCCTTTCATACAGTACTTCTCAGGCATGGATGTACAAGCCGTGCCTACCCTTGTTTATCAGCTTGACAAAGATCTGATGGAGTGGTATATTTTCGCTGTTAGCAATAGCTAACTGATGGTCGCCCTTCCTGCGTTTTTCAGAGAAGGTTTTTGTTTTGACCATCTGTTAGCGATGGCTAACACCTTGCAAGGAAGGGTTCGCGTTACATCGGGTCATCGAAATCATTTCAAGTTCAGGAGGCAAACGATCATGAAAAGACTTGCTGTGGTATGGCTGGCTTTAGCGCTCTGTCTTGTTTCCGCCTTCGGCGCAATCGCGGAGAACGGTGCGGATAGTGGATATATTCTGATGAACATTCCTTACGACAAATTCTATGCGGCTGATGTGACAGACAATTCCGGACTGGACGCTGTGTCCTCAGCCACTATGATGAAATCCCGTACGGCCGGGCTGGCTGGAGGTTCCTACCATGTGGATCCCGCTGGATCAGATATTACTGGCGTTATCTTTCCAGTCTACGTGGAAGATCTGAGCGTTCTTCCTGCTCTGGGAGGGGTAGAAATCACTGATGAAAGCAGCGTGGATATCACCGTCACCAACAAAGGACAAGAATCCACGACAACCTTTGCGGGAAAAGATGCTTTGTTCGAGGCGCCAAGCTATTCCTGGTATGTACTGCCGGAGGCCCCCGCAGTCTATAAGGCGCTGAACGCTGCGGATCTTTCCTTCGGAGCGCTGAATGCAGAGCCTGAAGCTATGGAAGGATCCGCGGCCTTGGTCTATGACCGCCATGCTGATATGGTCATCCGAGTGAATGGAATTGACGATGCGCTGGCGGACAAAAATGTGAGCGGAGCCATCCTGGTGCTGGATGACGGCAGTAAATACGGTCTTCGTCACATTGCCAATCTGTGGAGAAAGGCTGAGATTGGCTTTGCTTTTGACAGCGAAATCTGCGCCGCGCTGAAAGGGAAAACCATTTCTCAGATCGAGTATATCACGACGGATGCGGTGTATGCTGTGAACGTGAACCTGGAGGTTCCGGACGATGATTTGCAGCTGAAACTGACCGGAACCTATATCGAGCTTTTCCCTGAGTTCGCAAAGAAAGATTACAAAGAATACTGGATGGAATGCATCAAGGCGTATGTCTCAGATGATATCGTGGCAGAGACATACTATACCATGCTGACGCAAAATTATATGGGACGGCTGAAGGGGCAGGAAGCCATGGATGCCTTCTCCGCTGATCCGGCCTCCATGATCTTTGATTGCTATTTCGAAAACAATGTGGCCAAATTTATCATGAGCGGAGATCAGATTTCAGGTCTGGACGCCGATGGAAAGGAGCTCTTCAGCCACAAGTACCACTTTACCGAAGATCTTCCTGTAGCCTTCTTCGGTCAGGATATCGGCGCCAGCCTGCATGTCTATAAGACCGATGACGCAGATGCGGGTTTGTTCACCTATTTTGCCTTTGCGGATGATACGCTGAGCGAAACCTACCACATCGAGTTCCGCTATGGTGAAAACCTGGAGAACCTGGCCAATTATTCTGAAGGTGAATACGCCTATTGGCTGGCTGCGGGAATTAACGACGGCTATAAGGATAAACAGATCCAGGCCTGCATCAAGCTTTTCGTGGATGAAAATGTAGGTGGGCAGGATGAACAGACCGCGAAAGAAAAACTCGATGCCTTCGAGGCCCTGGCAGGCGAAAACGGGACCACCTATGTCAGCTTGTTTGATACGATTATCACAGACCAGTGGAATCCTGTCTGGCAGGATTACATCGCCACAGTTGTAGGTGAAGGCGCTGCGCTGGACATGACAGCCGGGCTGCAGAGTTCTGTAACATCTGATCTGTATGGCGAGGAAGCGATTGCAGCCTTCCAGGATGGAGACTATCGCTTTGACTGTGATTTCATTAGCGGGGTTCAGAGTTTCACATTTCATCCAGATCATACTGTAACTACCCTGATGACCGACGGCAGTAGCGAAACTCATGCATATGAATACCTGGGACAGTATAATGTCGGCGATGGAGAGACGATGAACTATCATGGCGAGGAAATCACCATGGCTTTTCCGGTAGAAGTCTACAAAAGCACAGATGAAGCCGGCGAACTGAACTATTTCCTCCTGCGTGAAGACACGATGGACACTACCCAGCATATTGAGTTCCGATATGGAAAGGATCTGGACGAGCTGCAAGGCTACATGGTCGGACCTTATGCATACTGGCTGGCGGCGGGTATTGATGAAAACGCTGACGAAAATACGATCCGCCAGGTGATTGCACTGTTCTGTCTGGAAAACATGGATTACTCCTCACACACAGACGATGCCTTGACACAACTCAAGGAACTTGGTTTTATCGGCGCTTGGCAGGCGGATTTGACGCCGTTTGGTGAAGCGTACGCCAATGTGGATCTGAGCATGACAATCGATGAAGCAGGTCATGGAATTACTATGATGAACGGTATGCAGACCGCAGACTTCGAAGCCTTCGCTGTAGACAACGATGTGAAGGGCGATGGAATTGGGATTTATGTCGCATACAGCAATCTGGAGTATGACGCGGAAGCTGCGCCTTATACACTGACAGTCAACGAGGCCGGACAGACTGTTTTGACGCTGACAGCCGACGACGGAACTATCAGCTGGATTAAGCAGAAATAAGTTTTCTGACGTTCGTTCGCAGCGGGGGACATCGTCTTGGACAGACGCAATTTGCTTTATGATCACCCTTGTTGCAGCTCTCTGGGTGAGAGAGTTCTAGATTAGCCTAAAGCGGGATTCTTCTTCGTGGGAGAATCCTGTTTTTTAGTTGAATCGAATTCGGTATAAGCCCACGGCTTACGCATGAACCATTTTCTCGATGATCTTCTCCAAATACGCAACCGTAACGACCACTATGAGGGAAATAGTTGATTCGCGCTTCGGTATGATGTAAACTGTCCGCGGTGGAAAGGAAGTGGAGACCAGCATGGAATTAATTCATGGTTCCCCTGTAAATATGACCGGACGCAGCGATCGGGAGATCCGCGCTTATTCTATTCTGGATCGTCTTGGCGTTGAATTTGACCGCACAGATCATCCGGAAAAGCCTGCTACAACCATGGAGGTTTGCAATGAGGTAGATGCGGTTCTGAAGGTACGTATCTGCAAGAACTTATTTCTATGCAATCGGCAGAAGACAAATTTCTATCTGCTGCTTATGCCCGGGGACAAACCATTTAAGACGAAGGAATTATCCAGGCAAATGGGCATTAGCCGGCTTTCCTTTGCGGAGGAAGAATACATGGCGCAATTCCTGGATGTGCATCCTGGCAGCGTGTCCGTGCTGGGATTAATGAACGATCAGGGACACAGGGTCCAATTGGTGATTGACGAAGATGTCCTGAAAGAGGAAATGTTCGGATGCCATCCCTGTGAGAACACCAGTTCTCTTCGTTTTAAAACGCGTGATCTGATGGAAATCATCCTGCCCGCTCTGGGCGTATCTCCAATTTTGGTGCACCTGACAGGAGCGGAAGGGGAGTGATTGGAAATAGGAGGCTTTCTCCCTCACGGGCCTGATTGCGCTGCTGTTGGTGAGCGCGGGGGATTGTGATTGTGAATTCTGCCGGCGGGAAAGTGAAGCAGGGGTAATAGCCTATCTACTAATTAAGCTGATGGATCAGTCATGTATATCCCGTTATTTTCGATGACCTGCTTATACCACCACGCCGAGTCCTTGGGGATGCGCTGCAAGGTATCAAAATTGACGTACACACAGCCGAACCGTTCCGAATAGCCAGCGTTCCACTCAAAATCATCCAGGAAGGTCCACAGGAAATAACCGCGAAGATCAACCCCATCTTGCCAGGCGCGGTTTGCCTGACGGAGATAGTCGCGAAGGAACTGAATGCGATCGACATCATGAACCTGTCCATCCGGCGAGACCACATCATGACAGGCCATGCCATTTTCGGTCACATAAATACACTTGTGGTATCGCTCGGCGAGAAAGCGCAGGCTCCAGTATAGGCATTCCGGCGTAAATTTGATAGGCGCTGGCGGCTACACCCCATACAAAATCCTTGGGAAACATCTGCCACTGCCTCCTTTATGCTTGGTAAACCTGGAGGGTCTGCCCCTGGAAGGGCTTTACCGCCACCTGCTCCATGGTCAGGCCTTGGCACCCGGTGGCGTACAGCCAGTACTCGCCATCGGCAGGAACTTGCACATCCGCGTTGGAGGGGCTGACATCGATGCGGCGGTCTCCCTTCAGGTATCGGTTGGCGCTGGGCTTTTTCTCAAAATAAATCCCCCGAAGCGTGATGTCCTCCAGATTGTGGTCGCCGACAAGCGCAATCACGTTTTCACTGGTACAGGTGATGTTTTGCAGTTGGATGTCGCGCACGTTCACCTGGTAGCGCGGCGCGGGGATGGGGAACAGATAACCCTCGTAGTTGTGGTAGAGGCCCAGAATCTCGATGGCCTCGCCGTTGCCCCACCAGTTGCCAGCCCGCACATGGGTGTCAATGCGAAGATTGTTTACCGTCACATGCTCCACCAGGCCGGTGCCCTTGCTGGACATGATGCACAGCCCGCGCTGGCTGTCGTAGATGATGCAGTTGCTGATGCACACGTTGCGGACAATGGAGTGCATATATCCCAGCGAAATGGCCTTGGACACCGACCGCAGCAGGCAGTCAGAGATCACCACGTTTTCGCAGGGGCGATTCCAGTCCGTGATGCTGGACAGGGCAATGCAGTCGTCTCCCGCGGAGATGTTGCATCCTCGAATGATGATATTGCGCGAACCGCAGAAGTGCATGCCATCGTTGTTGGGAATGGAAAGGTTGTTGTCGATGGTCACATCCATCACGCGTACATCCTCGCAGGCGTGAAACGCCATGGTCCAGCAGGGGGCATTGACGATTTTTACGTCTCGCACCGTGATGTGGCGGCAATCGTAGAAGAAAATGGGCTGCGTGGGGCGTTGTATAAACGTGCGGGGGCATTCGGCTTTCTGCTCCTCGCTGAAAGGAATACCGTAGTCGGGAATGTTGGGTGTGTTCATGTCGTAGAAGCTGTCGCCGCTCAGGTCAATGATACCTTCGCCCTGAATGGATATATTGTAATGGCTCATGCTGTAGAGAAAGCTGTCCGTTTGCTGCATTTCGTTGTGGACAAAGCCATTGTCCCGATAATCCGCCAGGTGGGGTGAAGCCTTCAGCACCGCCCCTTTTTCCAGATAGAGTGACGCGCTGCCAAGATTCAGCGTACCGGATATATACACGCCCCGCGGAACGACAACGGTCAGGCCGCCGGCCGCGGTGGCTTCGTCCAGAATGGCCTGGATCTTCTCTGTCTCCACGGCGTTTTGCTGAATGCCCCGCTGGGATAGGTTGATGCTGTTCATGCGTTGATCCCTCCTGTTGGAATTAGTGTAAGTATACTGTGAAACGAATTGGCCTGTGAAGGTGCAGGAGATTAATAAAGAAATCATTTATCTGAAATCGGGATTGCAAATCGAAAGATATAATCCTCCGGGCTGATTTCTTTCCATAGTAAATAGCTGAGACTTCGGTAGCTGGGCTATTGTTGCAGAAAATGCGCTATTTCTCCAAAGAGGCAAACTTTTTGTTTGCAGACCTGTACCAGATCAAGCACAGGATCACCTGGAGAACGGTAGAGCAGGGTGTGGCTAATCCAATATGGAACATGGACACTGGAACCTGCTTGCTCATGAAAAACGCGACAGGAATTCGAACGAGGAATGCGCCAATGATTCCCTGAATCATGACAAAGCGTGTCATACCAAGCCCATTAAAAAAGCCAATGAAGCAGAACAGAAAACAGGTCAGCAGGCAGTCAATGGCATAGGCCTTCAGATAATCAGCGGAAGCAAGGATGACCTCCGGATCATTGGCAAAGATGCCGGACAGCATATCCCCTTTCCAGAAGGTAACCGCGAACATAACAACCGCAAGCATGGTTGAGACAGCGATCGCGTACAGCAGCGCTTGCTGTGCGCGTTTATACTTGCCTGCGCCAATATTCTGAGCCACAAACGCAGCCATGGCTTGCATGAATGCGGCGGGAATGAGCATGATGAACCCACAGACTTTTTCTGCGACACCCATTCCAGCGGATGCTACAAGCCCTAAACCATTCACAATAGCCAGCAGTACCAGGAAAGAAACACCTACCAGGAAGTCCTGAAGCGCGATGGGGATGCCCAGAGCCGTCACCTTTCGGATGATACTGCCATCGAAACGGAGATCAGATTTGTCCATCTGGAAGGGAAGACCTACTTTGCGGAGAATGAGCAGGGACACGATGACGCTAATCATCTGGGCTACCACGGTAGCGATGGCGGCGCCGGCTGTTCCCATATGGAAGACGGCCACCAGCAGTAAATCTCCTGCGATGTTGCACACGCAGGCGATTAGAACGGTCATCAGGGGTGTCTTGGAATCGCCAATTCCCCGGAAGATACTGCCGATCAGGTTGTATGCGATAATGAACAGGGAACCAAGCCCGCAAATTCGGATGTATTCTGACGTCTCCCTGAAAGCTTCTTCCGGGGCGTTCATCATTGAACTAAGCTGAGTGCACAGCATCGGGATCAAAACGGTAAAGGCCAGGGCGATCATGGTGAAAAGGCAAATGCTGCTGCCGATGACCCTGCCGCCTTCCTTTCCGCGGCCTTCGCCGATCCGTTGGCCAAGAAGGATGGTGGTCCCCATGGCAAAGCTTGTCACCAGGTTTGTGATTGTCATCATGATCTGGGATCCAGTGGATACAGCGGATACATCTATCGACTGGGCAAATTTGCCTACGATTAACAAATCCACCGCACCGTACATCGCCTGTAAAAACATGGCGAGGAATACAGGGACCATGAATCGAATCAGCGGTGATAGAATCTTGCCTTCCGTGAAATTTCCTTCTCTGCTCATGCTTCCTCCCACAAAAACAACCGGATAAGACCCCGAGCATCTCAGCTTGACATCTTATCCGGTTGATTATTTCCTCCGAACAATCCACCCTCCGATGAACAGGTGTCATTTTACCACGCTTTTCATCGTTGTCAATCGCCTTTTTCAGACCTTTCGTCCCTCTCCTTTGCTGCAAATTTAGCATTGAATTTTAAACAAGACTATGTTATGCTCAGGTGGCAAGGGGGGATTGTAAGATGCCTAACATTCAGCCAATTTCTGAACTGAGAAACTACACTGCACTGTTGGAGACTGTCGTGCCAGGATCTCCTGTATACCTCACAAAAAATGGACATGGTGCTTTCGCGCTTGTTCATATTGAGGATCAGGAAGAGACGGAGACGATGCGAGCGGCATTGCGCTTCATGTGTGAAATGAACAAGGGAATTCAAACCGGGGAAGAGGAAGGATGGCTGACGATTGACCAGGTCAGAGCGCACTTAAAGGGGCGACGCCATGCAGTACAGGGTTGATTACTCTCCAGAATTCCAGCGTGATCTTGATGACATCTGGAACTATATTGTTACAGAGTATCAGAATGCGGACGCTGCGGAGAGGATTACGAATGGGATTGTAGATGCCACAGAGTTTCTGTTCACATTCCCTCTCAGCGGGCAACCGGTATTTCTGCCAGGTGGAATGGACAGCGGATACAGGATTCTTGTGTTTGAAGCTTATGTCATCGTGTACCGCGTTCTTCACGGCGCTGTTCAGGTATCCCGTGCTGTTCATTCTTCAGTAGATTACATGCGCATAATGTTCCCCAGGCTTTACCATACAGGATATATCGAAGACGAAGACTAACAGCGTATGCCATCTCCCGGATCGTTCCGTGGATGGGCGTCGGGTGATGACCTTTTCAAAAAATCCCACGATTCCAATCATTCTGGTCATCGTGGGATTTCTTTTTTCGGTTGTAGACCTTCTTGCTGGCAAAGGCTTTTGTGGCCGGTGGAATCGGCCATGTTCGCCGCTGCTGGCTGTCCAACGTTCTTCGGGATTTCTTGCCCATCTTTTCTCTCGAAACAAATCGATTCATCTGGTCGCTCTCAGTCCTTTCATACACGGCCTCTTCCTTTCGGAGATCTGTTTCCACTCCTTTCGATCTCCGGGTTCCTTGCCTTTCAACGCGCATAGGATAGCGCGAAAAAACCAGCTTGTCATTAAACCTGTGGTTGAACTTTTGCAGCGGAGCAATTTCCAGCCCTAAATAGATCCAAACGCTATTTTTCTGGATTGACAAGAGGCGGTTATCGCATGTATAATTGCACCCGTTTCACCACTGCCGTTTCTTCCTATGAACATGATGTACGATGTTGTTTTCAGTCAGCAGAAGAGGAGAATGGTATGATGTATGAGCAAACTGCATATCCGGTCATTGATCTGGCTGAAACTGGCCGCCGCATTGAGCGGCAGCGCCGCGAGGCTGGATTGACCGTGCGGGATCTGCAAGCCTATTTCGGGTTTGAGTATCCTCAGGCCATTTACAAGTGGCAGCACGGCGAGTGCCTGCCCACGGTGGATAACCTGCTGGCCTTGTCCAGGCTCCTGCGGGTGCCCATGGAGGACCTCCTGGTGTATGATGACCAGGAGGTTCCTCATTTTTATCACAGAATGGTTCCTTTGGTTTTAGAGGAAAGACGATGGAGCCGGGAGGTTTTCTTACAGGATTTTCGACGGGTGGGGAGGGGCAAATGGAAAAGGCAGCGGAAAGATTAGCGGATAGGATCAAGCACGCAGACATGACGGATCCGATTCTTCGGCATATGGACGCCGCGGAATTTCTGCGGAACAAAGGATTCGATATTTCCACCTTTGTGGGATGCAAAGGAGCCCTCGTTTGGCTGGAGGAGGCCAAAGTTGAGGATGCTTTCTGGGAAGCAGGAAAAATCGATAATGCCGCTGATTGGTATTTGGGGGAAGCGCGAATCGAGGCCATGAAGAAAATTGTACAGGATAGGCTTGAGGCGTGGATGTAAAATAGTTTCATGATTCTGGAGGAGGGATGCAGGTATGTATAAGCTCATTATTATCGATGATGAACCGAAAATCGCGGATGGGATGGCGCAGTTGTTTCCTTGGAATAATATCGGCTTTGAGGTGGTTCGAGCCTTTACCTCCGCGACGGAGGCGCTCCGTTATATAGAGGAGAACCCAGTAGATGTGGTGCTTAGCGATATTCAGATGCCTGATATGACTGGATTAGAGTTGTGCCAGCGGCTCATCAATATGGAGCGTATACAGGTGGTGCTTTTCTCAAGTTATCAGAATTATGAATATTTCCGGTCTGCAATTCAGCTGGGAGTGGCGGATTACCTGCTGAAACCGTTGACATATCAAGCCCTGACGGAGACATTTACAAATCTGAAGGAAAAAATGGATGAAGCGGGGAATCAGGAGCCGGAAAGACCCGCTGGGTACTATGAAAATCTGATTTTGCAGGTGGATGAATACCTTCGGGGGCATTTGCAGGATGCGACTCTGACTCGCTGCGCGAAGAGAGTAGCCTTGAGCCCCTCCTATCTGTCCCGCATCTATAAGGAGCACAGTGGGAAAAACTTTATGGATCGATTGCTGGAGCTGCGAATGGAACGCGCCTGCGAATTGTTGAACAATCCGGACTATAGGGCCTATGATGTGGCGTATGATGTAGGATACGACAGCCCGAATAATTTCAGCCGGGCTTTCAAAGCCTATACAGGCTGTACACCCAGTGAGTATCGACACCGCGAGGAGGAAAAGCGTAGATGAAGAAGAGGTTCTTTTTCCGGCGGGCGGTGAAGTATTTTCTGATCATGGTGGCGCCTACGGTGCTGCTGTTTGCAGCGTTTATGGTCAATGCGATCTCCTCTCAGGAAAAACAGCTGCGCTATGATGGGCAAATGACGCTGGATGCGGCGGTGGAAAACTGTGATATGACCCTGAATGGGCTAACGGTGCAGAATGATTTATTGACTGGTTCCTCTCGAATGCGGATGGCGCTAAGCCGTATTCTGACCAATAAAGAAATCTCCTATACCGACAGCGTATTTTTGTATTCCTTGCGGACGACGCTGAGCAGCATGGTGGATGGCAATCCGACACTGGAACGGATCGTGCTTTGGCTGGATGATGCTCCGCGAGCCCTGACATCAGATGGACCTGGAATTGAATTTCTTTCCACAATGACGGATTTTTCCTGGAAGGAAGCATACCAGATGATGGAACCGGAGCAGCGTATCGGAGTGCGGAAGGTGACAGACGGAAGCGGTTTAACGAGAGTTCTGATGATCCGCCGGATGCTCCAGACCCATGGTTGCGCGGTGACCTACATTAACTCGGACCGATGGATTCAGTCCCTGCATGCGCTGTTGCACCGACAAAATGAATACCTGATGGTGTTGAATTCAGAAGGAGAATTGCTGGTTTCGGTGACTAACGATGGCCGGCCTTTTCACTTTGATCAGACGGAGATCATGAAGTTGTTGACAGCTCAGGATGGAACATGGATTCAGGCGGCTGGGGAGCACTTTCTCTTTGATCGTTCCACGGGGGAAAACTTTATTCTGCTCAGCGGCATTCCCCGGCGAACCATGGCCGCGGCGGTGTCAGAGGTGTGGCGGACCTTTCTGTTGATCTTGCTGGTGGATCTGGCAGTGGTGATGACCCTGGCCTGGGTCACCACGCGGCGATTGACTGGACAAATGCATGATATTATTCAGATGTTTGATGATGCGATGCATGAGCGGCCTGTGAAGAAGCCGGATTTTCGGAAGCATCGAGATGAGTCGGATATCATCATGGATAATATCATCTATATGTACCTGAAGGATAATGCCTTGCGGGATAGGGTAGAGGAGGCAGTTCTGAGGAAGGAAAATGCGGAGCTGATGGCGCTTCAGCTGCAAATCAATCCTCACTTTCTCTATAATACCCTACAGACGATGGATTTTGCCATCCTAACTGGCAAGGCGGATAAGCAGGAGCTGTCGGATGTGTTTCACGATTTGTCCGGCATTTTGAAGTATGCCCTTTCCAGCCCCCAGGAGCCGGTGGTTCTGGCGGATGAGTTAGATTGCCTGAAGCGGTATGTGGATATTCAGCGATATCGCTTCGGAGACCAGTTTGTATTGTACATTGAAATGGAGGAGAAATTGAAGCAGGCACAGGTCTTCCGGATGATGCTGCAGCCGTTGGTGGAAAACAGCATGATTCATGGCCTGAATGGTTTGAAAGAGCGGGGATATATCTGGGTGCGGGCAGCCCGGAATGGGGATCGGCTGACCGTCTCGGTGACAGATAGCGGCGCTGGCATGACGGAAGAGGAGCGTATAAAGCTGTTGAAAACGATCAATGACGCTGGTTCCAGGTCCATCGGATTGACTAATCTGAATCGAAGATTGATTCTTTCCTATGGAAAAGAGAGTGCCTTACGTATTGATTCGGTTCCCTTTGAAGAAACCACTGTTAGCTTCGAGATCCCTTACAAAAGTATCATTTCTTGCGGATAAAGCAAAAAATGATATGAAAGGGAAAGGATAATTCGTAAAAGGTGCGCAGTTCTTCACAAATTGGAATATTCCAGCAGGGACCGAATTCTGGTAAGATGCAAACAACTAATCCCGGAATAAACACCCGGGGGAAAAGCAAAAGGAGGAAATCCCAAATGAAAAAGTGTTTAGCCCTGATGCTGGCCCTGTGCCTGGCGCTGCCCATGGTGGCGCTGGCGGAGGACAACGTGACCTTGCGGTTTTCCTGGTGGGGCGGCGATGAGCGCCATGCGGCGACGATCGCGGTCATCGAGCAGTACGAAGCGGCCCATCCCAATGTGAAGATCGAGCCTGAGTATGGTTCCTCTGATGGTTACAACGACAAACTGGCCACCCAACTGTCCGGCGGAACTGCTCCGGATATTATCCAGATCGATCCAGCTTTCCTGCCTTCCTACGCTCTGAGCGACGCGGGATATTTGGTGGATCTGAACACCACCGCTTTCGATTTCAGTCTGAGCGATCCCGCTTATTACACTCTGCCTATGAATGGCGGCTTCGACGGCAAGCAGTACGGCATGCCTTCCGGTATCTCCGGCGCAGCCATCCTGGTGAACAACGAAATGGCGGAGAAGTATGGAATCGATTTCCATACGCAGTATACCTGGGATGATGTATTCGCCTGGGCGAAGCAGGTTCATGAGGCGGATCCGGAAGTGTATCTGTTCGAGGCCAACAAGACCATGATCGCAGCTTGCGGCGCGGCCATCTGGGCGAAGCAGAATTACGAAGGAAAGACTTTCTTTGATCCTGAAACCAAGACCGTAAACTACACGGTGGAAGAGCTGGCCGGCGTTTACACCTTTGTGAAGCGTCTGTTTGACGAAGGTGTGGTAGCGCCTGTGTCCTACATGGCGGCCTATGAAGGCGACAACATGCAGAATGACCCCAACTGGGTGTCCGGTGACAAGTATGTGGCTGCGTTGAGCTACACTTCCACCTGTGAGACCATGGCGGCCGCGGCGCCGAACAATACCTTCTCCGCAGGCCTGTTCCCCCTGACTGCCGGCTCTGACATTCCGGCCTGGAATTCCAACTGCCCCCAGGTGTTTTCTATCAACTCCAAGAGTGCTAATATTGAAGCGGCGGTGGACTTCCTGAACTATTTCTACAATGACGAGACCGCTATGGCGACCCTGGGCTCCGTTCGCTCCGTGCCTCCGACTGCCCGGGCTCGTGAAATCTGTGCTGAAAACGGACTGATCAGCCCGCTGCTGGCTCAGGCTTGCGATATCTGCGGTTCCTACTCCGGCATCCCGGATGACTCCCTGTACAATGGCTCCGAAGCCAAGCAGATCATGTGGGACGCCATTGAGGAGATCGGCTATGGCGCTGCGACGCCTGAGCAGGAAGCCCAGAACGTATATGACCTGTGGACGGACTACGCTGCCAGCAAGTAATGAAGTTCAGCGAAACGGTTCTCGTGACCGTGAGTTTGAATGCGGTGTATCAGTCAAACCTGGGGAGAGTCTCTCTTTGAACAGGGGCTCTCCCTTTTCTTACGCATAGGGAGGGAAAACCCATGACCAATACCGTCGCTCAACGAAAAATCAAAAGACGGAAATATTCCCGCCGGGATTATCAGGCATTTTTATATCTGGCTCCCTGGTTGATCGGGTTTCTGGTTCTCCAGTTGTACCCATTCATCATGTCGCTGATTTACTCCTTCTGTAATTATCAGCTGGGTACCACCCCGGTGTTCAACGGGCTGGAGAATTATATTCGCCTGTTTAATCGGGATGCGGATTTCATGAAGTCTCTGCGGGCAACGGGAATTTTTACCATCGTCGTGGTTCCGGGGAAACTGATTCTATCCTTGGCGGTAGCTATGTTTCTCAATCGGGACATGAAGGGGATCAACTTTGCCAGGACGGTATATTATATTCCCTCCCTTTTCGGCGGCAGCGTAGCGGTATCCGTGCTGTGGAAGATTCTGTTTCAAGATAATGGCATCGTTAATGCCTGGATCAACGCCTTGGGAGGGCGGACGATCCAGTTCTGGGGGGATCCTCGTTATGCCCTGGGGACCATCTGCTCCCTGGAGATCTGGCAGTTTGGCTCCTCCATGGTCATGTTCCTGGCTTCCCTGAAGCAGGTCCCCAAATCCCTGTACGAGGCGGCTGCAATCGATGGGGCGAATAGCTGGCATCAGTTCTGGCATGTGACGATCCCCCAGATTAGTCCGATCCTGTTCTTTAACATGATTATGCAGACCATTCAGGCGTTGCAGAACTTTACTTCCTCCTCTGTGATTACCAATGGGGGACCGTTGAAGAGCACCTATGTCATGGGCTTAAAGCTGTACAAAGAGGCCTTCACCAATTTCAAGATGGGCTATGCCAGCGCGATTTCATGGGTCATGTTCCTGATCATTATGATAGTAACGCTGTTGCTGTTCCGCTTTTCCTCTGCATGGGTCAGCTATGACGATTAAAGGGGTGCAAATGCGATGAAGAAAAAAACGCTGGGGAACAAATTATTTTCCTATTTCTTGATTATTCTGATTGGTGTGATTCTGATCTTCCCCATTGTGTGGATGTTTTGCGCCGCTTTCAAGACAAATGAGGAAATATTCGGCAGCACTGGCCTGCTGCCAAAGGCGTGGACATCCGCCGGGCTTCAGGCCTGGATGGCGGAGAACGAGGGTGGATCCTTCGGTCAGTACTTCGTGCATCTGTTTCATAATTTCGCAGAAAGCTGGTTGGGTACGGGACGAAATTCTTATGCTACCTTTTTCTGGAACAGCTTTAAGTTGGTGATTCCGACGGTGATTCTGACGCTGGTTTCCTCTACGCTGGTGGCTTATGGCTTTGCCAGGTTCAACTTTCCAGGGAAAAAGCTTCTCTTCGGTATTTTGATTGGCACCCTGATGTTGCCCAACGCGGTGGTGATCATTCCTCGTTATGCTATGTATGCGAATTGGGGATGGGTGGATACTTACATGCCCTTTTATGTCCCTGCAGCGCTGGCGGCAGCTCCCTTCTTCGTATATATGCTGATTCAGTTCATGCGGGGACTGCCCAGAGATCTGGATGAATCGGCGTATATTGATGGCTGCTCCACCCTTCGCACCCTGGTGCAGATTCTGCTGCCCCTGATGGTGCCGGCCCTTTTTTCCGCGGGGCTATTCCAGTTTATGTGGACCTACAATGACTATTTTAACTCCCTGGTGTTTATCAATTCTGCTACGAAGTACACCGTTTCCTTGGGCCTGCGCCTGTCGCTGGACGGAGAAAGCGTGGTCAATTGGGGAAAGATGATGGCAGCTTCCTGCATAGCTGTGCTGCCCCTGATCATTTTGTTCTTTGCTGCTCAGAAGTATTTTGTCGAAGGCATTGCGACAACAGGAATGAAGGGGTAAAGTATACCTGGTGGATTTAGACGCCTGCGCGGTTTGAACGCAGGCGTCTGTCCGTGAAAGGAGAAAGCGGCATTCCCCTCCTGGCAGCGGGGAGAAAACAGTGCAACCTGAATGTGAATAAAGGAGATGTAACATGGACAAGCGATTTGCACAGAACCCGATTTTCGATGGCTGGTGTTCTGATCCCAGCATTCTTCGAGTAGGGGAGGATTATTATATCGCGGCTTCTACCTTTGAGTGGATGCCGGGGGTGAACATTTTTCATTCCCGGGATTTGAAGCATTGGGAGCAGCTGGAAAGCCCGCTGACCGATGAGTTTTTGAACCTGGAAGGGTTGGAGCCCTCCTGTGCCATTTGGGCGCCGAATCTGACCTGGAGCAGCGGACTGTTTTATCTGGCCTATACCATTGTGAATTCCAGCACCAGTCGATTCAAGGATACGGATAATTTCATTACCGCCGCACCGGATATCCGGGGACCCTGGAGCGCGCCAGTGTTTGTAAATCGAATCGGGTTTGATCCTTCTGTGTTCCATGATGAGGATGGCCGAAAGTACATCGTGAATCAGACCATGGATCGGCGGACCTCTCGAAAGCGCTTTCAGGGAGTTAGCGTGACCGAGCTGAATTCGAAAACCCTGCGGCCGATAGGAGCCCCGCGACTGGTTTTTCCGGGTACGGATCGGGGAACCACCGAAGGTCCGAACCTGATGAAGAAGGACGGATGGTATTATCTGACAGCGGCAGAAGGGGGCACTTCATATGGGCATTGTGTCACCATTGCTCGCAGCCGGAACATCTGGGGCCCATATGATGTAGATCCGGACAATCCAATGCTGTCTTCCACGGGCACGGATTGCCGCTTGCAGCGGGCGGGCCACGGGCAGTTTGTGATGTCCCCGGAGGGAGAATGGTATATGGCCCATCTCTGCAGTCGCCCCCTGGATCATCAGTGGAGCGTTCTGGGCCGGGAATGCGCGATCCAGAATATTGTATGGACGAAGGAAGGCTGGCCCAGGGTGGCGGATGAGGAGGGAAATCCGATCTCCCATGCTCAGCCGAAGGATCTGTTTCGGATGCCTCAAGGGGAGGAGCACACCTTTCCTGGGGTCCCTTCACGAACCAATTTCGGTGAGGGGATTCCACCGCAATGGATGAGCTTACGCCAGGGGTGGCAGCGAAATGGTATGAGCCTGACGGAGCGGCCCGGCTGGCTGCGGATCCATGGCGGCCTGTCCCTCTGCAGTCATTTTCGTCAGCATCTGCTTGCTCGGCGGGTAACAGGGCTGAACTTCCAGGCGGAGACGCGGATGGAATTCCGCCCCCTGTGCTACAATCATACCGCCGGACTGGTGGTGATGTATAATTGTCTGAACTGGTATTACCTCTTTGTGTCTGCTGACGATGAGGGGATACCTCTGCTCTGTGTTTCTGCCTGCGAGAATGGAGTGCTGAAGGATCTGGATGAGATTCCGATGGACGCCTCTTGCGGGGAATACCTCCTTTGCGCGGAAGGGGAGACGGGATCTCTGCGTTTCTTCTTCCAGCAGAAGGAGGAGCCAAGGCAGGCCATCGGTCCGGAATTGGATATGCGCATCCTCTCTGATGAGCATGTGGATGGCAATGGCTTCACCTCGGCCATGATAGGTGTTTGCTGCCAGGACCTGAGAGGGGATGGCACCTATGCGGACTTTGAATGGTTTGATTACAGAGATCGGTAGAAAGTATACCGCCCTCTTGAATTCTTCGGTGAGTGAGTTATAATATAAGCCGTGTTAGACGGCGCTAACAAGCTGCGCTTCTAACATGGCTTCTTTTCTGGAATAGAGCCGATCAGAAGCCAGGAACATGGCAGGGAGAATAGTGAAGGGGGAAAATGAGGATGGAGTCGCTAGATTGGAAAAGGATTCGGCATCTGATGAAACTGGGGATTTTTGCTGCTTTGATGGTGCTTGCAGGGGATATGCTGCTGGGGTGGGGCGTCCATGATAGCAACATATCCGGCTTGGAGGGCTACCTGTCAGCCTATTTGAATCTGCCGGACAGCCGAATATTCTGGTCAGCCTTCCTGGGCTTTCTGGGTATTCCGCTGGAGGCCCTTTGTTATTTTGCGATCTATCGGCTGATTCAGCCCTATTCGGAAAAACAGGCGCATCTTTATCGGAGCGGAATTATCGGCGTGCTGGCCTTCGCCGGCTGCGGGGTGCATGTGCCCTGCCTGGCCTGCGTGTTCTTCTATAAGTACATGATGGCCGCAAGCGCGGGAACAGCGCTGGAGGCTTCCCTCCGCTTTGGAATGTATTTCCTGCTTCCGGGGATGATTCTGTTTCTCATTTTCTGGGTGATTCTTCAGGTGGCGCATATTGGGGCCTTTGCGAAGGGATTGACTCCCTATCCGAAGTGGTGCTGGATTTTCTGCCCCACGGTAGGCATGGCCCTGACCATGCTGTTGAAATTCCTGCCGGAAAGCGCTGTGCGGAATGCGATTACAGCCGCGTGGCTCAGCATAGGGAATCTTTGGATGTTCGGAGGTTTGCTGGCTATGTCCAGCAAGGCAGCGAAAGATCAACTATGAACAGCGAAAGGGAAAATCAAGTAGTTCGCATCGGAATATTTTCCAATTTCTTCTAAGGAAACGCCGAATTATCTATAATCAGCGTAAAATCATTTTGCTTACTTCGTTGATTTACAAGAGCTTTCTCGCTCCCCCGTGACCCGGGGGAGCTTTAATCAGCATTTCTTTTTACGATTGACGCGCGCTCTTCGGTATGATAAAACTTTATCGGAACAGGTCAGACCGTAGAAAGGTGGTACAGGCCTGGCTTGTGAAAAGCGAAAGAAAGGGATGTTAATATGTTGAAGGTATATTGCTACAGCCGGTGCACAACCTGCAAAAAGGCACTGAAATGGTTGGATGATCATCGAATCGAATATGAATTAACAGACATTAAGACGGATCATCCGGAGGAGGCAACCCTGCGGGAATTTTATGACAAGAGCGGTTTGCCCTTGAAGCGCTTCTGGAATACCAGCGGCATTCCCTATCGGGAGCTGGGCCTGGCAAAACGGCTGCCGGACATGAGTGAGGATGAACAGCTGGCGCTTCTGGCCACGGACGGAATGCTGGTGAAACGTCCTTTGATCGTGGGGGATGATTTTGTCCTGACAGGCTTCAAAGAGAGCGAATGGGCGGAGAAGCTGCTGTGAAGGGGAAGGTACGGCGCCTGTAGCCATGAGGAGGACTGCCCTATAGATTTGGGTACTCTGGTTTCATGATGAAAATCCTTGAGACATCCATGGAGTAGGCGCTGAGAGGGAGAATGAAGAATGCCGCGGAAGATTTTCGCCCCGGATTATTATCCCGCGTTTCATTGCATCGCGGACAAGTGCAGGCACACCTGCTGCGCGGGGTGGGAAATTGATATTGATGAGGATAGCCTGAAAAAGTACCAATCCATGGAGGATGAGCTGGGAGCCTTTCTCAGAGGGCATATCGATCTGAAGCCTGTGCCCCATTTTCGGCTGGCGAAGGGGGAACGCTGTCCGCTGCTTCGGTCGGATCTTTTATGCGAACTGATATTGCAAAAGGGCGATTCTGCGCTTTGCCAGATTTGCAGGGATCATCCGCGGTTCCGGAATTATTGGTCGGATCGGGTAGAGATAGGCCTCGGACTGGCTTGTGAAGAAGCAGCCCGCGTCATATTGAGTTCAAATCACCCTCTCCGGCTGATTGAAATCGGTACGGTGAAGGGAGAAGTGGCGGAACCTCTTTTGGAGGATGAATTATGGCTCATGGAGTATCGCGCCCAAATGCTGGCGCAAATCCAGGAGAAAGGCCCTGCAGCCAGGCTGCGGGAATATTTTATCTATCGGCACTTGGCGGATGCGGTCTATGATGGCCAGTTGGAGAAACGATTGCAATTCATTGACGATGCCTGCAGGGCGCTTCTGCAGGGCTGGGATCGGGAGGATCTGTCAGCTCTGGTGGAAAGAGCCAGGGCTTTCTCCAATGAAGTGGAGTATGATGATGAACTCTGGAATTGAGGATAGGGGAGGGAAAATGATGGCTGACATGAACACCCGTGAGCGTGAAATACGGATCGCGGTGCTGTCGGATACCCATGGTTTGCTTCGGCGGGAGGTGGCCGCGGAGGTCCAGGATTGTGAATGCATCCTTCACGCGGGGGATATTATCAAGGAGATGGACCTGGATGAGCTGCGCCAGTATGGATCGATCTATGCCGTGCGGGGGAATAATGATGTTTGGATCGATGGGCTGCGAGATCTGGCCGGTATCCTGCGCTTTGAAATCGGCGGGGTCTCCTTCCTCATGACGCACGATCGGCGGGATGTGCCTCGGAACCTGGAGGGCGTGCAGGTAGTTGTCACGGGGCATACTCATCGATACAGTGAGGAATGGATTGATGGGCGCCTATGGTTGAATCCAGGTAGCTGTGGGCGGGCTCGCTTCGGAGGCGAGGTAACCATGGCGAAGGTGATCCTGCGGGGCGGGAAGGTTCAAAGCGTCCGGAAGATTGATCTGATGGACGCGGAATGATTGACAGAAGGAAATGACGGAGCTTGCTCTGTAGAGAATCAAAATTATTCCAGACCAAATCGCCCAAAATAAAGGTGATTTGGTCTGGAATAAATATTTCCTGCTTTATCCCAAAATGCTTCTATCCTATCGAATATTTGGCTTTTCTCCCGCTTGAAAAATATGCAATTGAATATTATAATAGACCAAATCGATGGTTTTATACGCGATTTGGTCTGGAATCGGAGGTGCGCAAATGGAAAATACACACAAGGATTGTTTACAATTTCCAAGAAATTGGATGAATCGTTGCGCAGTAAATGTTCTGATTTCCGGCTGATGACGCAGACAAGAGACGCAATTCACATTACAATGGTAACTCCCTATGGCCTGACATGGAATAGCTACGCTGGTAATGTTCAATCAGTCATTACAGCGGAAGATCTCTTCCGTAGCATGAATTGACACAGCTTTCAGGTTTGTTGCTGAAAACCTTGCCTTTATTTGTTAGCGATGAGGAGGACTGACCAATGGATTTAGATAGCCTGGTTTCCACCCCCAGCGAGGAGACGGTGCAGGAATACGTAAACGTGATTCAAAACACGGATTTAAAAACAGGCTTGATCGCGCTGTGGCTCCTCATCATAGGGCTGCTGGCGGTAAAGCTGATTCTAAGGGCGGTCAATCAGGGCCTGCAGCGGTCCCGAATCCCCAAAACGCTGCATACCATGATTCGGACGCTGCTCCGTATTTTGTTGGTGTTTGTCGTGTTTCTGACGGTGGCAAATTATCTCGATCTGCCGATTACGCCATTTATTACGTTGTTAGGCCTTGTCGGATTGGCCCTGTCCTTGGCGTTGCAAGGCATGTTGAGCAATCTGGCGGGAGGTTTTCTCATTCTGGCGAGCCATCCCTTCGAGGTGGGGCACTATATAGAACAGGACGGGATTTCTGGCACGGTGCAGGAGATCCGTTTGCAGCACACCCGGTTAGAAACACCGGATGGAAAGATTATCTATATACCCAATAGCAGCATTTCCTCCAGCAGGGTCATTAATTACACGGAAACGGGAAAACGAAGGGTTGAAATCAATGTCTCCGCTTCCTATGACAATTCTCCTGCGCAGGTCCGTGCTGCGGTGATGGCTGCAGCGCAAAAAGTGGAGGGAATCCTGTCCGAGCCCGCTCCAATTTTGTTCGTGGATAACTATGGAGATTCCGCCATAGAATATGTCATTCAAGCCTGGGTGTCTAACCCGGATTTCATTACAGTCAAACGGGGATTGATGGAGGAACTGTATTCCACCTTCCAGCAAACTCAGGTGGAGATGACTTATCCGCATATGAATGTTCACATCTCTGAGTAGACATCGGATGATATACTAATCCTGACGAAGGTGATCCTGCGCAGCGGGAAGGTCCAGATAATCTACTTGTCACTCACATTGCAAAACAGAGCAGCCCGTCTGCACCAGGCTGCTCTGCTCATTTTGATGCGGTTAATTACACAAGTAGTATTCAGGATTAGCGAATCAAAGTAAAATTCCTAAATACGCTCACCAAAGTATTGGCAACAGTAGACATGGTCTTGATGAAAATGTCCAAAGCCACCCCTACCACGTCCTTGCGTGTATCGCCCACAGTGTCGCCGGTAACGGCGGCTTTATGAGCCGCGGTGCCCTTGCCGTAGCCCTTGAGCGCGCCAGATTCGATGTACTTTTTCGCGTTGTCAAACGCGCCGCCGGAGTTGCCCATGAACAAAGCGCGGGGAATGGCCACGATGGTTGCGCCGATCAACAAACCACCCACAAAGTCCACACCGAATACAAAGCCACCAATCACTGGAATAATCATTGCCAGGACGGAAGGAACCAGCATTTTTTTCAGCGCCTGCTTGGCTGCCAGGGAGATCATGCGGTTGTAATCCGGGGTCTTTTTACCTGCCAATACTTCCGGGGTCAGCTGCTTGTCGCCTTCATCAGCCATCAGTTTAGCGGATTCGATGGTGTTGTCAGTCAGCATGGCGGAGAAGTATTCGACCAGCGCACCGCCAATGATCGCTCCGGCCACCACCACAAAAGAAGCAATGTTCAGCATCATTTCGGAGGAATAATTACCCACATAGGACACAATGAGCGAAACCGTGGCAAACGCGGCGGAGCCAATGGCAAAGCCTTTGCCCACGGCTGCGGTGGTATTGCCCACGGCATCTAATTTATCCGTGATCACACGCACATTGGCATCCAGATGGCAGCTTTCCGCCAGGCCGCCTGCGTTGTCGGCGATGGGGCCGAAAGCGTCGATGGATACGGTCGTGCCAACAAACGCCAGCATGCCCAGGGAAGCGAGCGCAACACCATAGGTGCCCGCCAGCTTGCCGGAAACGAACAGCGCAATGCCAATCACGACGACGGGCAGTAGGCAGGATCGAGAGCCGATTGCGTCGCCCTTGGTGACTACGAAAGCTTCCCCCTCCGGCGCCATCTCTGCCAAAGCGCGGGTAGGCTTATAGTCGGTGGAGGTATAATACTCAGTAATGGAACCGATAGCTACGCCGCTGCCAATGCCCAGCACAGCGCAGATCCAGGGCGAAGTCCATCCGGCGGTCCATCCATAGGTTTCCCGCAAAATAGCGGCATCCACGTTCATGAAGCAAACCGCTGCGGCGCCTAAGCCAAGGATCACGGTCAGCCCGGCTGAAATCCAGGTGGCCAGGTTCAGCTCGCGGGAAGGGTTGTCGCCCATTTTCTTCTTTGCCGCGTAGAACAATCCCAGCAGGCAGCTGAGCAGGCCTACGCCGGCCAGGAGAACCGGATAAGCGATGGTGCCGTTGAATACGCCTTCCAGCGCGGCCTTTGCTTCCGCAAGCTTCCCCTCATACTGCTGGAATAGGATCACAGCGATCATGAGGGTGGCGGAAATCGTCGCGACGAAGGATTCCAAAAGGTCCGAGCAGTTGCCCGCGATATCATTTACGTTGTCGCCAATGAAGTCCGCGATTACATTCGGCACGCGGCTGTCGTCTTCCGGCAGATCATTCCTGACCTTGGCCAGAATATCGGCTGAGATGTCGGCAGCTTTGGTGTAATTACCACCCGCCACCCGGTTGAACATAGCCACCAGGGAGCAGCCCAGCGAATAGGTAGATACCCGCATGATGGTGGGATTCACGCCCTCCAGGGTAGTCAGGATACCGCCGCCCAGCACATCATGGCGCACATTGCCGAAGATCAGCAGCACAGCTACCAAACCCAGCAGGCCGAATGCTTGTACGCCCAGTCCGGAGATGGATCCGCCGCACAGGGCAACCTTCACCGTTTCCCCGATAGAAAGACTTTCCCGCGCCTTATTGGCTGTGCGCACATTGGCGTATGTTGCGGAACGCATACCGATCACGCAAGCGCAGGAAGACATAAGCGCGCCAAAGAGAAATGTAATGCCGCTGCTCTTTTCCACGAACAGGCTGAACACAGCGGCCAGCAGAATGACCACAATCACAATCGTGCGATATTCCGTTTTCATAAAGGTGTTCGCGCCGGAGCGGATGATTCCGGCCATTTCTACCATTTCCTTCGTGCCTTCCGGCATTTTCCGGATGCGAAAGAAATTATAGGCCACGTATCCGATCGTAGCGGCGATAATAGCAAATACAACGATGTACCATGCGATGGACATTGCACTATCCTCCTATTGATTCTTCTGATTTTACGCCGCGGGAGAAGTCTTTTCACCCGCTTGTTGAGCAAGCGCTTTCGCCTTCTCCTCCTTCATGATGGGCCACCATTCCTTGTAAGCGTTATAAAACGGGACGCCGAACCCAACGATCCCCCACACAAGGCAATTTATGAACTCCTTTTTCGCTTGCTCATACCTTTCGCTATACATGCGATTCACCTCCCTTCCCAAACCTTTTCCAATCATATCAGAACTGCGCGCTAATTTTCCGGAAAGATTTTCTGGCCGCAAGAAAAGAACAGCTTGCTCATGATATAATTATGCCGGTTCAGAATACTCAGAGGAGGATGATCTGCATGGAAAAAAGGCCCATCAAGAAGCAAATATCAAGTTTTCTCCTCTTCCTGCTGATCATTTGCTTCGCGTTGGGCGTTTCCTTTTTGTTAGCGCGTGTGGATAATGACAATAATCCATTTGCCATGGCTATATTCATGCTGGCTGTAGCCCTCATCGCCCGCGTCACAGAGGGATACCTTTGGGGAATTGCCGCTTCTGTGATGGGCACGCTGTGCGTGAATTATTTTTTCTCCTATCCATTCTATTCCTTCGATATTACCTATCCCGGATATCCCTTAACCGTGTCAGTCATGCTGATCGTGTCGATTCTGATCAGCGCGTTGACTACTCAAATCAAAAAGCAGGAGCAACTACGATTCGAAATAGAGCGGGAGAAGATGCACGCTAATCTTCTCCGGGCCATTGCTCATGATATTCGCACGCCGCTTGCTTCTATTTTAGGCGCCAGCTCGGCCCTGCAGGAACAAAAGCTGTCATCTGAGGATCAGGAGTCATTGATCGAAAGCATCCATCGAGACGCACAATGGCTGGTGCGAGTGACGGAAAATCTGTTATCCGTCACCCGATTCAGCGGAAGTGATGTCGCGATAAAAAAAGAGGATGAAGTGCTGGAAGAAATTATCGGCAGCGCGATCCTGAAATACCATCAAATGCCCTTATCCTTGCCAGTCAAGGTTGAATCGCCAGAAGAAATCATTTTGGTTCCCGCGGATGGCGTCCTGCTGGAGCAGGTGCTTATCAATCTGTTTGATAATGTGAGCGCCCACGCGGAGGGAGCGACACAAATTTGGTTATCTGCGATGTCCGCCGAGAATCGCGTCATGATTTCTGTGGAGGATGATGGCCCAGGAATCCCGGATGCAATGCTGCCCCACATCCTGGATGAAACCATCCAGCATACAAATCGTCTGCGTTCAGACGACCGACGAAGCATGGGCATCGGCCTGTCTGTCTGCCGATCTATCATTCGAGCTCATGGCGGCGAATTGAATGCAGGGGAAAGCCCTCACGGAGGTGCCGCCTTCCGCTTTTATCTTCCCCGCAAGGAGGAAAACAATGCAACCTAATCAGCACTGTAAAATCTTGATTATCGAAGATGATCCGGGAATTTCTAATTTCATAAAGACAGCTGTGAACGCCGCTGGATATATGGCGATTGTGGCGGAAAGCGGAAAAACCGCGCTGCAAATGATTTCTTCCCATTGCCCTGATTGCATCTTGCTGGACCTGGGGTTGCCGGATATGGACGGAAGGGAAATCATCCGCAGTGTGCGCTCCTGGACACAGACCCCCATCATCGTCATTTCAGCCCGCAGCATGGAGGAGGACAAAGCCGCCGCTCTGGATGATGGTGCGGATGATTATGTGACCAAGCCCTTCGGCACCGTAGAATTGCTGGCTCGCATCCGTACTGCCCTGCGCCACACCAGAACCACCGCAGAAAGCAATGAAATTGGACTAATTGGTACTTACCATGTGGGTGGGTTAGAAATAGATTATAAAAAGATGCGCGTTCTGCTGGATGGCAGTGAGGTGCATCTGACCCCGAATGAGTTTAGGATTGTGGCGCTGTTGGGCAAGCACGCAGGCCGGGTGATGACCTATAAGGCTATGCTGCAGGAGCTGTGGGGCCCTTCTGCCAGTATGGATAACAAAATTCTGCGAGTACACATGGCCAGCATCCGCAGGAAAATCGAACCTGATCCCAACGAACCACGCTATATCTTTACAGAGGTGGGTGTGGGTTATCGGATGGCGGAAAACGAAGAAAAGTCTTGATCATACAAAGGAGAAATGAGTTTAGGTCAAACGAAGTATTTCAGGAGCATTGGAGCTGGACGGCCTGGTGGGAAGCCTGCTATCATTCTCCATCTACGGTTACAATTGATATTTTTTCTGGAAATCACGCCGGTCATTTTCGTAGTTCGGCGCGTGAGCCCTTCGAATGGATCCGAGATACTCATGCACCTCCAGGGAGCCGCTTCCCAGTTCGATCATGGCCACCGCTATATTGGAGCAGTGCGCGCCGATTCGCTGGAAATTTGTGATCAAGTCATTGAGGATGAATCCATGAGCAATGGTGCATTTGCCTTCCTGCAGCCGCTCTACATGCCGCAATTTCATCTGTTCGCATAATTCGTCGATCACCTCCTGCAAGGGCTCGACTTTACCGGCCATGGCCTCATCTTCATGAATCAGCGCGCCGACCGCCAGGTGCATGATTTCCTGGATGGCTTGGTTCATGACGGATAATTCGGCGGCGGCGTCATCGGAGAAGGAGAGCTGTTTCTCGTGCATTTCGTCTGCGCTTCGGGCGATATTCAAGGCATGGTCTGTGATCCTTTCGAAGTCTGAAATGGTGTGCAGGGAAAGAGAAACCAATTGCGTTTGCCGTTCGGTCAATTCCTGTCCTGTCATTTTGACCAGGTAGGTCCCCAAAGCATCCTCAAAGGAATCCCCTTCATTTTCTAATTCTTTTACATGTTGATAGCCTTCATCGGTATAATGTGTCAGTAATCCGATGGCATCCCGCACCGCTTCATCGGCGTGGGCGGCCATGTCATTCATGGTTAATCTGCTTTGCTCCACGGCCAGGGCGGGGTGGGAGAGGAATCTTTCCTCCAGCCTTACCCCGGGCTGAGATGAACTTGCCTTGGAGGGGATGAGCAGCGCGGCCGTCGCCTCCAGCACATCGGTAAAGGGGCACAGCACGCATAGGATGGCCAGTCTCAGGATGGTATTAATCGCCGCGATGGAAAATGGATTCATGCTCTGGCACAGAAAATCGAAGTGAAACATGGCGTGGGCGATATAGAACAGGGCGGCGCAGACCATGACGCCCGCAAAGGAGGCCACCAGATAGCTGAGCGCTGTTCGTTTTCCTTCCGTGTTAGCCCCCAGCGCGGAAAGCAGCACTGGCAAGGACGCGCCGATGCAGATGCCCATCAAGAGGGGCAGTGCGGCTTGCATGGTCATGACCCCCGTGATGGATAAGGCCTGCAGAATGCCTACCGCGGCGGATGCGGATTGCAGCATGGCCGAGAAAACAAATCCGAACAGGATACCCATGGCGGGATGGGTAAGGGTGGCGATCAGGCCAGTGAACCAGGGCTGGGACCCCAGATTGCCGACGGAATCACTCATCTGGCTCATGCCTACCATGAGCACGGCGAAGCCCATGAGAATGTCCCCTAACTGGTGGTGGACCTGTTGCTTGCTGAAAACGCGCAGCAGGATGCCTGCGACGGCGATCACCCCCGTCAAAGTTGCGGTGGAGAGCAGAGAAATCCATCCCGCTGCGCTGTCCAGATAGCTTAGACAGATGATCCACCCCGTGATGCTGGTGCCTAAAATGGCGCCCAGGATCACGGAAATGGCCTGCCGGGGCTTCATCATGCCGGAGTTGACGAAGCCCACCACCATGACGGATGTGGCGGAAGAGGACTGGATCACCGCCGTCACGCCCGTCCCCAGCAAAATTCCCTTCCATTGTGTGCCGGATAGGCGAAACAGCACCGGACCCAGCCGATTGCCGGAAATCCTTTTGAGGCCATCTCCCATCAGCGTCATCCCGAAAAGAAAGAGGGAGATGCCGCAGCACAGCGCGATCAAACTTGAAATACTCATCCTTCGTTTCCTCCGGATTTATCCTACCCCCGCCATGTTAAATCTGTGGTCCCCTCCCTGTTAAATCCAGGTTAAATCTTCGAAAAACTATATCTCATTGCGCCAGTTCATGGTAAGATGCGAAGGGGAGGAGGGGAAATCAGGATGATTTATTTGCTGGAGGATGACGATAGTATTCGGAAATTGGTGATTTACGCGCTGGAATCCCAAGGGTTTGAGGCGAGGGGCTTTGAAACGCCGCGAGAATTTAGCGCTGCCATGGCCCGGCAGCTTCCCCGGCTGATTCTGCTGGACATCATGCTGCCGGACGAGGATGGCCTCTCGATCCTGAAGAGCTTGCGGAAACAGCCGGAGACTGCGCGTCTCCCGGTGATTATGCTCACCGCGAAGAACGCGGAGTATGATCGGGTGGAGGGCCTGGATGCCGGTGCGGATGATTATATCTCCAAACCCTTTGGTATGATGGAGTTGATGGCCCGGATTCGCGCCGTGCTGAGGCGGACGGAGGAAACGCCTGTGGAGATTCTGCAGGTGGGAGATCTGCGTATGGATCCGGATCGCCATGAGGTTTGGGTGGGAGAAGAGCAGGTGCAGTTAACCTATAAAGAATTCCTGCTGCTGCGGTTGCTTCTGGAAAACAAGGAGCGGGTTTTGACCCGGGAGGTTCTGCTGGAGAGAATTTGGGGGCTTGGCTCCGAGCGGGAGAATCGAACGCTGGATGTGCATATTCGTACCCTGCGCGCCAAATTAGGCGAAGCCGGAATCTATGTCCAGACTGTGCGGGGCGTGGGGTATCGTTTTTCGGAGGGAAGCCTATGACGAGAACCATTTTCCGGAATACATTCCTGGTGGGCGTTTCTGTGCTGGTATTATGCGCCGGCTTGTTCTTCGGCATGCAGTATACTCAGATTCAGGATGAAACCTATGCCGCCCTGCAGCAGGAGGCGGTTTATGCCGAGCAGGGGCTGCTGATGGGGGGCATCCCTTATTTGCGGGCGCTGAATAATGAGAATCGAATTACCTGGATCGATGCGGCGGGGACGGTTTTGTATGATAATGATTTTCCTCTCCCGATGCCGTCTCAAAATGAGATGCCGGAGGTGAGGCAGGCGCTGACCTCTGGGGAGGGGAAGGGAATTCGGCGGTCGGAGAGCAGCGGGGAAGTCACCATGTATTACTCCCTCCGGTGCGAGGATGGCTCCGTGCTGCGGCTGGGCCGATCCTTGCGGGCGGTGCAGGACGCGTTACTGGCGGTCAGCCCAGTGCTATGGGTGCTGATGCTGGTCTTGATCATTTCCGGCGTGCTGGCTTTCCGGGTGGCCAATCAGATTGTACGCCCAATCAATGAGATGGATCTGGAGCACCCGGAGATCACGCCTTATCCCGAATTATCCCCCTTGGT
Source organism: Clostridia bacterium (assembly GCA_017464305.1). Taxonomy (GTDB): domain Bacteria; phylum Bacillota; class Clostridia; order Christensenellales; family Aristaeellaceae; genus Aristaeella. Next base: position 3,476 of record JAFUDS010000042.1, on the reverse strand, counting down.
GGATAAAATTCAGGAACAGAAGCTGACCATCCTGGAGGAGGCGGAGCAGCGGGAAGCTATTCGCCGGGAATTCTCCGCCAATGTTTCCCATGAATTGAAAACGCCTTTAACATCGATCTCCGGGTTTGCGGAGCTGATGGCGGAAGGGGTTGTTCAGGGAGATAAGGTGCAGGAGTTCGGGCGGGATATCTATCAGGAGTCCCAGCGCCTGATAGCGCTGATTAATGACATTATTCGGTTGTCTCAGCTGGATGAGCAGAATGTGGAACCCCTCTGGGAATCTTTGGACCTGTATGAGCTGGCAGGCTCCGTCCTGGATAGCCTGCGCCCCGCGGCGGATAGGCGAAATATCGTGCTGAATTTGGCGGGAGCGCCGGCGATCATTTCCGGCGTATATCCCCTGGTCAGTGAAATGGTTTACAATTTATGTGATAACGCCATAAAATACAATCACCCTGGCGGTTTGGTCACCGTGACGGTCTCTCAGCAGGAGGGGAGGGTGGTGCTGGCGGTAGCGGATACAGGAATTGGCATCTCCCCGGAGCATCAAAAAAGAGTCTTTGAACGGTTTTATCGCGTGGATAAGAGCCATTCCCGGGAGGTAGGGGGCACGGGCCTGGGCCTTTCCATCGTGAAGCACGGTGCTCAGTTTCATGGTGCTGTGGTTCAGCTGGAAAGCGTTCTGGAAAAGGGAACTACCGTTATGCTCAAATTTCCAGCCTCCTCAGAAGTAACGGATATTCTGATGGCGGTGGATGATCAGCAGGTGAAAGAAAATGTATGATGAAAGCCCAGCTATTGACCGTCGTAAGATAATATGATATTATCAATGTAACATTCATTTTTGAATGTTACATTCAAAAACGGAGGCGTTGATCATGCTGACAAAAGAAGAACTGCCGGATTGCCCGGTTGCCACCACAGTACAGCTGATCGGGAACAAATGGAAGCTGCTGATCCTGCGCAATTTGCTGGCCCGGCCCTGGCGCTTCAATGAGATGCTGCGCTCCATTCCCGGCATCAGTCAGAAGGTGCTGACGGACAATCTGCGTGCCCTGGAGGCTGACGGGATCATCCACCGCACGGTTTATCCTGAGGTGCCGCCCAGGGTAGAGTATTCCTTGAGCGAGCTGGGGGATTCCATGCGGCCCATCATCAAGGCCATGGAAGCCTGGGGTCAGAGATATCAGCAGATGGCACGGGAAGCGTAAATGGCAAAAGGAAAGAGGACGCTGACATTTTGCGGCGTCCTCTTTCCTTTACTGATCGTATTTGTTTGTCAGTTGATAGGTTCTGCTCCGCAATTCGCTGGAGAAGGAAGAAAACTCCGCCCAGGCTTCCGTAAGATAATAGCCAATCACCACATCCCTGCTGCTTCCAAACTGGCTGGTCAGCACAGGGCTCTCGTCAAAGCAGCGGTCAATGATCGCCTGATCGGTGGTAAAGTTCACCTTGCCGCCCAGCCGAACATAGGTCATGGTTTCCTGGTCGCAGACGCAAAGCTGAATGTACGGATGCGCCAGCATTTCCCTGTAGGATGTATAGAACGTCACCGTATCAAAATACAGCACGCCGTCCTCTTCAAACTTGAATTCGATGGGGCGGATCTGCGGATTGCCGTCCAATCCCAGGGTAGTGGCGTATTGCAGCGGAAAGCGATGGAACACATCCACTACCACGCTGATGCCGTCCTCAAAGTTCAAGGATTTGAAGAAATCCAGGGTGGTTTCTTCTGCGTGGGCTGTCATGGTCATTCCTCCCAAGGCGATGATGCAGAGCAGGATAGCAAGCATTCTTTTCATAAGCTTATACCTCATTCCATGGTCACGACGATTTTGCCGTTTATTTTGTGACTGTCCAAGGCGATACAGGCGTCCTTCACTTGGTCAAAGGTGAAATGCGCGCCGTAGGCGGGGACGATGTGATGGGCATTCAGGAAAGCGAAAATATCGTCCATCACCTGTTGGGTGGGATAGTTACTGAAAAAGCCTGTCAGATACACACCGTTAGGGATGTCCTTGATGGGATCAAAATTATTCAGCGTAAATACACCGCCCAGGATGCCCGTGTTGCAGACGATCCCTCCATGTTCCACGGCCTGCAGGGTGTCGCCCAAAGTCTTGGGGCCGATCAGCTCCAGGGCTTTGGTCGCGCCATGGATTTTTCCGGTCAGCTGCCTATCGTCCAGGATGGCTTCATCAGCATCCTTCAAAAGCGGTAATTTGCTTTCCCGGTGTGTGGTGGCGATGACTTTGCAGCCCAAGCCCTTGGCAATCTGGATGGCCGCATAGCCCAAGGCACAGGTGGCCCCGCGAATCAGCAGCGTATCTTCTTGCTTTAATTGCAGGCATTCAAACAGGCTTCCCCAAGCTGTGAAGAAGGTTTCCGGCACGGCGGCCAGAGCATCCCAGGACAGATCGGTTTCCACGACAAACACATGATGGGCGGGCAGCAGGGCGTATTCGGCATAGCCACCATTGAAGCTGCGACCCATGCCTCCCATGAGAGCCACCACTTTCTGGCCCTTAACAAAGCCGGTATCAGATGGATCGGCGATCTCACCCACGCACTCGATGCCGGGCACCACGGGCTTCTGAATATACGGCGCTTCGATTTCTGACAAACGCAGAATCTGTTCGGAATGATTCATACCAAAGCCGTGCACCTTTACCAACACCCAGTCAGCCTTCACCTGGGGCATGGGAAGGTCGGACAGCACAACGTCTTCTGCAGGGGTAACCTTTTCAATCTGTACGGCTTTCATGGGTGATTCCTCCTTACAGTCGTTCAATGGCCTGCACGGGGCAATTCTCCGCGCAGTTGCCGCATTGCAAGCAGTGGTTTGCGTCAATCTCGTAGGGACTTCCTTCTGTAATGACATCCTGCGGACACACGCCCTGGCAGGTGCCGCAGCCGATGCAGGCGTCCGTGATACGATAGCCCTTGGGCTTAATCTGCGCGTTGCCCACGGCGAAGTATTCCCGGGCGATGGGCCGCGTGGACAGGCAGAAGTATTCGATGGTGTAATCCCGGATGACGAACATGGTGTCAATGTTTTTCGTCTCGCCGGGATACACGTTTTCCAGGTAGGGCTGCTCCTGGTAGAGTATGTCCCGCCATTTTTTCTGCTCGTTTTCAGGCACTTCCACGGCCCTGCCGGACAGACGGATGGTTTCTTTATATTTCGTATAGCCCAGGATCTGCACCCTTCCGTCCCGCTTGAGCTGGCTGGAAAAATATTTACCTCTGGCAGTCAGGAAATAAATGTCCGTTCCCTCAAAATGAATGGCGCTGATATTGCGCACCTGCGGAGCGCCCTCCTCATCCACCGTGGCAAAGTCCAGTACACCCACATAGCCCAGCTTTTTCAGGCACGTCATCGCATCCATTTACAATTCCTCCCCGGTCATGTCATTCTTGGTTTTCCAGCATTGCGGATCAGGGGCGTAGAAATCGCCGTTTGCGCCGCTGGCTAC
>JAFUDS010000002.1 GCA_017464305.1 Clostridia bacterium | reverse complement strand
GCGGCCAGGGAATCCGGATTCACCTTCAGATCCAGGGTGATATAGGTCATGAGAGGAGAGAAAGCTGCTTCCGATACCTTCGCCGTGACATCCGGCAGCACCTTTTCTTCTTCCGGATGAATGATATTCACCTGAGACAGGATATCCTTCGCGTCATAGGTAAAGGTCACGATGCCCTTTTCCGGAAGCTTCAGGGATCCATCCACGTCATACTTTTCCGGATGATTCTTTTTGCTGTAGTCCGCCAGATTTTGTCTTTCCCCGATAGGCAGGCTGATCTCCACCGGCCCATTCAGCGAAAAACCTTCATTGTCCAGCCGCCAATATTCAGTGTGAATGATTTCGCCCTTGATTCCGCTTCCGGTCATCACCGAGCCAGAGTTGTTGGGCATGTTTACTGCCTTTCCGTTAATCCAGAGATGATCAATCCACCAGCCTACCTGGTGCGCTTCCAGATCACCTTCCGCGTCGCCGTTCAGGGCTTCCAGATACATATCCGCGGTGAGTCCCTCTGGCAGGTTCTTTCCAAAGAATTCTCCCGCCGTCACCCCATAGGGCGTATCCACATCCAGCATCCGATAGCTGTACTGCAGCAGCAGCGTGCGGCCATCGTAGCCCGCTTCCCGGACTGTAATCTCCACGTTATTGACCGTATCCTGATACAGATTGCGCTGCATCAGAGAATCCGCCGCCGGGGGCGGCGTGGTTCCCAGTAGAAAGGACAGACTGTCAAATACGTGCCATTGGGTGGCTGCCAGGGCCACAGCACAGACCATGACGGCCAGCGCAGCGGCAATGACGATGGTCCTGGAAGAGAACCGTCCAGCGGTCCGAATCACCTTTTTCGTTGAATCCTTCATTTGAGCCTCCTGCAATACAATGTTCTCCAGAGTCTTTTCCAGACGATAGTGAAAATGCTCCGGAACTTCAGGGGCGATCGATGCCAGCTTCTCTCTCAATTCCTGATCGTTCATCATTTTGCCTCCGTTTCGGTGAAAAGTGCGGTGCCGAGCTGCTTCCGCGCCCTGCGCATCCGGGTTTTAACCGTGCCGGGAGGAATCCCCAGCATCGCCGCAATCTCCGCAATAGAGTATCCCTCCATGTAGTACAGTGTGATCACCGCCCTGAGCTCAGGCTTCAGCTGGCGGACAGCATCCATTAAAGGCTCCTCCGTCTCCTGCATCTCTACCTGGACGATATCCTCTCTCAGCGGATAGAAGCTCCATCTCTTGCGTTTTCGCAGTACGTCTTTGCAGTGGTTGGCGAGTATTCTGGTGACCCAGGGCTTAAACTGCCTGATGTCCTTCAGTGAATCTCTTTTCTCCCACGCTTTGACCATTCCTTCCTGAACCGCGTCCTCTACGTCCTGCTCATGATCCAGATAGGACCAGGCGATGCGGTATAACAGCCTCTCAATCCGCTGGGCTTCGGCTTGGAACTCTTCGGCATTCACGACATCGTTTCCCCTTCTTCAATGATTTCGATCAGCGCGTCCGCTGATCAGTATACCACCCTGCACAGCGCTGATTGCAAGGTTCATATATCAGACGAACAAGGTCCCCAAAAGGTTTTCCGCCTCGAAAATTTCAGCAGAAAAGAAAATCATCTTTTTTATCTTTATACAGCCAGTCCCGTTCTCCTGAAACAGGGACGGCCTTTTTCGTTTCATCCCAGAGGCAAAAAATAAAGGCGTAGTATTCTCTGCGGTGAACCCTTGTCAGCGCATAGACCTGCATAATTATTCCGATATGTCTAAATTGACAAATTAGCTACCAATTATTAAATGCGGTTCAAACCCGCTATGCTCCACGGCCCTGGAAGCCTTGAGTTTCCAGGGTTTTTCTTATGCCTTTTCAGAAAATCTGTATCCATGATATTTACCGTGACGCTTTAGACCTTTAGATGACACTTTAAAGCCATCGGATGACACTAAAAAACGCCGCTTGACACTTTAAATGACACTTTAGAACGTTCAGATGACACTAAAAAACCTCGCGTGACACTTTAAATGATACTTTAGAACCTTCGGATGACACTTTAAAATCTTCCTGTGAGAATAGTCCAAGATGGATATTTGGCTAATCCAAAGTTGTACTTTGGATTGGCCAAACCATGCTGCGAGATAGCAGACTCAGATATATCCAACCGGTAGCGCCACCAGGTTTTCCCTCAGATACAATTTTCGATCAATCAGGCAGATAATTGCGCCAAGTCCTCGCCGTTTATCCGGAATTCCGTCCAGCACATCAAATTCAGAAGCCATCCCAGATTGCGGCATGGTGGACATTTTGATCTCAATCGGATGAAGTACCTCTCCTTCCTGAATGATTAAATCTATTTCGCCCTCGACATCCACGATGTCACCGTTTTTATTTTTTTTCTTTCGATCCTTTCCGCTGTAATAGAATACATCAAAATCATAGTCCATTCCTTCATTCGAAAAAGACTTCAATACTTCATTAATTACAAAGGTTTCAAAGATCGCTCCTGCCATAGAGCCATTTTTGAGCGTATCCGGAGTCAGCCATCTCGTCAAATAGCAGCAAAGACCTGTATCCCGGAAATAAAGCTTCGGGGTCTTGATGGCCCGGTTCAGTACGCTGGGTGTGTAAGGCTTCAATAAAAATACGATTCCGCTCTTTTCCAGAATGGATATCCATTCCTTGATCGTAATCTCTGAAACCCCTACCTGATCCGCGATATTAGCGTAGTTCAGAATTTGACCGGTTCTTGCCGCCACCGCTGTCATAAACTTTACAAAGGTCAGATGATTGCTGGCCTTAATCAGCTTGTTTACATCCCTTTCCAGATAGGTTTTCACATAAGACTGATAAAAATCAATCCACTCTCGTTCTGGATTCGCGTACAATTCAGGATAGCTACCACGGTGAATCAGCGTCCAAATATCTTCCGGGAGGGTACAATCCTGTTTTTCTCTCTCCTGAAGATAACTCTCATCCGGAACAAAGTGCCTGTTAAACTCGATCTGTTTAATTTCCCGGAGAGAAAGTCCTTCCAGTTCCATGATGGAAACCCGCCCTGCGAGAGACTCGCTGATTTCTTCCATCAATTGGAGTTTCTGCGAGCCAGTCAAAAAAATGTTCCCGTATGTTTCTGTGTTATCAAGCAGTATTTTCATTCGATTGAAAATGGCGGGACATTTTTGCACCTCGTCTATCACCAGAGGCATCGGATTGTTCAGAAAAAAAAGTCCAGGATCCTCTGTCGCTTGCGCAAGCAGCAAATCATCATCAAAGGTAACCTGATTAACATCCTGAAAGATATGTCTGAACAGCGTGGATTTCCCGACCTGCCTCGGGCCCGTCAGTAAAATAGCCTTGCTGTTTTTGGCCCGTCGCTCGATGATTGGAGCAATGTGTCTTTTTATTGAGTACATGTGTAAATTCCTCCTTGCCGATCCTCCTACCCCCATTATACACAGACCATTTGAATTGTCAATGACAAATCCAAAGTAGTACTTTGGATTTGTCGAATTGTCAGGTGGAGCGATGACGAAAATGTGGTTTATTTTAGGTCATCTGATTGATTCTCATTCGCGTGAAGATACTTCAATATCGATGATTGCATCCAATATCCAAATATCTTAATGCGAATCTGTTCGTTGCGCTCTTTATGCTTCATACATCGGCACCGTCCGTTCTATTACCATTCCATCAGCAGGATTGCGGGGAAGCTTCACAATATCTACGTCTAAGTGGAGAAGTTCTGAAAGAGTCTCACGCAGGCCGCAAATCTGTACAAGGGAAGTCGGGTTTTCCGCGAACTCTACCAGAAAATCAACATCGCTTTCATCATCAGCGGTACCGTTTGCATAGGAGCCAAATAACTCTATGCGTTTTACAGGATATTCTGTGGCAGCCTGATTAACCGCATCTTGAATCATATCCAGTGTTGGCATTGCTTGAGCTGGTCTCCTTTCTGACTTCGTCATACACGAATCCTGCAGCGTTATCAATTCCAAAGAATGCTTTTCGGTAAAATTAATGGTGGTGTGGACACTTTTCATGCTAAAACGCGTAAATTTCCGTAATCAATGCTCTTCTGCGTAATCATACTATTCTTTTTCCAGTTGTTGGGTCTTCAAACGCAATAACAAGATCTAAGTGCAATGCTTCAGCAATTTCTTTTAAATCGGCCTCAGTGAAATTATCACGCTTCATTTTGTTGTGCAGATTCTGAGGGCTAATACCCATTCTTCTTGCCAGTTCTGATTCTGACAAGTTTCCACATTTGACCAATGCAATTCGTATAGCTTCGGTCATACCCATAAGCACCACCTCCGAGATGAGTATACACGAAAAAGTAGCTAATATCAAAATTGAAGTAAAAAAATATCCGAATCCGTTTAAAAATAGTATTGAAATTTTAAACGAATTCGTTTATAATTATAGCTACCAGGAGGGCTGTGAATAAGAGGCTTACTACGAGGGAGAAACCACGATGAATACGATTGATGCGATTAGCGGGAAGCTTGCGGAAATGTGCCTGATTGCGGAAGGGGCAGTATCTATATATGAAAACGCCCAAGAGACTGATTCTGACGCTTACAGCCTGATTGGCGATGCACTTTATTTGTTACGTGAAAAACTGTTTGAATGCCTGACCGCTGCTCAGAGCAACGGGAAAGAGGTGTAGTAAAACACCTGTTTTCGTTGTCAGGTGAAAACGCAAAATGAAGCACGAAAATAAGGTGTACAGGAGGGCTGAAAGTGTAAATCAGCCCTCTGACCCTTTCCTTCACAGAAAGGGGGATTGAAGATGCCAAAGAATTACGGATTCGCCCGTTGCTCTCTTGCAGAAGAGAAGGGACAGGATATAAACAGACAGGTTCGGGAATTAAAGGCTGCTGGCGCAGATGAAATCATCAGTGAACGTGTCCATGGTGACGCAAAGGTTAAGCCGCAACTGGATTTTTTGCTGGAAAATATTGAGCCCAATAGCACGATAGATAAACTCTATGCCACCTGAGAAATAATAGCTCCAGCAAAACGTCCAGCTGCTTCGGCAATCAAGTTTGCTATTTGACTAATCGCCTCAGTTTTTTTCATTTCAATGACTGTATCACCTAATTCTGTACAATCATAAGCATTCGCTCCGAAATGATTGGGTAATCCGTTCTCTGCAATAAGCCCGCAAGTGAGAAGGTCTCTTAGCATATTTTCAAACTGTAGCTGCTCTATACGCAACTTAAAACAGTCAATAAACTTATATTCACTAATTGCCTTCAAAAGTATTCGTCTCTTCTCTGCGGATGTATCAATTCGATTGCGTCCAAGCGCGAACGGATACCGAGTTCCGCTCATAATACGATATACCCCTCCAACATAAGTAATTCCAGGAATGCTTCTGTAGTATCGTTTGATAGTTTCCACCGATTTTCCAGCGTTGTTGGCAAATTGCTCAAGCGGAATTGCACACATACAGCATCTTCCTCCCCAATCATTTATCCAACCGGTATCTTCTCTAACTGAATATATATCATTTCCAGATTTATTGTTGAATTAGCTTAACAATCTTGTTAGTAGCATCAACTAAATCGATTAGTGAATTCTTATAGTATTCTTTGGTTGCTAATTTAATTCCTAGCTCTACTGATGAATCTATCAATCCAGATCTGTCAATCATAGTGTAGAAACCTTCATTGGGCAACAATGGAGAATACCAAATAGTATATATATAATCATCATCATAAAACAGAACAGCGAGGCCATCATCATCTGTTATGCCTACGTATGAAGCGTTACTAAAGAGATAATCAACTTTTTCATTTAGTGAATCTAAGGTTGTTGCTGCTAAGTCCATATATAGGCATATTGTTAGAAATGCACGATTGCTACTTGTAGAGAGAAAGCTCTTGGCAGATGTACTATTTGCAAAAACTGATGTAAGCGCTGTATCAAAGCTAGGAAAAGAACTGTCCTCAGCAAAGGATGGTATACTGTGAAAAACGCAAAGAAGTATAGTAAGAATTATGAGAAATGAATTTAACTTTTTCATAGCTGGTCTCCTTTCGTAAAACATCATGTTGACACATTCTGATTTGGGACAGACTCTCGCTGTTCACGGAAATTCGGACTGATGAAAACGGGAAATCGTACCGATGGGTGCTTGACCGGGGACTGTGCTCTGTCTCTGAATCTTTTTTATTTTACGCCGAGAAGTGATAATGCACTGTCCAGATTAGCTTTTGGAATGTCATAGATAGATTCAAACCCCAGCTCATCCAATAGTTTTGTTGCATATAGAGAATTGTATTCCTTCTTCCCTTCAGAAATTGACCAAACAGCATTTTCCTTTCCATCAGGGATACTAACATCGACTGTGTTTGCATACATTATTGAAAGTATTTCATCATATGCAGAATGGTAAGCATAAAGCATAATAATAGGGCCATTACATCCAAGAACAAATGATCCTGATGATAAGATTTCGTCATAGGGACAATTCCCTATATCTTTTGCATCAGAAATAAGGCCAGCAACCAGCAATGCCCTAGACACATCATCTTCTGTCCACTTTGAATTTGAAATGGCAAATGAATCAACAGTTAAAGCATTAAAGTTTTGGTTGGCTTCGGTATTTCGATTTGAATCATTACTATTTTTGTCGGTAAGATATTTTCCTGCCAATGTGTCTGTAATGGAAGTGATTTCGATGCATATATTTGTAGGAAGTGTCTTTTTTACTTCTATACCTTCCCACTTTTTACTTGAAGCAATATAAAGGTAAACATCAACATAGGAATTATCGTTATAGAGTAAATATTGCTTAAACTCCTCTAATTCTTTGTCAATGCCTGATAATTGCCAATCACGGCTTGTAACTAGAGATAAATAGGATGGCGCAGGAGAACCAAATTTAATCAAAGAGTTTTGGTTTTTACCCTCGGCAATCAATTTATACCTGCGTCCTAAAAGGTCAGCGACATCGTTGAACTGTGAAAGCACTTTATTCCCTGCATCATAATCATCAAGCTCGCACGTTGAATCCAAATGATAAATGACACGAAATAACTTATCATCGCTGGAAAAACAGTAATCTATAGTGGCAATTCCGTTCTCTCCTTTAACAAAGTTATAGGGTGAAAATCCCTCTATAGAATCTGTGTACACAACTAAATGAATAGGTGCGTAGTTTTCGGAATGAGCATCCGAAATACGTATTGCAGAATTATTGGCTTCAATTGATTCAACTTCTGCCTTGCTCATGCCGAATTTTATACCATTTCTGAATGTGAATTCTTCTTCTGCAGTTGCACAACCTATCGCAAAGATAATTGTTGCGGTTAAAATTGCCAATAACAACTTTTTCATTTTCTTTCCTCCATCATTGTGTTTAGTTAATATAATGCTCGATATCGCTAATATCAATGCCTCTTTGCTCACAATAGTCAATGATATCCCCTAGCGGAATATGCCAAGGATGTCCCTGCTCATCTTGTGTCGCATTTGGAAAAACATGTTTACGACACTTCTTTGTAATCGTAGCCTGTTTTACCCCGATGATCTGACTTGCGATATCACTTCCGACATTTTGGTCTCTGGGTATCATTCTTGATCTCCTCCTTCAAAATGGACATTATGCCCTTCAATTGTGCAGATTATAGCACATATGGGCTACTAAGAAAAGCCCATCTGAAAGATTTTTTATCCTCCAAAATGAAGGTATCATACCTCTCGGGGTGATACGATGGATGTGAAGGCAAGGCTTCAGCAGCTTATGGATGAACGGGGATGGACGATTTATCGTATAGCCAAAGAAGCCGATATCCCATGGAGTACAGTCAGAAATATGTTCAAGCGGAACACTGAACCTTCCATCACCACCCTGGAAGCCCTTTGCAGAGGTTTGGGCATGACGCTCCCTCAGTTCTTTGATGTGGATAACGAGATGGGATTATCATCTGAACAGGCGCAACTGCTTCAGAACTGGAGCAGATTGGACGATAAGGATAAGCGTCTTATTTCTGAACTTCTGGAATCATTGAACGAGAAGGCATAGAAAAGTTCTGAAGGCAAGAAACGGGACTTTCAACTGAATTATATCGCCTTTCTATTGACTGTTTTTTTCTATACGTTCGAAGGAATCGAAGCTGTATTACTTGGCGCAATAATTTTCTCAGATAACAGCGGCAAATTCATTATGGAAACGCTTTTCCCGGAGCGTGTCCAGCACGCCCATCTGCTGGCGGGCATGATGGGCATATTCCGTCATCTCGACAGGCAGCTACTGGCTCTGTATGAAGGCGAGAACGCTGGACGTATGTTTCCATGAAAAAGCAAGTACTGATTGTACAAGCTTGTTCAGCGAAAGTTAAATCAGCCAAAAGTTCTGTTTTTTATCGATTTTGGCGGAAATAAAAGCGAGAAGAAATTATAGAATGGCTAAACATCATTGATTTATAAGGACTTGTTTGACATGCGATATTTGATTGGATATAATGAAATCCGCCAAAATCAACTAAAAAGATCGATTTTGGCGGATTTATTAACTTGGAGGCGGTTGTGATGAATCTGGTAGCACGAGCGGAAGAGTTAAAGCTGCTGAATCATGCATTGGAAAAGAAAGAATCGCAGTTTATCGCTGTTTATGGCCGACGTCGGGTTGGAAAAACCTTTCTGGTACGTGAAGCATTTGAAGGAAAGCTCTTTTTTATGCATACGGGTTTCTACAACCGCTCGAAAACGGAGCAACTGGAAGCTTTTTTCGGAACGCTGAAGAAATCCGGCCTTGCAGGGGATTACGCTGCTCCTAAAAATTGGATAGAAGCTTTTGATTTGTTAGAAGTATTCATCGGACAGGAGCTCTCGACTCAGAAAAAGATTATATTTTTGGATGAAGTTTCCTGGATGGATACGACGCGGAGTGACTTTATTCCTGCGCTGGAGCATTTTTGGAATGCTTATGCTTCCGCCAGGAAGGATATCGTTCTGATCATTTGTAGCTCTGCGACATCGTGGATCATTGATCACGTAATTCATAGCCGGGGAGGACTTCACAATCGACTGACACTCAGCATACATTTACAGCCTTTTACGCTGGCTGAGGTAGAGGAATATATGCATTTTCTCGGTGTTCATCTGACCCGGATGCAGATTCTGGAGGGATATATGATTCTTGGGGGAATTCCCTATTATTGGAGTCATATAGAAAAAGGAATGTCTATTGAACAATACATAGATTTTCTGTTCTTCCGGAAAGGCGCGTTGCTGCGAGATGAGTTTGATTACCTGTTTAGCTCTCTGTTTAATAAACCGGGTGCATATATTGCGATCATTCATGCTCTGGCCTCAAAACGGAAAGGGTTGACCCGCGGAGAGATTCTGGAGGCTACCGGCCTGCCAGGTTCGGGAGAAACCTCGAAGAAACTGACGGAGCTGGAAAACTGTGATATCATTCGGATATATACTTCCTATGGGGAAAGAAAGGGAACGTTGTATCAGCTGATTGACCCATTCATCCTGTTTTATTATCATTTCATGGAGCATAGATCCATGGATCCACAGTTCTGGATGCATCAGGTCAATACGCCTATGACGAACACATGGAAGGGGCTGGCCTTCGAAATGGTCTGTCTGCTCCATGTCCAGGAGATGAAGCAGAAGCTTGGCATCGGTTCAGTTTTGACGGATGTGTTCTCTTTTGTGGTAAAGAAAGATCTGGAAAGGGGAATTCAGGGTTCTCAGATCGACCTTGTGCTGAAGCGGGCGGATAAGGTTACGAATCTTGTGGAGATGAAGTATAGTCAGGATGAATATTTGATTACGAAGGGGGAGGATGAAGCCATGCGTCGCAGGCGCTCGGATTATCAGCGGGTGATGCAAACTCGGGACGCGATTCATCTGACTATGGTTTCCCCCTATGGCGTGATTCAGAATTCATATGCGGGAAACCTGGACACGGTTTTGACTGTGGATGATTTGTTTTAACTATCAAGGAATCTTACCGCCAAAGCAATGAGGACAGCCAGACGATGGCGGGGATGGTGAGCAGGGAGAACAGGGTGGAGAGGACCACAGTCTCCACGGCGTAGGGATAATCCTTGCCATGGAGTTGGGCGTACACCGCCACATTGGCCCCGACGGGACAGGCGGTGGCCAGCAGCAGGGCCAGCTTCATATCGTGCCAGGATTCCGGGATCAGCGTCAGCAACAGCAGGGATAGGAGCGGAATCAGGACCAGCCGCGTGCAGGCCACCTGATAGATCCGCTTTTTCCGGAACATGCCCAACACATTGGTCTGGGCCAGATAGACCCCTACGGTGAACATGGATAGGGGCGTGTTGATGCCCGCCACGGTGCTCAAGCATCCGCTGAGGACGGAGGGCAGCTTGATCTGCGTGAAAAAGAGCAGCAAGCCAATCAGAATGGCGATAATGAAGGGAGCGCGAATCAGCTTTTTCAGCTGAAAGCCCTGGGAAATGGGCTGCCCGGTGAGGATGGAAACGCCGTAGGTCCATTGGCCGATGTTCAGAAAGGCGATAAAGCAGGCTACGTAAAACACCGCGCCTTGATCCAGGGAGGCCACGATCAGCGGGATGCCGAAAAAGCCGGGATTGGAAAAGGCCCCGGCGAAGGCCGCGATGGCATCCTGACGGAAGAGGAGGCGGGCGATGAGGATGGACAGGAGCAGCAGCACCACCGCGCCCAGGGCACTATACACCATGCCTGTCAGCCTTTCCGGCGTGCGCTCCACTAAAAAGCCATTGATAATCACCGCGGGGAGGGCCAGATAAATCAGAATATTCCCCAGGGCCCGGCTGCCCTCCAGGGTAATCTTTTTGCCCTTGAACAGCAGATATCCCATGCCGGCCAGCAGGAACATCTGGGCGATTTGACGGATGAGGATCAGAATGGTATCCATATGGTTGTTCTTTGCTCCTTTGGTATTCGTTTTCGGTGGCTGCATGCCAGCCCATCGGGAAGATTTGGATAAATGGTTAGGAAAGCATTGCTTGAAAGGTTTTATCGTTCCCTCGCTCCGCGGGGGAGTTTTTTTAGGAAGGCTTGCGCATAGAAGTCATTTGATCAATTCTTTTAAAATATGAATCGCGGTGGCTTTGCCATCCTGGCCGATTTCCCCTACGGGGCCGACGCAGGAGGGGCAGCCCTGGCGGCAGCTGCAATCCTGGACGATCTGCAGGGCTTTTTCCAGCAGCAGATCCCGCATGCCATAGGCCTTCTGGCTCAGGCCGATGCCTCCGGGGCAGTTGTCATAGAGAATCAGGGTGGGCTCCCCGGTAATGGGGCTCTTCACCTGATATACCACGGCGATATCCTGGGGGGAGCACATCAGATACAGGGGCCCCACGATGCGCAGCAGATTGGCCACGCCCATCATGCCGTTTTTCAGCGTGTCGCTGGGCAGGGCGGCCACCAGATCCGGCGGTAGGGTCCACCAGACGGCGGTGGTATGCATATCCGTCTCCGGCAGGCGCACATGGCCGAAGCCCAGGGTTTCATGGGTGTCGAAGCGAATCTTCTTAAACATGGTCACCAGGGCGGTCACCTTAATCTCTCCCAGGGCGGCCTTGTATCCTCGGGGTAGGGTTTCTTCCTTTTCAATATCCAGGAGGCTCAGGTTGATGTTCAGGTCCGCGTCGGTATAATACCCAGTTTCCACGGAGCGGATGAAGGCCTTGCAGGCGTCGAAATCCAGCTTTTCCACCTGGAACTGGCGGCCCTCGTGCATATAGATGGCATTTTCATGCAGCAGCATGGGCGCGGTGAAGCGGTCCATCTCCCCCACCACCCGGTGATGGGCGGGATCGGTAATATCAATGATGATAAAATTCTCCGCGGCGGCGGACCGCAGGGAGATTTCGCTGGCGGGGAAATCCTCCGCGGACCAGTGGTATTTATCCTCCACCCGATGAAGGATGTTCTCCTCATCCAGATAATCCAACAGCTCCTCCAGGCCGGGGGCGTTGCCGAAGCCGTCCCCCTCCTGGAAGGGGAGCTCGAAGGCGGCGCATTTCACGTGGCTCATGAGGATATACAGGTTATCCGGGTTCAGCAGCGCATTCTCCGGGCTCTGGTGCAGGAAATAATTGGGATGGGTGACGATATACTGGTCGATGGCGGCAGAGGAGGCCACGAAGAAGACGATGCTGGCGCTTTGCCGCCGGCCGGCCCGGCCCGCCTGCTGCCAGGCGCTGGCGATGGTGCCGGGATAGCCGCAGAGGACGCAGGCGTCCAGGGCGCCGATGTCGATGCCCAGCTCCAGGGCATTGGTGGAGACCACGGCGTCCACCTGGCCGGCCCGCAGGCCCCGCTCGATTTCCCGCCGCTCCGTGGGCAGGTACCCGCCCCGATAGCCCCGGACCCGCCCGGCGTTGCCCAGGGGATCCCGGACCATGTCCTTCAGATAGCGGGTCAGCACCTCCACGGTCAGCCGGGAGCGGGCAAAGGTAATGGCCTGAATGCCGTTTTTCAGCAGCATGCCGCTGATGGACCGGGTGACAGGGATGGCGCCCTTGCGGATGCCCAGCTGCCGATTGATGACCGGGGGATTATAGAACACGAAATGCCGCTCGCCCATGGGGGCGCCGTTGTTATCGATCAGGGTCACGGGGCGGCCGATCAGGGTCTCCGCCAGCTCCTGAGGATTGGCGATGGTGGCGGAGCAGAGGATGAACTGGGGATGGCTGCCGTAGAAATCGCACAGTCGCATCAATCTCCGCAGCACGTTGGCCAGGTTGCTGCCGAAGACGCCCCGATAGGTATGAATCTCGTCAATGACGATATAGCGCAGATTTTCGAACAGCTTGACCCATTTGGTGTGATGGGGCAGGATGCCGGAATGCAGCATGTCCGGATTGGTGACGACAATATGCCCCGCCTGGCGCACGGCCTTGCGAGCGGCGGCGGGGGTATCCCCGTCGTAGGTATAGGTCTTGATATCCACCCCCATCTCCTCGATCAGCTCATAGAGCTCGCTGACCTGGTCCGCCGACAGGGCCTTGGTGGGGAAGAGGTAGAGGGCCCGGGCGTCCGGATTTTGCAAAATGGCGGAGAGCACAGGCAGGTTGTAGCACATGGTTTTGCCGGAGGCGGTAGGGGTCACGACGGTGACATCCTCTCCCCGGGCCGTGGCCTCCACGGACTGGGCCTGATGGGTATAGAGGGCATGAATCCCCCTTTTGGCCAGCACGGGCTGGAGCCGAGGATCCAGGCAGGCGGGAAAATCCGCAGTCTGGGCAGGGCGGGGCGGGATGACCTCCCACCGGGTGACATTTTCCATAAAGGCGGGATCCTGCCGCAGCCGGTCCGCCAATTGCGTTACGTTCATCGGTTAGAAAATTCCTTTCCGGATTCGGGATGGATCCATGATAACACACTTCCCGCAGGTTCCACAACCAGGGAATTTCCGAACGTTAAGAAAATGTAATAATTAAACGTTCGAAAAATGGGTGGTTTTTGGTTGACAAGCAGGGGAGGGAACCGGTATACTTCTCCTCGGCACGGAGGCCCCGTGTACAATAATTTTTAAGCAGAGGAGACTGCACACATGAAGAATGTCATTCGTACCCTTTGTCTGGCGCTTTGCCTGGTGCTGGTGCTCGGTTCCGCCATGGCCGACAACATCCAGCTGGACAAGCTGACCTTCGAGTTCGTTCCCTCCAAGGACGCGGACGTGATCATCACTGGCACCAAGAACCTGCCGGATCTGGTCAAGGCCGAAATGGCGAACCAGGGTTACGATATCGGCGAAGTGGAAATCACTGTGGGTACCAACTATAACGCCACTGGCGAAGCCATGGCCGCTGGTTCCATCGATGTGGGCTGGCTGCCCGGCGGCACCTATGCCATCTACAGCGCCAGCAAGGAAGTGGACGTCATCCTGACCGCCACCCGCGCCGGATTGAGCAACGATGACGAAGATCCCGCCACCTGGAACGGCGACGCCAACAAGACCCTGCCCACCGACGAGCAGGTGACCTTCTATCGCGCCCTGATCTATGCTGCGCCCACCGAGTACGGCAAGAAGCTGGCCGAGAAGGTGAACGCTGGCGAAGCCCTGACCTGGGAAGAGCTGGCCAATGCGACTTGGGCCGTGGCCGCCACCTCTTCTTCCGCGGGCTACATCTATCCCACCATGTGGCTGATGGAAAAGTATGACGGCAAGAAGATCACCGACATCCAGGCCGAGGGCGGCAATGTGATCCAGCTGGGCTACGGCGACGCTTTCGCTCAGGCCGCGGCCGAGCAGGTGGACATCGTGTGCTGCTACGCCGATGGCCGTCGGGACTATGAAATCGCCTGGAACCTGCCCACCGATCAGCAGGACGAGACCGGCAAGCAGGGCATGGGCCGCGAGGATTCCATCTGGAACGAGATGAATGTTATCGGCGTGACCCAGGGCATCTACAACGACACCGTGGCCGTGACCACTGCCAAGGACGAAATCTACAACGAACAGTTCATCACCGCGCTGCAGAACGCCCTGATCAACATTATCAACACGGAAGAGGGCAAGGAAATCTTCTCCGTGTACAGCCACACCGGCTATGCCGTGGCTACCGACAGCGACTATGACGGCGCCCGCGAAGCGCTGACCGCTGTGCAGTAATCATTTCAATCACGGGATATGGTCCCCGGCGGTGCTTTTCCGCCGGGGATTTTCAAAGAAAGAGCGCCAGACGCTGAAAGGAGCGAGGGGACGTTGATCGAATTCAAGCATGTTGACAAAGTATACCCCAATGGGACCAAGGGCCTGAGCGACATCAATCTGAGCATTGATCAGGGGGAATTTGTCGCCATTATCGGCCTTTCCGGGGCGGGAAAATCCACCTTGATCCGGACCATTAACCGCATGATCGATGTGACCGGGGGCCAATTGGTGGTGGACGGCACGGACGTCATGTCCCTGAGCGGCAAGGCCATGCGCCGCTATCGCCGGAAGATCGGCATGATTTTCCAATCCTATAACCTGGTGACCAGGACCACGGCCATCCGCAACGTGCTGACCTCCATGGTGCCGGATATGCCCTTCTGGAAGGTGCTGCTGGGAGCCTTCTCCGCGGAGCAGAAGCTGAAGGCCCTGGAGGCCCTGGACAAGGTGGGCATTCTGGACAAGGCCTACATCCGCTGCGACCAGCTCTCCGGCGGTCAGCAGCAGCGGGTTTCCCTGGCCCGAACCCTGAATCAGGATCCTACCATCATCCTGGCGGACGAGCCAGTGGCGGCCCTGGACCCGGTAACGGCCCACCAGGTCATGGCGGACTTTAAGCGGATCAACCAGGAAATGAACATCACCGTGCTCATCAACATCCACCATGTGGACCTGGCGCTGGCCTATTGCTCCCGGGTCATTGGCATTCGGGCGGGCAAGATCGTCTATGACGGCCCGACGCAGGATGTGACCCAGGAGATTCTGGACGAGATCTATGGCGGCGCTACCGTGCCCACCGCCGGCACCTGAGGAGGCGGAGCATGAGCAAAACAAAGCAAAAGGACGCCTCTGGCAAGAGCCTGGCCAGTCGGGTCATCGGCGCGGTGATCATGGCGGCGGCGGGCGTCTTCTGCGCCCTGGCCGCCCTGGGAGTGACCCCGGTGTCCATCGTGCTTTCGGCCCTGACGGTGTGCGCGGCGCTGCACGCCCTGCATACCCGGACCATGAAGCTGAAAAACGGCAAAAGCGTGGTGCAGCCCGGCTCCAATGGATTGCTGATCGGCATGCTGCTGGTGGACATCGTCGCGGCTTCCGCCGTGC
This sequence comes from Clostridia bacterium, assembly GCA_017464305.1. Taxonomy (GTDB): domain Bacteria; phylum Bacillota; class Clostridia; order Christensenellales; family Aristaeellaceae; genus Aristaeella. Next base: position 12,066 of record JAFUDS010000002.1, on the reverse strand, counting down.
TGACGGGCTTTGATTTCGGCATCATCATGAAGCGGGGAAATCAGTTCTTCGTCATTCTGCAGCAGATTTTCCAGCCGGACTTCAATTACTTCCCCAAGGTGGTGGATCCTCTGCTGGATACCATCAAGATGTCGATCCTGGGCTCCGTCATCGGCGCTACTCTGGCGCTGCCGGTGTCCGTCATCGCCAGCACCAATATTAACCGCAGCGGCGTGACGGTGTGGGCCCAGCGGATTCTGCTGATGATCATCCGGACCCTGCCCACCCTGGTCATCGCCAAGTTCGCCGCCTTGATCTTCGGGCTGGGAACCTTCGCGGGAACCGTGGCCATCGTGATCTTCACCTTCGGCGTGGTTTCCAAGATGATGTATGAATCCATCGAAACCATCGACATGGGCGCCTTTGAGGCCATGGAATCCTTCGGCGCCAACAAGTTCCAGTCCTTCTGGAGCGCCTGCATGCCCCAGATTCTGCCCACCTATCTGAGCTACTGCCTCTACGCTCTGGAGATGAACATCCGGGCGGCGGCCATTCTGGGATACGTGGGGGCCGGCGGCTTGGGTCTGTTGATGGACGAGCGCATCGGCTGGCGGGATTACCGCGGGCTGGGCATGGTGCTGCTGGCCCTGTTCGTGGTGGTGCTGATCATTGAGCAGACCAGCCAATACCTGCGGAAAAAGCTGAGCTGAGGGAGGGAGAAAGAATGGAAAAGCAAACGAAAGTACAAAACAATGCCCTCCCCCGGGATTCCAAAGTGGATATCCTGGCGACCTATCTGACCCGGCCCCGGCTGTGGTGGCTATATACCCTGATCGTGCTGATCATCTTCGCCCTCATCAGCTGGAGCGGCAGCACCGTCCAGTACAAGGGCCTGGCCAACAAGGGCGTGGAGGTGGCCAAGGGCATCTGGAACGGCCTGGTAAGCCCGGACCGCTCCCTGCTGTTCACGCTGAACGAGGAGGGCGCCATCGTCAGCCCCTTCATAAATGTGACCCCGGAAGGCGTGCCCTATCAGCTGCTGCAGACGGTGGCCATCGCCGTGCTGGGCACCCTGATCGGCGGCGTGCTGGCCATCCCCTTCAGCTTCCTGGCCTGTGATAAGATCGTGCCCAAGTGGGTGGCGCTGATCTTTAATGTGTTCATCCTGCTGATCCGCACCATTCCCTCCCTGGTCTGGGCCCTGGTGTGGATCCGGGTGACGGGGCCCAACGCCTTCTGCGGCGTGGTAACCCAGTCGGTGTGCTCCATCGGCATGATCTGCAAAATGTACATCACCGCCATTGAGGATATCGACACCCGCATCCTGGAGAGCCTGGACGCGGCGGGATGCAACGGCTTCCAGAAGATTCGCTACGGCATGCTGCCCCAGATTATTCCCAATTTTATTTCTACGGTGATTTATCGCTTTGACATCAACGTTAAGGACGCCACCACCCTGGGTATCGTCGGCGCGGGCGGCATCGGCGCGGCGCTGATTCAATGCATTACTTCCAGCCGCTGGAGCATGGTGGGCTCCTATCTGTTCGGCATGATCCTGCTGATGATCGTGATCGAGCTGTTCTCCACCTATGTACGCCAGAAGCTGGCCAGAGGATGAACATGAAGAGCAAGTGTACGATTTACTTTACCTCGGATACCCACGGATTTCTGTATAACACCAATTTTGTGGACGATCAGCCCCGGCCGCTGGGGTTGCTGGGCATGCGTTTTCCCAAGGACGAAAACACGCTGATCATCGACGGGGGAGATACCATTCAGGGTTCTCCCCTGACCTATTTCTGCCGGGCGGAGGGGGAGGAAATGCCCGTCGCCGCGGCGCTGAATGCCCGGGGATATGACTATGTGACCTTGGGAAATCACGACTTCAATCATGGCCCGGCGGATCTGCGGAGCTATCTGGAGGCCCTGGACGCCACCTGCCTCTGCGCCAACGTGGAGGGGAATCTGGCCCTGCGGGCGGCCAAGGTCCACACCCTGGGCAATGGCTTGCGGGTGGGTCTGGTGGGCATCGTTACCTCTTGGGTCAATCGCTGGGAGAAGCCGGAAAACCTGCAGGGCCTGCGGGTGACGGATCCCCTGGAGGCGGCCCGGCGGGCCATCGAGGCCCTGGAGGGGCAGTATGACATCCTGGTGGGCATCTATCATGGGGGCATCGAGCGGGATCTGGGAACCGGGCGGCTGCTGTCCGAAACGGATGAGAATATCGCCTGCCGGCTGTGTGAGGAGCTGCCCTTTGATCTTCTTTTGACAGGACATCAGCATATCGCCCTGGCTGAGGGCAGCTGGAATGGGGTGCACCTGGTGCAGACCCCCTGCAACGCCCCGGCCTATATTCGGGCGGTGCTGGGGGAGGATGGAAAGTGGCGCTCCTGCCTGGTGGAGGTGCCAGCGGAGCAAAGCCTGACCCAGGCGGAGGCTGCCTTGCGGCAGCGGATGGAGGCCTGGCTGGACCGGCCCATCGGCCACCTTTCCCGGGCTATTTTCCCGGAGGATCGGCTGACCATGGCCCGGGAGGGCTCCGCCATTGCGGATTTCTTCAACCGGGTGCAGCTGTGGGCCACGGGGGCGGAGCTTTCCTGCTCCTCTCTGCCCAACGAGCTGCGGGGCTTCGACGCGGACGTCACCGTGCGGGATGTGGTGGCCAGTTATGTTTACAGCAACACCCTGGAGGTACTGGAGGTAACGGGGGAAACCCTGCGGCAGGCCTTGGAGCAATGCGCCAGCTATTTTGACTGGGATGAGAAGGGGCAGCTCTGCATCGCGGAACCCTTCCTGCGGCCCAAGGAAGCCCATTTCAATTATGACTTCTTCGCCGGGCTGGAATATCGGTTCGACCTGACGCAGCCCCGGGGCCAAAGGGTGAAGCTGATGGCCCGGCAGGGGAAGCCCATTCAGCCGGAGGATCGGTACACCCTGGTGATGAATAATTATCGGGCCACCGGGTCCGGGGATTTTGAATGCTATGTGGGTTGCCCGGTGCTGCGGGAGGTGCAGACGGAGGTCAGTGAGCTGATCATTCAATACCTGGCGGAGCACGATACGATTGAGATCCCCATACCTATGAAGATATGCTAAAGAACAACCTGCTGGTGCGTGCGGGAGTTCCCCTCCGGGGCACGGCTCGCGCCTCCGTTCCAGACGTAGCGGCACAAAGCGGCTGCCTTCGCGCGTACGCGCTTGCCACCCGCTAAGTGCCGACGTCTTCCAAGGGCCCCTGAGTGAAACATCCCTTCGCAAGACTAAACAGAAAACAACAACCCTCCCCGCAAGGGGAGGGTTGTTGTTAAAGAAGCGCGTCCAGCTTTTGCTTCTGCTCCAGAATCTGGGCCATCAGGGGGCCGTAATCCGTGTCCGTCCGGGCCCGGAGTAGCTCCGTGATCTCCTGGACGGGCTCATACAGGGGCGTCAGGGAAAGGTTACCGTAGATGCCCTTTAGGGCGTGGGCGATTTCGAAGGCCTTGTCCAGGTTTTTCTCCGCCAGGGCGGCCTGCAGATCGTCCACCCGGGTGTCCCCCTTCAGGGAGTCGAACAGCTTCAGATAGAAGGCTTCCATGTTCATGCAGCGGTGCAGGCCTTCCTCCACGTTGGCGCCATAGGCTTTGAGGGAATCAAGCGTAATCAATGGTAACATCCTCCTTGGTCAGGAATTTCGTTCGGATAGTTCTTTCTCAATCAGCCGGTTAAACTCCTCCGGGGGCAGGGGCTTGGAGAAATAGTACCCCTGAATGATGTCGCATCCGGCGCCCTTCAGCAGCTGATATTGCTCCTCGGTTTCTACGCCCTCGGCGATGACCGGCACGGAGAGGAAGCGGGCGATATCCAGCATCAGCTCCACCATGCGGAAATCCTTCTCCGTCTTGGCGATGTTCCGGATGAAGCCCATATCCAGCTTCAGGGCGTCGATGGGCAGAGAGGTCAGCATATTCAGGGAGGAATAACCGGAGCCAAAGTCATCCATCTCCACCCGGAAGCCCATCTCCCGCAGGCGGGCCACGGTGTCGATAATCTGGCTGGAATGATCCGTATAGGCGGATTCCGTAATCTCCAGCAGATATTCCTCCGGGGAAAGCCGATTCACCAGCATGATCTCCCGCAGTTCCTGTTCCAGGTTCGGGTCGAAAATATCCACCCGGGAGACATTGACGGAGACGGGGATGGTGAGACCGTATTGATCCTTCCAGCGGCGGATCTGGGCGGCGGCCTCCTGCCAAACGTAATGATCCAGCCGGGAGATGAGGCCGTTTTCCTCAAAGAGGGGGATGAACACCCCGGGGGAAATCATGCCATGGACCGGATGGAACCAGCGGATCAGGGCCTCTGCGCTGGCCAGCACGGGCCGATCCCCCTGGATGCGATACTTGGGCTGATAGAACACTTTGAACTGCTTTTCGTTCAGGGCGGTGTCCACGTCCCCGATGAGCCGCTCGGCGTAGAGCTCCTGATCGTGCAGCCGGGTGTCATAATAGGCGCAGGCGGTAAGATAATTCCCCCGCAGCCGACTGCAGGCCAGGTTCGCACGGTCGAAGCGCTGCTCCAGGTCCACGGATTTATCCGCGTTGGGATAGACACCGGCCCGGATGGTGATCTTCGCGTGTCCCAGGGTGCCGTCGATGGCGGCCAAGCTGCTCATGAGGGTGGATTCGTAATCCTCCCGGTGGGGCAGGTAGAGATAAAAGGTATCGGAATCACTGCGGCAAGCCAGGCCGGAGGTGCCGTTCAGCAGAAGATGAATTTTCTCCGCCATGGTGCGCAGCAGCCCATCCCCAAGGGAGCGGCCGTACAGCTCGTTGATCAGGTGGAACCGATTCACGTTCAGCACGATGGCGTCCATGGGGGTCTCGGGCTCGTATCGGTCGTGCTGGCGGGCATAGTGCAGGAAGAAATCCTTGTTGTACAGGCCGGTCAGCGGGTCATCCTCCGCCTCCCGGATGGTCATCTTGTCCTCCGCCAGCTCGATGGAGCGGTCGATGCGAGCCATGATGACCTCAGGCATGTCATAGGGCTTGGGGATGAAATCAGAAGCCCCCAGGTGCAGGCTTTCCACCTCCGCATCCTTTTCGGAGGTTAGGACGATGATGGGAATCCGCCGCAGCTCGGCGTCGGCCTGCATGGTCCGCAGCACTTCATAGCCATCCATTTCAGGCATCAGCAAATCCAACAGCACCAGGCTCAAGGTCTCCTGATGCTTGCGAATCTGGCGGAGGGCCTCCCGACCGTTCTCCGCGTAGATAACGTCATGCTCCTGGCCTACGATCATGCCCAGCAGTTGGCGATTGATGAGCTCATCGTCCACCACCAGCACCTTGCGGCGAAGGCCTTGGCCATGTCTGAAAATCTCCTGCATTGTTACTCCTGCTCCTTTGAAAACGAAACGGAGGGGCAGCCCCTCCGAGGGGCCGCCCGCTCCGCGTATTTCTTAGAAACGCATGCGCTCTTCGATCCAGCCGCGAACCTCGCTCAGGGGCACGCGAACCTGCTCCATGGTGTCCCGGTCACGAATAGTGACGGACTGGGTCTCCTCGGTTTCAAAGTCCACGCAGATGGAGAAGGGAGTACCGATCTCGTCCTGGCGGCGATAGCGCTTGCCGATGGAGCCGGTTTCGTCATACTCCACGGGGAAATACTTGGTCAGCTCGGCGTGAATCTCGCTGGCCAGGGCACCCAGCTTGTTCTTCTGCAGGGGGAGCACCGCGGCCTTGTAGGGCGCCAGGGCGGGATGGAGATGCAGCACGTTGCGGACGTCGCCACCCTCCAGCTCCTGCTCCTCATAGGCGTTGCACAGGAAGGCCAGCAGCATCCGGTCCACCCCCAGGGAGGGTTCGATGCAGTAGGGGATGAATTTCTCATTGGTGGCGGGATCCAGATATTCCATGGTCTTGCCGGAATGGTTCTGGTGCTGGGTCAGGTCGTAATCCGTCCGATCCGCCACGCCCCAGAGCTCGCCCCAGCCGAAGGGGAAGAGGAATTCGAAATCCGTCGTGGCCTTGGAATAGAAGGCCAGCTTCTCGGGCTCATGATCCCGCAGGCGCAGGCTTTCCTCCTTGATGCCCAGGGAGAGCAGCCAGTTCTTGCAGAAGGAGCGCCAGTAGTTGAACCACTCCAGATCCTCCCCGGGCTTGCAGAAGAATTCCAGCTCCATCTGTTCGAATTCGCGGACGCGGAAGATGAAGTTGCCGGGGGTAATCTCGTTCCGGAAGGATTTGCCGATCTGAGCGATGCCGGCGGGCAGTTTTTTCCGGGTGGTCCGCATGACGTTCTGGAAGTTGACGAAGATACCCTGGGCCGTTTCGGGCCGGAGGTAGATCTCGTTCTGGCTGTCCTCATTGACGCCGGCGAAGGTCTTGAACATGAGGTTGAACTGGCGAATGCCGGTGAAATCCTTCTTGCCGCAGACGGGGCAGACGATGTCATGCTCGCTGATGTAGGCCTCCAGCTCGGCGTTGGTCCAGCCGTCGCCCGTCTCCTCCCCCTGGGTGAAATCCTCGATCAGCTTATCCGCCCGGAAGCGGGCCTTGCAGGCCTTGCAGTCCATCAGGGGATCGTTGAACCCGCCCACGTGGCCGCTGGCCACCCAGACCTCCCGGTTCATCAGGATCGCGGAATCCAGCCCGGTGTTGTACTTGCTTTCCTGGACGAACTTTTGCCACCAGGCCTTCTTGATGTTGTTCTTCAATTCCACGCCCAGGGGGCCGTAATCCCAGGTGTTGGCCAGGCCGCCGTAAATCTCGGAGCCTGCGAAAATAAAGCCTCTGCCCTTGCAGAGCGCTACCAGCTTATCCATCGTTAATTCCGCCATAATTGTCGATCCTCCAAATCGCGTCAGTAAATTAAGGAAAAACCTTGTCTATCTTATGATTGGGAAGCTTATTTGTCAAGGAGAAAGATTGAAAGGGCCGTTTTTTTGTGGTATGATGGCCCCCGGAATAATTCCGCATAGAAACGGGAGATGAATGGATTGAGCGAGGAAAAGAAAAAGAAGGGCCTCTTTGCCCGCCTGCGGGAGGGGCTGAGCAAAACCCGGGGGAACATGACCGAGAAGGTCGACGAGATGGTCCGGGACAATCGGAAGATTGATGACGATTTTTACGAGGAGCTGGAGGATATCCTGGTGATGGCGGATTGCGGCATGAAGGCTACAACGGTCATCATCGACGAGCTGAAGGCCCGGGTGAAGCAGCAGAACGTGAAGGATGCGGCCTCTGCCCGGGAGATTTTGAAGGCCATCATGGTGGAACAGATGGATATCCCCCGGCCGCCGCTGCAATGGCCCATGGTGATGCTGATGGTCGGGGTCAACGGCGTCGGGAAAACCACCACCATCGGCAAGCTGGCCCTGCGCTTCCAGAGCATCGGCCGCCGGGTCATGCTCTGCGCCGGGGATACCTTCCGGGCCGCGGCGGCGGAGCAGCTGACGGTCTGGGCCGAGCGGGCCCGGGTGCCCATCGTGAAGCACGACGAGGGGGCGGATCCCGCCGCAGTGGTGTACGATGGCATCCAGAGCGCCAAGGCCCAGCAGGCGGATCTGCTGATCGTGGACACGGCGGGCCGGCTGCATAACAAGAAGAACCTGATGGACGAGCTGAACAAGATGCGCCGGGTCATCGACCGGGAATTCCCGGAGGCGGACACCCGCTGCATCCTGGTGCTGGACGCCACCACCGGGCAAAACGGGCTGCAGCAGGCCCGGGCCTTTAAAGAGGTAGCGGAGATCGGCGGCATCATCCTGACCAAGCTGGACGGCACCGCCAAGGGCGGCATCGCCCTGGCTATTCGGCAGGAGCTGGAGGTGCCGGTGTGGTATATCGGCGTGGGCGAAGGGATTGACGATCTGCAGCCCTTCAACGCGAAAGATTTTGTGGAAGCATTGTTCTGATTTTTCTTGACGAAAAAGCCACGGAGGAATATAATCTTCATATTGCGTTTATACGAAGGAGGATGCGATTGTCATGAAATCCAAGAAGAAGCGCGGCAGCAAAACGGGCTCCCTGGTCGCGCTGTGCATTGTGCTGGTTTGCACGATTGTGCTGGGTGTCCTGGGCGCCAATGGGTGGAGCATTCCGCCCCGCGGGCTGTATAAGGTGATGCCCTGGCTGCCCACCACTGATACCGAGAATTGGCCCTCTGTCCTGTCCCTGGGGCTGGACCTGCGGGGCGGCATGTATGTGGAATATTCCGCCAAGGCGCCGGAAGGCTCTGAGGCGGATTTCGGCGACCTGATGAACGGAACCATCTCCATCATCCAGCAGCGCCTGGCGGACAAGGGCTTCACGGAAGTCAATGTCCAGCAGATCGGCGGCGACGGCATCCGCGTGGAGATTCCGGACGTGCAGGATGATACCGTGCTGGATCTGATCGGCGCGGCTGCCAAGCTGGAGTTCCAGAACCCCAACGGCGAAGTGTTCATGACCGGCGACATGGTCAAGACCGCTACCTACTACTATTCCGAGGGCGACCATCAGGTGGCCTTCACCCTGACGGACGAAGGCGCCCAGATCTTCGGGGAAGTGACTTCTCAGAACATCGGCCGCTCCATCGCCATCTATCTGGATGGGGAGGAGCTGATCGCCCCCACCGTGCAGAGCGCCATCACCAACGGTTCCGGCGTCATTAACGGCATGGGCAGCGCCGAGCGCGCCACCACCATCGCCGCCAAGATCCAGTCCGGCGCCCTGCCCCTGGAGCTGACGCAGCAGAAGGTGGACAAGGTGTCCGCCACCCTGGGCCGCGACGCCCTGAGCTCCTCCGTCTTCGCCGCCGTGATCGGCATTCTGCTGGTCATGCTGCTGATGATCATCCGCTATCGCCTGAACGGTGTGGTGGCCAGCTGGGCGCTGACGATTTACACCATCGTGCTGTTCATGCTGATCGCTATCTTCCATATCCAGTTGACTCTGCCCGGCCTGGCCGGCGTGGTGCTGGGCATCGGTATGGCCGTGGACGCCAACGTCATCATCTTCGAGCGCTTTAACGAAGAAGTTCGCGCCGGCAAGAGCGTGAAGGTGGCTGTGCGGACCGGCTTTAAGAACGCCATGAGCGCTATTTTGGACTCCAACGTGACCACCCTGATCGCTGGCGTGGTGCTGCTGATCTACGGCACCGGCTCCATCCAGGGCTTCGCCAAGACCCTGCTGCTGGGCGTAGTGGTTTCCATGTTCTCCGCCATTCTGGTGACCCGCTTCCTGATGAACCGTTTAGTTAACATCGGTTGCGTGAAGGAGAGCCTGTACACCAAAGTCAGCGCTGAAAAGGAGGTGCAGGCGTAATGAAAATCAAGAATCGTTCCAAGACCTGCCTGATCGTCTCCTGCGCGATTATGGTACTGGCCCTGATCCTGACCATCTTCGGCCATGGCATCAACCTGGGCATCGATTTCGAAGGCGGCCTGTCCATGGAGTACAATCTCAAGCAGTCCGCCGTGAAGGGTGACCTGGAAGGCATCCTCAGCGACATGGGCATCGCTTCCTACACCGTGACCTATCAGGGCGCGGGGGAGAGCGAGGCCGTCATCCGCATCAAGGACGTGGCTCAGGATGACATTCAGAACATCCAGGCCCAGTTCGAGGAGAAGGTGGCCGAGAAGTATCCTGAAGCCGAGTCCGTGGGCGATGTGAACTACGTGGGCCCCGTGGCCGGCGCTACCCTGGTACGCAACGCGGTGATCTCCGTGCTGCTGGCTTCCGCTCTGATGCTGATCTACATCGCCATCCGGTTCGACCTAAATAGCGGCCTGTCCGCCGTGTTCGGCCTGCTGCATGACGTGCTGATCATGCTGAGCTTCATGGTCATCTTCCGCAGCGTGATTCAGATGAACTCTTCCTTCATCGCCGCGGCTCTGACCATCGTGGGTTATTCCATCAACAACACCATCGTGATCTTCGACCGCATTCGTGAGAACGCGAAGAAGTATCCCACCATGCCTCGCGAAGAGGTGACCAACATCTCCATTCAGGAGAGCCTGGGCCGGACCCTGACCACCACCGCCACCACCCTGATCACCATCGTGGCGCTGTGCATCCTGGGCGTGGCCAGCATCCGCGAGTTCGCGCTGCCGATCATCGTGGGTATCCTGAGCGGCGTTTACAGCGCCAACATGATCAACGGCTATGTATGGGCCTTCCTGGAGGAGCGCCGCCGCAGCCGCAAGGCGAAATAAGAATTCTTTGGGAGCGGGGGAGGCTGCGGAGCGCGGCCTCCCCTGCCTTTATTCTTAGCGTGCGGGAGTGAAACATCCCTTCGCACCGAGATCGAGGAATAATCTATGGCCGAATTCAGAAAGAGATATGCCGGGCCCCTGGCGGAGCTGCCGGGGCTGCCGGAGTGGGAGAGGGAATTGCTTTGTGCCCGGGGGATCAATACCCCGGAGAAGGCGGAGAAGTTTCTGCATCCCCAGCTCTCCGATCTGCACGATCCCTTGCGGATGCAGGATATGGATAAGACCCTGGCCCTGATCCGGGAGGCCATTGCCCAGAAGGACCGCATCATGATCTATGGGGATTATGACGTGGACGGGGTCAGCGCGGTCACCATTCTGCTGGAAACCCTGAAGGAAGCGGGGGCGGTAGTTTCCTTCCGCATTCCCTCCCGCCATCAGGACGGATACGGGTTGAATGAGAAGGCCATTCGAGAGATGGCGGAGCTGAATATCGGGCTGCTGATCACCGTGGACTGCGGCATCTCCAATGTGGCGGAGGTGCGGCTGGCCAAGGAGCTGGGCATGAAGGTCATCGTGACGGATCATCACGAGATTCCTCCCACCCTGCCGCCGGCGGACGCAGTGATGGATCCCCTGCTGGGGGATTATCCCTTCCGACGCTTGTGCGGCGCGGGGGTGGCCTTGAAAATCTGTCAGGCCCTGTTCGGGCTGGCAGGGGTGGAAAGACGAATCGAGATCGCCGCCCTGGCCACGGTGGCGGACATCGTGCCCCTGGTGGATGAAAACCGGATCATCGTGCGGGAAGGGATGCTGCGCATGGCCCGGACGCCTCGACCAGGGCTGCGGGCCTTGATGGAAAAAGCAGGCGTGCAGTCTCCCATCTGCTCTGATGATATCGCCTTCCGCCTGGCTCCCCGCATCAACGCGGCGGGCCGCCTGGGGGACGCCAGCCGGGGCGTGACGCTGCTGACCACGGGAAATCTGGAGAAGGCAAAGGAGATCGCCGCCTTCCTGGAGGAGAACAACCGACAGCGGCAGGAGACGGAGCGGCGCATCCTGCAGGAGGCGACGAACCTTCTGGCAGCTCAGGCGGATCTGGGGGCGGATCGGGCTCTGGTGATCTCCGGGGAGGAGTGGAACGCCGGGCTCATTGGCCTGGTGGCGGGCAAGCTGTGCGAGAAATATTATCTGCCTACGGTGGTGCTGAGCCGGAAGGAAGGCCAGGCGGTGGGCAGCTGCCGATCCATCCCAGGGGTAAATATTTTCGAAGCCCTGAGCGGATGCGCGGATTTGCTGATCCGCTTCGGTGGCCATGAGCAGGCGGCGGGGCTGACCATTGCGGAGGAGAAGATTCCGGAGTTCCGCCGAACACTGAATCAGGTGATTCGGGAAAGCTGCGGGCCGGAGTGCTTCCAGCGGGTCTGGGAATACGACAGCGAGCTGGAGCTTTCCCAGGTGACGCTGGAAACCATCGATGCCCTGGCAGAGCTGGAGCCTACGGGCTGCGGGAACCCGGCCCCGGTGTTTCTCTGCCAGGGGGCGGACCTGCAGGAGGCCCGGCGAGTAGGGAAGGATCAGAGCCATCTGAAGCTGACCTTGCTGGAAGGGAATGCTCTGCGGGGCGGCATTGGCTTTGGCCTGGGGGAGATAGCGGACCAGGGATGGACCCGGGTGGATGCGCTGTTCCGCCCCAGCCGGAACGAATATAACGGCCGGGTGAGCCCTCAGCTGCAGGTACAAACCCTGCGGCCTGCGAGATAGAATTGATTGGATGCGAAGGGATGTTTCACTCAGGGGCCCTTGGAAGACGTCTGGAACGGGCGAACCTCTGGCGACCGCCAGTGGCGGAAATTTCGCCAGAGGTGAGGTCAACCGAAAGGAAGCGAGCTCCCCTGTGGGGAGTCGCGACCATT
>JAFUDS010000026.1 GCA_017464305.1 Clostridia bacterium | reverse complement strand
CACCATCATCATCACCATGACGCGGACGAAGTGTTCACCAGCTGGGGCGTGGAGACGCCGAAACAGTTCACGGATGACGAAATTCGCGACATCCTGGGCCAGCTGACGGACGCCATTTCCTACGGTATCATTCTGCGGGCCAAGGGCATCGTCCCGGCAAAGGATGGCGGCTGGATTCATTTCGACTATACTCCTGGCGAGACGGACGTAAGATGGGGCAGCGCGGAAGTTACTGGCCGGCTGTGCGTCATCGGTTCCAAGATTGACGAGGAGAATTTGAAGACCCTGTTTGGAGTGTAAAAAATGGCAGCCAAAGAAGTACCAGTTTATCTGTTTACCGGCTTTCTGGACGGAGGGAAAAGCACCTTCGTCCAGAGTACGCTGGAGGATCGTCGGTTTAACAGCGGGGAAAAGACCCTGCTGATCCGCTGCGAGGAGGGCGAAGTGGAATACGACTTCTCCGCCTTCAGTGGGGAAAATGTATTCCTCCGCGCCATGGAAGAGGAGGAAGAATTCAACGAGGCCGTGCTGCAGGCCGCGGAGAAGGAAACGGACTGCGAGCGGGTCATCATCGAATATAACGGCATGTGGCCTATGCAGCGGCTCTTTGATGAGATCCCGGAGAATTGGATCATCGCTCAGGAAATCTGCTTTGCTGAGTGCTCCACCTTCACGGTGTTCAACGCCAATATGCGGAATCTGGTGTTTGATAAACTGCAAACCGCCGATGTGGTGGTCTTTAATCGCTGCAGCGACCAGAGCGACCTGGATGCGCTGCATAAGATCGTTCGCCAGGCGAACCGCCGGTGCAATATCTTCTATGAATATCCGGATGGCCGCAGCGAAATGGATGAAACCGTGGATCCATTGCCCTTCGATATCAACGCCCCAGTGGTGGAGATTGAGGATCGGGATTACGCTTATTTCTTCTCTGACCTGATGGAAAACAGTGATCAGTACGATGGGAAGACGGTATCCTTCACCGCCATGTATCCGGAGACCACCAAGCCCATGCCGGACAGTGTTTTCGCCGCGGGGCGGATGCTGATGAATTGCTGCGCGGCGGATACCCAGTTTGCAGGCATGGCCTGCTATCGGGGCAAGGTTGCAAAGCCGACGCCGGGTTCCTGGTTCCGGGTGAAAGGAAAGATTCGCCTGCAGCGGAACCGGCTGTTCAGCGAGAAGGTGCCGGTCATGGATGTGCTGGATGTTCAGCCAGCCATCGAACCGGAGGATCCGGTGGCTACGTTCTACTAAGTTCACAGGAGACAAGATGATTCGGGAAGAAGCGGAGAACAGAACCCAGACCGCTGGCAGAGGGAAGAATTTCTTGGCGGAAACCTGGTACTGCGGAATCATCAATCAAAAGATTGAGGACGCGGTAGAAAAAGGGCAGTATGAGGCCAAGGTTCGTTTTTCGGCCCGCAGCTACGTCGCCAGGCATCAGCAGCGATTTATCGAGCTGTATGAAGCCCAGGGGTATGATGTACATTTTCGCCCGAATTATGTGCACATTGAACCCAGCATGTGGGACATGATCATCCGCTGGATTCCTAGGGAAAAAGCAAAATTAACAGACTGAAAACATCCCGGAGCCTTCGCTCCGGGATAAGTTTTTACTTGAGGAGTATTGAAAAATATGATAAGATCAGCCGGTATTTTTCCCAAGATGCTGCGATAATCATAACGAATGATTTGTTCTCCTGATGGCGATTGAACTACATAGCACATTGAATCTACATTTCAGACGGAAGGAGAAATGGTGATGAAACCAATTCAAATCGACTATGATGAACCCGATATGCTGGACAATCGGAAAAGAGAGAACGCGGAGGACAGGAGGTTTATTACACAATGAGCAAAATCACACAGACCGCCGGCAGAGAGCAGCTGGGAGAATTCGCACCGATGTTTGCACATCTGAATGATGATGTGCTTTTCGGCGAGGTATGGAATGTAGAAGCCATCGACATCAAAACCAAGTGCATCATCACGGTGGTGAGCCTGATGGCTTCCGGCATTACGGATTCCTCGCTGACCTATCACTTGCAGAACGCAAAAAACAACGGCGTCACGAAAGAAGAAATCGCCGCCATCATCACTCACGCCACCATGTACGTTGGCTGGCCAAAGGGTTGGGCTGTGTTCCGCCTGGCGAAGGACGTATGGAAGGATTAACGGGAGGCGCATATATTATGGGCGTTTCAAGGATTGTGAAACAGGAATTTACTGTGATTGGGATAGAAGATTCTACGAATGATGGAAATGGCTTTATTGAAAAACTTTGGAGCGAGGCAAACTCACGCTTTGAGGAAATAAAGGACTTATTGTTAGCGGGATGAAAACGGTGGTTTTATAGGCTTTTGGGGTGTAATGAGTGATTTTACTCATAGCTACAAGCCGTGGGAAAGCTTTTCACAAGGATTATACCTTGCGGGTGCAGAATGTGAGGACAAAAGCGAAGCGCCAAATGGATGGACAAAGTGGGTTGTTCCCTCCTTTGAGTACCCGTGCTTTCCATCAGGGGCGGTCACCTCATACCAGCTGCTGTTGGTCTTGGCGATGACCTGTACGAAGGAGCCATTCTTATAGGTCGCCAGCACCTTGTAGCTGGTGCCCGGCCCGGAGCGCACACGCAGGGTACCTTTCCGGGTTTCCGCGCCGGAAAAGTCCGTGTTGACCCGCCAGACTTCCGTCCGGTTGTCGTCGCCCGGCGCAGTGAAATTGACACGGGGCGTCATGGCTGCGGGCACCGGAGCACGGAGGATGCAGCCTTCTACCAGCCGCTGCCATTTCGCGGCATCAACGATAGGATGTACCAGCGTCAGTTCATATTCACCGTTCAGTGTTTCTGTGACCTCCGCCGACAGCGGAAGCCAGGGTGCCGTTGCCGCCCACGGAGAAGTCGGTGCAGTCGGCGAGATAGACGCAGATCATGGGGTATCACCTCCAGAAGGGTAAAAAGAAAGCGTCGCGTGATGTGACGCTGGGTTGAGCATTCTTCCTCTGTTTCCTCTTATTCTTCTTCAAATCCAAACCATTCGGTATTTTCATTGAATGTACTGCTGATCATCGTCCGCAGGAAAACAATGGCTTTCAACATTGGCAAATCCATAGTATTCGGTTGTTTCTTTTCCTGCGGCGTCTGCCAATGCACAACTTATTCCAGGAAACCGGTCAATGATCTGCTGTTTCATCCTCGCAACTCCTTGGAACGAAAAATCAAAATATACCGGTGCGTCAGGTTTCCCCTGATTCCAGATAGGAAGCAACAAAGGCATCCAGACCAGGGAACCGGTTTGCCTTTATTCCCGCTCTGTCATATTCCTGCAGATAATTCTTCATGAGTGTTTCAAACCCTTCAGCTGTCTTCCGCAGATTTCCTGGATCATAAACCGAAAGCGCGTCATAGGACTTGATGTCAACTTCACTGCTGATGCCCGACATCATTTCATTCAAGCTCACCAGGCTCATAAACGCAAGATGCCGGTCGCCCAGCTCTGCAGCCTGAATCATTTTCCCGTGCCAGTTTGAATACATCTCCTCGTAGGTGCCGGACAGTGTTTCCGGACCGGCAGGCTTTTTCGCCTGCTGGATTGACTGTCTTGCCTTCTGAAAACACACGTTCAATTCTTTCATAAGCAGAGACAGCTTTTCCTTTGCGCTTTTCGCTGTTGCGGCAGTCAGAATGTCTTCGATCATCCCGCAAAGATTCTCTGGACGCTTCTCCATGGCGTTCAGCTCTTCATAGCGCCGTTTCACACCCCTGCGGAAATAAGTCTTGTTCAGCAGCGCGACAGCGTTTTCCGCAAAGTAGATTGTGCCACCGGCATATCTGCGGACATCACTGAGCTCGTCCGCGGTCATGGCGTCCGCATAACAGCACCGTGCCTCTTTCAGTTCGTTTTCCGCCTTCCGGCAGTCTTCCTCGCCAAAGGATTCCGCCAGCGTTTTACGCACCTGATCCCGAAGCTTTTCCAATTCCGTCCGGTACTTTTCATCCGCGCAATAGACAATCCGGGAATCCATCAGTTTGGAAATATGGGGATGTGTATAACAGGCGTCCTGCCGCAGACTTTCCCAGCTTGTGCAATAGATATCATGCCCAATGCCCGGATCGTCCTGAATGAATGATGATCCCAGCTGCCAACCGCGATCGTCATTGATCAGGATCAGTAAATCCAGATCGGACAAAGGATGAATATCGCCTGTCTGAAAAGAACCGTATATTCCAATCAACGCTACTGCACCGGGGCATAGTGTTTTTTCTTTTTCCAGTATTGCCTCTATAATCCGATTATTCCTGTTTTCTTGTGTACTCATATAAACCTGTTTCCTATTCTGTCAATTGTTCATGGTGAAGAATCTCAAAAGATAGAGCGCCTTGGTGCAAACCAAAGGCTCACATCAAATATAGCACGGAACCTTGCGCTTTGGAAGATAGAATCCGTTATAAATACCGCCAATTCGGCCTCACGACCACCTTCGTCACCGTTCCATTCCAGCTGATTCCCTGGATCGCTGCAAGTGTTGAGCCGTTGGCCCAGGCAAAATGCACACCGCCCGCGTCATCCACGAACATAACCTCTCCATGCATCCCGGCGGGCTATCCCGATACGGGTCGCACATCTCGATCAGTTCAACTTTCGCTCCGGGCGGGTAATCCTCCCGGAGCTTTTTCACCACCTCCGGCCTGATCTGCATCATGAATCCCATGGCGTTTCCTCCTTCCTCAAGGGTAGCAGTATTACTCACTCTGACTGCCCTGAAAGTCAAGTAGAAAAAAGAATACGCAACTGCAGCAGTTTGATGTGAAATTTCCCTTCAAAGAGAAATTGAAGCTCCCAGGTCAGCTAAACTGAACCATCAGACCTGAGCACCGGCACGATGTCGGTGCCCCTTGATTGGGTGTTTCAAGTGCGTCTTTAAGAAGATGACGAACCACCTTTAAACTGAGATATTCGAGAAAAACGGTCGAATATCTCAGTTTGAATTTTTTCAAAGTCTTGAGAAGCGCCGAAAAATGGCTACGTATGATTGATAAGGGCTATCATGGCAAAGAGTGATGTATGCAGAGGGCAAACGACAGGCTATGATCAGGCGGTTTGATTTCAAATAATCCTGAAAAGACGGCCTGAAAAAAATCCCGGAGCTTTCGCTCCGGGAGGAAGTTTATTGGGGGAGGATTACTCCGCCTTGAACAGATACACGGTATCCGCTTCGATGGGAGTAGTATCCACGCCGGTCTGGGCATATTCGCCATTGATGTAGAAGGCCCAGTAGTGGGGATTCTCTTCGGACCAAATCAGCTCGATGCCGCAGACGGAGGTCACATACAGACCATACTCGCTTTCGGAACCGGCCACCAGCTCATTCTCCAGCAGGGCCGCGCCGACGGTCTCCGCGTCGGTGTTCACCTTGAACCAGGCTTCCGCGCCTTCCGTGTCGATGACCTGGAAAAGGAAGGAAACTTCGCCTTCTCCCAGTTCCACAGGTTCTTCCTGGGTGCCGGTCATGAGGATAACGACTTCCTCGGTTTCCGTTGCGGTTTCCGCAAAGGCCGCAGTGCTCAGCGCCGCTGCCGCAAGCAGCGCAAGGCAAAGGACCAGCGAAAGCCATTTTTTGAAATTGGACTTTCTCATTGTACTTTGCATCTCCTTTATTGAATTTAGGGGAACCATCGACTTCTCCCGGGGAACCCCCGCGGCGCTCGCGCATACAGGAGAAGCTTTCTTCCAGCTCAGGGAAATATTCCGGCTTGGCGGCCGCTGCCCAGCCTTCTCAGCCTGTTCCCGAAGAAAAAGGCCAATGGCAGTTTTCCTCCCTTGCGGCAGGGAGTAAGACAGCGGGATTGATCCGCCCTACGGCGACGGGCTCGCGCAGGCCTTGGACCTGCTTCCTTCCCAGAGCCGTCAAAGTATACCAAAATAAGATGGGAAGTGCAATTGACTAACAAAACTTTGGTCATATATAATCATGGCAGCAGATCAAGCAGGCAAGAGGGAAGGGGGCTTTGACACATATGTCAAACCTTACTCGGGAGCAGGGGATTACCAGGACCAGCATCATCGGGGTGATTGTCAATTTATTGCTCAGCGGATTTAAAGCCATGGTGGGACTGATTGCCGGTTCTATCTCCATTGTGCTGGACGCGGTGAACAACCTGACGGACGCGATCTCCTCCATCGTGACCATCATTGGGATCAAGCTGGCCCGCAAGAAGCCAGACGAGAAGCATCCCTTTGGGCACGGGAGGATAGAGTATTTCAGCGCCATCATCGTGGCGGGGATCGTGATCGCTGCTGGTGTCACCGCGCTGTGGGAATCCCTGCAGAAAATCTTTCAGCCGGAGATGCCGGATTATTCCATCGCCAGCATTGTGATCGTGGCCGTGGCGGTGGTGGCAAAAATCATTTTGGGCCGATTTGTGAAGGGACAGGGGGAGAAATATCAGTCCGAAGCGCTGATTGCCTCCGGCTCTGATGCCAGCTTCGACGCAATTCTTTCCGCCTCCACCCTGGTGGGAATTGGAATAACATTGTTATTTCACATCACTCTGGACGGATGGATCGGTACAATCATTGCGATTTTCATCATCAAGGCTGGATGGGAAATGCTGATGGAATCCATCTCCAGCGTCATTGGCAACCGGCCGGACAGCGAGGTTTCCAAAGCAATTCGGGAAACGGTATGCAGCTTTGATCCGGTGCTGGGCGCTTACGACCTGGTGCTGCATGATTACGGTCCGGATTACGCCATTGGCTCGGTGCATATCGAAATTCCCGCGGACTTGAGGGCGGATCAGATTCATTTGCTGTCGCGGGCGATTTCAGAAGAGGTCATGGCGAAATACAAGGTGATTCTGACCATCGGCATATATGCCATTGACCAGGAGCATCGGGAGCTGCGGGAGAGCATCCACAAAACCGCCATGGAGCACGCGGGAGTGCTGGGCACCCACGCCATCTACATCGACGACCGAGCGAAGTACATTACCATCGATGTGATGACGGATTTCAACGTGGATCGTCCGGCCCTGAAGGAGGATCTGGAGGGACATATACAGGAGTATCTGCCAGGGTATCACTCGGACATCAATTTTGATAACAATTTCAGCGATTAGCAAACGCCGCGGAGGGGCGCTCCAGAGGCAGAGAAGCGTTGAAAATGTTGTGTTTGGGTAACAAAATTCTCTGCAAAGAGAGGTTGCTTTTCTGGGGGAGAATATGGTATACTCCCCGATGTGAGGAAGAACAATTCCGACAGAAATTTTTATCGGAGGTGTATGTATTATGAAGTGGGTTTGCAGCGTATGCGGTTATGTGCATGAAGGGCCCGAAGCGCCGGAGAAGTGCCCGGTTTGTAAGGCTCCTGCCAGCAAGTTTATCAAGCAGGAAGAGGAGATGACCTGGGCGGCTGAGCATGTGCTGGGCGTGGCGCAGGGCGCGCCGGAAGACATTCTGGAGGATCTACGTTCCAACTTCGAGGGCGAATGCTCTGAGGTTGGCATGTATCTGGCCATGGGCCGCGTAGCCGCGCGGGAAGGATATCCCGAAATCGCGGAATACTGGAAGACCGCCGCTTTCGAAGAAGCGGAGCATGCCGCCAAGTTCGCGGAGCTGCTGGGCGAGAAGCTGACGGATTCCACGGAGAAGAATCTGCGGATGCGCGTAGAAGCTGAAAACGGTGCAACCGCCGGGAAGACCGATCTGGCCAAGCGCGCCAAGGCTCTGAACCTGGACGCTATCCATGACACCGTGCATGAAATGGCCCGGGACGAAGCCCGCCATGGCAAGGCTTTTGCCGGCCTGCTGAAGCGGTACTTCGGGGATAAGTAAGAAACAGAAATGGTCGGAAAACCGATCTGGGGGAATTGCTCGAAAAGGGTAATTCCCCTTTTTCAAATGGGAGGCAGGGAGTATAGATGGCTGAAAGTATTTGGACGCAGGAGGATCCATCCTTCGCGGTTTGGAAGATGATCATCGAGCATCAGGGGGAAACCTTTGAAACCAGCGGCCGGGGCCGCGCGCCGGGAGTGCCTTTTTCCTACACCGTTCGGCAGGATGTAGGAAAAAGCGGGAAGCACTATCAAGGGCAGGAGGTATCCGGATGGGCCAATGAAATGGTCATCGACCGGAAAAAGGGCAAGAGCATCACCCGGGCCTCCGTGGACATCGCGCTGGAGCAGGTGCGCCTCTTTCGG
Source organism: Clostridia bacterium (assembly GCA_017464305.1). Taxonomy (GTDB): domain Bacteria; phylum Bacillota; class Clostridia; order Christensenellales; family Aristaeellaceae; genus Aristaeella. The sequence continues at coordinate 215,934 of JAFUDS010000026.1, read as the reverse complement.
GAAGAACAGGGAGAGGAGGTTCCGCTGGTTTCTGGGCCAAAGAAGCTGATTGCCTTTGGCGCCAGCTACATCTATCCCATCTTTGCCAGCTTTGGCTTGATTCGAACACCGAAGCGGGAAAGGATTCAGGAGTTAAGCTTCCTTACGGATACGGAATAATCCGCAGGCGGCCTCAAAAAATGCAGGGAAGAAGCAGTCCAGTCCCTTGACAAGGAAGGCCGCATCCTCTAAACTTGCAAACGTTGCCAGAAGGGCGGCAGAGGGAGGACGACCCCGGATGGGTTCTGTAAATGAGTTGTTTGGAATCAATGTCTTCAACGATGATGTGATGCGGGAGCGGCTGCCGAAGGAAACCTACAAGGCGCTGCACAAGACCATCGACGATGGTCGGCGGCTGGACGCCCAGGTGGCCAGCGTGGTGGCCAACGCCATGAAGGACTGGGCCATGGAAAAAGGCGCTACCCATTATACGCACTGGTTCCAGCCCCTGAACAGCGTAACAGCGGAAAAGCATGATGCCTTTATCACCCCGGTGGGTGGGGGAAAGATCATCAACGAATTCAGCGGAAAGGAATTGGTCCGCGGGGAGGCGGACGCCAGCAGCCTGCCCAGCGGCGGCCTGCGGTCCACCTTTGAGGCCAGAGGATATACCGCGTGGGATCCTACCTCCTATGCCTTCATCAAGGAGCACACCCTTTGCATCCCTACGGCTTATTGCTCCTACAGCGGGGAAGCGTTGGATAAAAAAACGCCCCTGCTGCGCTCCATGGAGGCGGTCAGCCGTCAGGCGGTTCGCATCCTGAAGCTGTTCGGCCGGGAGGACGCCACCCGGGTTATGCCCAGCGTGGGGCCCGAGCAGGAATACTTCCTGGTGGACAAAAAGCTATATGACCAGCGCAGCGACCTGATCTTTGCCGGGCGGACGCTCTTCGGCGCCCTGGCCCCCAAGGGACAGGAGCTGGGGGATCATTTCTTTGGCACCATTAAGCCCCGGGTCCAGGCCTTTATGACCGAGCTGAACGAGGAGCTGTGGAAGCTGGGGGTGTTGGCGAAGACGGAGCACAACGAGACGGCCCCGGCTCAGCACGAAATGGCGCCCATTTATTCCACGGTCAACGTGGCCTGCGACCATAACCAGCTGACCATGGAGATCATGAAAAAGGTAGCGGGGCGGCATGGGCTCATGTGCCTGTTGAACGAAAAGCCCTTTGAGGGGGTCAATGGCAGCGGCAAGCACAACAACTGGAGCCTAACCACGAACACGGGCTATAACCTGCTGGAGCCGGGGGACAGCCCCCATGAGAGCGCCCAGTTCCTGCTGTTCCTCATGAGCGTCATCAAGGCAGTGGACGAAAACCAGGGCATGCTGCGGGCTTCCGTGGCCAGCGCAGGGAATGACCACCGGCTGGGCGGATTCGAGGCGCCGCCAGCGATTATTTCCATTTTCCTGGGGGACGAGCTGACGGAGATCCTTGAATCCATTGAAAAGGGGACGGATTACAGCGGACGAGAGAAGTCCGAAATGACGGTGGGCGTCCATATGCTGCCCAAGTTCCCCAAGGATACGACGGACCGGAACCGGACCTCGCCCTTCGCTTTTACCGGGAACAAATTCGAGTTTCGCTCCCTGGGCTCCAGCGCCTCCATCTCCACGGCCAACGTGGTGCTAAACACCATTGTGGCGGAAAGCCTGCGCCAATTCGCGGATGAGCTGGAGGGGGCGGAGAATTTTCAGGAAGCCCTGCATGATTTGATCGTTCGGAACATTCGGGAGCACAAACGCATCATCTTTAACGGCAACAACTACTCCGCCGAGTGGGTGGAGGAAGCGGCGCGGCGGGGGCTTCGGAAGCTGGACACCACCGTGGATGCGCTGCCCTGCTACACGGAGGAGAACACGATTCACCTGTTTGCCACCCATAAGGTGCTGACGGAAAACGAACTGCGCAGCCGGCGGGATATCGGACTGGACGCTTATGCTAAGATGATCGGGATCGAGGCCAAGACCATGCTGATGATGGCCCGGCGGGAGATTCTGCCCGCGGTGCTGAAATACACGGGGGAGATGGCTGCGGCAGGGAACCAGATTCTGCAGTTTGGGCAGATGCTGCCCCACACCGCCGCCGACGAGCTGGTGGAAAAGCTGTGCGCCGGATGCGATGGGCTGAATCAGGGAATTGATCACCTGGCCCGGGCCCTGGAAAACCAGCCGAAGGAAGGGGAGCCCCTGGAGCACGCCCGGTACATGCGGGACGTGGTGATGGAAAAGATGGCGGAGCTGCGGAAGGCAGCGGATGAGCTGGAGACCATCACGGATCGAAAGGCCTGGCCCTTCCCGACCTACGATGAATTGCTGTTTAACATTTGATGGAGAAGATGCGGCGGGTTCCCCTCTGGAGCCCATTCCGCGTCGCTCTCGATCCGCAAGCTTCCCTCCGGGGAAGCTTTTTTGAAACACTTTTTTCATTTGTCTTTTCCGGGGTTTTGGTGTATCATATTGTCGCAAGGTAAAGCGTGAAATTGCCTTGATAAAAGGGGAGTGGAACGAAGATGTTTGAGCCGAAGATTCGCAACAGGCAGACGGATATGCTGATGCAGGCGGTGTTGGCGTTGGAGACGGAGGAGGACGCCTACCGCTTTTTTGAGGACCTGTGCACAATCCCTGAAATTCGAAGCATCGCCCAGCGGCTGGAGGTGGCGTACCTTTTGCGCCAGAAGGAAACCTATCAGAAAATCGCGGACGAGACAGGGGCTTCCAGCGCTACGATTTCCCGGGTGAAGCGCTCCCTCAGCTACGGCGCTGACGGGTATGACCGGGTGTTGGGGAAAATCAAGGGGGATACGGAAAAATAATATTTTCTACCCCCATGTACCGACATTCAGGTCATAGCAATCGATCACGCAGGATGAACCAGAGCAGAACAGAAGAGGAAATGGAACGAACATGGATTTAAGCGGACTGAACAGAGAACAACGGTTAGCGGTAGAGACACTGGAAGGCCCGGTATTGATTCTGGCGGGCGCGGGCAGCGGGAAAACCAGAGCCCTAACCGCCCGGGTGGCGAATTTGATTGATCACGGGGTGCGGGCCTGGAATATCCTGGCCTTGACCTTTACGAATAAAGCAGCCAAGGAAATGAAGACCAGGATTGCCCAATTGGTGGGCAACGAGGCGGCGGATGATGCCTGGATCAGCACTTTTCACTCCACCTGCGCCCGAATTCTGCGCAGGGATATCGAGAAGCTGGGCTACGCCCGATCCTTCGGCATCTACGATGATGATGATCAGACCACGGTGCTGAAGGAAATCTTGAAGCGGCTGAACATTGACGATAAGTATATCCCGATTCGGGAAGTGAAGGGGAAGATCAGCGACGCGAAGAACAAGCTGTTTTCCCCGGACGAATGGTTCATGCAATCCCCCCGGGATCATCGCTCCTCCCAGATCCACGATATCATGGTGGAATATGAAAAGCGCCTCAAGAGCCTGAACGCGCTGGATTTTGACGATTTGCTGATCAAAACCCTGGAGCTGCTGGCGGATCATCCCCCGGTACTGGAAAGCTATCGGCAAAGATTCCAATATGTCCTGGTGGACGAGTATCAGGATACCAACAAGGCCCAGTACGAGCTGGTGCGCCTGCTGACGGAGAAAAGCCGGAATCTGTGCGTCGTTGGCGACGATGATCAGAGCATCTACGGCTGGCGCGGGGCGGATATCCGGAACATTCTTGATTTTGAGAAGGATTACCCTGACGCCCAGGTCATCAAGCTGGAACAGAATTATCGCAGCACCGCCACCATCCTGGACGCGGCGAACCAGGTCATCGCCCATAACACTGACCGGAAGGACAAGCAGCTGTGGACCCAGATCGGCGAGGGCGAAAAGATCAAGGTTTTTGCGGCGGACGATGAACGGGACGAGGCGGCCTGGATCGCGGACAGCATTCGGAGCCTGACCCGGGGCGGCGAGAAAATGGGCGATGTGGCCATCCTGTATCGGACCAACGCTCAAAGCCGTGTGCTGGAAGAAATGCTGATGCGGGCCAGCATCCCCTATAAGGTCTTCGGCGGACAGAAGTTCTACGACCGGAAGGAAATCAAGGACATCATCGCCTATCTGCGGGTCATCGTGAACCCCTCGGATGACATCAGCCTGCGGCGAATCATCAATGTGCCCCGGCGCTCCATCGGGGACAGCACGGTGCAGGAGCTGGCGAGCCACGCGGAGAAAAACGACATGCCGCTCTACAGCGCCCTCAGCGATTTGCCCGCGGGGCTGGGCAGCCGCCCCCGCAAGTGCGTGACGGATTTCTTCACCACCATGACCCTGCTGAGCGCCTTGAAGGACAGCCTGCCCCTGGAGGAATTTGTGCAGGCTTTGATTCAGCAAACAGGCCTGCGGGAGCAGTATGTCCGGGAAAACAGCGATGAAGCCCAGACCCGTATCGAGAACATGGACGAATTCATGGGCGCCATTCATGAGTTTGCTCAGATGACGGACAACCCGACGCTGGAAAGCTATCTGGAAAACGTGGCGCTGGTGACGGATCTGGACCGGGCGGAGGACGACCGGGGATATGTGACCCTGATGACGCTCCATTCCGCCAAAGGGCTGGAATTCCGGAACGTGTTTATCGCCGGGGTGGAGGAAAATATCTTCCCCAGCAGCCGCAGCGTGAATGAAGAAGCCAGGCTGGAGGAAGAGCGGCGGCTGATGTACGTAGGCATTACCCGGGCCAGGCAACGGCTGTTCCTGTCCAGGGCCAGAAACCGGACCATCTATAATCAGGTCAACTTCAATCCCCCCAGCCGGTTCTTGAGCGAGATCCCGGATCGGCTGCTGGATGCGGGGATCAGCCGGCGGGAAGCGGCCTTTGGGAAAACGCCCCTGGCGCAGACACGGTCGGGATACAGCGGTCGATCCATGAGCGCGCCCCGGCCCCAGATGCCTATCAGCCAGATCGGAAAACCGAAGCTGACCTTCCAGGGGAAGAACCTGGATCAGATTCCCGGGGTCAGCAAAGGCTTTGCGCCTAGCAAAGCCCGGGAGGGGGCGGACAGCGCCATGAGCCGTCTATTTCAACCCGGAGAGCGGGTGCTGCATCGAAAATTCGGCGCCGGCGTGGTGCGGGAGATTCATGGCACGGGGGCAGACGCGCGGATTGTGATCGCCTTTACAGCCTATGGGGAAAAGGAGTTTTCTCTGAGCATCGCGCCTATCGTGAAACTGGATGACTAACTTATTTTGCCCCGATGCGCAGTAGTGAAGATGGTTTCATTCAGGTTTAAAGCAATCGGTATTTACGGAAGTTGGAGGTTGTTTCATGCAGGATGTCCAGTCCCGGATGCGGGAGCTGATCGACCGGATTCAAAAAGCCAGCTATGCCTATTACGTGCTGGATAATCCCATCATCTCCGACATGCAGTGGGATCAGCTTTATGACGAGCTGAAGGCCTTGGAGGCGGAGACAGGGACTGTGATGCCGGATTCGCCGACGCGCCAGGTGGGCGGAGAACCTCTGCAGGGGTTCACGCCTCATACTCACCTGACCCGGCTATGGAGCATGGACAAGGTGCAGACCTTCGAGGCCTTGGACGCCTGGATCGCCCGGACGGAAAAGCTGGCAGGAAAGACGGGCCTGCAATACTATGTGGAGTACAAGTTTGACGGGCTGACCCTGAACCTGACCTACCAGGGTGGGAAGCTGATTCAGGCCGCCACCCGGGGCAATGGGATTACAGGGGAAGCGATTTTGCCCCAAGCGCTGACCATTCATTCCATTCCCCGGGAGATTCCCTATCAGGGGCTGATGGAGATCCAGGGGGAATGCATCATGCGGCTCAGCACCCTGGAGAAATATAACAAAACCGCGAAAATCCCTCTCAAGAACGCCAGAAACGCAGCGGCCGGCGCCCTGCGGAATCTGGACCCAGCGGTGACCGCCTCCCGGCATCTGGATGCCTTCTTCTACCAAATCGGGACCATCGAGAACCCGCCCTATGAAACCCAGCCGGAGATGATCGAATTCATTCGGCAGAATGGTTTCCAGGTCAGCCCCTATCTGGGCAGCGGCGTAGGCCGGGAAGAACTCGAAGCCCGCATCCGGGAAATCGGGGAGGCCCGGTCCAGCCTGGATTGGCTGATCGACGGCGTGGTGATTAAGGTCGGGGAGCACCGTCTGCGGGAGCAAATGGGCTTTACGGAGAAATTTCCCCGTTGGGCCGTGGCCTATAAGTTCGAAGCGGAGGAATGCGTCACCCGACTGGAAAAGGTTACCTGGGAGCTGGGGCGCACCGGGAAGCTGACCCCCCTGGCTCATGTGGCGCCGGTGGATTTTTACGGGGTGACGGTGCGGAAGGCGACGCTGAATAACCTGGGGGATATTCGCCGCAAGGATGTGGCTGTGGGCTGCGATGTATGGATCCGGCGGAGCAATGATGTGATCCCGGAGATTATGGGCCGGGCGGGAGAGCCCGGTGAAAACGAAGAACCCATAGAGCCACCCACGAGGTGTCCAGCCTGTGGTTCCCCATTGGTGGAACGGGGCGCTCATCTTTTCTGCATGAATCGGGAAAGCTGCAAGCCCCAGGCGGTGGCGCGCCTCGCTCATTTCGCAGGACGGGAGGCCATGGACATCGATGGGTTCAGCGAAAAGACGGCAGAACAGCTGTATGACGCCTGCCATGTAAGGGTTCCTTCCGACCTGTATGGGTTACTGCCTATGGATCTGCTGGGGTTGGAGGGCTTTAAAGAAAAGAAAGCCATGAATCTTCTGCAGGCTTTGGACAAGAGCAAGCACTGCGAGCTGGACGCTTTCCTTTTCGCCCTGGGGATTCCCAATATCGGGCGAAAAACCGCAAGGGATCTGGCGAATTATTTCAAAACCCTGGAGAAGGTCCAGGCCGCTTCCCTGGAGGAGCTGATGACCATTCCGGACGTAGGCGAAATTGTGGCCCAGAGCGTCGTGGAATTCTTCAGCTTCGAGGAAAACCGGGCTCTCATCCGGAAGCTGCTGGAAGCGGGCGTGTCCCCGCGGGAAGCCCAGGGCGCGGCGGAAGGCCCCTTCCAGGGAATGAGCATCGTTGTGACGGGGACGCTGCCGAACCTGAGCCGGAAGCAGGCGGAGGAGCTGATCCGGCAGTATGGAGGAACGGCCGCCAGCTCCGTCAGCAAGAAAACTGCCTTCGTTGTTGTAGGGGAGGATGCCGGCAGCAAGCTGACCAAGGCGCAAACCCTGGGTATTGAGACGGTGGACGAGGCGGAGTTTCTTCGGAGAACCAATGGATAAATAAAGGAGTCAATATGTTTCGGAACATTTCTTCCTGGATCAGCAGCTTTCAGCGGAATCCGCTGGGGACGCTGATCGAAATCATCATGATGATCGTGGCGCTGCTGCTGAGCCTGATTCTGCATGAAATGGGCCACGCCATCATCGCGCTGAAATGCGGCGATCCTACGGCCAAGATGATGGGCCGCATTTCGCTGGACCCCAGAAAGCATCTGGATCCCATCGGCATGATCAGCATGTTTTTTCTGGGCATCGGCTGGGCCAAGCCCGTGCCCATCAACCCCTATAATTTTCGCCATCGGGAAAGGGACATGATTCTGGTGTCCTTCGCGGGAATCTTTGTCAATCTGATTCTGTTTTTCGTTTCCACCTTCCTGTATGTGCTGCTGTATCGCAGCGGCGGCCTGGTGGTCAGCTATGTGCAGGAATTCCTGATGATCTTGCTGAGCTACAATATCTCTCTGGCGGTTTTCAATCTGGTGCCGGTTCCCCCGCTGGACGGATATCGGCTGGTGAATCAGATTTTCTACAAGGGTCGGCTGGACTATTCCATGAATGCTCAGACCATGCAGATCATTCACTACGGCTTCCTGTTCCTTTGCCTGAGCGGGGTGCTGAGCAGCACCTTCAGCCGGGTATGCAATTTCTTTATGATCAACGCGGCGAACCTGTTTGCCAGGATGCTGAATTTAGGGTTTAAATTCGTATGACGATGAACTTTCGGCTGAAGGATTTCGATGGGCCGCTGGATTTGCTGCTGACGCTGATTGGCAAGGCGCAAATCGACATACGGGAAATCTTTGTCAGCGATATCACGGACCAGTACCTCTCCCTGGTGCGCAGCGCCGAGGATCTGGACATGGACGAAGCCAGCGATTTCCTGGTGATGGCGGCCACGCTGGTGGAAATTAAAAGCCGCGCCATGCTGCCCCGGCCCCCGGCTCCGGAGGAGGGGGAAGAGGATCCGGAGACAGAGCTGATCCGTCGTCTGGAGGAATACAAGCGATACAAGGAAAGCGCGGAGGAGCTGCGGGATTTTGAAGCAGCAGCCCGAAACGTCTTTACCAAGCTGCCGGAGGAATATCCTCTGCCGCCCCAGGAGGTGGAGCTGACCGGGCTGACCCTGGAAGGGCTGACGGAGGCCTTCCTGCGCATCTGGGCCCGGAAGCCGGAGGCGGAGGAGGAGACGGTTAATCATTATGCTCCCCGGGACATTCACCGGGATCAGCACACGGTGCAGGAATGCATGCTGCACCTGATGCACCGGATTCGCAAACAAAAGCAGCTTCGCTTCGAGGAGGCTTTCTCTGACGCGCCTACCCGGGAAGAGGTGGTGACTTATTTCCTGGCGGTGCTGGAATTGCTGAAGCTGGGCCAGATGCACACCCGACAGGAGGGGGTCTATGGGGAAATCCTGTTGATTTCCGGGAAAGCCCCCTTTGTGGAGGAGCCGGAGGAGCTGCCCCAGGGGAAGCGCCGGAGAAAGAAAAAGCCGGAAAACGAGCCGGAGGCTGAACAGATCGCCATGACGGAGCTGGATGCACTGGAAACGGTCACGGCTTCGCCGGACAGCATGACCAATGAGGAGTTGGATGCCATGTATGGCAAATACAATCACGGGTAAGAAGGAAGGACGGGGACCATTGGAGGGAAACGAGAAGGGACGAATTGAGGCCATCCTGTTTGTGGCGGGAGAGGCCGTCGAAATTCGGGAGCTGGCCAGAGCCCTGGGGCAGGAGGAAAAACAGGTTCGAAAGACGCTGAACGAGTTGGAGAGCGAATATGACTTCAACCAGCGGGGCTTTCTGCTGAAGCGCTTTGGTACCAAGGTGCAGCTGGCTACCCGGCCCCTGTACGCGGAGGACGTGGTTCGCCTGCTGCAGCCGGTACAGCGCCAGAGCCTGAGCCAGGCGGCCATGGAAACCCTGGCGGTGGTGGCATATAAGCAACCCGTCACCCGGGCGGAGGTGGAACAGATTCGCGGAGTGAAATGTGATTACAGCCTGCAGAGCCTGACCACCAAAGGGCTGATTCAGGAGGTGGGACGGAAGGAAACCATTGGCCGGCCCATCCTCTTTGGGACCACGGACGAATTTTTGAGCCGCTTTGGCATTGAAAGCCTGGAAAATCTGCCGCCCCTGCCGGAGCCGGAGGGGGAGGACGGAGAGACCGCAGAAGACCATGAGGAGCTGATTCCCTGACATGAACACGATGAACGAAAAGATTGAGGCCATGCTGGAAAAGGTGCAGAAGGCCCCCAGATATACCGGCGGCGAGATGAACACCCAGGTCAAGAAATGGGAGGAAGCGCCGCTGCATTTTGTGTTCTGCTTTCCGGATACCTACGAAGTCGGCATGAGCCATCTGGGCATTAAGATTCTGACCGGGCTGATTAACGATCAGCCCTGGAGCCTGTGCGAGCGGTGCTTCATGCCATGGGTGGATATGATGGCCCTGATGAAGCAGGAGCAGGTGCCCCTTTTCAGCCTGGAAAGCCGGCGCCCTTTGAAGGACTTCGACGTGGTGGGCTTTACCCTGATGTACGAAATGAGCTACACCAACGTGTTGGCTATGCTGGAGATGGGCGGAATTCCTATCGAGCGGAAAGAGCGGGAGGAGGCGGATCCCATCGTGGTAGCGGGGGGCGGCTGCGCCTCCAATCCGGAGCCGATCTCCGACTTCATCGACGCCTTCATGATCGGCGCGGGGGAGGAGGTTATGCTGGAGGTGAACCAGGTGATCCTGGAGCGCAAACAGCAGGGCCTATCCCGGGAGGAATGCCTGAAGCGGCTGGCTCAGGTGGAAGGGGTCTACGTGCCCGCCCTGTACGACGCGGAATACCACGAGGACGGGACGCTGAAGAGCTTCGCGCCCAATTGTCCGGAAGCGCCGGCCCGGGTCGTCAAACGGTATGTGGACAATTTTGACCAGGCCTATTTTCCTACAAAGCTGGCAGTGCCTTATACCGAGGTTGTTTTCGACCGGATTACCCTGGAAATCATGCGGGGCTGCACCCGGGGATGCCGTTTCTGCCAGGCGGGCATGCTGTATCGTCCAGTGCGGGAGCGCAGCCTGGAAACCCTGGTGAAGCAGGCGGAAACCCTGGTGGAAGCCACCGGATACGAAGAAATTTCCCTGAGCAGCCTTTCCAGCGGCGACTACACCTGCCTGCCGGAGCTGATTCGGGAACTGATGCGCCGGATGAAGGAGAAGCGGGTCTCCATCAGCTTGCCCAGCCTGCGGATTGACAGCGTGCTGAAGGAGAGCCTGGAGGAGACCCAACAGGTAAAGAAGAGCAGCCTGACCTTCGCGCCCGAGGCGGGCACCCAGCGGCTGCGGGACGTGATCAACAAAGGGGTTACGGAGGAAGACCTGATCGAAAAGGCCCGAGACGCATTCCAGGGGGGCTGGAGCAGCATTAAGCTGTATTTCATGGACGGATTGCCCACCGAAACCTATGAGGATCTGGACGGCATCGCGGACCTGGCCCAGAAGGTGGTGGCGGAATATTTCAAGGTTCCCAAGGGAGAGCGGGCCAAGGGGCTGCGGGTGACGGTCAGCTGCAGCACCTTTGTACCCAAGCCCCATACCCCCTTCCAATGGGCGGCCCAGGATACCATCCCGGTCATCAATGACAAGCAGGAGCACCTGCGGGAGGTGTTGAAGATCAAGGGCGTTACCTTCAACTGGCACGCGCCCCATCTGAGCTACCTGGAGGCCTGTTTCTCCCGGGGGGATCGTCGGATCGGCCGGGTGCTGAAGCGGGCCTATGAACGGGGATGCATGCTGGACGGATGGAACGATCAGTTCAAATTCGAGGAATGGATGGCCGCCTTTGTGGATTGCGGGCTGGATCCGGCTTTCTACGCCAACCGCGTCCGGGACAAGGATGAGATACTGCCCTGGGATTTTCTGGACTGCGGCATTACCAAGGAATTCCTCTGGCGGGAGAAGGAAAAGAGCGATCGGGCAGAGGTGACGAAGGATTGTCGGCTGGGCTGCAATGCCTGCGGCATTCAGCGGATCAAGGGCCTGTGCGCCTACGCGGATCCCAAGCGGAACAAGGCGCCTTCTCCCTCCCTGGTGCCCTATGCGTCGGAAGGAGGCGAGGGCTGATGCGGATGCTGGGCGTTTTTGAAAAAAATGAGCGGGTGCGCCATATTGGGCATCTGGACATCCAGCGGGCCGTGCAGCGGGGGCTGCGCCGTAGCGGACTGCCTGTGGCCTATTCCAATGGCTTTAATCCTCACATTCTGGTGACCTTTGCTTCTGCCCTAAGCACCGGCGCGGCCGGAAAGCGGGAAATCATGGACGTGAAGATGGCAGAGCAGGTGACAGAGCAGGAATTCCTGTCCCGGATGAACGCAGCCATGCCGCCGGAGATGCAGCTGAGCTCGGCCCGGGGGGTGGAGGATAAGCATCCAGCCCTGATGGCCAGCCTAAAGGCGGGAATGTACGAGATTATCCTGCGGGAGGAAGTGCAGGCAGAGCAGCTGATTCCAGCCATTGATAAAATGATGGCGCAGGAGGAGATTCAGGTTCCCCGGAAGACGAAATCCGGCATCAAGGATGTGAATATGAAGCCGCTGATCTATGCCCTGCGGGGAGAAGGACAGAAAATATTTGCGACCCTGATGTTGACGGAGCGGGAAAGCTGCAAGCCGGCGATGATCATCGAAGGGCTGAAGCGGGCGGCTGGTTTGCCAGAGGAGGAAGAGGTTCGTACGCTGGTGATTCGGACCCAGCTGCTGGGAGAACGGCAGCCCGGGGAGCTGATTCCCCTGGAAGAGCTGTAAAAAAGTCCATGACTATGAGAGAGATTTATCTGCACAGTGCGTTTTGCGCCGTGGCGGAGGATGGGCGGCTGGTGGAATATATCCCCCTTCGAGCGGAGGATCAAACCGGCCAGATTCTATGGGGCAAGGTGAATCGGATGATGCCCGCCCTGGAGGCAGCCTTCGTGGATATCGGGCGAAAAAGGGATGGGTTCCTGCCCCTGCGGGAAAACAGCCGTAGCTTTACGGAGGGGCCCCTCCGGTCTGGCGAAAAGGTGCTGGTTCAGATTCGGAAGGAAGAAATCGGGGAAAAGGGCGCCTACCTTTCCCGGGATTTGAGCCTGGCAGGTAGCTATTTAATTCTGATGCCCCGGAATCGGCATATCGGCGTCAGCGCCCGTATCGAGGATCCGGAAGCACGAGCCAAGCTGCTGGCCTTGGGACAGGAGCTGGCGGGGCAGCGGTTTGGGTTGGTGATGCGGGAGGCCGCGGTCCATCAAGAGCTGGACGCCCTGCATCGGGAGCTGGAGACCCTGCTTCTTCAGTGGCAGGAGATTCAGGCTGGAGAAATTACGCCCCTGACGGTGGCGGACGAACTGCTGCGGGACTATAGGCCCCGGGGGATTGCACGGATCCGACAGGAGGAGGCGCTGCCGCCAGATCTGGTCCGTCAGCGGAAGGAAAGCGAAAACCGGCGGGTTCAGCTGCCCCATGGGGGGAACATCGTGATCGATCGATGTGAAGCCATGACGGTTATTGATGTGAACAGCGCTTCCGATGCCGGCGCCGGGGATCATCGGGCCACAACCCTGCGGACAAATCTGGAAGCCTGCCAGGAGATTATGATTCAGACCAGAGTCCGGAATTTGTCGGGGGTTCTGATCATTGATTTTATCGATATGGGCGAGGAAACAGACCGAGTTCTGGTTCAACAGACGTTGAAGGATGCCTTTGGGCAGGATCGGGTGAAAACGGTGATCCATGGCTACACCAGCCTGGGATTGATGGAAATGACACGAAAGAGGGCAAGGACCATATGACAAGGACTGCAGTGCATGTTACGGAAGAGGAAGCCCGGCGGCAGGAGGAGTTTATCCGAGAAATTCGGGAGCTGCCCCAGCGGCCGCAAACCTATCATGTCGTGACCTATGGATGCCAGATGAACGCCCATGATTCTGAAAAAATCGCGGGGATGCTGGAGGAAATGGGATTGCGGGAAGCGCCTCAGCGGGAGGAGGCGGACTTTGTGCTGTTCAATACCTGCTGCGTGCGGGAAAACGCCGAACGCCGGGCCCTAGGAAATGTGACCTGGCTGAAGGAGGTCCGGAAAACCCATCCCAACCTGATGATCGCGGTTTGCGGATGCATGATTCAGGAGCCGGGCATGGCGGAGAAGGTGCTGAAGCAGTATAAGTTTATCGACCTGGCCTTTGGCACCGCCAATCTGCATCAATTTCCGGAGCTCATGTATACGGCGCTGAACAGCGACCGCAGCGTGGTGCAGGTGGCGCAGGATGACGTCATCGCCGAGGGATTGCCTATGCGGCGGTTGCGGCAGGATGCGGCCTATCTGACCATTATGTACGGGTGCGACAATTTCTGCTCCTTCTGCATCGTTCCCTATGTTCGGGGACGTGAGCGCAGCCGTCAGCCGGAGGATATCCTGCGGGAAGCAGAAGCCCTGCGGGACAACGGCGTGAAGGAGATCATGCTGCTGGGGCAGAACGTGAACAGCTACGGCAAGGGATTGGAGCATCCCATGAGCTTTGCCGAGCTGTTGAAAAGGCTGGATGAAATGGGCATTCCGCGAATTCGCTTCATGACCAGCCATCCCAAGGATCTGAGCGACGAGCTGATCGAAACCATGGCGGGCAGTCCCCACATTTTGCCCCAGTTCCATCTGCCGGTGCAGAGCGGAAACGATGAGATCTTGCAGCGGATGAATCGGCACTATACCCGGGAGCAGTATTTGGACCGGGTAAGGAAGCTGCGGCAGGCAGTTCCCGGAATCGGGCTGAGCACGGACATCATCGTTGGTTTCCCAGGGGAGACGGAAGCCCAATTCGAGGATACCATGAGCCTGGTGAGGGAGGTAAAGTACGACGGCGCCTTCACCTTTATCTATTCGCCCCGGGTGGGCACCCGCGCCGCCGCCATGGCGGATCAGGTGCCGGAGGAGGTTTCCAGCCGGCGCATCCAGCAGCTGATTGCCCTGCAGGATGAAATTCAGAAGGAAACCTTGCAGCGATTTGTGGGCCAGGAGGAGCAGGTGTTGGTGGAAGGCCTCAGTCGGCGGAGCCAGGAGGCGGTTTCCGGCAAGGGGCGCCACGCCGTGTCCATCACACTGCCTGGTTCCATGGCGGATATTGGTCAGATCGTGCCCTGCAGAATTACAGGGATCAAAAATAACACCCTGGTGGCGGAAAGAATCGAAAGGAACGGATAAAGCGATATGAAACAGGTAATGCAAAAAGCCCAGGAGCTGGCGGATGCAGTGGTGGCCAGCGACGTCTATCGGAAGATGAAGGCGCTGGAGGAGGCCATGCAGGAGGATCCGGAGGCGGCGGAAGCGGTCAATCAAATGATGCGTAAACGGCAGCGGGTGGAGGATTTGCTGACGGAGAAGGGAATGGACCCGGAGGAGCTGAAGCGCGCCAACCTGGAGATGGTGCAGGCGGAAAAGGAAATGAACGCCAATCCCCGGGTCATGGAGCTGAAGGCGGCCCGAAAGGAGTTTTCCGCCATGATGGATAACGTGAACCGGGTGCTGCGGCTGGTGATTACCGGCGAAATCCGGGAGGATGATTTCCAGGGGGGCTGCGGCGGAAACTGCAACGGCTGCAATGGCTGCGGATAAATAGTTTTCCAGGTGTTCAGCCGTAGGCCAGCGGGATTTTTAGAAAAGGAAGAGAAAAAGATGGCATTGTCACCCATGATGCAGCAGTATATGCAAATCCATGAAAAATACGTTGATTGCCTGCTGCTGTTCCGGCTTGGAGATTTTTACGAGCTGTTTTTTGAGGACGCGAAAACCGCTTCCCGGGAGCTGGAGTTGACCTTGACGGGACGGGACTGCGGGTTGGAGGAGCGGGCCCCCATGTGCGGCGTGCCCTATCACGCGGTGAACACCTATGTGGAGCGGCTGATCGAAAAAGGGTATAAAGTGGCCATCTGTGAACAGCTGGAGGATCCCGCCCTGGCCAAGGGGCTGGTGGAACGGGATGTGGTGCGGGTTATTACCGCCGGCACGGTGACGGACAGCTCCATGCTGGAGGAAAAGAGCAATAACTACCTGCTATGCGTCTATGTAAAGGGCAAGGAAATTGGACTGGCCTTCGCGGATGTTTCCACGGGGGAATTCTTTGTGTCCGAACCCCTGGAGGCGGAACTACGGGCGGAAATCAGCCGCATCGGCGCCCACGAAATTCTTTGCAATGATGCCCTGCGCCTGCGGGAGGCCACCGGGCTGGAGATTCCCCTCAGCTCCCAGATCTCCGAAAGCTGGTTTCAGCCCAAGAACGCGGGCGCCACGCTGATGGAGCAATTTCATCTTTCCTCCCTGACGCCCCTGGGATTGGAGGAGCATCGGTCGGCGGTTTCTGCGGCAGGGGCTCTAATGAAATATCTTCGGGAAACCCAGAAAAACTCCCTGGAGCATATGCGAACCTTGCGCTTCGCTGAAAGCGGACGCACCATGATGCTAGACCCCAACACCCGCCGGAATCTGGAGCTGACGGAGAGCCTGCGGGGAAAGGGGAAAAAGGGGACGCTGCTGGGCCTGCTGGATCAGACGGCTACCGCCATGGGCGGGCGAATGCTGAAAAGCTGGCTGGAGCAGCCCCTGCTGCAGCGGGGGGACATCCTGGCCCGGCATGATGCAGTGGGAGAGCTGGCGGACAATCCCGTGCTGACTGCTTCCATTCAGGAGGAGCTGACGGGCGTATACGATATGGAACGGCTGCTGAGCAAGGTAGCTTATCGCAGCCTGAACGCCCGGGATTGCCTGGCCCTATGCGCCAGCCTAAAAAAGGTGCCCGGAATTCGGAATTTACTCACGGAGGCTCAAACCGCTGAGCTCCGAAAGATCTGCCAGGAGCTGGAGCCCCTGGAGGATTTGACGGAGCTGCTGGATCGGGCGATCCATCCCGACGCACCGCTGGTGATTACGGAGGGTGGCATCATCCGGGATGGATATTCCGCCCTGCTGGATGAATACCGGGAGGCCCAGACCAGCGGACGCCAATGGATTCTGGATATGGAACAGAAGGAGCGGGAAGAGACAGGGATTAAGAACCTGCGAATTCAATACAATCGCGTCTTCGGATACTATATTGAGGTGACCAAGAGCTATCTCAGCCTGGTGCCGGAGCGGTATACCCGCAAACAGACGCTGGCCAACGCGGAGCGGTACATGACGCCGGAACTGAAGGAAACGGAGCAGAAGATCATTGGGGCCCAGGAGCAGGGAGTCCGGCTGGAGCTGCAGCTGTTTAACGAGGTGCGAGACCGGGTAAGCGAAAGCATCGGCCGCATCCAGCGGGTCTGCAGCGCGGTGAAAAAGCTGGACGCCTACCAGAGCCTGGCCCGGGTAGCGGTGGAAAATCGCTATGTGCGGCCGGAGATGACCGAGGACGGCAGCCTGAAAATTCTGGAAGGACGGCACCCGGTGGTGGAGCGCAGCCTGCACAGCGGCGAATTCGTGCCCAATGATACCGAGCTGGATCTGGACGAAAACCGCATGATGATCATTACCGGTCCCAATATGGCCGGGAAAAGCACCTATATGCGTCAGGTGGCGTTGATTTGCCTCATGGCCCAGGTAGGGAGCTTTGTGCCAGCTCAGGAGGCCCATCTGCCGGTATGTGACCGCATCTTTACCAGAGTAGGCGCTTCGGATGATCTGGCCAGCGGGCAGAGCACCTTCATGGTAGAAATGAGCGAGACGGCCTATATTCTGCGGAATGCCACCGCCTTCAGCTTGATCATTCTGGACGAAATCGGCCGGGGAACCAGCACCTTCGATGGACTGGCCATCGCCTGGGCGGTGGTGGAATTCATCGCGAAGAAAGAAAATATCGGCGCAAAGACCCTGTTTGCCACCCACTATCATGAGCTTAGCGAGCTGGAGGGCCACCTGGAAGGGGTCAAGAATTATTGTATCTCCGTCAAGGAGCACGGGGAGGATGTCATCTTCCTGCGGAAGATTCTTCGGGGCGGCGCGGATAAAAGCTTCGGCGTCCACGTGGCCCGGCTGGCGGGCGTACCTCATCCGGTGATCGTCCGGGCCCACGAGATTCAAGCCCGGCTGGAGGTTAGCGATATCAATCAGAACACCATTGGCCAGAATATTCTGGGAGAGGACGAAGCGCCTCGGAAAAACGAGCAGGTGGATCTGTTTGATTATCAGAAGACGGAAATCATCAACGAATTGCAGCAAATTGACGTCATGGCGCTGACGCCCATGGACGCCATCAACAAGCTTTTCCTGCTGAGAGAAAAAGCGAGGAAATTATAATGGCAAAGATCAAAATGCTCTCCGAGGATCTGATCGGGAAGATCGCCGCCGGAGAGGTGGTGGAGCGGCCGGCCGCCGCCATCAAGGAGCTGGTGGAAAACAGCCTGGACGCGGGGGCGACGCGGATTACCGTGGAAATTGAGGAGGGCGGTATTTCCTCCTTCCGAGTGACGGATGACGGCAGCGGAATCGATGAGAGCGATATCCGCATGGCCTTCGAGCGCCACGCCACCAGTAAGATTCGTTCGGAGGCGGACCTAGACGCCATCGGCACCCTGGGCTTCCGGGGAGAGGCGCTGGCCTCCATCGCGGCGGTGGGCCGAGTGACCTTAACCACCCGAACCCGGGACCGGGAAACCGGCCTGCGGGTGAAGAACGAAGGCGGCCAAATCGTGGACATGACGGAAGCGGCCTGCGCCCCCGGTACCAGCATCCTGGTGAAGGAGCTGTTCTTCAATGTGCCGGTCCGAAAGGGATTCCTAAAGAAGCCCGTGACGGAGACCAACGCCATTACGGATCTGATGACCCGGTTGATCCTGAGCCGGCCGGACGTGGGCTTTCGCTACGTTTCCAATGGCAAGATGATCTATCATTCCCCCGGGGATGGAAAGATCGAATCCGCGATTCTGGCCATCTATGGCAGCCAAGTGGTTCGTACCATGCGGAAAGCGGAAGGGCATCAGGGAGGCGTGGTGATCCGGGGCTATGTGGGCATCGGAGAAAACGCCCGGAACAACCGGGGTGGGGAGAGCTTCTTTATCAACGGCCGAATGATGCGCAGCCCCCTGCTCAGCGGCGCGCTGGAGGACGGATGCCGGGAGCGGGTTATGATTGGGAAATTTCCCATCTGTGTCCTATACCTGGAGATGCCCTATGAAAATGTGAACGTGAACGTCCATCCCAACAAGATGGAGGTCAGATTCCGTTTTGATCAACAGGTACGGGACGCGGTCTATACCATCGTAAAAGCTTCGTTGCAGGATCGGGACGCCTTTCAGCGGCCTGTTTCCATGACGCTGCAGGAAAAGCAGGCGCCGGAGCTGCCGGAAATTGAGGTGCCTAAACAGAGCGGAATTCCCCAGCTACCGGTTTCCGCCCAGGTGGAGGTTGGCGCCTCTGTGCCGGCGATCAAGCTCCGGGAAGCCCCGGTGACGCCGGTGTATCGCCCCATCGAGGGCAAGGAGGCCTTCAAACCTGCGGCTCAGGAACCGATTCAGCCGGAACCTGCGCTCCCTCCACTGCAACTGTCGCATCCTCCGAAGGCGGTTCCTCCGGTTACGGAAACAGCGGAACCAATCCAGGAAAAACAAAAGACGCTCTCCTTCGACGGACCTGTTTCACATGTCGAAGAAGAACAGAAATCTCCGTGGAGAAATGAATCCTCCCAGGAAGCCTTTACCGCGGAAGTTCCGCCGGAAGCCTCGGCCGCCCAGGTGGTTCAGGAGGATTTTTTACCGGCGGATTTGCCCAAACCCATGAAAATCTTTGGGGCGGTGTTCAATACATTTATTCTGATCGAATATGCGGATCATCTGCTGATGGTGGATCAGCATGCGGTGCATGAGCGGCTGCTGTTTGAGCGGATGATGAAAGCCTATGAAGAGGATCGGGCCGGGCAGGAGATGCTGGTGCCCTACATTGTGCCGGTGACCCAGAAGGATATGGCCATCCTGGAGGAATATCGGGATCTGCTGGAGGAAATCGGGCTGACCGTGGAGCCCTTCAGCGCCAATGAAGTTGCGATCCGCTCCGTACCGATTACCCTGGGCCAGCAGGAATCCGCCGATTTTCTGCATGAGGCCATTGATGAGCTGGAAAATGGCCGGATTCCCGGAGCAGATAAGAAGCGGGCCGCTATTTTGCAGCAGGCTTGCAAGCATGCGGTGAAGGGGGGAGAACCTCTGACGGAAGACATCCTGCGCAGTCTGGTGGAAGAGATGATCGAAAAAAAGGTGACGCCCACCTGCCCCCATGGCCGGCCTCTGGTGGTTTCCATCAGCCATCGGGAGCTGGATAAAAAGTTTAAACGGATTCAGTAATGGACAAGATCGTTTGCAGAGTATTGACCGGGCCCACCGCCAGCGGCAAAACGGAATTGAGCCTGATTTTGGCGGAAAGAAACGGATGGGAAATTGCCTGCATGGACAGCATGCAGGTGTATCGCGGCATGGATATCGGAACCGCCAAGCCCACGGAATCGGAACGAAAACGGGTGCCCCATCATCTGCTGGACGTCTGCGATCCCAGGGACAATTTCAGCGTCGCCGCCTATCGGGAGATGGCGGAACAGCTGATTCGGGAAAAGGCGCGGGAAGGCAAAGAGCTCCTTTTTGTAGGCGGAACAGGCTTATATTTACAGGCGCTGATGCATCCCCTGGGGATGGGGGCGGTGCCGGCAAATGAGGAGTTGCGCGGGGAACTGAACCAGCTGGCGGAACAGCCGGGAGGAAAGGAAGCGCTGCACCAGCGGTTGGCGTTCCTGGATCCAGAAACCGCGGAGCGGCTTCCGCTGAACGATGTGCGCAGAACGATTCGGGCCATCGAGGTCAGCCTGGCCACGGGAATCCCCTTTTCTCAGCAGCCGCCGCGGGAGGACGCCTCCGAATTTGAATGGCGCGTAGCGGCCATGGACTGGCCCCGGGAACAGCTGTATGAACGGATCAATCTCCGGGTCGGCCAAATGGTTCATCAGGGCCTGGCGGAGGAGGTGCAGGGACTGCTGCGACAGGGCGTCTCCCCGAAGGCACAAAGCATGCAAGCCCTGGGATATAAGGAGATGATCCTCTATTTGGAAGGGGCCTGGACGCTGGAAAAAGCTATCGAGGAAATCCAGAAGGGAACCCGGCATTATGCCAAGCGGCAGGGAACCTTCCTTCGGCGGGAAAAAAATGTGGTCTACCTGGACGCGGGATCGGAAACGCTGATTGCGGACGCGGAAGGCGCGCTTTGCGGAGAGACAGGGAAATAAAGGAGAAAGACTGGACGCATGGAGAACACGATTGAACAGATGATTCAAGAGGCGGAGGAGGAGCTAAAAGAAGCTTTTTCTGAATTGGAAGCCATTGAGGAAAAGCGAACCCGCCAGGTGCTGGATATCTTCCGGGAGCATCAGGTGAGCTATCGCCACTTCGCCCCTACCACGGGATATGGATATGACGACGTGGGGCGAGACACCCTGGAAGCCATTTATGCGGATATTTTCCATACGGAGGCGGCATTAATGCGGCCCCATATCGCCAGCGGAACGGCTGCCTTGAGCTTGACCCTGTTCGGGCTGACAAAGCCAGGGGAGCGTATTCTCAGCGCCACCGGTCTGCCTTACGATACGCTGCTGGGAATCATTGGTACAGGAGAAGATACACCCCCTGGATCCTTAAAAGAGATGGGGGTTGGATTTGACTGCGTGGAGCTGACGCCGGAGGGGCGCATTGATCTGGACGCCGTGGAAAGGGCCATGACACCCCAAACCAGCCTGGTCATCGCCCAGCGAAGCCGGGGCTATGCCTGGCGGCCCAGCCTGATGCCGGAAGCCTTCGAGCCCTTAACGCGGCTGATTCATGAGAAGTTCCCCGGCGTACGGGTCATGGTGGATAATTGCTACGGTGAATTTGTCCGGGAGAAGGAGCCTACGGATTTCGGGGCGGATGTATGCGTGGGCAGCCTGATTAAAAACCCCGGCGGGGGCATTGCGCCCACGGGCGGATATATCGTCGGAAAAAAGGACGCCGTGGATCGAGTGGCCTATCGATTGACGGCCCCGGGGCTGGGAAGGGAGCTGGGGTCCTACGCGGGGGATTATCGCCCCTGGTATCAAGGGCTATTTATGGCGCCCCATACGGTTTGTCAGGCGATCAAGACGGCTTTGTTGGCCTCCCGACTCTTCGAAAATCTGGGGCTGAAGGCTTCTCCCGCCTCGACGGAACCCCGGGCGGATATCATTCAGGCGATTCAGCTGCAAACCCCGGAGCGGTTGGTGGCCTTCTGCCAGGGGATTCAGATGGCCAGTCCCATCGATTCCATGGCCTTACCGGAGCCCTGGGATATGCCGGGATATGAGGACCAGGTGGTCATGGCGGCGGGCACCTTCGTGGCGGGAGCCAGCATCGAGCTGAGCTGTGACGGACCTATGCGGGCTCCCTATACGGCTTATATGCAGGGCGGATTAACCTATACCCACGGAAGAATCGCCCTGGCGGAGGCACTGCGGCGCATGACGGACACCGGCGCGATTTAACACAGAATTAACAATCCGCGCATTGACAAGGAAAGCGGAGAAAACATATAATAGAACTAAGAATGAACTCCGAGGAGGGTGAGTCTACATGGATATCCAAACCTTAAAAGATCAGGCCAGGCAAGTGCGCCGGGATATCATTACGATGACGGCGAAGGCCGGGGCCGGTCATCCGGGCGGGTCTCTGAGCTGCACGGACGCGCTGGTCGCGCTGTATTTCGATGTAATGAACGTGGATCCCAAGGATGAAAAGAATCCGAATCGGGATCGTTTTGTCCTCAGCAAGGGGCACGCCGCGCCCGCCCTGTACGGGACGCTGTGTGAACGGGGATATTTTGGCCGGGAGGAATTCGACGGCTTTCGCCAGCTTCATGGCATTCTGCAGGGGCATCCGGATGTGAAGAAGTGCCCCGGTGTGGACGCGTCTACCGGCTCCCTGGGCCAGGGGATTTCCATCGCCGTAGGCATGGCCCTGGGCGCAAAGCACACGGGGAATCCCTGCCATGTGTATACGATCATCGGGGACGGGGAAAGCCAGGAAGGCCTGGTATGGGAAGCCAGCATGGCTGCCGCCCATTACAAGCTGGACAATCTGACCGTGATTCTGGATCACAACGGCATGCAGATTGATGGCACCAATGACGAGGTCATGAGCCTGGGCGACATTAAGGCCAAGGCGGTGGCCTTTGGCTACGATGTGATCGAAGTGGAGGACGGCAACGACATGCAGCAGGTGCTGGATGCGCTGCACGCCCCTGCCTGCCCCGGGAAACCGAGATACATCCTGCTAAACACGCTGAAGGGCAAGGGCGTCAGCTTCATGGAAGGCCAGGTCGGCTGGCACGGCAAGGCGCCCAACGCGGAGCAGGCGGAACAGGCTTTGAAGGAACTGGAGGGCTAAGAAAATGGAAAAGAAAGCAGTTCGGGTCGCCTATGGCGAAGCCCTTTGCAAATTAGGAGAAACCAATGACAAGGTGGTTGTGCTGGACGCGGATCTGGCCGCGGCGACCATGACGGGCGGATTCAAGAAGCAGTTTCCGAACCGGTTCTACGACTGCGGCATCGCCGAGGCGGACATGGTGGACATGGCCGCTGGCATGAGCACCATGGGGTTGATTCCCTTCTGTTCCACCTTCGCGGTTTTCGCTGGTCGCAGCTATGATCAAATTCGTAATGGCGTTTGCTACCCCAAGTTCAACGTCAAGTTCGGGTTCAGCCATGCCGGCATCACCTTGGGCGAGGACGGCGGCAGCCATCAGGCCATCGAGGATATCGCGCTGATGCGGGTGCTGCCCAACATGACAGTGTTCGTGCCCAGCGACGCCAATGAATGCTACCAGTGCGTGGAAGCCGCCGCGAAGATCGATGGCCCCGTGTTTATTCGTACCGCGCGACTGCCCTCCCCGGTGTATGATCCCCAGCCCTTTGAAGTTGGCAAGGGCGTGGTGCTGAAGGAAGGGAAGGACGGCGTACTGTTTACCTGCGGCATCATGAAGGAGCACGCCATCGAGGCGGTGGACATCCTGGCCGGACAGGGCATCGATCTATCACTGGTGAATTTCCACACCATCAAACCCTTTGACGAAGCCTTGGCCCGGGAATTTGCCGCCAAGTACAAGAAGGTCTTTACCCTGGAGGAGCACAGCGTCATCGGCGGCCTGGGAGATACAGTGGCCTCTGCGATTATTGGCCACGGGGTGGAAAGCTTCCACAAGATCGGTATTCTGGACGTTTTCGGCCAGAGCGGCAAGCCGGCGGATCTGCTGAAGGAATATGGCTTGACGGGGCCCCAGATCGCAGAGAATATCAAAAATCATCTGTAATAAATACGCAATAAAATTTATATGAGAGAATTTGAACGTCGGTAAAGGAGGCAATGAAAATGGCAGATATAGGTTCCAGCATCAAAGGGATTTGGCTGAAGGGCATGGAAGCGATTGGAAACACGGCGTCCAACATTGCCACCAATACCAAGTCCAAGGTAGATGAAATGAATCTGGTTAACCGCCGAGCGGAGATTCTGAAGGATTTTGGCAACCAGGCTTATGCCCTGTGGCTCAAGGGAGAGCATTTTCCAGAGGAGCTAGCGAATCAGCTGCAGGAGCTGCAAAAGCTGGATGATCAACTCAACGATCTGCGGGCGGAACGGCTGGCTGGTGTAAAAGTGGAATCCGCGGAGAAGCAACCGGAAATTAAAGCAGAGGAAGAAGCTCCGGTAGAAGATCTGGAGGTGGAAGAGGTATCGACTGTTGAAACAATCGATATTCAGGACCAGGATACGGACGGGGCAGCGGATGAAGCAATCGCGGAGCCGCCGGTAATTCGGGTAGAGAATCCAGAAGAAGAAGCGGAACCGGCTGTCGAGTTTAGCGACGCCATCAACGATCTGTTCGAAAAAATTCCTACCGTGGAAGAGGAAACAGAAAAGGTGAATAGTACGCTGGATTCGCTGGAAAATCATCTCAAAGAATTCAGCGCTGATCTGGATCAAAAGCTGGATGAGCTGACGGAAAAAATCGATTCCGATCTGCCCCAATAATCGAACTCGGTACAACAAACCAAAGTCTCTTTTAAGCCCTCTGAAAAGAGGGTTTTTTGATTGAATTCATGGCATGAATTTGATATAATGCGATGGATATGACGAGCAGAAAGGGGATGGCTTTGTGAATTGGCATACCCGAAGAGTGGGTCGAAAATTCGCGTTGTGGTGTACGCTGCTCTGTCTTTTTAGCGCGACAGCATTTGCGGATTTTCAGATAGATATCATTCCCGATGAGTGGACCTGGGAGGAAAGCGGCGTTTCCGCTTTCCATGGGCAGCTTATGGCGGATCAGGATCTTTCGGACGCAACCTTGCGGTTAGAGGTCGAAACCAGGCTGGAGGATTCTGGGGAAATCCAGTTTTTATCCATCGATGGAAAACAGTTGAAAATCCGCAAAAGAGGCCCAGAGGTGGTCGCGGATCTTTCCAAAGATACGCCCCTGACCTTCGAAGGGGAATGGAACCTTCCGGAGGATACGGATGCTGGCATCGCCTGGGCAGTCATTCGGCTGCAGGTGGAAGATCAGGAGGGCCAGCTTCTGACAGAGACCACCCTGGAGATCGGGGATCGAACGGAGGAAGCCGAGTTGGAGAACTCCTCTCCCCTCAAGAAGGCGGATCGAATCATTCTGATTCTGGCTATCTGCGCTGGAGCTTTCTGGGCGCTGGCGATCATCAGATATGGAATTTTGAATAGAAAAAAGAAAGGAAAGAAATAAAAATGCAGATATACAATAGCATGTCCCGCAAAAAGGAAGAATTCAAACCCATTCACCCCGGCAAGGTCAATATCTATGCTTGCGGGCCCACGGTTTATAATTATTTTCACATCGGAAACGCCCGCCCCTTCATCACCTTTGACGTGCTGCGGCGTCAACTGGAGCGGGAAGGCTACGAAGTCACCTTTGTGCAGAATTTTACCGATATTGATGACAAGATGATTCGCCGGGCCAATGAAGAGGGAATTACTGTGAAAGAGCTGGGGGAGCGGTACATCAAAGAGTACTTCATCGACGCCGCTGCCCTGGGTGTCCGGAAGGCCACTGTCCATCCCAAGGCGACGGAGCACATTCAGGAAATTATTGACCTTGTATCCAAGCTGATCGAGAATGGCCATGCCTACGCCACCCCCAGCGGCGATGTGTATTATCGGGTTTCCGCTTTCCCAGGATATGGAAAGCTCAGCGGTCAGAACGTAGAGGACCGGGAGATGGGCGCCAGCGAGCGGCTGGATGTGGAAACGGAAAAGGAAGCCCCGGCGGATTTCACGCTCTGGAAGGCGCAGAAGCCTGGAGAGCCCGCCTGGGAAAGTCCCTGGGGCCTGGGCCGCCCGGGCTGGCACATCGAATGCTCCGCCATGAGCATGAAGTATCTGGGGGAGACCTTCGACATTCATTGCGGCGGGAAGGATCTGCTTTTCCCGCACCATGAAAACGAGATTGCCCAGAGCGAGGGAGCGACAGGAAAGCCCTTCGTGAACTATTGGATGCACAATGGGTTCATCAACGTGGATAACCAGAAGATGAGCAAGAGCCTGAACAATTTCTTCACCGTTCGGGATATCTCCAAGGAATATGATCTGGAGGCGGTTCGGCTGTTCATGCTCTCCGCTCATTATCGCAGCCCCATCAATTTCAGCAGAGATCAAATTGAAGCAGCCAACGCCAGCCTGAATCGGCTATACACCGCCCGGGATAATCTGGCCTTCCAGCAGGAAAACGGAGAGGATCGGCCCCTGAATGCGGAGGAAGTGGCCTTTGTGGCCCGGCTGAAGGAATACGAGGCGAAATTTGACGCCGCCATGGACGATGATTTGAACACGGCGGACGCTTTAGGCGCGATCTTTGAGCTGGTGAAAGATGCCAACGTGGTGGTGCAGGCAGGCGTAGCCAAAGAGGCCGCCGCAAAAGCCCTGGCCAGCCTGAAGGCTATTTGCGATGTGCTGGGGATTTTGACCCGGGAAAATGACGATCTGACGGACGAGGTGCGCCAGATGGTGGCAGAGAGAGCGGAAGCCCGGAAGAATAAGGATTGGAAGCGCAGCGATGAGCTGCGGGACGCGATTCGCGCCGCCGGATACATTCTGGAGGATACCAAGCAGGGTCAGAAGGTTCGGAAGAGTCAGGAAGGATGAAAAGGATCGCGGGAGGAACGCTGATCGTCCTGGCGGTTTTCGCCTGCCTGTGGACACTGAATAATCTGCCCAGAGGGGATCGAGTCCGCTTTCAGACAATGGAGCGGGCGTCCGCTTTCTCAAAGCCCGCTCCTCCGGACGGGACAATCCGGGTCAACGACGCTGAGCTGGAAGACCTGATTGTGCTTCCTGGCATCGGCGAGACCTTAGCGCAGGCTATCCTGACGGAAAAAGAGTTACATGGACCTTATCATTATGCGGAAGATTTAATGGCGGCCAAGGGCATTGGACCAGCCAAGCTAAGAGAGCTTCGGCCCTGGCTGGATATGAGCGAAGGAGAGTAGAGGAATGGCCTATCAGGCGCTGTATCGTCAATGGCGGCCCCGGGATTTTTCCCATATGGTGGGGCAGGAGGCGATTGTCGAGACCCTGCGGCATCAGGTGGAGACGGGACGAATCGCCCACGCCTACCTGTTCTGCGGCAGCCGGGGAACCGGAAAAACCTCTACCGCGAAGATCCTGGCCCGGGCGATTAACTGTACCAACCCTCAGGAGGGAGATCCCTGCGGGGAGTGCGAGGTCTGCCGCCGAATGCAGGCGGACGACTATATGGACATCCTGGAATTCGACGCCGCCAGCAACAGCCGGGTGGAGGACGCCCGAGAGCTGCTGGAGAAGGTGAACTTTCCACCCCAATTCGGCGCGTACAAAGTGTACATCATCGATGAAGTGCATATGCTGTCCAACTCGGCGTTCAACGCTCTCCTGAAAACCCTGGAGGAGCCGCCGGAATATCTGGTCTTCATTCTGGCCACTACAGAGCCCTACAAGCTGCCGGCCACCATCCTGAGCAGGTGCCAGCGCTTCGACTTTGGGCGCATCCCCGCCGGGCAAATTCAAGGCCGGCTCAAAGAAGCCACGGAGGGCGCGGGCGGGGAAGCGACAGACGGCGCGCTGATGGCTATTGCCCGGGCGGCCGAGGGCGGCATGCGGGATGCGCTGAGCATTCTGGACATGTGCCTGGGATATGGACGAAAAATCGACGAGGCGCTGGTTCGTCAGGTATTGGGGACCAGCGATCGAAGCTTTTTGTTCCAGTTCAGCCGGGCGCTGGCGGAAGAAAACGCGGCGGAAACCCTTCGCCTGGTGGATGCCCTGATGAACAGCGGAAAGGATCCGCTGATTTTCAGCCGGGATGTCAGCGGGCATCTTCGCTCGCTGATTCTGGCCAAGTGCTGCGGCGAAGAAATGGCGGAGATTCTGGATTTGACGGAGGAGGATGGAAAAGAATATCAGCGGGAAAGCGAGCAGATTTCCACCTCCCGGCTGATGGAAATGCTGGACCAGTTCATGCGCTTGGAAACCGATCTTCGGTATTCCGGTTCTCCCCGCGTGGCGCTGGAGAACGTGAGCCTGAAATGCTGCCTTCGGACCAAGGAAACGGATACGCTGGCGCTGAACGACCGGATCGCGGAGCTGGAAGGGAAGATCGCCCAGCTGCAGGATCAATTGGCCCAGGGCGTTGTTGTTTCAGCCGCAGCCTCTGAAGTAGCTGAGAAAGCGCCCAGGAAAGCCTCTGGAAAAGGCGGTTCTCCCAAAGAAACTCCTGCTGCGCCAAAGCAAAAGACTTTGACACCTACGGGCCGCGGCGCGGATGAAATATGGAAGGAAGCGCTGAAGCAGCTGCAAAAGACGGAGCCAGGCATTCATGGCATGTTCCTGATGGGACAATATATGGGCTCGGATGGCACGGAATATCGATGGAAGGCCAATCCTACCTTCGACGTGGTGGCAAAGAGCCTGAACATGGAGCAGCGCAAAATTAAAATCGAGGAAGCGCTCACAGAAGCGGCGGGGGTTCCCTGTACCTTCATCGCCTATGACAGCGCGCAGGAGCAGCAAAAGACGGAGGATGCCTCGGATGAGGCTTATCTGGAGGAGCTCTACAGCACCTTCGGCGAGGAGCCGGTGGATGTGGTGGATGAGTTACCCCAAGCATAAAAGGAGGTTTTCCCAATGAAAAACACCGATATTCTGATTATCGGCGGCGGGGTCATTGGCTGTGCGCTGGCCCGGGAGCTCAGTCGATATGAGGCGAAGATCGCGGTGGTGGATCAGGCCTGGGATGTTGCGGAAGGCGCTTCCAAGGCCAACAGCGGTATCGTTCATGCTGGATATGACGCTGTACCCGGCACGTTAAAGGCAAAGTACAACGTGGCCGGCGCCAACGTTTTTCCGACCCTGTGTGAAGAGTTGGGCGTGCCTTATCGCCGCTGTGGCGCGCTGGTGGTGGGCTTTTCGGAGGAGGATCGGGCGACCCTGCAGGAGCTGCTGGACCGGGGCGTAGCTAATGGCGTCCCCGACCTGCGGATCATTGAGCGGGAGGAGCTTTTATCCCTGGAGCCCAATTTAAATCCCCAGGCTTGCTGTGCCCTGCTGGTTCCCACCAGCGGCGTTGTCAGCCCCTATGAGCTGACCTTTGCCCTGGCGGATGACGCGGCCCTGAACGGGGTGTCCTTCCATTTCGGTGAAGAAGTATCAGCCATCGAGCACGACGCGGAAGGCGGCTTTGTGGTTCATACCAGCAAAGGGGAGTGGCGCTGCCGTATTTTGGTCAACTGCGCAGGCAGCTCCTCCGCCAGGCTGCATAATCAGCTATCCTCCCATCCGCTGCATATCACCCACCGTCGGGGACAATACTATCTTCTGGACCGGCCGAAGGAAGCACCCTTTGAGAGGACGATTTTCCAGTGCCCTTCCAAGATGGGAAAGGGCGTGCTGGTTTCTCCCACGGTGCACGGGAATGTGCTGCTGGGGCCCAGCGCGGAGGATATCGACGATCCCCTGAACACGGAGACCACCCAGTCCGGCCTGGATTCCGTCATGGAGAAGGTACGGCTTACCTGGCCGAAGGTTTCCCTGAGAACCAATATTACCAATTTCAGCGGCGTCCGGGCCCATGAGGAGGGAGGCGACTTTATTCTGGGGGCTGTGGAAGGCTGCCCGAGAGCTTATGAAGCCGTCGGCATCGAAAGTCCTGGCCTTTCCTCCGCGCCGGCCATCGGGAAAGCGCTGGCGGAACAGATCGCTGGGGAACAACATCTCCCTGCGAAGGCGGAGCTGGCACCCTATCAGAAGCCTGCGATCCCCTTCCGGGAAATGACACCGGAGGAGCAGGAAAAAGCCCTGGTAGAAAATCCTCTCTACGGCAACATCATCTGCCGATGCGAAGTGATTACGGAGGCGGAAATCGTGGCCGCGACCCATTGCCCAGTTCCGGCCACGCATATTGACGCTGTGAAGCGGCGTACCCGGGCCGGCATGGGAAGATGCCAGGGCGGCTTCTGCAGTCCCAGGGTCGCCGCCATCATCTCCCGGGAAACGGGAATCCCGCTGCAGGATATTACGAAAAACGGCGGAAACAGTTATTTGCTGACAGGAACCCTGACGAAAGAAGCCGAAGGGAGGGAGCAGGCATGAATCGACAGCATGTGGATATCCTGATTATCGGCGCTGGCCCAGCCGGGCTGGCGGCAGCCATTGCCGCCCGGGAGGATGGAATTGAATCCCTGCTGGTGCTGGAACGGGAAAGCAACCCCGGCGGAATCCTTCGGCAGTGCATCCATAATGGTTTCGGCCTCCATCGCTTCAAGGAGGAGCTGACGGGCCCGGAATACGCGCAGCGGGATATCGACCGAGCCAAGGAACTGAACATCGATATCGAGTGTGATACCACCGTCCTGGCGGTCTCTCCAGATCGGGTGGTCACCTGCATTTCCCGGGAAAAGGGGCTACGCTTTATCGAGGCAGGTGCCATTATCCTGGCCATGGGATGCCGGGAGCGGCCCCGGGGAGCGCTGTGCACGCCCGGAACCAGGTGCGCCGGCATCTATTCCGCCGGCACCGCTCAACGCTTTGTTAACCTGGAGGGCTATCTGCCCGGAAAACGAGTAGTGATTCTGGGGTCAGGCGATATTGGGCTGATCATGGCCCGCAGAATGACGTTGCAGGGCGCGAAGGTGCTGGCCTGCGTGGAGATTATGCCTTTCTCCTCCGGCTTGAACCGGAATATTGTTCAATGCTTGAACGATTACGACATTCCTCTGTATCTGTCCCACACCGTGACGGATATTCAGGGGAAGGAACGGCTGGAGAGCGTGACCGTATCCCAGGTGGATGCACAGCGACGGCCCATTCCGGGCACGGAGATGGTATTTGAATGCGATACCCTGCTGCTGTCCGTGGGCTTGATTCCGGAGAACGAGCTGAGCGAGGGGGCAGGGGTTCAGATCTCTCCCGCCACCTCTGGGGCTGTTGTGACGGATACCTTTGAGACCTCCGTGCCGGGCGTATTCGCCTGCGGCAATGTGCTGCACGTGCATGACCTGGTAGACCACGTTTCCAACGAAAGCTTCCGAGCTGGCCATGCCGCCGCCAGGTTCGTTCGCGCCAGCCAGGAAGACAAAGCCTTCCTGCGGGTGGAGGACGGCGAAGGCGTTCGGGGAACGGTTCCCCAGATGATTCAGTTGCATCCCCAGGAGGCGGTTACGCTCATGTTCCGGCCCTCCGGCGTTTTCCGCAATGCTTCCGCGGTCATCTCCTGTGGCGGGAAGGAGCTGCTGCGCCGAAAGGCCATGATCTTTACCCCGGGAGAGATGGCCGCCTATACGCTGAAGCCGGAGGCGTTTGATGGCCTGGATGGCAGCGAACCCGTGGTAGTGCGGATTGAGAAAGGAGCGGAATGATGAGCATGGAACAGGTGATCACTTGTATCAATTGCCCCGTCGGGTGCCGGATGACCGTGACGCTGAACGACGCGAACGAGGTAATTTCCGTGAAGGGGAATACCTGCCCCCGGGGTGAGAAATATGCCCATCAGGAATGCACCTTGCCCCTGCGGATGATTACCGCTGTCATTCCGGTGGAGAATAGCGCCACGCCCCTCTCTGTCAAAACGGCGGAGCCGGTGCCAAAGCGGCTCATCAGCCAGGTGATGGAACAGTTAAGGGCTGTCCAAATTTCCGCGCCCATCTCCCTGGGGCAGGTGGTTCTGCCCAATGTTTGTGACACCGGTGTGAATATCATCGCCACCCGGCCCTTGCAGTAATTTCCGTGCCGGGCTTGCACGGGGGAAGGCATTCTGTTATAATCCCCTCCGGGCCTAATGAATGAAAAGGAGTTAACGTAAAAATGATTGAGAAACTTTTTGGAATCTCTACCGCCCTGGCGGAAGAAGCCGCGGCCGTGGAAGCCGCAGGGGAAGAGGCGGCGATGAATCCTGTCGCCGCGCTGATTTCCACCTTCCTGCCCATGGTGCTGATCTTCGTGGTGTTCTATTTCTTCCTGATTCGTCCCCAAAGGAAAAAGGACAAGCAGGTCAAGGAAATGCTGAACAACCTGAAGGCCGGTGACCGGGTATGCACCATTGGCGGCATTTACGGCACTATTGTTGGCATCAAGGATGACACCGTGACCCTGTCCGTGGGCCGGGATAATCTGAGCATGGTCGTAGCCCGCTGGGGCATCCGCAGTGTGGAAGAGATTACCATCGAAAACGACGCGGAAGCGCTGAACTGAACCAGGGCCTTGTTTCGAACCGATAGATTGCTGTCGGTTCGTTTTTTTTATCCACAATCCGCGAATCCGCCCATGCCCAAGAGGGAAGAACCAGATTCGACGGTTGCGCAAGCAGGGCTGGGATGGTATAATAAACTGTATTTTTGTGGGGGTGATTTCGTGATTACGACCATTTGTCTCAACCCCAGCTTTGACAAAGCGGTGGAGATGGACAGCCTGAAATTGGGTGAAGTTAACCGCATTCGAGAGCTGAGGGAGGATCTGGGCGGCAAGGGGATCAACGTGGCCGTTGTAGCTCAGCGCCTGGGGCTGGATGTGCAATGCATCGGCATCATGGGGGAAAACGGCGGAGATCAGCTGTCCGCCATGATGGACGCCGAGGGATTGAAGCATCATTTCCTCCGGGTGCCCGGCAAGGTGCGGACAAATTTAAAGCTGGTGCTGAAGGACGAAAAAGGAATCACGGAATTAAATGAGTCCGGCGCCCGGGTGGAGGAAAAGCAGCTTCAGGATTTCTTTGACCTGGCGAAGGAAAAGACGGCGGACAGCGATGTGGTGGTGCTGACGGGCAGCGTTCCCCCGGGATGTCCCCAGGGGGTGTATCGGGATTTGATGAAAGCGCTGGAAGGGAAAAAGTGCATCCTGGATACAGAGGGCGCGGAGCTGGAGCTGGCGGCCAAGGGGGCGCATCCCTTCCTAATTAAGCCCAATCTGCACGAGATGGAAATGACCCTGGGGCTGGAATTGCGGACCATGCGCTCCATCCGGGATGCGGCGCTGCTCTTCATTCGCCTGGGGGTGGAACATGCGGTGATCTCCATGGGCGCCATGGGGGCCATGTACGTGGATCAGGAGCGTACGCTCTTCGCGCCGGCCCTTCGGGTGGCCACCAAGTCCACCGTTGGAGCGGGAGACGCGATGATTGGCGGCATGCTGCTGGGATACGAGAAGGAAAAGGACATGGGACGGGCCTTTAAGTATGGTGTAGCTGCTGGAGCCGCCAGCGTCATGACGGAAGGGACGCAGCTCATCGTTCCGGAGGATTTCTACAGCCTGTTAGATCAGGTTCGCATTCAGGAGGTTTAATGAATTGGCCGTTTTTCCGCGGAGCGGAATTCTCCGATGGCGAAATCGATTTAATTCCGATTCGCCTTTCTCCTCCGGAAAAGGAGCTGGGTTTTGGCCAGGAAAGGAACTGGCGGATTACTCTTCATGGATCCCGGCAGGAGATCGGCCAACTTTCCTATCGTCCAGGAGAAAGCGAAGCGATTTATTATTTCGGCCATATCGGATATCACGTTGACCCGGCCTGGAGGGGGCATCGATATGCGGAAAAGGCCTGCAGATTGATTAGGGAGGAGATTCTTCGGAGCGGAAAGAGCTCCGTAATCATTACCACCGACCCGGACAATCAAGCCAGCCGGAAAACCTGCAAGGCACTGGGATGTCTGTGGGAAAGCGAGGTTCCGGTAGCGAAATATTGGCAAAAAAAATACGACATCAGCGCCCGCAAGGAAAGATATATCTGGCGGGTAGGAGAAGCATAAGCGGGGGGATCTATGTTCGCGCAGGCAAAGGGAGCGAAGGTCTATTATGAAATGCGGGGAGATCACGGCGAAAGGGTCGTCCTGCTGCATGGATGGGGTTGCTCTACCAAATTGATGGAGAACCTGGCCAATGCCCTCCAGGGAGATCATCGGGTATTACTGATCGATTTTCCGGGCTTTGGCCAAAGCAGTCGCCCGCCGGAGCCCTGGGGCGTCCCTGAATATGCCGAATGCCTTCGGGAACTGCTGCAGCAGTTGCATTTTCTCCCCTGCGCCGCGGTAGGGCACAGCTTTGGCTGCCGGGTGGCAACCTGGGTTGCCAGCCAATGGCCGGAAATGTTTACAAAATTGGTCTTTACCGGGGCGGCCGGCCTTCGGTCCCAGCCCACCGAGGAAGGAAAAAAGCGTTCCGCGGAGTTTCAACGAAAAAAGGCCTTCGCGAAACGGGTGGAAAAGATCCCCCTGATGCGCAAGATCGGCGAACAATACGAAGCAAAGATCCGCAAGGAATACGGCAGCGCGGATTATAACGCCCTGGATGAAGAAATGCGCCAAACCTTCGTCAAGGTGATCAATCTGGATCTGCGGGATAGGTACCCCCTGATTCAGCAAAGCGTCCTCCTGATTTGGGGCGACGCGGATACGGAGACGCCCCTTTGGATGGGGCAGGAGATGGAAAAGCTGATCTCGGATGCGGGGCTGGTGATCCTGGAAGGTGGAACTCATTTCGCCTATCTGGAGCAAGCGTCTCGATTCAACGCTATCGTACATCATTTTCTAACGGAGGCATGAAGCAAAGATGTTTTTGAGCACAGTGGAATTGATTGGGACGGATCTGTGGTGTCTCTGCCTGGTGGCTGGGGCGCTGCTGTCTGCCCGCACATTAATCCACTGGTTTCAGTTAGAGAGCTACCAGTTTCCAGGATATTTTCGAACCCTAAGGAGACAGGGGCTGCGAGGATGGATTCCGGGGGCATGTCTGGCCACGGTGGTGCTGCTGACCCTCCTGGCCGGGCGCATTTTCCGGAGCAAAACCAGTTGGTTGCTCCTGGCGATCTCTGGACTGGTTCTGATCGCCACGGGATATGGCCTGCTTCTTTGGTCCAGAAAGCAAAAAGAGAAGAAAAAGCTGGTATTTACCCCTCGAGTAAAGCGCCTCTACATCGTCTGCGCCATTGTATGGACCCTTGTTTTCATGACGGCGTTCTTCCTATTGAGCCAATTGAAAGCGAGCCTATGGATCAATATCGGTCTTGTGCTCCTCCCGCTGCTTCTGCCTTTGTGGATTGCGCTGGGCGGGCTGATCGCCTGGCCCATAGAAAAGGGAATCAGCGAGATATATTTCCGGGATGCCCAGCGCATTTTGCGGGAGCGGCCGGATTTGATCCGAATCGGCATTACAGGCTCCTGGGGGAAAACCAGCGTCAAGTTTATTCTGGGTGCCCTGTTAAGTGAAAAATATCCTACGCTGGTAACGCCAGCCAGCTTCAATACTCCCATGGGCGTAACCAAGGTGATCCGGACCCAGTTGGAGCCCGGCTATCGGGTTTTTGTGGCGGAGATGGGTGCTCGTCATGTAGGAGATATTAAAGAGATGTGCCGGCTGGTTCATCCCCATATTGGTCTCCTGACCTCCGTAGGCCCCCAGCATCTGGACACCTTTCATACCCAGGAGCGGATCACGAAAACCAAGTATGAACTGATGGAAGCGATTCCCGAGGACGGGACCTGCTTCTTCGCGGATGATGATGGCATCGTGACGGAATTATGGGCCAAGACCAGGAAAGAAAAATTCCTGACGGGCCTGAATTCAAAGCGGGATGATGTCTGGGTGGAAGATTTACAGGTATCCCCTTCGGGCAGCCATTTCCTGCTCTGTACCGCCCAGGAGCGCATCCCCTGCGAAACGGAGCTTTTAGGTGAACTGAACATCCGCAATATCGTCCTTTGCGCCAGCGTTTGTCTAAAGCTGGGGCTGAACGGGCGAGAAATCGCCCGGGGAATCCGTAAATTGAAGCCGGTGGAGCATCGGCTGGAGCTGAAGCGGAACCCAGGCGGCTTCAATGTGCTGGATGATGCCTTTAACAGCAATATCCGAGGCGCAAAGCAGGCCTTCCAGACGCTGAAGCAATTTCCGGGCCGCCGCTTGATCGTGACGCCGGGAATGGTGGAATTAGGCGACCAGGAAGCAGAACTCAATCGGGAATTCGGCCAAGCCATGGCGGATTGCTGCGATGAGGTGATCCTGGTGGGGAAGAAGCGCAGCGAAGCCCTCCGCCAGGGGCTGTCAGATCAGGGCTTTCCAAAGGAGCGGATCCATGTGGTGGGCAGCTTGAGCGAAGCGGCACAGTTGCTGGGGAGTTTAGTCCATCCCGGGGATACAGTTCTTTTCGAAAACGATCTGCCAGATAATTACAGCGAGGAATAAGGGAACGGAGATTATGAGCAAAAAGCAGTTGGGAGTCATCTTTGGCAGCAGAAGCTGCGAGCGGGAGGTGTCCATCATCAGCGCGGTGCAAATGATGCGGCACGCTGATCCGGAGAAATATGACGTGATTCCAGTTTATATCGACGAGCATGGAAGTTGGTACACCGGGGAAAAGCTGAAGGATATACACACTTATCAGCCCTTCAGGCCGGATGCCCCCGGCGTCCGCAAGGTTTTTCTGGATATGACCCCCGGCTCTGGCGCTCTTTTGGCGCTGGAAAAGGGAAAGGGATTATTTGGGAAGGACGAGCTTCGGGCCGTTGCGCGGGTGGATGTGTTCGTGGTGGTCATGCATGGCATGAATGGCGAGGATGGCACGCTGCAAGGCATGCTGGAGCTGGCGAATATTCCGTACACCTCCGCCGGTGTAAGCGCCAGTTCCCTGGGCATGGACAAAATCATTATTAAGCAGTTTTTCCAGGGCGGCGGCCTGCCGGTGCTTCCCAGCCTGTGGTACGCGCGATCCAGCTTTGAGAAAAACCAGGATGCCATTTTGAAAGAGATCGAAGAAGAGCTGGGCTTTCCGGTCTATACCAAGCCGGCCAACCTGGGTTCCAGCATCGGCGTCAGCCGGGCGGAAAACAGGGAAGAGCTGCGGGAAGCGCTGGAGCTGGCCTTTGAGTATGATCGCCGGGTGCTGGTGGAAAAAGGGCTGAACAAGCCGATTGAATTGAATTGCAGCGTGCTTGGCTATGATGATGAAGTAGAAGCCAGCCCCATTGAAATGCCCATCAGTGGCGAAGATTTCCTGGATTTTAAAGAGAAATACTTGGCCAACGGCGGCAGCAAGGGAATGGCCAGCCTCCATCGGGTTCTACCCGCCCCCATTGAAGAGGCATTGCGCGATCGTATTCAGGAGATGAGCAAACACATATTCCGGATGATGGATTGCAAAGGAGTCGTTCGGATTGACTATATGTTTGACCGGGACAGCGGCAATCTGTATATCACGGAGATCAATACCATTCCCGGCAGCCTGGCGTTTTATCTTTGGGAAAATGCCGGGACCTCTTATCGCAAATTGATAGATCGGTTAGTTTTGCTTGCGGAGAAGGCCCATCAGGATCGGAACCAAGCGAACTTTGCCTATCAGAGCGATATTTTGAAGGGGGTCACCTTTGGGGCTAAAGGATCCAAGGGAGCCAAGGGATCAAAAGGATAGCGTCCTACCATAGGGTAATAGACAGGAAAACAGATGTATTAGACTTCATCAGTGTTTTTAGAAACAAACTTGGTTTCTATCGGAGATGCTTTCATAGGAAGGGGGGAGTACCGATGCTGCTGGAAAAAATACGCAATTCAGAAGATGTAAAAAAACTAAATCAGGAGCAGGTTGCTCTTCTTTGTGCTGAAATCCGACAGGAATTGATTCATACGGTAGCGCAGACGGGGGGGCACCTGGCGTCCAACCTGGGCGTGGTGGAGCTGACCATCGCGCTGCATCGAGTATTTGATTTCCCAAGGGATAAGATCGTTTTTGACGTGGGACATCAAAGCTATGTACATAAAATGCTCACTGGCAGGCTGGAAAGGTTTTCCACGCTGAGACAATACGGCGGGCTGAGCGGCTTTCCCAGAAGGGAAGAAAGCGAATACGATTGCTTCGAAACAGGACATGCGTCCACCGCCATTTCCGCCACCTTAGGGATGGCCCGCGCCAGGGATTATTTGTCGCAGGATTATGCGGCTATCGCGCTGGTGGGAGATGGCGCTTTGACGGGAGGAATGTGCTACGAGGCGTTGAACGACGCTGGCAACACCGGAACCCGAATGATCGTGATCCTCAATGATAACGAGATGAGCATCGCCAGAAACGTGGGCGCGCTCAGTGCCCATCTGACAAATTTGCGAGTCAGCAGTGAGTGGCAAAACGCCAAGCTGGCGATGCGTAAATTCCGGCGGGTGCCAGTGATCGGGAAGCCTGTTTATCGTGTAACGCATGCTGCCAAGACCATGATGAAGACTGCCTTGGTTCGGGCGGATAGCATTGGATTTTTTGAAACCCTGGGGTTTGAGTATTTTGGGCCCATTGATGGACATGATGTCCGCGGATTGGAAAAAACCCTGCGGAAAGCAAGGGAGTTTAACGGCCCCTGCGTCATCCATGTCAAAACCAAGAAGGGCTATGGCTATGATAAGGCG
The DNA here is from genome assembly GCA_017464305.1 of Clostridia bacterium. Taxonomy (GTDB): domain Bacteria; phylum Bacillota; class Clostridia; order Christensenellales; family Aristaeellaceae; genus Aristaeella. Next base: position 177,689 of record JAFUDS010000026.1, on the reverse strand, counting down.
GAAGAACGGCCGGAAATTTTTCATGGAACGCCCCCTTTCCTGGTGGAGACTGGCGACCGGGCAGAGAAGCCCGATTGCCCTTCCAGCGGTCATGTAATGGCCTACACGCTGATAGATATGGCGGAGAAGGATCCTCGTATCGTTGCGATCACAGCTGCTATGCCCATGGGTACGGGGCTGGATCATTTCGCGGAGCGCTTCCCGGAACGAATGATTGATGTAGGTATTGCGGAAGAGCATGCTGCCACCATGGCAGCCGGGCTGGCTTCTGGCGGAATGCGACCCTATTTCGCGGTTTATGCTACCTTTTTTCAGCGGTGTTATGATCAAATGATCCATGATGTAGCCATGCAAAAGCTGCCCGTCATCTTCCTGCTGGATCGCAGTGGCATCGGTGGAGAAGATGGAAGAACACATCACGGCCTGTTTGACTTCGCGTCAACCCTGCCGGTTCCTGGCATAAAGGTGCTGGCTCCCTGCGATACTCGGGAATTGAAACAGATGCTGCTTTGGACCTTGACCGAGACGGAGCCGGTGGTGATTCGATACGCCCGAGCGGGAGATGATGTGCCAGAAAGCCGGGAAGAAAGGTTCCAGCCAGGAAAATGGAAAAGGTTGCAAAAGGGAAAAGACATTTCCCTTTTATGCGTGGGAACAATGGTTCGCCATGGACTAAAGACCGCAAGCCTGCTTTCCCAGGCGGGAATAGAAGCAGCGGTATACAACTGCTCCTCCGTGAAGCCCCTGGATGAAAAGACGCTGAGGGAAATTCAGACCCGTCCCTTCGTTACCATGGAAGAGCATATGGTGAACGGAGGCTTTGGTGAATTTGTACGGGAAAGATGCGCAGAATTGTATCTTCAGGAGCCGGGAATCTGCTTCGGCGTATCGGATATGTATTTGCAGCATGGAAATCATGGACAGTTGATGAAAGAAGCAGGGCTGACCCCAGAGCAGATGGCCCTTCGCATTCAAGGCTGGCTGGAAAGGAATCAGGCATGAGCAAAGGGGAAAGGGTGGATGCAGCCCTGGTCAATCGAGGGCTGTTTCCCAGTCGGGAAAAAGCTCAGGCTGCGATTATGGCCGGTCAGGTGTATATCGGAGAACGAAAAATTCTCAAGGCATCCGAAGGAATTCAGCCGGAAGAAGAATTTGTGCTGCGGCGGCCTACTGTGGAATACGTCAGCCGGGGCGCTTTGAAACTGGAAAAGGCCATCCGGGTTTTTGAAGCGGATTTTCTAGACAAGGTGGTGCTGGACATTGGGGCCAGTACGGGAGGCTTTACAGATGTATCTCTTCGCAGCGGCGCCAAACATGTGTATGCGGTTGATGTGGGGTATGGGCAGCTGGATTGGAAGCTGAGAAACGATGATCGGGTCACCGTGATGGAACGTACCAATGCCAGATATCTGAAACCATCAGATTTCTCCTTGAAACCACAGATCACGGTCATGGATGTCAGCTTTATTTCCATTCGGCTGATTTTGCCTGTAGCGGCAGAAATTATGGGCAGGGATGGCGTCTTTTATACGCTGATCAAGCCGCAGTTTGAAGCAGGCCGGGAAAAGGTAGGCAAGAAGGGGGTCGTTCGGGAGGCAGCAACCCATACAGAGGTAGTCGCTGGAATCGTTTCCTTCGCCGAAACCTTTGGCTGGCGAGTCGTTCGCGTAGACTATTCCCCCATTACGGGGCCAGAGGGAAACATTGAGTTTCTGGCAGAGATTCGTCCGCGTGAGGACGACGCCCCTCTGATTGACGAGCAAGAGATTCAAGAAATGGTAATTGCGGCGCACCACGAAATGCATAAAGGATAATAAAGCATCAAACAGGCAGGGGAAGAGCAGTGAAATCAAGCGCGATCGCTTTTGTGATCCATCCTCGACGGGCGGATGCGGCAGAAACAGCGGAACGGATGAAGGTGGGGTTAGAACAGGCGGGGTTCTCCATCTTCTATCCTCAACAGGGAGAAGCGCGGAAGGATTGCCACATGGTAATCACTTTCGGCGGAGACGGTACCCTGCTGCTGGGGGCGAAAACTGCCCTGGAGCATACTTGCCCCCTATTGGGAATCAATCTGGGTACCCTCGGCTTTCTGACAGAAGGAGAACCGGATCGGCTCAATCAGGCGATTCAAGCCATTTCTGCCGGAGATTATTTGCTGGAATCCCGACGCATGTTATGCGTTTGCGTTAATCAGGAAGCAAAAAGCTATCTTGCGCTGAACGACGCCGTCGTCACCAGGGGCGGCTTTGCCAGATTGATTCAAGTTGAAACCCGAGTGAATCAAGAGCATTGGAGTACCTTTATTGCAGATGGCGTAATCGCTGCGACACCCACAGGGGCTACGGGCTATTCTCTGTCCGCAGGAGGGCCCGTCATTGCGCCAGGGGTTGAATGCATGGTTATTACGCCTGTTTGCGCCCACAGCTTGCAGCACTGCCCCTGCATTGTGCCCACCGAGGCAGAGGTATTCTTTCATCTAAGAGAGGGCCGAGATCAGCTGGCACAGCTGCAGATCGATGGGCAGAGCATGTGTACGTTGCAAGCAGGAGACACAGTCAAAGTCACAGGAGCGGAAGAATCTCTGCAACTGGTAAGATTCGAGGATTATCATTTTTTTACCGTTTTGGATAAGAAGCTAAACGACTGGAGCCGTCCCAGGGAGGATCAACATTTATGAAAAAGAAACGTCAAGCCGCGATACGAGCATTACTAAAGGACCGACCGATTCAAACCCAGGAGGACCTGGTCGAAGCATTAAAAGAGCAGGGATTCCAGGTTACGCAGGCGACAGTATCCCGGGATATGAAAGAGATGCATCTGATCAAGACGCCGATGGAAGAGGGCGGATACAGCTATGCGGAGCCTGAAACCGGTTGGTCCGGCCTCAGTGATCGATTGATTCGGCTGCTGCGGGATTGCATGCTTAGCGTGGAAGCGGCTGGACAAATGATCGTGGTAAAGACCATGAGCGGTGCGGCGAACACCGCGGCGGAGGCATTGGATAGCATGGATTTACCAGAGATTGCCGGATCTATCGCCGGAGATAATACGATTTTTCTGGTTGCTCGGGATCATGCCGGGGCGTTGGCGGCCGCAGAACGAATTCAGAGCCTGATGAAGAGGGGCAGTCAGACATGATTCAATCCTTGAAGATACAGAACTTCGTGTTGATCGATACACTGGAAATTGATTTTCACGCGGGGATGCAGGTCATGACAGGTGAGACTGGCGCGGGAAAAAGCATCGTAGTGGACGCGGTCAATCTTGTTTTAGGCGGAAGAGCGGATCGCAGCTTAATTCGATCTGGCTGCGAGAAAGCCAGCGTGGAAGCCGTTTTTGATGTGCCCGGAAATACCGATGTCGCGAAGGTGCTGGCCCGGGAAAGCATCGACTATGATGGCAGCACGGTAAGCATTTTTCGAGAGATGTCCGCGGGGGGCAAAAACCTATGCCGCGTTTGCGGTGTAATCGTGTCCGCTTCGTTGCTCCGGGAAATCGGCACCTATTTGATGGATATCCACGGTCAGCATGAACATCAGTTTCTCATGGACTCCGATCAGCATTTATTCTTTCTGGATCGCATGGGGGATAAGGAATATCAGCAATTGTTGGGGCGCACGGCAGAAGCCTATGAAGCCTTTTTATCCGTGCATCGCAGATATGCCAGATTGCGCAGAGAAAATGATCAAAAGCAGCGGAGAATGGAGGAGCTGGAAAAAGCCCTGCGTGAGCTTCACGAGGCAAAGCTGAAGCCGGGGGAGGAAGAAACGCTTCAAGAGGAAAATCTTCGATTGCGGAATGCGGAGAAAATTGCCTCGACGCTGCGGCTGGCACGCGAAGCCATCACCCTGGGCGAAAACGAACAGAGCTCTCTTGAAAAGATTAAATCGGCCTCTGTGGCCTTGTCCAGTTTGAATGCCTATGGCGATAAGATGAAGAATCTGACCCAGAGATGTGAAAGCGTATATTACGAGCTGGAAGAAATCGCCTTTGAGGTCTTTCAATGTCTGGAAGAGATGGAGCATGATCCTCAACGAATGGAAAAAACGGAGGAAAGGCTCGACCTGATTCGAAAACTGGAACGAAAATATGGAGATAATTTGACAAAGGTATTAGCTGAACAGGCGCGAATGGAGCAGGAGCATGAGGTCCTCTGTTCTCTGGAGGATCAGATCAGCGACACCGCTCGGGAGCATAAACAAAAGCTGATGGCGTATCGTCAGCTTGCACGGGAATTATCCGACAACCGGAAGGCCTTGGCTCAGCGCTTCGAGAAAAACATGATGGAACAGCTTTCGGATCTTGGAATGGAAAAAACCATTTTTCAGGTAGCATTTGATCAGGAAGGGGAGAAAAAGCCCATGCCCCGGCCGGTGGGCGATGATCTGGTTGAATTCATGATCAGCCCCAATCCCGGCGAACCGCTGCGCCCCTTAGCGAAGATCGCATCCGGCGGTGAGTTAAGTCGAATGATGCTTGCTCTAAAAGCTCTGGAGGCCGAAGGCAGCGGGGTGGAATGTATGGTTTTTGATGAGATTGATACAGGCATCAGCGGCCGGATGGCGCAGGTAGTAGCTGAAAAAATGGTTGCCATCTCCCAAAGCAAACAAGTAATTTGCGTAACCCATCTTCCCCAGATTGCTGCCGCGGCAGACTTTCAATACCTTGTTGCAAAAGAGGTAACAGGGGAGAGGACAACGACGTCTGTCAAACAGCTGGATCGAGAGGGCCGGGTTCGAGAAGTAGCGCGGATGATCAGTGGAGCGGAAGGAATTGGAGATGACGCCCTGGCATATGCCGGGACCATGATTGAAGCAATGAAAAGAAAAATCTAATTGTTAAAAAAAAGTTTTGTGCATTTTGGCCAATTTATGATATACTTTCAGCAAGCACAATTTCAGGAGGAATTCCGGGCACAAAGGAGGCTATCTGCTCGTGTTTGAAAAAAGAATGTTTCCTGGCGGGATTCATCCGGAGGAAGGCCCCAACGGCAAGGCGGTAAACGGTTTAAATCCGATTCGTCCGCTGGAGGCTCCCCCCAGGGTGATTATTCCGCTGCAGCAACATATTGGTGCGCCTGCTAAAGCGCTGGTGCAGGCGGGAGATCATGTACGCATTGGACAAAAGATCGGCGAGGCCGGCGGCTTTGTCTCTGCCCATATCCACGCCAGCGTTTCTGGCACGGTGCATGCGGTGCAGGACGCGCTGCTTCCCAATGGGACCCAAGCGCCTGCCGTCATTATTGACAACGATTATCAGGAGGAATGGGTCGAGCTGCATCCCTCTGATCATCCGGAGAATTTAACAGCGCAGGAGCTGCAGGAGATCGTCCGGGAATCAGGGATCGTTGGTCTTGGCGGAGCGACTTTTCCTACTTCCGTGAAGCTGACGCCTTCCGGTGGCCGCAAGATCGAAAAGATCGTAATCAACGGCGCCGAGTGCGAACCTTTTTTAACGGCGGATCATCGGCTCATGCTGGAAAAGGCTGCGGATATTATCGACGGCGTTCGGCTGATGATGTTGGCGTTGGATGTGGAAGAAGCCGACATCGGCATTGAAAACAACAAGCAGGACGCCATCGACATCATGATCGATGCGGCAAAGGGCGTGGATGGGATCAAGGTCACCGGTTTGCGGGTTCGCTACCCTCAGGGTGGAGAAAAACAGCTGGTTTATGCCCTGACCCGTCGGCAGGTACCCAACGGCGGTTTGCCGCTGGATGTAGGCGTAGTGGTCTGCAATGTCGGAACCGTTTATGCCATCGACAAAGCCATCCGGGAAGGACGGCCTTTGGTTGATCGGATTACCACCGTGGGGGGCTTGGTCAACAATCCCGGCAATTTCCTGGTGAGGATTGGGACGCCTATCGATCATCTGATCGAAGCCTGCGGCGGGCTGCAGCCTCACGTACGTCAGTTCATCTATGGCGGGCCCATGATGGGCATGGCCATCGCAAGGTTCGATGTTCCAGTAACAAAGGGCTGTAGCGGCCTGGTGGCCCTGGGGAATGAAGCCATGGAGCCCAAGGAGAGCCCTTGCATCAAATGTGGTGCTTGTCGGCAGGTTTGCCCCATGAAGCTCTTTCCCAGCCGGATTGACGCCTTCGAACGCCATGGCCGGCTGGAAGAGGCGGAGAAGCTGGGCGTTATGAACTGCATTGAATGCGGCTGCTGCAGCTTTACCTGCCCGGCGAAGCGCAGCCTGACCCAGAGCATGCGAACGGCGAAAAACGCGATACAGCGGAAGCATCGCCGGGAGGCTGCGCATAAGGCTCAGGAGGAAGCGGCACAGCGAGCCAGAGAAGAAGCGGCGCAAAATCAATCTCAAACGGATCAGCCAGCAGGAAAGGAGGCGTAAGGAATCATGTTAAAGAATCTTGTCGTTACCTCGTCGCCTCATCTGCGGTCGAACCAGACGACCCGGAGCATCATGCAGGAAGTTTGTTTGGCCTTGCTTCCCGCTGGGATCGCTGGGGTTGTTCTCTTTGGATGGAACGCGCTGGCGATTATGGTGACCTCTGTGCTCAGCTGCGTTGTCAGTGAATATGCCTTTCAGCGGATCAGTCATCAAAAGATCCTGATTGGGGACTGGAGCGCGGTGGTGACTGGGCTGCTGCTGGCCTACAATATTCCAGCCAACGCACCGCTGTGGATTCCGCTGATCGGCGGGGTCATCGCCATCGTTCTGGTAAAACAATGCTTTGGCGGCCTGGGCGGTAATTTTATGAACCCCGCCCTGACGGCTCGGGCGATTCTCTTCGTCAGTTGGTCTGGCATTATGAGTAATTATCCGAACACCCGATTCATGACGGACGCAGTTTCCACTGCAACGCCCCTGGCTCAGATCGCGGAGGGGAAGTTCGTCAGCTATATGGATCTGATGCTGGGCAACTGCGCTGGCGTGCTGGGAGAAACCTGCAAAATCGCGATCATCATTGGTGGGTTGTATTTGATCCTGCGGGGGATTGTGGATTGGCGGATTCCCGTTTGCTTCATCGGAACCGCCTTTATCTGCTACCTCATTCAGGATGGATTCATCGTTGCCTATGATCAGATTCTCAGTGGCGGTCTCCTGTTGGGTGCTTTCTTCATGGCGACGGATTACGTCACCTGCCCCATGTCCGGCCTTGGACGAGTCATCTTTGGCGTAGGCTGCGGCCTGCTCCTGTTTGTGATTCGTAGCTATGCCAGCTACATCGAAGGCTGCAGCTTCGCGATCCTGTTCATGAATGTCATGACGCCCCTGATCGACCGGTTTACCGCCGGCAAGCTTTTCGGGGAGGTGAAAACCCGTGGCTAAAAAACAAACCTTCTGGAGCGCTCTTTTGAATGGTCTCCTGTTTGAAAATCCCACCTTTGTGCTGATGGTTGGCATGTGTCCGACGCTGGCGGTGACTACCGCGGCCTCCAACGCCATCGGCATGGGGCTTTCTACCACGGTGGTGCTGGTTTGCTCCAATTTGTTTATTTCGCTGCTGCGAAACATGATTTCCGAGAAGATTCGGATTCCTGCCTTCATCGTTGTCATCGCCAGCTTTGTCACGATTGTGGAAATGGTACTGAAGGCTTATATGCCCGATTTGAGCGCTACCCTGGGGTTGTACATTCCCCTGATTGTGGTGAACTGCATCATCTTTGCCCGGGCCGAAGCCTTTGCCTTTAAAAATGGTCCTATTCTGGCCCTGGGCGATGGCTTGGGCATGGGGTTAGGCTTCACTCTGGCCATTACCATCCTGGCCTCCGTGCGGGAAATCTTCGGCGCGGGAACCTTGTTTGGCATGGATATTATGGGAGCTTCCTATCAACCCATGGCGATTTTGACAGCCCCCAGCGGCGGGTTCCTGACCTTGGGCTTGCTGCTGATTATCGTGAATATGGTTCGGAAAAAACTGGACGCCTGGGTGGCTGCTCGAAAGGAGGCTGAGCTGGCATGAAAGAATATCTGCTGATGCTGGTAGGCTGCCTGCTGGTAAACAACTATGTAATGTGTCAGTTCCTGGGAATTTGTCCCTTCCTGGGCGTCTCCAAGAAATTTGACACAGCCCTTGGCATGGGCCTGGCAGTGACCTTCGTCATGACCCTGGCCTCCTTTATGACCTGGATGGTGGAGCATTTTCTGCTGATTCCGCTGGATCTGATGTATCTGCGGACCATTGCCTTTATTCTTGTCATCGCGGTGCTGGTCCAGCTGGTGGAAATGGCGCTGAAAAAGCTGAGCTTCAGCCTGTATCAGGCGTTGGGCGTCTATCTCCCCCTGATTACCACAAACTGTGCTGTGCTGGGCGTGGCGGTGCTGAATTCCAACAATGGCTATGGCCTTTTGCAAAGCACGCTGAGCGGCTGCTTCAGCGCCCTGGGATTCACCCTGAGCCTGCTCTTGTTCAGCTGCATCCGGGAAAGGCTGGAGATGAGCGACGTGCCGAAGTGGATGGAAGGTTTTCCGGGGGCTCTGATTGCGGCAGGGCTGATGGCGGTTTCCTTCATGGGCTTTGGCGGACTGATCGGATAAAGGAGGATCGCGTAAACAATGGAGGTTTTGTATGCGGCGCTGGTCCTCGGCGGTATGGGGGCAGTATTTGGAATCCTGTTAACGGTTGCATCCAAGATTTTTGCAGTGCCTGCGAACCCAAAGAGGGACGCGGTTCGGGAGCTTTTGCCCGGGGCCAATTGCGGCGGATGCGGCTATCCAGGATGTGATGGGTGTGCGGACGCCATCGCTTCAGGAAAAGCGCCGGTGAATGCCTGCCCGGTGGGCGGCAGCGAGTGCGCCAAGAAGATTGCCGAAGTCATGGGTCAGGAAGCTCAGGAGGAAGGCGTGAAAATGGTAGCCCAGGTTGTCTGCCAGGGCGATTTGGAGCATTGTAAAACCAAGTTTAATTACCGCGGCATCGAAGATTGCGTCTCTGCCATGCTAGTCAATGACGGAAACAAAAGCTGTAAGTATGCCTGCCTGGGGTTAGGAACCTGCGTGCGCGCTTGTCCCTTTGACGCGATTCATGTGGATCCTGTCAAAGGAATCGCGGTGGTGGATCGGGAGAAATGCCAAAGCTGCGGAAAATGTGTGGAGGTTTGCCCGAAGCATGTCATTCAGCTGCAGCCGGCGGAGATGCCCGTCCGGCTCATGTGCCGCGCGGCGGATAAGGGAATTCTGGTCAGCGATAATTGCCGGGTGGGCTGCATTGGCTGCGAACGCTGTTATCATGCCTGCGAATTCGGCGCACTGGAAATGAAGGATCATCTGCCCATCATTGACCCGGAAAAGTGCCGGGGATGCATGATGTGCGCAGAGGCCTGCCCGACCAACGCGATTTGGGCGGCCTGGGATAATCGGAAGATCGCGGAGATCGACAAGGAAAGCTGCATTGGCTGCGGAATGTGCAAGCGGCAGTGCAAGTTTGAAAGCATCGTCGGCGAGGTTCGCAAGCCCCATGAGGTGCTGGACGCCTGTACTGGCTGCGGGATGTGCGCGGAAAAATGCCCCAAGAAGTGCATCACAATGAAGGTTCGGGAGCACACGCGGGACGCTTTCTCCAAGATTGGAACGACGCCCGCGGCGGTGTCCGTGGATACGCCTGTGGCGGAAGAAAAGAAACTAAAGTATTCCCCTGAGGTGCAGGCGAAAATTGATGCTGCGCTGAAGGCGAAGGCAGCGAAAGCGGCCGCGGCGGCCAGTCAGGAATAATCAGTCCTCTTTAGGGCTTCGGAAACTTCTCCGGAGCCCTTATTTTTCGGCAAAAACCAGGAAAATTTAGCTTGCAAAAACATACATAAGAGCGTATAATCAAAACGATGTGCGCGGGCTGATTGCGTCATTCTTTCGGTGCGCGTGAATTTGATCGAGGAGGAGTTTTCCATGTCCAAGAAGTACCTTTACCTCTTTAGTGAAGGCAACGCTCAGATGCGTGAGCTGCTGGGCGGCAAGGGCGCGAACCTGGCCGAGATGACCAACATTGGTCTGCCGGTTCCCCAGGGCTTCACCATTTCTACCGAAGCCTGCACCCAGTATTATGACGACGGCCGTCAGATTAACGATGAAATCCAGGCGCAAATTATGGAATACATCGCCAAGATGGAAGAAATCAACGGCAAGAAGTTCGGCGATCTGAAGAATCCGCTGCTGGTTTCCGTCCGTTCCGGCGCCCGCGCTTCCATGCCTGGCATGATGGATACCATCCTGAACCTGGGCTTGAACGATGACGTGGTGGCCGCCATGATCGCGGGCAACCCCGATCCCAAGTTCGAGCGCTTTGTGTACGACAGCTATCGTCGGTTCATCCAGATGTATTCCGACGTCGTCATGGAAGTTGGTAAGAAATACTTCGAACAGCTGATTGACGAAATGAAGGCCAAGCGCGGCGTTACCTTCGACGTGGAGCTGACCGCTGCCGATCTGAAGGAGCTGGCCGCCGCTTTCAAGGCTGAATATAAGAGCAAGATCGGGGAAGATTTCCCCTCCGACCCCAAGGAACAGCTGATGGGCGCCATCAAGGCCGTGTTCCGTTCCTGGGACAACCCCCGCGCCAACGTTTATCGCCGGGATAACGACATCCCCTACAGCTGGGGTACTGCTGTCAACGTTATGCCCATGGTCTTCGGTAACCTGAACGATAATTCTGGTACCGGCGTGGCCTTTACCCGTGATCCCGCCACCGGCGAGAAGAAGCTGATGGGTGAATTCCTGACCAACGCCCAGGGCGAAGATGTGGTGGCCGGCGTTCGTACCCCCATGCCCATCTCCCAGATGGAAGAGAAGTTCCCCGAAGCTTACGCTGATTTCGTCCGCGTGTGCGACCTGCTGGAGAAGCACTATCGCGACATGCAGGACATGGAATTCACCGTGGAAAATGGCAAGCTGTACATGCTGCAGTGCCGCAACGGTAAGCGTACCGCTCAGGCGGCCCTGAAGATCGCTTGCGATCTGGTGGACGAGGGCATGCGCTCCGAAGAAGAAGCGGTGGCCATGATCGATCCTCGTAACCTGGACACCCTGCTGCATCCCCAGTTCGACGCGGCGGCCCTGAAGAAGGCCGAGCCCGTGGGCAAGGGTCTGGGCGCCAGCCCCGGTGCTGCCTGTGGTAAGGTGGTCTTCACCGCGGAAGACGCTGAAGCCTGGAATGCCCGCGGCGAAAAGGTGGTTCTGGTTCGTCTGGAGACCTCTCCGGAAGACATTACCGGCATGAAGAGCAGCCAGGGTATCCTGACGGTTCGCGGCGGTATGACCAGCCATGCGGCCGTGGTAGCCCGCGGCATGGGCAAGTGCTGCGTCTCCGGCTGCGGCGAAATCGCCATGGACGAGGAAAACAAGAAGTTCGAGCTGGCTGGGAAGACCTATCATGAAGGGGATTACATCTCCATCGACGGTTCTACTGGTAAGATTTATGATGGCATCATCCCCACCGTGGACGCCACCATCGCCGGTGAGTTTGGTCGCATCATGGCCTGGGCTGACAAGTATCGCCGCCTGAAGGTGCGCACCAACGCGGATACCCCCGCTGACGCGAAGAAAGCTCGCGAGCTGGGCGCCGAAGGTATTGGCCTGTGCCGTACCGAGCACATGTTCTTCGAGCCGGAGCGCATCGCCGCCTTCCGTGAGATGATCTGCTCTGACACCGCCGAAGAGCGCGAAGTCGCGCTGGAGAAGATTCTGCCCTATCAGCAGGGTGACTTCGAGAAGCTGTACGAAGCGCTGGAAGGCAATCCTGTTTGCATCCGCTTCCTGGATCCGCCGCTGCATGAGTTCGTGCCCACCACGGAAGAAGAAATCGCTGCCCTGGCCAAGGCGCAGAACAAGTCCGTGGAGACCATTAAGAACATCATCTCCAGCCTGCATGAATTCAACCCCATGATGGGTCATCGTGGCTGCCGTCTGGCGGTTACCTATCCTGAAATCGCGAAGATGCAGACCAAGGCTGTAATCCGCGCAGCTATCAACACCAAGAAGGCCCATCCCGACTGGGATGTGAAGCCCGAAATCATGATCCCGCTGGTTTGCGAAATCAAGGAATTGAAGTTCGTCAAGAAGGTAGTCGTGGAGACTGCCGACGCCGAGATCGCCGCTTCCGATGTGAAGCTGGAGTACGAAGTGGGCACCATGATTGAGATTCCGCGCGCTGCACTGACCGCTGACGAGATCGCTTCTGAGGCTGACTTCTTCTGCTTCGGTACCAACGACTTGACCCAGATGACCTTCGGCTTCAGCCGTGATGACGCAGGCAAGTTCCTGAATGCCTACTATGATACCAAGATCTTCGAGAACGATCCCTTCGCGAAGCTGGATCAGACCGGCGTTGGCAAGCTGATGGAAATGGCCATCAAGCTGGGCCGTCCTGTCAATCCCAAGCTGCACGTGGGCATCTGCGGCGAGCATGGCGGCGATCCGAGCTCTGTGGAATTCTGCCACAAGATCGGTCTGGACTATGTCAGCTGCTCTCCCTTCCGTGTGCCGATTGCCCGGCTGGCTGCCGCCCAGGCTGCCATCGCCGACAAGAAGTAAGATGGTATAAAAATGCTCCGCTCTCTGAAAAGAGGGCGGAGTTTTTTTGTCGATGGTCAAGCTTCATCCAGTTCGCCGAAAACCTGTTCTACCGCTTGTCGGGCGATGTCCCAGCTAAACCCCCGGCGGACGATGGCAGTGACGGCCTTTTGCTTTGCTTTTCGGGGATCCTCCTCCGTCCGTATGCGACGGAGGCTTTTTTCCGCCAAGGACAGGGCGCTGGCGAGCTGCTCCTCCTCGGAAACATCTTCGATAGCTAAGGCGGTTTCTTCCGCGGAGACGCCCTTATGGCGCAGCTCCTGGGAAATTCGTCTCGGACCATATTTCTGCCCCGACCGATATTGAGCCCATTGCGCTGCAAAATCCTGATCGTTCACCAGGTCGTTTTTCTCCAGCTTGTAGATTACCATCTCGATGGTCTCGGGAGAATACCCTATTCGATGTAGCTTTTGCTCAATTTCACCTTTGCTGCAGGCCCGAACCGCCAGCATGGACACCGCTTTGTCCAGCGCGGAGCGATATTGCCGGGTCAATACCCACTGGGCATATTCCTGGGGATCTACTTCGTCGCCTTCCTCCAGGGGACGCTCTTGATACATGGAGCGAAGAATAAAATAACGGCTGCCGTTCTCCAGAACAATTCGCACTCGACGCCCCTGGACCTTTTCCACGCTGCTTACCTGGACCATTGCGGCATCTCCTTTCGAAGGGCCCATCGAAGAAGATCATAATTACATACCCCTAATCTGCCTTTTCGGGCTTCACTGGCGCCGCCATTTAAGAACAGCACCATTCGTCCTGTTTTTTCTTCCCAGAAGGCTCCGTCCGCGCAGCCGTATGCAAAACCCTGATGGCCCAGGATCACAGAGGAGGAGAGGGAAGCGTCCACAATCCGAAGGATGCCCCAACCATAGGATAGGGTGGGGGAAATCTTTCCATAGGCGGCCTGCTTTTGGGTCATCCGCTGTCCAAGATTGGTTGAAAGCAGGGGGTGCCCCTCCTGCATCAGACAAAGAACGAGCTTTTCCAATGAGGACAGATCAAGATACATGGCGCCGGCAGTATGTCCGTAATGCCGTAGCGGGTCCGGCTTTTGTAAAGGCTTTTTCCCCAGCTCGGTGATTTGTAAATCCTGCCCCGGGTGATAGGGAAGCACCCGGGTAAGGGGAACGACGTCCTGCAGATTCAAAGTGGAGGCATCCAGGGTAGCCCGCATCTCCAGCGGCTGAAAAACAAGGCGTTGAAAAATCAGGGATACCGGCTGTTCGTATACAGCTTCCAGCAAACATCCAATCAAGCCATACCCCAAATTGGAATAGTGAAATTCGGCCCCGGGCAAGCTTTTTCTGCAGCCAGCGACCAGATCTGGAAACGGAATGCCCTGGGTCATGGCGGATTCCAAGTTGATTGGATCCTGGAGACCGGAGGTGTGGGAAAGCAAATGCTGCAACGTAATCCCTTTCAGGTCAGATACCTCGGATAGTGATGGAAAATAAGAAAGGATGGGGCTCTCCAAATCAAGCTTCCCCTGCTCGACCGCCCGCAGCGCAGCCAGGCTGGTGGCCATTTTGGTGATGGAAGCAACTCGAAACAGGGAATGAGCGGTGACCGGATGGTTTGGCTGCTGAGAGGAACAGAGCAGCATAATGGATTGATCCCCCTCCCGCAGAAGCGCCGCAGATCCCAGCACATGATGCTTTCGAAGCAGGCGGATGTACGCGTCGTAGGTATACAGGTGTGATCCTTGAGCGGTACAGATGGGATGCCGTTCCAGCCGCGGGGCCCGGAGAGGCAGTGCCAGGCGATACAGGGTATTTTTAAGCTTGGTGGTTGGCATAGATGACCTCCGAGACCGAACTGCGTCCATAGAAGAAGAACAGGATAAATATATTCCACAGGGAGAATAGAGCCAGCAGAATCGTAAAATGCTTGATGGAAATCGAGGCTCCTCCTGCACAGAATCCAAGAACAAGGATGTCAAACAGCATCGTGATGATAAAGAGGAACCAAGACAGCTTCGACCGGAAGTTGATCTTTCGACGTTGCTGATAATAGCGGAATAGAATAACGATGATCAACAGCACGCTCAGCAGCTGGCTGACGCGCAGGGAGTTCCCCGCCATTAAGGAATCCGTACGCAGGTTTTCAATCACCAGACGGCCGGCTGCGTAGAGAAATAAGTAGAAGAAGAAGGGATCGCCTTCTTTCCGGAACCAATGTTTCCGCCCCCCCCGCAGAAAAAGAAAAACGCAAAAGTCCCAGAATGATTCATAAAAGAAGGTGGCCAAGTGCCATTCCATCAGGCCGTCATTCGTGATGAACACGGCCAATGGAAAAAAGGCAAATGGAGAATCCTCGGACAGAAGGAGACCAAAGGCTTCTTGATTAAAATAATTTCCCCATCGCCCGATGGCCTGGGCCAGCGCGACCCCGGGAATGAGGACATCCAGGGTACGCGGGAGAGAGAGCTTTTTCCGTTTGCAAAAAAGCCAGATGGTAAGGAAGCCGAAAATAATGCCACCGTAGATGGCCAATCCCCCCTGCCAGATATACAATATGGAGAGGGGATGATCCGAAAATGTGTTCCAGGAAAACAGAACATAATATAATCTGGCGCCAAGAATTCCGCAGGGAAGCAGCCATAGGGCAAGATCAATCATGGTCTCCGGCGGAAATTGCAAACGATTTGCTTCCCGATTCGCCAGAAAAATCGCCAATCCGGCGCCCAGCACAATCAGCAGCCCATACCAGGGTAAAAAGCCGAATAGCAGTCGGGAAGAGGGCGTCGCCAAGGAATCACCAGCTTTCGTTCATTTGAACCCTATTATAGAATTCACCTGGAAAGATGTCAAACAAAGGAATTGCAATCCAGTCGAGATAATGATAAAATATTCCGCAGAGAAAATCTGTGGCGAGCCACAGGAAGGAAGGGTAATGTCATGAGCAAGGTAGTAGTATTTGATCATCCCCTGATCCAGCACAAGCTGAGCATTATGCGCGACAAGAACACCAGCACAAAGGAATTTCGCGAGCTGCTGTCCGAGATTTCCATGCTAATGGTTTTTGAAGTTACAAGAGATTTAGAGACGGAAGAGGTGGATGTGGAAACCCCCATCTGTACCGCCAAATGCCGCCGCCTGAGCGGAAAGAAGCTGGCTATCATCCCGATTTTGCGGGCGGGCCTTGGCATGGTGGATGGGGTGACCAACCTGGTCCCCTCCGCCAAGGTGGGGCATATTGGCCTGTATCGCGATCCCCAGACCCTGGAGCCGGTGGAATACTATTGCAAGCTGCCGGCCGACAGTGAGAATCGGGAGCTGCTGGTGCTGGATCCCATGCTGGCTACTGGTGGCAGCGCCAGCGCGGCCATCAATTTCATCAAAAAGCGGGGATGCAGTCACATTCGTTTGGTGAATCTGATCGCCGCTCCGGAAGGCATCGCGCGGATTCAAAAGGATCATCCGGATGTTGACATTTATGTCGCCGCCCTGGACAGCCACCTGAACGATCATGGTTACATCGTGCCCGGCCTGGGTGACGCCGGGGATCGGCTCTTTGGAACGAAGTAAATTCGTTGAGAAAAGCCTCCTGTTTTTTCGGCAGGAGGTTTTTCTTTTTCTTGCGCAGAGGGTGCTTTTGCTTTATAATGGGCGTGGAATTTTGTTGCTGTTCGGCTGATGCTGTTTAACACTGTCTCCGAGCGGTTTGAGATGGAGCGCTTGATGACGCAAGTTAGGCTGGCGCCGCTCTGCGGCGTGACGGATCATGTTTTTCGAGAAATTTGCCAGGAACAGGGCTGTTCCCAGGGATATACAGAGATGGTCAGCGCCATGGGGTATCTTTGTGCGCCGAATCAACGGGCGACGCAGGATCTGATGACTCGAGGAGCTGGGGAAAAGAAGCTTTTTATCCAGCTCTTTGGCCGGGATCCTGATACAGTGGCGGAAGCGGCCAAGCGCATGGAGGAATTAGGCCGGTTTGACGGCATCGACCTAAACATGGGCTGCCCCGCCCACAAAATTGCTCCCTCCGGGGAAGGGTGCGGCTTGATGCGGACGCCGGATATTGCCGAAGAGATGATGCGAAAAACGGTCCAGGCAGTCGGCTTACCCGTCAGCGTCAAAATGCGGCTGGGATGGGACGCAGAGCATATCAATGTGGTGGAAATGGCCCACAGAGCGGAAAGTGCTGGGGTTCGGGAGATCACCATTCACGGCCGGACCCGGGAACAGCAGTACAGCGGTGAAGCCAACTGGGATTATATTCAGCAGGCGGCGGAGAGCGTTTCTATCCCCGTCTGGGGAAATGGGGATATCTTCACACCGGAACAAGCCATAAGAAGGGCAAAAACACCCGGGATCGCAGGGGTGATGATCGGCCGCGGCGCCATGGGGAATCCCTGGATTTTTCGGGATATTCAGACGCTTGACGAAGGGCAGAAAATTCAGCCCGTTTCCCTGGAAGAGCGGTTTCGGCTCATTCGGATCCATTATGATCGCATGCTAGCCTGGAAGCCGGAGCATATCGCTGTCCGGGAAATGCGAAAGCACATCGGATGGTATCTTCATGGGCTCCGAGGGGCCAGCCGAGCCCGGGCGGAAATTAATCGGGCGGAGCAGCCGGATCAGGTTTGGGAAATCCTTTCCAGGCTGCAACGGGAAGTTGAATCACAGGAAGAATGATAGGGGAGGTTCCTTCAGAATGAAAAAATTGATTTGCGCTGTGCTGTGCTTCATGATGATTTGGATGGCGACGGGCAGTTTAGCTGCGGTCAGTTATACGCTGCCGGAAAAGATGCAGAAGCAGCTGGAAATAGGCAGCGGCCTGAAGGGCAATGTGACCCTGCATACAGAGGGAAACGATCCCTTCATTTTAGCCTTACAGCCCTTCCAAGATGTGGAACTTCAATTTCGTGGCCTTCGCTCCGGGAACGAGGTTCATTATTATATTTATCAAGCAGGAGAAAATGAAACCCAGATTGGCCTGACGGAGCTTTATCAAACAGGAGAACAGGTTTTCCTACGCTCCAATATGCTGCCGGAAGAAGTATTTCGCCTGCCGGCGTTCATCCAATTGATCGATGTCCTGCGGCATCCAGAGGGCGGGAATCCTTCCTTCGCTTCCGCCCTCTATCGGTGGACGCAGCTGACGGGAGAAGAGCAAGGAGCCCTGCTGGATCCTGTGGTGGCTCATTTGAGCGACGATCTGGAGCTTTGGGTCGCTCAATTTGCCAATGTGTCCGAGGTTTATTTGCTGGAGAACGGGACCTCTGCCCTGGATTTAACCTATGACATCCCCATGGCTGATCTAAAAAAGCAGATTGTTCAAACCATGAAGACCCTGCTCGATTCCGCGGAAGGCCAGGAACTGCTGAAGAATCTGCTGAACGATGAACAGCGTCAAATCTATGCCAATCAGGATTTGGATTATTTCTATGAGGAAGCGCTATCCGCCCTGGATAACAATTATGATCTGCAGTATACTCGAACGGTGTCCACCTTGGGGGATACCCTTTCCAGCATGTTAGAACTGCCGCTGGATGAAAAGCGCATGCAGTTCCAGAGCTTGCTGATTGAGGAAAAAGGTGGCCTGAGCTATTACACCCTATGCAGCGAAGAACAGCTGATCACACTGATTCTGGGCTCTGGCATAGATTGGAAGGAGATCAGTTCCGTCAGTGCATGGATTCTGATTCGGCCTAATCCAAACTCTGATGATCTGGAAAATCCTGAATATCATGCTTATCGGCTGGACGGAAGCCATCGGATCGCCATCAGCAGTGATGAGGAGGCCAGGGATCACCAACGCAGTGAATGGAAGCTGAGCCTGGAACGAGATGTCAGCCGTTTGCCAGAAGGGGAAGATGCGGCGCTGTACCCGGAAGAAGAACCCATGAGCCTGGATGTTCAGCTGCATTATTTCAGCAAGTATTCTCAGTCCAGCCCCACTACGCTGGAATTTGATATCACCTTCCATAAAAAGGAGTTTGATTTGAACGCCCAGGGCCAGATGAAAACAGCCTCTCCCTGGATCTTTACTCCTTTCTCAACAGAAGGAGCTGTGGATTTGACCAGCTTATCCGCAGATGAACTGAATTTGAAACTGGCCGAATTCCTGGCAGCCTCTGGTGAACAGTTGATTCCCGCAGAAGCTTCCGAAATACCGAATTCTGAGGAATCCCAGGATTCCGAGAACGCCGACACTCAGAAGCTGGATGAATCGGTAATAGAAGCAGAAGAAGAGAAAAAAACGGTCACGGAAGAAACCGCCGAGGTTGATACACCCGCTGTGGAGATCACGATGGAAGAAGTAGAGATGGAAGATGCAGATGAAGAAACGGAAGCGGCAGAAACAGCATCGCCCAGTGTGACCGAAACACCTTCCGCTCAAGTGATTGTTACAACCACCAGATCCAATTGATCTAACAGATCGCCAAAGTAATCGACCCACCCCATCGGGATGGGCCGATTCTCTTAGGCCATTTTTTGTAGTAGACAGACAGCTTGGGAAGAAATTCCTTCCATGCGCCCCTCAAAGCCCAGGCGCTCTGTAGTGGTCGCTTTTACATTCACCTGATTTATTGGCAATCGCAGCGCGGAAGCGACATTTTGCGCCATCTGCGGAATATAGGGCGCCAGCTTAGGCTGCTGTGCCACGATGGTAAGGTCCACATTGACAGGGCGGAATCCAGCTTCCGTCAGCTTTTCCATCACAGCAGCCAATAGCTTCATGGAATCAATCCCTTTGTACTGCATATCCGTATCCGGAAAATGCCGACCTATGTCCCCCAGTCCAGCAGCCCCCAGCAGCGCGTCCATCAATGCGTGCAGCGCCACGTCCGCGTCGCTGTGGCCCAGGAGCCCGTGGGTATGGGGTACCTCCACGCCACAGAGGATCAATTTACGCCCGGTGGTCAACTGGTGCACGTCATACCCCTGACCAATCCGCAGATCGGGATATGGTTTTTCCTGTAAGATTGCCTCTGCCATGATTAAATCCTCCTGCGTGGTGAGCTTCAAATTCGTCCGCCTGCCTGGAGAGAGAAAAACCGGATAACCCGCATGGGCCAGAATTGCGGCGTCATCGGTGCCGAAAAATCCCTCTTGCTCTGCCTGATCAAATGCGGATAGCAAAGCATGCAGCCTGGCGGCCTGAGGTGTCTGCATGGCCCAAACATTTTCTCGCGGAATCGTACAACCCACTTGGAAATGCTCGTCCGCCTGGCGCAAGGTATCTGTCGCTGGGATAGCGGCGATGCCGCTGCCATGCATGGAAACGGAATCCAGCGCGGCCTGAATTACCTTTTCCTCTACCAGGCATCGGGCACCGTCATGGATGAGAACAATAGCGTCCTCGGATTCCATTTCTTTGAGCAGCTGCAGCCCATGGTGCACAGATTCCTGCCTGGTGACGCCCCCCGGGGCGAAAGAAACTGGGAAGGGCAAGGCGATTTCCGCCATCGCCTGTCGCAGGGCCGCTTCTTCCTCCAGCTTGCCCACCAGGATCAAATGATCCGCAAAGGGGGAAAAAGCCAGCGCGCTGCGAGCGATACAGGGAATCCCGGCCACTGGCAGAAGCACCTTATTGACCCCGGCATGCATCCGGGTTCCAGAGCCCCCAGCCAGCAAGATGACATATACTTTTTCTTTCATCATGCTCTCTCCTGCGCGGCGGCAGCATCCTCCTCCAGAATGCGATACATTTGATCCGCCTGCTCCTTCCGGACCGTTTCAGCAATGGAAAGCACCTCATATTTTCCCACATGCTCGCCAAAGCGAATAGTTAAGATGTCCCCAGGCTTTACATCGGCCCCGGGCTTGGCTATCTTGCTGTTCACAGTAACCCGGCCTCCAGCGCAGGCTTCATTGGCGACGGTGCGCCGCTTAATAATCCGAGAAACCTTCAAATATTTATCCAGCCGCATCGCTTAATTCTCCTTTTCCATATATTTATTCAGCTGTTCCAGGGTCAGATGCTCCGGTTCTTTTTGATCCTGATAGATGCGTTTTTCCGCCTTTTGGTATCGTTGCTTCATCCGCTCCACCCCTCGATGCAGCAGAATCTCCGCGTCCTGATCCGTTCGATAACAAAGCTCCGTGCACTTCATCAGCAGTTGGCTCATTTTCTCTTCATCCAAGGCCGTCCCATCAGTCAACCCCTGACTCAGCGCTTGAATCTCCACCACGATCTCCTCAGGATTTCTGCGCAGCGCAGGAAGCTGTGCCAGCTTTTTATACATTTTGATGGAATACTTCAAGGCTGGCAGGGAAGTGGAGACATCATTCAGCGTATCTCCCACCGTTTTGCTGCCAGTCTCCGCCCGTTTCTGTGCTTCCCAGCCCTGGGCAATTTCCTCCGCAGATTCTCCTTGCGCATGCTGAAACACATGAGGATGGCGATGAATCATCTTCCGGCAGATGCCTGAAATTACATCCGTCAGGGAAAACTCATCGAAGGTTTCGCCCACAGAGGCATGAATCATCACCTGGAACAGCACATCTCCCAATTCATCCGCCAGGTGATCCATATCCTGATCTTCGATGGCATTGACTGCTTCCCAGGCTTCCTCCACCATATAGGGGCGTAGGGTTTCATGGGTCTGGACACGATCCCAGGGGCAGCCGTCCGGCGCCCGGAGCCGGGCGACGATCTCTGTCAGGTCCTGGAAGGTAAAGCGACGCCGGCTTTGATAGTCTACGCCGGGTAGATACAGCGCCGAGGTATGATCATAAGCCCTTTGACTGTCCAGTTGATACAGCGGGATCAGCTTAGGAACCCTTTCCGTCTTTTCTGACGGCGGGAAAAAGCAGACCTCCTGCTCATCATCATAGAGCTCTCCCAGCTTCAGCTTCACCTGTCCAGCCAAGAGTACGGAATCGATCTCGATAATCAGCAATGGATTCTCCGGATGGTAGGACGCGGAGAGGAAGCGTGTAGCGGAAAACCGCTGCAGCAGCCCATCTGTCATCATTTGCCCTGGCAGCCCGCTGAGGACTACATCCTCCGCGCTAACGCCGGAAAGAATCTGCAATTCCCCTTCCTGCGGGCAGGTGTGCCGCAGGCTGGCGATAGCGCCATCGCTGGCGGGATCCATGACCCCCAAGCGCAAAGGCTGCCTCGCGGCTTCCTGCCACAGGAAGGCGGCCATGGCCTCGTGCATTTGGTCAAAATCCTCATATTTGTCATAGAATTCATCCAGGTCCTGGAAAGGGATGCCCCTCTCCGTGAGCCATTGTGCTACCGGGTGGTGGCGCGTGCGCAGGAAGAGGGGAGTTTTTTTCTCCTGCAGCCGCTCCGCCGCCTGCAGTGTTAACAGCTCAGGGGCGCCTGGCCCCAGAGGAATGACCGTAATCTTTTGTTTTGTCATTTTTAGGCTTTCTTTCCTTTCCGGCGCAGACGATGGGTGAGGGAGGAGATCTCTGATTTGGAGACAACCCCCAGCTTCAAGGCCACCAATCCATATACAGCTACACCACAGGCGACTTCCACCAGGGTAAAGACACGATGGAAGGGCAGAACGCTGCGGAGTCCCCATACCACGAGCCCCATGGCTGCCGCGCACAGGCCTGGCTTCATCACCCATTCCTTCCACTGGAAGGAGAGATGGGCGTATTTACAGACGAAATATAGATTGGGAATCATGGAAACGGAATAGCATACGATGGAGGCAAAGGGTCCACCGTGAATATTGACACCAGGAATGCCAACCAGGATGTAATTCATCAGGATTTTGCAGCTGACCCCGGCGATCAGGGTGTACATGGGAATCCGCTGCTTGCCTAATCCCTGCAGAATCCCGCTGGTGGCTTGCACCACCGTGAACAGGACAATGGTTAGGCTGGATACAGTCAGCAGCTCCCAGCCCACCTGGAACTGCTCCGGCGCCAGGCTTTCATAATACAGGAATCCAAAGACCTGCTTTGCCAGCACGCTCATCCCAATGGAACAAGGAAAACCTATCAGGAACGCCAGCTTCAAGCCCTGATGGCAGGCTGCCTTCGTCCCTTCCTCATCATGCACCGCCTGGGCCGCGGAAACGGCAGGCACCAGGCTCATGGCGATGGCCAGCGCCAGGGCGGTGGGCATATTGATGAGGCGAATAACCAGCCCGGAGAAAACGCCATACAGGGAGCGGGCCACCTCGTTGGTCAAACCGGAATCCATCATCCGCGGCACCATCATGACGGAATCCACGAATTGAGCAAGGGGGACGATGCAAGCGCTGATGGTGATGGGAATGGAGATTGAAAACAGCTGCTTCGCCAGGGCGCCTGTGGAAGCGGCGGCCTGGTGAGCCAGTTGAGGCCGATCCAGGAAGGCACGACGGCGGCGGAAGTAGATGATGGCTACCACCAGGGTAGCGCAAGCTTCGCTGAGGGTGATACCCAACAGTGCCCCAGCCGCGCCCAGGGCCAGGCTCTGCTTGGTGCCAAAGTAAGCCAGGGGCAGAGAAAAGGTCACTTTGCCCACCTGTTCCACAATCTGGGAAATGGCAGTGGGCTTCATGTTTTGCTGCCCCTGCATGAAGCCTCGAAAAGCGGAAAGAGCACAGACGATGGCCAGACAGGGGGCTATGGCGGTAAAGCCCAGGGAGGCCCGAGGCTCCCGCACCCAGCCGGTCAGCGCACCATTCCCCGCCAGCATCAGGATCATGCAGACGCAGCCCAACCCCGTCAGCAGCCAAAGCGCTGTTTTAAAAACATGGTGAGCGTTCCGGGGATCCTCCTTTGCCAGATATTGGCTGACCATACGAGAAACCGCCACTGGCAACCCGGCGGAGGAGAGGGTTAACAGCAGATTATAGGTGGGATAAACGGACTGATAAATTCCCAAACCCTCCGAGCCGATGATCCGGGTCAGCGGCACGGTGAAAAGCAGGCCGATCAGCTTGCACACGATTCCAGCCAGACTGAGGATGGATACCCCGCGGGCGATCGATTTCCTGGTGTCTGAAGACATTGATCGTTCTCCTTCCGATGGGATCTCCGCCCTGGGGCAGAGAGAAACCGTTTCCAGACGCTATGCGAATAGAGTTTTACTTCGTCCAGGCGTGTTTTGTGAACAGAATCAGCATAGGGAAAAGCTCCAACCGCCCGGCCAGCATCAGGAAGGAGCATAACAGCTTTCCCCATATGCCGTACCCGGCAAAATCGCTGGCCAACGCGCCGAAGGCCGGACCCACATTGCTGACACAGGTCAGGGCGGCGGAAAGATTATCCATGGCGGAAAACTTCCCCTCCAGGGACAGAAGAAAACCGCCAGCAATAACCAGAGTGATGTAAACAATGGCGAAGATCGCGATCTGGTTCAGCATGTTTTCATCCACGGCTTTCCCGTCCAGACGAATGACCTGTACCTTCTTCGGCTGTCCGGTGGCACGCACCGAGCGGCGGGCCACCTTGCTCAACAGCAGAATCCGAATAAACTTGATGCCGCCAGCTGTAGAGCCGGCGCTGGCGCCCAACCACATAGCCAGGAAAATCAGCATTTGCGCGGCCACGGACCAATCATTGAAATTTGTAGTAGCAAAACCGGTGGTGGAAAAGACGGAGGCGATTTCAAAGGCGCTGTAACGGAAGGAACTGACCCAGTTTCCTTGATAGAAGGACAGATTCAGCAGGGTTAACAGCACCATAAAGGTCACGGTGGCTCCGAAATACCACCGGAATTCCTCATCCCGGAAGAAGGAGCGAATCTTGTCCTTGGGTCCGGCGATCAAGAAGCGATAATACAGGGCAAAGTTGACGCCAAACATGAACATAAACGCGGTAATCACCGCTTCCGCCGCGGGATTCTGAAAGGCGGCTACGCTGCTGCCATAATTACTGAAGCCGCCGGTTCCGGCATTGGACAGGGCGTGCATCGCGGCGTCATAGGGAGAAAGCCCACAAAGCAGCAGAGCCAGGAATTCCATGCCGGTAAGCGCCATATAAATCAGGTATAGCAGCTTGGCCGTGGTCCCGGTATGAGGAACCAGCTTGCTGAGAGAAGGGCCGGGGCTTTCTGCCTTGACCAAATGGGAGGTGCGCCCCGTCAGCCGGGGAAGCAACGCCAGCGTTAAAACCAGCACCCCCATGCCACCCACCCAGTGGGTGGTTGCGCGCCAGAACATGATGCCCCGGGGAAAACCTTCGAATTCCGTCAGCACGGTAGCCCCGGTAGTGGTAAACCCGGAAACAGATTCGAAGAAGGCATCCTCAAACCTTGGATAGCGGCCGGAGAAGAAGAAGGGGAGCGCACCGCCCAGGCTGAGCACCAGCCAGCCCAGCGCCACCACGATAAAGCCTTCCCGAAGCCGCAGATGCGTCCCTTGGGGAGCTTTCATCACGTACCATAGTAAAAGGCCCGGAACGAGCATCCCCAGCGCGCACAGCCCGAGCACGAGGCTGTCTCCATCCTGAAAATACAGGGAGATCAGCAGGGAAGGAACCATGGCAATCGCTTCGATGGCCAGGATGGCGCCCAGCAGGCGAAGAATTAACTTCCTGTTCATCGATAGAGCACCTCGTTCAAATCACCGATCCCTGATTCGCGGGAGATGATGACAACATGATCTCCCGCTTCGATTTTATCATTACCAAAGGGGACGATGACCTTTCCCTGATGAAGAATCACCGCCACCAGGTTGCCTGGACGAATGCTCAAATCCTTCAAAGCGATGCCAATATAGGAATCTCCCTTGCGGGCGATGAATTCGATGGCCTCCGCTTTTCCCTCCGCCAGGCGGTACAGGCGCTCAATCTCCGTCCCCTTGCTGTGCTCCCGGGCTCGGACATAGCGCAAAATGGTGGAACAGGTAATGCTTTGGGGGCTGACGATGGAATCCAGGCCCAGCTGATTCAGGATATCGGCATAGGTGGTTCGGGTATTCTTGGCGATGACCTTCGGCACCCCTTTTCGGGAAGCGTACATTCCGGTCATCAGGTTCTCCTCGTCCCGGCTGGAAAGGGAGATGTAGGCGTCCATCTGGGTGAGCCCCTGCTCCTCCAGCAGATCCTGATCCGTTCCGTCCCCCAGGATGATATCCGCTTTGGGGAACTGTTCGCTGAGAGAACGGGCCTTTTCCGCGTTGACCTCAAAAATGGTCATATGAATCCCCACGGGCATGATCATGCGGGCCAGATAATAGGTGATTTTGCCGCCGCCCATGACCATGACGCTTCGCACTTTCAGAGAATTGCGGCCCAGATAGCGGAAAAAATTGGTGATGTTCACCATGTTTCCGGCGATATGTACCTTATCTCCCGGCTCGATAAAGAAATCGCCCCCGGGGATAATCACCTGATTATCCCGCTCCACCATGGAATACAACACCTGGGGGATGTTCGGCAATTTAGAGGATAGGTTTTTCATAGGAATGCCGACGATGGAATCATCCTTCTGGGCGCGAAACTCTACCATTTCAACCTGGCCCCGAGCAAAGGATTCGATGCTGCCGGCAAAGGGGTATCGAAGCAGCTTGCTGATTTCCAGGGCAGTGGCCCGCTCCGGATTGATGGCCACGTCGATTCCCATCTCATTTTGCAGCAGCATTTGACTTTCATTAAATTCCGGATCCCGAATCCGAGCAATGGTATATTTTGCGCCTAATCGCTTGGCGATCAGACAGCAGAGCATGTTGGTCTCATCGCCCGCTGTGGTGGCGATGACGATATCCGCCCGATCCACCCCGGCTTCCACCAGAGTTCTGGCGTTGGCACCGTTGCCTTTGATGCACATAACGTCCATAGAATCCTGACAACGGTCAATGACCTCTTCGTTTCTGTCAATGATGGTGACATCATGCTCTTCCGCGGTCAATCGGTCCGCCAGAATGTGGCCTACTTTTCCGGCGCCGATCAGAATAATACGCATAACAAAAAACACCCTTCCAAAAGGATTTCATGCTATCTTAGCACTATTTTCTCCGAAAGGAAAGAATTTCACAGAATCGTAAGATTTACACCATGAGAAGCCCCAGAATTCCGGTTGTGAGGCCGGGAGAAAAGTGGTAAAATTGCCAACAGTAAAAGATGATCGGCAATCCTATCGTTTTGGGAAAGGAAGTTCGGCTCCATGCAGTCAAAGCTCCGGAAGAAAAAACGTCGAAGCGTCAGCATCAGCAGGGTCATCGCCCTGACTTTTCTAGGGATCATCCTTCTCGGCGCGGCTATTTTGAATCTTCCGGTCTCCTCCCGGGATGGCCGCTCCGCAGGAGCTTTAGTCTCCCTGTTTACTGCCACCTCCGCTACCTGCGTTACCGGGCTGACCTTGCGGGATACCTGGACTCAATGGAGCGGCTTCGGACAGGTCATCATTCTGATCATGATTGAAATCGGCGGCCTTGGCTTTATGTCCGCTGCCTCCTTGACTTATTTCAGCCTGAAACGAAAAATCTCCATCCAGCAGCAAATGGTCATGGCGGAAGCCATCGGCATCCAGAATATGGGGGATGTGATTGATCATCAAAAACGCCTGCTGTACCGGGCTTTTATTGTGGAGGGCTTGGGGGCTCTGCTGCTGACGTTGCGTTTCTCTCGGGAGTATTCCTTTCTACAGTCCCTGAAATTAGGAATCTTCCATGCCGTTTCCGCTTTCTGCAACGCAGGGTTTGATATTCTTGGATTTCGAGCCCCTAGCTCCAGCATGGCCCTGTATCAGAAGGATCCTTTCGTCTGCCTGACCCTGAGCGCCTTGGTCATTCTGGGGGGCCTGGGATTCCTGGTTTGGGACGATATTCTTCGAAAGAAAAAGCCCTCGAAATGGAGCGTGTATACCAAGCTGGTGGTGTTGACCAGTGGCGCGCTGCTAGCTTTGGGCACAGTGGTCATCGCCGCAGTGGAATGGAATAATCCCGCGACCATGGGGGCCTTCTCCTTCTTTGAAAAAATCCTGGCCGCCTTTTTTCAATCCATGACACTTCGAACCGCCGGCTTTGCAGCGCTGGATCAGGGGGCTCTGACGCCTGCGGGAAAAGGGTTTTCCATGTTTCTGATGCTTATCGGCGGTTCCTCCGGTTCCACCGCCGGCGGCCTGAAGACGGTTACCTTTGTGGTGCTACTCATGTTCCTGTGGAACAGAATGCGGGGGAATTATACTGTCCGGGTGTTTCATCGAACCGTTACGGACGATCACGTGATGAACGCGATCATGATTTTCATTCTGATGATCAGCCTGGCCTTCTTCAGCGCCCTGCTGGTCTGCGCAACCTCTCCCATGGATCTAACGGACGCGCTGTATGAGTCGATTTCCGCGGTGGGAACCGTGGGACTCAGCGCCGGAGGGACAGCCCGAATGAGTTGGCCAGCTCAGGTCCTGATCATGCTGCTGATGTATTTTGGACGGGTAGGGGTGCTGACCATTAGCATGGGCTTCCTGAAGAAGAAGCCGACGGGTGAAAATTATCGCTACGCGAATGTAGATCTCTTGATCGGATAAATAAAGCAACAACAAAACAAGGAGCGTGCATGGTATGAAATCCTATGTGGTGATTGGGCTGGGACGATTTGGCTCGGAGATGGCGATCAAGCTTTATGAATGCGGGCAGGAAGTTCTGGCCATTGATCTCAATGAACAGCTGGTAGACAAAATCGCGGATCGGGTGACCCGGGCTGTTGTCGCGGACGCCCGTGACAAGGATGTGCTGGACAAACTGGGGGTGGAGGAATATGACCGGGCAGTGGTCGCCATGGGGTCCGACCTGGCAGCCTCCGCCATGATTACCATGAACTTGAAGGAGTTGAGCGTCCCTTACATCATCTGCAAGGCCCATGACAGCTCCTATCGCGAAATTCTGGAAAAGCTGGGAGCGAATCGCGTCGTCATCCCGGAATGGGAGATGGCGGACAAGCTGGCCATGGGACTGACCCATGCCGGCGTCATGGAATATATCGAGCTATCCGACGAGTTTGGCATCGTTGAAATGCATCCCCATGACAAATGGGTAGGGAAAACCATCCGCTCTCTGGAACTACGCTCCAAATATGGGGTGAATGTCATCGCGCTGAAAAAAGGAAACACGATTCAATTGCCACCGGATATCGATTCCCCCCTGGACGCCAGCGCTGCGCTGGTTATCTTGGGAAGCTATGAAGCCGTGGATCGGCTGAAAAAATAAACGTCAGCTACTTTCATCCTTCTCTGACGTGAGGGAACTGCGTTTCAAGAACAAAAGTTGCTATTTTTTTCTTGCTTTTCCAGCCCAATGATGGTAGAATCAGGTCAGTTGGAAACCAATTTGGAAAGGATAGCGTCTCTGCGCTGTGTTTATTTGAATTTTATGCCAGGATCGGCATAGAAGCTATATTTCTTTCACTACTATCATCTCAAAGGAGGAAGGTTTTCATGAAGAAGTTTGTATCCCTGTTGCTGGCGCTGATGATGGCTCTGTGCGCTGTAGGCGCTCTGGCGGATGTGGCCGCCGATATCGAAGCGGGTCAGGCCCTCAGCCATGATGAATTGGTCGAAAAGGCCAAGGCGGAGAGCGGAACCTTTGTCGTCTACGGGAATACCAGCCGTATTTCCACCGCCGCGGAAGAATTTGCCGCCCTGTATGACATCACCGTCGAATCCAACAACTTGAAGGATCAGGAAATTTACACCAAGCTGCGCAGCGAGAACGGTAATTCTGCCGCCGACATGGTGATGATTCAGGATGGCGCCCAGCTAACGGATGCCATCGACGAGGGCCTGGTGCTGAATTTCGTGCCCGCTGCCGTGGCTGACGTCTTGGATGAAGCGGATCAGCAGCCCGCGCTGGTGCATCAGTACATCAATAAGCTGTTCATCTACAACAACTTGGGCGATAATGTTCCCGCCATCAAGAACGTCTGGGAGCTGACCGCCCCCGAGATGAAGGGCAACGTGATCTTCAAGAACCCAGAAAGCGAAAAGGTCAACATGAACTTCCTGGTCATGTGCACCAAGGATGAATGGGCTGACAAGCTGGCCGCCGCCTATGAGGAGTGGAAGGGCGAAGCGATTGACCTGGGCGAGTACAAGAACGCCGGCTACAAATGGGTGGCTGAGTTCCTGGCCAATGTAACCTTCGGCAAGTCTGACACCTCCATCGCTGAGGAAGTCAGCCAGGAAACTGCCGTGGGCAAAATCGGCCTCTTCGTGCTGAGCAAGCTGCGCTCCTCCTCCGTGCTGACGGATAACCTGACTGTGGCGCAGTATGACGCCTCCGCCGAAGGCTATGAAGTGAAGCCCTTTGCCGGGTTCATGTATCCCATGTATACCATGATCAATACTCAGGCGACCCGGCCCTATACCGGCATGCTGTTCATTGAATATCTGATGACGCAGGAAGGCTTCCAGCCCTGGGGCAAGAGCATTGGCGCCTATTCTCCCAACGCTGCGATCACCGTCAATGAGGGCGATCTGACCATCGATGTATGGAAGGATACCCTGGTGATGGAGGACGCGGAATACATCCTGGACAGCTTCGAAGTGGAAGACTTTATTCTGCAGCACTGCCAGAACTAATCAATTTTAGAGGGACGCTCTGGAGCGATTTTCTCCGGCGGGACGGCGAAACCCGTCCCGCCCATTTTTTATTTTCCCTGAAAGGGGGACAGGATGAATGGATCAAGCTCAGACCCGAAATTTCCAGGCCAGTCGGCTCAAGGGGCGCTTACAGGCATGGTTTAGCAAACCCGCGAATATCATTTTGCTGGTGTTCCTGATTTCGCTGGCTGTGTTGACGCTGTATCCGTTGCTATCCATGCTGACGGAGACCGTCACTATCCATACAGGGCGAGAGGCGAGAGCGGCTAAATTAACGGCGGGCTCCCTTTCCCTGTATCATTTCGAGCGGCTGTTTGCCACGGCGGAGAATGATTACAGCTGGATTCAGTTTTATCAGCCCTTCCTGAATACGCTGATTGTTTCTGTGGCCGCTTCTGTAATTGCGATTCTCTTTGGCGGCGTGGTGGCCTTCCTGGTGACCCGTACCAATCTGAAGTATAAGAAATTTGTATCCGCAGTGTTCACCTTTCCGTATATCATGCCCTCCTGGACGTTGGCGCTGTTCTGGGAGACGTTCTTTAAGAATGTGAACATCGGTCTGAAAACCTCTAACGGGATCATGGCCTCTGTCTTCGGCGTCTATATGCCCGAGTGGTTTGTCTATGGCGCGTTTCCGATTGCCCTGGTGCTGGGGCTGCATTACGCACCCTTCGCCTATATCCTCATTGGCGGCATATTACGGAACATGGACGCGAATCTGGAGGAAGCCGCTACCATTTTGAAAACCAGCCGGGCCAGAATTATCTGGAAAATTACGTTGCCCATCGTGAAACCGGCAATGCTCAGCACCTTCCTGCTGGTTTTCGCCAGCTCCATGAGCGCCTACTCCGTACCTGTTTTCCTGGGTTCTCCGGTGCGGTACTATGTGCTGAGCACCAAAATGAAATCCCTGATGGACAGCTATCCTGGACAAGCGTATATCATCGTCGGGGTGA
The DNA here is from genome assembly GCA_017464305.1 of Clostridia bacterium. Lineage (GTDB taxonomy): Bacteria > Bacillota > Clostridia > Christensenellales > Aristaeellaceae > Aristaeella. The sequence goes on along the minus strand of JAFUDS010000026.1, from coordinate 146,751 downwards.
TGATCCTCTTCGGCGTAGCCATCCTGCTGCTGAATCAAAAGGTAACCAACAGCCGCAAACAATTCACCACAGTGACAGGTAAATCCGGGCAGATCAGCAAGATCAACCTGGGGAAGGCCAATCGGCCCCTGGCCATCATTCTGGTGGTCATCCTGCTGCTGGTCGCCGTGGTGCCGCTGATCACCTTCGCACTGGAGTCTGTCATTATTAAGGCGGGGGATTATTCCCTCAGCAATATGACCCTGGACTTCTGGATCGGCACCAACCTTTCCGAACGACTGGATCAGGGGGATTCCACCGGCATTCTGCTGAATCCGAAGGTTTGGAACGCCTTGGGATACAGTCTGGGCCTGGCCATTACCTGCGCACTGATCGCCGGCACCTGCGGAATTCTGGTGGGATATGGCGTGGCTAAACGGCGGGGGAGCAAGCTGGCCTCCTGGGTCAACAGTCTTTCCTTCTTCCCTTATTTGATGCCCTCCCTGGCCTTTGGTGCCATCTATCTGGCCATGTCCTCCCGGATCCCTTGGCTACGGGGCTTCCTGCTGCTGGGGCTGGTGGGCTCCGTCAAGTATCTTCCCTTCGCCTCCCGTTCCGGCGTCAACGCGATGCTGCAGTTATCCGGGGAGATTGAGGAAGCGGCGGTGATTACCGGCGTCCCCTGGTGGAAGCGGATGATCCGTGTGATTTTCCCGATTCAAAAATCCAGCTTTCTGAGTGGATACCTGCTGCCCATGGTATCCTGCATGAGAGAATTGAGCCTGTTCGTGCTGCTGGTTCCCACCAGCAATACTATTCTGACAACCATGCTGATGCAATATTCTGAGAAGGGCTGGGCCCAGTTTGGCAACGCCATCAACCTGTTGATCATCATCGTGGTCCTCCTGATCAACTTTATCGTCAACAAGCTGACCGGCGCATCAATTGACAAAGGAGTGGGTGGATAAAATGCCAGAAATTATTCTGAAAAACGTATCGAAAAGATTTGGTAAATTTGTGGCGGTGGAATCACTGAATTTAGAGATCGAAAGCAATGCATTCATCACCCTTTTAGGCCCCTCCGGATGCGGTAAAACCACCACGCTGCGGATGATCGCCGGGTTGGAAACGCCCACGGAAGGCGTCATTACCATCGATGGTAAAACCGTTTTCGACGCGGACAAGGGGATCAATCTGCCGCCCATTAAGCGGGATGTCGGCTTTCTTTTCCAAAACTACGCCCTCTGGCCCCATATGACGGTATACCAGAACATTGCCTTTGGCTTGGAAAACCTGAAATGGGATAAAGCCCGGATCCGAGCTCGGGTAACAGAGCTGCTGGAAATGCTACGCATTGAGCCTTTCGAAAAACGATATCCCAGCGAGCTTTCCGGCGGACAGCAGCAGCGGGTGGCCATCGCCCGCACGCTGGCTCCGGGGCCAAAGGTGCTTTTCATGGATGAACCTCTTTCCAACCTGGACGCCAAGCTGCGTATGGAGATGCGGACGGAGTTGAAGCGCCTGCATCGGGATACGGACTCCACTTTCGTGTATGTAACCCACGACCAGCTGGAGGCCATGACCCTGTCCACTCGGGTTTGCATTATGGAAAATGGACTTCTGCAGCAATACGCGCCTCCGCTGGAAATGTACAACAATCCAGCCAATGTGTTCGTTGCCGACTTTATGGGCAATCCGACCATCAACTTTGTAGAAGGACACATTGGTGAAGGGGGCCAGCTTTCCTTTGGCGGAATGAAGGCGAAGTTTGAATCCATCGCTGGAGAAGTTCCAAAGAATAAAGATGTAAAGGTAGGAATTCGGCCCGAATACATTCATATCGATGAGGAAGGGGTGCTGGAGGCTACGGTCTACTCCACCTTGCCCTCCGGCATGGAAACCACGGTGAAGCTGGATGTTCAGGGTACCCCCTTGACCGCGGTTGTGTTTGGGGATGTGGATTATCCCGTGGACAGCAAGGTCAGGTTCTCCTTCCACAAAGCCGCCGTTCTCTTTGACAAGGAAACGGGCAAAAACATTGCCAAGGGAAAAATTCTGCTGTAAAGACAATGCTTTCTAACGGGTAATGCCGAACCTCTCACCTTTCTTTTTGGGGGTCTCCCCACGGCTGTTGAACGCGAAGAATCGCCTTGACACGGTGCATGAAAAGTGCTAAAATCACCGAGTAATGCGGCCGTGGCGGAATCGGCATACGCGCACGTTTGAGGGGCGTGTCCAGCAATGGGTACGGGTTCAAGTCCCGTCGACCGCACGAAAAGTCCTCGCAGTTTTGCTGCGAGGGCCTTTTTTATCCTTGCTGTATATCGTGAAGCAAGTCTGGAAAACAAAAAAGCTTCAACCCCAGATGGGAAGTTGAAGCCTTTTTTATCCAGAACATTTGTCGTCTGGATTCAGCTGGGTCACCAGTATGACCAACCCGGCCTTGATGTAGACCTGAGCGGTTCGTATAAGGTGACTTAAGTGGAGATGAGGGGAGTCGAACCCCTGTCCGAAGATCCGTTAACAGGACTTTCTCCGAGCGCATTCCGTGATTAAAATTCCCTTCCGACGCCGTCCGCGGAAAGACTGCGGGGAAGGTAGCTTCATGAATACGGGCGCCGCTGCAAAGCTTAGGCGGAGCTCGTTCCCTGCGTCAATGACGCCGACTTGCTGAGCCGCAGGCGCTCAGGGCCGACGCGCGGCATTACGCCGCGAAAGCGTATTCGCTATTGTCAGTTATTGTTTTTCCCCGTTGATACGCGGTACAGGGGCCGCGGCTCGCTTATCCTGCCTTCGCTATCCCCGTCGAAACCGGATCATCCCCATAAAAAGAAATAGCGATGTTGCAAAAATGATACTCCCTGACAAAGCGGAAAACGCAAACCTGGTATTACTTTTGCCGATTGCGCAATGCGCGCTGAATTTCCCGATCGGAATCGCGCTTGGCCATGCTGTCGCGCTTGTCGTGCAGCTGTTTACCCTTGCAGAGGCCAAGTTGCACCTTCATGCGGCCATCCTTCAGATAAACCTCCAGGGGAACCAGGGTAAAGCCCTGACGCATCACCTGGCCTTCCAGCTTCAGGATCTCCTTCTTGTGCATCAGCAGCTTTTTGGGACGCAGGGGATCCCGATTAAAGATGTTCCCTTGCTCGTAGGGGCTGATATGCATCCCTTCGACCCAGATTTCACCCTTACGGACCTGGGCCCAGCTCTCTTTGAGATTTACCTTCCCCAAACGGACGCTTTTCACTTCTGTGCCGAACAACACAATGCCGCACTCAAACTTCTCCTCCACAAAATAATCATGGAAGGCCTTTTTGTTGGTGGCGATTACTTTAACGCCCTTTTGATGCGGCATGCCCAAATCCCTCCTTCCAGGGTAGTATACCAAAAGATTCCGCTCTTTTCAACTCAACATTTCTTTGATATACTAAAGCGATCCTGGAAAGGAGGCGCAAACGCGATGAATCTTTCTGAAATGGCCACTCGGGCCAGAGAGGCTTTCTATGCTTTATCCACCGCCAAGGTGGATCAACGAAATTTAGCTTTGCTGAAAATGGCTGAACAATTGGAAAAAGACCAGGATGCCATTTTCGCGGCCAATCAACAGGACTGTGAACAGGCGCTGCAGGAAGGGTTGGCCGCCCCGCTGCTGGCTCGGTTGAATTTCGACCACAGCAAGCTAAAACAGGTACAGGAGGGGCTGCTTTCTCTGCGGGATTTGCCGGATCCCATCGGTGAAACCGTGTTTTGTCATGAGCTGACGGAGGGGCTGAAGCTGTATCGGGTGACCTGTCCCATCGGCGTCATCGGTGTAATCTTTGAAAGCCGCCCGGACGCGTTGATTCAGATTTCTTCTTTGGCCATCAAAAGCGGCAATGCCGCGCTGCTAAAAGGGGGCAGGGAAGCGCTGCGCACCAATCAAGCCCTGATCCAGTCCGTACAAACCGCCCTTACCCAAGCCGGCTTGCCGGGGGACGCGGCCCAGCTGATGGAAAGTAGGGAGGATGTGGCGGCCATGCTGAAGGAAGATGAGCTAATTGACCTCATTATTCCCCGGGGCAGCAACGCCTTCGTCCGGTACATTATGGATAACAGCCGTATCCCCGTGCTGGGACACGCGGATGGAATTTGCCACGTATACGTGGATCAGGACGCTGATCTGGACATTGCGTTTCAGGTGGCCCTGGATAGCAAGGTACAGAATCTTTCCGTCTGCAACGCAGAGGAAACCCTTCTGGTCCATGAGGCCATTGCAGAACGTTTTCTGCCCACATTTGCGCAGCTGCTGCAGGAGCGGGGCGTAGAGATTCGGGGGGATGAAGCTACCCGACAGCTGATCGCCTGCAAGGCCGCAACGGAGAAGGATTGGTTTACCGAATATCTGGACACCATCTTGTCCATTCGTATCGTTTCCTCGCTGGACGCTGCCATTCAACATATCAATCATTACGGTTCCCATCATACGGACTGCATCATCACGGAGAATGACGCTTCCGCGGCCGTGTTCCTGAATCAGGTGGACAGCGCGGGAGTATACCGGAATGTATCCACTCGCTTTGCGGATGGCTTCGTGTATGGATTGGGCGCCGAGGTGGGGATTGCCACCGGGAAGCTCCATTCCCGCGGGCCCATGGGGCTGGACGGATTGACGACCTACAAGTATAAGCTGATCGGCCACGGGCATACCATGACCGAGATGAAATCCGGGCTGCGGAAATACACCCATCGGGTGTTGGATGAAAAGTGCCCACTATAAAATTTCGATAGAACAGGAACAGAAGAAAATGATGCGTTTACAAAAGTACCTGGCTTTATGCGGCGTGGCCTCCCGCCGGCGGGCGGAACAGATGATTCTGGACGGTCTGGTGCAAGTCAACGGACTCACCGTTCGAGAAATGGGCGTGCAGGTAGATGAGGAAAAGGACAGGGTTTCCGTCTCAGGAGAGCTGGTTCGGCCGGAAGCGGAAAAGCATTATCTTGCTTATTACAAACCAATTGGAGAAGTGACCACCGTTTCCGACCCGGAGGGCCGGCCCACCGTGATGGATAAGTTTAGAGATTATCCTGTTCGCCTGTTTCCCGTGGGCCGGTTGGATTTTGACAGCGAAGGGCTGATTCTGCTCACCAACGATGGTGATTTGATGAATCGGTTGCTGCATCCAAGCCACGAGGTGAGCAAAGTCTATCTGGTCAAAGCATCGAATCAGGTTTCCGAGGAGGAGATTCGACGTTTGCGCGCTGGGGTCATGATCGACGACAAATTAACATCTCCCGCCCAGGTCAGGCTGATTCGGCGGGAAGCCTTCGATACCGTGCTGCTGATATCCATCCATGAAGGTCGAAATCGTCAGGTTCGGAAGATGCTGGAAGCCATCGGACATCAGGTTGTCAGCCTCAAGCGAGTAGAGTTCGGTCCCATTTCTCTGGGGGACTTGCCCCGGGGGCAATGGCGCAGGTTAACGGAAAGGGAAGTCGCGAAGCTGCAAGCCTTATCCTAAAGCGGGAAGGTGACTGTAAAAACGCTTCCTTTATTGACCTGACTTTCCACGGAAATCGTTCCTCCCAATTGCTCTGTCAAGGCCTTCGTGATCGCCAGACCGATGCCGGCGCCGCCGGTCTCCCTGGAGCGGGAAAGATCCGTGCGATAAAATCGTTCGAAAATCAAGGCCTGTTCCGCAGGGGGAATACCGATGCCCTGATCCGCAACACGGATTTGGGCATTGTTTTTGGATTGGCGAAGAGATATCGTGATGTCTGTCCCGTCCGGGGAGTATTTGATGGCATTGGAAAGCAGATTGATCAGGATCTGGCGCAGCTTGTCTCCATCCGTTTGGAGGATCAAATCCTCGCCCTCGATTTCGCACTTTATATTTCGCTCTTCCAACGGGCGGGCAAAGGTGGAAGCCACCGATTCGCACAGGGAACGAAGCTGAATCGCGGATTTGGTGACATGGACGCTTTGATCCTCGCTGCGATGCAACGCTTCCAGCTGGCCTACAATCCCAGCGATTCGCTGCGCCTCTTGGTGACATTCTGTCAGGCGTTCCGGCGTCGGCTCCCAGATGCCTTCCGCCATTGCCTCCAGGTAGGAGGAGATGTTGGTAATCGGCGTGCGCAGCTCGTGGGCCACATCCGTAGTCAGGCGACGCTTTCGCTCTTCCTGACTTTCCAGATCCTGGGCCATTTGATTCACCGCGGAGGTCAGGGTGGTGAGCTCCGCAGATCCGCTATGCGGCGGGATGCGGGTGTCATAATGGCCGCTGGAAATTTCCCGCGCGGCCTGGGTCGCGTCCGAAAGCGGCTTGGCAATTCGCCGGGCCATCCACAAGCCCAATACAATCGCGATCACCAGCGAAGCGATGGCGGCGAAGATCAACAGATGATCCAGGGCCTCCAAGAATCCAAAATCGCTCTCCCGGGAATAATTGGGACTATAATACTGCACGTCCACGTGGCCGATCACCATGCCATCGTCCATCGATAGATTGATTGTATCGGTGATCAAGGACACATTGGTGTCCGGCTTCTGCTGATGCATTCTGGTCCAGATGGATTCCATGATGCCATGACACAGCGTCATATCGTGGTTTTCAGCATCCCAGACGGAAGCGCCGGAAGTGTCATATACCTTCATGATGTAGCCATCGCTCAGGGCATACATACCGAACCCGTGCAGATAGTCCAAATTCCAGCTGTCCTGCTGGACGTCATATTGGGAAATGATGGATTCCGCCAGGGAAGCCGCGTGGGCGGCTTGACGCTCCATAATGTATTGATCGAACTGACGTTGAATGGAGAAATGAGCAGACAGCGCGATGATACAGACCGTTAGCAGAACGAGCAGTGCGCTGCTGAAGGACAGCTGAAACCGTAGGCTTTTCTTCATGGCTTTCCTTCCCCCATTCTGTATCCCAAACCATAGACCGTAAGAATATAGACCGGATTCCGGGGATCATCCTCTATTTTTTTTCGCAAATTCTTGATGTGGGTATCAATCGCGCGGTCAAAACCGTCGTAGGTGATTCCGAACGCGGCTTCAATCAATTCCTCCCGCTGGAAAACCTTTTGTCTGTTTTTCATTAATACGTAGAGAATTCGCCATTCCACAGGGGTTAATTCAATGGGGGAGCCTCTTTTTGTCAGGGTATGGGAATCCTCCTCCATGATCAGTTCTCCCAGGCGAATCCCCGTATCCTGGGCCAGGCGTCCCTGCCAGCGATGAATCACGGCCGCTACGCGGGCGGATAGCTCCTTCAGGCTGAAAGGCTTCACCATGTAATCATCCGCGCCTAACGAAAAACCGTTCAACAGATCCACTTCCATGCTTTTCGCTGTCAGCATAATGATCGGGACATCGGATTCCTTTCGGATGATTTTGCAAATTTCTTCGCCGCTCATATCCGGCAGCATGAGATCCAGAATGATACAGTCGATCCTGTTTTGATCAAACAACAAAAGCCCCTCCGCGCCGTTAGGCGCGGAGAAGCAGGAATAGTTTTGATGTTCCAGGAAAGCTACGATGGATTCCCGGATCATTTTTTCATCATCAATGATCAGAATGTTCATAGGGCCTGCTCCCAGGAAATAATCGCGTTTTGAATCCTGACGGAGAACTCGCCATCGACCTCTACTTCTTCCAGCATTCCGATCAGCTGAATCGGCGTTCCATAGGCCGGAAATTCTGTAATATCTGGGTTCATCGTATAGGGAACCGCTTCCGCGCAGCAGGAGTTAGGTTCTACAATCACCAGATCATAAAAGGGGAGACCATCGATTTCGTAGGTTTCCGGGCTAAAAAAGCCCTCCACCCGGATCATCTGCCCGATATAGTCACTGTCCGTATTTCCGTACAAGAGGTCAATCAGCTCCACGGCTGTGATCTCCTGGGCGGAAAGGGAATCGGTGACGGATTTCTCGCCAAAGGCTGCGGTATTCAGCAGCAGGATTCCCGCCAACAGCAGGAGCAAGATTTTTCTTAAATGCTTCATGGTTTCCGCCTTTCCTTATACAATCACCGTGCAGCCCGTTACCTGATAATCCGCCGCTTCCACGGCCTGCTTCAGCGCCGCTTCCTCGATCGGCCGCTCGGCCTTTACGGTCGCTATTCCTGTCTGATGATCCGCAGAAGCGCTGAGGACGCCAGGAATGGACTCAATCGCCTTTTTGACCCGTGCTTCACAGTGCTCGCACATCATGCCTTCGATGCTGACCTCCATCCGAACCTGGGGAGCCGGCGCCGTCGCCGTGGTTTTCATCTCGACAGCCGGTTGTGAAACCTGCTGATCATTCTTTCCCCGGAGGCGAACAAAGTTCAAGCGCAAGGCATTGCTGACAACGCAGAAGCTGCTGAGGCTCATGGCGGCGGCTCCGAACATGGGATTCAGGGTCCATCCAAACAGGGGAATAAAGACGCCCGCAGCCAGCGGAATCCCGATCACATTGTAGATGAACGCCCAGAAGAGGTTCTGATGGATGTTCCGCAGCGTAGCCCGGCTGAGCCGAATCGCGGCGGGCACATCGGATAGACGGCTCTTCATCAACACCACATCCGCCGCGTCAATGGCAATATCCGTTCCAGCGCCAATGGCGATGCCCATATCGGCCCGGGTTAAAGCAGGGGCGTCATTGATGCCGTCGCCTACCATAGCGACCTTGCCTTTCTCCTGCAGCTGACGAATCACCTGCTCCTTGCCGTCCGGCAGCACACCGGCAATGACCTCGTCCACACCGGCCTGCTGACCAATCGCCTTGGCGGTCCTCTCATTATCCCCCGTCAACATGACCACGCGAACACCCATGCTCCGCAGCTCTGCAATGGCTTGGGGGCTGTCTTCCTTGATGACGTCCGCAACGGCGATCATGCCAATGAGCTGATCGTTCAGACTGAACAGCAGGGGAGTCTTTCCTTGCTCAGAAAGCTGATTTGCTCTTTGAGCTACATCGTCCGGAAGCTGAATTTGGGAGCGAATGTAGGACAGGCTGCCGCCGATGATTTTTCCTTGACCCACGGAAGCGCGAATACCATTGCCAGGCAGCGCCTCAAAATCAGTTGCTTTTTCCAGAGGAAGATTTTGATCCTGAGCCTCCCAAAGAATCGCCTTGGCCAGGGGATGCTCGCTGAGCTGTTCCACAGAGGCGGCCAAAGTCAGGAGCGTTTTTTCATCATATCCTGCAGCGGGGCACAGATCGGTCACCCGCGGCTCGCCCTGGGTAATGGTTCCGGTCTTGTCCAGGGCTACGATTTGTACTCGACCCGTTTCCTCCAAGGAAGCGGCGGTTTTAAACAAAATTCCGTTTTTCGCGCCTACACCATTACCAACCATGATGGCCACAGGGGTCGCCAGACCCAAGGCACAGGGGCAGGAAATGACCAATACAGATATGCCACGCGCCAGGGCATAGCCCGTTTCTTTGCCCACCAGCAACCATACCAGCGCGGTTACAATGGCGATTCCGATAACGACCGGAACGAAAATGCCGGAAACCTTGTCCGCGATCTTGGCGATGGGCGCCTTGGTGGCGGCCGCGTCGCTGACCATGCGGATAATCTGGCTCAGGGTAGTATCTTCGCCCACCCGGGTGGCCTGGCATTTCAGGAATCCGGACTGATTCACGGTGGCGGCGGAAACGGTATCCCCGACAATCTTATCCGCTGGCACGCTTTCTCCCGTCAGCGCTGCTTCGTTGACGGCGCTGCTGCCTTCAATGACGACACCATCCACTGGGATGCTGTCGCCAGGGCGAACAACAAAGACGTCGCCTTGCTTCACCTGGGCGATGGGCACTTCGACCTCAACCCCGTTCCGCAGCAAAACGGCGGTCTTGGGAGCTAAATTCATGAGCCCCTTTAAAGCGTCGGTGGTCTTTCCCTTGGCGCGGGCCTCCAGCATCTTGCCCACGGTGATTAGGGTCAAAATCGTAGCGGCGGATTCAAAATAGAAATCCATCATGTAGGTCATGACCGCGGCTTCGTTTCCATCCACCACAGCCCTAGTCATGGCGAAGAGGACATAGAGGCTCCACAGGAAGGAAGCGGAAGCGCCCAGGGCCACCAGGCTGTCCATATTAGGCGCCCGATGCCACAGCGCTTTGAATCCGCTGACGAAGAATTTTTGATTGATCACCATGATCAACCCAGTCAGCACAAGCTGCACCATCCCCATGGCCACATGGTTGCCATCGAACCAGGCCGGCAGCGGCCAGCCCCACATCATATGGCCCATGGAAAGATAAAGCAGCGGGATCAGCAGAATGATGGAGGCGATGAGCCTCTTCTTCAGAATCGGCGTCTCCCGATCCTTTAAGGCTTCCTCCTCCGCCGAGACGCTGGATTCCGCGGTCATCGCGGTGGATTTCAAAGAGGCGCCGTATCCCGCCTCCTCCACTGCGCTGATGATGGCCTGGGCAGAGGCGGAGCCCTCCACGCTCATGGAGTTCGTCAACAGGCTGACGGAGCAATTGGTGACACCCGGCACCTTGCTGACCGCTTTTTCCACGCGGGCCTGACACGCGGCACAGCTCATGCCAGTAACAATATATTGTTCCATAAATTGATATCTCCTCTGTTATTCTTCCACAGTAATCGACCCATGCAGCATGCCCATCCAACAGGTGTATGGGATTACGCCGGGTTGAGCAGCTGTAAATTCTACCACGTTGTCTCCTTCCTGTAAAGGAACGCGCAGGTTCAATCCAGGAATAACCATTTCGTTATTACAGCCAGTAATTTTGCCTTCATCTGCGTGAATCACCCAGTGAACAGGCACATTCGCCTTCACGGTGATATCCGGGTACCCCCGCCAATCCAGCTCGGAGGAGACGTTTTGATAACCCTCCTCAACGACGGCTGCGTCCGCCTGGGTCAGCTGGCCAGGCAGCTTTACCTGAACGCCGGAAAGGGACAAGCCTCTTGTCAGCATCGCCATGCCCATCACCAGCACCAGGGCGCCGGAGGCAATCCGCATGGGCTTGGCGAAGCGTTTGTTTAGCTTGCCGCTGACCAGGCCAAAGCCCAGCATCAACGGGATGGTTCCCAGACAGAAGCTGGCCATGGACAGGGCACCCATATACCAGCTGCCCGTAGACAGGGCATATAGCTGCATGGCCTGCAAGGGGCCGCAGGGCATGAGGCCGTTGATCAGCCCGATCCACAGGGAAGAGTTCTTCCGTTTTCCCAGCAAGCGAGCCCGAAGCCCCACGGGCAAGGTAGGCATCATGGCTTTCCATCCGCCGATATCCAGCATGTTGAGCGCCATCAAAACCATGAATATGGCCGCAACGATCTGGATCCCCGACTGTACAGCCGTGCTGATGCGCAGCACGGATCCCAGCGCGCCGACGATCCCGCCAACCACAGTATAGGAGATGAAGCGCCCCGCGTTATATTGGATGTTCGACGCACTGACTTTCCCGCCAGATTGAGCAGATGCAGCGCTATGGGCCAAATTGATCCCGCCGCACATGGCCACGCAGTGGAGGGAGGTAAGCAAGCCTACCACAAACAGCGCCCCCAGGCTCATCCCCGCACGGGCAGTGGGGAAGGAACTGAGCATGCCCTCCAGCGGAGTGACCGCGAACAGCAGATACAGCGCCACAAGGGCCAGCAGCGTACACAGCAGAGTCAACATCCTGCGGGGAACGCTTTTCTTTTCAAGCTTCAGCTCATAGCCGGCTTCAGAGATGCATTCCGCCAGCTTTTCCTCCGGCAGCAGGCTCTCTGTCCACTGCGCTGTCAAGGTACCGGCCCGATAGTCCGCCTCGGGCTGGGAAATGCCTTCCAGCTTGCCCACCGCGCGGAGAATGGCGGTCTCGCAGTGGGGACAGTGCATGCCGGCGATATGCCAGGTTTTCTTTAGCGTGCTCATTCCTTAATCTTCTTCCAATTTGTAAAGCGTTCCGCGTTCTCGGCCAGCACCTTCCGGGGCACGGTGACCGTGTCGCCATCCGTGGAAAAATCCGTGATGGTAACCGGATTGCAGCCCGCAGCCTTGGTGGTTCCCACCGTATCCAGGGGGAATTTCAGTCCGCAGTTCTGGCACTGTAGTGTATTATCGCCAATGTATTCAAACCAGGCATAGGGCGATCCGCCGCAGGATTGGCAGGTGTTAAAAGCCAGGCGCACCGTGCCTGCTTCGTCCTTGCGGGCGATGAGCTGCATGGCCGTACCATTCTGAGTCCAATCCACAAAGGTGGGATCCTGGGTCAATTCAGCAGAGCTGAAGATCAGGGCGGCGGAATCGTTCGCACCGTTCTTTTCAGAATTGGCACTGCATCCGACCAACACAAGGGCTGCTGCCAGCAGGAGGAGGAAAAGGGCTGCAGATTTCATACGTTTCACTAAAACACACTTCCTTTCTGTGAATGGCAGGATCATATCACAAGATTGTGTAGAAATTATGTAGCAAAAAACTATTCTTGACATTGGCAGACCACAACTATATAATGAGACTCAGCAACGGAACCACTATATTTTGTGTTTTGGGGGTTAATAATGAAATACGTACTGGGAATTGATCTGGGAACATCTGGAACGAAAACAGTGCTCTTTGACCAGGAAGGGAAGGGGATTTGCTCCGCCACAGTGGAATATCCTATGTATCAGCCGCAGAACGGTTGGGCCGAGCAGCTGCCCTCCGATTGGGCCAATGCCGCCATCGCGACGATTCAAACCGTGCTGACTAAGAGCGGCGTAGATAAGGAAGATGTGGTGTCTCTGGGTATCAGCGGCCAGATGCACGGGCTGGTCATGCTGGACGAAAAGGGAGAGGTGATTCGTCCCTCCATCATCTGGTGCGATCAGCGGACGGCCAAGGAATGCGAGGAGATTACGGAAAAGGTGGGCTATGAAAACCTGATCCGGATTACCGCGAATCCCGCCCTGCCGGGGTTCACCCTGAGTAAGCTGATCTGGGTCCGGAATCACGAGCCGGAAAACTATGCCCGTTGCAAGCATGTGCTGCTGCCCAAGGATTATGTGCGCTACGTGCTGACGGGGGATTTTGCTACCGAGGTTTCCGACGCCAGCGGCATGCAGATGCTGGACGTGCCGAACCGCTGCTGGAGCGATGAGCTGCTGCAAATTTTGGATATCGACAAGAATCTGCTGGCCAAGGTTTACGAAAGCTGCGAGGTGACGGGGCATATTTCCGCCGAAGCGGCGGCGAAGACGGGTCTGAGCGAAAAGACGCTGGTTGTCGGCGGCGCGGGAGATAATGCGGCTGCCGCGGTGGGGACCGGCGTGGTGGAGGACGGGAAGGCCTTTACCACCATCGGGACCAGCGGGGTGGTCTTTGCCCACACGGACAAGCTGGCCATCGACCCCAAGGGCCGGGTGCATACCTTCTGTTGCGCTGTGCCGGGGGCTTGGCATGTCATGGGCGTCACCCAAGCGGCGGGCCTGAGCCTGAAATGGTTCCGGGATACCTTCTGCGCTGCGGAAAAGGAAGCGGCAGCCCAGATGGGGGTGGATCCCTACGAGCTGACCAATCAGGAAGCGGCGAAGAGCCCCATCGGCGCCAACAAGCTGATCTACGCGCCCTACCTCATGGGCGAGCGGACGCCTCACCTGGACAGCGACTGCCGGGGCATCTTCTTTGGCCTCAGCGCCATGCATCAGCGGCGGGATCTGCTGCGGGCGGTAATGGAAGGCGTTAGCTACAGCCTGAACGATTGTCTGAACATTCTGGCGGGCATGGGCGTCGCGCCGGAGACGATGCTGGCCTGTGGCGGCGGCGGAAAGAGCCCCCTGTGGCGGCAGATGCTGGCGGACGTGATGAACTGCCCGGTGGCCACCACGGTGAACACCGAAGGCCCCGCCCTGGGTGTGGCGATTCTGGCCAGCGTAGGCGCGGGACTGTATCCCTCCGTGCAGGAAGCCTGCCGTCAGATGATTCATGTGAATCCCGCCCAGGCTCCCATCCCGGAGAACGTGCCGAAGTACGCCAAAGTTTACGCGCTGTATCAGCAGCTGTACACGGCGAATGAGGAGCTCTTCAAGCAGCTGGGAGGATTGGAAGGATGAGGTGCCAATATTGCAGCTGCACGGACAGCAAGGTGATTGATTCCCGGCCCACGGACGATGGAAACAGCATTCGCCGCCGGCGGGAGTGCACCAACTGCGGCCGGCGGTTTACCACCTATGAAAAGGTGGAGATGAACCCCTTGTTCGTCGTGAAAAAGGACGGACGGCGGGAGATGTTTGACAGCCAGAAAATCAAGGCGGGCATCGTCCACGCCTGCGATAAGCTGCCGGTCAGCATGCCGGAGATTGACGAGATCGTGGCCCGGGTGGAACAGCAGTGCTACGCCACCATGGACGGGGAAATCCCCACAGAGAAGATCGGCGATATCGTCATGATGGAGTTGAAAAACTTAAACGATGTGGCCTATGTTCGCTTCGCCGCTGTGTACCGGAAGTTTACCGATCTGGGAACCTTCATGGAGGAGCTGCAGAAACTGGTGGACGAACACAAGATGTAAATGTGATCCTGATAGATTCACAAAAAGATCCCGACCGTCGTTGGACGATCGGGATCTTTTTGTGAATGTCGTTTAGTCATCCGCGCGGAAGGCGTAGATGGTGGTGGTGTCGTACTTCTGGCCGGGACGGAGAATGGTGGTTCCGGGGAAGTTGCTGTGGTTGGGATCATCCGGGCAATGCTGGGTTTCCAGGCAGAAGCCGGAGAAGGGCTCATAGGTGGCGCCGTCCTTGCCGCCCTCCAGATGGGTGGTGCAGGCGGAATAGAACTGAATGGCGGGCTGATCGGTCAACACCTCCATGTACCGGCCGGATTCCTCGTGGAAGACGCTGGCGGCATAGCCCATGGCTTCACCCTTCACCAGCACGAAATTGTGGTCATATCCGCCGGCGGGGATCATCTGGGGGCAGGAATCCATGACAGCCAGGCCGTCCTCCACCAGCAGGCCGTCCCGCAGATCCAGGGGCGTGCCCAGCACGGGCAGATAATCCCCGGTGGGGATCAGATGCTCATCCACCTTGGTGATGACGTCCGCATCCACGGAGACGATATGATCCTTGATGGTGCCGTGGTCATGACCCGCCAGGTTGAAATAGGTGTGGTTGGTCAGGTTGCATAGGGTGGGCCGATCCGTGGTGGCCTCGTAACGGATGGTCAGATCGCAGGTGTCGTTCCAGGTATAGGTGACGGTGACATCCAGATTGCCGGGATAGTTTTCCTCGCCGTCGGGGGAGATCCGATGGAAGGAAACGGAATCCTCATGATCGCCTTCCTTGGGGGTGCCGGTCCAGAAATGGGATGCGAAACCGACCTTGCCGCCGTGGAGGTGGTTGATGCCGTGATCATTCAGGGCCACCTGATACTCCACTCCGTCGATGGAGAACTTGCCGGCGCCGATGCGGTTGCCATAGCGGCCCACCGTGTCGCCCATGGAGCCATGGGGCTTCAGATAGGCCTCCAGGTTGTCAAAGCCCAGGGCCACATCGTCCATGTTGCCGCCGGCATCCGGTACGATGATGCTCTGCAGGATGGCACCCCACTCGATGACGGAGATGGAGGCGCCCATGGCGTTGGTCAGGGTAAAGCGATGGACATCCTTGCCCTTGGGGCTCTGGCCCCATACTTCGGTTTTGATTGACATTGGTTCAAATCTCCTTTCAGTTTTCATCAATATCCTTCAGCTTTCGCTGCAAAGAGCGGGCCCGGGAGACGGCGCTGTCCATGGCTTCCTCCGCCTGGTTCAGGCGCTTGCGGGTCTCCTCCAGGCTTTCCGTGAAGCGGGCGAATTCCGTTTCCACCTGGCTCAGCAGGTGCCAAACCTCCGCGGAGCGCTGCTCAATGGTCAGGGTCCGGAACCCCATCTGCAGGGCGCTGAGCATGGCGGCAAAGTTTCCGGGGCCGGAGATGACCACCCGATAATCCCGCTGGATGCTTTCCACCAGGTCCGGGCTCTGCAGCGCTTCGGCATACAGGGCCTCCGTGGGGAGGAACATGAAGGCGAAATCGGCGGTGTCCGGCGGGGAGATGTACTTCTCCGCGATGGTTTTTGCCTCGTTTTTCAGCCGACGCACCAGGGCCTTGCGGGCTTCCTCCGCGGCGGCCGCGTCCCCCTTCTGGGAGGCCTCCACCAGGCGGAGATAGCTCTCCTGGGGAAATTTGCTGTCCACCGGCAGCCAAACGAAGTTCCCCTGCTGATCCGGCAGGCGAATGGCGAATTCCACCCTTTCCCCGGATTGGGGCACCACTTCCACATTCTCCGCGTACTGTCCAGGGGAAAGCATCTGCCGCATGAGATGGTCCAGCTGCATTTCTCCCCAGATGCCCCGGGTCTTTACGTTGGTCATGACCTTTTTCAGATCCGTCACCCCGGAGGCCACGGACTGCATTTCCCCCAGGCCCTTATAGACGGAGGCCAGCATGTTTTCCAGCAGGGTGGACTGGCTTTGCCCCATCTGGCTCAGGGTGGCCATCAGATGCTGATTTCCCTGATAGAGAGAATCCATGGTTTGGTCCCGCTGGGCGTCCAGCTCGTCCAATAGCTGATTACCCAGGTTTTCCAAGCCATGCTCTTGGCGCAGCCGGGCATCCTCCTGCCGCAGGAGGCCGGCATTCTGGCGTACCAGCAGGATGATCAGCAGCACGACACAGGCCAACAATAGCAGTGCAATGATCAGGAAAAGTTGATCCGTCATTTTCTTTACATTTCTCTTCGCCCTTCCAGGGCTTTCTGGAGGGTGACCTCGTCGGTATATTCCAGATCGCCGCCCACCGGCACGCCATGGGCGATGCGGGTACAGCGGACCCCCATGGGCTTCAACAGCCGGGCTAGATAAGAGGCGGTGGCTTCTCCTTCCACGTCTGGATTGGTGGCCAGGATGACCTCGTCGATCTTCTCCGAGCTCAGGCGGGCCAGGAGCTCCTTGACACGAATCTGATCCGGGCCGATGCCATCCATGGGGGAGAGGGTGCCGTGCAGCACATGATACAGCCCGGCATACTCGTGCATCCGCTCGATGGCCGCCACATCCCGGGGATCCCGCACCACGCAGAGCTGGCCGTTATTCCGGGAGGAATCTCCGCAGATGGCGCAGGTATCGGAGGCCGCGTAGTTTCCGCAGCGCTGGCAGAAGCGGATAGCCTTCCGGCCTTCCCATAGGGCCACGGCCAGGGAGCGCACGTCCTCCAAGGGCATGGAAGCCACGAAATAGGCCAGGCGCTGAGCGGTTTTCTTCCCAATGCCCGGAAGCCGGTTCAGCTCCGCGGCCATGTTGGCGATGGGTTCAATTTGTTCGCTCATGATCAGAACATTCCGCCCATGCCCATGCCGGGGGCCATCTTGTTCATGGTGGTTTCCCGAGCTTCCTCGCCCTTCCGGAGGGCTTCGTTCACCGCGGCCTGGATCAGATCCTGCAGCATTTCGATGTCGTCCGGGTCCACCACTTGGGGATCAATGGTGATGGAGGTCAGCTCACGTTTGCCGCTGACCTTGACGGCCACCATGCCGCCGCCGGAGGAAGCTTCGTATTCCGCTTCTTCCAGTTTTTCCTGGGCTTCTTGCAGCTGCTGCTGCATTTTTTGCACCTGGCGCATCAGTTGTTGAGGGTTTGCGCCACCGAATCCGCCGAAATTTTGTCTTGCCATGGTATGTTCCTCCTAAAAATTATTTGTTTTGTTCTGTATCGTTCTCCACTGCGCTGATCCCCATTACGCCCGTAACCACATCGTCCAGGACGGCCATGATGTAGGGCATGCCCTTGCCCTGCTTGTTTTGCAACAGGATCTCGGATTCCTGGAGGCGGGAGACGGGGGAGCGAACCTGGGAGACCAGCAGCTCGCAGGGAACGCCTTCCTCGCCCAGCCAGATGCCGACCAGGACGCGGCCATTGGAGCCGTTTTTATTGAAGGGGAAGCAGCGAACACCCTTGCCAGCCCGGTTCTGGGGTTCGAACTGATCCTGAGGAACCCGCTTTCCCCAGCCCCGATCCGAAATCAGTACCACCTCTGATTTTTCGCTCAGCTGGCTGAACCAGCAAACCTGGTCGCCCGGTTCCACCGACATGCCCTTGACGCCACTGGCGACGCGCCCCTGCACGGGGACGGAGCTCAGGGGGAATCGAATGCTCATGCCCTGGGCGGAGAGGAGCAGCAGATCCTGATCCCCCTGGGACAGCTGGACATCCAGCAGCTTGTCCTCCTTTTTCAGGCTCAGGGCGGGATATTTCTTGCTGCGGACGGCGTAATCGGCGGCGGCGGTGCGCTTGACCATGCCCTGGGAGGTAACGAACAGGAGATCCGGCATCTTCTCCAGGGCGGCGGGGGAGGCGGTGAACATCAGCAGCGCCTTTTCCCCTTCCTCGATCTCGGCAAGCACGCCGGAGAGCAGCTGCCCCCGATCCCGGGGCTTGAATTCCTGTAGCTTACTGATCTGCAGGGGATAGCAGTTGCCATGATCCGTAAAGATATACAAGGTTTCCGCCGTGGTGGTCTGGAAGAGGAAGCGGGGGCTTTCCTCCAGGCTCTCTTCCAGGGTCGGCAGCGGGGCCCGCTTCAGGGCCTGGGGCGAAATCCGCTTCAGATATCCGCCGAAGGTGTAGCAAAGGACAGCGTCCTCCGCCAGAGGCGTGACCTCCGGCAGCTCCAGGGGCGTCTCTCCCTGGGATTCAAAGGTAGTCCGCCGCTCGTCCCCATACTGATCCGCCAGCTCCTGCATCTCCGTGCGGATGACCCCCAGCAGCTTCTTCTCGCTCTTGAGGATCCCCTCCAGGCGGGAAATCAGCTTCAGGATGTCGGCATATTCCTTGCGAAGGGCTTCCACCTCCAGATTGGTCAGCCGCTGCAGGCGCATATCCAGAATGGCCTGGGCCTGGATTTCTGAAAGGGCAAAGCGCTCCATTAGGCCGATCTTGGCTTCCTTGGGACTTTTGCTGGCGCGAATCAGGGCGATGACCTCGTCCAGATTGTCCAGGGCGATCATCAGGCCTTCCAGAATATGGGCACGGGCCTTGGCCTGATTCAGCTCATACTGGGTCCGGCGGGTGACTACCTTCTTCTGATAATCGATATAGTACCCGATCATCTGCTTCAAGGTCATCTGGACGGGCTTGCCGTCGGCGATGGCTACCATGTTGACGCCAAAGGTCACCTGCAGGTCGGAATACTTATACAGATAGGCCAGCACCTTCTGTGGATCCACGTCCCGGCGCAGCTCGATGACCGCCCGCATGCCCGTCCGGTCGCTCTCGTCCCGAATGTCATAGATCCCGCCCAGAGCCGCCTTCTTTTCCTCGCTGAGCTTCTGGATCTTCTCCAGCATGGCGGATTTATTCACCTGATAGGGAATTTCGGTAATGACAATGAGCTTCCGCCCGGCGGAGCCATCCTCGATGTTGACGCGGGCCCGCAGGGTCAGCTTGCTGCGGCCGGTTTCATAGCCCTTGCGGAGCTCCTCGTTGTCCAGCAGAATGCCGCCGGTGGGGAAGTCCGGCCCGGGGAGGATGCGCATCAGCTCCTCCAGGGAGATTTCCGGATTTTCCATCTGGGCGATGACGGCCTGGATGGATTCCCGCAGGTTGTGAGGCGGGATATTGGTGGCCAGCCCGACGGCGATGCCATTGGCACCGTTGACCAGCAGGTTGGGGAAACGGGCGGGCAGCATGTCCGGCTCCTTCAGGGTGTCGTCGAAGTTCAGCCGGAAGGGGACGGTATCCTTTTCCAGATCCCGCAGCATCTGCAGGGCCAGCGGCGCCATGCGGGCTTCCGTGTATCGCATGGCGGCGGCGCTGTCGCCGTCGATGGAGCCAAAATTGCCGTGCCCGTCCACCAGGGGAGCCCGCATGGAGAAATCCTGGGCCATGTGCACCAGGGCGCCATAGACCGAGGAGTCGCCATGGGGGTGATATTTACCCAAACAGTCGCCCACGATGCGGGCGCATTTCCGATGGGGCTTGTCCGGGGTGGTTCCCAGCTCCATCATGGTATACAGAATGCGGCGCTGCACGGGCTTGAGGCCGTCCTCCACCCGGGGCAGGGCCCGCTCCAGAATAACGTGCTCGGCATAGGGGATCATGCTGTTGTGCATGACGTCCTCCATGCTGGTGTCCAGAATGCGGGAGGGATCATCCTTCATGATGGGAGCTTCGGGTGCTTTCTTTTTACCGGCCATCCATGAATCACGCTCCTTCCTGCTGCTTCAGTTGATCCGGCGGGACGTCAAAATCGTCAGGCCGGTTGAAATCCGCGTGCTCGCTGATGTAATCCCGCCGGGGCTCCACCTTGTCCCCCATGAGGATGGTGGTCAGCCGATCCACCAGGGCGGCATCCTCAATGGAAACCCGCATCAGCTTCCGCTGGGAGGGATCCATGGTGGTCTCCCACAGCTGTTCGGGATTCATCTCGCCCAGGCCCTTGTACCGCTGGAGGGTGTACCCCTTGCCCACGGCCTTGGTGGCCTTGGCCAGCTCTTTATCGTCGTAGGCGTAGATCACCTTGCTGCCCTTCTGTACCTTGTACAGCGGGGGCATGCCGATATACACGTGGCCGGCGGTGATCAGCTCCTTCATGTAGCGGAAGAAGAAGGTCAGCAGAATGGCGCGAATATGGGCGCCATCCTGGTCCGCATCGGAGAGGATGATGACCTTGCCGTATTTCAGGGAATCCAGGGAGAAGGATTCGCCAATACTGGTCCCCAAAGCGGTAATCAGAGAGCGGAATTCCTCGTTGGCCAGCACCTGATCCAGATGCTTTTTCTCCACATTCAGGGGCTTGCCCCGCAGGGGGAGAATGGCTTGGAAGCGCCGATCCCGGCCCTGCTTGGCGCTGCCGCCGGCGGAATCCCCCTCCACGATGAAAAGCTCATTATCCTCCCATTTGCGCCCAGTACAGGAGGCCAGCTTTCCCACCAGGGGAGCGGCTTCCAGGGCGTTGGTCTTGCGCATATTGTCCCTGGTTTTCCGGGCGGCTTCCCGGGCCTGGGCGGCGCGGATAGCCTTGGAGACGATGGCGGTGGCGATTTCCTGATTCTTGAGGTTGTCTAGCCAATCCGTCATCTGTTGGGCAATGATGGCTTCCACCACCGGACGAACCTCGCTGTTGCCCAAGCGGCCCTTGGTTTGGCCTTCAAATTGGGGATTCTTGACCATGGTGGTCAGCACGCAGGTGAGCCCCTCCCGGAAATCCTCCCCGGCCAGGTTATTGTCCTTCTCCTTCAGGAGGCCTACCTTCCGGGCATAGTCGTTGAGGCATTTGGTGAAGGCGGCTTTGAAGCCCGTTTCGTGGGACCCGCCCTCGGGAGTATTGATGTTGTTTACATAGGAAAAGAGGGATTCATTGAAGCCGTCGGTATACTGGATGGCGGCCCGGCAGATCACTGTATCCCGGCGGCCTTCCATATAGATGACCTCGGGATGGAGGGCGGTCTTCCCGGCGTTCAGATACTGGACATAGTCTGTAATGCCCCCGTCGTAGCAGAAAACCCTGGTCCGATTGGCGGGATCGGCCACCCTTTCATCCGTGAAGGAAATCTTGATCCCTTTGTTCAGATAGGCCAATTCCTGCAGGCGGCGGCTCACCTGGTCCCCATTGAAACGAACATCCTCAAAAACGGCTTCGTCCGGCAGAAAACGGACCAAAGTCCCTTTTTTACGGGTGTTCCCCAACACCTGGAGAGGGCCGGAGGGGAGGCCGGCTTCCACCTTTTTGGTCTCAGGATTGTATTCACTGGTAAACTCCATGCGATAATGGGTCCAGTTCAAAAACACATCCACCGTCAGCCATTTGCTCAGGGCGTTGACCACGGAGGCGCCGACGCCGTGCAGGCCGCCGGAATAGTCATAATTCTCGTTATTAAACTTGCCGCCAGCGTGCAGCACCGTAAAGATGACCTCGACGCCGGGCTTCCCCATGGTGGGGTGAAGATCCACGGGCATACCGCGGCCATTGTCATACACGGAGGCGGAGCCGTCTTTATGCAAAGTCACGGAGACTTCGGAGGCAAAGCCGTTGGCGGCTTCGTCAATGGCGTTATCCACAATCTCCCACAGCAGATGATGCAGCCCGCGGGAAGAGGTGGTCCCGATGTACATGCCGGGGCGCATCCGGACGGCTTCCAGCCCTTCCAGCACCTGGATATTTCCAGCAGTATAGGTTTGCGATGCCAAACAATTCACTCCCTGGCGCGGGACCCGCCCGCGCGAAATTCAAGAACAATTTATTATACCACAGAATGTGGTTCTTGCAAACCAAAAACACAAAATCCGGGAAAAGTGCAAAATAGGGAAGGCTATTTTGCGGGAAAGGGGATTTATTTCAGCCCGAGATTGTGCTAAGATATTTCCCGCTTTTCGGCCGCGGGCCTGCTGATGGCGCCGCGGCCGGGGCGGAAGTGCTCAGGAAGGGACCGCTTCCAAGGGAAAGGAAGTAGAAAATCGGATGACGACGGCGCTGATTATCTTCATCTTAATGTATGCGGGGATGCTGATCTTCTCCAAATGGCGGGTCTGGTTCGCGTTGGGCGCCGCGGCCTGCATGGTGCTTTTCGGAGTGTTACCCCTGGGCAGCGTGCTGCCCAACATCAACTGGAACGTGATCATGATGATCGCCGGTACCATGGGGCTGGTGAGCCTCTTTGTGGAGACGGGGATGCCCTCCCGGCTGGCGGACATGATTTTGAACAAGGTTTCCAACACCTGCTGGGCGGTCATTGCCCTGTCGGTTTTCTCCGGGGTCATTTCCGCTTTTGTGGACAACGTGGCCACGGTGCTGATGCTGGCGCCCGTAGGCCTGGAGATCTGTAAAAAGCTGAAGATCAACCCCGTGCCGGTGATCATTTCTATCGCTGTCAGCAGCAATCTCCAGGGCGCGGCCACCCTGGTGGGAGATACCACCAGCATCCTCCTGGGGGATTACGCGGGCATGACCTTCCTGGATTTCCTGTGGTGGAAGGGCCGGCCTGGGATCTTCTGGGCTGTGGAGCTGGGCGCCGCCGGTACGGTGGTCATCCTCTATCTGCTTTTCCGGAAGAACAGGGAGCACATTGAAAAGCAGCCCCTGACCCCGGTCAGCGATTACTTCCCCGGATGGATGATGGTGGCCATGGTGGGCCTGCTGATCATCGCCAGCTTCATCACCTTCCCCGGAAAGGTGGACGACCTGAAGAACGGACTCATCTGCCTGCTGGTGTTCCTGGTGACCCTGGTTCGCAGCTGCCTCCGGAAGGGGAACGCCGACTCCGCCAAGCTGGTAGCCCAGGAGATGGATTATCAGACCCTGGCCATGCTCTGCGGGCTGTTCATCGTGGTGGCTTCCATCCGGGAGGCGGGGATCATCGACGCCATCGCCAGATGGTTCTCCGCCATCGGCCAGGGGAACCTGTTCGGGTTGTACTCGCTGATCGTTTTCGGGTCCGTTCTCCTCAGCGCCTTTATTGATAACATCCCCTATGTGGCGGCCATGCTGCCGGTGATCGAGGCCCTGAGCGTGAACCTGAGCATCGCGCCCTACGTGCTGTATTTTGGGCTGCTGACCGGCGCCACCCTAGGAGGAAACATCACCCCCTTCGGCGCTTCCGCCAACGTGGCGGGCATCGGCATTCTGCGGAAGGAAGGCCACGAGGTGAAGAACGGCGACTTCTTCCGCGTCGGCATTCCCTTCACCCTGACGGCGGTGGTGATCGGTTATCTGTTCATCTGGATCTTCTGGAGCGGGGTAGCCTAAGCATTGATGGCCTTCGCTTTTTCGCGAAGGTTTTCTCCCTCCTCCGCTCCGCGGGGGAGCTTTCATCCACGGTTTTGCGAAATCTAATTTTCATCTGGACTTTCCGAAACGGTGTGGTATAATACCCGGCGCGGAGAAGCGGTCTTCTCCGCGCTTTGTCGCGTGATTTTGGATAGGAAGGAAGCGTTATTTCGTGCAATCTCTTTTGTTAATCGCCTTTGCCCTGTTCGCGGGGCTGCTGATGACCCGGCTGTTCAGCAGGTTTCATCTGCCGGACGTGACGGCCTACCTGGTGACAGGGGTGCTGATCGGCCCTTGTTGTCTCGGACTGCTGGGTATCCCCGGGCTGGGCTTTCAAAGCTTTGAGCAGGTGGATTCCCTGGGGTTGATCAACGATGTGGCTCTGGGCTTCATCGCCTTTGCCATCGGCCATGAGTTCCGGCTCTCCGCCCTGCGGCAGACTGGGAAGCAGGCGACCATTATCGGCATTCTGCAGGCGCTGATCACCAGCGCCATCGTGGATGTGGCGCTGATCGCCTTCCACTTCCTGCGGCCGGACCTGCTGAGCATGGGGGCTGCCATTACCCTGGGGGCCATCGCCTCTGCCACCGCCCCGGCGGCCACCCTGATGGTGGTTCGTCAGTATAAGGCCAAAGGCCCGGTGACGGATGTGCTGCTGCCCGTGGTGGCGCTGGACGACGCGGTGGGCCTGGTGGTGTTCGCTGTTTCCTTCGGCATCGCTCAGGCCATGGAGGCGGGGACCACCCACGTAGCCGCACTGATCATCGAGCCCATCGGCGAGGTGGTCTTAAGCCTGGCGCTGGGCGGAATTACCGGGGTGCTGCTGACCATCGCGGAGAGATATTTTCACTCTCATCGGAATCGGAACGCCCTGATCGTAGGCAGCGTGATTCTGACGGTGGCCC
This sequence comes from Clostridia bacterium, assembly GCA_017464305.1. Taxonomy (GTDB): domain Bacteria; phylum Bacillota; class Clostridia; order Christensenellales; family Aristaeellaceae; genus Aristaeella. Next base: position 122,156 of record JAFUDS010000026.1, on the reverse strand, counting down.
TCAGCCAGCTGACCTTCGACCTGGGTCCTTTCCATTTCGGCTTTTCCTCCCTGCTGGTGTGTATGATGCTGGGCACGGTGTTCTGCAATTACTGCCCCCTGAGCGAGGAGTTGATGCTGGCGGCAGATCGCTGGAGCGGGCCTGTGCTGACCCTGTTCTTCGTCCTGAGCGGCGCCGCGCTGCAATTCCAGGTTTTCTCCGATGTGTCCGTGATTCTGATCGGCGTGATCTATATCCTTTTCCGCTCCCTGGGGAAATATCTGGGGGCAAGGTTCAGCTCCGATCTGGCCCATAGCCCGGAAACGGTGCGGAAATATCTGGGCATCACCCTGCTGCCCCAGGCTGGGGTGGCGCTGGGCATGTGCACCACGGCGGCCCGGGCCATGGGAGCGGACGGCACGCTGATTCGAAACATCATTCTGTTCTCCGTGCTGGTGTATGAGCTGGTTGGCCCCAGCCTGACCAAGATGGCGCTGACCAAGGCGGGAGATATTCAGGAGAAGCCCAAGGAGGTGCAGGATCGCCGGGAAGCGAAGCTGCAGCAGGTAACCAAACCCGTCCCAACGAGATTTGACAAATGATGAAAAAAATCCTTGCAAATGACGGCGGGTTGTGGTAATATACTTCTTGCGGCTTGGCCGTCATTGCATACGCGAAAGAGGTGAAACAGCAATGAAAGAAGGAATCCATCCCCAGTACGGTAAGTGCGTCGTTCGCTGCGTATGCGGTGAGACATTCGAGACCGGCTCCACCAAGAAGGAAATGAAGGTGGATATCTGCTCCAAGTGCCATCCTTTCTACACGGGTAAGCAGAAGCTGGTTGACACTGGTGGACGCGTGGATCGCTTCAAGAAGCGTTTCGGGCTCGAGTAAGACCGAAGAAATCAGAGCATGGTTTTCTGTGCTCTGTTTTTTTATTTTCAGGGTTGTACCTTTAGCGTATTTATTCAGCCCTTTTTCTTGATTGAAACAAAGTTTCACTCAAAAATCAGTTAATCGCAAGGAGCATGCTACATAAGGAAAATTACTCGTTTCTTTAATAGTTTTGTAATATGCGGCAAAGTCATTTCTCTTGATTTCCGAAGGGGTATATGGTAATATTTTGTTACAGAACAGGGCGTTCCTGTTCATGTATATTATTTAAATTGGAGGGGTTTCACATGAAAAAGTTCCTGTCTCTGGTTCTGGCGCTTTGCATGGCGCTGGCCATGGTCAGCTTCGCTTCTGCGGAGAGCAAGACCATCCGTATCGGCATGGTGACCGACGTTGGCGGCGTGAATGACAAGTCCTTCAACCAGACTTCCTGGGAAGGCCTGCAGGCCCTGGCTGCCGAGGATTCTTCTTTCGAAGTGAACTATCTGGAAAGCAAGACTGACGCCGACTATCAGACCAACATCAACACCTTCATCGAAGAAGGCTATGATCTGATCATCGCCGTGGGTTACATGCTGGCCGATGCCACCCGTGAAGCGGCTCAGGACAATCCTGATCAGCTGTTCGCCATCATCGATGATTCAACCAACGAGGATCTCCCCAACGTAGCTTGCCTGATGTTCGCGCAGGAGCAGGCTTCCTATCTGGTAGGCCTGGTTGCCGGTTCCGTGACCGAGAGCAACACCGTTGGTTATGTACAGGGCATGGTGTCCGATCAGATGAACCTGTTCGGTATCGGCTACATCGCTGGCGTTCTGGAAGTGAACCCCGAAGCCACCGTGCTGCAGTACAACGCCAACAACTTTGGTGACATCGCTGGCGGCACCACCGCGGCCAAGGACATGATCACCAAGGGCGCTGACGTGATCTATCATGCTGCCGGCGGTACTGGCCTGGGCGTGATCAATGCTTGCGACGAAGAAGGCATCTGGGCCATCGGCGTGGATACCGACCAGTCCCCCCTGTCTCCGGATCATGTGATCACCTCCGCCATGAAGCGCGTGGACACTGCTTCCCAGGATATCTCCAAGGCCGTAAAGGATGGTACCTTCACCGCTGGTGTGCATCTGTATGACCTGTCCAACGGCGGCGTTGACCTGGCTCCCACTCGGGATCACATCCCCGCGGAAGTTCTGGAAGTGGTGGAAGCTGCCAAGGCTGCGATCATCGCTGGTGAGAAGTCCGTTCCCACCGACGTGGCTGATGTGCCCGTCTTCACCCTGGACGACTAATTTCAGGAAAAACACGCAGGCTGCCAATTGGCAGCCTGCATTTTTTATAGTTCGGATTTATTATTCGGTGATTACAATTCAGCATTCATGAAAATAAGCTATGTCTTCATTCGAAAATCATACCATATAGGCTCTTGATGCACCAAGCGATTGGGCCAAGCGGACATAAGCCTCCGCTTCTTCCACTGCTGTTTCCATCTCTCCTAATTCCTTTTGATAGGCTTCCTTGACACCAAAGGGGCGATAGCGAATGATTTTATAATCACAGGCGTCCTGAATGCGGTGCGCCACATATTGCACGGTGGCTTTATTTTCCTCCTCCTGGCCGGGAAGAATCACGGTTCGAACCTCTTGCAGCTTATGCTGAGCCAGAAGAAAATCCAGATTTCGCAGCACCGGATCCGGTGCCTGGCCGATAAGCCATTGATGCCAGGCTGGCAGAACGGCTTTGACATCCAGCATGATTCCATCACAGACGGACAGCAATGCTGAATCCTTAGAAAAATCATAAGCACCGTTTGCGTCGATCAGACAGGTTTTCCCAGCCTGATGCATGCGGGAGAACAGCTCTTTTAGGAAATCCGGGTACAGAGTGCAGTCTCCTCCAGACGTAGTAATCCCCTCAATATAGGGAAGGGCTCGATTGATTCGGGACAGCAGCTCCTCCACGGTGAGCCAGGAAACCCGGGGAGAAGCGAAAAGCTGGCATACATGAATACAGGTGTCACATTGAACGCACTTGGCTTCTTCCCAGACGACCTGTCTGCCCTCCATCCGCAACGCTTTGGCAGGACATTGGGGCACGCACCGGCCACAATTCTGACAGAGGGAGATGGTCTCCGGATTGTGGCAAAAGTGGCAATGGAAACTGCAGCCCTGAAAAAAGATGGACGTCCGGTTCCCCGGGCCGTCCACATTTGAAAAGTAGATGATCTTATTGATGGGCGCTTTCTTCATGATGCTGTATCCTTCTATCCAGAGCATGGCCGCCATCCTGCGCGCCCATGCCAAACAAGGTTACCTGATTCAGGCTTTGCTTTTTCTGGCGGAGCTTTTCAATTTCACTCTTCTTGACCAGATAGCCAGTCACCCGAACCACGTCGTTATTCTCCAGATATCCGGAGAAATATCTGAGCCCCCGGGCCAGGGAAGCCTTGATGATCGGCAAAATCGCTTCCGGCGTTTTAATATAGGTCTCCTCAAATTTGAAGATATCGCCCGTGCCGGTGGGGAAGTAGGGATGGAACTTCTCGTTCACCTCCAATTGATCCAGCATGCAGGGCTCTGCCCCGATGGGAATCCGAGTTCCGGGAGAATCATCCATGCCGTCGGAATCGATGCCCACCTGGGCGTGGAGACGATAACGATGGTCAAAAGCATCGCAATAGGGTGCCACATGTTCAGACACCCGCTTCTCGATGGCATCCATAATCCGAAGCCCCAGCTGAGTCGCTTCTTCATTGAGGCCGAAGCCTTGCTTCACATCCTTGATCCCCAGTAGATGGTTACAGCATTCCGCCAACCCCACAACGCCAAACATGCCCGTGAAATTTTCCTGCTTCACAAAACCTTCCGTCACCAGGAAATTTGTTTTAAAGAAGGAGCTTTCCTCCACGATGAATTTTACACGCTTGTCCATATATTCCAGCTGCAAATCAATGTACTTGGGCAGCTCGTTTTCCAGGAAATCTTCGGGACTCTTCGCGTCCAGGGCGCATTCATACAGCCGCATCCGGGGCAAGGTAAACCCGCCACCGGCTATCTTTAAGCCATTGTAGCAGGAGGCGATGGCATAATCCTCGCCCCATTCCCTGGTAAACATCCCATGATTGGCGAAGGAGGGCTTCGCGGTTTTCAGCATGCATTTGACGCAGGCCAGGGCAAAATCATCACTGGTCCGCTCCGGATCGTAGCGCAGCGTCAGGTTTGGAATGGCCAGCTGCATTTCTTCCGTCAGCTCCAGCAAGATGCGCCCAGTCACTGAATCCTCAGGACCGATATCCGCATGAACGAAAGAATCTGTCTGCACCCGATCTATGTTGCGCAGGAAAAGACCTAAAACCTTCTTGGCGTAGGCCCGATCCTCTTTGATCACGAAGGGCTCCAGCAGCTTATCCAGATCGCCCAGATAAACGGGATAGGCCGTGATGGACGGCACATGGCAATAGAAGATTTCCAGCACATTCACCGCCTCCAGCAGATCCCGGGGCGGATCAAGCTGCAGAAAATCGCAGCCCTTCTGAAACAGAAGCTTATAATCCGGGCAAATATACCGTGGCCGATAGGGCATGGGGCCTTCGTTCAAATCGCACAACGCCCCTTTGGCCTTAGCCGCGTAATACGCGTCGGAATATACCAGAGAATGATCCGTCGCTTCGCCCAAACGAGCCAGGGCAAGCACTTCCTGCCGATAGGTCAGCGTAGGATCCTGAATTACCTGAAGCGCATCAGACATGGAAAAAACCTCCTTTGAAAGTCATCCCATTTTATTCGTTTTTTCATTGTCTGTCAACGAAAAAGCAGTTGACCTATCCAGCCAAAACCCGTAAAATAGAAACTGGATTTTCGAGAGAATGGATGTTTCCATACTCGACTTTCTATGCAACAATAAAAGGGGGCGGATTCCTTGTCGAAAGAATATGTGGATGTCGGAACGCCCGCCATTGAGATGCGGAATATCGTAAAGAAGTTCGGTGATTTCGTAGCCAATGACGGGATCAACTTAACCGTCCACAAAGGAGAGATCCATGCCATTCTGGGGGAAAATGGGGCCGGAAAATCTACGTTGATGAATCAGCTGTACGGCCTGCTGAAACCCACCTCTGGGGAAATCCTGGTGAACGGGAAACCCATTGAGATGAACAATCCCAGGGATGCCATCGACGCAGGGATTGGCATGGTACACCAACACTTTATGCTGGTTCAGCCTTTCACTGTGACGGAGAATATTGTCCTGGGCGCGGAGCCGCTGAAGGGTGTTACGCTGGATATGGCCACGGCGAGAAAGAACGTGATCGAGCTTTCAGAAAAATACGGCCTGTCTATCGATCCAGACGCGAAAATCGAGGATATTTCCGTAGGGATGCAGCAACGGGTAGAGATATTAAAGGCCCTTTATCGCGGGGCTGATATCCTGATCCTGGATGAACCTACCTCCTCCTTAACGCCGCAAGAAATCGTGGAATTGATTCAGATCATGCACAATCTGACCCATGATGGAAAGTGCATTATTTTGATTACCCACAAGCTCAAAGAAATCAAAGAAGCAGCGGATTACTGCACGATTATTCGTCTTGGAAAGTATATCGGCACCGTGGATGTGGACACGGTGGATGAGAACGACCTGGCCAGCATGATGGTAGGCCGGAAGGTGACCTTCCAGGTAGATAAACCTGCTCAGGAGCCTGGCAAGGTGGTCTTGGACGTAAAGGATCTTCACGGAGTGGATTATCGCGGTGTCGAGATTCTGAAGGGATTGAATCTACAGGTGCACGCGGGGGAGATCGTGGGCATCGCCGGCATCGACGGCAACGGGCAGACAGAGCTGGTGGAGATTCTGACTGGCCTACGAAAGGGGACCCAAGGGGATGCGACGGTCAATGGCGTCAGCATCTATAACAAATCTCCCAGTTTTGGCTTTGAGCATGGCGTCAGCAGCATTCCCGCTGACCGGCAAAAGCATGGTCTGGTGCTCGATTTCTCCATTGAGGACAATTTGATTCTGCAAAACTATGGGGAAGCGCCCTTCTCGAAGAAAAGATTTCTTCAGAGGGATTCCATCTTCAAGCATGCGTCCAAATCCATTGAGGATTACGATATCCGTCCCCGTCAAAGCGAGAAACGACCCGCGGGAACCCTATCTGGTGGAAACCAACAGAAGGTCATCATCGCCCGGGAGGTTCAGAATGATAAGGATCTTCTGATCGCGGTGAACCCTACCCGCGGGTTGGATGTGGGCGCGATTGAATATGTACATCAATACATTGTGGAACAGCGGAACAAGGGCAAAGCGGTGCTGCTGGTTTCCTTTGAATTGGATGAAATCATGAGTCTGTCCGACGTCATCGATGTGATTTTCGATGGAAAGATCGTCAGCAGCATTCCCGGCGGGCAAGCGAATGAAAATGAGTTGGGACTGTTGATGGCTGGAGGGAAAGCGGAATGAAAGAGAAAAAATCCTGGATAGATTTTATTTCCGAGAATACGTTTATTCACATCCTGCTGTCCATCATTCTCGGATTCCTGGTGGGCGCGATTTTCCTGGCGGTGATGGGATTATCCGTGGGCGCCGCCTATGGGCGCCTGATCAATAGCGTTACCTCCCTGAAGGGGTTTACCTACGTGGTGGTTTACGCCGTGCCTTACATCGTAGCGGGCCTTTCGGTTGCCTTTTCCTTCAAAACCGGCGTGTTTAACATCGGTGCGGAAGGCCAGTTTGTGGTCGGTGCCATGGCCGCAGTGGTAACCTCCCTGTTCGCCTCCTCGCTGCCTTCCATCATCCTGATCCCCCTTTGCTTCCTTGCCGCTATGTGCATGGGCGCTCTATGGGGCGTTGTGGTAGGTATTTTGAAAACCAAGCGCGGGATCAATGAAGTGCTAAGCATGATCATGTTCAACTGGATTGCCTTCTATCTATCCAATTATATCGCAGGGCTTCCTGGAATTAAGAATGAAGGATCCGCCGAGGCGACAAAGAATATCGCGGCGAATGCCAGCCTGCAGTTTTCCAAGGATTTTATCAAGCAAGCTGGCGTGGCGCCCACCTTCAACTGGGGATTTATCATCGCGATTTTGGTGACACTGCTGGTTTGGCTCATGATCGAGAAAACCACTCTGGGCTATGAACTGAAGGCGGTGGGCGCAAATAAATATGCCGCGGAATATGGCGGCATCAATGTGAACCGTTCCATCCTGACGGCTCTGGGGATCTCCGGTGCCATGGCTGGGTTAGCTGGCGCGCTGCTGGTGATGGGAATGGGACAGCGAATCAGCATCTTCTCTTCCCAGGAGGGGTATGGATTTGCTGGCATCGTAGTGGCCTTGATTGGGTGCTCCAATCCCTTTGGCGTATTTATCGCTGGGCTCTTCTATGGCGCGCTGATGTACGGCGGAAGCAAGCTGAATCTGGTGGGCGCACCGACACAGTTGATCAGCGTTATCGTTGGTACGGTGGTGTTCTTCATCTCCATTTCTGTCATCTTCCGGAACATTAAATACTTGAAAAAGCGGGGCAATGCCTCCACAAAGAAGGGGGTGGCCAAAGCATGAATGATTTCATCAATAGCTTAGGCATTATCCTATACGCCACATTGATTTATGCGACGCCCTTGTTATACGCAGCCCTGGGGTCCTGCTTTTCGGAAGTTTCCGGCGTGGTCAACATCGGCATCGAGGGAATGATGACCGCAGGCGCATTTACAGGAACCGTAGTGGCCTATTTTACCGGCAATCCTTGGATTGGCTTTATTTGTGGCGGCCTGGCGGGGGCTATTTTCGGCGCCCTACACGCGCTGGCTACCGTAAAGCTGGGCGCTGATCAAACAATTGCGGGTACGGCCATCAACATGCTTGGTCCCGGCATTGTAATCATGCTTGCCAAAGTGTTGTTCAATTCTACGGACACCATTCCCTTGGATTCGACCCAGAAAATTCCGAAATTCTTCTCCGGACTTTTCGATACCTCCACCGTCCTTGGCCGGTTTATGGACAATGTGTTCGCGAATTATATTTCCACTTACCTGGTGTTCATCGCGGTAATCATTGTCTGGTTCGTGTTTTATAAAACTCAGTTCGGCTTGCGGCTACGTGCCTGCGGTGAGCATCCTCAGGCTTGTGAAACATTGGGAATCAACGTGATCAGCATGCGCTTCCTGTGCGTGGTGATTTCCGGTTTCCTAGCTGGGCTCGGTGGTGCGTGTGTCACGATGACGATCTCCACCCAGTTCCGCCCCATATCCATCGTCGGCCAGGGCTTTATCGCCATCGCTGCCGTAATCTTCGGCAAGTTCCGCCCCCAGGGCGCTTTGCTGGGGTGCCTGTTGTTTGGTTTCTGCTCCGGGTTGAAGGTGGTGCTGGGTGGCTCCTCTGGCATCAGCATGCATCTGATTTCCATGATCCCTTATGTGATCACGATTCTGGTGCTGATTCTGTTTGTGGGCCGTTCCCGTGTGCCTGCGGCCAATGGCAAACCCTATATCAAGAGTAAATAAATTTTTTACGACAAGGATGATGAGCTCTTTCGGAATGAAAGAGCCCTCATTCTGTTTGGGGATATTGTTTCCAAACCTATTTTAGAAGCCAGAGGAGGGAAGCGGTATGAGTGAAATCATGGTCATTGGAATCGCTGGGGGCACAGGCAGTGGTAAAACCACCATTACAGATACCCTGGTGAAACGCTTCGGCGGAAATGTGTCCGTAGTCCATCATGATAATTATTACAAAGCCCACCATGATATGCCCTATGAAGAAAGATGTCTGCTGAACTATGACCATCCAGATTCCTTTGACACGGAGATGATGATTGAGCATCTGCGGCTGCTAAAGGAAGGGAGAAGCGTAGAATGTCCCGTATATGATTATTCCATCCATGACCGCAGCGAAGAGACGGTTACCATCGAGCCCACCCGGGTCATCATTGTGGAAGGGATTTTGATCTACGCAGAACCGCGTTTGTGCGACCAGATGGACGTCAAGATCTATGTGGATACGGATGCGGATGTTCGTATTTTACGCCGGATCCTGCGGGATGTTCAAGAACGGGGACGCAGCCTGGAAAGCGTAATCAATCAATATTTGACCACTGTAAAACCCATGCATGAACAATTCGTGGAACCAAGCAAGCGGCGGGCAGATGTAATCATCCCCGAGGGGGGCCAAAACATTGTGGCACTGGAGATGGTTGTCCAGCGAGTGAAAGCTCATTTGGATAATGCTTGATATTCCCCATGTCGGGATGCGAGGCATCAGATAGAAAGGTTTCAAGGCCAATGGCAAAGCTTTACTTTAAATATGGCGTGATGGGTTCCTCCAAATCCGCCCAGGCGTTGATCACCAAGTTCAATTATGAAGAACGAGGCATGAGCGTTTGGCTGATCAAGCCCAGCATCGATACCCGGGACGGTGCCAATATCATCCGCAGTCGAATCGGATTGGAAAGCGAAGCGGAGATTATCACCCCGGAGAGCAGTATTGTGGAGAGGTATCATCAATTGGGGCAGCGGGATGTGATCATCGCTGACGAAGCGCAGTTCTTTACGCCGGCGCAGATTGATGAACTGAGATACCTGGTAGACGAGGATAACCTGCCGGTGCTCTGCTTTGGGCTGCGGACAGATTTTCTGACGCATTTTTTCCCCGGCGCACAACGATTGATGGAGTTGGCGGACTCCTTAACGGAGATCAAAACCGTTTGTGAATGCGGGCGAAAAGCTACGGTCAATGCCCGGATCGATGGGACGGGGAGGATCGTGACCCAGGGGGGACAGGTGCTCCTGGGCGGAAACGACAGCTATATCGCCATGTGTCATCAATGTTGGAAACGGAAAATCAGAGAACAGGCTTAAAATACGGCCTCCCGTGAAAACGGGAGGCCGTGCTTCTATAATAATGGATTACATTCCCATCAGGGCGAACCAATCCTTCATCTTTAACAGCAATTCACTGTTTGTTTTTGCCTTTTCCATCATGGAGAGCAATTGAGGAATCGCTACAGCGGAGGAAGTAGATCCCAACATCTGCCGAATCAGACTGAGCCCCTCTTTTTGCTGATTATTCAAAAGCAGGTCGGAATTCTTAGTGAAGCTGCGCAGCAGGTTAATCGCTGGTTCGATACCTGCTCGAACCATATTCTGATCCAGCAGCAGTTCCATATTCGCTGTACCTTTGAATTCCTCTACGACAGAATCATCCACTTTATTGCCAGAAGCAATATCCATCGTAGCGATCACCGTAAGAGATCCACCCTCCTTCATGGCCCTGGCAGCGCCAAACATACGCTTGGCTCGAAGCAGGGAAGCCGGATTGACCATGCCAGGCAGGCTACGCCCCTGCTGAACTGCTGCAGAGGTATAGATCTTGGCCAAACGAGTCAAGCTGTCAGCCAGGATCACCACGTCCTTCTGCTGCTCTACGAGGCGCATGGCCCGTTCCACAACCATCTCGGTCAACCGAAGATGGGCTTCCGGCGCCTGATCGAAGGTGGAGGCAAGCACAGGGCAAGAAACCTTTTCCCGGAAAGAGGTAACATCCTCCGGCGTAAGGTCGATGAGCAGGGTAAGCACTGTCACCTCAGGATAATTGGACGTGATAGTATTAGCATAGTGCTGTAAAAGATCACGTTTCCCGGTGTCCGGCGGACAAAGAATCAATCCACGCTGGCCGAAACCAAGGGGCGCAATCAGGTCAATCAGCCGCATATCGGGCAGGCTCTCGCCCGCTTTACTCTCCAGAGACATCCGCCGGGAAGGGTAGACAGGAGTCAATTCTTCAAAATGGGGGCGGTGCTGTGCCTCTTCTTCGGATAAACCGTTCACCGTGTCAATATAAAGCAACGCGGCATATTTATCCCCCTCCCGTTGGGGCCGAATCTTTCCCTGAATTTGGTCTCCGGTACGCAGGGAAAAACGGCGGATCTGAGCCATGGAGACATAAATATCCCGGGAAGAGGGCATAAAATTGGAAGCACGTAAAAATCCATAGCCATCCGGATGCAGCTCCAAAATGCCGCTGCCTTCCTCGAAATCACCAGTGGCCAACAATTCCTCCAGCGTGGGCGCGGAATTGGAAGCATCCGAGAAGGGAGAGATGGGCTCTTCCGAGCTGGAAGAAGAAGGGGAAGGAACCGTCTGCGAAGCAGGCGCTGCCTCCTGCGCAGCATTCACTGCCGCAGGCCCGAAGGAGGCAGCGGTGCTGAAACCGCTCCGCCGATCAGGCAGGGGAGAAACGGCGGGGCGCAAGGGCGATTCCACTGGGGCTGACGTGGCCGCATCCGGCCTGGGAGAAGCAGCAGGCCCAAAGCGAGGGCCAAAGGAGTGGGGCCGTAAGGGTTGCGGCCTTTGATCCGTGGACAGGGGCCGCCCCGAGGGAGTTGTGTTCTGCCAGGCAGGCCGAGAGGACCCCGTGGAGGAATAAGAGGCATGGCTCCCTCCTTGAGGAGCGCTGGGACTGCGCCAGGCTGCCTGGAAACGAGGCTCTGTGGGAGCAGCAGGCGCGGGAGCCGCAGCTTGTGCAGGCGAAGCTACTGGCGTCTCTGCAGAGGTTGCGCTTGCGCTCTTCTCATGAGGTACATCAGAGGACGCAGCGGTTGGCTCAGAAGCGGGATTCGATAAAACAGCAGGCTCCTCCACCGGGGGAATACCCTCCTCCGCCGCCTGGCTCGAAGCCTCAGCCATCTCCTGAGGCGCGGCTTGCAGCTCTGGCAGATCCAGGATGGACTGCTGTACTGGCTGAATCGGAATATCCAGCGCCAAAGCAATCTTTTCGATCATAGATGCTTTTTCCACACCGGCGCCCAGGACAATATTGTTCTCCCGCGCGATTTTACGCAGCTGGATAACTGTCATGGATTGCAGTTCAGACAGGGACATGAAAAACCTCCTCCAAAACCGGAAAAATATTTCAAAATGAATACTATTCCTCTTTTTATGCAGCACTCAGCCACAGTATCATACAAACAAAAAGAAAAACATTATTCGCAAATAGCGGAACAGCAGAAATCATGCGCTGAAGCCGCTGCTTAAATACCTCCGAAAATAAAAAGAAATACCATGACATCCTCTTTTCTGCAAGAGTGATTGGGGAAAGTATATCATATTCTGTTTCCTTTTTCAAGCATAAAAAAACCCTTCCCACATGGGGAAGGGAATGGAGCCAGATTACCACTTACGCTTACGCGCGGCCTCGGCTTTCTTCTTGCGCTTCACGCTGGGCTTTTCGTAATGCTCGCGCTTACGGACTTCCTGGAGAACGCCACTGCGGGCGCACTGCCGCTTAAACCGTTTGAGCGCACTTTCCAGGGACTCATTTTCACGCAGACGAACCTCAGACACTTTTATCCCTCCTCTCGCTCAAAGAAGCGACTTTCTCGGCAAAGAAGACACACATCCCCTTCAACCGTGACGTTATTATAGTCGAATTCGTCCCTTCCGTCAATCCTTTTTTCAAAAATTACGCCATTTGATCCGCCAGCTGGGTTCCCCCCAGAATATGAAAGTGAAGATGCGGCACGGATTGGCATGCATCCGGGCCACAGTTCGAGACAACCCGATAACCATTTTTCAAGCCTTCCTGCTGCGCGATCAAACGAACGGCCCGTAAGCAGGCGGCTAAATCTGTATCCTCCATTTCATCAATCATGGCCAGGGAAGAAACATGTTTCTTCGGAATAACGAGAATGTGCGTAGGCGCTTGTGGGTTAATATCTCTGAAAGCGTATACCTTTTCATCCTCGTAGACCTTGGTGGAAGGGATATCACCAGCGATAATCTTGCAAAACAGACAATTTTCCATAGGGAATAACCTTCTTTCCTTTCGTTTTATGTATTTTATTGGAAACGCGGAAGCAAAATTTATATCAGCTCCGCGGACATCCCTTTAGAGGTAAAACCCGTCAGCCGAACCTGCACCATATGGCCACTCTCGCAGGAGCTATTCGACGGCAGGGTCACTCGAATATATTCAGGGGTATAGCCTTCCCAGCATCCATTGATTTGTTCTTCAGGCAGCAGCTGTGCTTCCTTCCCCAACCAAGATGATAAATACTGTCGGGCTACATGATTTCCCAGGGAAATCAATTCCCGAGACCGCTGCTCCTTCCGCCGGGCGGAAAGCTGGCCCGGCATAGCCGCGGCGGGGGTATCTTCCCGAGGAGAGTAGGGAAACACATGGATTCTTGCATAGCCAACCTGCTGGATGAAATCCCGAGTTTGCTGATACTCCTCCTCGGTTTCCCCTGGAAAGCCAGTAAGAATATCCGTCGTAAACGCAGCAGTGGGAAACGCGGCTTTCAATCGATCTACGGCAGCCAGATATTGAGATGTATTATAGCGACGCTTCATCCGCGCCAAAACGGAGTCCGATCCAGACTGCAGGGCCAAGTGAAACTGGGGGCAAACCTTCGGCAAGGCCACAAGCTCTTGACAAAAGGCTTCGCTGGCAATGACCGGTTCCATGGATCCTAAGCGGATTCGCTCTATTCCATCAATTTCATGCACCACGCGAATGGCATCAATCAAAGAAAAAGGTTGACCTTGCATTTCCTTTCCATAGGAAGCCAAATGGATTCCCGTCAGAACAATTTCACAAAAGCCTTTCTCTCGCAGCCGGATCACCTCTGATTGCAGATCCTCCAGCGGACGGGAACGGATAGGGCCTCGAACAGCTGGTATAATACAATAAGTGCAGCGATTATTGCATCCTTCCTGAATCTTTACAGTTGCGCGTGTATGACCCGAAACCTCGGAGATGTTCAAGGATTCAAAGGGCATCCCCTCCGTCAAGGGAGCAACGGCGCAAACTGGCTTCCCCTGATCACGAACCTGTTCAATCAATTGAACGATCTGTCCACGAAACTGGGTCCCCAGGATCAGATCCGCCCCGGTTTCTCCCTGGAGCCTTTCCCCCTGCTTCTGGGCAAGGCAACCACAGAGCACCAGCAGGGAGGCCGGGTGCTCCCGTTTGATCCGGCGGGCCAGCTGCAAGGATTTTCGATCCCCCGTGCCGGTCACGGTACAGGTATTCAGCACATAGACATCCGCTTCTTCCTGAAAGGAAACAGGGATGTACCCAGCTTGAATCATCAGCTCACGCATGGCCTGGGTATCATATTGATTCACCTTGCAGCCCAGAGTATGAAAAGCAGCAGTCATCATAGATTATTACTCCATTTCTCCATAGAGAGCCATCATCGCGGCAGAAACAGCCAAGCCAGCGGTTTCTGTACGCAGAATACGGGGCCCCAGGGTCATGGGCTGAAATACCCCCTCCAGTTGAGAGATTTCCTCTGGTTCGATGCCGCCCTCTGGACCAATCAGGATTCCCAAGGAGGTTATGGAAGGATTTCTCTGGACAAAGGCGCGAGGGCCCATGGAACGAGCTTCCTCCCAGGGGACGATGCACGCATCCAGCGGAGAGGAGAAAACGGCGAGCTGATGAAAGGAAATCGGAGCGCTAATCTCAGGAATCAGGCACCGCCCGGATTGCTTTCCTGCTTCCCGAGCAATCTTTTGCCAGCGGGCCTGTTTTTTTTCTCCATCCTGCGGGGCAAGTCTAACTACGCATCGCTTCATCATCACGGGGACAACCCGGGCGACGCCCAGCTCCACTGCCTTTTGAACAATCATCTCCATCTTATCCGCTTTGGGAAGGCCTTGAAACAAAGTAATCTGCAAGCGCGGCTCTGTGGAGGGAAGACTTTCCTTGATTTGAGCGCCTCCATCCGGTAACAGCTCTCCAAGGAATCGCTTTCCCTGGCTGATCAGTTCCACCACATCGCCTGCCGACAGACGCAATACCTTGCTGGCATGATAGCTGTCTTCCTTCGACAATTCTGCTCGTCCTTGCGCATCCAGCGAATCAACATAGAAGCGATGCATTTTATTCAGGCCTCCTGACACAGAAGGCTGCCCATTCTTCCGTACACATTTCTTCCATTATCTCGTATCCCGCGTTTTCCAAACACTCCCGAACCTCCTGGGCCCGCTCCAGGATGATCCCAGAGCAAATAAACAGACCGCCGGGGCGAATATGGGCTTGGAGGGGGACCGCAAAGGACAGAATGATATCCGCGATAATGTTCGCTACACAGACATCGCAGGAATCTTCCACTCGGTCCAGCAGATTTCCTTCCTGCACATGGATTTTCTCCGTCAACCCATGATGAGCTACATTCTGTTGCGCCACGCGAACTGCATCGGGATCAATATCAATCGCAAGCACCTGGCCTGCCCCAGAGAGAGCGGCTCCCAAAGCCAAAATTCCACTGCCAGTGCCTATGTCAATGACCTGATCACCCGGATGGAGGTATTTTTCCAGCAGGGTCAGACAGAGAACAGTGGTATCATGATAGCCACTGCCGAAGGCCATGCCTGGATCCATTTCAATAATATGATCTCCAGGGAGCGGATCAAAATCTTCCCAAGAGGGCTTAATCGCCAGGTGCTGGCCAGCCCGAAGGGGATGATAAAGCAGCTTCCAATTTTCCCCCCAGTTTTCATCTGGAATTTCTTTGGATTCCAGGCGCAAAGAACCATACCCCGGATAGTCCTGTTTCAGGCGGCGTAACCCCTGATCCAGCTGAGCCAGGGCCGAGCCGAAGGAATCCCCAGATTCGAACCATGCATGAACAAGCACATCTTCCGGCATGCTGTCTAATAATTTCGGATCAATGATCTCCCAAATCCCATGGGGTTTGGATGGATCAGGAATATCCGCGCGATCCTCTGTCTGTGTGCCGGCTGCCCCGCAGTCCAGAAAGAGGGCGGAGACGGAATCTGATCCCGCGGTCGTGGTATGGACAATTAATTCTATCCAGGTCATAAGTTAAAATTCCTTTCTATTGCTCCTACGGGTGGAAGGTTTCTATGCCGCGCAGAAGCTCATATTCGCGAACATCCCGTGCAGTGGTAAACATGTATCTGGTCAGAATATTACCCATCCGCCAATATAGGCAGAGAAACGGGCAATCCTCCGCAAAGCGACTCTGAATCCGCCACAGCACCTGCTGATAACCTGTTTGGGTCGTTTGGGTTCGCAGGTCTTCGAACATATTTGTAATTTCTTCACTGCGGTAGCGGGTATAGTTGCCAGAGTTTCCCCGCATCAGCATGAACCCGGGATCTGGCACCTTATCCATCGCAAAAGCAACCAGGGCCAGATCGTAGGAGCCGGCATTCAATCGCTCCGTCAGATTGGGAAGGGTCATTGCCTCAATGGTCGTATCGATCCCAATGGCCGCCAACATATCCGCAATCTGATTCGCTGCTTCCAAGCGGACGTCATTTTCCGGCTCCTCATAAACATAGAATCGCAGATGAAGCCGAACCAGCTTGCCCTCACTGTTTAACCGATCCAGAATGCCATCCTCGTCGGAATCCCCCCATCCAGCCTCCTGCAACAGACGCTTCGCCTCCTGCTGGTTCAGTGTAAAATAGGAGGAAAGGCTGTCATTATAGGTCCAGGTGCCTGGATAGAAGGGGAGATCCGTGGCTGTAACCATGCCAGAGTAAACATTGGAGATAATCTTAGACTTATCTACCACATAACGAATCGCCTGGCGAACCTCCTTGGTTAATTCAGATGCGGAATTATTCATGAGCAGGCATTCCAACTGATTGGTACGGTAGGATATAGACAACGAAGACGTTCCGCTTTTGTATTGCGCGGAAGCGATGGAGCGGGAAAAAACCGTGTCCACGCGAGCGTACTCATAGCTTTCTACCACCGCTTTCTGTGTCTCATGGAAGGAGAACATAATCTCCTGTACCTGGGGCTGCGCCTGCCACCAGTGGGGGTTCGCCTGTAGCCAAGCATAATCGCCCGCAACAAAGGTATTTAACTGATAAGGCCCCGTTCCGGGAGGATTATCCGAATCCACCAGGGCTGCAGGCACCACTGGAAAGGTCATTGCATACAGAAGGCCGAAACAGGGCCGTTTGCTGGTTCTCACAACGACAGTGGAATCGTTGGAGGCGGAAATAGAGGAGATAAAGTACTTCAAATTAGCGTAGAAACCTGAATCTGTCGTGCTTTCATCGTTGGCTCTGTCCAGGATATACTGGGCGGAAGCTACCACATCCTGTGCCGTTAAGGGAGATCCATCGGAGAAGGTGACCGCGGGCCGCAGATAAAAGGTCCATGTCTTGCCATTGGAGGAAGATTCCCAACTCTGGGCCAACTTCCCCTGAGGATTATAATCATCATCCACGTAGATCAGGCTTTCATACATCAGGTCATAGAGGGACAGCATATCCCGTTCCTCCGGTAACAGAGGGCGAATGGTTTGAGTTTTCGCACTTTGGATGCCAATGACCAGGCTGTTTTCCACATTGCTGGCCAGACTACTGGTACAAAGCATCAGCAATGTCAGGGTCAACAGGATGGTCTTCAAAATAGAGCGCTTGATAGATTCCATAAGCTCGGATCACTCTCCCGGCATAGGTTTTCGTAGGCCCGTCAGACAGGCGTTGGAGGGACAGGGGTACGCCATCGTCACTGAATCGGCTGTCAGATAGCCAAGCGGTTACTTGGCCCTGGCCAGCATGATAGGCGCAGGAGACACACACCGGATCTCCATGAAACAGAGTGGATAGATATTGCAGATACCAACAGCCAAAACGGATGTTGCTTTCCGGATCATACATCCGATCGAAGGCGTATCCATTCACCTTCATTTTTCCAGCAATCCACTCTGCGGTGTCCGGCATCAGCTGCATGAGCCCCCGCGCTCCTACATTGGATTCCGCCCGGGGTTGAAAGGAGCTTTCATTCCGAATGATGGCTGAAACAAAGGCAGGATTCAGGTTGAATTCCTCCGCGGCGGAAATGATCATTTGCCGATATTCCAAAGGGTAATTGGCATGGATTGCCCTTTCTTCGGCAAGGTGTTTCTCCGCCTGGCGAGTCAGATATGCTTGCATCAACGTTTGCGCGGTAAAACAGGCAAGGCACAGAAAAGCAAAGCCCGTAAGGAGACCAATCAGCCAGGCAGGAAGGCTCCATCGCGCCTTTTGAGGCGATCTCCGCTGGCGAGCTGCTACAGGACGCTCCATGATCGCGCCAGGAGATTCCTGAAGCGGCGTCACCAAGGGAGGCACAGGAGCGCGGGAAAGGGAAGAAGCTTCGTTATCCTCCAGGCGACTGCTGCGCCTCCTCCGAGACGCCTGTGCTCGCTGTCGCTCTTCCTCCAGCAGGGGGGGGAGGGTAGAGAGCGTGTAGGATAATGCCCCTGAATTATCGATGACCACCTGGCTGCGGGCGGCCTTCTCCTCGGAGGAAAAAACCGCGTTGATTCGCTGCAATGCCTCGGAGGAAGAAATCTGATCCCGGGCCATTAACCGCTGCATTTGGATCTCCTTGGGAAGATACACGCACCAGACTGTATCACAGATGGCGTCATACCCTTTTTCAAACAGCAGGGGAAAATCCAGAAAACAAAGGGTGATTCCATTCTCTCGCGCCTGCTCAATTCTTTCTCGCGTTAGTTTCTGCAAAAGCGGCGCCATCAGCTGATCCAGGTTTTCCCGGGCCGCCCCCTCTGAAAAAATCAGCGACCCCAACTGCCGACGATTCAACGACCCATCCGCATAAAACACGGAAGAACCGAAAGCCTGTCGAATCAGGGGAAGCGCAACCCCACCTGGCGCGGTAAGCTCTCTGGCAAGCAGATCACCATCAATGATCTGGCATCCATCCTGCTTTTGCAGCCAGGCGCTGACTGCGCTTTTCCCGCAAGCGATACTGCCGGTGAGTCCGATCACGCGCAAAAGTGGTTCCTCCTTCAAAAGATCCCGGCATGGTTCCCATGCCGGGTAGTAATTTTATATGATTCCGTTATCCCATATGAGTGGTTAGCAGTTTCTTTTTCAGCTCCGCTTCCATCGTGTAGAGCTGTTTTTCCGCTTCCATGCGCTTGTTATGTCCATCCGTCTGAATCTGCAGGACCTCATCGATGGTGTCGATCAGACTTTGATTGGTTTGTACCAAGGTTTCCATATCTATGATGCCGCGCTCAGCCTCTTTGGCTGTTTCGATGGTACCGATCTTCAGTGCCTCCGCGTTCTTGCGCAGCAGCTCATTGGTCATATCCGTCACCGCAGTCTGGGCAGCCAAGGCTTCCTTGGAGTGCTGCAACCCCAGGGCCAGCACCATCTGACTCTTCCACAAAGGCAGGGTGTTGGACAAGGTGGATTGAATCCGCTCTACCAACAAGCTATCATTGTTCTGCAGCAGGCGAATTTGCGGTGCCATTTGCATGGAAACCTGACGCGTCAGCTTCAAATCGTACAGCTTCTTTTCAAATCGATCGCATTGGGCCGCCAAATCATTGGCCCGCTGTGCATCCATGGCATCTCCACTCTGTTCCGCCTTGGCCATCAATTCCTTCAATTCACCATTGCGAATCTCCGCCAGCTTTTTATCTCCGGCGATGATGTATAAGGTCAGCTGACGGAAGTACTCGCTGTTTTGATCATAGAGATGATCAAACATGGAAACATCCTTCAGCAGCTGTGCCTGGTAGTTTTCCAGGGAGCCAGCAATGTTTTCCACCGTGGCGGATACTTCGCCATAGCGGGCTTTCATCCGCTCTACCTTGTCATCCGCCCGGGCGAAAAGCTTACGCAAGCCTTTGGGCTCTTCCGTGTCCCGCTCGAACCCCTTCAGCTCGGAAACCAGGTTGACCAGCATGTTTCCTACTTCGCCAGTATCCTGTGTTTTGACAGAAGCCAAGGCGCTCTCCGAGAAATCTGCAATGCGCTTCTGGGCGTCAGCGCCAAAGAGCAGCACATGTTCAGGATTGGAGATGTCAATCTTCCCGATAAAATCATTGATTGCTTTGCGTTCCGCGTCTGTGAGCTGGGAATCGTCCAGCATGGGAACTGCGGCTGTTTCCGGCGCTGCAGGCTGCTGTTGAATGCTTTGCACGGGCTCGGTGGAAGCGGGTTCTTCCACCATGGGCGTCAGGGTCAGCTGGGGGGCGGGAGAATTCAGTTCAGACATGGGGAGGACCTCCTTTGTATGTTATGAATGTTTGTATGGGTGTTAGTGCTGGGATCTATGCTGGTAGGTAGCGGACTTCGGATCAAAATCAGTAGAATCCGGGAAATCCATCACCGGCGCGGAGGTAGCTCGCATCTGAGCCTCCGCAGCAGTCATCGGTTCCGCCGCTGGAATAGGATCCGAGATAGCGGAAAGGTCACTATCCATATATCCGTCCCGCTTTAGCATCTGCTCCAACACATCAATATCCGTAGAAATATCCAGCAAATTTTCCTTGTGCAGAGCGTCGATCTGCTTCTGGCAGGCGGTTAGGATCATGTTCAAGCCGCGCATGGTGGTATCCCTGGCATCCGTCATTTCCTGGAAGGAGACTCCCCGATCCTGCATGGTACGATAATTAGCCAGCATCTTGGTGGTCGTCGGGAGATAATAGTTCATAAATTTGCGGACCTGAGGCGCTTTGGAAGGAGCCTCCGAAACCGAACGGAAAATCTGTTCGCATTTTTCACAGATGGATTCCATCTGGGAGGACAAGCGCGGATCTGGAATCGCGATATTTTCCCTTCGAATGGTGTCAACAATTTCCAAGCCCTTGGTAATGACGGCATCTGCAGCCGGATCCCCCGTCAAAGGAATACGGGAGGCAGCTTCCTGAGCCTGACGGAGCTGTTCCGCTTGAAGCCGGCGGGCTTCTGCCTCCGCCTCTTGCTGGCGGCGCTCCTCATCCTCTTTGTTGTGCGTCGTTGTGTCCAGGCCAGAGCCCATGATGGAAGCGACCTTGCCAAGCCCCAGACCCACCATCACTCCGATGATAATCCCGCCCAGATGGAACCCGGACAAAGAGGAGATCAGCAGAGCCGGAATGATAAAACCAATCCCACCGGTTTTGGGATTACTGTTTGGATTCTTTCTCTTCGCCACAGCGCTTGGCTCCTTTCATCAAACTGGGATTATTTTACCACAGAACCAGGGGATTGAAAAGGGGAGAAAAGAAGGAATAAAGAGGCCTAAATACGAGAAATAAGAAAAAAGCGGATCCGAAGATCCGCCTTTCGAAAGGAATAAAACTTACTTGATTTCCACAGTGGCGCCCACAGCCTTGAACTGCTCGGCGATCTTTTCGGCTTCTTCCTTGGAAACAGCTTCCTTGATGGTCTTGGGAGCGGATTCGACGATTTCCTTCGCTTCCTTCAGGCCCAGGCCGGACACTACTTCGCGCACAACCTTGATAACCTTGATCTTCTCGGAGCCAGCATCCTTCAGCACGACGTCGAATTCGGTCTTCTCCTCTTCCGCAGCAGCGGCAGCGGGAGCAGCACCACCGGCCACAGCGATCGCGCCAGTCACGCCGAACTTCTCTTTCAGTTCGTCAACCAGTTCCTTCACCTGAAGCAGAGTCATAGACTCAATCGCTTCGATAATCTCTTGATTCGTCATTATGATTTCCTCCAAATAAAATAAGTAAAATTTCATGCGGCCGTCAAGCGGCCTGATGCATTAGGCGGCTTCTTTCTTTTCCGCGATTTCGTCCAGGACAGAAACCAGGGCGGAAACGGGAGAAACCAGGCAACCAACCAGCGTTCCGAGCAGCTCGTCGCGGCTGGGCGTCGCGGCCAAAGCTTTAATACCGGCGACATCGGTGAATTCAGTCCCAGTCAGACCACCCTTAATCTCCAGAGAGGTCAGCTTGTTCTTATCAATGAAAGAAGAAATGACCTTGGGAGCGGCAGTCACATCCTTGGTACCGAAAATGAAGGCATTGGGACCTTCCAGCAGGGAATCGAGGCCTTCGATGTTCAGCTCTTTCAACGCGCGAGCCACCAGACGGTTCTTCAGCACGCAGTAATGCACATCGTTTTCGCGGCACTGCTTCCGCAGCTCCGTCACCTGTTCCACAGTCAGACCGTTGAAGGAGGCAACAACCACGGATTCGGCAGACTTGAACTTCTCGATAATGTCCGCCACAACCTGCTTTTTGATTTCAAGATTCTTGCTCATGCAATCGCACCTCCATTCTGGTTCAGAATAAGAAAACCCTTGCGACCAGGCGCAAGGGTCATATGAAATCACATGAATTCTCGCACCTCGGCAGGCGGGCCAAGCCCTTTACATCCCAGGAGGGATACCGGCTGTCTACGGCAATGGTTTCTCAAAACCGATGATGAATTTACCATAATTCCGTCTCGGTGTCAATTGTTTTTTTCATGTTTTTGAATCGATTTTTCGAAGATTTAATGTGAAAATTTCATGAAAATGAAGAAAAGATGACAAAACAAGGTTGACTTGGTAACAATTTCGTAATAAAATGCACACGAACATGGATTTTCGAAAGGAGGTGAGGAGGAAATGAGAAAGTGGAAGGCAGGATTTTCGCTGTTGGCGCTCCTATGCTTGCTTCCGCTGGTGAGTGCCCTGGCCTGGACGGGGACAATTACCGCCAGCTCCTTAAACATGCGACAAAGTAATTCCACGGACAGCAAGGTTGTTAAGGTGCTGAAAAAAGGCGCCAGCGTGGAAGTGCTATCCACCAAAGGAAGCTGGTATCGCGTCAGCGCGAACGGGACAACAGGATACGTTTCCAAAAAATACGTTACCAAGAGCTCATCCAGTTCCTCCTCGTCTTCCTCTTCATCCTCCAAATCCTCCTCTAAATCTTCCTCCTCCGATGGCACGGCTTCCGTTGGAGACAGCGGTGCCGTGGTAAAGACCATCCAGAAGAAGCTGAAGAGCCTTGGATACTATTCCGGCTCCATTGATGGAGACTATGGCTCTGGTACCAAAAAAGCCGTCATCGCGTTCCAAAAGGCGAATGGATTAAAACAGACGGGAAATGTGAACAGCGCTACGCTGGAAAAGATGAATAGCGGTGGCTCCAGTAGCAGTTCCTCAAAATCTTCTTCCAGCAGCTCTTCCGGAAGCGCCGGGGATCCTTGCTCGCCCGGAGATAAGGGTGCAGCGGTAAAAGCTGTACAAAAGAAGCTGAAAAGTCTCGGATTCTATACAGGCTCTGTGGACGGCGACTATGGTAATGGTACAAAAAACGCCGTAAAGGCCTTCCAGAAGGCAAATGGATTGACAGTGAATGGGGTTGCGAATAGCAAAACCATCTCCAAGATGAACAGCTCCAGCGCCAAGAAGGCCAGCTCTGGCGGCGGCGGAAGCAGTCGTTATACGACGGAATCCCTAAACTGGTTCAAGCACCCGAACACCATTCCACATCACGCGAATTTCCAAGTCAAGGATGTCAAGACTGGAAAAGTTTTCAACGTAAAGCGTTGGACAGGGGCAAACCACGCGGACTGCGAGCCGGCTTCTAAAAGCGACACCGCGATTATGAAAAGCATTTATGGACATTGGAGCTGGAAGCGGAGGGCCATCTTGGTAAAATATAATGGCCATGTTTATGCCGCGTCCATGAACGGGATGCCTCATGGCACCCAAACCATCAAAAACAATAACTTCGATGGCCATTTTTGCATCCATTTTACCGGCAGCAAGACCCATGGCTCCAAGAAGGTAGACTCCGCCCATCAGAATTGCGTCAAAACAGCGCTGAAGTATACCTGGTAAAGCAGTTGAATTCATTCTCCCTCCCAGAAACCGGGAGGGAATTTTTGATTTTCACTTCCTTTTGTTCCGGGAATGTGGTATAAATATTTGTCCGTTAGCCGGACATAAAGGAGGAGAAACATGCTGACGCAGGCGCCAAGAGGCACAAGGGATGTGCTGCCCACTGAGAGCTATCGCTGGCAGTACATTGAAGGAAAGATGAGAGCCGCCGCCGCTCTGGCGGGTTATCGGGAGGTAAGGACCCCGGTTTTTGAGCATACGGAGCTGTTTGCCCGCGGAGTGGGCGACACGACGGATATCGTTCAGAAGGAAATGTACACCTTCCAGGACAAAGGGAATCGATCCATCACGCTGAAGCCGGAGGGAACTGCCGGGGCGGCACGCTGCTTCCTGGAGAGCAATCTTTACGCGGACGCGCTGCCCTGCAAGATGTATTATCTTAATGCGCCCATTTTCCGCTACGAGGCGCCCCAGAACGGGCGTCTGCGGGAGCATCATCAGTTCGGTCTGGAGTGCTTCGGTGCCCAGGAGGCCACGGCTGACGCCGAGCTTATCCTGCTGGCTTTCCGGCTGCTGAGCGAGCTGGGGATTCAGAATTTGAGCGTGAACATCAACAGCATTGGCTGCCCGAACTGCCGGCCGAAATATCATGGCATGCTGAAGGATTATCTGGCGGGTCGGGTGGAGCACCTGTGTGAGGATTGCAAGAATCGATTTGAGCGGAATCCGCTGCGGGTGCTGGATTGCAAAAAGCCCGGATGCCAGGCCCAGGTGAAGGACGCTCCCAGCATGCTGGACGTGCTGTGCGACGACTGCAAGGCCCATTTTGAGCAGCTGCAGGCCTGCCTGGACGCGGCGGGGATTCCTTATCGGATCAACTCCCGCATCGTTCGTGGCCTGGATTACTATACCAAGACGGTATTCGAGCTGATTACCACCACCAAGGATGGCAATCTGACGGTCTGCGGTGGCGGGCGGTATGATCACCTGGTGGAGCAGCTGGGAGGCCCGGACCTGCCGGCGGTGGGCTTCGGCATGGGGCTGGAGCGGGTGCTGATGCTGCTGGACGCGGAAGAGATTCAGATTCCGGAACCCGCCCAATATGAAGTGTTTGTGACCTATATGGGAGAGCATCGGATTCAGGCCTTTAACCTGGTAGAAAGCTTGCGGAACCAGGGGATTCGCGCTGATATGGATCATTGCGGCCGCAGCCTGAAGGCCCAGTTTAAATACGCCAACAAGACCGGCGCACTCATCTCTGCCACCATCGGGGACGAGGAAGCGGAAAATGGAAGCGTGAAGCTGAAAAACATGGCCACTCGGGAGGAATGCACCGTCCCGGTAGCGGAAGCTGGCGCGCGTATTCTGGAAATGAGGAAGGATGGGGAATAAAGACCATGCAAAACAGAAGCCATACATGTAACGACCTGCGGCTCAGTGACGCGGGGAAAGAGGTCCGACTCAGCGGCTGGATGGAAAACGTTCGGGAGGTCGGCGGAAACCTGGCCTTCGTGGTGCTGCGGGATTTCTACGGCACCACACAGCTGGTGGTGGAAGACGAAAAGCTGCTGCAGATCGTGGCCGGGCTGAACAAGGAAAGCGTGATTTCCGTCACCGGCGTCGTTCGGGAGCGGGATAACAAAAATCCCAAGATGGCGACGGGAGACATCGAAGTGGTCCCCTCCCAGGTAGAAGTGCTGGGGAAATGTCGCTACAATGCCCTGCCTTTTCAGATCAATCGCAGCCGGGAAGCAGATGAAAGCCTGCGACTGAAGTATCGGTACCTGGATCTGCGGAATCCGGAGGTCAAGAAACAGATTGTCATGCGCAGCCAGGTGGTGGCCGCGCTGCGCAGCGCCATGATCGACGAAGGGTTCCTGGAGATCACCACTCCGATTTTGACCGCCTCCTCTCCGGAGGGAGCCCGGGATTATCTGGTTCCCGCCCGGAAGCATCCCGGCAAATTCTACGCCCTGCCCCAGGCGCCTCAGCAGTTTAAGCAGCTGCTGATGGCCAGCGGCTTCGATCGGTATTTCCAGATCGCCCCCTGCTTCCGAGATGAGGACGCCCGGGGAGACCGGAGCCCTGGCGAGTTCTATCAGCTGGATATGGAAATGGCCTTCGCCTCCCAGGAGGATGTGTTCGCGGTGCTGGAGCGGGTGCTACCCCCCATCTTCGCGAAATATGGCACCTATCATCGGGCCTCAGAGGCTCCCTTCCAGCGGATTCCCTATCTGGAAGCCATGGAAACCTACGGCAGCGACAAGCCGGATCTGCGGATTGATCTGCGGGTGCAGGACGTGACGGAGCTGATGGACGGCTGCGGTTTCGGCCCCTTCGAAGGGCAGCGGGTGAAGGCGGTGAAGGTAACGGATTTCACCGGAACCCGGAAGCAGATCGACAAGCTGTGCGCCGATGTGGAAGTGATCAGCGGCAACAAGGTCTACTGGTTCAAGGTGGACGAGAAGGGAGAAATCGCCGGCGGCATCGCCAAATTCCTGCAGGAGCGGAAGGAAAAGGTAATTTCCGAGCTGAACCTGACCCCCAATACCCTGGTGGGACTGACGGCAGGGAAGCTTTTGGCAGCCCAGAAAACCGCGGGCGTGCTGATCAAGCAGCTGGGCCTGATTTGCGACAATCATATCGATCGGGAAAAGTACGAGTTCTGCTGGATTGTGGATTTCCCCATGTACGAAATTGGAGAGGAAAGCGGCGAACTGGAGTTCTGCCACAATCCCTTCTCCATGCCCAATGGTGGGCTGGAGATTCTGCGGAAGGCCCACAGCGGCGAGGTAGATCCGCTCACCATTACCGCCTTCCAGTATGATCTGGTGTGCAATGGAGTGGAGCTGAGCTCCGGCGCGGTACGGAATCACGACCCGGAGATCATGGTGGAAGCTTTCAGCCTGGTTCGACTGGGCGAGGAGGATGTGAAAGCCAAGTTCCCCGCCATGTACAATGCCTTCTGCTATGGCGCACCGCCTCATGCAGGTATCGCGCCTGGTGTGGATCGGATGATCATGCTATTGGCTGGCGTGGATACTATTCGAGAGGTCATTCCTTTCCCCATGAACAAAAACGCGCAGGATCTGATGATGGATGCCCCCAGCACTGTCGAGCAAAAGCAACTGGATGAGCTGCATATTGCCCTGGTGCCTGTGGAGTGAGGCAGTTGTCAAGGTGAAAAGATTCTGTTATAATGGATTTCGTGAATTGAGAAACGCCAAAATCAAGGAGGGTCCTGGAAATGGCGAAGAAGAATAATGACCAGATATTGCCCCTGCAGGTGGAAAGTGACGACGAGCCTTCCAGCTCCATCACCTATGCCAACGAAGTTATCGCCATTATCGCCGGCTTGGCTGCCAGCGAGGTGGAGGGTGTTGCTGGAATGGTGAATGTGAACACCGGTCTGAAGGGGAAAAACAAAAATGCTGCCAAGGGTGTCAAGGTAGAGGTCGGGACGGAAGAAGTCAGTGTCGATCTATATCTGAACGTGGAATACGGCACGCCTATTCAACGAGCGGCTCATGACGCTCAGGAGGGCGTCAAGAAATCCATTGAATCCATGACAGGGCTCCATGTCGTTCGAGTAGACGTGCATGTGCAGGGGGTTAGCTTCGAGAAAGAGAATAACCTGTTGCAAGCTGGCGCGGGGAACGCGGTTTTAGAAGCCGGAGAACAGGAAGAGCTAAAACCAACTCCAATCATAGATCAAACCATCGCCGGTGAGGAAGTAGCTTCTCCCATGTCGGTGGATGCCACTCCCGCTGGGGAAGCAGAGGCGGCTTCCTCTCCGGTAGAAGCGGTGTCGCAGGAAGCGATTGACGACGAAGTCGTCACAGCGGAAGAATAAGCGGATGAACAAGGACAGAGGGAATGCCCTCTGTCTTCGTTCGCTTTTATTCATAAAACTGTTCAAGAAAGGGTTGCGATCATGAGGCTTAGAGTAGCAGATCGGATTCTGGTTGCCGTAGCAGGCTTGTTATTGCTTTGCATATGCACAGGGATTGTAGCTCAGATGTTTTTGAATGTGGATCTCATTCAATTGGCCACAAAAGTGTTCAACAGCGAGCGAACAGAAGTAAGAGTGATCCTCATCGCTGCAGCAGTGCTCCTGTTTTTACTGGGGATCTATTGCGTGTGCGTGCTGTTTCGCCATCGGAAAAGAAAGGATAAATTTATTCTGCAAAAGAATGACAATGGCGAATTGGCGATCTCTGTAAAAGCCCTGGAAAACATGGTCTATAAATGCCTTGATCAGCATGACGAACTGGATGTAAAAAATCTGTATCTAGAAAATAAAAAAGACGGGCTGCTGATTCGGATTCGGGGAGCCGTGGCCGGGGGAATTAGTATCCCCTTAACAGTCGAAGCCCTGCAAAAGCAAATTCGTCAGTACGTTACTGCATGCAGTGGCGTGGAAGTGAAGGGCATCCGGGTTCAAATCGAGTCCTCTGGGGAGGATGCGAAGGATGCACCCTTTGCCATCGCTGCTCCAGCTGCGCAGCCGCGGTTACAGGAAGCTGCCGAAAAACAAACTTCGGTCCAACAGACTGAAGTGAAATCTGATCCTGAGCCAACGCCTGCCCCTGCAGCGCCACAGGCTGAAGTTGCTCCTGCGCCACAGGTCGTTCCGCCTGTGGATGATGAGGATGAGGACGATGATCGGCCCCTTCATCAGCGGCTATTCAGCACGCAACCTGAACCCTGTATTGTGCCAGCGCCACCGGTGGAACCAGAGGAGGATACCAGTGCTGAAGAGAATTCTTCCACGCCTGAAAAGCAGGAGCCTACTGCCGAAGCGGATGATGAGAAGCAGGAATCTTCTTCCCAAGCCGATCCTTCCTTTGTTGAATCCCTGAAAGCCTTTGATAATATCGTCACTGGTGAAACGAAGGAGGGCTCTGGCGAATGAATCATTTTAAAAAGGGGACGCCAAGCTTTGGGCTGTTGCTTGGGGGCTGTTTTTCCCTGTTGGGCGGCTTAGTCATGTGGGTTGGCTTCTGGCGAACCTTGCTGCTGGCTGCGCTGTTCGCCCTTGGCTATTTTATCGGAGCAGTGAGCGATAAAGCTGGTTTTGTCAAAGGCGCGGTCGATCGGGTAGTCCCAGACAAGAATAGGAAAGAGGAGACCATTGATTTCCGCAAGGAGATCGAAAAAGCTCAGGACGCGCAGTTTACTCAGGAAACCAGAGAAGACGTAACGAAAGAATACAGCGAGGATAAGGAATAAACATGTCCAGAATTACGGCAAGAGCAGCAGCGATGCAAATGATCTATGAAAAGCTTTCCGGCGGACAAGGCGGGGAAGAAACGCTGCAGATGGTCTATGATGAACTGCGTCAGGATGGCGTGCCCGGCGTGGAAAGCGTAGGAAAAAAGGAACCTAATCTGGAGGATCGAGCTTACATCACCCGGGTCTTGGAAGGCGTATTGGAAAAGCGCTATCTGATCGACGAAAAGATCGAAAACGCTTCTCAGGGCTGGACCTTGGATCGGATGCCCATGGTTGATCTGACCATCATGCGGCTGGCTGTGTGGGAGATGATGTTCGAGGAAGAAGTGCCCGGCAATGTCTCCATCGCGGAAGCTCTGGAATTGACGGAGCGCTATTCCGACCCAGATGACAAAAAGTTCGTTAACGGCGTTTTAGGGACCATTTTGCGTCAGCTGGAGCCTCAGGAATGAATTCGGCTTTCTTAGGGCTGGATACCAGTAATTATCGTACCTCCCTGGCGGTGGTGGATGAAGAGGGAAAGATCCTCCTGAACCAGCAAAAGCTATTGCCCGTATCGGCAGGAGAGCGGGGGCTGCGCCAAAGCGATGCGGTTTACGCGCACTTGAAACAGTTGAAGTCCATGCTGGGGGAGCTACGTAGGCTGGAAGGAGTTTATTCCCTGCAGGCAGTGTGTGCCAGCGTGGCGCCCCGGGGGCGGGAGGATTCCTACATGCCGGTGTTCGAAGTAGGGGATACCATGGGTCGCACTGTTGCCAGCGCCATGGGTATCCCTTTCTTTCCGACAGATCATCAACGAGGCCATTTACAGGCAGCCGCTTACGGCACTGAACTGGAAGGGCAGGATCATTTTCTGGCGATTCATCTTTCCGGGGGAACCACTGATCTTTTGTCCCTGGAGGGGGAATTTCTTTGGGAGCTTGGCTCCAGTCTGGATCTGCACGCAGGGCAGCTGGTGGATCGTGTGGGCGTGGCCCTGGGGCTGTCCTTTCCCGCTGGGCCGGAGCTGGAAGAACTGGCGCTACAGGGAAGCGGTGGCGGCCGGCTGGGCTGTGCCATGACGGACGGAGATCTATCCTGCCATCTGAGCGGCGCGGAAACCCAAGCACAGCGATGGATTCAAGAGGGAAGCCTTTCCCAGGAGGAAATCGCCCGGGAAGTGTATGATCTTTTGAGTCGAACTATCGCTCGGATGCTGGCTGCAGGGCAACGCAAGACAGGACAACAAAGGGCGCTGATCTGCGGGGGCATTGCCTCCTCCGCGCTTTTCCGGCAGCTACTGCAGGAAAGGCTGAGAAAGCATCGAAGCCGTTTGAGGGTTGTCTTTGGCAGCCCGGAGCTCAGCGGTGATAACGCCGTAGGCGTCGCCCTCATCGGCCGGGACCAATGGCTGGCGAGTCAAAAACATTGACGGAGTGAAAGATACATGGCAGCACAGATACTGGATGGAAAAGTGATGTCCCAAACCCTGCGGGCGGAAATTGCCCTCCGGGTTTCCCGCCTGCAGGCGGAAAAGGGAATGGTACCGGGGCTGGCTGTGATCCTGGTAGGAAACGATCCGGCCAGTGAAATCTATGTCCGCAATAAGGGGAATGGATGCCAGGAAGTAGGAATGTATTCCGAAACCATTACCTTACCGGAGGATGCGACCCAGGAAACACTGGAAGCGGAAATTGACCGTCTGAATCAGGATCCGCGGATTCACGGAATTCTGGTACAGCTGCCTCTGCCAAAGCATCTGGATGAAGCCGCTGCCCTGGCTCGCATTTTACCTGAAAAGGATGTGGATGGGTTCCATCTATTGAACGCAGGAAAGCTTATGACCGGCGGAACAGGCGTGAGGCCCTGTACCCCCAAGGGTGCTCTGTACATGATCCACCAGGCTGAGATGGACTTGTCCGGAAAGCAGGCGGTAGTGATCGGTCGCAGCAATATTGTTGGAAAACCCATGGCCATGCTTCTGCTGCAGGAAAACTGCACGGTGACCATCTGCCATAGCCGGACCAAGAACCTGCCGGAGATCACCCGTCAGGCAGATATTCTCGTGGCAGCGGTGGGAAAAGCTGGCTTCGTCTCTTCGGACATGGTCAAACCAGGGGCTATTGTTATCGACGTTGGTATCAATCGGGTGGACGGCAAGGTCCGGGGGGATGTGGATTTTGACCAAGTGAAGGAAATCGCTGGTTGGATTACCCCAGTACCCGGTGGCGTAGGGAAGATGACCATCACCATGCTGCTGCAGAACACCCTGGAGGCAGCGGAGAGGGCTGGGAAATGATTGGTAGCGAAGGCGTCAGCGTTTCCCAGCTGAATATGCTCATCTCCGACACCCTGAAGCGGGAATCCCGGCTGCGGAATATCTCCGTGACAGGGGAGATCAGCGGATTTAAAAACCATTTTGCCACGGGGCATTGGTATTTCTCCCTAAAGGATGAATTCGCCGCCATTTCCTGCGTCATGTTTCGGCAAAATACGCTGCGGGCCGCCCTGCGGCCGAAGGACGGAGATCGGGTGACCATCAGCGGCTACGTGGAGATGTTTACCCGGGACGGCAAGGTGCAGCTTTACGCCATGGCCATGAAGCCCGCCGGCCTGGGCAGCCTTTACGAGCAGTTCGAAGCCCTGAAGCAGAAGCTGCAGGGGGAAGGACTGTTCGACCCCGGCAGGAAGAAGGTGCTACCCCAATATCCGCAAAAGGTGGCGGTGATCACCTCTGCCAGCGGCGCCGCGCTGCATGACATTTTGAATGTTTCTGGCCAACGGAACCCGGGAATTCCCATTGTAGTTGTTCCCAGCGGTGTGCAGGGGCCCGGCGCGGCGAAAGAGCTTTGCGCGGCCCTGAAAGCTGCCCAGGCTCTGCCCCAGGTGGATGTCATTATTCTGGCCCGGGGCGGGGGCTCCCAGGAGGACCTATGGTGCTTTAATGACGAAGAGCTGGCCCGGACCATTGCCGCCTGCCCAGTGCCTGTGGTCTCCGGAGTGGGGCATGAGGTGGATTTCACCATCTGCGACTATGTGGCGGATTTCCGGGCCAGCACGCCCAGCAACGCTGCGGAAGTGGTGTTTCCGGACCGGAGCGAGCTGCGGGAGAAAACAAAATACGCCCGGGCGAGGATGGCCCGGGCCATGAATGAGCGGATCCATGAGGCCCAGCTGCGGACCCATGAGGTGCGGGATCGACTGCAGCGCCTGTCCCCGGAGCGGCGGATTCACCTGTTGACAGAGCAAACCCATGCCAGCGCCGGAAAGATGGAAGCGGCCGTGACGCGAATCCTTTCCCAGCGGCAGGAAAAGCTGCGCATGGATCGGGCTCGCATGGAATTCGGGCTGCAGAAGCGAATGCAAGCAAGCGAAGCAGCGCTGCAGCAGGCCCGGGTTCGGCTGGAAGCAATTTCTCCCCTGAAGGTGCTGGATCGGGGATACGCCCTGGTATACGATCCTCAGGAACGGCTCCTGCCGGACGCCGCTCGGGCGGCCCAGGAGAAAGAGATGACTCTTCGATTCCGGGATGGAAGGGTCGCGGTGATCAGAAAGGAATCTTAATGCGATGGAAGAGCAGCTCACCTTTGAACAAAGGCTGAATCAGGTGAAGGAGATTATCGAGGGAATCGAAGGCGGTCAGTTGAGCCTGGAGGATTCCGTGCGTCAATTCGAAACTGGGATTCAAGCGCTGAATGGTTTGGAAAAAGAATTGAACGAGATGCAACGGCGGGTGACTGTGCTTCTGTCCCGGTCGGACGGAACGACGGAGGAGAAGCCCCTGGAGGACGCCCCATGAGGACAGAAGCGGAATATCGTCAGCTGATCAATGAGAACCTGGAGGCACAGCTGCGCTCCCTGGGCGACATTCCGGATCAGTTGCGGGAAGCCATGTGCTATAGCCTTTTGGCCGGTGGAAAGCGGCTGCGCCCCCTGTTGCTGCTATCCGCCTGTGAAACAGCTGGCGGCGTTACGGAGCAAGCCCTTCCCTTTGCTTGTGCCCTGGAGATGATCCATACTTACAGCTTGATTCATGATGATTTACCCGGCATGGACAACGATGATTTACGCCGCGGTCGGCCTACGAATCACAAGGTTTTCGGGGAGGGGCTGGCTATCCTGGCGGGGGACGGGCTGCTGAACGCCGCCATGGAAATCGCCCTGAAGGCCAGCCTGGGGATGGAGGATTTGCGGGGCCTTCGTGCCGCGGAAGCCCTGGCCCGGCATGCTGGAGTGACGGGGATGATCGCCGGGCAGACCGTGGATGTTACCATGGAGGGCAGCACGCCTACGCCGGAGCTGGTATCCTACATCCACGCCCATAAGACCGCTGATTTGATTCAAGCTCCTGTAGAAATGGGTTTGATTCTGGCTGGCGCGGGAGATGAGGAGCTATCCCTAGCCCGGGTTTACGGCTTCCATTTGGGTCTGGCCTTCCAGATCATGGATGATATCCTGGATGTGACCGGGGATCCGGCGATCCTGGGAAAAAACACGGGGATGGACGAACAGAAGCTGACCTGGGTGGCCCTGCGGGGAGTGGCCGGCGCCCGGGAGGATCTGGCCGAGCATATCCGCCAGGCCGTGGAGACTCTGGCAAAAATGCCTTGGGATACATCATTCTTGGAGGAAATCACCTGGGAGAATCTTTCCCGGGTCAGTTAAGGAGGAAGAGGAAATATGACTATGGATCACTTTCTGGAAGAGGTTGTGGTAAAGCAGCGGAATGCCCTGAATCGGATCATGTATCTGCTAAGTTGGGTCATTTTAGTACTGTCCACACTGTTTGCCTTGTATGGGCTGCAGGTGGTTTTCAGCTCCTTCAACATTTATTCCGTCGTATTCACATTAGTTTTTGCCGGCATTGCGGTATACATCTTCCTGTTCCATGACAAGCTGCTGACCGAATATGAATACACCTTCACCAATGGCGCCCTGGATTTCGCCGAGGTGTACAACAACAAGAAGCGCAAGAGCCTGGGCAGCCTGAACGTAAAAACTGTGGACGCTTTCGGCAAGGTGAATAGCGGCTCCTTCCAGCGCTATTTGAAGACGCCGGGCGTCAAGCGGATGAACTGGTTTTTAAATCGGGAAGCCGAACTATACTACTTCTATTTCTCCAAGGACAGCAACAAGAAGATGATCATTTTTGAACCCAGTGAGGAGATGGTGGGGATGATCAAGCAGTACATTCCCCGGGGAGTTTATCAGGAGAATTGACAGGGAAGTGCTGATCAAAATCAGCCAAATTTTCCCAAATCATTTGGAAAGAGGCCATTGCTTTGAAGGAATTATTACTGGTTCGCTATGGTGAAATCTTTTTAAAGGGGTTAAACCGCCCCTATTTTATCCGGGCCCTGATTCGTAAGATCCGGTGTGCCCTGCGGGGGACGGGATCCAACGTATGGGTGCATGACGGACGGATCTTCGTGGAGGGATTTGAGGATCTGGAGCTGGTGATCGACCGGATCACCCGGGTTTTCGGCGTCCACAGCGTCTGCCCCGCGGTAGAAATGCCCAAGGAAGATTTTGACGCTCTCTGCCGGCAAGCCATCAGCATGATGGCGGACATGAAGGGGACCTTTAAGGTCAACGCCCGGCGCAGCGACAAGCGGTATCCCATGAATTCCCCCCAGATCAACATGGAAATGGGCGGTAGAATACTGGAAGCGAACCCACAGCTCAAGGTGGATGTCCATGACCCCGAGCATGTTTTGAACGTGGAAATTCGGGATCAGGCCTACCTGTATGTAAAGGTGATTCCCGCCGTAGGAGGCATGCCAGTGGGCACCAATGGCAACGCCACCCTGCTGCTCTCCGGCGGCATCGACAGCCCGGTGGCGGGGTGGATGATCGCCAAGCGGGGCGTCCAGATCAACGCAGTGCATTTCCACTCCTATCCCTACACCTCCGAGCAGGCGAAGGAAAAGGTGCTGGATTTGGCCCGAAAGCTGAGCTACAGCTGCTGCGGCATCAAGGTGCACATCGTTCCCTTTACGGAAATTCAGCTGCAGATTCGGGATCATTGCCCCGAGGAATACACCACCCTGATCATGCGGCGATTCATGATGCGTATCGCGGAAAAAATCGCAGAGCAGACGGGGAGCGGCGCCCTGATTACCGGAGAAAGCATTGGACAGGTGGCCAGCCAGACCATGGAGGCTCTGGAGACCACCAACAGCGTGGTTTCCATGCCGGTGTTCCGCCCCCTGATCGGCTTTGATAAAAGTGAAATCATCGACATCGCCAAGAAAATCGACACCTATGAGCTCAGCAGCCTGCCCTATGAGGACTGCTGCACCATCTTTACCCCCAAGCATCCCGCCACCCGCCCCAAGAAGGACAAGGTAGCCGAGGCGGAGCAGAAGCTGGAGGGGGAGACCCTGATCGCGGCCGCCCTGGCCGGGGTGGAGGTTGTTCAGGTGTAAAACCAAAAGAATCACTTGTCATAAAATTGGCAATGTGGTATGATGCTTCCGGTCCATCCGGCGGAAGCTCCCAAGGCTGCTTTCCCGAGAGGGATTCGCGCATAGATTCAGTTTCAATTTTATTAAAGGAGTGTGTGTTTCATGGCTAAGAAGACAATTGACGACATTCAGGTCTCTGGCAAAAGAGTGCTGGTTCGTTGCGACTTCAACGTCCCCATGAAGGACGGGAAGATCACCAATGACAAGCGGATCGTTGCCGCGCTGCCCACGATCAAAAAGCTGATCGCTGATGGCGGCAAGGTGATCCTGTGCTCTCATCTGGGCAAGCCGAAGAACGGCCCGGAAGAAAAGTTCTCCCTGGCGCCTGTGGCGGCCCGTCTGAGCGAGCTGCTGGGCCAGCCCGTGGTTTTTGCCAACGATGACAACGTGGTGGGTGAGAACGCCAAGGCCGCCGTGGCCGCCATGAAGGATGGCGATGTGGTGCTGCTGCAGAACACTCGCTTCCGCAAGGAAGAGACCAAGAATGTGGAAGAGTTCAGCAAAGAGCTGGCTTCTCTGGCGGACGCCTATGTGGATGATGCTTTTGGCTCCTGCCATCGGGCTCACTGCTCCACCGCAGGCGTGACGGCTTACACCAGCCCCAACGTTGCTGGCTATCTGATCGGCAAGGAGCTGTCCATCATGGGCAAGGCGCTGGAAAATGCGGACCGTCCCTTCGTGGCGGTGCTGGGCGGCGCGAAGATCGAGGACAAGCTGAACGTGATCAACAATCTGCTGGAAAAGGTGGATACTCTGATCATCGGCGGCGGCATGGCTTTCACGTTCCTGAAGGCCAAGGGATACGAAGTGGGCAACAGCCTGCTGGACGAGTCCAAGATCGATTATTGCAAGGACATGATGGCCAAGGCCCAGGAGAAGGGCGTAAAGCTGCTGTTGCCTGTGGATACCGTTTGCGTCAAGGCTTTCCCAGATCCCATTGACGGGCCGGTGGAGACCGTGACCGCGGACGCCGACCAGATCCCTGCGGATATGGAAGGCGTGGATATCGGCCCCAAGAGCCGCGAACTGTTCGCCGAGGCAGTGAAGAGTGCGAAGACCGTGGTCTGGAACGGCCCCATGGGCGTGTTCGAGAATCCCACCCTGGCCAAGGGCACCCTGGCGGTGGCGCAGGCCCTGGCGGATTCCGAAGCGGTGACCATCATCGGCGGCGGCGACAGCGCGGCGGCCGTGGAACAGATGGGTCTGGGCGACAAGATGACCCACATCTCCACCGGCGGCGGCGCCTCTCTGGAATTCCTGGAGGGCAAGACCCTGCCCGGCGTGGCCTGCCTGGACGAGAAATAATTTGATTTTCAGCGCAAATCCGCAGCTCTCTTACAGGGCTGTGGATTTGCCATATTCATCGCGGCTAATGCGCCAGGCTTCGCCTGGAGATCCTTGTGCCGCCATCAAATTGATCAAAGGAGAGCAACAACATGCGTAAACCGATTATCGCGGGAAACTGGAAGATGAATAAGACGCCGGCGGAAGCGGAAGCCCTGGTCAACGAGCTGAAGCCCCTGGTGAAGGACGCGGCCTGCGACGTGGTGGTCTGCGTTCCTGCCGTGGATTTCGCGGCGGTGAAGGGCGCCATCGAGGGCAGCAACATCCATTTGGGCGCCCAGAACGTGCATTTCGCCGCCAGCGGCGCCTATACCGGTGAGCTCAGCGCGGATATGCTGAAAGCAGCTGGCGTGGAATATGTCATCATAGGCCACAGCGAACGCCGCCAATACTTCGGCGAAACCGATAAAACCGTGAATCAGCGGGTGCGGGCCGCAGTGGCCGCCGGGCTGAAGGTCATCCTCTGCGTGGGCGAGAACAAAGAGGAGCGGGAAGCCAGTTACACCGACGCCCTGGTGGAATATCAGACCCTGATCGCCCTGAATGGCCTGACGGAGGCGGAAGTGGCGGATGTCATCATCGCCTATGAGCCGGTCTGGGCCATCGGCACTGGACTGACCGCCACCGATGAGCAGGCCAATGAAACCATCGGCGTGATCCGTAAGGCAGTGGCCCGGAAGTATGGCAGCGACATCGGAGATAAGATCCGCATTCAGTATGGCGGCAGCATGAATCCCAAAAATGTGAAGGGGCTCATGGCCCAGCCGGAGATTGATGGCGGTCTGATTGGTGGTGCCAGCCTGAAGGCGCCGGATTTCAGCCTCGTGGTAAACTACGACAAATAATCTCGTCATTTCATCCTTCCCCCTGTCTGGAAATACCGGGCAGGGGATTCTTTTGTAGAGAGAGTTCGAAATTGTTAAAAATATATTAAATCCGGCAGGAAATTTTTTTTCACACTTGCGAGCCGCCCCGTTCATGCTTATAATATATTCTGGCATGAATTGGACAAACATTCATGCTGAAGGAGATTATTTACATGAAAAAAGTACAGTTCACCGAAACCGTCCTACGGGACGCGAATCAGTCCCTGATGGCCACCCGGCTGCCCTACGCAGATTATGAGGAGATTCTCCCCGTAATGGACAAGGCCGGGTACTACTCCGTGGAATGCTGGGGTGGCGCCACCTTCGACAGCTGCCTGCGGTACTTGAACGAGGATCCCTGGGAAAGGCTGCGGAACATCCGCAAGAACATGCCCAACACCCGGCTGCAGATGCTGCTGCGGGGGCAGAACCTGCTGGGCTACAAGCACTACCATGACGACGTGGTGGAAAAGTTTGTGGAGCTGAGCATCAAGAACGGTATCGATATCATCCGGATCTTTGACGCGCTGAACGATTTCCGCAACTTGGGGACCGCCCTGGCCGCCACCAAGAAATTTGCCACAGCCCGGACCATCGCTTCCGGCTGCATCAGCTATACTCAGAGCCCGGTGCACACGGTGGACAAGTACGTGGAGATGTGCAAGGAACTGGTCAAGATGGGCTTCGATACCCTGTGCCTGAAGGACATGGCCGGCACCATGAGCCCCTACGAAGCGGAGCATCTGATCAAAGGGATTAAGGATGCGGTGGGCGATGTGCCTGTGATCCTGCATACCCACTGCACCACCGGCATGGCCTACATGACCCTGACCAAGGCCATTGAAAGCGGCGTGGACGTCATCGACACCGCCACCAGCTGCTTCTCCAACGGGACCAGCCAGGCCGCCACGGAGACCATGTTCTACGCCCTGCAGCAATACGGCATTGAGACGGACCTGAACGAAAAGGTGATCAACCAGGTAAACGATTTCTTCAAGCCTGTGAAGCAAAAGTACATCGACAGCGGGCTGATTAACCCCAAGTCCATGGCGACGGATTCTCAAGCCCTGGTGTACAAGGTTCCCGGCGGCATGCTGAGCAACATGATTGCCAATCTGAAGGACATGAACGCCATGGACAAGTTCGACGAGGCGCTGGTGGAAATCCCCGCTGTCCGCAAGGATCTGGGGTATCCGCCCCTAGTGACCCCCCTAAGCCAGATGGTGGGCAATCAGGCGGTGACCAACGTGCTGGTGGGCGAGCGGTATAAGAACATCTCCAACGAAGTGAAGAACTACTTCCGCGGCGAATACGGCATCGCTCCCGCCCCTGTGGATAAGGCCCTGGAAGAAAAGATTCTGGGCGCAGGCGGAAAGCCGGTGGATTGCCGAATCGAAGACAGCAAGCGCACCGGGGATGACTTCAAGAGGGCCAAGGAAGCCCTGGGGGATCTGGCGGAAACCCCGGAGGATATCATGAGCTACATCTGCTTCCCGGCTCAGGCGGAAAAGTTCCTGAAGGATCGGAAGGCGGCTCGGGAAAAGAAAGTGACCTACACCATCGTCGAGGCGTAAGAAGGAGGACGACAAACCAATGGAAGTCAAAGGTGAAATGCTCTCCACAGGCGTCGCGCTGGTGAATGCGGTACTGGGATACGCGGTGGTTTTCATCGGCCTGGCGCTGTTGATGACGCTGATTATCATCGTCGGCAAAATCATGGTGGCCCGGACGAAGAAGTCTATCGCCAAGACGGCGGCGAATTTGGCAGCCACATCCAGTCCTGCTGCTCCGGCGGCTCAAGCTGCGGCGCCCCAGTCGGAAAAGAAGCTGGCCCCCGGCAGCGCTGGAGAGGTTAAGCTGTATGACACCGATCCCCGGGACGCGGCCCTGATTATGGCGATTGTGGCGGATAAGCTGCAGAAGCCCCTGAACGAACTTCGTTTCGTATCCATTAAGGAGGTTAAGTAACATGAAATATAAAGTAACTCTGAAGGGAAAAACCTATGAAGTCGAAGTCAACCAGGGCGAAGCCATGATCCTGGATGAATACGAAGCCATTGCTCCGGCGCCCGCCGCCCCGGCAGCTCCGGCTGCCCCAGCCACGGCTCCTGCTACTCCCGCTGCTGCCGCTTCGGCCGCTCCTGTGGCGCCCGCCGCGGGCGAACAGGTGGTCTCTCCCATGCCCGGTACCATCGTGCGCATCAATGTGAAGGTGGGCCAGAGCGTGAAGAGCGGCGAGGTGCTGGCGGTGCTGGAAGCCATGAAGATGGAAAACGAAATCATGGCGCCCCATGACGCTACCGTGGCCCAGGTGCTGGTGGACTCCGGTACGAAGGTAGATTCCGGCACGCCCCTCCTGGTGCTGAACTGATAGGGAGGGCTGAGATGAACATTTTAGAATCCCTTGGCAAGCTGGTTCAGGAATCCGGCTTTGCCATGATGTTTACGGGCGATGGCTGGAAAAACCTGGTCATGATCATCATCGCCTGCGTGCTGCTTTACCTGGGTATCAAGAAGCAATATGAACCCCTGCTGATGGTGGGCATCGCTATGGGCTGCCTGCTGGCCAATGTCAGCGCCCTGGGCGGCTTTTCCGAGGCGCTGTATCATCAGGAGCTGTGGGATGAATTCCTGACCGAGGGCGGCGCGCACTATCACAGCTACGGCTATATTCTGGCCAACGGTGGCCTGATAGACATTCTGTACATGGGCGTCAAGGCGGGCCTGTATCCCTGCCTGATCTTTATCGGCATCGGTGCCATGACCGACTTTGGTCCCCTGATTTCCAATCCGAAATCCCTGCTGCTGGGCGCCGCGGCTCAGTTCGGCGTGTTCTTCGCCTTCTTTGGCGCCACGCTGCTGGGCTTCAACGGCAATGAAGCGGCCTCCATCGGCATCATCGGCGGCGCGGACGGCCCCACCGCCATTCTGACCACCACAAAGCTGGCTCCCCATCTGTTGGGGCCCATCGCTGTGGCAGCTTACAGCTACATGGCGCTGATTCCCATGATTCAGCCTCCGCTGATGAAGGCGCTGACCACCAAGGAAGAGCGCAGCGTCAAAATGGAGCAGCTTCGCGTGGTCAGCAAGACCGAGAAAATCCTGTTCCCGATCATCGTGACCATCTTTGTGGTGCTGCTTCTGCCCTCCACCGCGCCCCTGATCGGCTGCCTCATGTTTGGCAACCTGCTGAAGGAAAGCGGCGTCACCGAGCGACTCAGTGATGTGGCGCAGAACGCCCTGATGAACATTGTGACTCTGTTCCTGGGCATCAGCGTGGGTGCCACCATGGTGGGCTCCAACTTCCTGAGCCTGCAGACGATCTATATCGTCGTGCTGGGCCTGATCGCCTTCTCCTTCAGCACCATCGGCGGTCTGCTGGTAGGCAAGCTGATGTACAAGCTGAGCGGCGGCAAGATCAATCCGCTGATCGGCTCCGCTGGCGTGTCCGCGGTTCCCATGGCGGCTCGGGTCAGCCAGAAGGTAGGTCAGCAGGAGAATCCCTCCAATTTCCTGCTCATGCATGCCATGGGCCCCAACGTGGCGGGCGTAATCGGCTCCGCCATCGCGGCCGGCTTCCTGATGAGCGTTTTCGGCGGCTAATCAGCTGTTTCAGAAAGACGTAGAAAACCGGACTGACGGAAGAAATTATGTGAAGAACAGCTGAATATTGACATATTCTTCACAAGAATTGGTTGAACTTTTTCCCCGGAGGGAATATAATAAAACACGGCGGGCGAGCCCTGGAAAGGGTAATGTAAACGGCCGCTGAGAAAGAGGTATTTACAATGGCGAATCTGGATTTGACCCAGTATGGGATTACCGGGACCACCGAAATCGTGCACAATCCGTCCTACGAAGTGCTGTTCGCGGAAGAGAACAAGCCCGAGCTGGAAGGCTATGAAAAGGGCCAGCTGACTGAGCTGGACGCCATGAACGTCATGACCGGAATCTATACTGGCCGCAGCCCCAAAGACAAGTACATCGTCATGGATGAGAACTCCAAGGACACCGTGTGGTGGACCACGGAGGGCTATAAGAACGATAACCACCCCCTGAGCGAAGAGAACTGGGCCATCCTGAAGGATCTGGCGAAGAAAGAGCTGAGCGGCAAGCGGCTGTTCGTCGTAGACGCCTTCTGCGGCGCCAACAAGGACACCCGCATGGCCGTCCGCTTCATGATGGAAGTGGCCTGGCAGGCTCATTTCGTCACCAATATGTTCATCAAGCCCACCGCGGAGGAGTTGGAGAACTTCAAGCCCGACTTCATCGTCTACGCCGCCAGCAAGGCCAAGGTGGACAATTACAAGGAGCTGGGCCTGAATTCTGAAACCGCTGTCGCCTTCAATATCACCAGCCGGGAGCAGGTGATTCTGAACACCTGGTACGGCGGCGAAATGAAGAAGGGTATGTTCTCCATGATGAACTACTATCTGCCGCTGAAGGGCATCGCTGCGATGCACTGCTCCGCCAACACCGATATGAACGGCGAGAACACTGCCATCTTCTTCGGCCTGTCCGGCACCGGGAAGACCACCCTGTCCACCGATCCCAAGCGCCTGCTGATCGGCGATGACGAGCACGGCTGGGACGACAACGGCGTGTTCAACTTCGAGGGCGGCTGCTACGCCAAGGTTATCAACCTGGATAAGGATTCCGAGCCCGATATCTACAACGCGATCCGTCGGGATGCGCTGCTGGAGAACGTAACAGTGGACGAAAACGGCAAGATCGATTTCGCCGACAAGAGCGTCACCGAGAACACCCGGGTTTCCTATCCCATCGATCATATCGAAAAGATTGTGAAGCCCATCTCCGCCGGCCCCGCCGCTAAGAATGTAATCTTCCTGAGCGCGGACGCCTTTGGCGTGCTGCCTCCCGTGTCCGTGCTGACGCCGGAGCAGACCAAGTATTACTTCCTGAGCGGTTTCACCGCC
The DNA here is from genome assembly GCA_017464305.1 of Clostridia bacterium. Classification (GTDB taxonomy): domain Bacteria; phylum Bacillota; class Clostridia; order Christensenellales; family Aristaeellaceae; genus Aristaeella. The sequence goes on along the minus strand of JAFUDS010000026.1, from coordinate 79,881 downwards.
AAGCTGGCTGGCACTGAGCGGGGCATCACCGAGCCCACGCCCACCTTCTCCGCCTGCTTCGGCCAGGCCTTCCTGGAGCTGCATCCCACCAAGTACGCGGAAGAGCTGGTGAAGCGCATGGAAATGAGCGGCGCCAAGGCCTATCTGGTCAACACTGGTTGGAACGGCACCGGCAAGCGGATCTCCATTAAGGATACCCGTGGCATCATTGACGCTATCCTGAATGGCGATATCCTGAACGCCCCCACCAAGCAGATTCCTTATTTCAACTTCGAAGTGCCCACCGAGCTGAACGGCGTGGACACCGGCATTCTGGATCCCCGGGATACCTACGAAGATAAGTCCCAGTGGGAAGAAAAGGCCAAGGATCTGGCAGGCCGCTTCATCAAGAATTTCGTCAAGTACGAAAGCAATGAAGCCGGCAAGGCCCTCGTGGCGGCTGGTCCTCAGCTGTAAGAAACACATTCCCGTGCCTCCCTCCGAGAAATCGGCGGGAGGCCTTTTTGTATGAAAAATCCCTCCCGGCAGGGGAGGGATACGGCAGCGATCTATGAAAATAAGGAGTGCGGCTTACAGCGTAGCGGCCATGACGGCTTTGATGGTATGCATGCGGTTTTCCGCTTCATCGAAGACGATGGAAGCATCGCTTTCAAACACCTCGTCCGTCACCTCCATGCAGTCGATGTCAAATTTCTCATGGATCTGAGCGCCAATGGTGGTTTTCAGATCATGGAAGGCAGGGAGGCAATGCATGAAGCGGCACTGGGGCCCTGCCAGGGCCATCAGCTCTTTGGTGATGCGATAGGGGGTTAGATCCTGAATCCGCTGGGCCCAGACCTCGTCAGGTTCTCCCATGGAAACCCATACATCCGTATACAGCACGTCCGCCCCAGGCACTGCGGAGGCAGGATCCTCGTTAAATTCAATGACCGCGCCGGTTTCCTGAGCGATAGCCTGGCACTGGGCAATCAACTCCGGAGCAGGCTGATACGCTTTGGGGGCACAGCCCACAAAATGCATGCCCATCTTGGCACAACCTACCATCAGGGAATTTCCCATATTGTAGCGGGCATCCCCCAGGTAGACCAGCTTCTTTCCTTTCAAGGCACCAAAATGCTCTTGAATGGTCAGGAAATCGGCCAGGATCTGAGTGGGGTGAAATTCATTGGTCAAGCCATTCCAAACGGGAATACCAGCATATTTCGCCAGCTCCTCCACAATTTCCTGGCCATAGCCCCGATATTCAATGCCGTCATACATGCGCCCCAGCACCCGGGCGGTATCCGCGATGCTTTCCTTTTTACCGATTTGGCTGCCGGAAGGATCCAGATAGGTTACGTGCATGCCCAAGTCATGAGCCGCGACTTCAAAGGCGCAGCGAGTACGGGTGGAGGTCTTTTCAAAAATCAGCGCGATATTTTTCCCGGGATAGAGCGGATGGGGAACCCCGTTCTTTTTTTGCGCCTTCAGGTCCGCCGCCAGATCCAGCAAGCCCTGAATCTCGGCAGGGGACAGATCCAGCAGCTTCAGAAAATGCTTCTGGGAAAGATGAAACATAGCGAAACTTCCTCCTGAAAAACAAGATGCGGATATTATACCGAGCATCTCCCACTTTGTCAATGCATAAATATGCAATTATTAACTAATAATTATGCGTATTTTATGCATCGGATATGCAATTTTGGAAATCAACCATCCGGGAATCCAAAATGATTTTGCTAATCCTGTTGCAAACACAAAGAATTTGTGCTAAACTGCATGTATGCAAAAGAGGGGAGGCTCCTAGAGTGAGGGAGAATGCCGCCGAGATGGTGAACGCGTCCGGCCGTCCTTTTGGAGAACTGATTCGCGAATATCGCCGGAGGAATCACCTGAGTCAGGAGCAATTAGGCGCGCTGGTAGGGATTAAGAAGAACGCCGTCGGCGCCTGGGAGGCGGGGCGCAGCCGGCCTGACGTGGCCAGCATCCCTGTGCTCTGTAAGGCCCTGGGGATTCCGCTGCATGTTTTTTTCGGCATGGCGGAAGATCTGGACACCTTCCGTCTCAACGAGCGCTTTTCCCGCCTGACCCCCTACAATCGCCAGGTGGTCCTGCGCCAGATGGATACGCTATATGAGCTGCAAAGCCGAGAAGAGGTTCGCTCTCTCCGGCCTCTGGTTCGCCTTTTCCAGAGCGAGCTTTCTGCCGCAGCGGGTCCACTGTCCTATATTGAAGAAGCCCGCGGAGAATTGGTCTACCTGGCCGCGGACGAGGTCACCAGCAAGGCGGATGAAATCATCCGCGTCAGCGGTGATAGTATGGAGCCCTCCTTTGAGGATGGGGATCAGGTGCTGGTGCAACATGTGGACCGGGTTCAGGAAGGGGAAATCGGCATCTTCGTCAACGGCGATGCCGGATATATTAAGGAATACCATCGGGATGGGCTATATAGCCATAATCCCCAATACGCCCCCATTCGCTTCTCGGAAAGTGATTCCGTCCGCTGCGTGGGCCGGGTGCTTGGAAAGCTGCTGCCAGATCAGCGGGCCACTATGGAAGAGATTGCCGCCTTTGGTGGGAGCCGGCTGTAAGCAAAAGGCTGTGAAACTTTCTTTTTCGATCAATCTTGTTGCATTTAGGGCTTGCAATCCCTAAAGATGTCATGTATATTGTTCTCCGGTGTCAGTTGTCTGTCGCCGGAGATTATATTTTATCAGGTGGAACAGAGCGATCTCCGATTTCACCTAAATGGAGGCAAATCAAATGGAAAGACCCAACGCGTGGAAAGCGTATGAAGAAAAGGATCTGGCCCAGGTGAAAGCCATTGGGGAGGATTATCGCCAAATGCTGAGTCAGGGGAAGACGGAGCGGGAATGGACCCGGGCCCTCATCGCCCGCCTGGAAAAGGCCGGATACGTGAATTTAGATCAGGTGATCGCGGAGAATCGTGCCTTGAAGACCGGGGATAAGGTCTACGCGAACCGGATGGGCAAGGCGGTGCTCTCCTTCCATCTGGGCGAGGAGGCCCTGGAAAAGGGGATGAACATCGTAGGCGCGCACATTGACTCCCCCCGGCTGGATTTGAAGCAGAACCCCCTCTATGAGGACGCGGACATGGCCTATGGGGATACCCATTATTATGGCGGCATTAAGAAATATCAATGGGTGGCCCGGCCCCTGGCGCTGCATGGCGTGGTGGTGAAGAAAGACGGCGCCGTGGTGGATCTGGTCATCGGCGAAAAAGAGGATGATCCGGTGGTGGGCATCAGCGATCTGCTGCCCCATCTTGCCATGGATCAAATGGGAAAGAAGATGTCCGAAGGGGTTTCCGGGGAGGATCTGGATCTAATCCTGGCGGGCCAGCCGCTGAAGGGTGCGGAAAAGGAAGCGGTGAAAGGCACTCTGCTGCAGATTCTGAAGGACGAGTACAATATGGAGGAAGAAGACTTCATCTCCGCGGAGATCGAAGTGGTTCCCGCCGGCCCCGCCCGAGATTTTGGACTGGATCGCAGCATGATTCTGGGCTATGGCCATGATGATCGGGTATGCGCCTACGCCGAGTTGAAAGCCATCGAAGGCATTGATCATACCCCGAAGGCAACGGTCTGCGGCATGTTTGTGGACAAGGAAGAGATCGGCAGCGTTGGCGCCACCGGTATGCGGGCCAATTATCTGGAAAACGCGGTGGCGGAAATTCTGAACCTGCTGGGAGACTACAGCGAGCTAAAGGTTCGCCGTGCCCTGCAGAACAGCCGCATGCTTTCCTGCGATGTCAGCGCGGGGTTCGATCCGCTGTACGCCTCCGCCTTCGAAAAGAAGAACGCCGCCTATCTGGGCCGGGGCGTATGCTTCAATAAGTTTACCGGCAGCCGGGGCAAGAGCGGCTCCAACGATGCCAACGCCGAATTCATGGGCAAGCTGCGGGGTATTATGGACAAGAATCAGGTTCGCTGGCAGACCGCGGAACTGGGCAAGGTGGACGTGGGCGGCGGCGGTACCATCGCCTATATCTGCGCCCTGTATGGCATGGAGGTCATCGATAGCGGCGTGGCCGTGCTGAGTATGCATGCCCCCGCGGAAATTATCAGCAAAGCGGATCTGTACGAAGCGGTCAAGGCCTATCAGGCCTTTATGCTGGAAGCCTAAGTTTTTCTCCTGCCTTCCCCTTACAGAAGGCGGGAAGCAACAAAAGAAGCTCCCTTCTCTTTTTCGGAAGGGAGCTTCTTTTGTTGTGCTTATGATTAGGACAGCATAGCCGCGCCGATGATGCCAGCTTCCGCGCTGAGGGAAGCAATCTCTACCTGGGGCAGGGGCTGATCGTTGAACAGCACGTATTTGGGATACTCCGCCCGGATGGCATCCAGCAACAGGCTGCCTGCCTTGCTGACACCGCCTCCCAGGATGATGACTTCCGGATCCAGGAAGTTCACCACCCCGGCGATGGCCTGGGAAAGATAGGACACATAGCGCTGGAAAAGCTCCTCGGCTACCGCGTCTCCTTGACGAACCGCGTCAAAGACCATCTTGGCGTTGATCTTCTTTGGATCATCCTCCGCCAGCTTCAGAATCAGAGAATCAGGATGACTGGCTACCGCCTCCCGGGCCATACGAATCATGGCGGTGGCGGAGCAATAGGTCTCCAGACAGCCATGATTGCCGCAGGAGCAGGGCTCACCATCCAGCTTCAGGATCATGTGGCCCAGCTCGCCGCCGATGCCATGATGCCCCTTCCAGACCTTTCCATTGATGATAATTCCGGAGCCAATGCCGGTACCCAGGGTAATGAACACGCTGGAGGAGGTACCAGCGCTTATCCCGGCCACACTCTCCGCCAGGGCGGCAACGTTGGCGTCGTTGTCCACGTAGAAGGGCTTGTCGATCCGCTTCTGGAACTCCTGCCGCAGGGGCGTGTATTTCCAGCCCAGATTAGTACAGTCGATAACCGTGCCTTCCTCGTTGGCGATGCCGGGGATGCCCGCGCCGATGGAAGCCACATTCTCCATGGTCAGGGCAGGATTAACCTGGGGATCCAGCAAAGAATGGATGCAATCCACCATCTGCTGCACCTGATCCTCAAAGGCGATGTCCGTCCGGGTGGGAATGGAAGCCTGCGCAATGATCTGATTGTTTTCGTCCACCGCGCCGATTTGAATGCCTGTGCCTCCGATGTCAAGTCCGATTCTGATCATGGAATAAATCCCTCCTCATGATGATGTGTTTGTAGATTCATTTCCGCCGGAGCGGACTGAAAAATCCGTTGATTCAAATTCCGGGCTGCATGATACCCCATGCGCTTCAGGCTAAGGTTTCGTGCGGCCACCTCAATGATAATAGCCAGGTTTCGCCCCGGGCGGACGGGCATCATCTGGCGGATAATGGGCACGCCTAAGATCTCCGTGGTTTCATCATTCAAACCCACTCGGTCATAGAATTTGTTCTCATCCCAGGCCTCCAGCTCCAGCACCAGATCAATGGTTTTGGAATTGGTCACGGCGCTAACGCCGAACATGGCCTGAACATCGATGAGTCCAATGCCCCGAATTTCCATCAGATGACGGATGGCGTCCGGACAGGTGCCAATGAGCCGATTCTCTGAAACCTTGCAGATATCCACCACATCGTCCGCCACCAGCATATGCCCTCGCTTTACCAGCTCCAGGGCAGCCTCGCTTTTGCCGACGCCGCTCTTGCCGGAAAGGAAGACCCCCACACCATATACATCCATCAACACCCCATGGCGCAGCTCATGGGGCGCCAATTCTCGGGAAAGATAATGAATGGTCAGGGCGGTGAAACGGCTGGTGGCCATGTTCGTCAGGAACACGGGCACATTGGCCGCGCCGGCCAGGGCCAGCATTTCCGGCGGGGGCGTCAGCCCCCGGCAGATAATGACGCAGGGCAGGGAATAATCGAAGTATTTTTTCAAAACCGTAATTCGTTCCTTCGGCTCCTGCTGCTCCAAATAGGCCATTTCCACAATGCCGATGATCTGGGGTCGCTCCCAGGCGAAATGCTCATAGAAGCCGCAAAACTGCATCCCGGGGCGGTTTAAATCCGGTGATTCGATATTCAGCTCCTCTCGGGTCGTTTCCACCAGACAGGTAAGTCCCAGATCCCGTTGAAATTTATCAGTTCGGATCAAATTTTCTCCTCCCAGTTCAATGATTCCAGATAGGCGGCTACGCCGTCCTCCTGATTGCTGCCGCAACCGTCGTCACAAAGGGCCTGTAGCTCCGGGCGGCCATTGCTCATCAGCACGCCCCGGCCCACGGCCTGGAGCATGGAAAGATCATTCAGGCTGTCGCCAAAGGCCAGAAAACGGTCCAGGGGAATTCCCAAATGCTCCGCCGCCCAGGACAGGGCGATGCCCTTCGTGGCCCGCAGGGGATTAAACTCCAGAAAATAGGGCTTGGAGCAGGTGACGGACACCCGACCCTGGAAGCGCTGCCGAGCCTCCTGCAGCATGGAAGAGATTTTCTCCTCCGAGGCCATCATCAGGATCTTGGAGCGGGGCTCCTGAATATAGGCCTCCAGATCCCCCACATATTTTCCTGTCAGCATGGAAGAGGCGGCGTATTTCTCCGCCCAGACGGATTCCTCATTGTAGAAGAAAAAGGGTCCGTCATAGGTTTGGGCGTAAACCTGATGTGCCTTGCCGAAGGCCGCGATTTCCTGGCCCAGCTGGGTGGAGAATTGCTCCGCATGCAGCAGCTCGTGAGACGTAGCGTCCCAGGTCTCCGCGCCATTGCAGGAAATGTACAGGGAGGCGCAGCCGATCTGTTCTACGAAGGACTTCATGCTCAGCTTGGCTCGCCCGCTGGCGGGGATGATTTGTACGCCCAGATTGCTGATGCGGCGTAGGGTCATGATCGTTCGCTCTGAAATGGTCAAATCGTCCCGCAGCAGGGTATCATCCAAATCAAAAGCGATGACCTGAAAGGGGAGGCTGGACATAAATCGCTCAATTCCTTTCCGGAGATGGGACTCACTTCAATCCATCCACCGCGGCCTGCTGGGCCGGGAGACAGGCAGTAAACCGGCGCATATATTCATCGAAGCCCTCCTCATCCTGAGACACGGGGGACAGGGTGGATTGCTTCATGCCGGCAAAGACATGCTGTTGCAGATAATCTTCCAGGCTTTCGTCCGCTTGCTTTTGCACCTCATAGGCCGCCAGAAGGGCGATTCCCCAGGCGCCGCCTTCGCCCGCTGTCTGCATCACCGTCACCGGGGCGTGAATAGCGGCAGCCAGGATCCCCTGAGCCACGCCTTCCGTCTTGAAAAGACCGCCATGGCCAAAGACCTGATCAATGGCGACCTGCTCCTGATTCATGATCTCCATACCGTATTTCAGTGTTTCCATGCTGGCATAGAGCTGAACCCGCATAAAATTCGCCAGATTCATCTTCGCGTCAGGCTGCCGGATCAGCATGGGGCGGCCCTCCGCCAGACCGGTCACCGGTTCGCCAGCATAATAGTTGAAGCTGACCAGACCGCCGCCGGCGGGATCCGCCTCCAAGGCCTTACGGAACAGGCGAGTATAGATCTCTCCTGTGTCCACCTGGAAGCCCATGGTCTCTGCGAATTCCCGGAACAAGCCCACCCAGGCATTGATATCGGAGGAGCAGGAATTGCAATGCACCATGCCGACGGGCATGCCGGTAGGCGTGGTAACCACATCGATCTCCGGATATACCTTGCTCAGGGGCTTTTCCAGCACGATCATGCTGAAGATAGATGTTCCGGCGCTAACATTCCCTGTTCGAGGACGGACACTGTTGGTGGCGGTCATGCCTGTCCCCGCGTCCCCTTCCGGCGGACATACCGGGCAGCCGGGAGTCAATTCCCCTGTAGGATCCAGCAACAGCGCGCCTTCCGGCGTCAGGCTGCCCGCATCCTGGCCGGCTACCAGCACCTGGGGAAGGATCTCCCACAGCTTCCAGGGATAATGCTTCTCCGCTACCAGCTGATCGAAGGTTTCGATCATGCCAGCGTCAAAATCCAGCGTTTGACTGTCGATGGGCATCATGCCACTGGCATCCCCGATGCCCAGCACCTTTTTCCCCGTCAGCCAGAAGTGAGCCCAGCCCGCCAGGGTGGTCAGGAAGGAGATATCCTTCACATGAGGCTCGTCCTTCAAAATAGCCTGATACAGATGGCTCAAGCTCCAGCGCTGAGGCATGTTGAAGGAAAAAGCCTGGGTCAGCTTTTCCGCTGCCTCGCCGGTAATGGTGTTCCGCCAGGTTCGGAAGGGAACCAACAGCTCCATCCGGTCATTGAAGGGCAAATAGCCATGCATCATGGCACTGACGCCGATGGCTGCCAGCTTTGTCAGCGGCACCCCATAGGTATCCAGCACATTCTTTTTCAAATCCGCGTAGCAGGCCTGAAAGCCCTCGCGAATAGCCTGCTCACTGTAGGTCCATACGCCGTTGACATAATCATTTTCCCATTCATGGCTGCCGGAGGCAATAGGGGTATGATCCGGCGCAATGAGCACGGCCTTAATACGGGTGGAACCAAATTCAATGCCCAGAATGGCGGAACCGTTTTCGATCACCTGCTTCATTGTCTGACATCTCCTTTAATATATAGATAGTACAAACCCTTATTGAAGTATCCTAACACAGTGAGGACGGAAAATCAATTGAAGAATTGGACAAATTCAGCGCTCTATTACTTCAAATACCGGCTCACCGGTTTAGGCGCTTTGGTTTTCCGGTTTCGCAGCCATCGGCGCAGAAAAACGATCAACAGCACCAGGAGCAAAAGAATCAGGAAAGGCCCAAATAGAATCACTGCGATTTCGAAGGAAAAGGGCGGGAAGGGATTGGGATCCGCATAGGTTTCCTCAATAATCTGTTCCAACGTCTTAGGCACATTTTCCCGCACAGCCACGCTGCGGGCGGCCACCAGATTATAGATGGACGGCTCTCCAGATTCAGGGAAATAGGTCAGAGTGCCCATAATTTCCCCCGCGGCGATGGGCGCCTCAAAATCCCGGGAATACTGAATCAGCAGGGTATCCTGAATATGGGAAGCCATCTGTTCCACTTCGGATTTAGTGGCGATGATGGTGGGATTGGTGGAATCCGGCCGGGTTTGGCAGACCAGCTCCACCCGCCCCCGATTCCCGTCGGAGGTAGAATAATTGCTGGTTTCGATGGTAATGGGATTCATCTGATACAGGGAAAGGGGCGTTACGCTGACATACTGGCTGAAGCCGTAGTTCATCAGTTTGATGGTATCCGCCCAGCGGGCCCGGCGCCCGGTGAAATAGACCACAGAGATCAGATCCACGCCCTCCCGGGAGGCGGAACCAACGAAGCAATAGCCCGAGTGGGAATGGCTGCCGGTCTTGATGCCGGTGGCGTCCGGGAAATAATACTTATTGGGACTCTCCTCAGACCCGGTAAGCATATATTCCGATTTCGTAGTAATTGTCCGGGCCCGCTGCAGATTGGTCCGAGCGATGGCATAGGTCACCGTTCCTGCGATTTTCCGGAAGGTTTCGTTTTTCATGGCTTCCCGGGCAATCAGCGCCATATCATAGGCGGTGGTGTAATGATTGTCATCATGATAACCATGGGCGTTGACAAAATGGGTATTCACGCAGCCGATGACCTGGGCGGTTTCATTCATCAGGTTGACAAAGGCGGGAATGGAGCCGGACACCGTTTCCGCGATTACGTTAGCGCCTTCGTTGCCGGAGAGCATCATGGTGCCATACAGCACATCGATAAAAGGTATTTCCTCCCCGGCCTTCAGGCCCATGGTGGAGGAATCCGCCGGCACATCCATGGCGGTTTCACTGACGGTGACCTTTTGATTCAGATCATCCACCATGGTAATGCCCAGCCAGACCGTCAGGATTTTCGTGGTGGAAGCGGGATACCGCAGGGTGTATGGATCCTTCTCAAAAATGATTTCTCCTTTATCCGCGGTGATGAGAATGGCGGAAAGGGCATAGAGTTGATCCGCCTCCAGATTTTCCGGATGCTCCGCGTCATAGGCGGCGGCCTCGGGAGACAGGGTGGGCTCCGGAATGGTGTCCGTCGTTTCCGCCAGGGTGGAAGCAGACAACAGGGAAATGGCCAAAAAAATGATCAAAACTTGAAAAAATCTTTGCTTCCAAATCGTACCCATAGCCGCCGCCTCCTTCCTTTTTTCTAATCTCAAATTCTCTACACTAAAACGGAGCATATTTCTCCCCGCACAAGACCCCCTTCATCCATGAAAGGACCCGTAATAATACCATATTTCCTGCCGTTTGAAAAGTTTTCCCCCGTTGAAAAAGCCGGCAGGGGATGGTATAATCCCCTCTGGCTTCCCCAGGGAAGCGGAGAAGGAGAGCTGGAAAAAGATGAAGCTGGGAGTCGTTGGATTACCTAATGTTGGCAAGAGCACCCTTTTTAACGCCATTACCAAGGCCGGCGCGCAGGCAGAAAATTATCCCTTCTGCACCATTGAACCCAATACCGGGATGGTGCTGGTGCCGGACAGCCGGCTGAATGTGCTGGCGGAGATGTATCATCCGAAAAAGGTGACTCCGACCACCATCGAATTTGTGGATATTGCTGGATTGGTCAAGGGCGCCAGCCACGGCGAAGGCCTGGGAAACAAATTTTTGAGCCATATTCGGGAAGTGGACGCCATCGTGCACGTGGTCCGCTGCTTCGAGAATGAAAATATCATCCATGTGGACGGTAGCGTGGATCCCGCCCGGGATATCGAGACTATCAATCTGGAGCTGATTTTCGCGGATATGGAGACGGTGCAGCGCAGGAAGGAAAAAGCCCAGAAAAACTTCCGGGGTGGGGATAAGAAGGCCGGCGCGGAAGCGGAGCTGGCGGAAGCGATCTACGCCCACCTGGAAAAGGGTCAGCCCGCCCGGACCTATCCGGCGGACGAGGAGGAAAAGGCCATTCTGCAGTCCTGGTTCCTGCTGACCACCAAGCCGGTGATCTATGCCGCCAACATCTCGGAGGATGATCTGGGCAAGGCGGAGAGCGAGATTCCCTTTGTGGAAGAGGTGCGGAAGATCGCAGCCGGCGAGCAGGCGGAAATCATCGTGATCTCCGCCGCCATCGAAGAGGATATCGCCCAGATGGATCCGGAAGAAAAGGAGGAATTCCTGCAGGAGTTAGGTATCGGCCAAAGTGGGCTGGATCGGCTGATCACTGCCTGCTATCATCTGCTGGGGCTGATCTCCTTCCTGACGGCCGGCGAGGATGAGTGCCGAGCCTGGACCATTACGGAGGGGACCAAGGCGCCCCAGGCCGCGGGCAAGATTCATACCGATTTCGAAAAAGGATTCATCCGGGCGGAGGTGGTTCCCTTTGAAACCCTGGTGGAAAACGGCAGCATGGCCGCCTGCCGGGAGAAGGGCCTGATCCGCAGCGAGGGGAAGGACTACATCATGAAGGACGGGGACATTACCCTGTTCCGGTTTAACGTGTAAAAGGGGAAACGAATCATGTCTCGACTGCAGTATTTCTGGAATCGGCTGTTCAAAATGGATTGGAAAGCCATGTGGAAAACCACGGGGCTGCTGAAAAAGCGCAGCGGCAAGAGCCGAGTCTGGCTTCTGTGCGACATGCTGAAGTGCGCGGTGAAGTACAACGCGGGCTATGTGGATTACAAAATCGCCCAGATGTACAAGCTGAACGATGAACAGCGGAAAACTGTCATCACCCGGGGGATATCCAACGATATCGTTCGGCGGATGAACCCCAAGGAATACTGGCATTTCTTCGACGACAAAACAGAGTTCAACCAGACCTTTGCCCAGTGGATTCCCCGGAAATGGCTGCGCATCGACGAAAAGACGGATCCGGAGACGCTGTTCGAGCTGTGCCGGCGGAATCAGGCGCTGCTGGGCAAGCCTCTGGAGGGCTCCAGCGGCGTAGGCATTCTGAAGTACGAGGCGGAAGCCTGGCAGGCGGGGCCGGAGGCTTTCCTACAGCGGCTGCGCCAGGATGGCATCGGCATCCTGGAGGAGCTGGTGGTGCAGCATCCCCAAATGGCCTCTCTCTGTCCCACCTCGGTGAACACCTGCCGCATCGCGACCCTGATGGGGGACAAGCAGGAGGGGATCGTATATGCCTTCCTTCGCATTGGCAATGGCAAGGTGATGGACAACGTGGACTGCGGCGGCATGGCCGCCCGAATCGATATACCTACAGGCCGGCTGTTGACCGTGGGGGCGGATAAGCAGGGAAATACCTTTATTAAACATCCCATGACCAACACCAGCATCATCGGTTTCCAGATTCCCTTCTGGGAAGAAGCGAAGGCCATGTGTCTGGAGGCGGCCAAGGTGGTTCCCCAGATGCGCTTCATCGCCTGGGATGTGGCCATCACGGAAGCGGGGCCCACCTTCATTGAGGGGAATAGCTTCCCCAGCCACGCGATTCCCCAATTCGCCGCCCACTATCCCGATGGCATCGGTATTTTGCCGGAATTTGAAAAATTTATCGACCTGTAAGCTTGCATTTCCCCTGGAAATGTGTTAAAATCTAGGGGTTATGCGGGCGGTCCTCTGGCCGGGGGTTCGGGCTTGTCCGTTCGGGCGGGTTGAACCGGTGCAAGAACGTCTGAGAGGGAAGGAGGCACATCAACAATGAACGAGATCATCCGCTCTATCGAAGCGAAACAGCTCCGCACGGATCTTCCTCAGATCAACGTGGGCGACACGGTTCGCGTATGGGTCAAGGTTGTGGAAGGCAGCCGCGAGCGTCTGCAGGCTTTCGAAGGCACTGTGATTGCCAAGCGCAATGGCGGCGTCCGTGAAACCTTCACGGTTCGTCGGGTTTCCTATGGCATTGGCGTGGAACGTACTTTCCCCATCCATTCTCCCCGTGTTGACCGGGTTGAAGTGGTCCGTCACGGTAAGGTTCGCCGCGCGAAGCTGTACTATCTCCGCGATCGGCAGGGCAAGGCCGCCAAGATCAAGGAAGTCAAGCGCGTTTGATTGTGCTGAAAACCGCCGGTTTCGGCGGTTTTTTTGTGTCTTTTTTATCGGGGTTTGCATTCCTGTATCAAATTGCATATAATAGAAAGGATTTTTGCAGGGGAGGTGCGGAATGTTTCCCGGATTCACAGATGATACGGTCCAGTTTTTCCTGGATTTGCGTTTCCATAACTATACGGATTTTTTTCACGAAAATCATGATCGCTATGTGGAAGTGGTGCAGCAGCCCTTCTATGCCCTGATCGAGGAACTGGCGCCCACGGCCCAAAGGATCGACCCCCTGATGGAGGTCCGCCCCTATAAATGCCTGAGCCGCATCCATCGGGATACCCGCTTCAGCAAGGATAAGAGCCCCTACCGGGATCACTTGTGGTTTCTCTTCCGCCGGGCGGTCCAACCCCGGGAAAAATCGGTCTTCCTCTATGGCGAATTTGGGCCGGACCGGCTGGATTGGGGCATGGGTATCTGGGGGGAAAATCGAGAGCTGATGGACATCTTTCGGAAAAAGATGGAAGCGAACCCGGAGGGGATCCTGGCCATGATCGATGACATGGATTTGCCGGAGCGCCGGATGGGCTTAGGGGGCAATTCCTTTAAGCGCATGGCGGTGCCGCCGCAGATTCCGCCCCGCCTGGCCCGATGGTACACGGCGAAGGATATGTATGTCGGAAAGGTGGCGCCGGAATACGGTTGGGCTTTTACGGATCGTCTGGCCCGAGAGATGAAAAAAGATTTTCTGGCCCTGGCGCCCCTGTATCAAACCCTGCAGGGGATTTGCGATGAAATGGAATAATGATTTCAAATCAGGAGGAATAGAAGGATGGATTGGTTAAAGCTGAAAAGCGGTTCGGATGTACGGGGAAGGGCCTGCGGCGACGGCGCGGTGATTACGGAGGAGGTCGCCCGGGCGCTGGGCATGGCCTTTGCGCATAAATTAGCTCAGGAGCAGGGAAAGACCATTGATCAGATTACCATCGCCCTGGGGCGGGATAGCCGCGTAACCGGGGAAAAACTGCTGACCGCCACAGCGGATGGCATTCTCCGGGCCGGCGCCCATGTGCTGGATTTTGACATGTGTACTACTCCCGCCATGTTCATGGCGATTCTGACCCCTGGTTTCCAGCCCAATGGCTCCATCATGATGACGGCCAGTCATCATCCCTGGGATCGGAACGGCCTCAAATTCTTTACCCCGAAGGGTGGCATCGAGAGCCGGGAGGTCGAAGAGCTCTTGAAGGAGGCCCAGTCATTACAGCCGCTGGAAAAGGAACCCACCGGCAAATACGAGAAAAGGGCTTTCCTGCCGGAATACATGAACCAGCTGGCGGAGCGGATTCGCCAGGGCTTGGGCACCCGGGAAGAGAAACCTCTGACCGGGCTGCATATCGCCGTGGACGCGGGGAACGGGGCTGGCGGCTTCTATGCCACCCTGCTGCAAAGCCTGGGGGCCGACACCCGGGGCAGCCAGTTTCTGGAGCCGGACGGCATGTTCCCGAACCATATTCCTAACCCGGAGAACCCGGAGGCTATCGCCAGCCTGCGAAACGCGGTGCTGAGCAGCGGAGCGGATCTGGGCGTCATTTTTGACACGGACTGTGATCGCGCGGCCATCGTAGGCGCAGATGGGCAGGAAATCAATCGGAATCGCTTGATCGCTCTCATCAGCGCCATCCTGCTGGAGAAGGAGCAAGGGATTACCATCGTGACGGACAGCGTTACCTCCAGCGGGCTGAAAAAATTCATTGCCGCCCACGGGGGCGAGCATTATCGCTTCAAGCGCGGCTATCGTAACGTCATTGATGAAGCCATCCGGCTGAATCAACAAGGCGTCCATTGCCCCCTGGCGATTGAAACCAGCGGACATGCAGCCCTGGAGGAGAATCACTTCCTGGATGACGGCATGTATCTGGTGACGGTGCTGATCGTGAAGGCCATGGAAATGAAGCGGGCAGGAAAAACCTTGGGCAGCCTCATCTCGGATCTGGCGGAGCCGGTGGAAAGCCGGGAGATTCGTCTGAATATTACCGCGGAAGATTTCCGGCTCAAGGGGCAGGAGGCCATCGCCCGGACCATGGCCGCCGCGGAAAAGCATCCGGAATGGCAGGTGGCGCCGGATAATCGAGAGGGGGTTCGGATCTCCTTTGACCTATCCGGGCAGGCGGAGGCGGGATGGTTCCTGCTGCGGCTCAGCGTGCATGATCCCGTGATGCCCCTGAACTGCGAAAGCGATGTGCCCGGCGGTGTGAAATACATGCTGCAGGCGCTATACCAGGAGCTGGAAAGCCTGGAGGGCGTTGATCTGTCCCCGCTGGCCGCAGCGCTTCAGGAATAATGGCCTCCTATAAACAGTCAGAGTAATTAAAGGATGAACAATATCGATGGAAATTAACTGGTATCCAGGGCACATGGCCAAAACCCGGCGGCTGCTGCAGGACCAGATCAGCAAGGTGGATCTGATCATCGAGCTGTGCGACGCAAGATTGCCCTTTTCCAGCCGGAATCCGGATCTGGATCGCATGATCCGGGGCAAAAATCGCATTCTGCTGCTGAACAAGGCGGATCTGGCGGATCCGGGCGTCAGCAGTCAATGGTTGGCTGAATTCCGAAAACAGGGGATAGACGCCAGCCTGGTGCAGGCCAAGAATCTGCGGGCGAAGGAAGCCCTGGCCGCCATTCAGCGAGCGACCCAGGCCGCCGTGGATCGAGCGGCCAGCCGGGGAGTTCGCAAAACCGTGCGCGCCATGGTGGTGGGCGTTCCCAATGTGGGAAAAAGCACTTATATCAATCGCCTTCATGGCGGCAGCATCGCCAAAACCGGGGATCGGCCCGGCGTGACCCGCAGCAATCAGTGGATCAAGATCACCCCTTATCTGGAATTGCTGGACACTCCCGGGCTGCTATGGCCCCGCTTGAATGATCAGCAGGCCGCCCGGCGGCTCAGCTATCTGGGAACCATCAAGGATGACGTGCTGAATCTGGATGATTTAACCCTTGCCCTGCTGAACGATCTGGCGGAGATCGCGCCCCAGAGCCTGGCGGATCGATTCCACGTGACGGATTCTTCCCTACGGGGCGTAGAGCTCATGGACGCGGTTTGTCGGGGAAGGGGGTTCCTGCTGCGGGGAAATGAGCTGGATTATGATCGCTGCTGCAGCGTGGTGCTGGATGAGTTTCGCGGCGGAAAGCTGGGCCGGATCAGCCTGGAAGCGCCGCAGGAGAGGAGCATGCCCCATGGGGAAGATCGATCATCTGGCCCGGAGCCAGACCCTGATGGCCTATGATGCCCAGTTCGGGAGCGTGGTGGCCGGAATGGACGAAGTGGGTCGCGGGCCCCTGGCGGGGGATGTGGTCACGGCCTGTGTCATTATGCCCCCTACGCCAGTCATCCCCTGGATTGACGACAGCAAAAAGCTGAGCGAAAGCCGGCGGGAAAAAGTGTACGAGGAGATTATGCAAGCCGCCCTTTTTGTGGGCATCGGCCGCTGCTCCCCCGCACAGATCGACGAGATGAACATTCTGGAGGCCACCAAAGCGGCCATGCGCCAGGCGGCTGCCGGTGCGCCAGCGGAGATTTTTCTGGTGGACGCGGTAAAGGGCCTGGGACTGCCCGGGCGGGAAGTCGCCATCATCAAAGGGGATGCCACCTCCTATGCCATCGCGGCGGCCAGTATCGTGGCCAAAGTGACCCGCGATCGGGAGATGCGCGCCCTGGACGAGGTTTATCCCGGATACGGCTTCGCAAAAAACAAGGGTTACGGAACCGCGGAGCATATCGCCGCCCTGCGGGAGAAGGGGCCGACCCCTCTGCATCGGAGGACCTTTATTGGGCATTTTGTGTCATGAAAGCAACCTATGAAACCGGGCTCCGAGGGGAAGAAATCGCTGAGCAGTTCCTTTGCGAAAAGGGGATGCGATGTCTGGAGCGGCGCTATCGGGAAAAGAGCGGAGAAATTGATCTGATCATGGAAGAGGGGGGCACCCTGGTTTTTGTGGAGGTAAAGGCTCGGTTTTCTGCCCCCCAGGCGGGGCAGGGCCTGAGCTCCGTAACCCCGGCCAAGCAGCGAAAAATCGCTCGCACCGCCATGATCTATTTGATGAAACATGGATGGCTGCAGCGGAATATGCGCTTCGATGTCATCGAGATCAACCAGGAGGGGATCCTCCATGTTCCTAACGCATTTCAGCCAGGAGGCATGAGATTTTGAAATTACTGCATGGACATTTTTCACGGATTCATCGAGTTTCCGTTCTTTTTGTTGCGCTTTGGGGCCTGCTTCTTGCCCTCCTGGGCGCGGCCGGGGCGGAAAACCTGCTGGAGAACGGCAGCTTTGAAATCCTGGATAGCGAAGGAATGCCTGCCGGCTGGCAGGCGGATGCCTATGTGCTGGACGAGGGGTATACTGTCTTCTCCGTTTCCCAGGAGGACGCTGTGGAAGGGTCCCTAGCGGCGGCGATCCGGAATATCGGAGAAAATGATGCCCGTTTCTCTCAAAAAGTTTCGGTAGAACCGGAGAGCCTTTATCGCTTCAGCGGCTATGTCCGTACCGAAGGGGTGGAGGATGGTCGGGGCGCCAATCTGTCCATTGAAGGGCTGTATGCTTTCAGTGAAGGCATATTTGATACCAGCGATGGCTGGCAATATATCGAATGGTACGGAGAGACGGGGGAGGATCAAACCTCCGTCACCCTGTATGCCCGGTTAGGGGGATACAGCGGGGAAAGCCGGGGAAAAGCCTGGTTCGATGATTTGCGACTGGAGCAGGTCAACGTGGTCCCGGGGGACGGCATCGCTGATCGATGGTATCAGCCACAAAGCGTCAGCTATTATGCCGAGGAGGAGATTTCTCAGGAAAGCGCTGCGTCCCCGGCCTGGCCCCGGCTGATCATGCTGGCGCTGGCCTATACCCTGGCAGCCATTTTGCTGGCGCAATGGCTGCGAAAAAAACAAACCAAAACTACCGTTCAAGCAAGCAAAACATACCGCGGTTTATTTTATGTTGGTCTGGCGTTCTCCTTCCTGCTGCGGCTGGTGATCAGCTTCTTCGTCCTGGGATATATGGTGGATGTGAACTGCTTCACCTCCTGGGGCGGCACCATGGCTGCCTATGGCCCGGTAGGGTTCTATCCAGAAACCAGCTTCTGCGATTACCCTCCGGCCTATACCTATATTCTGGGCTTGAACGCCCTGATCTGCCAGTGGATTCCTGGCATCAGCAACGGCATGGTCCGGGTGGTCTATCGCTTTTTCCCAGCGCTGTGCGATGTCCTCAGCTGCGTGGTGCTGGATCGGTTCCTGGCCCGGAAAAAGCCGGAGATTTCAAATCTGACGCGCCGGGTTTATCTGCTGCTGCTGGCGTTCCATCCGGTGACGATTCTCAACAGCGCCGCCTGGGGTCAGATGGATAGCACGCTGACGCTGCTGATTTTGCTGGTGGCCATCTATGCCATCGAAGGAAAATGGGAACTATGCCTGCCTTGCTATATGCTCTCCGCCCTGGTCAAGCCTCAATCATTGATGCTGGGCTTTCTGGGCCTGGCGGCGATGATTCTGATTTGGGTTCGGGAGAAGACAGCCCGGAAGCGAATGGTTCGAGGAATCATCGCAGCCATCGCCGTGCTGCTGGTGGTGGTCATTCCCTTCAGCCTGCGGCAAGATCCCTTCTGGTTAATCGACCAATACGCTGGAACCCTGGCTTCTTATCCCTATGCCACAGTCAATACCGCGAACTTCTATTATCTGCTAAAGGGGAACTGGAACGCCATTGGCAACAAAGCGCCTCTGGCCGCCTCCCTTCTTTTGGCCGCGAGCGCTGCGCTCTATGGCGTCTGCTATTTTCTCCTGTGCCGGAAACGCTGGAAATATACCTGGGTAGAATTATCCCTTTCCCTGGCGGAATGTGGATGGTTCCTTTTCTGTGCTTTTTCCGGTGGAAG
Source organism: Clostridia bacterium (assembly GCA_017464305.1). Taxonomy (GTDB): domain Bacteria; phylum Bacillota; class Clostridia; order Christensenellales; family Aristaeellaceae; genus Aristaeella. The sequence goes on along the minus strand of JAFUDS010000026.1, from coordinate 60,995 downwards.
CTGGGGGCAGGTGGGCACGGGAGCCATGGTCTTCGCCTTTCTGGTGGTCCTGAGCCTGTACCTGCGTAAAGGGGAGATTCGCTTCCTGCCTTATCTAGGCGGGCTGCTATTCCTGATGCTGTACGTCTTCGGCGTCAAAATGCATGAACGGTATCTTTTCCCCGCCTTCCTGCTCTTCGCCCTGGCCTTGGGGCTACAGCGGGATCGTCGTATTCTGGTCATCCTGCTGACGGTGACCTGCACCATGTTCGTCAATGAAGGCGTCGTTTTGGACAACAGCATTCGGCTGGGGTCCAGCCTGGGGCATCTGAATCAGGACACCTATGTGCTGGCCATGATTCTATCCGCCATCAATTGCCTCGTCACGCTGTATGCTGTTTGGGTCGGGCTGGATCTGGCCCGCTCCCCGGCGGAAGCGCCGGAAAGACAGCTAGTCCGATGGATGCGGGACGCTATGCCCCAGGATAACCGGCTGCATTGGCGGCGGTGGGATACAGCGGCGCTGTGCGGGATCCTGGTGGTTTATTCCCTGATCTCCTTCTCCACCCTGGGAAGCCGCAAGGCGCCTCAAACCTCCTGGACCTCCTCGGAATACACCGAGAATGTAGTGCTGGATCTGGGAGAACACCGGGATAATTTCGCCATGCTCTATTTTGCCCGGGTCAGCCGATATGACTTCAGCGTCGCCGTCAGCGAGGATGGACAATCCTGGGCGGATGAAACCTGGGCCCAGATGGATCAGGGACAATGCTGGAAGTGGAAGTATGTGACCGACAGCACCCAGCAAGGGGATGGAACCCGCAGCTATGGCAACAATCGCCACTGGTTCTCCGGAAGATATGTGCGTATTACCGCCCATCAGATCAATCTGGCCCTTTGCGAAGTGCTCTTCCGGGACGCGGAAGGACGCATCCTGCCCGTGAGCCTGGTAGATCGTCGGGAAGGAGACTTAGAATCCTCCCTTTATTCCGATCCTTCCGCGCTGATTGACGAACAGGACACCTTTGAAGCCATTCCCATCTATTTCTCCGCCGAGGCGCTGGAGGCGGAAGGGGAAGAAAACCCCGCGGTGGCACAGCCCTCCTGGTGGAATTCCACCTATTTTGATGAGATTTACCATGCCAGAACCGCCTGGGAATTCCTGCAAGGCTCCGCCCCCTATGAAACCAGCCATCCGCCCCTGGGAAAAGTGCTTATGAGCTGGGGCGTCGCTTTGTTTGGCATGACGCCCTTCGGGTGGCGTTTCGCCGGAGCGGTGGCCGGTGTCGCCATGTTGGCGCTGATTTACTTGATCGCCAAACAGATGACCAAATCCACCGCTGTCGCAGCCTTTGCCTGCGGTCTGTTCGCGCTGGATTGCATGCATCTGACCCAAACCCAGATCGCGACCATCGACAGCTTTCCGGTGCTCTTTATCCTGATGGCCTTCTTCTTCATGCTCCGCTTCCTCCAGACGGATTGGACGGTGGAAAAGCGCGGCAGGGTTCTGACGGACCTGGGGCTCAGCGGACTGGGCATGGGGCTTTCCATTGCCAGCAAATGGATTGGAATTTATGCTGGCGCAGGGCTGGCCGTGCTCTATTTCTGGCATGGGTTCCGGGTGCTGCGGGCCCATGGGGAGGGGAACGCGAAAGCCAAAGAAACAGTGAAGCCGCCCCTTCGTGTTTTCCTGCAGCTATGCCTTTGGTGCCTGCTGTTCTTCGTAGCCGTGCCCGCAGTCATTTATGTCATCAGCTATCTGCCCTATTTCGCGTATCGGCATTTCACGAACATCGGGGATTACCTACATGCTTTGATCCAAAGCCAGCAGGGGATGTTCAACTACCATTCCACCCCGGGGCTGGGCATGGATCATCCCTTCTATTCCCCCTGGTATGAATGGCCCGTCATGGGAAAACCCATGTTCTATTCCACCAAGCAATATATCTTTAACAATGAACTGTCCTTCAGCATCTTCGCCTTCGGAAATCCGGTCATCTGGTGGGGTGGCATCCCAGCGCTGGTGCTCTGCTGCTGGTGCTGGATTCGGAACCGAAATGAAATCATTTCTCTCCAGCCGCAATCCGTCCTGGCCCCCGCCAGCCTGGATACCAATTTGGTTTTCCTGCTGATCGGATTCCTGGCCCAATATCTGCCCTGGACGTTGGTTCCCCGAGGGACCTATATCTATCACTACTTTGCCAGCGTGCCCTTCCTGATTCTGGCCCTGACGCTGCTGATGGATCAGCTTCGGCTGCGTGACCGGAAAACAGGGCACATCTGTATGATCGCGCTGACTCTGCTGGCCTTCGGTGCCATGACGCTGCTGTTCCCCTATGTCAGTGGGATCATGGCCCCTGTTTCCTGGCTGGATCTGGGGAAGGGGCTGCTGAAAATTTGGTATTGATCTATCGTCAAAATGAGGAATGATGACACAATGAACGAAATGATGGCTCAGGCCCTGAGCTTTGGCGTCAGCGGCGTCAGCGGCTTCCCGGTTCAGGTGGAGGTCTTTTCTACCGGGGGCATGCCCGGCATGGAAATCATCGGCCTGCCGGACGCCTCCGTGCGGGAAAGCAAGGAGCGGGTGAACGCGGCGGTGCTGACCAGCGGAAAGCAAATGCCCCCTCGGCGGATTACCATCAACCTGGCTCCGGCGGACACGAAAAAAGAAGGGCCCTCCTTCGATCTGCCCATCGCGGTGGGGCTGCTGGTGGCGAATCTGCAGATCAATGTTCGGCCGGAATTGGATCTGACCCGGACGGTAATCTTCGGTGAATTGAGCCTGGACGGACGGATTCAACCGGTGCACGGCGCCCTGGCCATGGTAATTTCCGCCAGCGAGCAGGGGCTGACAGATGTCATTCTTCCGGCAGAAAATGCCCTGGAGGTGGCCTGCATTCAAGGCATGCGCATTTTCCCCGCCCGGCATTTGACCGAGGTGATCGATCATCTGGAGGGTACCCATCTGATTCAGCCCCAGGGGCAGGTCAGCTATGAGGAGCTGCGCCGGCATCGGTCGCTGGCCATGGATCTAAGCCAGGTCAAAGGCCAGCAGGGCGCCCGCCGCGCCCTGGAGGTGGCCGCCGCCGGAGGGCACAATATGCTGATGATTGGCGCGCCGGGCAGCGGCAAAACCATGCTGGCCCGGTGTCTGCCCGGCATTCTGCCACCCCTGAGCTTTCAGGAATCCCTGGAAACCACCCGCATCTTCTCCATCGCCGGCAAGCTGGAGCCCGGCAGCGGGCTGATGGTGGAGCGGCCATTCTGCTCGCCCCACCACAGCGCCTCCGTAGCCTCCCTGGTGGGCGGCGGCGCCAATGCCAGCCCCGGGGAGGTGTCCTTGGCGCACAATGGGGTCCTGTTTCTCGATGAACTGCCGGAATTCAGCCGCTCCGCTCTGGAATCCCTGCGGCAGCCCCTGGAGGACGGCATGGTCACCGTCACCCGGGTTCGGCATCAGGCGCGATACCAATCCTCTTTTATGCTCATCGCCGGCATGAATCCCTGTCCCTGCGGCTATTATGGCAGCCGGCAGCGGCAGTGCCGGTGTACCCCGCAGGAGATTCGTCGCTATCTGGATCAGGTCTCCGGGCCCCTGCTGGACCGGATTGATCTGCAGGTCGAGGTGGATTCCGTCCCTGTGCAGGAGATTCGTACCGCTGCCCCGGCGGAAAGCTCCGCCCAGGTAGCAGAAAGAGTGGCCCGGGCCCGGGAGATTCAGCTGGACAGATACCAAGGAAAAGGCTTCCATTGCAATGCTCAATTGGACAACGCGGGTATCAAGGAATTCTGTCCCCTCACGCCGGAGGCGGAAAATCTGCTCCACATGGCAGTGGACCGGATGAATTTAAGCATGCGGGCCTATCATCGGGTCATTAAGGTCGCCCGTACCATCGCTGATTTGCAGGGAGCTGATGAAATTGGTACCGCGGAAATCGCGGAAGCCATCCAATATCGGGAGCTGGATCAAAAATATTGGCGAAGCTGATAGGACCTGGTTACGCGAAGGGATATTTCCCTCCCACCCGCATTATTACTGACTATACTACAGGAGGCGTCTTCCTTGGAGACCATTTCCCGTCCATTGAGCCTTTGCTGGCTTTCCAGCGCGGGGCTATCACCGGATCAGATTCGAATCTGGCTGGAAAACGAACCGGATCCGGTTCAGATTTACGAAAGCTTTCAGCGGACCAGAAGCATTCCAGCGGAAATGAACTGCCCGGAGAAAATCGCCCAAACCCTGTTTGCAAACAGCCAGTCAGCAGCGATGGGCCGATGGGAAAGGCTGCTGGAACAGCATGGCATTCAAGCCCTGTGCTGCCTGGACCCGGACTATCCAGCCCAGTTGAAGGATTTACCGGAAGCCCCGGCCATCCTCTTCTATCAGGGAAATATCCAGGCGCTGAGGCAGGCCTCCGCCGCCATGGTGGGCAGCCGCAGCGCGACCTATAAGGGCCTGGAGGCGACCCGTCAGATTGCGGAACGATTGAGCAACGCCGGCATAGCCATTATCAGCGGCCTGGCCCATGGCATTGACGCCGCCGCCCATCAGGGATGCCTGAAGGGGAAGAGTCCCACCATCGCTGTGTTAGGTTGCGGCCTGGATCAGGATTATCCAGCAGAGAACGCCTCTTTGCGCCGTCAAATCATGGCGCAGGGAGGATTGACCCTCAGCGAATATACGCCGGGAGAAAAGCCCTTGGGGTGGCATTTCCCTTATCGGAATCGAATCATCAGCGGCCTGGCAGATTGCCTGATCCTCATGGAGGCCCGGATTCGCAGCGGCTCCATGACCACGGTGCAGCACGCCCTGAATCAGGGCAAGGACGTTTTCGTATATCCTGGCGAGCCAGGGAACCCCAAATCCGAGGCCAATCACCAGCTGCTGCGGGAGGGGGCGATTTATTTTACCACCGCGGAAGATATCATGGAGGATATGGGCTGGCTTGACAAGCGGCAGGATGTGGGGCAAAATATCGAAAGCCCGGCGCCCGCCCCGCTGCCTCCCGTGTCCGCCACGGAGCAGCAGGTGCTGAATCAGCTGGAAAAAGGGGAGCAGAGCTTTGATCAGCTTTGCAAAGCGCTGGGGATGCCAGCGGCCATGCTGAACGCGACGCTGTCCATGCTGCAGATTCAGGGCCTGGTGGAAGCGCTGCCGGGGAAGATCTACCAAAGGAAGGCCTGAAAAGGAGCGCTTCCATAGTCAGATGGAAACCAAAGGGAAAGTGAACCAGCAGGGGGAAACTCCCTGCCTCCGAATTCGGAAATCGGGCTTTCCCTCGAAAGAATACAGGATAGGAAGAGAACGGAAAAATGCCAACGGAAACAAAAAAGAAGCTGGTCATTGTGGAATCCCCCGCCAAGGCGAAGGCCATCAGCCGCTACCTGGGCAAGGGGTATAAGGTGGAAGCCTCCCAGGGCCATGTGTGCGATTTGCCCAAGTCCCAATTGGGCGTGGATCCCGCCAATGATTTCGAGATGAAGTATATTACCATCCGCGGTCGGGGAGAGATTCTGGGCCGGATTCGGAAGGAAGCGAAGAACGCCAAAGAAATTTACTTCGCCACTGACCCGGACCGGGAAGGCGAAGCCATCAGCTGGCACCTGTACCATGTGCTGGGGGTGGATGAGAAAGAACCCTGCCGGATCGAATTTCACGAGGTGACCAAGAAGGCGGTTCAAAACGCCATCAAGCACCCCCGCCAATTGGATATGGGCCTGGTGGACGCCCAGCAGGCTCGGCGGGCCCTGGACCGGCTGGTGGGCTATAAGATCAGCCCCCTTTTATGGGCAAAGATCAAGAAGGGCCTCTCCGCCGGTCGGGTCCAGAGCGTGGCCACCAAGATGGTGGTGGATCGGGAAAAGGAAATCGATGAGTTCATTCCCGAGGAGTTCTGGGATATCAATGTAACCTGCACCCCTGCCCAGGGCGGAAAATCCCTGAAGCTGGACACCCGTTTATCCACCCTGGACGGCAAAAAGGTCAAGATTGCCAGCCAGCAGGAGGCGGAAGCAGCGGTGCAGCGGATTCAGCAGGCGAAGCTGCAGATTCAGGAGGTTCGCGCCAAGGAACGGAAGCGGATGCCCGCCCCTCCCTTTACCACCTCCAGCCTGCAGCAGGAGGCCAGCCGGAAGCTATCCTTTACCACCTCCCGCACCATGCAGGTGGTGCAGCAGCTGTATGAAGGCATTGACCTGGCTGGGGAAGGCACCCAGGGTCTGGTAACCTATATCCGGACTGACTCCGTCCGCATCAGCGATGAAGCGCTGCAGGCGCTGCGGGAATGGATTCCCGCCCAGTTTGGGCCCGAATTCCTGCCTGCCGAGCCGCTGGAATATCGGGGACGGAAAAATGCCCAGGATGCCCATGAAGCCATTCGGCCCACGGATGTGAGCCGGACGCCGGAATCCATCAAGGCCTCCCTGACCCGGGATCAATTACTGTTATATCGGCTGATTTATAACCGCTTCGTTTCCAGCCAGATGGCCCCCGCGGTTTATCAAACCCTGACCGCCGAGATTGGCGATGATCAGGTGGGTCTGCGGTATTATGGCGAGCATAAGGTTTTCGCCGGGTTTACCAGCCTCTACGAGGAAGGCACCGACGAAGAAACTGTACAGAAAAAAGAAACCAATCTGCCGGACTTGAAAGAAAAGCAGCCCATCAAGATCGAGAAAATCGATCCCCAGCAGCATTTCACCCAGCCCCCCAGCCGATTTACAGAGGCCAGCCTGGTGAAAACCCTGGAGGAAAACGGCATTGGCCGCCCCTCCACCTATGCCCCCACCATCTCTACCATCATTTCCCGGGGATATGTGACCCGGGAAAAGAAGCGGATCTATCCCACAGAGCTGGGCATCATGGTCACCAACCTGATGCAGGATTATTTCCAGGATATCGTGGATACGGAGTTTACCGCGGAGATGGAAAACCGCCTGGATCAGGTGGAAGAGGGGGAGCAGGACTGGAAACAGGTGCTGCGGGATTTCTATCCTGATTTCGAAAAGGAACTGGCAGTCGCCGAGCAGGAGATTGAAAAGGTCGAAATCAAGGATGAGGTCAGCGACGTGGTGTGCGACCAGTGCGGCTCCCTGATGGTGTACAAGATGGGCCGGTATGGAAAATTCCTGGCCTGTCCCAATTTCCCGGCCTGCCGGAACACCAAGCCCATCCTGACCTATATTGAAGCGCCCTGCCCCAAATGCGGCAAGCGCCTGCTGGAAAAGATCAGCCGCAAGAATCGGAAATTTTATGGCTGCGAGGGGTATCCGGAGTGCGATTTTGTCAGCTGGGATATGCCCATCGCCCAGAAATGTCCCCAGTGCGGCAGCTATATGGTGGAGAAGCGGAACAGCCGCCGCGGCGTGGTGCACCTCTGCGCCAACGAAAGCTGTCACTATCGGGAAACCGTGAACCTCAGCGAGGCGGAAGATGAATAAAGCAATCGTCATCGGCGCCGGCCTGGCGGGATGCGAGGCGGCTTGGCAGCTGGCCCAGCGGGGAATCTCCGTTACCTTATACGAGATGAAACCGCAGCAGTATTCTCCCGCCCATCATTCCCCGAATTTCGCGGAGTTGGTTTGCTCCAACAGCTTCCGGGGCGATCGGCTCAGCAATGCCGTAGGGCTCCTGAAGGAGGAAATGCGCCAGTTCCATTCCTTGATCCTTTCCGTGGCGGACGCCTGCAGGGTGCCCGCGGGAGGCGCTTTAGCAGTGGATCGGGAGGGCTTTTCCAGGCAGGTAACAGCACGAATTGAACAGCACCCCCTGATTACCGTGGTCTCCCAGGAGATGGACGAGATCCCGGAAGCCCCCGTCATCATTGCCACCGGCCCCTTAACCAGCGAGAAAATGGCCGCCGCCATTCAGGCGCTGCCAGGGCTGGAAACCCTGAATTTTTATGATGCTGCCGCCCCGGTGGTCACCCGGGAGTCCCTGGATATGTCCAAGGTATACCGGATGAGCCGCTATGGCCGGGGGGAGGATTACCTGAACTGCCCCATGGACGAGGCGCAATACAATGCCTTCGTAGACGCCCTGATCGCCGCGGAAACCGCCGAGATTCATGGTTTCGAGGAGAAGAAGGTTTTCGAGGGCTGCATGCCCATCGAGAGCATGGCCAAGCGGGGGCGCATGGTGCCCGCCTTCGGGCCCATGAAGCCCGTAGGCTTGCGGCAGGAAGGGGAGAAGCCTCCCTTCGCCGTGGTGCAGCTGCGCCAGGATGACGCGGCGGATACCCTGTATAATATCGTCGGGTTTCAAACCCGCCTGAAATTTCCGGAGCAGAGGCGAGTTTTCGGCATGATTCCCGGCCTGGAGCAGGCGGAATTTGCCCGCTACGGCGTCATGCATCGAAACACCTTTCTTGCCAGCCCCGGCTTTCTGAACGATCATTTTGAAATGATCCACCGGCCCCGAACTTACTTTGCCGGCCAGATGACCGGGGTGGAGGGGTATGTGGAAAGCGCTGCCAGCGGTCTGGTAGCAGGCATCAGCCTGGCTCGGGATCTACTGGGTCTAAAGCCCCTGACTTTTCCCGGGCTGACCGCCCTGGGCGCCATGGGCAGGTATATCTCCACCCCCAACGAGCGCTTTCAGCCCATGAATTGCGCCTTCGGGCTGATTGATCCCCTGCCTGTGGAGCCGGGGAAAAAGCGCATCCGAAACAAAGTGGAGCGCTATGAAGCCATCGCGGCCCGGGCCCTGAGCTACTGGGCGGAGAATCAAGAAATCATTATGGAAGGAATGAATTGCCAATGAGTAGTCCTTTTCGGGGCACCACCATCTGTGCTGTGAAGAAAAATGGCCATATTGCCATCGCTGGCGATGGACAGGTGACCATGGGAGAAAACACGATCTTTAAAACCACCGCGAAAAAGGTTCGCCGGCTGTATCATGGAGAGGTCGCCGTGGGGTTCGCCGGCAGCGTGGTGGACGCCTTTACCCTATGCGAAAAATTCGAGGAAAAGCTGCAGCAATGCAACGGCAACCTGGAAAGGGCGGCGGTTTCCCTGGCCCAAACCTGGCGGGGGGATCAGAGCATGCGTCAGCTGGAATCCATGATGATTGTGGCCAACAAGGATCATTTACTGATTCTCAGCGGCACCGGCGAGGTCATCGACCCGGACGAGGGCGTCGCGGCCATCGGCTCCGGCGGCAATTATGCCCTGGCGGCGGCCAGAGCCCTGGTGCAGAACACGGAGCTATCCGCCCACGAAATCGCGGAGAAGGCTCTGCGCATCGCGGCGGGAATCTGCGTGTTTACCAATGACAATATCATCGTGGAAGATGTGTAAAGCGGAAGGGGAGTGCCTCAGATGGAATTGACGCCCAGACAGATCGTGCATGAGCTGGATCGATATATCGTAGGTCAGGAGGAAGCGAAAAAATCCGTGGCCATTGCCCTGCGGAATCGTTACCGTCGCAGCCGGGTTTCGGAGGACCTGCGGGAGGAGATCAGCCCGAAGAATATTCTGATGATCGGACCCACCGGCGTGGGCAAGACGGAGATCGCCCGGCGGCTGGCTAAGCTGGTCAACGCGCCCTTCATCAAGGTGGAAGCCACGAAATTCACCGAGGTAGGCTATGTGGGCCGGGATGTGGAAAGCATTATTCGGGACTTGACGGAAAATGCCATTCGCATGGTCCGCAAGGAGCATGAGGAAAAGGTCATGCCCCGGGCCAAGGTGCTGGCGGAGGAAGCCCTGGCGGAGCTGTTGGTGCATCCGCCGAAAAAGGCGGGAAATGGCTTTATGAACAATCCCTTGGACTATCTGCTGGGAAAGCAGAAGGAACAATCGCCCTCCAGCGAGGAAACCACCGCCCTGGCCCGAAAAAAGGAGGATATCCGGGGCCAGCTGATGCGCGGTGAGATTGAGGAAAACGAGATTGAGATTGAGGTCGAGGAGGAGATGCCCAAGCTGGAGGTGGGCGGAAACAGCATCTCTCTGGGGGATATGATGGGCAACATGATGCCCCGGCAGACCCGCCTGCGCCACGTGAAGGTAAAGGAAGCCCGCAAGATTTTGACGGAGCAGGAAGCCGCCAAGCTGATTGACAATGACGCCGTGCAGGAGGAGGCCATTCGCCGCACGGAGCAGAATGGCATGGTCTTCATCGACGAAATCGACAAGATCGCTTCCGGCAATTCCGGCCACGGGCCGGATGTAAGCCGGGAAGGCGTCCAGCGGGATATTCTGCCCATCGTGGAGGGCAGCACGGTGAACACGAAGTATGGCGCCGTGAAGACCGATTACATGCTGTTTATCGCCGCCGGCGCCTTCCATGTCAGCAAGGTGTCGGATCTGATTCCCGAACTGCAGGGTCGCTTCCCGGTGCATGTACAGCTGAACAGCCTGTCCCGGCAGGATTTTGAGCGCATCCTTACGGAGCCTGAAAACGCCCTGACCCGGCAGTATAAGGCGCTGCTGGAGGTGGACAAGGTGCTGCTGGATTTCGAGCCCTCCGCCATTACCGCCATCGCTGAGGCAGCCTGCAACGCCAATGAAAATCAGGAGGATATCGGCGCCAGGCGGCTCCACGCCATCTTTGAGCAGCTGCTGGAGGATATCAGCTTCAACGCCGGGGATGAAAACATGCCCCCCTTCAGCCTTTCCATCGACGCCAAGTATGTGGAGGAGCACCTGAAGGACGAGAACAAGCCTGTTGATCTGAAGAAATATATCATCTAAAAGGGGAGGGAAGAAGATGATCAGAACCATCGGGATGATTGGCGTGGGCAATATGGGCTCCGCCATCCTCCGCGGCATCGTGGACGCAGGATATGTAAAAGCATCCCAGCTGACGGTTTTCGACGTCAGTAAGCGCAAGCTGCGGGAAATCCGGGAGGATCTGCCCGGTATTTTAGAGGCGCGGGACTGCCTGGAGGTGGCGGAAAATTCCGATCTGATCATCCTGGCCGTCAAACCCCTGTACATCCAGGAAGTGATCGATGAGATCAAACCGGGACTGAGAGGGAAGTCCGTGCTCAGCATCGCTGCCGGCTGGACGGTGGATATGCTGGAGAAGGCGCTGAAGGATACCGGCGCCGCCTGGCTGCGGGTGATGCCCAACACCCCCGCTTTAGTGGGCGAGGGCATGACGGCCATTTGTGATGACACCACCTTCTCCCAGGAGGATTTTGATTTCGCCAAGGGAATCTTCGACGCGGTGGGAAAAACCCGCGTCCTGCCGGAGCGGCTGTTTGACGGCGTTATTGCCATCAGCGGCAGCAGCCCGGCCTATGTGTATATGATGATTGAAGCCATGGCGGATGCTGGCGTTCGGGAAGGGCTGCCCCGCACCTATGCCTATGAAATGGCCGCCCAGAGCGTGCTGGGCAGCGCCCTGATGGTCTTATCCTCCGGCACTCATCCCGCGGCGCTGAAGGACGCGGTGTGCTCTCCTGGAGGAACCACCATTGAAGCCGTGGCGGAGCTGGAGAAGAATGGCTTCCGGAACGCTATCCTGGAAGCCATGGCGGCCTGCGCGAAAAAGAGCCGGGAAATGTCGAGGTAAGGGAAGATGGCGGAAGCAGCAAGAAAACAGGTGAATATCTATACCGACGGCGCCTGCAGCGGTAATCCAGGCCCCGGCGGCTGGGCGGCGATTCTGGAATTTGGGCCCCATACCAAGGAGATCTCCGGCTTCATGGCCGGCACCACCAACAACCGAATGGAGCTCTTCGCCGCCATCAGCGGCCTGGGCGCCCTGAAGGAACCCTGCGACGTTAAACTGTATTCCGACAGCGCTTACCTGGTCAACGCTTTCAACGATCACTGGATCGACAGCTGGAAGCGAAAGGGCTGGAAAAAGGCGGATGGGGAGCCGGTGGAAAATCAGGATCTTTGGTTTATCCTGGCCGCCCAAACCCGGAAGCATCATGTGGAATTCTACAAAGTCAAGGGCCACGCGGATCATCCGCAGAATAACCGCTGCGATGAGCTGGCCCGGGCGGCAATTGAAGAATATCGGCGAATAAACACCCCCGCGGAGGAGAGCGAACAAAGCAAGTAACGTGCATCTTGATTGATTTGATCCGGAGGTTCCCCCATGCGAAAAGTTCTGAGTATTTTTCTGCTGTTTGTTTTCCTGTTTCCGGCTTTGGCCTTTGGGGAAGAAACCGACGCAGAGCTGCGTACAGCTCTGAATCAGACCTTCAAGAGCCATAAAACAACCGGCGGCGCGATTATTGTCGCCCGAGGCGATGAAATCATTTTTGAGCATTATTATGGCACCGCGGTGAAATCCAAGAAGATCCCAGTCTCCGCGGATACCTATTTTAAAATCGCCTCCGTAACAAAGCTGGTTTCCGCCCTCCGGGTCATGCAGCTGGTGGAGTCCGGGCAATTGGACCTGGACGCGGATATATCCCAGTATCTGGGCTACGAGGTGCAGAATCCGTATTATAAAAAGCAGAAGATTACCCTTCGCATGCTGATGACACACACCTCCTCCTTAAATCAGGGCGGCGGATATGCCCGGGAATCCAATACACTGCGCTCGCTGATCTCCACCGACAAGGTGAAGCGGGGAAACTGGTATAAGGAGGTTCCTGGCTCCAAGTATCGCTATTCCAATTTCGGCGCGGGAATCATGGGGTCTTTGATCGAGGCAGTGGATCAGATCAACGTTCAGGATTCTGTATACAATAATGTATTCCAGCCCTTGAAAATCAACGCAGCCTATAATGCGGGATTGCTGCAGGATCCGGAAAACGTTGCCGGCCTCTACAAGGTGGATGGCTCCACCGCCGTGTCCTATAAGTATTCCATTGAGAAGGCCTGGGATTCCTCCGTAAATCCGGATAAGCATTATCGATTGACGGTAGGCTCGCTGTGGATGAAACCCACCGATTTATGCCGAATTGGGATGCTGATGCTGAATGCCGGTGAATTGGACGGCGTTCGGCTCCTGGAGGAGGACACCGTGGCCCAGATGATGGAATCCCAGGAGGGCAAGGGAGATATCACCGCAAAAACGCCCTATGGCCTTTGCACCCATCGGGAAGAAACCCTCCTGCCAGGAAAGGTGCTCTATGGTCATCAGGGCATGAGTGGCGCCGTTCTGTGCAATATGTATTTTGATCCGGAGACGGAGCTGGTCTTTGTGCTGTGCACCAATGGCTGCAACAATCAGATGTCGAACCATGTAGGTCATTTGACGCGAAAAGCCTTCGCAGCCGTATGGGATTATTTTAACTGAAAAGATGGGTAAACCCCGGGATGTCGTCGGAAATATCGGCTTCCAGCGAGAGGGGAATATTGTTCCAACTATTCGCTAAACCACAGTTTTACGAATAGTTGAGCTTACTTTCTTTCAGGGGGAGGCTTTGATAGGCCCGCGGACAATCCTTGGAGGAAGATTTACCCATTGGAAGGAGTTTAGAAAAGCTTTGGCGGAGATTCGAAATAATAAATATCGTGATGAAGTGGACGCGAAACGAATTACGCAGATTCGCGAAATCTCCCGGGGGCTGCCCCAGGCCTGCGGTGATTTTCTGCGAGCCATCGCGGTGACCACTTCCACCTTAACACGGCTGGCTTACGCCATCGATCTAAACACCTTCTTTGAGTTTCTTCATGCGGAACGGGTCTATTACGCCCAGAAGCCCATCACCCTGCTGGATGATCAGGATCTGGATCATTTAACCCAATCTGACCTGACGGCTTATACGGAATATCTGACTTATTATCTGAAAAGCGACGAAAACCATGCAGAACCAGACCGGGTTCTGGTGAATCACGATCTGTCCATTAAGCGAAAGCTCTGTTCCATAAGATCTTTCTATGACTATCTGTTCAAGAATCAGCGGATTGGATCCAACGTGACGGAGCTGGTGCCGCTGCCGAAAATTCATGAAAAACCCATTTTGCGCCTCAGCAAGGAGGAATTAGAGAAGCTGCTGTCCACCGCCCAGGACGGCGCAGAAATGAGCAAGGGGCAACAGCGCTTTCAAAAGATCACAGCCCGGCGGGATTATGCTATGCTGATTCTCTTCCTGGGCACTGGGATGCGGGTCAGCGAGCTGGTAGGCATCAATCTGCGTGATTTGGACATGGAAAACAACGCGGTCTTGGTAACCCGCAAGGGCGGAAACCAGGTGGTGCTTTATTTTCCTCCGGAAACCGCCGACGCCCTGGGCGAATACCTGGCGGAGCGCCAGGAGATCGAAGCCCTGCCCGGCCATGAGGACGCGCTGTTTTTAAGCCTGCAGAAAAAACGAATCTCCCAGCGGGCGGTACAGAATTTAGTGAAAAAATATGCCGCCATCGCCGCGCCCCTGAAGCCTCGCATCAGTCCCCACAAGCTGCGCAGTACCTATGCCACCAACCTGTATCAGGAAACGGGCGATATTTATCTGGTGGCGGACGTGTTGGGCCATACCTCCGTGGATACCACCCGGAAACACTATGCCGACATGACGGACGCCCGGCGGCGCATGGCCGCGGAACATGTGCATTTGCCCGGAGACCCGGAGTTTGATCAGAATTGAGTGCATGAACAAAAGCCGCTTTTTCAGCGGCTTTTGTTCATATGCTGGTTTATACCGGGAAAACCTGATAGATGCCACATTTCAGATACTGCGTTTCTGGCGAAGCCGGCAAAATCGGATGGTCCTTGCCCTGGGTGCGAAATTCCACCTGCCGCAGCAGCACCCGGGCGTCCGCGGCCGCATCCCACACGATCTCCTGGAACAGTTCTGGAGAGATATGCTGGCTGCAGGAGCAGGTAATTAAATAACCGCCGGGCTCGATCATTTTCATGGCCCGCAGATTGATTTCCTTGTATCCCCGCTTGGCGCTGTCCACCGTGGAACGGGATTTGGTGAAAGCCGGCGGGTCCAGAATCACCACATCGTATTTTTCCCCCGCCCGGCTCTTTTCCGCCAGGAGATCAAAAGCGTTGGCCGTCACAAAGCGCACCCGATCCTCCAATCCATTCAGCTTTGCGTTCTCTTCTGCGAACTGGCAGGCAAATTCACTGATATCCACGCCAATGACTTCTCGGGCGCCATAGTATCCCGCGTGCAGGGCGAAGGAACCGGTATGGGTAAAGCAATCCAGCACCCGCTTTCCCTTCACAAAGGGGGCAATGGCGGCCCGGTTCTCCTTCTGGTCCAGGAAAAAGCCCGTTTTTTGGCCTTCCTTCACATCCACCAGAAATTTAATGCCATTTTCCACCATCAGGGCCCGATCCGGCACCTGGCCATACAGCAGGCCAGTTTGCATCTCCAGACCTTCCAGCCGGCGGACGGGCACATCGTTTCGCTCCCAGATGCCGACGGGATGCAATTCTTCCACCAGCGCGTCCACCACATCCTGCTTAAATCGCTCCATGCCTAGGGCCAAGCACTGCAGCACCAGCACGTCGCCAAAGGCGTCCACAATCATGGCGGGCAGCCGGTCGCTTTCCGCGAAAATCAAGCGGCAGGAGCGCAGATCGGCAAAGCTACGGCGATAATCAATGGCCTCATGGACCCGACGAAAGATGAAATCCCGATCCACCGGCTCCTCATGATAGGTCATGACGCGCAGGGCAATCTGGCTGGCAGGATTATAGAACCCCCGGGCCAGGAACTTCCCCTTGCTGGAATAGATATCCAGCACATCCCCGGGCGTAAACTCCCCTTCCACCCGGGCGATATCGCTGCGGAAGATCCAGGGGTGCCGGGAGTATACGCGTTTTTCCTTTCCCGGGATCAAAACTGCTTTGCTCATTCGTTTACAGCTCCTTGCATGGTAGATAATTCAATTTCGTAGACCAGTCGATCCCCTGGCTGGCCATTGACCAGGAAGAATGCATCCTTTACACTTTCCACCAGATGAAATCCTAATTTTTCGAACACCCGAATCATCCGGCCGTTTCGGCTGGAGGTGTCCCCCATCACCGTAGCCATCCCGAATTGATCCCGAGCGATGCTCAGCCCCTGTCGAATTGCCTCCGTGCCAATCCCCTGATTCACCCAGCGCTCATTTTGCAGGATGATGCCGAATTCGCAATACTTGCGGGATTCATCCATTCTTTTCAGCTGAAAGCAGCCCACCGGCGTACCGTCCGGCAGGAAAATGCCATAATGCGCGTAATTTTGCCGCACATGATAGTTATAGTGATAGGACCGGGAAACCACCTCTGCGTTATAACGATAGGTCCCAGGCTCCATCACTGGATCTGGCTCATAATCCTGAAAAAAGCGATGATATTCCGGCTCCGAAAAAGGTCTGAGGAGCGTTTTCACGGGGTTGACCATCCTTTCCTTGGGGAGGTATAATGGGCAGAAGGAAATCCACAGGGAGGAATGAATCCATGGCGCTGCACAAAATGTGCGTTCTTTACGATCGGGAATGCATCGGCTGCGGAGAATGCGACCGGTGCGATCTGGATCCGAATAAAATCTGCGACAACTGCATGAAATGTGTTCAGGGGGACGCGGAATATCGCGCGGTTTCCATCGACAGCATTCAGGTCCAGCTTCCGGAGAGACTACAGTAATCCCCTATCTCAGCAAACAATTACAATTCGTTTCTCGAAACGCGCGCAGCCCGATGTTCTTCATCGCGCTGCGCATTTTATTACTGCTTCGCGTCGTAGCCCAGGGTCTTCAGGTCGGAAAGATTATTCCGCCAATCCGGCCGAATCTTAACCCACAGCTTCAGATTCACATGAGTTCCCAGCAGATTTTCGATATCCGTCCGAGCTTCCGACCCGATGACCTTCAGCATGCTCCCCTGCTTGCCAATGATGATTCGCTTATGGGAATCCCGTTCGCAATACAGGGTGGCATGAATCTCCGTCAGATCCTCGCTGAGCTTTTCAATCTGCATCATCTCCACGCCGATGCCGTGGGGAATTTCATCCCGCAGATGGCGCAGGGTTTTCTCCCGAATGATCTCCGCGCACAGCAGCCGCTCCGGCTGATCGGTCATCATATCCTCCGGGAAATATTTCGGCCCTTCCGGCAGATGATTTGTCAGGCTCTGGGACAGCTCCGTAAGCCCGCTGCCGCTGACCGCACTGACAGGGATGATTTCGTCGAAGCCCATGTCCGCGAATTCCGCCGTCACCCGGAGAATCTCCTCCGGCTTCACCAAATCGATCTTATTGATAGCCAATACCTTGGGCACTTTTTTGTCCGTAAGCGAGCGGGCGATGTCCAGATCCTTCTCCCGAATGTAGGTCACATCCACCACCATGAGCACGCAGTCCATGCCCTCCATGGCGTCCTTCACGGAGTGCATCATATATTCTCCCAGCCTGGTTCGGGGATCATGAATACCGGGGGTATCCAGGAACACGAATTGGCTCTCTTCGGTGGTGACGACGCCCATGATGCGATTCCGGGTGGTTTGCGGGCGATTGGATACAATGGCTACCTTTTCCCCGATCAGGGCGTTCATGATGGAAGATTTACCGACATTGGGCTTCCCTACGATCGGAATGAATCCGGAATGAAATTTCTTTTCCGCTGACATGGTTTTGCTTTTATCCTTTCAATTCAAACTGATGGGGCAGAATCTGGCCCAGGGTGGACTCCTCCACGTGGGCGCCATCTCCCCAGGTAACGATGACCCGAATATCTGGGGAAAACTCGCTCATAAACTGCCGGCAGATGCCGCAGGGCCAGCCGGGCGTGTCCTTCGTGGAGATGGCGATGACATCGAATTCTCGGGCACCCTCGCTGACCGCCTTCACCATGGCGGTCCGCTCCGCGCAAATGGTCGCCCCGAAGGAAGCGTTTTCAATGTTGCATCCCAGAAAAATCCGCCCATCCTTCGCGTGCAGCGCTGCGCCTACGGGGTAATGAGAATAGGGCGAATAGCTTCTTTCCATGGCTTCCCGGGCCAGGGCCAGCAGGGTCTCATCCGAAACGGCCGCTCCCCCCTCTTCTCGCGTAATGCCCAGGGCGGACAGGGTTTCCTCTTCCCTTGCACGCATGATCTTTTTTTCCTCCTCCTCCATATGATCATATCCCATAAGATGGCACAGGGAATGCACCAGCAAATAAGCCGCTTCCCGTTGCTGGGAATGGCCGAATTCCCGGGCCTGTGCTTTCAAATGATCCAGGGAGATCACCACATCCCCCAGGAAACAAGCCCCCATCATTTCGTCATATTCCCGCTTTAACCGCTCGGGCTGCTGCCGGGCTGTGCGTCCATGGGCCCATTGAACGCTGGGAAAGGAAAGCACATCCGTCGATTGATCCAGGCCCCGATACATACGATTCAACTCTTGAATCGCCGCATCATCACAGATACGAACACTGGCATAGCAGGGAAAGGTGATGCCCTCTGTTCGCACCGCCTGGCTGGCGGCAGATTCCATCAGGGACAGCAGCGAGGATTCCACCGGAAAATCAAGATTCCATTCAAGCTTCATGGGCAGTGGCATCCTTTCCAGCTTCGGAAGAATCAGCCCCTGCAATCTCCGCTTCCGCGGGCTTCTCCGCAGGTCTTTCTTCGGCTTTTTCTGTGAGTTTTTCCGCCGCTTCCACGGGCTTTTCAACAGTCTTTTCTTCCGCTTTCTCCGAAGCCACCGGCTGAACCGGAATCCGATGCTTCACCTCGGGATACTCAATCCGTTCGTGGAATACGCCCCGCAGCACGCTGGAGAAGGCGGCGCAGATTTCGTCGATATCCCGCAGGGTCAAGGGAGAATCGCTGAGCTGTCCATCCTCCAGCTTTCCCCGAACCAGGCGCTCGATGAACTGGTCGATAGCCTTGGGGGTCGGATCCGGCATGGAGCGAACCGCAGCCTCAATGGTATCCGCCAGCATGACGATGGCCGCCTCCCGGGTATTGGGACGAGGGCCTTCGTAGCGGAATTCATCGATGTCCACAGGGGATCCGTTGGACATCTGCAGGGCCTTGTGGTAAAAGAACATGACGGGCGTATCCCCATGGTGCTGCAAAATGATATTCGCCACCTCCTGGGGCATGCGCTGCTTCAGGGCCATCTGATATCCATCCTTGGCGTGGCTGGTCAAAATGGCAGCGGACACATAGGGATCCAGGTTGTTATGCAGGTTATCTCCGATCTGGTTCTCTTTGAAGTACTGGGGCCGCTTCAGCTTGCCGATGTCATGGTAATACCCTGCGGCCCTGGCCAGATATGGATTGGCGTCCACCCGCTCCGCCGCGGCTTCCGCCAGATTGGCCACAATCAGGGAGTGATGATAGGTTCCTGGCGCCTCAATCTGCAGCCGGCGCAGCAGGGGCTGATTGGGATTGCACAGCTCCAACAGCTTGCTGGGGGTGGGCAGATGGAACAGGGCCTCAAAGACTGGCTGCAGGCTCGCTGCCAGCACACTGCTGAGCAGACCGCCACCCATGGCGTATAGCTCCGTGGACAGCAGATCCACCGTCTCGGTGGAGGTCATCCAGCGAATGGCCAGTATGGTCACGCCATTCACCACCGCGGAAATCAACCCTGCCAATAGGACCCGGATCCGCTGGGGATGAGCCTTCATGAAGCGAACGGAGCAAATCCCCCCGCTGAGGCTCATGATCAACAGCAGAATCATCTCATAAAGATAGGTGGAATTATTCCCCGCCGCCAGGCCTGAAATCAATATCGCCATGGGCGCCACGCTGGCATACCCTGTTCTGGAGCCCAGCAGCACGCTGAGCAGGATGGGGGCAAAGGCCATGGGCACAAAATAAGCGCTGAAATACAAATGAAACAGCACCGAAACTCCTACACCTAAGATGGATACAATCATGACCACCAGCAGCTTGCGGGAATCATACAGGGACTGCTTCGCCACCAGCCGCAGGGACATGACGTAGCCGACCATGGCCAGCAGCACCAGGAGCGCCGCCCCCTGATAGCTGGAGAAATCGTATTTGTTGTCCTTCAACAGACCTAACGCCCGAAGCATTTCCAATTGGCTTCGAGTGATGCGATCGCCGGAACGAATGATATTTTGCCCCTGCAGATAGACGATCGGCTCCACCGCGTCCATGGCTGCGGTCCGGGCGATTTCCGTCGTCTCCTGCTCGATGACCATATTGGGCTTTAAGCAGGCTCGTAACACGGTGGGAACAATGTTCTGCGTCAGAGAAACATCCAGCTTAAAGCCCACAATCTGCAGGATGGTCTGGATGGATTGGCTCAGCTGACCTTCCCGAATCGTGGTGTTCAGGGAATTTTCTACCGCGGTGTACACCGTAGACACCATGTCCTCGAAGGCCTCCGTCCGGGTTCGTAACAGCGTGCTGATTTGATATCTGCTCAGGCTTACCGTGGTCACCAGCCCCTGGGCATATTCGATTTCGGCGTCGGTATAGCTGCTTTGGGGCTTCCCGTTCTCATCCAGCAGGGTCTGGGCATATTGCTGCACCGTCCGTAGCTCGCTGAAGATACCATTCAGGGAGGAAAGCACCTCCTCCTTGACCCCCTCCTGGAATCGATAGGTGGGCTCAATCGCGTTGGCCGCGGCTTGCCGTTTTTCTTCCGTGGTCACCTCGTCTACCACATCCTTGGTGGCATTGATCGTCTCCCGGGAAATGGACCCCACGGACAGGTCGTATTGCTTCGGCGCGCAGACGAGACAGTACAGCCCAAAGATGATCAAATAGGAACAGCAAATGATCAGGGTATTCCGGGCATGCGCGGACCGAAACCAATTAGCGATTTTCTTCCCTGCTCCTGGCTCTGCCTTCTTTTCCTTTGCCATGCGTTCGCTCCTTTCTGTCATCTTCCACTCGCCCGGGCCGCCAGATGATTTTTCCGCTCTCTAGCCTGGGCGTCATAGGCCTGGATAATTTGCATGACCAGCTCGTGCCGGACGATATCCTTGGCGGTAAGCTCCACAATGCCAATGGTGTCGATGCCCTTCAAAATTTCGATAGCTTCCGCTAGCCCGGATCGAACGCCCCCTGGCAGGTCCGTCTGAGTAATATCCCCCGTCACCACCATGCGAGAGTGAAAGCCCATCCGGGTCAGGAACATCTTCATTTGTTCGGAGGTGGTGTTCTGCGCTTCGTCCAGAATAATGAAGGCGTCTGAAAGCGTGCGCCCGCGCATATAGGCCAGCGGCGCCACCTCCACGATGCCCCTTTCCACCAGCCGGGCATAGGCGTCCGGCCCCATAAAATCGTATAACGCATCGAAAAGCGGGCGCAGATAGGGGTCCACCTTCTGGGTCAAATCGCCGGGCAGGAAGCCAAGCTTCTCTCCCGCTTCCACGGCGGGCCGGGTCAGGATGATCCGCTCCACTTCTTTGTTCTTCAGCGCCACCACCGCCAGGGCCATAGCCAGGTAAGTTTTCCCCGTGCCAGCCGGGCCGATGGCAAAGGTTAAATCATGTTGCCGGATGGTGTCCACATATTGCATTTGTCCGGCGGTTTTGCAGCGAATCTGTTTTCCCCGGTGGGTTACCGCAATGACAGACTTCAGTCCATCGTCCACTAAATCAGCTTTCCCTTCCTTCACCATGGACAGAACATACCGAATCCTCATTCTGTCCATCGGCTCATGCCGGGTAATCATCTCCAACAGCAGCTGGATGGCTTCTTCCGCCTGCGCGGCCTCCTCCTCCTCGCCGGAAATAAGGAGGGCGTTTCCATGCAGGGAAACGCTGACCCGGCATTCCTGCTCGATCAGGGAGATATTTTGATCATTCAATCCAAAAAGCGAGATATAGGCGTCCATCGACTGCGCAGACAGGTCGAGCTCGTGATTCAACAGCAATTCAGTCCTTCCCTTTCAAACCGAGATTCATTTCGGCGCTAATTCCCTTCTCTTATCATATCCAAAATCTTTTTTTTGTCAATAAAAGCGGTTGACGTTTCCATTTTTCTGTGTTATCATGCTCGCAATTTCACACGCAAAGCGATGATGGAAGGAATCTCTTCAGGGAGGTTTCAGAGAGCCGGCGGCTGCTGTGAGCCGGTACCGAAGCGAAGAGTGACTGCTTCCTGAGTTTGCCCTTTGAACGCGGGCCTTTTCTTCCCGCCAGTAAGGGGGCACGGGCGCCCCGTGATCGGCTGAGAGCTTGTTGGAGCTCAAGAGATGGTCTTTCTCCGCGAGGAGGAGGCAATTTGGGTGGTACCGCGGAAATTTTGTGTTTTCGTCCCTGTAGCCAAGTTTGGCTTCAGGGATTTTTATTTTACAGTTGGAGGGAAAGAAAGAATGGGAAGAGTTTTCATCTCAGACAAAACACTCAAGCAATCCGGCAAACAGATGCCCCTAAGCTTCCGGGAAAAAATCGAGCTGAGCCGGCTTATCGACCGGCTGGAGGTGGACGCGCTGGAGCTGCCCGCCATTGAGAATCAAAAGGTGGATCCACTGCTGATCAAATCCATCTCCGCCGCCGTGAAGCATGCGGTGGTTGCCGTTCCCGTCCAGCTGAACGCGGACAGCGTCCAGCTGACCTGGAACGCCTTGAAGGAAGCCCCTGGCGCCCGGCTGCAGGTCAGCGTCCCCGTCAGCTCCGTCCAGATGGAGTATCTGTTTCATCTCAAGCCGGCTGCCCTCTCCGCCCGCGTGGTAGAAACCATTGCCGAATGCCGGAAATATACGGATCAGGTGGAGCTGATCGCGGAAGACGCCTTCCGCGGAGATCGGGATTTCCTGGTGCCCCTGGTTCAGCAGGCCATCGCCGCCGGCGCTTCCCATGTTACCTTCCAGGAAGCGGCGGGCGTCTCTCTGCCGGAGGAGCTTCGCAAGGAGCTGGCAGAAATCCTGGCCGACATTGGCGCGGCGGAACAGGTCATTTTCGGCATTGACTGCTCCAACGAGCTGAGCTTGGCGGACGCTTGCGCGGTGGAATCTGTTCGCTGCGGCATTCGCGAGGTCAAAGCCGCCGCCTTTGCCCTCAACTGTGCCTCCCTGGCTCATGTGGTCCGGGTACTGGCGCTGAAGGGGGAAAAGATGGACGTGAATTGCCAGATTCGCCGGGAGGAGATCCGCCGGGTTACCGGGCAGATCGAAGCCCTCTGCCGGGCCAATCTTCCCGCCCAGCGTTCCTTTGCCGCCGACGTCCAGGATCAGGAGGGGGAACTGCGCCTCAGCTTCCATGACAGCAAGGAGAGCGTGCTTCGCTCCATGGAGCAGCTGGGCTATCTGCTTTCTACGGAGGATCAGGAAAAGGTCTACCAGGCCTTCCTGAATGTGGCGGAAAAGAAGGGAAGCATCAGCCTGAAGGAGCTGGACGCCCTGGTGGCCACCGAGGCCATGCAGGTGCCCCCCACCTATCAGGTCATCAGCTATGTCTTCAATTCTGGCAACGACATCGGCGCCATGGCCCATATGAAATTGAAGTATCATGACCAGACGCTGGACGGCATTTCCGCCGGAGACGGCGTCATCGACGCGGCCTTCCTGGCCCTGGAAAAAGCCATTGGCCGGCACTTTGAGCTGGATGAATTCCAGATTCAGGCCATCACCGAAGGCCGGGAAGCCATGGGCGAAACTGTGGTGCGCCTGCGCTCCGAAGGCAAGCTCTATTCCGGCCGCGGCCTGTCCACGGATATCGTGGGCGCCAGCATCATGGCATATGTCAACGCGCTGAATAAGATTGTGTATGAGGAGGAAGAGGAATGAATCTTTCATTTTCTACCCGGGGCTGGAATGATCTCCCCTGGGATCAGCAGATTCGCGACGCGGAGGAATACCATTTTCAGGGCATCGAGCTCTATAACCTGAGCCGTACCCCTGCTCTGACGGATCGCAGCGGCCCCTTCCACCAGTATCATTTGAATGAAACCCTGCGTGGGCTGAAGGAGAAGCACCTGTCCCTTTCCTGCCTGGATACGCCCATCGACCTGAGCAAGGACGAGGCGGATCTGGAGGAATTCCAGCAGCTGTTTCAGTCCGCCGTCGCCTTGCGGGCGCCCTATGTGGCTGTCTGCGCCCTGAAGGAGGATGAGGGGGCGGTACACCGGAATTTGGATCGCATTCTGCCCCTGCTTTCCGGCCTGGAGGTAACCCTGCTGATCAAAACCGTAGGGATTTATGCCAACACGGAGCGGCTGCGCAACCTGCTGGATGATTACGCCCGGGATGAGCTGGCGGCCCTTTGGGATATGCACCATCCATACCGGGATTTCAAGGAAACCCCGGACGCCACTATCCGAAACCTGGGCGCCTATGTGCGCCATGTCCATCTGCGGGATTCTGATGACGCCGGGGAGTATAACCTGATCGGCGAAGGAACCCTGCCCATCCAGGAGCTGATGCGGGCCCTGAGCTCCATTGACTATGATGGCTTCCTGTCCATGGAATGGAAGCCAGACTGGATGCCGGATCTTCCGCTGCGGGACGTGATTCTGCCCTATTTCATCAACTATATGAATCGCTTCGACAATCCCCGGGGAAAGCGCAAGGTGCTTTATCCCAACCATGATGGCACCGGCCGGTATATTTGGAAGAAGGATGAGCTCATCGACCTGACCTTCCCCCAGGTGCTGGATCAGGTGGTGGCGGAATTCCCGGACCAGTACGCCTTCCGGTACACCACCCTGGATTATACCCGCACCTATGCCGAATTCCGGGACGATGTGGATAACTTTGCCCGGGCCCTGATCTCCCTGGGCGTCCGCCCCGGCAGCAAGGTCGCCATCTGGGCTACCAACGTCCCCGCCTGGTACATTACCTTCTGGGCCGCCACCAAGATCGGCGCGGTGCTGGTGACGGTGAACACCGCCTATAAGATTCACGAGGCGGAGTATCTGCTGCGCCAGAGCGATACCCATACCCTGGTGATGATCGAATCCTGCCTGGACAGCGATTATCGGGCCATCATCAACGAGCTGTGCCCAGAGATCGCCGCCACCAAGCCCGGCGAACCTCTGCACAGCAAGAAGCTGCCCTTCCTGCGGAATGTGATCACCGTGGGCTTCCGTCAGCCCGGCTGCCTCACCTTCGACGAGGCCATGGAGCGGGCGGACAGCGTGCCGGAGGAAAAGCTGCGGGAATACGCCTCCCGGGTCAAGGTGGACGATGTGTGCAATATGCAGTACACCTCTGGCACCACCGGTTTCCCCAAGGGCGTCATGCTGACGCACTATAATGTGGTGAATAATGGCAAGTGCATCGGTGATCGCATGGGGCTTTCCACGGCGGATCGGATGATGATTCAGGTGCCCATGTTCCATTGCTTTGGCATGGTGCTTTCCATGACCTCGTCCATGACCCATGGCGCTACCCTGTGCCCCATGCCTTATTTCTCCGCGAAGAACTCCCTGGCCTGCATCCATCAGGAGCGGATCACCTGCTTCAACGGCGTGCCCACCATGTTCATCGCCATGTTTAACCATGAGGATTATCGCAAAACGGATTTCTCCCATATGCGGACAGGCATCATGGCTGGCGCCGGCTGCCCGCCGGAGCTTATGCGCCGGGCCGCCCAGCCGGACGAAATGAACATGCAAGGCATCGTCAGCGTCTATGGACAGACGGAATCCTCCCCCGGCAGCACCATGTCCGCCTGGCAGGATGATCTGATGCTCCGGACGGAAACGGTCGGATATGATTTTCCCAATGTGGAATGCAAGGTGGTGGATCCCGAGACCGGAAATATCCTGCCGGATGGCATAGACGGCGAGTTCTGCTCCCGGGGCTATAACATTATGAAGGGATATTACAAAATGCCGGAGGCCACCGCTGCCACCATCGACGCGGAGGGCTGGCTCCATTCCGGGGACCTGGCCAGGCGAAATCCGGATGGCACCTATGTCATCACCGGGCGGCTGAAGGATATGATCATCCGCGGCGGAGAAAATATCTATCCCAAGGAGATTGAGGAATTTATTTACACCCATCCCGCGGTGGAGGATGTCCAGGTCATCGGCGTGCCCGATAAGAAGTATGGCGAAGCGGTCATGGCCTGTATCATCCTGAAGGAGGGACAGCAGGTTTCCAAGGAGGAGATGACGGAATATATCGCCAGCCACATGGCCCGGCATAAGGTCCCCCAATACATCGACTTCGTGTCCTCCTTCCCCATGAACGCCGCGGGCAAGGTGCTGAAATACAAGATGCGGGAGGCGGCCATTGAGCAGCTGAACCTGCAGAATGCCGCGGGCATCGATACCGCAAAGGGAAAACAATAAACGATGAAAACAAATCCCCCGGGAGCAATTCCCAGGGGATTTCTTTTCATCTCTAAAGAGGTTAAATATTCAGCAGATACTTATATTGAGCGGGATCCTCCAGCACCCGGGCGCAGCCCAGCACCGTACAGTCCCGGGCTTCATCCGCTACTCGGCAGGGCACTCTCAGCGCCGCGCCCACCGCCTCTGCCAGCCCGTACAGCTGAGCGCCGCCTCCAGTCAGGGTAATGCCACTCTCGAAAATATCGGAGGCCAGCTGGGGCGGCGTCTTTTCGATCAGCATCTGGATGCCTTCGATCAGATCATTCACGCAGTCGATCAGCGATTCATAAATCTCATCGGATTCTATGGTCATGGTCTTGGGCAGCCCGGAGATCAAATTCCGCCCGGTAATGTCCATGCTGATCCGCTCCTGACGGCGGATGGCGCTGCCCAGGGTAATCTTTACCTGTTCCGCCGTGTGCTCGCCGATCAGCATATTGTATTTCCGGCGGAGGAAGCGGATCACCGCGTCGTCCAGCTGATCGCCCCCTACGTGCAGGCTGCTGACCACCGTAGGCGTCCCGTTATACAGCACGGCCAGATCCGTCCCCCCTGCGCTGATATCCGCAATCATGCAGCCGTATTCACCCAGAAAATTCAGCTGCGCCCCTAGGGCGGTGGCAATGCTGCGATCCAGCATCTGGGTCCGCCGCACCCCCGCATCAAACAGCGTGGTCATCAGGGCCTTCTGCTCAATATCCTTCACTCCGCTGGGCGTAGAAAGAATCGCCCGAGGCCGGCTGAGACGCCGGCCGCCCGTCACTCGGGCTACGAAGAAGCGCAGCATATTCCCCGTCAGGTCAAAATCGATCATTTCGCCTTGAGCCAGGGGGCGGATCACCTGGATATTGGCCGGGGTCCGGCCAATCATGCGCCAAGCCTCCGTCCCGAAGGCCAGGATGCGCCGCGTTTCCTGATCTACAGAAACGGCGGCGGGCTCCCGCAGCACCACGCCCTGGCCCTTCATATAGATGACCACATTGGAGGTCCCTAAATCGATCGCAATATCGTTAATCTGCGCCATGCAAAAATCCCTTTCACGCCCATGCTTCCGGGCTGTTCCAGAAACGCTGACCCATGCAGACAAGGCGAAAGCGTTTCCCGGTGCATCATACCATGATCCTGCCTCAAATTCAAGTTTTCTTGACAATCCCGGCTGATTTCGCCATAATATAATGTTGTGATTTCGAGGGAAGGGAGGGGAAGCTTTGTCCATCAGGATCCTTTCAGTAGCCCGAGGCTCCATGGCCGCCCGGGCAGGGATTCAGCCTGGGGAAACGCTGCTGAAGATCAATGGCGAGGACGTGATTGATGAAATTGATTATCAGGCCCTCTCCATGTCCTCCCGCCTAAAGGTGGAGCTGGCGGATGCAGAGGGGCAAACCAGAGTCCTCTCCCTCCACAAGGGTGTTTCCGCCCCCCTGGGGCTGAAGCTGGATGAACGGGCGATCCTGGAGCCCCGTCCCTGCAAAAATCACTGCATCTTTTGCTTTGTGGACCAGATGCCCAAGGGTATGCGGTCCACCCTCTATGTAAAGGACGACGATTGGCGGCTGAGCCTGATGATGGGCAATTTTGTCACCCTGACCAATGTGGACGATCAGGAATTCGAGCGCATCCTGCGCCGGAAGGCTTCTCCCCTCTATATCTCCGTCCATGCCACGGACCCGGCTACCCGGGTTCGCATACTGAAAAATCCCACCGCCGGGAATCTGCTTCCCCGACTGCAGCGCATGGCGGAAAACGGGCTCAAGTTTCACTGCCAGGTGGTGCTCTGCCCGGGGGAGAACGATGGGCCTATTTTGCACCAGACCATTGTGGACCTGGCTAATCTGTATCCCGCTGCCCAGAGCCTGGCCATCGTGCCCATCGGGCTGACGGACCATCGGGATCGCCTGTACCCCCTGCGCCTGTTCCGGGAGGAGGAAGCCCAGGAGCTGGTACGGGATTTCGAGCTGATCCAGGCTTATTATCTGAAAACGCTGGGGACGCGATTCATCTTCCCGGCCGACGAGTTTTACAGCATTGCCCACCTGCCCGTGCCCTCGGAGGAGGCCTATGAAGGTTATCCTCAGATCGAAAATGGCATTGGCATGCTTCGGCTCCTGGCTCAGGAATGTGAAAATGCCTTGCCCCTGGTGCAAAGTCTGTCGCCCGCTCCCCCGCCTCGCCATCTGTTGATTCCTACTGGGGTCTCCGCCCTTCCCTATATTCAGGATCTGGCGGAGCGTTTCGCCCCGGCTGGCACCTCTGTAGATGTCTTCGCCGTGCCCAATCAGTTCTTCGGCCCCTCTGTCACGGTGACAGGGTTGATCACCGGGCAGGATTTGATGGACGCCCTGGCCGACAAAAAGGCGGATCAGGTGCTGATTTCCAGCAGCATGCTGCGGGAAAACGAGGATTCCTTCCTGGATGATTTCACCGTCCCCCAGTTGCAGGCCTTGACCGGCCTCCCCTTCCGGGTGGTGCAAAATCGGGGAGAGGATTTTGTCCGGGCCCTTTATGGGATTTAGTTTTTCATTATGAAGCTTACTTTCAGGAGGTTTTAGATACATGGCAAAACCTTTGGTCGCCATCATCGGCCGCCCCAATGTGGGCAAATCCACCTTTTTCAATAAAATGGCCGGCCGGCGCATCAGCATCGTGGATGATCTTCCCGGGGTCACCCGGGATCGAATCTATGCCGATGTGGAATGGCTGGGACGGGGGCTGACCCTGATCGACACCGGCGGCATCGACCCCCGCAGCGAGGATGTGCTGCTGTCCCAGATGCGGGAGCAGGCGGAGATCGCCATGGACACAGCGGACGTGATCTGCTTCTTCACAGACGCCCGGGATGGCTTGACGGATGATGACCGGGAGGTGGCGAATATGCTTCGCCGCACCCATAAGCCCGTGATCCTGGTGGTAAACAAAATTGATTATCCCGGCCTTAGCAATCATCTGTATGAATTCTACGAGCTGGGCTTAGGAGATCCGGTGGGCATCAGCGCGGTGAACATGCTGGGCTTTGGCGATTTATTGGACGAAATCTTCCATTGCCTGCCGGAGCTTCCTCCGGAGGAAGAGGAGGAGGAGCATATCCTGCAGCTGGCCATTGTGGGCCGGCCCAATGTTGGAAAAAGCTCCCTCACCAATCGGCTCCTGGGCCAGAAGCGGACCATGGTCTCGGAGATCGCCGGCACCACCCGGGACGCCATCGATACCCTGCACACGATGCCGGATGGTTCCCCCGTCAACATCATCGACACCGCTGGCATCCGCCGGAAGCGGGCCATCGAGGATGAAAGCCTGGAGCGCTACAGCGTTTTGCGCTCCATTGCGGCCATCCGCCGCTGCGATGTGGCCATTCTTATCATTGACGCCAATGACGGGGTCACGGAGCAGGATACCAAGATCGCCGGCCTGATTCATGACGAAGGCAAAGCCGCCATTTTGCTGATCAACAAGTGGGACGCGGTGGAGAAGGAAACCGGCACCCTGGAAAAAACCAAGAAACAGATTCTCTCGGATCTGAAATTCATGGATTACTGCCCGGTGCTCTTCGTTTCCGCCCTGACCGGGCAGCGGGTCCATACCATTCTGGATCAGGTGGCTGCGGTGTATGCCCAGGCCAGCAAGCGGATTACCACCGGCGTGCTGAACGATGTGCTCAACGAAGCCACCAACGCTCTCCAGCCCCCGCTGCAGGGAGGGCGCCGGCTGAAGATTTATTACGCCACCCAGCAGTCCGTCTGTCCGCCCACCTTTATCCTCTTCGTCAACGACGTGGAGCTGATGTTCTTCGCCTACGAGCGCTATCTGGAAAACTATTTCCGCAAAGCTTTCGATTTCACGGGCACCCCCATCCGGTTCATCCTGCGGCCCCGGAAGCGAGAGGAGGCGTAATTCTGCCATGCCAACCTGGTTGTTATATGTCCTGGCGGGGGTCCTGGCCTACTGCCTGGGCTCCATCTCCACCGGCATCCTGGTTTCCCGGGCCATGCACGGGCCCGATCTGCATACGGTGGGCAGCCATAACACCGGCGCCACCAATGTTCAGCGGACCATGGGCTGGGTGCCGGGGCTCATCACCTTTGCCGGGGATTCCCTGAAGGCGGTGCTGGCCTGCTATCTGGGCCAGTTGATCACTGGCTCCTTTTATGGCGCGCTGCTGGGCGGCCTCCTGGTGGTGCTGGGGCATAACTGGCCCGTGTTTTTTCACTTCCAGGGCGGAAAAGGGGTCGCCAGCAGCTGCGGTGTCATGCTCTTCTGCTTTCCGATCCCTGCGCTGATCTGCTTTGGGCTGGGGGTGGTCATCATCCTGCTCACCAAGTATATCTCCCTGGCCTCCATGAGCCTGCTATGCCTCTATGCCGTGCTGGTCTCCCTCTTCTACAGCGGCGGGGATATCTGGATCATCCTCTGGGCGGTTCTGCTGGCTGTTCTCTGTCTGATTCGGCATCGCGCCAACATCAGCCGCCTGCTGCGTGGTACGGAGAATCGCCTGGGCCAGAAGATCAAATCATAGCTTTCCCCCTTTGGTTTTCCCATACCCTTTCACAGGAAGGAGCAAATCACCTTGTCGAACGCAAGCCGCGTACGTAATTTTTGCATCATCGCCCATATCGACCATGGAAAGAGCACCCTGGCGGATCGCATTCTGGAGCAGACCGGGGTCTTTGAGCAGCGGGAGATGGTGGAGCAGATTCTGGACAGCATGGAGCTGGAGCGGGAGCGGGGCATTACCATCAAAAGCAAGGCCGTCCATATGCGCTATCGGGCGAAGGACGGCCAGGAGTATATTCTGAACCTGATCGATACCCCCGGCCATGTGGACTTTACCTATGAGGTTTCCCGGGCGCTGGCCGCCTGCGAAGGAGCGCTGCTGGTGGTGGATGCCACCCAGGGCATCGAAGCGCAAACTCTGGCCAATGTGTATCTGGCCCTGGAGCATGATCTGGAGATCATCCCCGTCATCAACAAGATCGATTTGCCTTCCGCTCGGCCGGAGGAGGTTCGGCAGGAGATTGAGGATGTCATCGGCCTGGACGCCAGCTTCGCTCCCTGCGTTTCCGCCAAGACGGGGCTGAATGTAGATCAGGTGCTGGAAGCCATTGTGGAGCATATTCCCGCGCCGGAGGGGGATCCTTCCGCTCCGCTGCAGGCGTTGATCTTTGATGCCTTCTATGATAATTATCGAGGCGCCATCTGCTTTGTCCGGGTGAAGGAAGGAACCATCCGCCCCGGCATGCGCATGCGCCTCATGGCCACTGGCGGCGAATTCGACGTGGTGGAGGTGGGCATCTTTGCCCCGGGCTATTCCCCCCGGCAGGAGCTGAAGGCCGGGGATGTGGGCTATGTAGCCGCCTCCATCAAGGATGTCAGCGACACCCGGGTAGGCGACACCATTACCGACGCGGCTCGCCCCGCGCCGGAACCGCTGCCTGGCTATCGCCATGTAACCCCCATGGTGTATTGCGGCATCTATCCGGCGGACGGCGCGGATTATCCCGCCCTGAAGGACGCCCTGGAGAAGCTGCGGATGAACGACGCCTCCCTGTCCTTCGAGCCGGAAACCTCCGTGGCCCTGGGCTATGGGTTCCGCTGTGGCTTCCTGGGGCTGCTGCATATGGATATCATGACCACCCGCTTAGAGCGGGAATTTGACCTGAATTTGGTCACCACCGCCCCCAGCGTCATCTACAAGGTGAACAAAACCAGCGGGGAAACCCTGATGATCGATAACCCCACCAATCTGCCGGCAGTCACGGAGATCGAATCCATGGAGGAGCCCTTTGTCCATGCCACCATCTATACCCCTCAGGACGCAGTGGGTACGCTGATGGATCTCTGCCAGGACAAGCGGGGCGTCTTCCTGGATATGCAGTATGAAGGCAACCGCGTGAAGCTGAATTATGAGCTTCCGCTAAACGAAATCATCTTCGATTTCTTCGATCAGATCAAGAGCCGCAGCCGGGGCTATGCTTCCTTCGATTATGAAATGAAGGATTATCGCCGGTCCGACCTGGTGAAGCTGGATATCCTGCTGAACGGGGAGCTGTGCGACGCCTTTTCTATCATTGTGCATCGGGATAAGGCCTATGCCCGAGGCCGCTCCATCGCGGAGAAGCTGAAGGATGTCATCCCGCGGCAGCAGTTCGAAATTCCAATCCAGGCCGCCATTGGGGGCAAGGTGATCGCCCGGGAAACGGTGAAAGCGATGCGAAAGGATGTTTTGGCGAAATGCTACGGTGGCGACATCACGCGAAAGAAGAAATTGTTAGAAAAGCAAAAAGAAGGCAAAAAGCGGATGCGTCAATTCGGTACCGTCCAGGTGCCCAGCGAAGCCTTCATAGCCGTGCTGAAGATGGATTCCTGACCTATCCCCAGGGGGATGGCTTCCCCTATGATCCGGTATTTTGCGTCAGCTTTACCGGGCATCGCCATCTCTCCCCCCAGGAACGGTCGCGCATCGCGTTGCGGCTTCGTAGGTGGCTAGAGGAAGCCTATCAAGGCGGCAAGCGGGTTTTCCTTTCCGGCGCCGCCCTGGGGTTCGATACCCTGGCGGCCCAGGAGGTGCTTTCCCTGCGGCGCATTCACCCGGAGGTAAAGCTGATTCTCGCCCTGCCCTGCCGCTCCCAGGCCTCCCGATGGGCCCCGGCAGATCAAGCCATCTATCAGTCCCTCCTGGGGGAGGCGGATCAGGTGGTCTATGTCTCCGAGGACTACTTCCCCGGATGCATGCAGAAGCGGAATCGATTTCTCGTGGAGCATGCGGATCTCTGCTTTGCTTATCTGACCCATTGCCGGGGCGGCACCTGGTACACCGTTTCCTATGCTTATGATCTAGGCCGGCGCATTCGAAATCTGGCCCTGGAGAAAGATTAAATTTCCATGGAATTATACGTTCATTTCCCCTTCTGCGCGCAAAAATGCAGGTATTGCGACTTCGCCTCCTACCCGGGGCAAGCGCATTTGATGGAGCCTTACGCGGATGCTTTGCTGCGGGAGGCTTCTTTCTTTGCCCACGAGGTTCAATCTCCTATTTCCACGGTCTATTTCGGCGGAGGCACGCCTTCCCTGCTCCCGGCTCCCACGCTGACCCGGCTGATCCAGGGCTTGAAAACGCTTCTCCCCCTGGATGAGGTTCAGGAATGGACGGTGGAAGCGAACCCCGGCACCTTGACCCGCCCCTGGCTGGAAGCCGCCCGGCAGGAAGGCGTCAATCGCTTGTCCCTGGGCATGCAGGCGGCGCAGCCCCGTCTGCTTTCCCTGCTGGGGCGGATTCACAGCTTCCAGCAGGTGCAAGCCAGCGTGGATTTGGCCCGGAAGGCGGGCTTTGAAAACCTGAATCTGGATCTGATCTTCGGCCTGCCCACCCAAACCAAGGCAGAGTGGCAGGAAACGCTGGAAGCGGCTTTTTCTCTGGGGATCCAGCATCTCAGCGCCTATGGGCTCATCCCCGAGCCAGGAACCCCGCTGCTGGCGGATTTGGAAGCCGGGAAGCTCGCTTTGCCGGCGGTGGAGGAGGAGCGGGACATGTACGAGACGCTGCTTCAATCCGCCGCGAAACAGGGCCTGGAGCAATATGAGATTTCCAATTTTGCCCGCCCGGGATATGCCTGTCAGCACAACATCGGCTATTGGCGTCAGGTGCCTTATCTGGGCCTGGGGGTCTCTGCAGCTTCCATGCTGCTCCGCCCCCATTCCGCCCCGGGGATGACCTATCTGCGCCGCACCAACACCCGCTCCCTACAAGATTATCTGTCCGGCATGCAAAATCATGCGCCTGTCCTCCAGGAGGAGGAGCTTATTTCCCCCGCGGAAGCCCGCTTCGAAACCATGATGCTGGGGCTGCGGATGAACGCTGGGGTAGCGGAGGAGGACTTCGTCCGCCTCCATGGCGTCTCCCTGGAAAGCTGCTTTGGAGACCAGCTTCGCCTATTGGCCTCCAGAGATCTGGTCTATCAGAAAGACCATGCCTGGCGTTTGACCCGCCAAGGCATGGATCTGCAAAATATGGTGTTGGTAGACTTGATGGAAGATTAGCAAAACGTTCCCTTCAATTCAGCGCGATTTTGAAATCCTTTTCCGAGAAGACTTTTCTGGTCAGGGCCTCGATGGCCTGCCGTTCCTGGGCCTGCCCGGGGTCGGAAACCAGCGCTTGGACCGCCCTTTGCGCCTCCTCCAGCAGGGCCACATCTCCGCCGCCTACGATTCGCTGGGCCGCCTCGCCGCTCTGCCGGGTGCCCATCAGATCCCCCGGGCCCCGAATCTCCAGATCCTTCTGCGCCACAAGGAATCCATCGTTGGTTTCGCAGAGAATCCGGAGTTTTTTTATGCCGTCCGCCATCAGGAAGCACCAGCTTTCCTCGCTCCCCCGGCCTACGCGGCCCCGCAGCTGGTGCAGCTGGCTCAGGCCGTATCGCTCCGCGTTCTCTATGATCATGATGGTGGCATTGGGCACGTTGACCCCTACCTCGATCACCGTGGTGGCCACCAGCACGTCCAGCTCCCCTGCCGCGAACTGCCGCAGGGTCTCTACCTTCTCCTCGCTTTTCTGGGTACCCCAGGTTTTCCCTACCCGGAGCCCCTGTAATTCGTTTTCCTTCAATTCCTCGTACAGGGATTGGGCACTCTTCACATTCTCCAGGGTTTCGCTGTCCTCCACCAGGGGGCACACCACATATGCCTGCTGGCCTTTTTGCTCCACCTGCTGGCGCAAAAATTGATACATCCCCGCCCGCTTTTCCGCCGGCACCATGCGGGTTTTCACCGGCTGCCGCCCCGGCGGCAATTCATCCACCAGGCTTAGGTTCAGGTCGCCGTAAAGGATCAGCGCCAGGGTCCGGGGAATAGGCGTCGCGCTCATGACCAGCACATGGGGCGCGGGGTTCTCCTGCTGCCCGTCGAAGCCCTTTTCCTGCAGTCGGCTCCGCTGACGGACCCCAAAGCGATGCTGCTCGTCCGTAATGGCCAAGCCCAACCTGGCATATTCCACCCCCTCGCTGATCAGGGCATGGGTGCCGAAGACGGCCTGGCACTCCCCTTCCGCCAGGGCTTTCAATATTTTTCTTCGCTCCGCCGCCCGGGTGCTGCCAGTCAGCAGCCCGCAGGCAATCCCCAGGGGCTCCAGCTGAGCTTTGGCATTCTCATAATGCTGCCGGGCCAGCACCTCCGTCGGAGCCATCATGGCGCTTTGATAGCCTGCCTTCCAGGCCAGGTAGATCGCCCCAAATGCCAGGATGGTTTTCCCGCAGCCCACGTCTCCCTGTACCAGGCGGCTCATGGCTTCTCCCTGGCGCATATCGGCCGCGATCTCCTCCATCACCCGTCGTTGAGCGCCCGTAGGCGGAAAGGGCATCTGCTGCCAGAAGGCGTCCGGTTCCCCTGCCGGAATCTCCATGGCGAAGCCTGGCTGCTTCTGCTGCTGAAAAATCTGAACCCCCATCAGGTACATCAGCATGCTCTCGAAATCCAGCCGCCGCCGGGCCGCCTTCAGGCTTTCCAATTCCCGAGGAAAATGGGTTTCCCGAATCGCGTCCCTCAGGGGAATCAACCCATGCCTTTCCCGAAAGCTGCGGGGCAGGGTCTCCGGGCAAATCTCCTCCACGGCGCTCAGGGCCTCCTGCATCATGGCCAGAAAGCTCTTCCCCGGAAAACCTTTGATCGGCCGATAAATCGGCGCCCAGCCCCGCTCCGTGATGATCCGAGGGTTAACCAGACTCCGTCGTCCATTCTTTTCCTGCAGCCGGCCATAGAGGGTAATCTCGATCCCCACAGGGGCCTGCTGCGTCATCCAGGGCTCGTTAAACCAGCTGATCCCCAGCCGGCCCGAGGCGTCCGCGATGGTAGCCGTCACTCGGCTCATGCCGTGAAAATAGGCAATTTTCGGCTTTTCCAGTATTTTTCCCTGAATCATGATCTCCCCGGCCTGGGCGGCCCCAATGGGAGTCACATGGACATGATCCTCATAGCGAATGGGGAAGAAATACAACAAATCGCGCAATGAGCTAATTCCCATTGCGCGAAGTCGGGCGAGCCTGGTGGGCCCCAGCCCTTTTAAATCGGATAATTGCATGCTCGTTTTATTCCACGGAAATCAGATAATAATACAGGGGCTGGCCGCCGCTGTGGTATTCCACGTCGCAGTCGCCATATTCCTCGGACAGCTTTTCCGCCAAGGCTTCCGCCTCCGCCTCCTGCACATCGGCGCCGTAGTACACCGTGATCAGCTCGTCCTCTTCCGTCACTACGTTCTTCATGGTTTCCAGGGCCACTTCTTCGATGCTTTCGCCGGAGAACTCAATCTGTCCGTTATGCAGGCCGATGATATCCCCTTCCTTGATGTCGATGCCGTTATACTCACTGTCCCGGATAGCATAGGTGATGGTGGCGGTCTTTACATGCTCCGCCGCCTCACCCATGCGGGCCATGTTTTCGTCCACTGTCTGGTCCGCCTGGAAGGCGATGGCCGCGGCGATCCCCATGGCCACGTTCTTTGTCGGCACGACCCGCACATCCCGGCTGCTCATTTTCGCGGCCTGATTGGCGGCGAAGATGATGTTGCCGTTGTTGGGCAGGATAAAGATGTGCTCCGCGTTAACCTTGTTCATGGCGTGCAGAATGTCATCCACGGAGGGATTCATGGTCTGCCCGCCTTCCACAATCTGGTCCACGTTCAAATCCTGGAAAAAGCTGGTAAACCCTTCGCCCATGCTGATGGCTACCATGCCGTATTCCTTCTCCGGCGCCGCGGCTTCCACAGGCTCCTCCAGCGGCGCTTCTTCCGGCTCGGCGGGCGTGTTTTCCTTTTCCAGCGCCCGCTTCATCTCGGCCAGGTTGTCGATCCTTACATTGGTGATCTCTCCCAGCTCGACGCCGTATTCCAGCGCGCTGCCCGGATTATCCGTATGGGCATGAACCTGCGCCCCCTTTAGATCCCCCTGCACCTGAACGCAATCACCAATGCGGTTCAAGCGGCGACGGAAGGAGTCCAGATCGTGCTCGTCGCAATCCTCCCGGAAACGGGTGATTTCGAAATTGACGCAATAGGTGTGGGTCAGCTCCCGGGAAAGGTCATGCCAGTCGTCCCCTTGGTCGGCGGCGGATTCTTCCTCCCCGGCTGTGATCTGGGAGATGTCCTCCCCCCGCAGCACCGCCGCGTATCCCTGATAGATGAACAGCAGCCCCCGGCCGCCGGAGTCCACCACGCCCGCCTGTTTCAGGGCGGGGAGCATGTCCGGCGTCTTTTTCAAAATGGCTTCGCCGCTTTTCAGCATCACGGAGATCAGCGCGTCATAATCCTCCGGATCCTTCTGGGCCTGCTTCAGCGCGTCTTCCGCCACCACCCGGGCCACGGTCAAAATCGTCCCTTCCTTGGGCTTCATGACCGCTTTATAGGCCACCTCGGCCCCCTTGCCCAGGGCCTCGGCAAACTGCAGGGGAGTAATCTTCTCTACGCCCTTCAGCGCCTTGGCAAAGCCACGGAAGAGCTGGCTGGTAATGACGCCGCTGTTCCCCCGGGCCCCCTTCAGGGCCCCCTTGCTCAGGGCGTTGGCCGCCTCGTCCGCCCGCAGAAACTCCTGGCTGTTAATTTCGCGAATGGCGCTCTGCATGGTCAAGGACATATTCGTCCCCGTATCGCCATCCGGCACGGGGAAAACGTTCAGCGCGTCCACCAGCTCGCGATTCTTTTCCAGCAGCGCGGTTCCGGCCATGACCATGTCGCGCAGCATCAGGCCGTCAATGGTCTTGAACTGTATCAAAGGATGTCCCTCCGTTCAATCAATCTTTTCTCAGCTTCCGTCCTGCCCCTCCCGGCTCACCGGGATGTGGGTAAATCAGATCCGGATCCCCTCTACGGAGATGCTGACCTTCCGCACCTTCACGCCCGTCATGGCCTCCAGCTTGTAACGGACGGTATCCACGATGGTCTTGCACACTTCCGCGATGGACACGCCGTATTCCACGATGATGAACAGATCCACATCCAGCATGTCGCCCACGTTGCGAATCTGGACGCCCTTGCTGAGGTTTTCCCGGCCCAGCCATTCCACCAGCCCATCCGTCGCCCGCTTGCCGCACATGGCCACAATGCCGTAGCATTCCAGCGCCGCATAGCCGACCACCTTCATCATGACGTCCTCAGAGATGTAGATCGTGCCTTCATTATTTTTAACCTTGCATTCCATTGGTAATCATCCCTCCCGTTCCGCCGGCTCCGCCCCCTGGCAAGGAGCCCGTCTGTTTCCAAAGGACCATCGAATTATACAGGATAATCCTTTATTAAGCAAGCTTTTTCGAAAAATGCCCTTGACATCCCGAAGGCAAAAAAATATAATCATTGCTGTCGCGATGAAGGGAAGAAGCCGGTTTTTCTCCCGTCCAGAGAGGCCCCGTTTGGTGTGAGGGGTTCGGAAGGTGCCGGATATACGCCCCTGAGCTCCCGCCCAGAAAAGGAGGTTCCCCTCCCCAGTAAGATCGGGCCGGTGCGCCGGTTACAGCGTTTTGATAAGAGTCACGGTGCCTGTTTCCGCAGGGTTGTTTTCAGGCTGTCTGTGGCTGAATGGAAGTGGTACCGCGGTCCTCCCCGCCTTCCGGGCGGAGGAGGATTTTTGTTTTGTGCAAAAGGAGGTTGAGCAGGATGGATTTATCATCCCTTTCTTATGCGTCCCGTTTTGATCATGTATCCGGCAGCGCCATTCGAGAGATCTTCAAGGTCATCGCCCAGCCGGGCATGATTTCCTTCGCCGGGGGAAATCCTTCCCTGGCCGCCCTGCCGGACGACATCGTCGCCCCCATCGCCAAGCAGGTGCTGCAGGACAATGGCAAGGCCATTTTGCAATATGGCGCCACGGAGGGCTATCCCGCCTTTGTGGAAAGCCTTCGCGCCTATGTCAAATCCCATCTGCAGCTGGATCCCCCCTCGGTGCTGCCGGTAACAGGCTCCACCCAGGCCATGGATCTGCTCTGCAAGGCCCTCATCAACCCTGGAGACCGCATCATTGTGGAGAATCCATCCTTTCTAGGCAATCTGCAATGCATGAAGCTCTATGAGGCGGAGCTGGTGCCCGTAAACAGCGATGAGGAGGGGCTGGATCCGGATCATCTGGAGCGCCTGATTCAGGAAACGAAGCCGAAGCTGATTTACACCATTCCCACCTTCCAGAACCCCACCGGGCGGACGCTGTCCCTGCCCCGGAGAAAGCGGGTGGCGGAGCTGGCCAATCAGTATGGCGTCGTGGTGGCGGAGGATGACCCTTATCGGGATCTGCGCTATCGGGGCCAGGAGCTGCCCACCATTAAGTCCTTCGACGAAAATGGCTGGGTCGTCTTCCTGGGCAGCTTCTCCAAGGTCATCTCCCCCGGCCTGCGGGTCGGCTACATGGCGGGGGATGCGGGGATTCTGCGGAAATGCACGATTGGGAAACAGTCCTCCGATGTGCACACGGCGAATCTTTCCCAGGCCATCGTGGATCAATTCCTACGGCAGGATCTCTTGACGGATCATATCCGCCGCATCTCCGCTGACTATGCCCAGCAGTGCGACGCCATGCTTTCCCATCTGGCGTCCTTCCCTGCCGGCGTATCCTATACCCGGCCGGAAGGCGGTCTCTTTATCTGGGTGGAGCTGCCGGAGGGCCTCAACGCCAAAGAGCTGCTGAACCAGGCCATTGAACAAAAGGTCGCCTTCGTTCCCGGCACCCATTTCTTTGCCGATGGCGGCCATGAAAACACCCTGCGGTTAAACTTCTCCGGCAGTACCCTGGCCCAGATCGATCAGGGCATGTCGATTTTGAAGGATCTCATTCAAAAATAAAAGGAGGTATCTTCCCATGGAACACATTCTGGATATATTAAAGGAGCGGGGCTTCATCGCCCAGACCACCTTTGAGGACGAGCTGTATGAGCAGCTGAAATCCCCTACCACCTTCTATGTCGGCTTCGATCCCACCGCCGACAGCCTGCATATTGGCCATTACATTCCGATCATGGCCATGGCCCATATGCAAAGGGCCGGCCATAAGCCCATCGCCCTCATGGGCGGAGGCACCGCTATGATTGGCGATCCCTCCGGGAAAACGGACATGCGGAAGATGATGACGGTGGAGACCATCGATCACAACGTGGAATGCATCAAGGCGCAGATGTCCCGTTTTCTGGATTTCGGGCCGGACCAGGCCATCATCGTCAACAATGGCGACTGGCTGCGTCATCTGAATTTCATCGAATTCATGCGGGATATCGGATCCATGTTCAACGTCAACCGCATGCTGACGGCGGATTGCTACAAGGCCCGCATGGCCACGGAAAACGGCCTGTCCTTCCTGGAGTTCACCTATATGCTGATGCAGAGCTATGACTTCCTGGAGCTGTTCCAGCGCTATGGCTGCCGGCTGGAGATGGGCGGCAACGACCAGTGGTCCAACATGCTGGGCGGCGCGGATCTGGTGCGGCGCAAGCTGTGTGAAAAGGCTTTTGCCTGCACCTTCCAGCTGCTGCTGACCCACGATGGCCGCAAGATGGGTAAAACGGAGGCCGGCGCCCTGTGGCTGGATCCCGTCAAGACCAGCCCCTACGATTTCTACCAGTACTGGCGGAATGTGGATGATCAGGATGTGCAGAAGTGCCTGGCGCTGCTGACCTTCCTGCCCATGGACGAGGTGCGCCGCCTGGGCGCGCTGGAAGGGGCAGAGATCAACGAGGCGAAGAAGGTCCTGGCCTATGAGGTGACCAAGCTGGTCCATGGCGAGGAGGAGGCGGAAAAGGCCGCCGCCGCCGCCGCCGCCCTGTTTGCCGGCGGCGCAGACGCCGCCAGTGTCCCTTCCCTGGAGGTCACGGCGGAGGAGCTGGCAGCGGACGGCCGGGTTTCCACCCTGCTGGTGCGCTCCGGCCTGTGCAAATCCCAGTCCGACGCCCGCAAACAGATTGAGCAAAACGCCGTTTCCCTGGAGGGGAAAAAGGTAACCGACGTCGCCGCCCAGATCGCCGCGGATCAAATCGGCGAAGGCCTGCTGCTGAGAAAAGGTAAAAAGGGCTATTGCCGCATCGTGCTGAAATAATCAATATGCTTCGCGGGGTGGAGGGTGTTTCCTCCACCCTGCCCTTTTCGGGAGAAATCATGGATAGCTATATAACCCTGGCTGGGCCTGGCCGGGATGAAATCACCATCCAGCGCAGCCGCTTTATCGGGCAGGCCTGGCCCTGCGATTCGGAAGAGGAGGCTCTGGCCCATCTGAAATCCGTCCGGGAATCCATGCGGGATGCCCGGCACCATTGCTATGCCTATGTCATTGGGCAGAATGAGGGCATCATCCGCTATTCGGATGATGGGGAGCCTGGGGGCACCGCTGGCATGCCCATGCTGAGCCTGGTGCGCGCTGAATCCCTGGTCAACTGCTGCGTGGTGGTGACCCGGTATTTTGGCGGCATTCTCCTGGGCACAGGGGGGCTGGTTCGCGCGTATACCCAGGCCTGTCGGGTGGCATTGGACGCGGCGGGCATCGTCCGCATGGAGCGAACCCTTTCCCATCTCTGCGAGGTGCCCTACAGCGCCTGGGATTCCGTCCGCTACGCCCTGGATCGCCTGCCAGCTTGGGCGGAGGAGGTATCCTTCGGCTCCGCCGTTTCCTTTACGCTGCTTACCCGGGTGGCGGATACGGAGCAAGTGTTGTCCGAGCTGATGAAGGCCTCCAGCCGAACCCTGGAAACCCTGCCGGAGGAGGAAAAATTTGAAGCCTGGAAGCTTTGAACGCTTCCAGGCTTCTTTTTTATTATGCA
This sequence comes from Clostridia bacterium, assembly GCA_017464305.1. Classification (GTDB taxonomy): domain Bacteria; phylum Bacillota; class Clostridia; order Christensenellales; family Aristaeellaceae; genus Aristaeella. The sequence goes on along the minus strand of JAFUDS010000026.1, from coordinate 19,151 downwards.
ATTTCCAGCGCGATTTGCATCATCTCGCGGAAGCTGATCTGCCGCTGCTCCGCGGGCATGCTCTCTCCCGTCACAATGCTGTCGGAGATGGTGCATAGGCACAGCGCGTTTTTCCCACATCGGGCAGCGTTCAGATAGAGGGCCGCGCTTTCCATTTCAACCGCCAGCACCCCTAATATCCGCAGGGCGGCGCTGTTTTTCCCTTCGTCGTAGAACACATCGGAGGAATAGATGGGCCCGCAGACAACCTCCCGGCCGATCTTTTTCCCCGCCTCCACCGCTTTGTGCAGCAGCTCATAGCTGCAGCAGGGGGCCAGGTTGCCCCGAACGCCGAACTGATCGCCGAAGTGGGAGTCCGTATAGGCGCTCATGCCCGCCACGATGTCCATCAGCTTCAGCTTCTCACTCATAGCGCCAGCGCTGCCGATGCGGATGATGTTTTTCACGTCATAGAAGTTGAACAGCTCATAGCTGTAAATGCCGATGGAGGGCATGCCCATGCCGCTGGCCATGACAGAAACCCGTTTCCCCTGATAGGTACCGGTGTAACCCTGTACGCCGCGGACATTGTTCACCAGCTCCGCGTTTTCCAGGAAGTTTTCCGCGATAAATTGGGACCGCAGCGGGTCGCCAGGCATCAGCACGGTGTCGGCAAAGGCGCCCTCCGGGGCATTGATATGCGGGGTTGGAATATTGGGATTCATAGAGTCAGTTCCTCCTTCTTATTGATCAACCATCCACCAATTGTGAATGTCGTTTACCATCTTCGTTAGCGCCTCCAGCTGAATAATCTCGATGGAGCCGTAGGGAGCGCTGAAAAGGTTTTCCAGCGCGGGGCGATAGGGCTCTACTAGGTTCAGCAGCTCCGCGGGAGAAATCTTCTGCCGGTCATTTTTCTCCTTCCAGATAATGGCTTCGCTGATTTCCGCCCAAAGGTTATTCACCAGGTCCAGGGCGATTTCCGCCGTCTTGGTGGGATAGGGGGTATAGGCATCCCCCTCCTGAATCATCTGTTCCAGCGCCTCCTGCGCCATATTGAGCCAGCTGCGCTTCAAGGCTTCCTGATAGCTCCGGCGGACGCTCTTCCCTTCTGGCAGCACGAACACCGGCAGAATGATCTTCAAAAAGGTCATCCCTTCCCCCTGGAAGGGAATCATCCCCGTGATCAGGGCATTCATCCAGGCCAGCCCGTTTTCAAAGGTCTGCCCCTTCAGCTTTTCCGCCGCCGCGTCCGCCCGGTTTTCGCAGATGGTCTGCAGCACCTGCTCCTTGCTCTCGTAGTGATGATAGAAGCTGCCCTTGCTCAGCTTCAGGGCATCCAGAATGTCCTGCACCCCTGTCGCTTCGTATCCCCGTTCGCCAAAAAGCCGCTCCGAGGTTTCCAAAATCTGTTTCTTCCGCAGCTCGCCCTTGATCATTCCGCTTCCATCCTCCCGTTCCATCCAGCCTTTAGCCCGCTCATGGCCGCGTACATCAGGTTATACCCGCCGCATTCCCCGTCCACGTTGGTCAATTCCCCGGCGATGTGGAGCCCCGGCCAAAGCCGGGAAACCATGGTCCGCCCATCTAACTCCTGACCTCGGACACCCCCGGCCATCACCTGGGCCCGGTCAAAGCCCTCCAAGGCCTCCACCTGAACCCGATATCCCATGGCCGCCTTCGCCAGGCGATTCAGCTGTTGCTCATCCAAGTCCCGACAGGCTTCCCCCCGCAGGGCTAAACCGGCCTGCTTGCACACGGCGTATCCCAGCTTGGGGGCCAGCATCCCCCGCCAAAGGTTTTCCGGCGGTTCAGCGCCATATACATCCCTTCGCCGGATCAATTCCTCCCGCAGCTGCGATTCTTCCTCAAATAGACCTCCCAGCAGCCGAATAGAAATTTCATCCCCCGGCTGGGCAAATCGGGAGAGCTGCATCACGCAGATCCCACTGATTCCCGTCTCCGTGAAGAGGATTTCTCCCCGTTCCTTTTCCAGGGCCTCCCCTTGGCGAAAAAGGGTCACCTCCCCCTTCACCCGCAGCCCCGCCAGGCCAGAGATGGATCTCCGATCCGTCCGCAGCGGGGTCAGGGAGGGCCTGCCAGCCACCAGCGTATGCCCCAGCCTTGCCAGCCAGGGCCAGGCATCCTGATTCCCCCCCAGCTTTGGCTGCGCGGCTCCCCCGGTGGCCAGAATGACCCGAGGGGCGCTGTACACCGTCCCTTCCGAGGTTCGGGCCCGAAAGGCGCCTGAGTGAGGTTGAAGCTCCGTGACGCACTGACCGGTCATGGCCTGGACGCCCTGGCGTCGAAGCTCCGCCTTCAGGCAGTCCGCCACCGTGCTGGCCAGATAGGTGCAGGGGTAACCTCGGCCTTCCCCGTCATAAACGATCAGGAGCCCCAGGCTGCGCCAGAAGGCTGTCAGCGTCGAAACAGGATCCGCGCCCATGACCTGGGCAGCAAAATCCTTTTCCCCATAGTATCGGCCCGGATTTCTGTTCATCAAGTTGCATCGCCCGTTTCCCGTGGCCAGCAGCTTTTTCCCCAAGGCAGGCGCTTTTTCCAGCATGAGCACCCGATCTCCGCATCGAGCGGCGGCGATGGCAGCCACCATCCCGGAGGCTCCGCCCCCAATCACGATGACATCCGCCGCCTGCTCCATGCCTGCCTCCCTCTCCCTAAAAACAAAATCCGGTTTATTCTTCCATATGATAAATGGACTTGAGTTCTTTTGTCAAGATTCCATTTTCTTCATAGATGATCAGGGGGGGCATGGGATGGAGCCGGGGCTTTGCGTCCTTGACCGCTTCCAACAGCACCAAATTCGCCCCCTGGCGCAGGTTGGGATAGACCAATCGGAACCGCTTTGGCTCCAGCCGTTCCTTCTTTAACTCCGTCATCAGGCTGAACATCTGGGCGGCAGGATAAACCAGAAAGATTCGTCCTTTTCCCTTCAGCAAGCGAAACGCCGCGTGGAAGAAGGTGGACAGGGTATGCTGTTCCTGATGTCGTGCGGTGGCGATAGTTTCCGCCTGATTCCGCAGCACCTGGCCCGGCATGCCATAGGGTGGATTACACACGATCACCTCCACGCTGCAGGGAGGAAGCTGTTCTTCCGCCTGGGCCAGGTCAGCATGAATAATCTTTACGCGATCTGACAATCCGTTCAGCGCCATGGTTCGCTGGGCCATTTCCGCCATGGCCTCCTGAATCTCCACGCCAATATACTGTTTTCCCTTGTCCCGGCCAATCATCAGCAGCGGCAGGATTCCCGTGCCGCATCCGAAATCTGCCACCGTGTCACCCGGCTTGGCCTGGGCAAAATCCGCCAGCAGTACGCTGTCCATCCCGAACCGGAATCCATTCTTTTTCTGGATCAATCGCAACCCTCGCAGCTGCAGATCCTCTAAGGTTTCATCTTCTCTGATTTCAATTTCATTCATAGCGCTTAAAAAGAGAATGGCGGAGAGGTAATCTCCGCGCATTCCGATCATTTTCTGCAAAATTAGATTTCTACAACTACTGGATTAGGTTCCTCTTCCTTTTCCTCCACGGGCTGCTTTTCCTCGAACAGCTTTTCGTACAGCCGCAGATAGTCCCCCGCAGAGTGATCCCAGCTGTAATCCCCGGTCATGCCCCGGTGCTGCAGCAGCTTCCAGATTTCCGGCTCCTGCTTGTAGTATCCGATGGCCCGTTCGATAGTATGCAGCATATCGTGAGCATTGTAGTTGAAGAAGGAGAAGCCATTGCCGTCTCCAGTATCCTCATTGTAGCTCAGCACGGTATCCCGAAGGCCGCCGGTCTCCCGGACGATGGGCAGCGTACCATACCGCATGGCGATCATCTGGCTCAGTCCGCAGGGTTCAAACTGGCTGGGCATCAGGAACAGATCGCACCCGGCGTAGATCTGATGCGCCAGGGCATGATCCATGGTGAAACGAGCGGCCACCCGGCCCTTGTATTCGCCTTCCGCCCAGCTGAACAGGTTGAAGTATCGCCCTTCGCCCATGCCCAGCACCACCAGCTGCACATCCTGCCGCATGATGTCGGCAATGATATAATCCACCAGGTCCAGCCCCTTCTGGTTGCTCAGCCGGCCCACCATGCCGATGATGGGCACATCCGGGCGAACCTCCAATCCCAGGCTTTCCTGCAAAGCCTTCTTGCAGGCCGCTTTCCCCGCCAAGTCTTCCGGAGAATAGTTGGCGGCGATGTTCCGGTCTGTAGCGGGGTTATAATCCGCCATGTCGATGCCGTTCAGCACGCCAAACAGCTCGTGCTTCCGAGCCCGCAGCAGGCCATCCAGCCGCTCGCCATAATAGGCGGTCTGAATTTCCTCGCTGTAGCTGGGGCTGACGGTGGTAATCAGATCGCTGTAAACCAAGGCTGCCTTCATGAAGTTGGCGCAGCCATAGCATTCCAGCTTGTCATCGGTCCACAGGCTATCCCCCAGCCCCAGCACATCCTGCACCTCCCGGATGCCGAAAATACCCTGATACTGCAGGTTGTGGATGGTGAACAGGGTCTTGATCCCGGCGTAGAAGGGCAAATGCGCATACTGAATCTTCAACAACGCCGGCACCATGCCGCTCTGCCAGTCGTGCGCATGGATCACGTCCGGCTGGAAATCGATCAGCGACAGCATGTTCAGCACGCTGCGGCAGAAGAACCCAAACCGTTCGTATTCATCCCCGCCCATGCCATACACATAGGGTCGGCCAAAATAGAATTTGTTGTCGATAAAGTACCAGGTGACCCCGTCCTTTTTCAAGGCTTCAATGCCGCAATACTGTCTGCGCCATCCCAGCTGCACCTCGAAATCGGTCACATGCTCCATCTTGTCCACCCATTCCTTGGGAATGGCGCTGAACAGCGGAATCACCACCCGAACATCGTGCCCTTCCTTGGCCAGCACTGGCGCCAGGGCGCCCACTACGTCCGCCAGTCCGCCGGTCTTAATAAAAGGCACGCTCTCGCTGGCTGTAAAAAGAATTTTCATATCGAGAAATCCCTCCCTCATGTTTTAAATAAACGGCTACCGGCAACGCGGCAGCCGTCAAATTTTATGATCAGATGACTACGTTCTTTCCAATCACGATGGGATAAGCATCAGGCCCAATCAGCTTGGCGTTGCGCTTGATGACGCTCTGCTTGTCCAGAATACAGTTTTCAATATGCGCGCCGCTGTGCACCTGGCCGTCCTGCATGATGATGCAGTTCTTTACATAGGCGTCCGGCGCGACCCGAACCCCCCGGAACAGGATGCTGTTTTCCACCCGGCCCTCGATCTGGCATCCATCAGCGATCAGGCTGTTTACCACCGCCGCATCATCGCCGTAATAGGTGGGCATTTCGTCCCGCACCTTGGTGTAGACTGGCAGATCATCCCGGAAGATGCCCTTCATCTTTGCCGGATCCAGAATGTCCATGTTGAATTTGAAGAAGCTCTGCACGCTGTCGATGCGCCAGCATTCACCCTTGTATTCATAGGCATTGACGGTGTACTGCTTCTCCCGCACCATCTTCATCAGGAAATCCCGGTCCAGGTCATGCAGGCCGTGGCTGACAGCCTTGTCCACCAGGCTCAGCATCAGCTCCCGCTTGATGATCATCACCTTCATGTAGGCGTTTTCATAGCTGGGATGGGTGGGCTGAATTTCCATATCCACCACATTGCCCGCCTCGTCCAGGCTCAGATAGGTGCCCAGCTCGTCCCGCTTCATGGAGGGATCCTTGGTGTACATCAGGGTAACACCGGCGCCCGTGTCCTGATGGAACTTTAACACTTCATCCAGCCGGGCGTTGTAGATAATGTCGCTGCCGCTGAGCACCAGGGTGCTCTGCTTGCTGCGCTCCAGATAGTTGGTATTGCTGCGGATGGCGTCCAGCAGACCGGTGTAAACGCCCACATTTTCCCGGGTCAGGAAGGGGGGCAGAATATGCAGACCCTCGTTCTTTCCGTGCAGGTCCCATTCCTTGCCGCTGCCCAGATGATCCATCAGGCTGTGGTAATTCTTCTGCATGATGACGCCGATATTTTTGATCCCGGCATTGACCATGCTGCTGACCTGGAAGTCAATCACCCGGAAACGGGCAGCCACCGGCAGCGCGGCAATGGCCCGAAGCATCGTCAGTTCCCGCAGGCGGGTATCATTCTCGCCTGTATAGATAATTCCCATGACATCTTTCATGTTCGATTCGTCCTTTCGTCTCTCATATTCCGGTCTTCGGGAAACACTGATCGTCCTCAATCAGTGTAAAATGTTGATGATATACCGTTTTCTTTCCGGTCATTCCTGTTCTCCCCGTCTGGGGAAAACGCGAATCAGTGCTTCCTCAGGCTTCAAAGGTGGTCTCCGCGTCTACCTGTACGCCTGCCGCTACATTCACGCCGGCCGGCACGGAAACGCTGTGGCCCACCACGGCGATGTTCCCCGTCTCTTCGCCGATGAAGGAGCCCGCGCCGATGGTGGCGCCTTCGGCCACGATGGTCCGCCGGACCACGGCTCCCCGCTTAATGATGCTGCCGGGCATGATGACGCTGTCCGTCACGCTGGCGCCCTCTTCGATGGTCACGCCACCGAAGATGACGCTGTGGGTCACATGGCCATAGATGCTGCTGCCTTCGCTGACCAGGCTGTCCGTCACCTCCGCGCCCTTGGCGATGTAATGCGGAGGCAGGCCCTGAGTCCGGGCATAGATGCGCCAGCTCTTGTCGTGCATGTCGATGGGCGCGGGCTTGCTCAGCAGGTCCATATTCGCTTCCCACAGGCTCTCGATGGTTCCCACGTCCTTCCAGTATCCCTCGAAGTTGTAGGCAAACATGCGCTGCTGATCCGCCAGCATGGTTGGAATGATGTTCTTACCAAAGTCGTTGCTGCTCTTCTTGTCGGCTTCATCGTCGATCAGGTATTTCCGCAGCTTTTCCCAGGTAAAGATATATACGCCCATGGAAGCCTTGTTGCTCTTCGGCTTCTTCGGCTTTTCTTCGAATTCGATGATGCGGTTCTCGGCGTCGGTGTTCATGATGCCGAAGCGGGGGGCTTCCTCCCACGGCACGGGGCGCACGGCGATGGTCGCGTCCGCGCCGTTGCGGATATGATCGTTCAGCATGGCGTTGTAGTCCATCTTGTAGATGTGATCACCGCTGAGGATCAGCACATAGTCCGGGTTATATTCCTCGATGAAGGCCATGTTCTGATAGATGGCGTTGGCTGTGCCCCGGTACCACTCGCTGCCCTTTACCGTCTGGTAGGGAGGCAGGACGAACACGCCGCCGTTGCTGATGTCCAGATCCCACGGGGCGCCGCTTCCGATGTAGGAGTTCAGCTCCAGGGGCTGATACTGCGTCAGCACGCCCACGGTGTCGATGCCGCTGTTGGTGCAGTTGCTCAGGGGGAAGTCGATAATCCGATACTTTCCGCCATAGGGCACCGCCGGCTTCGCAACCTCCTTGGTCAAAATCCCCAGGCGGCTCCCCTGGCCGCCCGCCAAAAGCATAGCAACGCAAGTCTTCTTTCTTAACACAGATCCACACGCTCCTTAAAAATTATTCTTTTGCTCCCATAATAAGCACAGGCAAAATAGCTAACGGAAAAGTCCTGTGCATCTGGGCTATATTCTACCGTTTTGTACTGTTTTCGTCAAGCAGAAATTTTCATCTTGTGTGGGAGGCCTATCCCTGCGTCAAATCACCCCCGTCGTCAGAAATTTCGCCGATAAATAAAGAAAAGGCCAGAGACCTCTGACCTTCCTCCGGGAGGAAAAGCTTACTCCTCTTCCTCCAGATATTTTTCCAGTTTTCGTTTCACTCGCTGCAGGGCATTATCGATGGATTTCACATGCCGCCCTAGCGATTCCGCGATCTCCACATAGCTTTTCCCGTCCAGGTAGGCGTTCAGCACGTCCTGTTCCAGCCCGGAGAGCACCTCCTTGATCTTGTCGTTGATGTTGACCAGATCCTCCCGATTGATAATGATCTCCTCTGGATTGGAAACCCGGCCCTCCATGATTACGTCCATCAGCGTCCGGTCGCTTTCCTCGTCATAGAGAGGCTTGTTTAAGCTGATGTAGCTATTCAAGGGGATATGCTTCTGCCGGGTGGCGGTCTTGATGGCGGTAATGATCTGCCGGGTGATGCACAGCTCCGCGAAGGCATGGAAGGAGCTGAGCCGCTCCGGCCGAAAATCCCGGATGGCCTTATACAGGCCGATCATCCCTTCCTGTACGATGTCCTCATGATCCGCGCCGATGAGGAAATAGCTCCGGGCCTTGGATCGAACGAAATTCTTATATTTATCCAGCAGATATTCCTCTGCCAGCTTTTCGCCCTCGTGGCACAGCGCCACCACCTCTTCGTCGCTTAAATCGCTGTAGCGGCGAAGCAAGTCCTCCTGCTGGTCCCCTAAATCATATCCCTCGTCGATTTCGCTTTCCAGGGCCCGGTTGACCTCCTGCTGGCGCAGGTATTCTTCCTCCTGCTCCTCGCTGAGGCGGAGGATGCGTGCGTCATCATAGACCTGCTGTTCCTCATCCTCCGGGTCTTGCATTCCATTCCAGTCCCGATCCATGCTCTTTATCCTTTTCTTCTGCTGCTCAAAACTCGATACATCATGACGCCCGCGGCCACGGAGGCGTTCAGGCTGTCCAGCTCGCCCTTCATGGGCAGGCTAACGCTCAGGTCGCATTTCTCCGCCGTCAACCGGCTGATGCCTTCCCCTTCGGCCCCGATCACCAGCGCGCAGCCGCCGCGGAAATCCACCTTTTCGTAGTCCTTGCCATCCATGGTGACGGCGTAGGTCCAGACGCCCTGGCGCTTCAAATCATCGATGGTCCGGTTCAGGTTGGTCACCCGCGCCACCTTCATATGCTCGATGGCGCCGGCAGAGGCCTTCACCGCGGCCGGCGTCAGCCCGACGCTGCGATGGATGGGAATAATCACCCCATGAGCGCCGACGCATTCCGCTGTCCGGATAATGGCGCCCAGATTATGCGGGTCGGTCACCCCATCCAAAATCACCAGGAAGGGGGCTTCCTGTTTTCTCTCCGCCTCGTCCAGCATCTCGTCGATTTCCGCGTAATGATAGGCGGAAGCAAAGGCGATGAGGCCCTGATGGTGCAGCGCGATCTCGTCCAGGCGGCGCTTGTCCACCTCCTGCACCATGATCTTCTTTTCCCGGGCTTCCATTACGATCTCTTTGGCGCTGCCGCTCAGCTCGCCCTTCTGCACCAGCAGCTTCTCAATCTCCCGGCCGCTGCGCAGCGCCTCCCGAATGGGGTTTCTGCCGCAGAGAATGTGATCATTCTCCACATTTTGGTCGAAGGTTTCCGGGCCAGGCTTCCGATATTCATAGCTACGATAGCCCTCTTCCTCCCGCGGGGGCTGAGGCTTCCGAGGAGAAAAATCCTCCCTGCGAGGGCCAGCAGAACGGGAGGAATATCCCTCTCCCCGATCTGGCCGCCCGCCAGGCGCCCGAGAACCATCGGTACGTTTCCGGTCATATCCGCTGGAATCCCGCTCTTCGTAGCGCTTAGAACCGTTTCGATCGCCCCGATTGGAATAGGAATCGTCTCTCCTACCGGATCCCTTTCTGCTGCCTGATTCGTATGTGCTTTTTCCCCGGGAGGGGCGCTCCCGCCGGTCGCTGTAATGGCTGCCTTCCTCGTCCCAGGAGCCGGTCTCGCCATAATTGATCTTCTTCTTTTTCTTCGGCGCGTTCTGATAATATGCCATGGTCCTTATTCTTCCCCTTTACGTATATTCTGGAGCAGCTGTTCCCGCTCCGCGCGTATTTCCTTCATTTTGCCGCAGGTCTTTTCCCCTTCTGCACATTTTCCCCGCAGGCAGGCCGGCCCCGCGTCCGCAAAAAGGGCTGGCGCCACCTCCAGGCACAGCCGGTGCATCTCCGTCGCCATGGCCCGAATTTCCCATTGTGCGCGGTTGCACATCCGTAGGCTAAAGAAATGCCGCAGCTCCCGTACGTTCATGGTAATCAGCGCCCGGGTTTCGCAGGCGTTGGGCAACACGAAGCGGGCGTCCTCGTTGCCCCCTTCGCCGCTCCCCAGCTTTTCCTGCCAGCCCAGGTACCATTCCTGCATCTGGTCCATCTGCTGCTGGAATTCCGCCACCGCTTCCGGCCCCAGGGCTTCAATCTTCGGCGGAAGAATGTATCCAAAGCCCTTTTCATAGCTGACATACCGCTGGCTCTGGACGGAGAAGCTGGCCATCCGATGCCGCGTCAGCTGAGCCAACAGCACCCGGCTGACGCCCTCCACGCCGAAGGTAAAGCAGGCATGCTCAAAAACGGATTCATGCCCCATGCTCAGCAGTCGTTCAATGAAGGCCGCCTGGTCCTTTTCCTCCACTTTGTTTTTCAAATCCTCAATGGTAGCCTTGGAATAGCACAGCTTCGCCCCCAGGGCAATGGTCTCCTCCGGGCGCAGGGTGTGCCGAATCAGCTCCACCTTCAGGCTTTTCTTTTCTGGCATTCTGTGAATAATCCTTCCCTTTTATTTCTCAAAAATCACGTCCGCCAGCTGGCGAATCCGCTCCAGCGCTCCCGTCAGATACAGGTAACCCATCAGCGCTTCAAAGCCAGTGGCTTCCGCGTAATCCGCTGGGGCCTGATGCCGGGGGCTGGGATGCCGGGCGTGGGCATTCCTCCCACGCTGGAAGATGGAAGACTCCTCCTCAGTCAGCATGGGGTGAATCAGCTCCATGGCTTGGGCCTGGGCAGCAGCGTTCACCCGCTGCACGCACTCCGTGTGCATGTGATGCACATTCTTCTTCTGAAAGATCAGCCGGCTTCGAACCAGCATCTCCCATACGGAATCCCCCATATAGGCCAGCTGCAACGGATTGAGCAGCGCAGCCTCCTTGGCCTCCATCTTTGGCGTCTCGAGCACGCGGTTTTCTCCTTGCGAAAGCAACATACTACCCGCCTAAGAGAAAACTAAGAAAAAGCCGGAAGCTTGACAAAGCTTCCGGCTTCGTACACCATTAGGGGCTCGAACCCTAGACACCCTGAGTAAAAGGGTTTTTCGTTCAGAATCAAGGGTTACAGGTCTCTAGTGGGTAGTAAGTGGGTAGTAAAAGGGTTCTTACGCCCCACAGAAGAATCTTGCAAACATGCCGTTTTGCAAGGGCTCTCTCAAGCGAACGCCCATTTTATACCACCCTTCCGCTGAAAAGTCAAGTTTCTTCAGGCGATTCGGCCCCTCTCATCATTCTCCACCATTCTCCTGCTCCACCTCCAGCAGTCCGGTACCATAACCAGCAACGAGCTCGTTATCTCTCTGCGCCATATAAATCAGATCTGTGAGATGATATAAATGTAGGGCAAAGCGACAAGAAGGACGATGGCCAGATCTCAAAGGCGAGGCAGCAACGTTCCAAACTGGATGTTATTGATTAATTAACATAATAATCTCCGACTGAGATAAACAGGTTTAAATAATAACCTTCAGTAATCGGCACACCTTCTGAAACGATTAAGTCGAAATCATCAGACACATAATCTTTACTTATACTCAAAAAAAGATCGGGATACGGCCCCGTTGTATTAACTAGCTGTTCTGCCTGTTCCCGGGTTATTTCGAACCTCGGAGCACCAAACGTTTCGGTAAGCTTGTTAAATACCTCTTCACAAAACTCTTCATCAAAAGGAATATAAACATCCGGAAACGAAATGGTTTCGTACACCGAATTAATCAATCGTTCATCATCATCATACATCTTAGTCCACAGACGAAAATGTATTCCATAGAGATTCCCATCCTTATATTCATATTCAGCAGTCGTCAATCGATTGTCGATAAAGCAAACATAATTACCCGTTATACGACTTGAATCCGAGTTATATAAAACTTGCATATACTCTTCTTTATATTCTCCTAAAAGTTCAAATAGCTTTTCCTCTACTTCCTCCTTGGGCGTTCCTATCTTAAACAAATATGGTTTCAACCCCTCTACATAAGAAGCTCCATCTCCTTCACCACAAGCAATGGACATAATGCATACCATGCAAGCAAATGAGAGAACCAAAGAAACAAACTTTTTCATAAGTCACACCCCTCCTAAAAAGTGAAAAAAATACATTCGGTACAGATGCTCTTCGCATCCTCATACTTCCTCTGCTCGATGCCAATCAAATAGTCTCTGAAAATGCAACCATCCCAGAGAGTCTTTGAGATCCAGCTTAGTCTTCTGCATCCACATCAATCAGGTCAAAATAATAATAGGGACTTAACGTTCCGGAAAAACGCTGATTCCCATATCTATCCTCATTTTGCGCTGTTCTGACCTTCCATGCAGATACTTGCTTGCCTAAAACTTCATAGGTCGATATCTTCACGTTATTTTTCTTCGGACCAAAATGCTCAACGAAGCTCCAGGATATCCCTTCTTGGTAACGGAAATATACTTCAAGGTATGTTCCGTTCTTTGACACGATGGTATCCCCGGAATAAAGAATGATGGAATCTTGATTGTCAAAGACTTCTTCCGCGGTATAACTCACTGGCGCGGGAGAAGCGCTTTTATCCACAATAGCCGCAAAGCTGTACTTATTCTCTTTGAAGGAGCTGTCTTCCAGTGTCACCACCGCCTCGCCATCTTTTGTTGGCAACAGGAACAGACTGACCTGATCTCCGTCCACAGATAACTGTGCTGTAACGCTTCCCTTCACCGTTGCTTTGATTCCAGACGGATCGCTGCCTGCATAGATGAGCGGAATTGTCAATCCTGTTCTCTCCGTAATGGTATAAGTGCTCTCTTCCGTCTTGATAGAGCTAACAATGGCTTTGAAAGACGCAGATTTGTTTGAACCATCTACTGTCCTGGCCGTTAATGTACAGACACCGGAAGAGACCGCAGTCAGTATTCCCTTTTCACTGACCATGGCAACAGATTCATCGCTGCTTTCCCATGTAAGTGTTTTAATGGAAGCCGTCTCCGGCGTTACAGTTGCTACAGAATTGATACCCATAGTATCTCCAGGGAAAAAGGTCATACTCTTCTCGCTCATGGTAACCGTCTTTACCGGATCCACAACAGTAACATCCAGCTCTCCGGTCAATATCGCTTCATCTTCATATGTGATCGCACATGTCACAGTTGCAGTACCAGGCGTTTTTGCTGTGATCAGTCCTTTTTGAACCGTTGCAATCGTTTCATCCGAGCAACTCCACTCCACCTTTGTCTCTTTAATCCCCTCTCGGCCTTCAGTAACATAGGTCACTTTAGCCTGTTGAGCCTTCGGAACAATCAGCGAAGACGTATTGAAAGCAATCTTCGCGTTTTCCAGCCGTTTTTGGTTCAGCACGTTCTTTAGAATCTCTGTGGTGTTCTCCAGTTCTTCAATCGTGAACCCTTCGAATGTCTGGATCAGCGTCTGCTCATCAAAGGACTCAGCGATCCCACCTATAGCCATACTCACACACAGAAGAAACAGAATTAGAAAGCTGGTTGTTTTTTTCATAATAATCATCCCTCCTCACAATGTATCATATCCATTCGGAATTCCAACCACTTGATCCACAAGCGATCAGGGGAGCTTGTTTTTATGTCTCTCAACAATTTCTATCAGTTTTATGCACGCACTCTCCTGATAATAAAATCAGAACCACATAAAAAGCTCTTAACAAAATCCGCAAAATTTGCGGCTACCTTTGGCGACCGATCAAGGAAAAGATGAACCGCCCGTCCCGACGACTTCTCTTCCTATCTGGAAAAAACCAAGAAAACCACTGATTACCATGGGAGTATCCTCAGCGCTGATGATATCCCCTATCCTTCCTGGCGGATGGTTAAGAAATCCGCATAACATAGAAATAATTTCCCCAGCCGGCCCCCGTCCATATGTTTTCCATGCCCTTCCTTCCACATTTACCTTATGCTCTGATTCTCCTGTTTTCACTCCTTTCTGCCGGTCTCTCCATTGTATTCATCGATATCTTAACATCAACACAATTCATATACTAATGTATCCCTTAAAACCTCGCAAGAGGACATACACAAAAAAAACATCACGAAGTTAAACAGTGTGCCAAAAACCATTGGATGCTATGGAAAAGGAGAGAAAAGTCAGCAAACTTTCCCACGAATTCCATAGCAAGGTGATAGAGTGTTACAAGCACAGGATCAGTCTCATCAGTGTACCCCCGATTACATTCATCCGTTTCTTCAAAGCATAGACAGACCACATTCCAACCCCTCATCACTGCATTACATGGGAATAATAGAAGGAAAAATCATCATTCCAGCACAAAGCCACTAGATAATCGGCAAAGTGAATCAGATCTACTCTTTTCAAATCATACTCCGTAAAGTTATGAGTATATAGGAGCGTAAGAAAGTGCTGAAGGCAGATCTGATTTCCCTATGGGCTGTCACAGCAGGAAAGACGTATTTGCAGTTTACGAGCTGATGACACACAATTATTTCTGCTTCTAGCCGATGATGGAAAAACTTGGATTAAAGACAAAGCTTCCTGCTTTTCCAGACATACCCTATTCAGACAAGCTGAAGCATGCCGATGGTGACAACAAGAACACGACCGCACTGATCATGCATATGGACTATGGCTTCGCCAAACACCGCTACCAATCCACCTCCCTGGAAGACCTTGCAAAAAATGTAAAGTCCATCGAGTAGAGCCGTTTACTTGTAGGTAGTAATGTGGGTAGTAGAACTTAATTTTGCTTAATTTTGCTCAATTTTGTTCCATTTTGGGCCTTCGGTGTTTAAAATGTACCCCGTAGAATGGACACGGGAATTTAGCCTCATCCCGGAAAGTGGACATTCAAATTAGCTCCAAACCCGGAATGTAGACACAGAAAAAAGACCGATTCCGCAATGTGGATACGGAATAAACGGCCGAATCTGGAAAGTAGACAGTGAATTTCATATGACGATACCGAATGGAGGTGGTATACTAAACGAAAGGAAGGACTGTTGAAAGTGGGAACGAGCAAGAAGTTTACTGAAGAGGAGATCCAAACACTTGCGAAGAATCCGCATACGCTGAGCGTGACCGAGAATCGAATTTCCTTTACGCTGGAAGCGAAGCGCACGATTCTGGAGCAATATGGAGCCGGAAAAAGCATGCGTCAGGTGATCAAAGATCTGGGGTATGATCCGGATGTTCTTGGAAAGGGACGACTGAAGAGCATTGCCAAGAATATCCAGGCCGAGTCAGAATCTGAGCATGGCCTGCATGAGGGATACGTGAGAACAGCCAAGCGAAAGCGGCTTTCCACAGAAGAGATCAAAGATCTGGAAACGGATGAGGCTTCCATTATCAAGCTCAAGAATGAGGTCGTCTACCTGCGTGCCGAAATGGAATTCTTAAAAAAATCTCACAACAGGCGATATCCGGGAAGCGAGGCAAGTAGCGATGGGCGTGCAGGATTCGGTATTTGCGATTATCCACGAGTCACTGAATAGCAAGGAGCAGGTACTCAATATCAGCATGCTATGCGAGATTGCCGGAGTTTCCCGATCCGGCTATTACAGATGGGTAAAGGCCGAGAATGTCCGGAGAGCAAGGGAGGAACAGGATCGGAAAGACTTCCAGTTGATTCTGGATGCATACAACTTTCGGGGCTACAAAAAAGGTGCCCGCAGCATTCACATGAGGCTACTTCATACAGGCGTTAGCATGAACATCAAAAAGATACGCCGATTGATGCGGAAGTACAATCTGACTTGCCCGATCCGGAAGGCCAACCCTTACCGTAGGATGGCCAAGGCACTGAAAAGCAGCAACGTAACGCCGAACCTGCTGAATCGGGAATTCGAAGCGCACGGCGCGCGGACGGTGTTGCTGACAGACATCACTTACATGCGATTCAAGGGAAGCTTTCTTTACCTGTCAACGATCCTGGACGCATTCACAAAGGAGGCGTTAGCCCATGTGCTGAGTGAAAGCCTGGAGGAGGACTTCGTACTGCAGACGGTAATGCAAATGAAAGAGAACTACGGCGTTGCTTTGACTGCTGAAACGATGATTCACAGCGACCAAGGCTGTCATTACACCTGTCTCCAGTTCATTGCCTTGGTGAAGGACAGTGGACTTCGCCAGAGTATGTCCCGCAGGGGAAATTGCTGGGATAACGCTCCACAGGAAAGCTTCTATGGCCACATGAAGGATGAGCTTGCCGACAAAATGGCAATGTGGCAAACTTTCGAAGATGCAAAGCGGGACGTTGATGACTGGTTCGATTACTACAATAACGAGCGCTACCAGTGGCAGCTGGCAAAGCTCTCCCCGAGTCAGTATTACCGGTATATAACCACGGGAGAGTATCCTCTCCCCGGCAAACCGGAAGAAGCTACGCCAAGGGGCTCTGCCCCTTGAACCCTGGGATTTATCGCATTGTTCCTCAGGGGCTTCACTGCCAGTATCATCTGCGGTCAGCACTTGTTGAACGAGAAAAAGAGACGATACCGTACAGCATCGCCCCCTCGGAAGCCAGTCGGCGCTCAGGTCGCATCCCTGCGTTGCCCTATCCTCCGATCGCTGGCATCTGAAGTTTACTGAATATTTCTGGCGTGTGCAAGGGTCGTAAATTCATTTGTCCTTGACACGGGGAGCACTTTAGTTAAGATAGAAAAAATCCGAAGCCGTTGATTTTCAAGGCTTCGGAAAGTACACCATTAGGGACTCGAACCCTAGACACCCTGATTAAGAGTCAGGTGCTCTACCAACTGAGCTAATGGTGCTCATCGCTCTCTCAAGCGAACAAGAGACATTATACTCGTTTTTTCCCCAATGTCAACCCCTTTTATTCACTTTTTTCGAAAAAATGGAGCAAAAAATGGAGCTGATGAGCGCTAACAGGTGCCCTTCTGCATACAAGAATCCCCCGATATCCTTTGCTGCAAAGAAGTTTTGGCCCTCCCGCTTTCGCAGGAGGGCCTTTCTTCAAGTCTGTTTAGGTCAGCTGCAGCTCGTAAAGCTTTTTGTAAATTCCGTTCTGGGCCAGCAGCTCCTGATGGGTGCCGCTCTCCCGGATGCGTCCATGATGCATCACGATGATGCGGTCGCAATGCTGAATGGTGGACAGCCGATGGGCCACCATGATACTGGTCCGTCCCCGCATCAGCCGGGCCACCGCCTCCTGAATCCATTGTTCCGTCTCCGTGTCTATGTTCGCCGTGGCTTCGTCCAAAATCAGGATCGCGGGATCATACGCCAAGGTCCGGGCGAAGGACAGCAGCTGCCTTTCCCCCGCCGAGAAGGTGGAGCCCCGCTCCGTGACCCGGGAGGCGTATCCCTCCGGCAATCTCTCGATAAACCGGGCGGCGTTGACCTCCCGGGCGGCCTCCTTTACCTTTTCGTCCGAGATGGTTTCATCCCGCAAGCGGATATTGGAAGCGACATCCCCCGTGAACAGGAACACATCCTGCTGCACCTGGCCCACTGCCCGGCGAATCTGCTCCCGGCTCAGCTGCCTGATGTCCACATTGTCCAGCAGGATGGCACCCTTTTGAATGTCATAATATCGGCCGATCAGGTTCAGGATGGAGCTTTTCCCCGCCCCGGTGGCGCCCACGAAGGCCACGGATTGTCCCGGCTCGATGGTAAAGCTGACGTCCTTCAGCACCCAGTCCTCCTCTTTTCCCGTGTAGGAGAACCAGACGTGGTCGAAGGTGATTTTCCCCCGAACCTTTGGCAGACACACCGGATTTTCCTCCTCCTGGATCAGGGGCTGGGTATCCATCAGGGTAAAGATTTTCTCCGCAGCAGAGATGGCGCTCTGCAGGGTGGTAAACTGCTCCGCCAGCTCCTGAATGGGCTCGAAGAAGGAATTGATGTATTGCAGGAAAATGTACAGGGTCCCTAAAGTAATCGTGCCATCCAGCACGGAGAAACCGCCCACCAGCATGATGATCATCAACGCCACCACGCTCAGCAGATAGATGCCCGGCCGGAAAATCGCGAAGACCATCATCTCCCGGTTGCTGGCTTGGTATAGGGCTTTATTCTTCTCTTCGAATTCCTGATACTTCCGTGCTTCCCGGCCAAAGACCTGGATCACCTTCATGCCGGACAAATGCTCGCTGAGGAAGGTATTCAGCGCCGTCAGCCGAGTCCGGGACAGGCGATAGGCCTTCCGGCTCAGCATGCGGAAAAACAGGGTCAGCGCCGCCACCAGGGGCAGCAGCAAAAAGCTGTACAGCGCCATGCGGGGATTCAGGCTGACCATGATCACCGCCAGCCCCACCATCTTGACGATGTTGCGGAACAGCTTGACCAGAATGTTGGCAAAGACCTCGTTGATGGCTTCCACGTCGTTGGTCAATCGGGTGACGATCTTTCCTACCGGCGTGGTGTCAAAGAAGCGCATGGTCAGGCTTTCCACATGCTGGAACAGGTCGTTCCGCATGCGGTATACGATATCCTGGCCCATCTGCTGCAAAAGCAGCGTCTGCTTTCGGTTGCAGAAAAACAGCAGCAGCAGCGTCGCGATATAGAGTCCGGCCGCCCGGAGCACGCCGGCGAAACGCTCCGCCGCCGCTTCTCCGGCCTCCCAGTGTTCCCGGCCCGATTCGATCACGCTCTTCGCCGTTTCTCCGGTGATGTACTGGTCGATGGCGTCCCCGATGATAATGGGCCGTACCAGTTCCAGCCCCGTCAGCATCAGCACCAGCACCAGGCAGATCGCGAAAACCTTCCGATGAGGCTTCAGATAGGTCATCAGTCGGGCCATGGGCTTGCCGTGATAATGAATGTCCTCTCGCTCTTCCTCCTGGGGCCGGAATAAATTCAGGAAACGCTCCTTCCAGGAAGGCTGATTCTTCGCGTTCATCGTCATCACGCCTCGCCTCCCTTCCTCGGGATCTGCTCCGGCTCCGCCGGATGCTCCTCCTGCAGCTGTTTTTCCAGCAGCTGCTTTTCGTATAGGGATTTATACAGCCCGCCCATGGCCAAGAGCTCCTCATGGGTGCCGTATTCCGCCTGATGTCCATCCTCCAGCACCAGGATATGGTCCGCTCCCTGGATGGTGGAGATCCGATGGGCCACGATGATCGTGGTTTTGTCCTTTCGAATCTGCTTCAACCGGCCCAGGATCCGCTCCTCCGTGTCCGTGTCCACGGCGGAAAGGGAATCGTCCAGAATTAAGATCGGTGCGTCCTTCACAATCGCCCGGGCGATGGCGATGCGCTGCTT
>JAFUDS010000025.1 GCA_017464305.1 Clostridia bacterium | reverse complement strand
GCCTACCTTGCCGCCAGAAATCGCGGTGCCTTCCTGCTTAATCGTAAACGTATATGTGCCATCGGCCAGCGTGCTCGTTGTCGCCTCGCCGTTCACTGTCACGTTCTTCTTAATCTTCAGGCTGCCAGGATTCTCGCTGTATTTATTTTCTGCCTCGATTTCTACGGTTTGATTTTTTGTCGTGATATTTACCGTTTCACTGGTGAAGCTGTTTTCACTATCAAACGTATATCCCGCGATGTCGACACTATAGTCTGACACTCCATCAGGGGCTGTAACTTCGGTGACAGTATATTCACCGAGCGGCAACCCATTCAAAGTCACCCCATCAGTACTACCGGAGGAAACTTTTACATAGTAAATGCTCTTATTTTCGGCATCTGCAAAATCTTCAGCCGAAATTGTCGCAACCGTTGCCAGTTCCTGTTGCTCGTTGAGGTAATAGTATACCCCATCTTTGAGCACAGTGAAATAGAAGTCCTTTGCTTCAGCATTTGCACCATCGCTGAGGGAAACGGTCTTCTGGATGTTCAGGCTGCCCGTCACATACTCATTGATGAACACGATCTCTGTAGCCGCACTCGCGGTACCTGCTGCAGTATGGGCATTGTTGTCCACTTCACCGTCAGTCGCCGATGCACTCATATAAGCATAGCTTGCAGGCAAGCTGGTTTCCGTTACGGTATAAGTCACGCCCTTAGGAAGGCCAGTAATGGTGAGTATTTGATCCTTAACCAGTTGCGTGGCATAAGTGATTTTCTTGCCATCACTATCAGTTTTCGTATCCACTGGTTGGCCGGGGCCAGGATTCCAGTTCAGGGTATATTTGCTCGAATCCAGATTTTCACCTTCAATTTCAGCAGTGAAGGAGAAGAGCTGCGTTGCCGCATTCTGGGCGTTGCTATCATTCTGCACCTGCTTTTGCAGGGATAGATCAACAGTGGAATCCTCATACACGTTTTCAAAGGTAACGGTAATAGAGCCACCATTGGGTACGCCAACGGAGGAAGCGCTTGTCATATTTAACTGTTGTGTTGTACCTGTTACAGTTACGTTCGTTTGCTTATAAGCAAAGCCTGCGGGAACATTATCACTTGCGCCTGTTTCCTCAATGGTATAAGAACCAACAGGCAGGATAATGGTCTTTTCCAAGCTTTCTCCCATGTCGGCAGCAGAGAGATGGAAGGTGGAAACGGGTGCATCGCTGCTGTTTTTCACCGTAAAGGTTACATTGGCCAAAGCTGCTTTTTGCGCTTCGGTTAAATCAGCATAGGTCAGTCCATTCCATTCCTTCTTAACGGTCAAACGGCCCTTTTCCACGGTCTTCTGGTTGGTGACCGCTACCACGCCATCCGTGATAGAGCCGCTTGTAGTGCCCGTAACGACAGAACCATTTACCGTCCACCGAATAGGCGTTACACCCTCCTGGGCAACCTCTTCCAGATAATAGGTATAATTATCGGTGTCAAGCTCCCCTTCAGGCCATGTATAGCTGTTAACCCATCCATTGCTAGCATTCAATGAAATAGAGGTTATTTCTTTGGCTCCGCCGTCATCTCCTTCTATTGCTATAATTGCTTTTTGGGCAATATCATCATCGCTGCTATTATTTACATTGATATGTATCATTATGGCATCATAGCTATTAACATCAACTTTATCTTTACCTTTTATTTCCTTTATCCATACCCAAGAAGAATAATGTGGATTTGCATCCCAATAATAAACTTGAGCATTTACTTCTCTTTCGTCTTTTTGAACGCCCCAATCATATTGGGTTTCAGAAACAACGATTTTTTTTACAACACTAATATCAATATTAGTATTTTTTGCAACATCAAAACTATTGATACTTGTTGGAGGATTAGTGGTTTGTTGATAGCTTGATACAACATAAACAGTGGTTTTTCCAGTATCGCTTCCGCTACTCTTACTCTCTTTCATCAGCTTCAGCGTAACGCCGGGCATAGCAGAAGCATCAGTAATGGTCTGACCATCTTGATCAACCCAGATTTTGGACACAACCAATTCACCCGGATTTGTAGTGCGGGTATTGGTAACAGTATATCCATTGAAAGGGCCACCGGAAACGGTGGTAACATAGCCACTAACGGCATTTTCATCTACAGTATAGATGTAAGCTTTGCCTTCCGTATCCTTATCGGGTAAATTCTTCCAAGCAACGGTAACCGTATCGTCCTCGTTCAGCGTAGCAACGGCGATGAGGGCGTTGCCATTCTTGATCTCCTTGGACGTTCCCAGATCGCTTTCGGCAAAAGAAACAGATGCCAAATCAGTACTGGCCTGCTTGATTGTAACAGTAGTTTCATCAGTACCATATTCGATCACTGCGCTGTACATCGGAGTATTCGTTGCGCCTTCGTTTGTATCCGCATTTTGATAAAGATTCAGCGTAACATCAGGATGCGTCACATCCGCCCCGGCAGCCGCAGTATCATCCCATACCTTGCTAACGGAGATTTCCTTCGTCAGATTATACGTATTGGTGATTGTACGGCCATCTTGAGAAACAGAGGCGCTGAACATTCCTTCTTCCAGCAGGTTAATATCGCTGTAGCGCTTATAGACTTTAACCTCACGGGCTTTATAGGTATACTCGTTTCCATGACTGTCGCTGGCCGGCAAACCATACCAAGAGAATTCCCATGTATCGGTAGCGTCATCAGCTGTAGTTTCCTGGAAGTTGGTCTGCGTTTGGTTATCATTGCCTTCCGCGCCCTTGTTTCCATCCATGGTAAATTCCTTGTGAGCAGGATGGGAGTCAAATGTAGAATCCAATACGCCATTTACATAGCGATCCAACTGCACTACCACACGGTATTCGTTATTCTTTGCCCACTGAGAAGGCGTCTGTCCATCGGCAGCAGGAACGCCCTGCCACACCTTCTGTACACGAATAAACTTATCGCGGTTAGTGATTGTCAGATCTCCCGTTGCGTTCATGACAACAAATTCGCCGGAATGGGAGCTGTCCGTTGAAGCAAGTACACCCTGAACAGTACTGCCATCCACATCATAGGTAGCAATGTACGGGAAATCACTATCGCTATTATAAAGCTTGTAAGTAAAATGCCATACTTCCTGATTGGGATTCAGATATTCCCAAACATAATATTCAATCTTCTGGCCTTCATCATTGACTACGGGCAAGCCGCTCCAAGTATTGGACCATCCATTGCCAGCATTCAATTCAACTTCGCCAGCAAAGGATGTAGTATCCACGCCATAGAGTTTGGATGTCCCCACTTTATGAAGCTGATCGTTTGACCCCGCAAGACGATAGTACACTGCCACAAACAGCGTGCCTGTTACGTTAGAAACGCCATCCCACATCTTATTAACAGTAATGTCAATATGATCAGAATAACGGTTCACCACTTCAACTTCGCCGCCAGATACGGTTACTTCCGCATCAACGCTGTCCGCGGAGACACGTTCACCGCCCTTGGCGATCATTGTTGTCTTCCGTGAGAGCCCGGGGAAATCTGCGCGGGATTCTGTGACGGTATAAGTGCCGACAGGCAGATCTTCAATCAGCAATTCACCATTCTCATCAAATTGAGAATAAATGAAGCTTTGATAATATCCATCAGGGCCTTCCACTACAAACGTTATGTTCGCTTTTTGAGCTTCCGTCAGTTTCTTTTCATCATCGGAAACAGTAGATTCGTCAATAGTCTTTTTCAGTTTCAAACTGGATTTGGCATCTACATAGTTTGTAATGACAATATCATCAATGGTGCCTTCTCCATTATCAGAGTAGGTAGTAACAACCGGTTTTCCATTGATGTTTGCAATCGGATCTTCCACAACGGTATAAGTATAGGAATTTCCGTTTTTATCCCTTGCAGGCAAGCTCCTAAAGGTATATTCAGAATAAGTGCCATCGGCATTTTTCTGCAGAACACCTTCCAGACCATACTCTTCGGGGCCGGTCACATTGCCATCCTTATCCTTTGTGTACTGGTACAAAGTTATAACAATCTGATCAGGCAAAACAGCATCTTCCGGCGCATCCCACACTTTGGATACGGTAATATTGGTGGTGGTGGGAATCATCGTATTTGTTACAGTTATCTGCCCACCTTCAACACCATCTTCACCATAAGAGTAAGTAGTATTGTAGTTGGGAACATTATCTTCAACTACTTTATAATAATACTTATTCCCTTTGCCATCATCAGTCGGCAGCTTTGCCCAGTTCGCGTTCGGCCACGTTTCCACGGTTTGGCCATTTGTATTAGTGTAAGTGGAACCATTTACGGCCACCTTCTCACCCACGGCCTCCCATTGACCGCCTCCAATCTTGCGATAAAGCTGCAGCTGAATACCGTCTTTAGGCCGGGTTTCAAAAATGTTGTCACTGTCACCCGCCCAAACTTTGCGTGTAGAGATGGAAGTATACCCTTCTTCGACATTGGTAACAGACCAGGTGACATCACCGGGCATAGAAGCAACCGTTATTCCATTTGCATATTGAACTGCATCGTCCAAAGCCCAAGCAATTTTCTTCTTTGTATCACCGCTAATTGGTGTTTTTACATAGTCACCACCTGTGATAACCAATTCGTATTCCGGATAAAGGACAAAGTAATGGGGATCATTTTCAGCTTTATAGTTTTCATTGTTATTTTCTGTTTCAACCCAGTAATATAGTTTCTTTTCATTGATATGCTGTGATCCACTCGGGAACATTACGATACCATCGTCCAGCTTATTTCGACCTACTGTCTGTTTACCAGTAGTAACAGCATCGCCGACTTGATCGTCACTTCCCTGAACAATCTTAAATCTGGCCCTAATATCCGCGAGATATGCTGCTGCAGTAGCATCATCGTGGTGTTGGATGTAGTCAATTTGATCGTAAAGCTCCAACCATTCCTCATCCGTATCCGGAAGTGGCCCGACAAGCGAAAGCTCATACAATTCAAAAGTAACATCATTCAGCGTTTTAGTTATATTGTTCTCATCGATCTTCCGAAGGTACAGCGACATATCAATAGCTGTGCTGCTAGCATCGGCCCATTCATTTTTATGCTTGTCGGTAACGGTACTACTATGCGAACCACCGCCTGTCAGCGTAGCCGTATTCGTAAAAGTATCCTCACCCAAGGCACGAATAGTCGTCTTGTAAGTAACCCGATATGCTGTATTGTCTGGAAGACCACCGATGGTGAAAATACGGCTATCGTCGTTATAGGTAACCGTTACATCTGCATAATCCCCAGAGCCAGGAGTTACTTTTGTTGCGGGAGAAGGAAGCTCTGCCAAGGTTTTTGATACATCAACGGGAACCTGGTCTTCACTATAGGCCCAGATTTCAAGGCTGGATGGATCAAACTCCATATTGGTATCAACACGATCACTCAAAGTGAGTGCGTTGCCATAATTCAATTGAGCGGCAGTGGGGTTCACTTCCACACGGTAAGGAATCTGCTTAGAAAGATCTCCGTTACCATCCACAATGACACCTTGGCCATTCTCGATGGCATCATCAAATTTCTTTAGGAAATTTTCTGAAGTGACAGTAACAGTAGAAGTACCATCAACTGTAATGTTACCGTCATAGGTGGCTGAACCATGGTTGGTATAATCCTTGGCACCCGTCAGACTGCTGGTAACATTCTTCCATTCTTCGTCAGTCAACTTAGTGTAGTAGGTAATTTTATATGTTCTTCCGCTCAGGCCGTAATCTATAAGGTATTTAGGATCTGTAGCATCAATATTGTAGGGATCCTTATGTGGCTCGATATCAGAGACGGAAAAATGATTTGGATTAGAAGCATCAAAAGAGACTTTATATGTACCGTATCTTTCAAGGTCAATATCCAGCGCTCCAGCAGAAGTCCCATTGCCCCCGGAGTATGCAACATGAATAGAGGGAGCATCCGTTTTGACATTATAATTTCCAGTCAAAGCCTCACTGGATGTTTTTTGCCTATTGGCGTCATAATAGGTATAATCAAAGTTTAATAATTCATGACCGTCAGGTAAAATATCCTCAAACTTTACGAAAGTTGTGTCAGGCTCAATCGTTTTCTTATCAGGATTCAGCATGATAGACCACTGTATTACCTGATTGTTTTCGTCATAACGACTGCTCTTAACAAAATCAATGGAAGTAGTGGTTTTCGTTGCACCGACAGTTTCTTCTTTATCCCCAATAATTGCCCAGTTGTTCACCTGATATAAATTATCTTTGTCGAATCCACCCGTGAGCAAGTTAGGACTATAATAGGACACTTCAATGGTAATTTTTTCATTTAATTCATGGAATTCCCAGAACGGATTATAAATAACATTTCCCTGTGTATCCTTTTCTTGAGCATTCTTATGAATATCATAGTCCACACCCGGCTGCAGTACCAATCCCGACTCAGTGGTTACCACTGCACCGATCATATCAATATCTTCTGCTTTGATTGCATACTGCTCCCAATACCCTAACGTATTGAAAAAGTATGTTTCCATTGTTTTATTTACGCCCTCTTGAACAACTACATTTGTCAAAGGGTAAGCAGAATCTTCTGTCTTTTGAACATCGATTGCCCAATATACGGTATGTCCATCCTCGCCAAATCTGACGAACCGTTTTTCAAGAGTAGGTTCACTCTTCACGTCGCCAGGATATTCAGGATACACGACCGTGGTCCGCTGATTATTCTCAGCGTTAACTTGGTTGTAGACATTCTGTGTATCTTGAATACCCGCATTACGAGCTTCTTCTTCACTGATTACTTTGGTATCGTAAGTAATTGTGATTGGACCGGCACCAATGCCTTCAGGGAATCTATATTGGAATACACGTACCCAATTATCCTTACTATAGTTACCATCATCGTGATAAGCAGCCCAAGCAAAGCCATCATTTGAATAGCCACTTGTTGAGGTCGGCATATAGAAGGAGTTAGCGCCTATAATCGTGCCGCCTACCGCTTCTATCTTTTCCTTCACATCATTAGAAAGCTCATTTGTGGTCGTTACTTTTACCTTTCCGACCACTTTCTGCATATCCGTCATCTGGTCAGTAACCACGACGTTGGACATGTCCGCCTCGCCTTCACCGACAATTATCGTGTACGTGATAGGCTGATCAAAGTTATCAGTTTTAATATGGTTATCATCTTCCAGCCCATCGCCAGAGACTGTCTTTGTTAACGGATATTTAACTTCCTCAGGGAATCCAACATTACCGCCGTCTTGAGTTCCCTTGTTACCAGCCTGAACCTTATTGCCAACCCAAGTGAGATCATAGATTTTACTGGCAGTGGCATCAGTGCCTTTAATTACTTTTGTGCTATAAGTAATCTCAATGGGCCCTGTTGCTCCATTGGGCAGCACAAAATTAAATACTGTTGTATCATTTTTACTATATGTTGCGTCCTGCTTATATGTTTCTGCCCCTTGAACATTATTAGTCAAATAAGTACTCAAAGGAATTGACGCTGCACCGCCAACAGAAATCATCACATTACTGAAATCATCAATTACCTGGGCATCCGTCATAAGGTCAGATACGCGGACATTGGAGAGATCATGCCCTTCAGCATCCGTATCAATGGTAATAGTGTAAGTTACCGTTGCCTCAGGTAGCCAATTGCCATTTTCATCAACATCAGCAGTGGAAGCCGTCTTTCCAACAGTAATGTTTGGTTCGGGAGGATATTCCTTTTCTGTTGTAGTTGTATCATTTTTATAACTACGATTTTCCTGCGCAGTATTCTGCACAGTAACCTTGCCGTAAATATTATTAGCCTTTGCAGTAGCATCATCAATTAGTTTGACCGTATATTCCACAACAGCAGGTCCATTTCCGGCGTTTTCACCGAAAGTATACTCATACAGTTGCGTCATACCAGCACTGTAGCGTCCATCATCAGCACGAATGCTATCAGAAGGCATATTGATGGTTCCGCCGCTTGGAGTTGTAATCTTAATATCGCCCTGGAGCACCTGAACATCAGTCATAGAGTCCGTAATGGTCAATTTAGACAGGTTGGTATTATTATCGCCATATGTGATTTTATACGTAATAGTACCATCATCATTGACGGTTACATTATCACTATACTGCCCGTCCGCCCCCTTGGATTGTTTATCTACTGAAACAGGAGTAACAGGTTTCTTGATTTCATATGTTGTGGAACCGCCATCCTTCTCATTGGTTCCATCTACAATCCACTTCGCGCTGTTGTTTTCGCGGGATGCTTCTCCCTCTTCGAGAGAATCGTACTGCGCCTTTGTAATGGTTGTTGAATAGGTAACAGTATATTCGCCGGCTTTTACTTTGTTACCATCTTTGGGAAAATCGAAGGAGAAGCCATTATCTGTTGTCTTGACATTTACTGTGTTTCCATTAACTTTAACGGATCCACCAACAAGCGTCTGGAATTTCTTTCCATCACCGCCAAATGTATCTTTGAAGGTCAGTGAATCCATATCCTTCGTATTGGTCAATTTCGCGGTATAATTTAGCGTATAACTTCCATCCGCATTCTCAACAGCCTGCAGTTTTTTATTCTCAATTGTCAGACTGTCTTTGTAATGTACAGTTAATGTATCAGAAGTTCCAGGAAATTGATAATTAACTGTCTCTCCAGCGTTTACTGCAGTTTCATCGGTCTGCACTGTCATGGTAAACTTAACAGACAATTGGCTCTTACGCATTAGCCAATCTTTATCAGTATACTGAATTGTCGCCTTGCCATTAGCGTCAATAGTAACCGTTCCGATAACATTACCATTATCCTTCAGGTCAATGATCGCTCCTGAAACCTGTTCTTTCAACGGGCTGGCTGCCAAATAGTCGGAAAAATCATACTCAATTGCGGGAATGCTGCCATTGGCTTCGATGTAATCCTGAATTGCTTGTAATCCATTGTCAGAAAGCAAAGATACGATAGACACATCAAAAGCGGCATTTGTTTCTTGAGGTGTTTCAGTAACATTGCTTGCCGTAGAGGCATGTATTGCACTTGTTACTGCCTGCAGAGATACTTTCCCATCATTAATATCAATTCCATGGTATTGTTCGTCTGTTACGTCGATAACTATCGTTCGGCCTTTAGCGAACGTAACAGTAAGTTTCTCTTCTGTCGAAAACTTTTTCAAGCTTGTGATTGTCCAATCACCGGCATTTGCAGATTTATAGGTAATATTCCACTCATCACTATACAGCACTTCGCCGTCAGGCAAAGCAGCTGCTGCCTCGATGCTTATCCGAGCAGCGGGCACACGGGATTCTTCAACTTGTGTATTTTTACTTATGCGACTGATCTCAAGAAGTGAATAGTCAGTAAATGTTACATCAACAACATCCGCCACATTCTCATCAATGTGCAAGGCATCAAACAATTCGCTCAGCAGAAGTACTCCGCCGCCGGGCATAGAGAATTCATATGTCTCGCCGTCTTCGCCGATGTAACTAAAATCCACCGTATACTTCACCACATAGGGGGAGAAGCCGGTAGTTTCGAAATCGAAGCCATAGAGCAGACCGGTGGCATAATCATCACGGAAGCTCGCTTCTACCTTGGTGAGGGTGTTGGTATCCGCATCAAAGTGATAGAGTTCATAGGTTACGGAGGCAATTTCCGCGCCTTCTGCCTGGGGCAGGGCGTAGGGGGTATCCAGATCGATATGAGCGATGTAGGTTTCCGCTTCCTTTAAGGGTTCATCTTCGCTGGCGTTGCGGCTGATATCGAAGGCCACGAAACCGGTAATGGGCTCCAGCGTCTGGGCAGACTCCTCTCCTTCGCTGGGCTCCAGGGCCTTGGTCTGATTAGCCTGGGGGGCCTTCTTGATTTGCTGTTTGCTGGGGGCGCCGCTCAGCAGTTGGGCATAGCGCTCCGTTTCCTCATCGGTCAGGGGCTTTATGGTCAGATCTTCGCTGGAGAGCTCCAGCTTATCCAGGATGGTTTCATCCTTCTCGTCGGTGACGATCTCCTGATCTTCTGCCTGGTCTTCTTCGTTGGGTTCAGCTTCTTCGTCGCTATTATCTTCAGTAGGTTCAGTTATTTCTTCGTCGCTATTTTCTGCGGTGGGTTCGCTTGTATCTTCGTCGTTGTTTTCTTCAGTGGGTTCGGTTGTCTCTTCGCCGGTGTTTTCTTCGGTAGGTTCGGTTGTTTCTTCGTCGCTATTTTCTTCAGTGGGCTCAGTTGTTTCTTCGTCGCCGTTTTCTTCGGTGGGTTCAGTTGTTTCTTCGTCGCTATTTTCTTCAGTAGGTTCGGTTGTTTCTTCGTCGTTGTTTTCTTCAGTGGGTTCGGTTGTCTCTTCGTCAACCTTTTCTTCGGTGGGTTCGGTTGCTTCTTCGTCGCCGTTTTCTTCGGTCAGTTCATCTTCGTTATTATTCTCGTTTTCGTCCTCTTTGGTAGGAGTTTCTTCATTATATATAGTATCGTTTTGATCGGTGGTTTCCTGGTTCTCCTCGGAGGCGTTGGTTTCGGCTTCAGTGGCCGGGGTGGTTTCACTCTTTTGGGCATCACTGGTGATCCCCAGCTTGGCTTCGGCTTCCTGCTGGGTCAGGATGGTGATTTCGAGCTTGCCTTCCGTGGCGCCGGGCATGAGGGTGAAGGTCAGGTTATACTCGCCAGACTTTACGGGGAAGAAGACCTGCAGCTTTCCATTCTCCGGCAGGTAGTCCTCGCCCTTCTCGTCGTCCCGAGCGATATTCACCCAAGCTTCCGCGCCCTTGGTCAACAGGGCCAGGGTTTCCGTTTTCTTCACGGAGAGGCGCACGGTGGCGCCTTGGGTGGTCAGATCGATCTTCTTGGTTTCGCCGACCAGCATTTCCTCTACTTCGTCAGCGGAATCTTCCTGGAGCTGAGCTTCCTCGCTGGGCTGACCCTGGGTATCCTGGGAGGCTTCCTCTCCCTCCTGGGTGGAGTCAGGGGTCTGCTCGTCGGAGGCGGCGGATTCATCAGATGTCTTTTCCGTTACATCCGCGTCCGCGGGGGTATTTTCCCCGGACTGAGCGGAGGAAGCATCCTCCGAAACCGGCGTAACAGAATTTTCAGAATCAGCGATTTCGGGCTGATTTTCGTTCGAAATTTCGTCATAACTATCGGAGTGGGTCTCTTCCTGGGAAGGGGCTGCATCTATGGCGGAATCAGCTTCCTGGGACTGATTCGCCTCCTGGGCAGACGGATCCCCTGTTGTTACATCAGAAGAAACACCCCCCCATGTGGGCACGTTTTCGCCCTCGAGGGTAGATTCGGTGGCGTTCACCGATTCCTGGGCAGGGGCTTCGGCCGGAGCGGACTGATCTTCATTATCAGTAGACTCCGAAGCCGGGACCGCGGGCTCCTCCGCCGCAGGGGCGGCCGGGCTATCCGCTTCGGGCTGAGCCGGGGCGTTTGCCTCTCCCGCGGGCGCGTCGTCAGAAAGGATGGTGCCTTCCAGGACCACCGGGGCGGCAGGCGCGTCTTCCACGATCTCAGCCGTGACTCGGCCACTGTTCGGCCAAAGCAGGCCGGTGGGCACATCGCCCATCACCATGACCAGGGCCAGGATTGCTGCCAACAGTCTCTTCTTCCAGGAAATACTCATTAGGGTTGCCTCCTCGCAAGGACAAAATAAGAGCTAACCAATAAAACCGATATGGGAACCATAGAAGTGCGAGTGTTATTTTACTCCGAAACCATTGATTTGTAAAGACGTAACAAAAAATATTATAACTCGGTATATTATTACGATAATATTACAACATATGGTGGATTGGACCTTTCGGGCCCACATTCTGTATGGAAAAATCACACAAAGTATATGGAATTTTGTTCGAAAAATATGTATAAATGTCTCAAAATTTTGGGCCGCTTGCGCAGGCCAGGAAAATCAGGTATACTTTGGCGCGTGGTTTTTCTCTGGTTTTTTCCTATTCAGAAAGGAGTTTTACCGGCCATGTCTGTTCCAGCCCATCTGCTTTCCGCGGTTTTCAGCGACGAAACCCCGACCTTCCGTTTCCCCTCCGAGCCGGACCCGGGGGACAGCGTTACCATTCGGCTGCGGGTGGCCAAGGGCAGCGCCCGGCGGGTGGTGCTGCTACTGGAATCCCTGGAGGTGGGGGCGCTGATGACCAAGGCCTGCTCGGATGATTTCTTCGATTATTATGAAACCGGCATCGTCTGCGACGACACGGAGGTGATGTACCGTTTTCTCATCGAGGGGGAAGGAAACCTGAAGATCGCCTACGACAAGAATGGTTGCCGATACACGGAGGATGGGCATCTGCCGGAATATAATTCCGCCTACGCCTTCCGCTTCCTGCCCGGGTTCCATGTACCTGCCTGGGCCAAGGGGGCGGTGCAATACCAGATTTTCACGGACCGTTTCCGCAACGGGGACGAAAGCAACGACGTCACGGACAATGAATACTATTACACCGTGGGCCACTCGAAGCACGTGGAGGACTGGGACGCCCTGCCCACGGACACGGACATCCGCTGCTTCTACGGCGGGGACCTGCAGGGGATTATCGACAAGCTGGACTATCTGCAGGATCTGGGGGTACAGGCCCTTTATCTGAACCCCATCTTCGTCTCCCCCAGCAGCCATAAATACGACACCCAGGATTACGAGCACGTGGATCCCCATTTCGGCGTCATCGCGGACGATGTGGACCACCCGATGCAGTGCTGGGAGAAGCACAATGGATACGCCCCGCGGTACATCCGGCGGGTGACATCCATGGAGAACCTGGAAAAGAGCGACGATCTTTTCGCCCAGCTCTGCCGCCAGCTGCACGCCCGGGGCATGCGGATTATTTTGGACGGGGTTTTTAACCACTGCGGGTCCTTCAACAAATGGATGGATTACGAGGGGATCTATCTGGGCAAGGCGGGGTTCCAGCCCGGGGCCTTCCAGAGCGTCAGCAGCCCCTATCGCTCCTATTTCCACTTCAACGATTCCGGC
Source organism: Clostridia bacterium (assembly GCA_017464305.1). Taxonomy (GTDB): domain Bacteria; phylum Bacillota; class Clostridia; order Christensenellales; family Aristaeellaceae; genus Aristaeella. The sequence goes on along the minus strand of JAFUDS010000025.1, from coordinate 40,315 downwards.
AACGGCCGCAGCCCGGCCTACGAGGGCTGGTGGGGATATTCGACCCTGCCGAAGCTGAACTATGAGGCCTCCCCCGCCCTGTGCGAACAGATTTATCGCGTGGCGGAAAAATGGGCTTCCCCGCCCTATTCCATCGACGGATGGCGGCTGGACGTGGCGGCGGACCTGGGCCACAGCGCGGAGTTTAATCACCAATTCTGGCGGACCTTCCGCCAGCGGGTAAAGGCGGTGAACCCCGATCTACTGATCATCGCAGAGCACTATGGGGATCCCTCCTCCTGGCTGGAGGGGGATCAATGGGACACGATTATGAATTACGACGCCTTCATGGAGCCGCTGACCTGGTTCCTGACGGGCATGGAGAAGCATTCCGACGCCATGCGGGATGATCTTTACCAGAACGGCACGGCGTTTTTCGACATCATGCGGGACAAGATGAGCCGGCTGACCTATCCCTCCCTGATGAGCGCCATGAACGAGCTGAGCAACCATGATCATTCCCGATTCCTGACCCGGACCAATCGGATGGTGGGCCGGTTTACGACCATGGGGAGCGAGGCGGCAGGCAAGGGCATCAACAAAGGGGTTTTCCGGGAGGCGGTGGCCGTGCAGATGAGCTGGCCCGGGGCGCCGACGATCTATTATGCCGACGAGGCGGGGCAGGTGGGCTGGACGGACCCGGACAACCGCCGGACCTATCCCTGGGGCAAGGAGGACCAGACCCTCATCAGCCTGCACCGGAATTTGATCCATCTGCGGAAGGAGCTGGGGGTGCTGGTGGATGGGTGCTTAAAGCCCATGCTGGCGGATTATGGGCGGATCGCTTACGCCCGGTTCGACCGGGAGCAGCGGGCCATCGTGGCGGTGAACAACACCAGCGGGTGGACGAATTTCCGCCTCTTCGCCCGGGATATTGGCAGCCCGGAGGGAGAAATCTTTACCCGCCGAATCATGACCGACGAGAAGGGACACACCCTCTCTCCGGAAGCCTGCGAGGCGGTGAAGGAGGGGTACATCTCCTTCGATCTGCCGCCCTATTGCGCCGTGATCTACGCGAATGAAGCAGGAAAGGCGGGGGAATAATCCCCCGCCTTTCCTGCTTCCCACACAGCTTTGCTCTTTTTTCTGTTGCCAGTTCTCCATCAATTTGGTAGAATGTCCATCAGCTGGCCGCCAATGTCGAAGGCTGCCTTCCCCTCGTGCAGGCCGGTCATCTGGTACCGCAGCCCATCCCGTTTCAGCCGCAGCTGAACCGGCTGATCCGGGCGGATCTCGCTGTCGAAATGGATGGTCAGCCGCTGAATCGGGTGAGCCGAAAGGGTTTCCACCCCCAGGGCGTTGCACAGCCAGTCGATATACTTCGTGTTGTTCACATGGCCATTGGCGTCCAGGTCGGTATACTGGGCGGTGTACGGCAGGATGACCTCCGGGGCCTCCAGCTGGTCCACCCCCTTGGGCAGGGGCAGTGGCTCCGGCATATCGCTGTTATCCGGCAGGGGCACGGGCAGCCGATCCGCCGCCACGCTCTGGCGGGTTTCCAGATCCATCAGCAGCCACAGGCTGGAGGCCTGGGCTACCAGTTCTCCCGCCTCATCCCGAATTTCGAAAAAGCGCGGGAAAAAACGATGGCGGGTCGGGCGGTGATAGGTGCGGATGGTGACCCGCTCGTTGAAGGTCGGATAACGGAAAATCTGGATTTCCATCCGGACGACGACCCAGCACAGCCCCTGTTTCACCAGGGTTTCCCGGCCACAGCCGATGCCGGAGCTATGATCCCCGGCCGCCTCCTGCATCTCCAGCAGCATGGCCCCCAGACGCCAACGGCTGTTGACGTCGCACTCGCTGACTCGCAGCGGGATGGTACTTTCCAGAAACTTCATCTTTGCCTTTTCCTCCCGAAGCTTGAAATGGATATCGGGGCTATCATACCACAAAACGCCCCGGGAAGGAAACAGGAAAAATCAGAAAGGACAGCATTCATGCAAAATCAATTTTCCCGTTCCCGGCTGCTGCTGGGGGCGGACGGAATGGACAGGCTCTCCCAGGCCCGGGTGGCCGTTTTCGGCATCGGCGGGGTGGGCGGATACGTATGCGAAGCCCTGGCCCGGACGGGGGTGGGGGCGCTGGACCTGATCGACGACGACCGGGTGTGCCTGACCAATGTGAACCGACAGATTCTGGCCACCATCAAGACCGTCGGCAAGCAGAAGACCGAAGTGATGGCGGACCGGATTCACGACATCAACCCCAAGGCCGAGGTGCGGATATACAACACCTTCGTCCTGCGGGACAACATCGGGGAATTCCCCTTCGAGGAATATGACTACGTGGTGGACGCGGTGGACACCGTGACGGCCAAGCTGGCGCTGATTCTGCGGGCCCAGGAAACCGGCACCCGGATCATCAGCGCCATGGGCGCGGGAAATAAGCTGGACCCGACCCAGTTCCGCGTGGCGGATATCTACAAGACCCGGGTGGACCCCCTGGCCCGGGTCATGCGGCGGGAATGCAAGAAGCGGGGCGTAAAGAAGCTGAAGGTAGTTTATTCCGAGGAGGAGCCCACCCGCCCCCTGGATGACCCGGCTATCTCCTGCCGACTGCATTGCATCTGTCCCCCCGGCACCCAGCGCAAATGCACCGATCGCCGGGATATCCCCGGCAGCCTGGCCTTTGTGCCCTCCGTGGCGGGACTCATCATCGCCGGGGAGGTTGTGAAGGACCTGACCCTGGGCATTCCCAGAACCACCTCCGAAACCGAAAAAGCGGCTGATGCATAACGAAATGCACCAGCCGCTTTGCTTTGCCCTGCCCTTGCTGCGTTTATAGCAAAGATTTTTGAACAATTATCCTTCCGCGTTGTATTTCACATTTGGTTGCTCTAATAATCTGGCATATGTGGCTTGTTTCTCCACAGGAATTCTTAAAGATTCCATCGCCTCTGCAATTGAAAAACCTTTTGTTTCCACTAAACTCTGAATAGACCTCAGCCAGATTCTATCCTCAGTCTCTTCCCTCACAGCTTTGCTCGTATTTTCCATTGCAATATCGATATCCGTTTTGATCAATCTTCCGCCCATAATTCTCTACCTATTCAATAATGATTTCAATCCTTACTTTGATACTTTGCTGCCTCCGCAGGCTCGCAAAAATGCTGTGCATACTTGTACCATTCGTTACGCGGAATATCCATGTAGTCCATAGCGCCATCTAACGATAGATGCTGCTTATCCATCGCCCGCTGAATTCCTGTGATGATTTGATTCTCGTTTTCTTCTTCTCTGCCTTGTTTCAAGACCTCATATGCTTCTGAATATAGTAAAGTTCCTACCATAATTTGTTTCACTCCTTCCCGAATGTGATTAAGCTTCGCACAACGTAGCTGCGCTACATGATTGATCATATCCATAATGATATGTTTGCTGGCCAGCGTAAGATTTCCTGTTTTGGTCAGTTCATCCAGATGTTGGCGAATCTGTTCAAACTCTGTCGTAAGCTCGCGTACCGCTTTTTCATCCTCTTCCATCTTCTCCAATCGATTGTCGTATCTCATCAGATAAAACGGAAGCAGGAACAGTAGTTGCTTTCGATAAATCTCTTCAAGGGTATATTTTTGAACCTTGACCGTCGGAACGGGATAGCTCGCGCTTTCCCCATTCGGAAGCACCACCCGAATACGCATCTGATCCGGCGTGTTTTCCGTTGTCCTTAGCAGTAACAATGCTGCGTTAGGGAACTCGACAATCAACTCGTCTCCTTCTATTCGTTGATTGTAATCCAAGGCTATCTGCGATCCATACTCATAGAATCGAATCAGGATAGTAGGATCATAATGCTTCGACTCGCACTCCCAATGAAATTTACGAATATATCCCTTTTGTCCCCGCGTCAAAACATTAGATACCACTGCAAAGCTCGTATCGGTGACGATTTTGTTCTCTTCTCCTGATTTCCGATTGACGAAGTGTTCGTTCGGTTCGAAGATAATCTTCTCTGTGCCATCATAATTCGCGTTGAATGCTTCGTTAATCAGCGGGAGAATCAGTTGCGGGCAATCGTTCAGCAAAGTTCGAAAAGCATCGTCGTAGTTTACAGCCATTCGCATCCCTCCCATTCTCTCAGGCATGCTCTCGTTGACACGATTATTATATCGGAATTACACAAATGCTTCAAGTGGTGTTTTTCACTTCAACCTTTTGCTGCTGAATCTCTCCTCCCGAAAGCATCTCCGTGGAGATGCTTTCATCCTTCACGCTGACTAGGACGCCGATATCTTTTTCCTAATTTGATAAAAGCGCGGCAACCGCTTCAGGAGTTTTTCGACATTGAGGTAGGATATCCCTCCACCTTCTGAATCTTTCCCTCTGTATATAACCGCTTTCTTCGTGATTGGTCCAAACCTGAACTCCGTTGCTTCGCAGTGATCTTTGTCGGCCAGAAATCTGTATTGTTGTGGGACGATTTCTTTACTGTGCTTTAGCTCATAAATCTCGCACGTCACCTGATCCGGGTCAACATATGATTTTATCCTTTACCTTTCTTTATTGAATGTGGTAATATACTTGCGGCGCAGATTTGGGAGAGGAGAGTCCGAAAGATGGAACGGATAGAAAGAAAGCTTCCGGTAGGGATACAGAGCTTTGATAAAATCATTGAGAATCAAAACCTGTATGTGGATAAGACAGAATTCGTTTACCGCCTGGTACACACGAATGTGCCTTACTTTCTCAGCCGCCCCCGCCGTTTCGGGAAAAGCTTGCTTCTTTCGACGCTGAAGGCATACTGGGAGGGAAAGAAGGAGCTTTTCAAAGGGTTGATCATTCAAGCGCTGGAAGATGACAATCCGAATGCCTGGCAGCCCTATCCTGTGTTTTACTTTGATTTCAATAGGGCGAATTTTGCCGAAAAGGGCGTGCTTGAGGCGATCCTGGAAGTCCATCTACAGGGATGGGAGACGCTGTATGGAAGCACCAGCAGAGAAGCGCCCCTGGGGGCAAGATTCGGCCAATTGTTAAAGGCCGCATGCGAACAGACGGGGAAGCGATGTGTTGTCCTGGTTGATGAATATGACAAGGCTCTGCTGGAGACGATGGAGGATGCGGAGCTGGTAAAGCATAACAAAGCGGTATTCAAGGGATTCTTTTCCGCCCTGAAAAGCGAGGATGCATATATCCAGTTCATCTTTATCACCGGTGTGACAAAATTCAGCAAAGTGAGCATCTTCAGCGATCTGAATCAGCTCAGAGATATCTCCATGAGCATGGATTATGCGGAAATCTGCGGAATTACTGAGCAGGAGATGAAGAACAACTTTGGACCGGAAATTGATCTGCTTGCGGAGGAGCAGGGGCTCAGCCTAGAGGAATGCCTGAACAGGCTCAGGAAGGAATATGATGGATATCATTTCCATCAAAAGGGAAAAGGGGTCTACAACCCATACAGCCTGCTGAATGCTTTTGCGGACAGGGAGTTCGATAAGTACTGGTTTGAGACGGGAACGCCGACTTTTCTGGTGAATCGTCTGAAGGCGAACAATTTTGATCCAAGACAGTTTACAGATAAAACATTGTTTGCAACAAAACAGATGCTGAAGGATTATCGGGATGACAATCCGGATTTAATTCCCCTGCTATATCAGAGTGGCTATCTGACATTGGTTGACTATCAGGCGAGGAAGCAGGCTTACACCCTTGGATTTCCAAATGATGAGGTAAAGTATGGCTTTCTGGAGAGCCTGATGCCCGCCTATACAGGGAACGCGGGAGCTGGTTCCGGGAAGGACATTCTCTCCTTGACAACATATCTGGAGCGTGCAGAGCTGGATCGAATCAGGGATGTTTTCACCGCTCTCTTCGCAGGAATTCCATATCCGGTTACGGAGACACCCTTTGAACGCGACTTTCAATCAGTGTTTTATATCACCTTCACATTATTAGATCAGTATGTACACTGCGAACAGCACACGAATCTGGGACGTATCGACTGCATTGTGGAAACCGGGGAATATATATACCTGTTTGAGTTCAAGAGGGATGAAAGCGCAGATAGGGCGCTGAAACAAATTGACGAGAAGCATTACGCGGATGCATATGCTGCGGATCCAAGAAAGCTGTTCAAAATCGGGGTGAGTTTTGATTCTGGAACCCGGCAGATGACAGAATGGAAGATTCAAGGATGACACATATAGTTTTTTGAATAGGAAGAGAAGATTATGGGCGGAAGATTGACCATAACGGATATCGATATTGCGATGGATAATATACGGGAAGAAACTGAGAACAGGATCTGGCTGAGAGATATTCAGAGTTTAGTGGAAACCAAAGGTTTTTCAATTGCAGAGGCGATGAAATCTTTAAGAATTCCTGTGGAGAAACAAGCCACATATGCCAGATTATTAGAGCAACCAAATGTGAAATACAATGCGGAAGGATAATCGCTAAGAAATCTTTGCTAAAGGTGCCCCGCCAAGCACACCAAAGCAAGAGGCTGATGCAACAAATGCATCAGCCGTTTGATATTGGATTTCTGAACTTTGCTGCTAAATCTCTCCTCCCGAAAGCATCTCCACGAAGATGCTTTCATCCTTCACGCTGATCAGGACGCCGAGATCTGTTTCCTGGATTTAATAAAAGCGCGGCAACCGCTTCAGGTATTCTTCGACATTGAGGTAGGATATCCCTCCGTCTTCTGAATCTTCCCCCCTGTATATAACCGCTTTCTTCGTGATTGTTCCGAACCTGAACTCCGTTGCTTCGCAGCGATCTTTGTCGGCCAGAAATCTGTATTGTTGTGGGACGATTTCTTTGCTGTGCTTTAGCTCATAAATCTCGCACGTCACCTGATCCGGATCAACAACAACCATATCAAACTCACCGACCTGGAATTGTAGCCTGCACACCTGCTTCCTGGGGTATGCCATCTTCGTCTCCAGGAGAACGATCTCTTCCATCATGCGTCCCCGGATCTCGTTCATAATCCGATCCTGAATTGCCGCCCTGTCCATCGCAGAGATATTTTGGAACTCTGCGTCGTTGAGCAACTGACGGATGAAAGCCTCTGCCTGCGCATAGCGCATACCGGGCTGTGCGATCACTGTCCTGTATCCCCGTTCATTCCTGACGGGTATATATTCCGTTGGAATATCGACAGTGAGATCCAGCAAATCAAGATATTCTTTTATTTCGATCCTATGAGCTTCCGTGATTGGAACGCTTTGTTCCTGCCTGTTCAGAATCTCAAGCTTTTTTCTGAGCCCAGCCGTAAAAGCTTCCTTGTCGATATGGTCCAGCACATCGGTAGGATTCGCCCTATCCTTGCGTAGATTCTTCGCTGACAGGCCAAGATCGTGAGACACAAAATCATCCGTCAGAACGCTGATCGTAAATCGATGATTGATATCCTCTACAACACGGTTGATGGCGCTGGTCAATTCCTGTTTATCATACAGTTCACCCAGGTGTCTGAAATGGTCACCATACTGATAATATTTCAGGGAATGCTGGATATTTCTTGCAATGGCGCTGTCTATATAATCATCTGTGCTCTTCTTAGACACGAATGTGGATTGTTCGTTGTAGTGGATCCCGCCCAGGCTCATTGTGCCGCCATAGCGAATATATTCATCAATCCCGGAGATGCCCAGCACTTGATCAAATTCCCGGTAGGGGATCCAGGTCGTATGCAGAAGGATGCAGCGGTCATATAATTCCTCACTCTCGGAAAACAGGAACCCCAATGAATCCGTCCCCGACAGGACGACTTTCATTCCAGAAGCAGCGTAGATATCGGAGAAAAGCGCAGCGCCTTCAATAAAGTCCTCCGCAAGCGTCACTTCATCCAGAAAGACATACCTATAGTGATTCTCCAGCAGCCATTTCATATCACTGTTTATGTCTGCCAACGTGTTCTTTGCGCTAATCTGGATGAATGCCGTCTGCTGGAAATTTTCCGGCGACATTTCCATAATTGCTTGCCGGATCATCGTTGTCTTTCCAGTCCTGCGAAGGCCGTACAGGATAAACACCTTTCCTGACGCGTCTCTGTATAGATAGTCAGTCAGTTTGATATAGCATTCCCTGTGCTTCATACCTGAGACAAATTGGATATAGCTTTTTAGGCCATCGCCTATGGCGACATTGGTCTTAAATGCATATGGCGCTTTCATGGCCACAGATTTATTCTCCTTTGGCATCATCGCTTTTAACTTTTTCAATTCCTTTTGCAGTTCGCGGCGCTGTACAATCAGCACGGCCAATTCAGCCGCGGTTTCGTCATCCAGGTATCGACTTATCTTCTTCCCATTTTCTGTCCACTGGTGGTATTTTTTTATTTTTCCATGGATATTCTTATTGGAGATATAGCCTATAGGCAAAACACTGATCTCAGCTTCCAATCTTGCGATTTGTTCCCTGTAATCACTCACTCCGATCAGCTCCTTTCTTTCATCTCTATTATAACCCCTATTTCATCGCTCTGCAAGGGGTTATAAGGGGTTTCACAAAATCCAGCCTCCCGAAACCCAGCGCAAATGCATCAACCGCCGGGATATCCCCGGCAGCCTGGCCTTCGTGCCCTCCGTGGCGGGGTTCATCATCGCCGGGGCGGTCGTGAAGGACCTGACCCTGGGCATTCCCAGAACCATCTCCGAAACTGAAAAAACGGCTGATGCATAAGAAATGCGTCAGCCGCTTGCTTTGCTCTACCTTTGCCGCGTTTTTATTCGAAGAGCATTTCCACGGATATTTCTCCATCTATTATGCTGACCAGGATGCCGATTTCTGTTTCCTGAGTTTGATAGATTTCCGCCTGCCACTTTTGCAGGGCCTTTAGCGTTCTGGGGGCCGGGGTGCTGGTCTTTTCCTCCGTGCTGGTAGAAATAATGGCTATCTTGGGCTGCACCTGGCTCAGGAAGGCTTCGCTGGTGGCGTCGTCATCCCCGTGGTTGGCTACCTTCAGGATATCCGCCTGGGGAACGACGCCAGCCTGCAACAGGGTTTGCTCCTCAGGGAATTCCATATCCCCCGCCAGCAGCATGCTCCCCCCTGCCGCCTGCACAAAGAGCACCAGGGAATTGTTATCCTCCTTGTCCGTCGCCGGGGCGATGGGGCCCAGCACCTGGATGCTGCCTCCCGACAGAGAGATTTCATCTCCTCCTTGCAGATACTCCACCTCTCGTTTTTGCTTCGTGGCGGCCTTGATGGCGGGATTTTCCTTCGATTCGCCGCTTTCCGGGAAGAAAAAGGCGGGAACATAGATATGCTCGATTTCGATATCGGACTTCAGCAGCTTCTTCAGTCCGCCCACGTGATCCGAATCCATATGCGTAATCAATACGCCATCCAGCTTTGTAACTCCCAGGGATTTCAGATTCTCTTCCAGAAAATCCCAATGCTTTGCCCGGGCGGTATCGATCAGATAAGTAGAATCCCCGCTGCGCAGCAGCAGGCTATCTGCTTTACCCACATGGAAGGCCAGCAGGCTCAGCTCATCTGCCTGGGCGATCTGCCCCCCGACGAGGGGGAAAAGGGAGAGCATGGCTGCCATCAGCCAGCTGATGATCTTTCTCATGGCCGCTCCTTTCCAGCTTCAAATGAGCTTCTGGAGAAGTATTTGGTCTTTTGCCTGCAGGAGTCCGCCTCCGAGGCCTGGCTATATTGTATCTCTTTTCGATCGAAAGAACAAATTCAGCAGATCCTTGCACTCCTGTTCCCGCTCCCCGGCCTGCCATCGGGCGTCGGATTTCAGGGCAGGATCAGCCAGCAGATCATACACGCTGCCACAGCAGCCCTTCTCCGGATCCGCTGCGCCATAAACACATTTCCCCAATCGGCTCATGACCATGGCCCCCGCGCACATGGGGCAGGGCTCCAGGGTCACATACAGCTGGCAATCCTCCAACCGCCAATCTCCGAGCTTTTCCGCGCCTTTGCGCAGGCAGAGCATCTCCGCATGAGCGGTGGGATCATGAGACTGCTCTCGGCGGTTATGGTCCGCCCAGATGACTTCCTCCCCCCGCATAAGCACCGCCCCCACGGGCACTTCCCCCTCCGCCAGGGCGAGCCTGGCCTCCGCCAGAGCTAATTCCATTCCATCCATCCTGCCACCTACGCCTCAATTTCGAAATGATAACTATGCTTCAAGAGGTGTCTTCACTTTACTTCACGATCAACTTTACCGCCAGGACGATCAGCAGATGGGCGGGATAGATGCCATAGGTCAGCCAGGCGGGCAGCTTAATGTTCTTCCGGAAGGGGATCAAGATAAAGGGCAGGGACATGAGTCCATAGGTTTCCATCCGGAGGAAAGCGCTGAGGGGCTGATAAATCCATCCCGGCAGCTTGCCGTAATCCAATGGGATACCAAACAAAGAGGCCGTCAGGCTATAGCCCGTGCCCCAATAGAGGAAGAACGCAATCATCACCGCGGCGATGGAAGCCCGGCTGCCCCGGGCGGCATACAGCAGCATGATGAACAGCACCCCGCGCCATCCATAATCCACGCTGCAGATCGTGGCCAAGGCGATGGCCAGCAGCGGCCCCCAAATCTGGCTGAAGAATTTCTTTTCCCGAATAGCCCAGACCGCCGCCAGCCCCAGGAAGAGGGTCAGGAAGATATTGGGCTTGGACAGGAACAGATTCTGCCACAGATTCTCGCTGGCCCCCATGTGATCCATGACATAGGCATACAAAGGCTGGGAGATGATGCCGGTCAAGAGGATACGCCCCAGATATTTCGGCACGCTGCGGGTATAATGGAACCCGACGATGAGGCACCAGCAGTAGATCGGGAAGGCGATGCGCCCCAGAATCCGCATTTCCGGGATTCGAGGGAAGACCACGGCCCCCAGATGGTCGATGATCATAAACGCCAGGGCGATCAGCTTCAGGGTGCCGGTGGCGGTGTTGCCCGCCGGGACAGGACCCCGATTTTCGCGGCTTTCGGCAGGGGCGCTGGGCTGAGTTTCAGCCGAGGAGAGGGTGGATTGCAGAGAAGTTTCCATTGACAAATTCCTTTCCATAGAAGTAGAATAGACAGGTCCGCGAGGTGAACAGGCGATCGCGTGCCCCGCAAGGGGTATGAGGAAAGTCCGGGCACCGCAGAGCGAGGGTGCCGGCTAACGGCCGGCGGAGGCGACTCCAGGGAGAGTGCAACAGAAAGAAACCGCTGAGGGGTTTCGATTCCTCAGTAAGGATGGAAAGGCGAGGTAAGAGCTCACCCAGGGATATGGTAACATACCCCTGCTGTAAACCCCACCCGGTGCAAGATGCGGGGATCGTCGGTTGCTCGCCGCATTTCCCGCGATCGCTGGAGCCATCTGGTAACAGATGGCCTGGATAGATGATCGCCCAATACAGAACCCGGCTTATGGTCACGCTCAAGGACTCTTTTTTCTCCTCCCCTTCGGGGAGGAGCTTTTCTTTGGTTATCTGGTCACACTCAAGGACTTTTTTCTCCTTCCCTTCGGGGAGGAGCTTTTCTTTGGTTATTTGGCCACGCTCAAGGACTTTTATCCTCCCCTTCGGAGAGGAGCGTTTCTTTGGTTATTCGGTCACACTCAAGGACTTTTTTCCTCCCCTTCGGGGAGGAGCTTTTCTTTGGTTATTCGGTCACGCTCAAGATTCTTTTCTTCTTCCCTTCGGGGAGGAGCTTTTTCATATATCTATTTCTAATGTCACTGGGCAGTGGTCGGAGCCGAGGATTTCGGTCTCGATGGTGGCTTCTTTTATCTGATCCTTCACTTTGTCTGAAACAAGGAAATAGTCGATACGCCATCCCGCGTTGTTCTCCCGGGCATGGAACATATAGCTCCACCAGGAATAGATATCCTTTCGATCAGGATACAGATGACGGAAGGAATCCACAAAGCCGGAATCCAGCAGCTGGGTCATCTTCTCCCGCTCCTGGGGGGTGAAGCCCGCGTTCTGCGTATTGCTCTTGGGATTCTTCAGGTCGATTTCCTGATGGGCCACATTCATATCTCCGCAGACGATGGTGGGCTTTTTCGCATTCAGCCCGCCCAGATAATCCCGGAAGGCGTCCTCCCAGGTCATGCGATAATCCAGGCGCGTCAGGCCCCGTTGGCTGTTTGGCGTATAGACGGTGGTCAGGTAGAAGGTGGGGTATTCCAGGGTAATGACCCGGCCTTCGTGGTCATGCTCCGGGAGGCCGATGCCGTATTGAACGGAGAGGGGCTCCTGGCAGGCGAAGATGGCCGTGCCGCTGTAGCCCTTTTTTTCCGCGGAGTTCATAAAGAGGTGGTAGCCTTCGGCAGGAATTTCCGCCTGCCCAGGCTGCATTTTGGTTTCCTGCAGACAGAAGAAGTCTGCGTTGGCGGATTGGAAATAGTCCAGGAAGCCTTTGCCCATGCACGCGCGAAGGCCGTTTACATTCCAAGAAATAAATTTTTGCATTTTGGATTTATCTCCTTCTGATCTTTTTCCTCTTCCCCTGCACCCCTTCCCCGCGACGGTGCTTGATGTTTTTCGAGATCCGTCTACGCGGGGACGGGGAAAGTTAGTTGTGGGGGCTTCGCCCCCACGGCCCCTTTCTGTTTGCCAATCCTCCTTCGGCTTCAATCGATTCGGGGATGTTTGCTGTGGGGCTTCTCCCCCTACGGCCCCTTTCTGTTTGCCAATCCTGCTTCGTCTTCAATCGATTCGGGAATGTTTTCTCTTACTCCCCTAATGGTTTTGTTTTGGGCGTACCAGGTTTACGGGGATAGGTTTTGGGAGTTTTAGAAATTTTATTGAGCGGCAGTATCAAATGTTGCCAGTCTCTGCCTGCGATGGTGGTCTCTATTGGATCTTGGAGTTTGCCTCCAAGTAGGAAGGCGGCTTTTCGGCCAGCATCCAGTTCTTCTTTCAGGCTTGGGCCCTTCCAGCAGAGCGTCTTGCCGCCGATCTTGACATAGGGCAGCAGATATTCGCAGAGGACGTTCAACGGCGCTACTGCTCGCGCTGCAGCGATATCGAACTTTTCTCGCAGTTCTGGTTTTCTTGCTCCCTCTTCTGCTCTCGCATGGATCAGAGCAATATTCTTCGCTTCCGTTTTCTCCCCGACTGCTTGAAGAAAATTTAGCCTTTTCTGCTGGCTGTCTAACAGCGTCACCTGGATGTCTGGACAGGCCAGAGCTATGACCATTCCTGGGAAGCCGGCACCGGTGCCGACATCAATCAGCGAAGACACTCCGGATAACAAATCGGTTTTCAGCACCGTCAGGCTGTCGATAAAGTGCCTATCCAGCAACTCCTCTTCCGGCGCCTCTGCCACCAGATCCATCTTAGCATTCCATTCCATCAACAATTGAAAGTATATTTCCAGTTTTTCTGAAACCTCTGGCTCACACGGGATTTCGTTGATTTTTAGCCTTTCAAGAATATAATTGCTGTTCAATGCGAACGGGAACCCCCCTTACCCCTGCCCCTTTCCCCCTCTGCGGAGGGGGAAGGGAAATATAGTGTAGTGGGGGCTCCGCCCCCACTGGCCCCTGAAGTAGAACGCTTCTTGGGCTGCTTTACGCTAATAAAGCCTCAGATGCCATCCTTTTTTACGACGGGAACTTCCCGGGCCATTCTCCCTGGAAGCCCAGATATTTGGTCATCCAATACTTCACCCAGGCCAGGGCTTCCCTTGCATGATTCTTCAGCCAGTACTCCGGCTTACAGGGGGAACCTAACCCCGTGGCTTCGAAGCCGAAATCCCTGGCCAAGGCCATGGCCCGAGGCACATGGTAATCGCTGGTGACGATGACCACCTTCCTTACTTCGGGCAGGGTTTTCAGAATCTCCCCAGCATTTCGCAGGTTCTCATTGGTGTTGAAAGAATTGGGATCCAGATAGATCATCTCCTCCGGCACGCCCGCCCGGGTCAAATAATTCCGCATGGCCTCCGCCTCGGAAATGGGCTCATCCGCCCCCTGGGCCCCGCAGACCACGATTGGCACCTGTCGCTCATCCCAGGCCTGCTTCGCCGCGTCCAGCCGCCACTGCAGCTGGGTATTGGGCTCGCCGGAGAGCAGCACCTGGGCCCCCAGCACGATGATGGCGTCATAATCCTTCGCCAAGGCCGTCGCCTCGCTTTCCACCCGATTTTCCTGCACCAGCACAAACCCGACCAGCCCGCCGAAGCACACTACGGCCAGGATCAGCAGCGCCCCCAGGGCCCGCCACAGCCGATGCTTCCTTTGCTTTCTTGCCATTCCTGCTCCTTTTCCCCCTGCCCTGTTTGTATGGAAAGAAACGCTGATATGCAAGGGGTATTTCTCGTTCTCCCCCTCCGGGGAGAATCTAATTCAGCGTCTGCGCCTTCCCTATCTTCTTCCCCGGGCACCGAACTCGATATCCCCATGCTGAGCCATGCTATAGGCATTGCCGCCAGCGATGATCATATGGTCCAGGGTCATCACTTCCACGCCGCCCAAAATCCGCTGCAGCTGCACTGTGGTGGCGATATCCTCCGCCGAGGGGGCGCAGGTTCCGCCGGGGTGATTATGGCAGAAGAAAACGCTATGGGCATTATAATCCAGCACGGTTTCCATCACCATGCGGGGATAGGCGCTGACCTCGCTGAGGGAGCCCTGGGCGATACGCCGCTGGCCGAGAATACGGCATTGGGCATTGACGCAAATGACCCAGAATTCCTCCGCTCGCTTGCCCATCAGCAGGCTGAGGCAATACCGCTCCAGATCCCGCCGATTGGCGATCTGCTCCGGGTTCACCATTTCGCACTGGACCAGCGCCCGGGTCAGGGGCATCATCATGGAGATCAGGGTGGCCTGAATCTCCCCGATGTTTTCCACCCTCATCAGGGATTCCGGCCGGGCCTCGAAAACGCCCTTCAGATTGCCGTAGGTGCCCAGCAGCTCCTTCGCCATCAGCTTCGTATCCCTCCGGGGGCTACCATAAGTCAGCAGCAGCTCCAGAATCTCATGATCCTGGAAGCCATCGAAATTCTGGTTTTCCCGGAAGCGCTCCCGCAGCCTTTCCCGATGGCCGGCGTTGGGGTTTTTCTGGGGCTCCAGGGAGAGGGGTTCTTCCTGAGAGCCATAGGCCTGGGCGGTTTCCCGGACGAAGGTGCCAGTTTTGGTGTCCAGATCCCGACCCTTTAGCCCCGCCGGATCCACATACCAGCCCGCGGCGACCCAGTCCTCATCGACCTCCTCCGGGCGCATGTACCAGAGGTCTTCCGTTCTGGCCTGCTGTTTCTTTTCCTTCTTTGCCATGCTGCTTCCTCCTTATACGGAGTTTTTCACATTTTCTCAGACTGTTCAGTCATAGGCGCGCGGGAGTTTCACTCCGGGACACGCTCTCGCTCCGTTCCAGACGTAACGGCACAAAGCGGCTGTCTTCGCCACCCGCTAAGTGCCGACGTCTTCCAAGGGTCCCGGAGTGTAACATCCCTTCGCCCGAGTAAACAAATACCATTTACGCGCCGTAATATTGCCAGATATCCAGACAAGCCTGGCGCTCCGGCTCCTGCACGGGGCGGAAGGCCTGGCGATACACCCAGAGGATCTGCGGCCGGGAGAGGGCCATGGGGTGATTGCTAAGCCGCTCCAGATTGACGGAATCCGTCAGCTGCTGCAGCATTTCCTCCCCGGGGGCCTCCGGGGCTTCCATCTCCAGATCGATCAGGATGCCCCTTAGCAGCCGGGAGCCCATCATGGGATCCCCCAGGCGCATGCGGGCGGCCAGCTCCTGCATCAGGGGCTGATGCTCCTCCTGGGCACACATCAAATCCCACAGCGCCGGCAGGGTCAGCAGGCAGGCCTGGCCATGGGCCAACCCTATCTGCTTCGTGATCTGGTAGCTCATGGCATGGGCTGCAGTGGTGCGGGTTTGGAAGATGGCCTTGCCGCTTTGATAAGCCGCGTCCATCATCTCCTCCGCCGCGTGGGGATCGCCCGCCAGATAGGCCTTCAGGTTATCCAGCACCCCCAGGATGGCCAGGAAGGCATTGACCCGGCTATCCTCCGTGGCCGCGGCGGACCAATAGCTCTCGATGCCCTGGCTGAGGGCGTCCAGGGCGCAGGACTTCTTGTGATACATGGGCAGGGTTTCCAGCAGGGCCGCGTCCAGGATGACTCCCTCCGGCAGCAGGCTGGGGTGGCCGATGCTCAGCTTTTGATCGTTTTCGTACAGGACGCCATTGGCCGTGGCCTCCGCGCCGCTGCCCGCCGTGGCAGGGATGGCGATATGGGGGATGGGCTTGGCGGTCCAGGCGTTGGATTTTACGCCCTGGATGTCCCCGGCACAGAGCCAGGCTTTGATGGCCTTGGCGGTGTCCATGGCGGAGCCTCCGCCGATGGAGATGAGGCCATCGCAGTTTTGGGCGGTGTACAGGCGGACGGCCGCCTCCGCGTCCTTTAGGTCCGGGTTTGGGTGATAGCCGGAGAAGACGGGGGCTTCGGAGAGATTCTCTTGGCGGGAGAGTTTGGGCATCAGGTGGGCGGAGCCCACGATGAGGGGACGGGAGATGGAGAGTTTTTCCATCAGGGAGGGGATTTTGCGGACGCTATCGCGGCCGCGAATGACTTTTTGTATTGGCATGGTTTTTTCCTTTTCTTTTCCGGATGGTCTTTTATGTTGCTTGAGATGTACCCTTTTACCCCCTGCCCCCTTTTTCCCTACCAGGGAAAAGGGGAAAATTCTAGTTATGGGGGCTTCGCCCCCATAGCCCCTTCGAGCTCTCGGCGAAGTTCGTCTTCTTAGTAAAATTAGAGGTGGTGCTACGCCTCACGGCCCCGTTTAAGCCTTCAGCAATGTTGGTGTACTCATCTTAGTTCCATTATTACACCCTATTTCCCAACGCAGAAGGAAGAGAAGACTTTGTCCAGTAGCTTTTCATCCACCTGATCCCCTGTTATTTCCCCCAGCGCTTGCTGCGCTGCCTGGAGGTCGGTGGCGGCTAGGTCGGGGGGAAGGGTTTGGACCGTTTCCAGCGCCAACTTGAGGAACGCTACCGCTCTTTTTAGGGCGTCCAGATGGCGGGGTTGGGTGACAGCCATTTGGTCCGAGAGGGCGGTGAATTCCCTCAAGTAGTCCTTCACGGGCCGAAGGGTTTCCGGGTTTTTCGCGCTGCAGGGGATCAAGCGATGGCCCGTCTCCGGCAGGGTGATTTGCTGCGGGAGATCCTGCTTGTTGGGCAGGATATCAGCTTGCCCCGGCAGGGCAATTTGCTGCGGCAGATCCTGCTTGTTGATCAGGATGGCGGCTTGCTCCGGGAGGGAGGCTATTAGGTCCTGATCCTCCTTTTGCAAGGGCTGGGAGCCATCCAGGGCCAACAGGGTGACATCTGCCTCCGCCATGGCCCGGCGAGAGCGCTCGACGCCGATTTTTTCCACTTCATCCTGGGTTTCCCGGACGCCGGCGGTGTCCGTAATCTGGACTCGGACGCCTCCCAGGGTCATCTCCCCCTGGACCAGATCCCGGGTCGTGCCGGGGATCGGCGTCACGATGGCCTTTTCCTCCCCCAGGAGGGCATTCAGCAGGCTGCTCTTGCCCACATTGGGCCGGCCAATCAGCGCCACCCGCAGCCCCTGATGCAGCAGGCGGGAGCCCCGCTCCTGGATGCTTTCCTCCAGGAGGGCGATGAGACTTTCCAGCCGGGGGATCATCTCCGCCGCGCCTTCCTCTTCAGAGATTTCCTCCGGATAATCCACGCAGGCGGCCAACCCAGCCTGAATCTCGTACAGTTTATCCGCCGCTCCCCGGACGAAGGCGGTGACGCCGCCCTCCATCTCCCGGATGGCCGCCCGATGCTCCTGCTCTCCCCGGGCGGCGATGAGGCTCATGACCGCCTCCGCCCTGCTAAGATCGATGCGGCCGTTCAGGAAGGCCCGACGGGTGAATTCGCCGGGGGCCGCCATGCGGGCCCCCTGGTTCAGGCACAGCTCCATGCCTTTCTGCAAGACATAGCTGCCGCCATGGAGCTGGATTTCCGCCACGTCCTCCCGGGTGTAGCTGCGGGGAGCTCGCATCAGCACAGCCATGCCCTCGTCCAGAATGAGGTCGCCTTCCTGCAGGAAGCCATAGGTCAGGCGGTGGCTTTCCCACGGGGTGGTGGGGTTGCCCGCCCGGCGGAATACCTTGGTGAGGATGGCTTCGGAGCGCGGGCCGCTGAGGCGAAGGATGCCGATGCCACCTTCGCCAGGGGGCGTGGCAATGGCTATAATTGTTTCTGTTTGGGTTTCATTCATGTTTGTTCATCCTTTTCCCAGCGGGCGGGACCCCTCTCCCCTACACCCCTTTTCCGCAACCTCAATCGGCGCGACTCCCCACTGGGGAGCTCGCTTGTTTCGGTTGACCTCACAGCCGATGAAATTTCCGCCACTGGCGGTCATCGGCTGTTCGCCCCATGCGGTGGGGGACGGGGATTATTTTAGTATGGGGCTTCGCCCCGCGGCTCTTTTATCCCATCTGATGCAACCTTTGAAGCATTTCTTGGGGATCTTCGGCCCTATAGAGCGCTGTGCCCATGACCGCTACACTGAGGCCTTTTTCTATCAGGCGGGGGAGGTTGGTTTCTTTTATGCCTCCGTCTGCTTCGATTTCGCCTTCGTAGCCTCGATTCCGGAGGTCCGCTATTTTATCCAGCACGGTTTCGTTCAGCTTCTGGCCGCCGAAGCCGGGCTCCACGGTCATGGTGAGGATCAGGTCCGCCTGATCCATGAAGGGCAGGGCGGCGCTGATGCCCGTTCCGGGCTTCAGAGCCAGGCCTGCCTTGGCGCCCCTCCGGCGGATGCGGTCCAGCATGGCGGAGATGTCCCCGCCGATCTCCGTATGGATGGTGAGCACATCCGCTCCCGCGTCCAGGAAGGCGTCCAGATATCTTCCGGGCTGGTCCATCATCAGGTGCACATCCAGGGGTACGGTGGCGATCTGCTTCAGCCGCCGCACCACCTCCGGGGAATAGGCCAGGTTATGGACGAAATGGGCATCCATCACGTCCACATGCAGCCAGTCCGCCCCGGCTTCCATCATCCGGCGGGCGTCCCGCTCCAGATTCAGCACGTCCGCCGCCAAAATGCTGGGTGCGATTTTTATCATACTGATTCCTCCCTGCCATCATCATGCTTTTCCAAGAGGTTTCTCGCCCTCCCCTTCGGGGAGGGCTTCGATCAGCGGTTTTCTCCCCTGCCGTCGTCATGCTTTCCGAAAGGGTTCTCATCCTCCCCTTCGGGGAGGGCTTCGATCAGCTTTTTCCTAATCATACCGATTCCTCCAAACCTCCCGCGTTTCCACCAGCAGCTGGCGATACCTTTCCCATCTGGCGGGGTTAATTTCCCCTTCCCCCGCCGCCTGGGCCACGGCGCAGCCGGGCTCCCGATCGTGCAGGCATTCCCGGAAACGGCATTTCCCCTCATAGGGGGCGAATTCCGGATACCTCTCCTTCAATTCCTCCGGGGGCAGATCCTTCTCCGGCTCCAAGAGGGAGAACCCCGCCGTGTCCATGACCCGCAGGCCTTCCCGCTCGATGAGCTCCACATGCCGGGTCGTGTTCTTCCCCCGGGCGATCTTCCGGGAAATCTCCCCCGTTTCCAGGTTCAAGCCCATGAGGGCGTTCAGCAGGGTGCTCTTGCCGGCGCCGCTCTGCCCCGTCAGGCAGCAGAGAGAGCCCGCCATGGCCCCGCGCAAATCCTCCAAGCCGATGCCTTCCTGGGCGGAGACCTGGAAAACCGGCACCCCGGCCCCGGCGTATTCCTGCCGCAGGCGCCCCGCCAGCTCCGGGTCCAGGTCGCATTTGTTGACTGCCATCAGGATCTTCATCCCCTGCCTCACGGCCCGGGCCATCTGCCGATCCGCCAAGAGCAGATCCGCCTCCGGCACGGGGGCTACCACGATGACCAGGGTTTCCACATTGGCTACCGGTGGCCGCAGGCACAGGGTTTTCCGGGGCAGAATCTCCTCGATCCACCCGTGCTCCTCCCCCTCCCCCGGGGTGAACTGGATTCGATCCCCCGGCAGGGGGGAGATCCGCTCCCGGCGGAATTTCTTCTTCGCCCGCAGGGTCCAATCCTGGCCCGTTTCATCCTCCCGGGCGGTATAAAAGCTGCCGATGCCCCGCAGGATGGTTCCCGTTTTCAGCGCCGTCATTCCCTCGCTCCTATTTCTACTCGCTGGCTCATGACGCCGTCCAGATACGCGATGCACACATAGCTGCGATCGTCCGGCACCTCCAGGGTCACCAGCTGCGTGCGCCCCATATCGCTGGCGCAGACATAGCTGACGTAGTTCCATTCCACGCTGGAGCCCACCGCCTGCATGGTCACGCGGACATTGACGTCGCTTTCGCTTTCCGGCACGTTGACCTCGATCTCCTGTTTCCGCACCAGGCCGGCATTCCGATACAGGCTGAGGGAGATGGGCGTTTGCAGCACCACATGAGCGTCAGATTCCGGGCTCTGGGCAGCCACCAGGCCATGGAGGCTCTCGCTGTCCGTGTCCACATAGTTCAGCTGGCTGGCAAAGGTCAGCTGGCTGTCCGTTACATAGTTCTCCGCCTCCGCCAGGGTCATCTGGTACAAGTCCGGCACGATGGCCTCACCGCCGCTGACGGTAAGGGTGACCTCCGTGTCCTTATCCACCATCTCCCCGGCCGCGGGGCTGCTGGCCATGACGATATCCGAGGCATATTCGCTGGAGATGGCCCGCTCCACCAGGACGGCGGAGACGCCCATGCTCTTCAGCAGGGTATTGGCGTCCGTATAGGAGGAGCCGATGACGGCGGGCATCTCCTGCTTCCGGGCCCCGGTGGAAACCAGCAGCTGGACCACATCCCGGCCCTTCTGCACGGTTTCCCCAGCCTCCGGCACCTGCATGATCACCAGCCCGGCCTCATAATCGTCGCTGGAAACCTCCTTTACCTGGACCTCCAGCCCCGCGCTTTCCATCCGCTCCACGGCGGAAGCCTGGTCGCTGCCCACCACGGGAGGCACCACAGCCGTCGTCGTATAATGGGCCACCAGGGCGCGAATGCCATAGAACAGGCCAAAGCCCACGGCGATGGCGGCCACCACGCTGGCCACAGCCCACATGATTTTCCATTTTCGATCCCGCTGAGCCCGCTGGATGCGTCCAGTTTCCTGGGCCAGCCGCTCCTCCCGCAGATGGGGCTTGGGCTGGCGAATCTCCTGCTCCGTCTCCACAGGGGCAGGACGCTCTCCCCGCTCCTCCAGGGCCATCCGCAGGTCCGAGGCCATCTCCCGGGCGCTCTGGTAGCGATAGGCCGGGTTCTTCTCCATGGCCTTCATGCACACCGCCACGATGGCCGGGGGCACGTCCGGCGCCAGGCTCTGAATCGGCGCGGGCTGGGCATGCAGGTGCTGCATGGCCACGGCCACGGGGCTTTCCCCATCGAAGGGCACCCGCCCGGTCAGCATTTCATAGAGAACCACGCCGGTGGAATAGATATCGCTGGTGGCGCTGGCCCCCTCGCCCCGGGCCTGCTCCGGCGAAAAATAGTGCACGGAGCCCATGACCATGTCCCCCCGGGTCAGGGTGGTGGAATCCGCGATGCGGGCGATGCCGAAGTCCGCCACCTTGATGTGGCCGTCCGCGTGGACCAGGATGTTCTGGGGCTTGATGTCCCGATGCACAATGCCATTCCGATGAGCATGCTCCAGGGCGCTGAGGATGCGAATGGCGATCTGGCTGGCCAGGGGCGCGCTGAGCTTCCCCCGCTCCTGAATCACTTCCTTCAATGTCTTGCCCTGGACATATTCCATGACCAGATAGCGGTTTTCGCCATCCATGCCCACGTCCAGCAGGTTGACGATGTTATGGTGGGTCATCTTGCTGGCGGCCTCCGCCTCCCGCTGGAAACGGGAAACGAACTCCGCGTCCTCGTTGAATTCCGGCCGCAGCACCTTTACCGCCACGTTATGCCCCGTGCGCAGGTCCACCGCCTTATAGACGATGGCCATACCGCCCATGCCGATCTTCTCCGTCAGCCGATAGCGCTCCGCCAGGATCTTATCGCTCATTCGGCCACCTCCCCTTCGGCGGGGGCCTCATCCCAGGCCAGGGCCAGGGAGATGTTATCCCGGCCCCCCTTCTCCAGGGCTTCGCGGACCATCTGGTCCGCCGCCTCCTCCATGTCCTCCTCCGCCATGAGGCTTTCCAGCTTCGCCTTTTCCACCAGGCCATGGAGCCCATCGGAGCACACCAGCCACCGATCCCCCTGCTGGCGCTCCAGCTCCAGGGTGTCCACCTGGATGGTGGGCTCCGTGCCCACGGCGCGGGTAATGTAATTCCGCATGGGGTGCACCGCGGCCTGCTCCTCCGTCAGCAAGCCCTTGCGCACCATGTCCGCCACCATGGAGTGGTCCCGGGTTACCTGGCGCAGCTTCCCTTCCCGCCAGAGGTATACCCGGCTATCGCCCACATGGGCGATGATCATCCGGTCCTTCGCCGGCCAGATGACGCTGAGGGTGGTGCCCATACCGGAGAGGGATTCATCCTCCTTCTGCTGGTTCCACAGGGCCAGGTTCACTTCCTTGACGGCGTCCTCCAGGGTGGCCTTGGCCGGCTCCTTGCCCTCCAGGATGCGCAGCAGGCCCTCCCGGGCGCCGGCGGAAGCCGTTTCGCCCCCCTTATGGCCACCCATGCCGTCCGCCACGCCGATCAGCCCCTGGCCCAGAATCACCGCGTCCTGATTGCTCTGGCGAACCAGGCCCACGTCCGTCCGGGTGGTCACGCGAACAGAGGCCGGCGCTTCCTTCGGTTTTTCCGCCGCCTCGGGGGCCGCCGGGGGCTCCTTCGGGCCATCCCGGTCCTCCAGCCCCAGCATCCGCCGGGCTGCCTTGGTGCTGATCTTAAACTTCCGCATACTGTTTTTCCTCAAACATCTTTTTCAAAGCGTTTTTTTCTTTTAGCTCCCCCGCTCCGCGGGGGAGCATTCTTTTACGCTTCCTCAAACATCTTTATTGCAGCGCTAATTCCTTTGCGCTCCCCCGCTCCGCGGGGGAGCATTCTTTTACGTTTCCTCAAGCATCTTTATCGCAGCGGTGCCCCTTTTGGCTCCCCCGCTCCGCGGGGAAAGCTTCTCAAATACCGTTTTTCGCCAGGGTGGTTCTTCGCAGCTGGCCGCAGGCTCCTTCGATGTCATCCCCCATCTCCCGGCGCCGGGTGGCAGAGATATGCTCCGCCTCCAGGGTGCGGAGGAAGCGGGTTACCGTCTTCTCCGAAACGCCCTTCATGTCCCGCTCCTTGACCACATTGAGGGGAATCAGGTTCACATGGCACTGCATGCCCCGCAGCTTCCCCGCCAGCTCCCGGGCCTGGTCCTCCCCGCTGTTGACCCCGTCCGACAGGGCGTATTCGAAGATGACCCGCCGGCCGGTTTTCGCGATGTAATACCGGCAGGCCTCCAGAATCTCCGCCATGCTGTACCTGTTGGCGATGGGCATTGTGCGCCGGCGAATCTCATCATTGGGCGCATGGAGGGAAACGCACAGGGTCACCGGCAGATCCTCCTCCGCCAGCCGCCGCATCTCCGGCACCAGGCCGCAGGTGCTGAGGCTCACGTTCCGCAGGCTGATCTGGATCCCCTCCGGCTCCCGCAGCAGCCGCAGGAATTTCATCACCTGGTCGTAATTATCCAGGGGCTCGCCGCTGCCCATCAGCACCACGTGGCTGACCCGGGGCGCGGCCACTTCCCCTTCCCCCGCGAGGGCCTTCTCCCGCAGGTATCGATTGGCCGCCAGAATCTCCCCCAGCATCTCCCCCGCCGTCAGGTTCCGGACGCAGCCCTCCAGAGTGGAGGCGCAGAATTTGCACCCCATGCGGCAGCCCACCTGGGTGGAGATGCACAGGCTGTAGCCATAATGGTAGTGCATCAGCACCCCCTCGACGCAGTTGCCGTCCGGCAGGGAGAAAAGGAACTTCACCGTGCCATCCAGCTGGCTGACCCGCTCCAATTGAATCCGCACGGGCTGGGCGATGGCGATATCGCTCATCTGGGCCCGCAGGGCGGCGGAAAGGTTCGTCATCTCCGGCCAATCCGCCCCCCGATGGATCCATTGGAAAATCTGCTTCCCCCTGAAGGCCGGCAGCCCCTGGGCTTTTACCCATTCCGTCAGCTCCGCCGGGTTCATTCCCGTCAACTCTGTTTTCATATGCTTTCTTTCCGCCGCATCCGACAGAGATAGAATCCTTCCACCCCGTCCCGGTGGGGCAGCAGCTGCAGGCCCAGGGCCTGGTGCTGACGGTATTTCTCCGGAATGGTCTCCGGCAGAGGCTCCGCCGTGAATTCCGGATGGGCCTCCAGGAAGGCCCGAACCTGGTTCTCGTTTTCCGCCTTCAGCAGGCTGCAGGTGGAATACACCAGCACGCCGCCGGGCTTCACGTATTGGCTGACCGTTTCCAGCAGCTGCCTTTGCAGGGCAATAAGCTCCTCGACGCTCTCCTCACTGACCCGCAGCTTGATATCCGGCTTTTCCGCCAGCACCCCCAGGCCGCTGCAGGGGGCGTCCAGCAGCACCGCGTCCATCCGGGCGTCCAGATCCTCCCGATGCTTCGTGGCGTCCCGCTGGATGGGCCGGATGTTCTCCAGGCCCAGGCGCTTCTGCTGGGCGGCGATCAGCTGTACCCGATGGTCATGAATGTCCCAGGCCTGAACCCGGCCCGTGTCCCCCATGATTTCGGAAAGATAGCAGGTCTTGCCCCCCGGGGCGGCGCAGCAATCCAGCACCTGCATGCCCCGCCGGGCGCCCACCGCCAGGCAGACCATCATGCTGCTCTCGCTCTGAATGGAGAAATTTCCCGCCAGGAAGTCCGCGTCCCGGGCGATATCCATGGCCCCGGAGATGCGCCAGGCCCCGGGCAGGTCGGATTTCTCCTTGCCCCAGATCTTCTTTTCCAGAATCTGCTGGAAGCCCGCCTCGTCGGTCTTCAGCAGGTTCCGGCGGATGGAGATGGCGCTGTCCGTGTTCCGCCAGGAGGCGATCTCCTTCGCTGCTTCCTCCCCCCAGTCCTGCCGCAGCCGGGTACCCAGCCATTCCGGCAAGCTGTAATTGATGGCGAAATATTTCTCCGGCTCCGTCTCCGGGTCCGGCAGGGTCAGCTCGTCCTTTTTCCGAACGAGGTTCCGCAGGATGCCGTTGCAGACGCCCTTCAGCCCCTCCATGCCGTTTTCCACGCACAGCTGGACGCAGGTGTTGGTGGCGGCGCTCTCCGGAATCCGGTCCATCAGCAGGATCTGGCAGGCCCCCAGCCGCAGGATGTTCCGCAGCTTGATGTCCGTGTCCTCCCGGGCCATGACCTGGCTCAGCATATGGTCCAGATAGCCCAGATGGTCCAGGGTGTCATAGACCAATCTGGAAACCAGTCGCCGGTCCACGCCGCTGATGCCGCTGCCCTGCAGGGCCTTGTCCAGGCTCAGAGAGGCATAGGCCCCCTGCTCCGTCACTTCCCGCAAAACCTTCAGGGCCAACCGCCGGGCCGCCAAGCCCTCCATCTCCGCTGGCTTCGCCGGCCGGGCAGTAGCGGGTCTGCCGGTCGCAGGGCGACCAGTGGCTGGCTTGCCGTAAGGGCCTTTGCGGTTCGTCATGGCCGGTTTGCCATAGGGGCCCTTGCGGTTGCCAGTAGGTTTATTAAAATTCTTCTTCCCAAAGTTCTTCTTTTCTTCGCTCATAAAACTGTTCCTGCCTTTATTTCATGACCCCTAAGATAGTCTTCCGCTCTCATCTTCTTCCCGCCGGGGGCCTGCAGCTCCAGAACCTTCACTGCCCCTTCCCCGCACGCGATCACCAATCCGCCCTTGGGATCCGACACCAAAACCTCTCCCGGCCGTCCCGCGCCTTCCGCCAGGGCCGCCCGCATCAACTTGATCCTTTCTCCCCCCACCATCACGCTGGCACAGGGCCAGGGGTTCAGTCCATTGATCTGCCCCTTCACCAGCCTAGCGGGCCGATCAAAATCCACCTGTCCCATTTCCTTGTTCATCATGGGGTCATAGGTCATTTCCGCCTCGTTTTGCGGAATCCGCTGCAAGGTTCCGGCCTTCAGCTGCCGGATGGTCTCCTGGAGCAGCTCCGCCCCCAGACGGCCCAGCCGCTCCGTCAACTCGCCGCAGGTCTCCGTCTCCCCGATCTCCGTTTCCGCCTTCAGCAGCATATCCCCCGTGTCGATGCCCTTGTCCATCATCATGGTGGTGACGCCCGCCTTCTCATCCCCCTGCAAAATGGCATACGCGATGGGAGCGGAGCCCCGATGCCGGGGCAACAGGGAGGCATGGACGTTGATGTTCCCATAGGCAGGGATGTCCAGCACCTCCTGGCTCAAGATTTGCCCGAAGGCCGCCGTGACGCACAGATCCGGAGCCAGAGCCTTCAAATCCTCCACCCCATCCCGCCGGATGCGCTCCGGCTGGAAAATGGGGATGCCGTGAGCCACCGCACAAGCCTTGACAGGGGAAGGGGTCATCTTGTTGCCCCGCCCCTTGGGCCGGTCCGGCTGGGTGAAGACCCCGACCACCTCATCCTCCCCGGAGATCAGCGCCTCCAGGCTGGCCACGGCGAATTCCGGGGTTCCCATAAATACAATTCTCATGAAAGGCCGTCCTTTCAGTTTCTTTCTTCCGCAACCTCCATCATTGCGCAGAGTGGCACTCGCACCTCAGATGGGGGCTTCCTCAATTCTGTTGCTTATCCTCGGGGATCTCTCCCTCGATCTCCTCTTCCGTCAATTCCCGATCCATCTTATCCACATACAGCACGCCATCCAGATGGTCCAGCTCATGGCAGATGGCCCGGGCCTCGAACCCTTCCGTCTCCAGCCGCATCCAGTTGCCGTGCCGATCCTGGAAGCGAACCTTGACCTTCATGGGCCGGGTCACGACGCCCTGCCTTTCCGGCACGGAGAGGCAACCCTCCCGCCCGGTCTGGGTGCCGCTGCTTTCCAGAATTTCCGGATTGATCAGCTCCTTCAGCCCGCTGTGGTCCTCCGTCACATCCACCACGGCGATGCGCCGCAGGATGCCCACCTGAGGCGCCGCCAGGCCCACGCCCTCCGCCTTGTACATGGTGTCCGCCATGTCCTTCAGCAATACATGCAGCCGCAGGTCGAATTTCTCCTGGGGCCGGCAAACCTTCCGCAGGGTTTCATCCCCGATTTTGACGATCTTTCTCGTAGCCACTGTTCTTCTCTCCTTATGAAATCCTTTTTCGTCTTCTGCCCTTCTGCCGCGGATGACTATTTTTGCAGCCTCTCCTGCTGCCGCGGCCGGGGGCAAAATAGGTCTCCTTCTGGTTTCTATATCATGTTCGTGGGATTATATTCGAAGCAGGCTTGCACCCGTTCCCGGGGCCGATCCGCCATTTCCGTCAGGAATCCGCAGAAGCGCTCCGTCTCCTCCCCCGTCAATAGCTTGAAGAGGATCTGCCGCCGGCTCAGCCCCCGCAGATATTTGATGCCCGGCGGCTCCAGGCTCATCATCAGCGTCCGCTTTTTCCACTCCGGATGGGCCTGCAGGGCGGCCAGAATCTCCTCCTCCATGGCCTTCGCCGCCCCTTCCGCCTCCGCCTCCGCGACGCTCTCGATCAGCACCCGGGCCATCACCGTGAAGGGGGGATAGAGGGAGATCTTCCGCCGCTGGAATTCCTCCTCGAAAAAGGCGCGGTAATCCTGCCGGGCGGCCAGGGCAATCACCTGATCCTCCGGCCGATAGGTTTGAATCACGACTCGGCCCGGCCGGGTCCCTCGGCCCGCGCGGCCCGCCACCTGGGTCAGCAGCTGAAAGGTCCGCTCCCGGCTGCGATAATCCGGCAGGTTCAGCGTCAAATCCGCCGCCACCACGCCCACCAGCGTCACCTGGGGAAAATCCAGCCCCTTGGCGATCATCTGGGTGCCTACCAGCACCCGGGCCCGGCCGCTGCGGAATTCCTCCAGGATGCGGGCGTGGCCGTCCTTACCCCCGGTAGTGTCAATGTCCATGCGGGCGGTAGCCGTGCCGGGGAACAGCCGCTGCACCTCCGCCTCCACCTTCTGGGTCCCCGCGCCGAAATATCGGATATAGGGGCTGCCGCAGGAGGGGCACTTCTGTGGCAGGTCCGTGGCGTTGCCGCAATAATGGCAGCGGAGCTTCGGTCGCTGCTCCTGGCGGGAGTTTTCCTCCACATGGTAGGTCATGCTGACGTCGCACTGAGGGCATTTGACCACGTATCCACAGCTGCGGCAGCTGACGAAGGAATGGTATCCCCGCCGGTTGATCAGCAGCATGGCCTGCTCTCCCCGCCCCAGGCAGTCCGCCAGCTGGCGCACCAGCTCCCGGCTCAGCACGGAGCGATTGCCGTTTTCCAGCTCCTGCCGCATGTCCACCACCGCCACCTCCGGTAGGGGCCGATCCGCCACCCGCCGAGGCATCTCCAGCAGCATGTAATCCCCCCGCCGGGCCTTAGCGAAGGAAAGAATGCTGGGGGTGGCGCTGGCCAGGATCAGGCTGGCCCCCTCCCGGGCGCATCGGCTCTCCGCCACCTGCCGGGCGTCGTATCGGGGATGATGGTCGCTGAAATAGGTACTTTCGTGCTCCTCGTCCACGACGATGAGCCCCATGTTCTCCGTCGGGGCGAAAACCGCGCTGCGGGCCCCGATGACGACTCGGGCCTCCCCCCGCCGGATGCGCCGCCATTCGTCGAATCGCTCCCCGGCGCTGAGCCGGCTGTGCAGCACCGCCGCTACCGGCCCGAAGCGGCCCCGGAACCAGCTGACCATCTGAGGGGTCAGCGCGATTTCCGGCACCAGGATGATGGCGCTCTTGCCCTGCTCCAGGGCCCGGCGAACCGCCGTCAGGAAGACCTCCGTTTTGCCACTGCCGGTGACCCCATGCAGCAGGAACCGCCCGCCGCCGGCGGAAAGGGTGGGTAATATCTCCTCCAGCACCTCCTGCTGGGCCGGGGTCAGGGAGTGCCATTGGGCATTATCGATCTGGATCCCCACCCCCGGGGTCCGCAGGCTCTCCCGCTGCTGCAGGCGGATCATCCCTCGCTGGGCCAGATCCTTCAGCATGGCTCGAGGATCCGGCACCTGCTCTGCAATTTCTGAGACCAGCCGGGGGCTTTGGGCCACCAGCAGCTCCAGAATTTCCCGGCGCTTGCGGCTGCGGCGGTCGCTGGCAATCATGGTCTCCGCCTCCTCCGGCGAGACCGCCAGCTCCGCCACCTCCACCGTCCGGACCTTGACCCGGCCGCCCCGCATCTCCGCCGGCATCATCAGCCGCAGGGTTTCCGCCAGGGGACAGTGAGCCTGGGTGGCCATCTCCTGGGCCAGCTCGATCAGGGCCGGCAGGATGGCGGGGTAATCCTCCAGGGGGCGCAGGACCTCCTTGATCTTTTCGGGGTCGTAATCCGTATCCTCGGTGAAGGAAAGGACGACGCCCTCCTTTTCCCGGCATCCGAAGGGAACGGCTACCCGCTGGCCCTTCTGCAGCGCCAGGCCCGCGGGAATTCGGTAGGTAAAGGGCCGGGCCACGTTCTCGTGGGCGATGTCTACGATCACCTGGCAATACAAGGTCCCAATCCCTCCTCCCCGGGCACAATTTAACACTTTATTATACACCCCAAGGCCCTTGAATGGCAAGAACAGAAAAAAAGAGCGGGCAGCGTAACTGCCCAGCCCCTAATTGTTTGTGCATATATTCTTGTCTGTTTGGATTTGTTTCGTCCCGCGAAGGGATGTTCATTTGAAAACGTCAGCATTTTGCGAGGGCTCTGAACTTTTTCTCACTCGAAAACAAGTCCATTGAACTCTCTCCAGTGAAAACGAGCGGAGCCAGCGCGGTCTACTGCGTTTTCCGCGTCTTCGTTATCGCTGCTTACAATATTGACATCGGTCCGCCTGTCGGCAGCTTGTACAGCCCTCCAGGCGCTTCCCCGGCCCATCGGTGACGCCAATGACCGCTGTCACCGACTTTTGGGGGATCATCAGCCCGCCGGGCGTCAGGGTGATGCCCAGGGCCCGGTTCACGTTCAGCACCGCGCAGAGCATTCCCTGCTGCTCCAGGGGAAAATCGCCGTATCCCGGGCTGAATCGGGAGGTCAGCTGTCGGGACGCAAATTCCTGGGCCAGATCGTCACAAAGGTTGTCGCATACATTTTCGATGGCCGCGCTGGCCAGGGCGTCCAGCAAGATCGCGTCCGCCATGTTCTGCCGCTGGCTGCGCTGCAGCAGGGTTTCCGCCTCCGCCCCCAGGGTCGCAGCCATGAGGATCACCTGATCCGCGCCGGAGAGGAATTCCCGGATGTCCGCCCCCTCCAGCCGCAGGGCCGTGCCCTCCAGCAGCCCATCCTCCCGCAACGGAAATAACCGCCAGCAGGCCCGGGGCCGGGCCGTTTCCCGCAGCTTCTCCGCGCATCGCTGCATGTCCGCCATCAGCGTCTCGTCCGCTGGGCCCCGCACGCCGACGTATCGCAAAGCTTCCGTAAGGGAAATCTCCGTCAATCGCGCGTCCACTTCGCCCGCCCCCCTTTCTCTCTAATCCATTTTCGTTACAGCGACTCTATGCGCTACAATTTCAACCCGAAAGTGCTGATCGCCTTCCGCGCTGGCCATAGAAATTGGCGCAGTTTTACGCCTGCTTTCCATTCCCTGCTCCTGCCGCCCGCTGTGCGGCAGGAACAGCAATCTATTTCTCAGTCTTCCCTGCGCATGAATCTCTCGATCTCATCCGGATCCTTGATAATGTCCTTGCTCAGTACCTCGCATCCATCCTCCGTGATCAGCAGATCGTCCTCAATCCGGATGCCGATAGCCTCCTCATCAATGTACAGCCCCGGCTCGTCACTGATGATCCATCCCGGCTGCAGCACATCCCCGGTGAACGTGGCGTCGTGGCAGTCAATACCGATGGAGTGGCTGACGGAATGCATGTAGTACTTCCCTACGTCCTTCACTTCCTGGATCAGGCCCATCTTCACCAGCCCTTCTCCCAGCACGCTCTTGGCCACCTCGTTCAGGTCCTTCAGCGTAATCCCCGGCCGGGCCGCCTCCGCCACCGCCAGGTTCGCCTTCAGCACCAGCTGATAGACCTCCTTCTGCCGGGGCGTGTAAACCCCGTCCGCCGGGAAGGTGCGGCTAATGTCGCTGCAATAGTTGCCATATTTCGCTCCCAGGTCCATCAGCAGCAGGGATCCCGGCTGAATTTCTTCCCGATTGGTGTTGTAATGCATCATGCAGCCGTTTTTCCCCGCGGCGGAAATCGTATTGAAAGCGAAACGAACCGCCCCCAGGGATTTGCAGGTGTATTCAAAGTTCGCCTGGGCCTGATATTCCTTCATCCCCGGCTTCAAGGTCTTCATTACGTGCTCCAGCCCCTGCCGGGTGATGTTGACCGCCTTCCGCACCAGGTCGATCTCTTCGGCGTCCTTCCGCTCCCGCAGGGGCACACAGGCCTTGTGCAGATCCCGCAGGGTCACCCCCGGATACAGCCGGGCGAATTCCCACGCTTTCCGAGCGTTATAATCCTCCGGATCCTCTATGCCGCAGCGATACAGGTCGAAATAAGCGTAGTCGATATCCTCCCGGGAGAGGTACCGGCTGATGGCCGCGGAAAGCTCGCTGGTATATTTGATCTCCTTGATGCCGCTGGCCTGAGCCGCCTCCTCCTTGGTGGGCATCTTCCCTGTCCAGCGCTCCTGCTTCGGGTCCGCCTCCTCAATGAACAGCGTTTCATTGATCTCCGGCTTGCCTTTGATCTTCGCCGCCAGGAAAACCATGTTCTCCCGCTCCAGCCCGGTCAAGTAGAAAAACTGGCTGTTGGTCTCGAAATTGTAGTAGTCATCCTCGTTGGTGTGCACCGGCACACCGGCATAGGAAAGCACAATGCTCCCCTCCGGCAGCGTCGCGTAAAGCCGATTTCTATGCTCCTGTAATGACATATCAAATCCCTCTTTCTCTTTCGTTTTTCGATCCCACAAAAACAATAGCTCAGAATCAATGAATCACTCTATATTCTCTTCTGCTGTCATCTTCATTTCCTCTATATCTGATCCCATCCTGCACAACATTTCTATTTATCTCACCGGAATGATCCCTCCTTCAGCCTGTATCGTACCATAATCGAAGCCTTCGCGCAATGGCGAACGCATGCTTCTTTCAGCAGTCTGCGTTTGAAATATTCAGTTCTTCGTATTATACTCTTTTCTGGTTATATTTTTGATTCTGATTGTTCTAATTTTATGATGATCAGTTTCAGCCTTGAAAGGAGCAGTTTTTATGTCCCAGCCTGCTTATCTGGCCCTCTATGAAAAGCTTCGCCGGGAGATTGTTTCCGGGGGATTTCCTTATGGTTCTAAATTGCCCGGGAAGCGGGCCCTGGCGGAGCAGAACGGGGTCAGCGTCATTACCGTGGCCCACGCCCTGGAGATGCTGGCAGACGAGGGGTATCTCGCCATTCGGGAACGAAGCGGGTGCTACGTAGCCTATCGGGCGGCGGAGGACTTCCAACGAGGGCAGGAGCCGGAGCCTTCCTACACAGAGCTGCCGGAGCTTCGTTCCTCCGCGGACGTGGATGGGTTTCCCTTCTCCGTGCTGGCCAAGGCCATGCGCAAGGTATTGGCGGACCAGGGGGAAGCCCTGCTGCAGAAATCCCCGAACCAGGGGCTGCTCTCCTTTCGGCAAAGCCTTTCCCGATACCTGGCCCGCAGCCGGGGCATTCAGGCGGACCCGGAGCAGATCGTCATCGGTGCGGGGACGGAATATCTCTATGGGCTGCTGACGGAGATGCTGGGATGGGAAAAGGGATGGGCGATTGAGTTTCCCTCCTACGAAAAGATCGAGCAGGTATATTCCGCCCGGGGCATCATGCTGGATCCCCTGCCCCTGGCCCGGGACGGCGTACAGTCCGAAGCCCTCTGGCGCACGGAGGCCTCCGTGCTGCATATTTCCCCCTATCGATCCTACCCCAGCGATGTGACTGCCTCCGCCTCCAAGCGGGCGGAATACCTACGATGGAGTGAAGGGCCGGGCAGGATTATCATCGAGGATGATTTTGAAAGCGAGTTTTCGGTGCAGCGGAAGCCGATGGATACTTTGTTCTCCCAAGCTACCCAGGAGAACGTCATTTATCTGAACACCTTCTCCCGCACCATTTCCTCCGCCATGCGGGTAGGATACCTGGTACTGCCAAGGACGCTGCTGCCACTGTATCATCAGCGGGTGGGATTCTATTCCTGCACCGTGCCAGCTTTCGAGCAATCGGTTTTGGCGGAGTTGATTGACAGCGGAGATTTCGAGCGGCATATTCGGCGGGTAAGAAGAAAGCTCCGGAATTCCTCCGGAGCCTAGAATTTTTCTATTTTAGAACAATCCAATAATCTTTCCATTCTCGTCCACATCGATCTTTTCCGCGGCGGGCACCTTCGGCAGGCCGGGCATGGTCATGATGTCGCCGGTCAGGACGACGATGAAGCCCGCTCCGGCGGAGACCTTCACGTTCTTGATCGTCACCACGAAATCCGCCGGCGCGCCCAGCAGGGTGGGATCGTCGCTGAAGCTATACTGGGTTTTGGCGATGCACACCGGCACATGGTCGAAGCCCAGCTTTGTCAATTGGTCGATCTGCTTCTTTGCCCCGGGCAGAATATTGATGCCCTTGCCGCCATAGATCTTCCGGACCACGGCCTCGATCTTCTCCTCGATGGTGCCGTCCAGCTCGTAGGAGAAGGTGAAGTTCCCCTGCTCTTCCTCGCAGAGGCGGACCACTTCACGGGCCAGGGCTTCGCCGCCCTTGCCGCCCTCCGCCCACACGGTAGACAGCACGGTATTGACCCCCAGCTCCCGGCACTTGGCGATGATGAAATCGATCTCCGCATCCGTGTCGGTGGGGAAACGGTTCACCGCCACGACGCAGGGCAGATGATATACATTCTTGATGTTGCTCACATGGCGCAGCAGATTCGGCACGCCCCGCTCCAGGGCGGCCAGATCCTCCGTTGCCAGCTCCTTCTTATCCAGCCCGCCATGCATCTTCAGGGCGCGAACGGTGGCCACCACGACCACAGCGTCCGGTGTCAACCCCGCCATGCGGCACTTGATATCCAGGAATTTTTCCGCCCCCAGGTCCGCGCCGAAGCCGGCCTCGGTTACGGTATAATCCCCCATCTTCAGGGCCAGGCGAGTGGCCATGACGCTGTTGCATCCATGAGCAATGTTGGCAAAGGGCCCGCCATGGACGAAAGCAGGGGTTCCCTCCAGGGTCTGGACCAGGTTGGGCTTCAGGGCATCCTTCAGCAGGGCCGTCATAGCGCCGACGGCCTTCAGGTCCCGAGCGGTGACAGGCTTTTCGTCATAGGTATAGCCGACGATGATCCGGCTCAGACGCTCCTTCAGGTCCGTGATGGAGGTGGCGAGGCAGAACACGGCCATGATTTCGCTGGCCACGGTGATATCGAAGCCATCCTCCCGAGGGGTACCGTTGATGCGCCCACCCAAGCCATCCGTAATGAACCGCAGCTGCCGATCGTTCATATCCACGCAGCGCTTCCAGGTGATCCGCCGGGGATCGATACCCAAGCTGTTCCCCTGCTGAATGTGGTTATCCAGCATGGCCGCCAGCAGGTTATTGGCCGCGCCGATGGCATGGAAATCCCCAGTGAAATGCAGGTTGATATCCTCCATGGGCACCACCTGGGCATATCCGCCGCCGGCAGCGCCGCCCTTGACGCCGAACACCGGCCCCAGGGAGGGCTCCCGCAGGGCCACGGTGACATCCTTGCCGATGCGGCGCAATCCATCCGCCAGGCCGATGGTGGTGGTGGTTTTGCCCTCCCCCGCCGGGGTGGGAGTAATGGCTGTGACCAGCACCAGCTTGCCATCCGGGCGATCCGTTTCCTTCAGCAGGGTGGGATCCACCTTCGCCTTATAGCGGCCATACTGTTCGAGATATTTTTCGTCGATATGAGCCCGGCGGGCGATCTCCTGAATGGGCTGCATCTGACATTCCTGAGCGATTTCAATATCGGATTTATATGTCATAGGGGCTCCTTTTTTCTTGCTTGTTTTTCATGAGAAGTCCTTGAGGTTTATACTCCCCCGCTTCGCGGGGGAGCATTTTTAGTTGCTTTCCCCGCTCCGCGGGAAAAGCTTTGTGATATATATTCCGCTCTGCGGGGACTCCTTTATTCTTACTTAAAATACTTCACCGCAGAGGCGAACATGCGGATGTCGTAATTGCCGGGTACGTTCTTATACAGATCCTTCCCGACCCGCTCGCTGTGGCCCATCTTGCCGAAGACCCGGCCATCCGGGCTGGTAATGCCCTCGATGGCGGCGATGGAACCATTGGGATTATAGCGAATATCCGTGGTGGGGTTCCCCGCCAGGTCCACATACTGGGTGGCGATCTGGCCATTTTCCTTCAGCTGCTGAATCAGGCTCTCCTCCGCCAGGAATCTGCCTTCGCCGTGGCTGATGGGCACGCTGTAGATGCCGCCCAGCTCCGCCTCCCGCAGCCAGGGGCTCAGATTGCTGGCCACCCGGGTCCGCACGATGCGGCTCTGATGCCGACCGATGGTGTTATAGGTCAGGGTCGGGCAATGCTCGTCCGTCTCCAGAATCTTGCCATAGGGTACCAGGCCCAGCTTGATCAGGGCCTGGAAGCCATTACAGATGCCGCACATGAGGCCATCCCGCCGCTCCAGCAGCTCCGTTACGCTATCCTTCACCGCCGGGTTCCGGAAGAAGGCGGTGATCAGCTTGGCGCTGCCGTCCGGCTCGTCGCCGCCAGAGAAGCCGCCGGGGATGAAGATGATTTGGCTGTCACCCACCTTGCTGGCGAACTGCTCCGCGCTGCGGACAATTTCCTCTGCGGTCCGATTCCGAACGACGAAAATCTCTGCCTCGGCTCCCGCCGCTTCCACGGCCCGGGCGCTATCGTATTCACAGTTGGTGCCGGGGAAGGCGGGAATCAGCACCTTCGGCTTCGCTACCCGCACCGCCGGGGCCTTCCATTCCTTCGCCTGATGACAGAAGGCTTCCGCCCGATCCGCTTCCCGGGTCTGGGCGCCGCAGGGGTCCGCCTGCCGGCGGGCTTCCTCGTCCCATTCCGGGTTCAGGGTGGGATACACCCGCTCCAGGGTCTGGTGATATTCCCGATAGACCTCCGCCAGGGAAACCGTCTCTCCCCGCCAGATCAGGCTGGGATGGCTGCCGCCATGGACCCGGCCCAGCCGGCGGCCAATATCCAGCTCCTCGCTCAGCTCCGCCACGAAGGAGCCATACTGGCAATCCAGCAGCTCCGCCAGGGTCCAGCCCTCCTCAAAGGATATCCCCAGCCCGTTGCCGAAGGCCATCTTCAGAGCGCTGCCAGCGGGACCGCCGATTTCCATGGCCCGGCAGGAGACGATCTTGCCCGCCCGGATCAGGGCCGTAATCTGGGCATAGAGGGCCAGCAGGCTTTCCGTCTTCGGCAGGCCCTGGGCGTCCCTTTCCGGCTCCAGCACCACCAGGGGATGGCCGGGCTGCTTCAGCTCGGGAGAGATGATCTCGCCGGTTTTCCCCGTGGTGACGGCGAAGGAAACCAGGGTCGGGGGCACGTCCAGATCCTCAAAGGAGCCGGACATGGAGTCCTTGCCGCCGATGGCGGCGATGCCCAGGTTCATCTGGGCCTCAAAGGCGCCCAGCAGGGCCGCCAGAGGCTTGCCCCAGCGCTTGCCGTCAGCGCCGGGCTTTTCAAAATATTCCTGGAAGGTCAGGTATACATCCTCGAAGGACGCGCCGGCGGCGATGAGCTTGGAAACGCTGTCCACCACCGCCAGATAGGCCCCATGGTATGGGCTGCGGCTGGTCAGCTGCGGGTCATAGCCCCAGGCCATGAGGGTGCAATCATCGGTATTTCCCTTTTCCAGACTCACCTTTTGCACCATGGCCTGAATGGGCGTCAGCTGATATTCCCCGCCGAAGGGCATCAGCACGGTACCGGCCCCGATGGTGGAATCAAACCGCTCGGACAGCCCCTGCCGGGAGCAGAAATCCAGGCTGCCCGCCAAGCGGCGCATCCGGTCCGCGAAAGCACCTTCCTCTGCGGTTTCCGCCCCCGCAGACTGGGAGGCCTCGGGGGTAATCTCAATATGCTTCGGGGCGCCATTGCTGTTCAGGAAATCCCGGCTGATATCCACGATGGTCTTTCCATTCCAATTCATCCGCAGTCGGGGTTCCGCTTTGACCTCCGCCACAGGGGTGGCCTGCAGGTTTTCCCGCTCCGCCAGGGCCAGGAAGGCTTCCGCGTCCTCCGGAGCCACCACGACGGCCATGCGCTCCTGGCTCTCAGAGATAGCCAGCTCCGTGCCGTCCAGGCCCTCGTATTTCTTCGGCACCCGGTTCAGATCGATCTCCAGCCCGTCCGCCAATTCGCCGATAGCCACGGAGACGCCGCCGGCGCCGAAATCGTTGCACCGCTTGATGAGCCGGGTGGCCGCAGGATTGCGGAACAGCCGCTGCAGCTTCCGCTCCTCCGGGGCATTGCCCTTCTGGACCTCCGCGCCGCAGGTTTCCACGCTGTGGGCATTATGGGCCTTGGAGGATCCCGTGGCCCCGCCGATGCCGTCCCGGCCGGTGGCGCCGCCCAGCAGAATGACCACATCCCCCGGGGCAGGCCGCTCCCGGCGGACGTTTTCCTGGGGCGCGGCGGCGATGACCGCGCCGATTTCCATCCGCTTGGCCGCATAGCCCGGATGATAGATTTCATCCACGATGCCCGTGGCCAGGCCGATCTGATTGCCATAGGAGGAATAGCCCGCCGCGGCGGTGGTGACCAGCTTCCGCTGGGGCAGCTTGCCGGGGATGGTCTCTGCCACGGGCTTGGTGGGATCCGCCGCGCCAGTGACCCGCATGGCCCCGTAGACATAGGCCCGTCCGGACAGGGGGTCCCGAATGGCGCCGCCGATGCAGGTGGCCGCGCCGCCGAAGGGCTCGATCTCCGTCGGGTGGTTATGAGTTTCGTTCTTAAACAAGAGCAGCCAGGGCTCCTTGACCCCGTCCCGCTCGATTTCCATCTTCACCGTGCAGGCGTTGATTTCCTCTGATTCATCCAGCTTTCCCAGCTTGCCCTGGCGCTTCAGGGCCTTGGCGGCGATGGTAGCCAGGTCCATGAGGCAAATGGGCTTCCCTTCCCGGCCCAGATCCTTCCGGGTTTCCTGATATCTCTGCCACGCCTTTTCCAGGGTCTCATCCTGGAAGCGGACGCCGTCGATCTCCGTCAGGAAGGTGGTATGCCGGCAATGGTCGCTCCAGTAGGTGTCCAGCATGCGGATCTCCGTAATGGTGGGATCCCGGCGCTCGGTCCGGAAATACTCCTGGCAGAAGGCGATGTCGTCCGCGTCCATGGCCAGGCCATAGTCCGTCACAAACTTTTCCAGGGCCGGGCGGTCCAGGGCCGTGAAGCCCTCCAGGGTGGCCACGGTGCTGGGCAGATCATAGACGGTTTCCAGGGTTTCCGGCTTCTCCAAGCTGGCCTCCCGGGCCTCCACGGGGTTGATGACGTATTTCTTGATGGCGTCGATCTCCTCCGGAGTCAGGGCGCCATACAGCAGATAGACCTTGGCGCTGCGGATCAAGGGACGCTGCCCCTGGCTCAGCATCTGGATGCACTGGGCGGCGGAATCCGCCCGCTGGTCAAACTGCCCCGGCAGGTATTCCACGGCGAAGATGGCCGCAGCGCCCTCCCCATCGATCTCCGGGAAGGTAAGGTCCAACTGGGGCTCGGAGAACACCTCCCGCCGAGCGGTTTCGAACACCTCCGGCGCAATGTTTTCCGCATCGTAGCGGTTCAGCTCCCGCACCTTCTCCAGATGCTGAATGCCCAGGAAGGTCCGCGCGTCATTATACAGGCCCCGGGCCTCCTGGTCCAGGCCCGGCTTCTTTTCCACAAAAATTCTGTAAACCATCTTTATTTCTCCACCGCTTTCAAAGCTCTCGCGCCGATATCCCGGCGATAGAAGGCATGATCAAAATGAATGGTATCCACCAGGGCATAGGCCTGCTTCAGGGCCTGGGGCAGATCCTCCGCCACGGCAGTGACGCCCAGCACCCGGCCGCCGCTGGTGACCAGCTTGTCCCCCTGACGATTCGCTCCCGCCACGTACACATGGGGCAGCGCTTCCTCGGGGATGGTGATTTCATAGCCCTTTCCATAGGCCACGGGATAGCCTTCCGAAGCCATGATGACGCAGGCGGCAGCTCCCTCCGAGAATCGGACAGGCGTCTCCGCCAGCCGCTCCTCCGTTACGGCCTGCATGATTTCCAGCAGGTCGCCCTCCAGCAGGGGCAACACCACCTGGGTTTCCGGATCACCAAAGCGGCAATTATACTCAATGACCTTCGGGCCATCGGGGGTAATCATGAGGCCGAAATACAGACAGCCCTTGAAGGAGCGGCCTTCCTTGGCCATGGCCCGAATGGTGGGGAGGAAGATTTCCTCCATGCACCGGGCAGCCACCTCCTCCGTGTAATAGGGATTGGGGGCGATGGTGCCCATGCCGCCGGTGTTCAGACCTGTATCCCCGTCCCCGGCCCGCTTATGATCCATGGAGCTGACCATGGGGACCACGGTCTGGCCGTCGGTAAAGCTGAGCACGGAGACCTCCGGCCCGGTGAGGAATTCCTCGATTACGACCCGCTCCCCGCTCTTGCCGAACTGGCCTTCCCGCATCATGCCGATGACGGCCTGCTTCGCTTCCTCCCGGGTGGCAGCGATGATGACCCCCTTGCCCAGAGCCAGGCCGTCCGCCTTGATGACGGTGGGAATGGGGGCAGTTTCCAGATACTTGAGGGCCGCCTCCGCGTCGTCGAAGGTTTCATAGCGGGCGGTGGGGATGCCGTATTGCTTCATCAGGTTCTTGGCAAAGACCTTGCTGCCCTCGATAATGGCGGCATTGGCCCGGGGGCCGAAGCAGGGAATCCCCTCCGCCTCCAGTGCGTCCACGCAGCCCGCCACCAGGGGATCGTCCGGCGCCACCACGGCGTAATCGATGGCGTTTTCCTTCGCGAAGCGGACGATGGCGGGGATGTCCATGGCGGAGATATCCACGCAGGTGGCGTCCGCAGCGATGCCGCCGTTGCCCGGCAGGGCAAAGATTTCTGAAACCTTCGGGCTTTCCTTTAATTTCTTGATGATGGCGTGCTCGCGGCCGCCGCTGCCAACGACGATAATTTTCATGGATTTTGCTCCTTTTCGTAAACTGTTTAGTCGTAAGCGCGCGGGAGTTCCCCTCCGGGGCACGGCTCGCGCCTCCGTTCCAGACGTAGCGGCACAAAGCGGCTGCCTTCGCGCGTGCGCGCTCGCCACCCGCTAAGTGCCGACGTCTTCCAAGGGCCCCTGAGTGAAACAT
>JAFUDS010000024.1 GCA_017464305.1 Clostridia bacterium | reverse complement strand
CCGTGTCTCAGTTCCAATGTGGCCGATCACCCTCTCAGGTCGGCTACCGATCGTCGACTTGGTGGGCCGTTACCTCACCAACTATCTAATCGGACGCGAGCCCACCCTTCACCGGATTGCTCCTTTGACCCCTAAGCGATGTCGCTCTGTGGTCTTATGCGGTATTAGTACAACTTTCGCTGTGTTATCCCCCTGTGAAGGACAGGTTGCTCACGCGTTACTCACCCGTCCGCCGCTAAAACATACATCTTCCGACTCCAGCCGAAACCTTCATCTTCTGTCGCATGTCTCCGCTCGACTTGCATGTGTTAGGCACGCCGCCAGCGTTCGTCCTGAGCCAGGATCAAACTCTTATGTTTAATCCTTAAATGACTTTCCGCTTCGGTCGCTTTCGCTCCCTCTGCTTCCATCATCTAAACTCTTCAGAATCTTCGCTGTCTTTCGCTTGCTTACCTTGGCCTTCGCCTCGGTTCGCTCGGTTCCTCTCTTCTTACGCGTTTCTCTCTTCTGTATCGTTTTCAAGGTTCGGTCCGCTTGCTCTTTCAAGCCCTAATTGAGGGGCTCTCGCGAGCGAGCTTTGTTAGGATATCAAATTTCACCTGCTTTGTCAAGCGATTTTTTCGGATTTTTTTAATTTTTTTGAAATTTTTTTCAACGTCCCAGATATTGATATTTCTTCCTATTTTAATATGCTATATTTTGTGTCCCTTATCTTCCGCTCGCTTTCCGACCAGTTTGCATCGCCGCGAAAATTTGTCACTCCCCTGCTCCCGGGAGATCTTTCGTCTTCCTCTCTTTCCATCCTATTCCGCTTCACAGTTTTCCACTGCCATCACCTGAGCCAGGTACAGCTTCGGCAGGTGAATCTTCGTCCCTCCCTCCGCCGTCTCCGTCTGCAGGGGCGTTCCCTCCGGCAACAGCCGGGCCCGGACTTTCCCCGGTACCTGCACCCAAATATCATCCAGGGGCACCACGGGGGATTCCTCCTGCTCGTTCAGCGCAGCCAGGTAGGTTTTTCCTTCCTTCTCCCAGCACAGGATCTCCACAAACTTCGGCGCGTTGGACCGGAACACCGGCTCGCCCATCAATCCGCAAACCAGATTCTTCACCGCCTGACGGCTCATATAGGGCTGGCTCAGCTCCAGGGGCGCAGCGGTCCACATCAGCTGGCTTTGACCCAACTGCCGCCTGGTAATGGCCGGGCGGTCCGTATGGATGCCGGGGGGATTGGAATGAATGGCAGAGAATTGATCCGTCCCCGTCATGGTCCAGGGCAGGGTCAGCGTCGCCAGGGTTTCCACCCCCTCCGCCTCCGGCAGAATCTCTCCCAGATACTGGAATCGGGGCACCGTCAGGGGCGCCAGGGCGGAGAAGCCCTTCAGCTCCCCGCCTGCGGGAGTGGGATCCATGTAGGTAAATTCATGATCCGTCCTTCCCA
Organism: Clostridia bacterium; assembly: GCA_017464305.1. Lineage (GTDB taxonomy): Bacteria > Bacillota > Clostridia > Christensenellales > Aristaeellaceae > Aristaeella. Next base: position 277,602 of record JAFUDS010000024.1, on the reverse strand, counting down.
CTACCCGCACCCCCAGCAGCTTTTCCAGCCGCGGATGGGCGATGGGCCCGGAAACATACAGGCTGCCGCCTCGGGCCACGAAGGCTTCCAGGGCGTCCATCTCCTCCTCCCGAATGCTGGCCACATTGGAGAGAATCAGCAGCTGCCCATCGTACTCCCGCAGGTTTTTGCTGCCGATGACGTGGAAGGGGACGTTATTCTCCCGCAGGATGGAAGTCATGGCCACCGGCGCCTCAATGAAGATATCCGGGTCCATGGATTTATCCCGGACGTCGATGCCGTTCAGCTCCGGGTTATGCTTGGCCCGGGAGGGGAACCAAATGGCCGCGTCGGTCTTCAGCTTCCCGCCCACATAGGGCTCATAGGGGCGGGTAAAGCCATAGACCCGTTTCATCAGGTCATGATAGACCTCCGGCACAATGGTCCCGTCCGGATTCAGGGCATCCACCAGCAGGAAGGCGCCGTCGTGCACCAGGGCGGTGATGGCATGCAGAATCAGCTGCTCCTCGGTTTTCGTCGTGGTATGGAAGGCCAGCTCCGGATCGCATCGCCCGGTGTGATACACAAAGGGCAGGGAGGCGGACACGCTGCGATAATACTTATTAATGAAGCTTTGCTGCAGATAGCCGCCATAATAATCCCCGCCGGAATAATCCGAGGCCTCCGTCAGCAGCTCCGTGGAGCCATTGACCCAGGAGGTGGCGATCATGGAGAACTGATGCTCCACCGTCACCTGGGGCTTCACCGCTTTCACGCTTTCGGTGGAAAAGCGGGCGAACTCCGCCAGCCATTCCTCCCGCCGCTGGGCGAAATCCTGCCAGACCGGATCCTGCCAATCCACCACCCGCGGAATTTCCCGCCCCGTTTCGGCCAGATAGCGCTTCCGGCAGCTGGGGCAATAGCAAACCTCCGTCCAGAAGGTCATGTCCAGAAACATCCCCTCAAAGTCATACTTGCGGTTCAGCTCCTGCAAATTGGCCCGCACATAGGCCCGATAATCCGGATTATTGGGGCAACAGATGCCATATCGGCCCGACCGGAACCAGCCCAGCCCCCGATATTCACGGAAATTTTTGCCATCCGGCGCCACCAGCCGCCAGTCCGGATGCTGATCATAGGCCCAGTTATCGAAGATCTGGGAATAATAGGCGATGACGGCGATGCCCTTTTCATGGCAGGCCTTCACCATTTCGCCGAAGAAATCATAGCCCTTCAGCCCCCGGTGCATCCGGCCAATTTCCGCCGGCCAATAGCACAGCCCGGTATGGGATTTGGCCTTCACCATGGCGCATTGCACCCCGGCATCCTCCAGGGCGTCCACATATTCCTGAACATTGATCCGGGACAGGAATTCCTCGTTCCAGTCGTCAATGTGCATATCCATCAGGTTTCGCCGGTAGTTTCCCTTGGTCCACATGATCTCCCGATCCTCCTTGTACATTCTTCTTCGAACGGTGGTTTTTCCTATTTTATCGCTGATTCTGGATAATAAAGCATTCCGGCGCGCCGGCGGTGGCATTCAGGAAGGACTGATGCAGCACGTTATACCGCCGATTGGACAGCTCGGAAAGGAAGCTCGTCAGCTCCCTTCGTTCCCGATCCCCCTCCGGATGGCCGGGATAGGCGCAGATGACCACGACGCCCATGGGCTTCAACAAGGTCAGCGCCGCCTGGATGGCCGTCCGGGTGGTCTCCCAATGGGTGGTGACCCCATGATCCCCGCCCGGCAGCCAGCCCAGATTGAACACCACCGCCGCCACGGGCTCGGACACCTGCTCCGCCAGATGCTCATGCCCCAGGACGAAGAGCTTCGCCCGGTCCATCAGGCCCAGGGCCTGCAGCCGCTGCCGCGTCTGCGCCACCGCCTGCTCCTGAATATCGAAGGCATACACTCGCCCGGCGGGCCCCACCAGATCGCAGAGGAAGGCGGTGTCGTGCCCGTTTCCCATGGTGGCGTCCACCACCGTATCCCCGGCGTGAATGGCGGCAGTCAGGGCGTCCCGGGCCAAGAAGCGGGCGGATTTCAATTCATAGCTATTTTCCGGCTGATAGGCAGCCATCCGCCGCTGCAGGGCCTCCGGCCGGGCCACGGACCAGCCGAAGAAGCCCAGGGTTTCTCCCAACCGCTGATAGAAACCGTGATTATAGGCCACCAGCCTGGCCCGCTCCAGATGGAGGCCGCCCTGGGCGTCCAGCAGATCGGCCCGAACCGTCACCGCCGCCACCTCCGCCAGGAAAAGATCGTGGCTCCCCAGCTCCTTCACTTCTCGCACCTTGCAGCTGATGCACACCGGCGCGCCCTCCACCGCCGGGGCGATATCCAACCCCTGGGCAGGGATATAGGTCAGCCCGGTTTCGGCGGCCTTGTCCAGATCCCGCCCGCTGCACACGCCGCAGAAATCGGCGGCCCGGGCCAGCCTCTCGTCAGTCAGATTGACCACGAACTCCCCGGACCGCTGAATCAAATCATGGGAATACCGGCTTTTGCGGACGCTGATGCTCAGCATGGGCGGATCGGAGTTGATGGTCCCCGCCCAGGCGATGGTCAGCAGGTTCCGCCGCACGGGCTCCTCCGGATCAGCACAGCTGACCAGCGCCACCGGCACCGGGCTCAGCATGGTGGAGGGATTCAGGGTTTCATAGGACACTTGAACTCCCTGGGCCTCCCGCCCATTTTCCTCTCCGGTCTTTTCCTTCATGATATTCGCCCTCCTCGCCATCTTTCTTCGGCCTTTCCCTTATCATACCACAAAAAGCAGCCCCGTGAACGGAAGGCCGCGAAAAGATTTGATAAAAACAGGAAGGGACAGTATAATATCTGGCAGACAAAGGAAAAGCGACAGAAAGACCGGAGGGAGAAAGCGGATGCTGGCCTGGCTGGATTTGGAAGCAAGCGCGGAAAACGGCGTCATCAAGGATATCGGCGCCCTGCGGGAGGATCAGGCGGTCTATCACGGCGGGTCCATGGCGGATCTGCTGTCCTTTCTTCAAGGCGTGGATACCCTTTGCGGCCACAACATCAGCCATCACGATCTGCCCCTGATCCAGCAACAGGCTGGTGTCAGATGGAACGGACGAATCATCGACACCCTCTATCTCAGCCCTCTGCTTTTCCCCAAGCATCCCTATCATGCCCTGCTAAAGGACGATAAACTCCAGGTGGACGAATTGAACAATCCCGTCAACGACTGCAGAAAAGCGGAAAAGCTCTATCAGGACGAGCTTAACGCTTTCCTCGCCCTGCCGGAGGGGATTCAGCGGATCTATCACGCGCTGCTGCGAGAGGTTCCGGAATTTCGGGATTTCTGGGCTGTCCTCAGCGATTTTTCAGATTACATTGATCTGCCCGCGGAGATTCGCCGAGAATGGCAGGGGCTCATCTGCGCCCACGCGGAGCTGGATCCCCTGATTCAGGAAAGCCCGGTGGAGCTAGCCTATGCCCTGGCGGTGATCGGCACGCGGGATGAGCAATCCGTCACCCCGGCCTGGGTGCTGCGCAATTATCCCCGGACAGCGGATGTACTGCGGCTGCTCCGGGGCGTTCCCTGCCGGGAGGGCTGTCCGTACTGCGATCAGCGGCTGAACCTGCACCGCGGGCTGCAGAAATACTTTGGATACACGGCCTTTCGCACCTACGACGGAGAGCCCCTGCAGGAGGACGCCGCCCGGGCCGCCCTGGACGGGGAAAGCCTGCTGGCCATCTTCCCCACCGGCGGCGGCAAGTCCATCACCTTCCAGCTGCCGGCCCTGATGCAGGGGGAAGCGTTGCACGGGCTGACAGTGGTCATCTCCCCCCTGCAATCCCTGGAGAAGGACCAGGTGGATCATCTGATGGCCACGGGAATTACCAGCGCGGTTACCATCAACGGCATGCTCAGCCCCGTGGAGCGGGCGGACGCCTGCCAGCGGGTGCTGAACGGCAGCGCCTGTCTCCTGTTTATCTCCCCGGAGCAGCTGCGCTCCAAAACCATTGAGCGGCTGCTGCAGTCCAGGAGCATCGTTCGCTTCGTCATTGATGAAGCTCACTGCTTCTCCGCCTGGGGGCAGGATTTCCGGGTGGACTACCTGTACATCGGGGATTTCATTCGGAATCTGCAGGAGCAGCGGCAGGACAAACGCCCCATCCCTGTCTCCTGCTTTACGGCCACCGCCAAGCAGAAGGTCATCAGCGATATCCGGGATTACTTCCATCAGAAGCTGAATCAGGATCTCTCCCTCTTCGCCTCCAGCGCGGAGCGGGAAAATCTTCATTATAATGTGCTGTTCCAGGAGACGGATCAGGAGAAATATAACACCATCCGGCTGCTGGTTTCCGAGCGGCAATGCCCCACCATTATCTATTGCTCCCGAACCAGGCGAACCCGGGAGGTGGCGGACAAGCTGAACAGCGACGGATTCTGCGCCCGGGCCTTTCACGGAAAGATGACCCCGGCGGAGAAAATCGCCAACCAGGAGGCCTTCCTCAGCAATCAGGTCCAGATCATGGTGGCCACCTCCGCTTTCGGCATGGGGGTGGATAAAAAGGACGTGGGCCTGGTGATCCATTACGATATCTCCGATTCCCTGGAAAATTACGTGCAGGAGGCGGGCCGGGCGGGGCGGGATCCGGAAACCCAGGCCGAATGCTACGTCCTGTTCAACAACAACGACCTGGATAAGCACTTCCTCCTCCTGAACCAGACCCGGCTCAGCATGGGGGAAATTCAACAGGTTTGGAAGGCCATTAAGGAATTGACCCGCGGGCGGCAGGATATCTGCTGCTCGGCCCTGGAGATCGCCCGGCAGGCCGGCTGGGACGCCTCGGGTCCGGAGATGGAAACCCGCGTCAAAACGGCGGTCACCGCCCTGGAAAACGCAGGCTATGTTCGCCGAGGCCGCAATGTTCCCCGAATATATGCCTCCGGCATTCAGGCGGCCACCATGGCGGAAGCCGGGGACCGGGTGCGAGCCTCCGCCCTGTTCACGGAGGCGGAGAAGCAAAATGCCCTGCGCATTCTGCAGTTCCTGATCTCCCGCCGCAGCATCGCCAAGGCCGGCAATGACGAAGCGGAATCCCGCATCGATTACATCGCAGACCTGCTGGGGCTGGAAAAGCGGGAGGTCATTGACGTCATTCATCTTTTGCGCCGGGAGGGTCTCCTGGCGGACACCCAGGATATGTCCGCCTATGTGCTGAAATTCGAGGGCCGAAACAAATCCGCCAGCGTCCTCGTCCATTTCTTGGAGCTGGAGCGCTTTTTGCTGGACCATACTCGGGGGGCAGCCGAGCCCTTTGACCTGAAGGCCCTGAACGAGGCAGCGCTGGCGGCGGGGCTCAGCCATTCCAGCGTCCGCAATATCCGCACGATTCTGTATTTCTGGGCCATCAAGGGCTATGTCCAGAAGGGGGAGAACCGAAGCCGGGGCACGGTGCAGCTGCAGTGGAATCTGGAGGAAAGGGCCCTGCAGGAAAAGTTCGCCCGCCGGAAGGATATGGCCCATTTCGCGGTGGCGGAGCTCTACGACCTGGCCCAGGATTCCCCGGCGAATGATTCGGAGCTGGCGCCGGTATCCTTCTCTTTGATCGGCCTTTTGAAAAAATACAATTCCCTGCCCCGGCAGCTGGATCTGCTTTTCCCGGCCAGCGAACCCACCCTCCAGGATCTGGAGGACGCGCTGCTCTATCTGTCAAAAATCGGCGCGGTGCAGCTGGAGGGCGGATTCCTGGTGCTGTACAACGGCATGGAGATTCACCGGATTGAGATGGATAACCGCATCCGCTTCAAGCGGGAGGATTATCGGTTGCTGGACGCCTTTTATCAGCAGAAGATTCAGCAGATTCACATCGTCGGGCAATACGCCAACATGATGGTGCAAAGCTACGCGGCGGCGCAGAAATTCGTGCAGGACTATTTCCGCATGGACTATCAGCGCTTTATCCGAAAATATTTTCAGGATGAACGGGCCAAGGAAATCAATCTGAACATCACGCCCCAGAAGTATAAGCAGCTTTTCGGCAATCTCTCCTCCCGCCAGGAGGAAATCATCTCGGACGCGGAATCCAGATGCATCGTGGTGGCCGCGGGGCCTGGCAGCGGCAAAACCCGGGTGCTGGTGCACAAGCTGGCCTCCCTGCTGCTGATGGAGGATGTGAAGCATGAGCAGCTGCTGATGCTGACCTTCTCCCGCGCGGCGGCTACGGAGTTTAAAAAGCGCCTGGTGGAGCTGATCGGAAACGCGGCCTATTTTGTGGAAATCAAAACCTTCCACTCCTGGTGCTTCGATCTGCTGGGACGGGTGGGGCGCCTGGAGGAGGCGGACCGCGTGGTTCCAGCCGCGGTGGAAATGATCACCCAGGGAGAGGTGGAGCCGGAGAAAATTCGAAAAACCGTGCTGGTCATCGATGAGGCCCAGGATATGGACGGGGCAGAGTTCGCCCTGGTGCGGGCGCTGATGGCGCAGAATGAAGGAATGCGGGTCATCGCCGTGGGGGATGACGACCAGAATATCTACGAATTCCGGGGTTCCTCCGCCCAGTATCTACGGCAGCTGAGCCAGGAGCCCGGCGCGAAAATCTACGAAATGACGGAAAATTACCGCAGCGGCAGCGCCATCATCGCCCTGGAAAACAGCTTTGCCCTGGGGATGAAAAGCAGAATGAAATCTGAGCCCCTGCGGGCGGTAAGGGAAGAACCTGGCCGGGTGCAAATAACCCGGCACGCGGGAGCCTGCGTCGCTTACCTCTCCCGTCAGGTTCGGGAAACCTGGCAGGGCGGAAGCGCCGCAGTTTTGACCTCCACCAACGAGGAAGCACTGCAAATCTTTACCCAGCTGCGCCTGGAAGGCCTCCCGGCGAAATTGGTGCAGGGCATGGATGGGTTCTCCCTGGGGAGCCTGCTGGAAATTCGAGTCTTTTTGCAATTCCTGGACCTGCGGCTGCGGGGCCGGCCGGTTATCTCCTCGACCCTGTGGGAGCAGGCCAAAGCCCATACGGAACACGTCTGCGAAGGGAGCGAGGCGCTGCCCCTGATGCACCGCCTGTGGCAGGATTATGAGCGGACCAGCATGACCTATTATCGGTCCGATCTGGAAAATTTCATTCTGGAATCCCGGGATGATGATTTCCTGATGGAAGATCGCGCCACGATTCTGGTTTCCACCATTCACAAGGCCAAGGGGCGGGAGTTTGATCAGGTGTATCTGTTGCTGCAAAGCGCCCGGATGAACACGGAGGAGGAAAAGAGGCGGGTCTATGTGGGCATGACCCGGGCCAGAGGGGAGCTGTATATCCACTGCGGCCCAAACGCCTTCCCCGCTCCCTTGCCAGAGGGCGTAGAGGAGGCGGTCAACCGGACGATGGAGCCAGCGCCCAGAAAGGTACTGCTGCAATTGGGCCACCGGGATGTGGCGCTGAGCTATTTCAAGACCCGGCAGGGCATTCTCGGAAAAATGCACGCTGGCTGGCCGCTACGAGTGGATGGAGAATATTTGACAGCAGAGGTCAACGGCCAGCCCCTCCGGATCGGAAAGCTCTCCCGCGCCTGTGTGGAGCGGCTGGAGAAAATGGCGGGGAAGGGATATCTCCCCATCGGCGGAAAGGTTCGCCATATCGTCGCGTGGAAAGCCCCGGAGGATCCCGAGGAATGCTGGATCATCCTCCCCGATCTGACGCTATCGCGGTCTGCCAAGAAATAGAGGCTCAATTAACCCATTTCAAAATAGCCTAATCTAAATTAGTCTAATTTGGATTAGGCTCTTTTGCTTCCTTCCTCTTTGCCGGCATCGGTGCATTATCCGCGAAGACGGACAAGGGGTCGGGAGCCTAATTCAGCAAACGCAGCTCGCTATATGTCCATCTTGACCCGTTTGGCGTATTCGGTGATTCCGAAGGCGGTGGCATGATCTGTTTTAATCAGGGCTCCGCGCATGATGGACAGCGCTTCATAATAGCGCAGATACTTGAAATCCTTGGAGTGCTCGGTCAAATACAGCTTCTTCACCGCTTCCTTCCACAGCGGAAACGCTTCCGTCACGTCAAAATAACAATAGGGGACAAAGCCCTCTGCGTCCTCCCAGTTTTCAGCATACAGCATTTGCCGAATCGGCGCGGGCGGCAGGCCATCCAGCTCAAAGGAAGCCAGGGAAGCGAAGAAAATGGCATTCTCTGTGATTTTGCTGGCCTGGATATGATCCTTATGCATGCTGTTTTTCCAATGGTAGAGCACAGCATCCACTTTCTTTTCCCGCATCAAGCGGGCCAGCTGCAGCTCCGCCGCCGGGGTGTCCACCAGTTCTCCATCCGGCGTATCCAGCACGATGCTCTCTCCCCCCAGCATGGACGCGAACTCTTGGGCGGAAGAGACGTTCGTTTTTCTGAAGTCGGAAACGGACATGCTTGGCGGCGCGCCCCGCTCGCCGGCGGTTAGATCCACCGTGATGATATGATTTCCGGCCATGGCATGCTTCGCCAGAAGCAAGCCACAGGTCAGCTGTGCATCCCCAGTATGGGCCCCTACAGCCATAATCGTCTTAGCCATCTATGATCCACCTCTCCAGAAGTTTTTTCTGATTGGATTTTACACGATTTGCAGTCATCTGGCAAATACTACGAAACGCTGGATCTGATCCCCAATCAGCTTTTCTTGTCGGATTGTATACTGTTACTCATTTATGGTTTCCTGCTACGCAATGATTTCGGATATAATACCATACTGTTCATCCTAACGTCGCTGAAGATCGGCAATTTTCTGCTCATAGTATGGATCGGAGATGTCTAAGGTGTCCATCTGCTTTTCAAGCCGGTTTTTTGTTCCTTCTGCCTGTATAAATATAACGCTTAATCTTCTGATTCATGCATGCCCTCCCTGTGGAAGCTTTGGAAGGTTTTCCGTGCTAAGCTTTGATAAGGTTTCCAGTTGCTGAACCGCCAGGTCATGAAGCATTACCAGCCGTTCTGATTGGCCTTTTCCCTGTTCAATTAGCACTGCATTGTAACTTTCCATATTGGCCAATACCAGCAGTTGATTCAGAGAAGCTTGATCTCTCATATTTCCCTTACTATCTGGATTTTGGTCTCGCCATTGCTTTGCTGTTTGACCGAATAATGCAACATTAATCAAATCAGCTTCGTTTGCATATGTGTAAGAGATCTGCTCTGGGGTCAATTCCGGAGGAATCAGATGAGCCTTGATGGCATCGGTATGAATCCGATAATTCAGCTTTACGATTTCCCTGTTCAGGTTCCATGACAAAGACAGACGGCTGTTTTCATCGTATTTTAGGCGTTGATAATCCTTGATAATGTATAGCTTGAATTCAGGTGAGATCCAGGAAGCAAATTCAAAAGCGATATCTGTATGAGCGTAGATCCCGCCACCATATCGGCCGGATTTGGTAAGCAAGCCAATAGCACTCAGTTTTTCAGTCCAATCTTTGATAGAGAAAACGAATGCATTTGTACCAGCATCTGCTTTAAACGTATCGAATTCGATACGTTTAAAATCGGGATTATGAAGAACTTCCCATAGGCCAAGGAATTCGACAATATCTCTTCCTCGTAACCAGTTGTGAATGGTGATACGAGGATCAGTGCTCTTGTATTTTGCAATGTCCGTCAAGGAAATGTACTCATTTTTGAAATCTGTGGTATAGATTCCGATCTCTAATCCGGCGGCATGGATAGTTTCCTTTTTAATCGGTGCTGCCATATCTATGTTTACCTCCTGTATTTCAAACTCGTCAAAGTGCACAGAAGAAGAAAAAGATCCGTACTGCATAACGATACTACCACAAGTAAAGGTGTTATACAATATGGATCCTGGGATCTTTACAATAAAACATTTCGAGGTTGGCAGGAAAGTCCGACAAACGATTGAAGAGTTGGGGTACAATGCCGGAAGATTTGCCGACGCCGGATAAGTGCATCAAGCAGATTGAGCGAGAACAGAAAAAGCTGGCCGGGAATTAATAAGGAAGTCTCGCCAAAGGGCATTTATAGTATACTCAATCATTTGGAAAACTGAACAACCGTCTCCACATGCGCTGTGTAGGGGAACATATCCACCGGTTGGATTTTTTCAATCTGATAGCCTCGCTCGTGCAGCAGCGCCGCGTCCCGGGCCTGGGTGGCGGGGTTGCAGGAGACATAAACCAGTCGGTCCGGCCCGGCCTGGGCGATGGCTTCGATGACGGAGGGCTCCAGGCCTTTGCGGGGAGGATCCACCACGATCACATCCGGCCGCAGCCCCTCCCGCACCATTTTCGGCAACAGCTCCTCCGCCTTCCCGGCCTGGAAGGAGGCGTTGGAAACACCGTTTCGCACCGCATTCTCCCGGGCGTTTTTCACCGCGGCGGACACGATCTCGATCCCCGTCACCTGGGCACAATACCGCGCCATCAAGAGGGAAATGGTCCCCGCGCCGCAATACACATCGCACAGGGTATCCTCGGGCTGAAGCGCCGCGAATTCCAGCGCCGTGGCGTACAGCGTCTCCGTCTGCACAGGATTCACCTGAAAGAAGGAGGCGGGCGACAGCTCAAAGAGCAGGCCGCACAGCTCGTCCTCCAGGGTTCCCCGGCCGAAAAGCAGCTGGAACTGATCCCCAAAGATCACGTTGGTCCGCTGACTGTTGATGTTCAAATACAGGCTCACCACCCCCAGGGAGGAAAGCACCTGCACCAGCTCCGCCACATGGGGCAGCTTCTTTCCCGTGGCCACCAGGGTCACCATGGCTTCCCCCTGCCGATTCACCCGCACCACCACATGGCGCAGAAGCCCCCGGTGCCGCAGCTCGTCATAGGGCTCCACCTGAAATTCTTTCATCCAGAACTGCACCACCTCCGCGATCCGCCCGGTGGGCGCCATGGCGTTGGGGCAGTGCAGCACGGGAATCAGGCGATGGCTTCTCGGCGCGAAAAAGCCCAGCTGGGGCGCGCCCTTTTCGCCCCCCACGGGCCAGGCCGTTTTATTCCGATAGGCCAAGGGTGCCTCCATGCCCAGCACCGGGAGCACCTCCACGGTTAGGTGTCCAATGCGCTGGAAGCAATCCGCCACCTGCTGACGCTTCGCCTCCAGCGTCGATGCGTAGGTCATGTGCCGGCCGCTGCATCCGCCGCACTGGGGATAAACCGGACAATCGATCTCCGCCCGGCTCGGCGAGGGCGAGGAAGAAAGGGCCATCAGCTTTCCGAAGGCAAAGCGCTTTTCCACCTTCACGATTCGGACTTCCCCTTCCTCCCCCGGCAACAGCCCGGGCACGAACACCGCCATTCCCTCCTGGCGGCAAACACCCTCCAACTCCGCGCCCAGGCTCTCCGCCCGCAGGGAGAGCAGATCATTCTTCTCCATCCAGCCTTCCTCCAGGGAAACAAATTCACAGGGGATATTTTATCAGTAGACGGGGGAATTGTCCATGCGCTCAAACCGGAGTATAATACGACCCAGGCGCTGCCTCATGGGCAGCCAAGAGAAGCCCTCAAACCCGAAGGCAAGGAAGGAAATATCCATGGCATTGACAGCATATTGCAAAAAATGCAACCGGGAGGTTGCCCCCGGAGACATCTGCCCCCTTTGCGGCACGAAGCTGGCCAAAACCGCCACCCATGCCGCCTGGGTCACGGAGCGGCGGCCCGTGACGGACTGGATGTGCTGGAACGGGGTGATGCGGTGGCTGCTGCCCGCGGGGCTGGCGGTGCTGATTTTGGTGCTGATCGCCGAAGGAGTCTCCGGCGGCGTTTCCGCGGTGGAAAAGCTTTTTCAGGGGGAATTTCCCTGGACGCTGCTGCTGATTTTTCTCAGCCTGGTAGCCCTGATTTTCCTGGCTCTGCTGCTGCAGGGGAAGGAGCTGATGGACTATGTCATCGACAGCCGGGGCGTCCACGTAACCAGGTATCTCCCCCAGCCCACCGCCCTCAAACTGCTGGCCCGGCTGAAGTCCCCCCGGTTGATGGATCAGATCGACCCGGAAGCCGAAAACCCGGTGCTGCGGCTGGAGGAGCAGGATCTGCCCTGGCGGGCGGTGGCTCGGGTGCAGCTGTGGCCGGAAAAATGCTATATCCTTTTCTATGCCCCCGCTTGGTGGCTCCGGATTCCCGTCCAAGCCACCCCCTTCTCCTGGGACGACGCGCTGTACTATGTTCGGGACAAGCTGGGGAAAAAGAAGGCCGTGGACCTGCCAGAGCATCTTCGGGTGCCCTCGGTGAAAAAAGCCCCTGCCCACCGGGCGGGTAAAGCCGCTCCGGCCGCTATGGGTGCACCGAAGAGCACCTTCGCCACGGCTCCGGAAACGGCGCTGGACAACGGAGCTCCCTGGCCGGAAACGACGGAGATGGAAGAAAAAAACGACGAGCCCCCGCTGTCGGAAGCCCGCCGTGATGAGAAAGAAAGAATGGATTAATCCAGGAATTCCTCCCGCAGAGTGACGCCGAATTCCTTGGCGATGGCCCGGAGGCCGTCGTCCGTAATGGTCTGCAGCTCCGGCAGGCCGGTGCTCTTCTGCAGCACCCAAATCTGGGCGCTCTTCTCGATGGTATGCATGAGACCAAAGGTGATGTCAAAATCCGGCCCGGAGACGAAGAGCCCATGCTGGGCCCAGACCGCCGCCTCGAAGTCCTTCATCTTTTCGCAGGTGGCCAGGGCTATATCCGCGCCGCCGGGCACCATCCACGGCACCACGCCCACACCGCCGGGGAAAACCACCGGACATTCCGTGGCGCTCTTCCACAGGGCGCGGCTAAAATCCCGATCCGTCAGGGGCACCACATAGGTCATGGCGATAACATTGGGGGTATGGGCGTGATAGATGACCCGGGTGGCACCGCCGGTGGCGGCCACGCGGACGGAATGGTTCATGAAATGGGTCGGGAATTCGCTGGTGGGCCGCCCGCCGTTCACCAGGCCCCAGCGGATCCGGTAGGAATCGCCCTTGTCGTTGATCTCCACCACGCAGAGGCTATCCGCCGGGTCCAGCACCACGTTGCGGAAGAATTTGCCGCTGCCGGTGGAAAGGAAGTATTCCCCAGCCAGGTTAGCGCCGGTGACGCCCATGGGAACCCAGGGGCGGGGCTCCGCGTCGAAGAAGGGGGCCATTTCCGACACCTCCTCCTTCAGCAGGCGATAGGTCAGGTTGCCGCCGTTACGCTCATGCCAGCCCTGCAGCCAGCCGTCGTTGCACATGCGGATGTACCGCTTCATGATGTCCAAATCCAAAATGCTCATATGATCCTTCTTCCTTTCGTATACATAGCTTCGTGCGTGCGGGAGTTCCCCTCCGGGACACGGCTCGCGCCTCCGTTCCAGACGTAGCGGTACAAAGCGGTTGCCTTCGCAATAGGATTCGCACGCGCACCGCGGGCGCAAGCGCCTCGCGCACCGCGCGCGGTATGCTCGCCACCCGCTAAGTACCGACGTCTTCCAAGGGTCCCTGAGTGAAACATCCCTTCGCACATCTAAAACTTTATCTCGTAATCACATCTACCGGCACATTGAATATCTTCGCCACCTTCAGGATGGTGTCAATATGCCGGCCCACGGCCGCGGCCATGTGGTGGGTGGGACCGGCCTCGCTCCAGCGGTTGCAGAATTCCCGGGCGCTGATGGAGAAGCGCATCCGCATGTTAGTGTCGCCAAACATGAAGATGGGTCCTTCCTCATTGACCCCCTCCGCCACCACGAACTTGAAGTGGCCGTCCTTGTCCTGGGTGATGCCCAGGAAGGTGATATCGCTGCCCGTAGGCGGATAGAACTGGGTCAGGTATCCGCCGCCGGTCTTGCCGTGGAACACGGGCACGATCTTCATGGAGGGCTTCCGGGCCTGGGAGATGTCCGCGTCGCCGGAGCCGGAGTGGCCGATGATGCAGATGTCCTCATCAAAGTCGATGGAGTACATCTCGCTGAGCTGGCCCGTGCCGGCGATGGTTTTCAGGATACCCATGGCCATGGCCACCTTGATGTCTCCCTCCACGGCGCAGGCGGTTCCCTGCTTAATCAGCATGGAGAAGGCAGGAATCAGCATGGAATCCAGCTTCCCGGCCACGCCCTGGGCGAAGCCATCGTAGTGGCTGGCCACGAAGCCCAGCTGCTCATCCTTCACCCACTGCTCGAAGGCCACCACATACTTCGCCATGTCCCACACGGTCTCCACCGTGGCGCCCCCCTCGATCTCGAAGGTATCCAGAATATCCTCCGCCTTGGCCCGGATGGCCGCCTCGTCGGTGATATCATCGGCGATGGCCCACATCTTTTCCCAGTCGAACTGCTTGGTATACAGCCACATCCGGTGATACAGATTCGTCTCGTCGATGTACAGATCCATCATGCCGGGATAGGGCCGGCCGATCTGGGCGATGTTGGTATCCCGGAAGCGGCGCCGCACCTGAGCCGCCCGGCACCAATCCTCAATCTCCGCCTGCAGGGCCGGGTCTCCGCCCTCCTCCACACCGGTGATCACCGCGTGCCGCTTGCCGGCCCGCTCCAGGTCCGCCACCATCTCGCCCACCGCGCCGCAGGCGTACAGGGTGCCCAGCCAGGTTTCGTTATCCGTGTTGGCATAATCCGGGGCCTTCTTTTTCTGCACATTCACCAGCACCACCGGCACATCCAGATCCCGCACGGCGGGCAGCATGTTATAGCTGGTGGCATAGGTCAGCAGCTGCAGAATCACCAGATCCACATCCGCGGCCCGGAACCTATCCCCCGCGGCCATGGACTGCTCCTTGGTGGTAACGATGCCCCCGTCGATCAGCTCCACGCTGTCCGGAATCCGCTTTTTGAACACCTCGTATTGGCCCTGGAATTCGGGGACCAGGCCGGGGAACTGAGGCAGATAGGCGCCCAGCGCGATGGCGAAAACGCCGATCCGGGCTTTGGTATTGACTAACATGGCAAACTCCTCCTTCTATTTCTTCATTTGGATATGCAAATTACCCAGGGCAGTGGCTTCGATGGGCAGGGCAATGACCCGTTTCCCCGTGGCCTCCTCCGTCAGCTGGTTCAGCCAGCTGTTTTTCGCCCCGCCGCCCACGATATACAGGGCGTCATAGCTCCGGCCCGTGTTGTGCTCCATCTCCGCGATGGCCTGTCGATAGCTCTGGGCCAGGCTGCGATAGGCGCAGCGGAAATACCCCGCCACGCATTTGGGCGGATGGGGCAGCCGGGCGTCAAAGGCGGCCTTCATGCTCTCCGGGGCCAGGAAGATGGGATCATTGGCGTCCACCAGGTGATCAAAATGCTTCTCCTGAGCCTCGGCGATGATCTGGTCCCAGGGGGTATCGGGACACAGCTCCGCCCGTAGCCGGTTCACCAGCCACATGCCCATGATATTCTTCTGATACCGGTTGTATCCCACGCCCCCCTCGTTGCTCCAGTTGGCGGCCTGGCTGGCGGCATCGGTCAGAGGCTTTTCCGTCTTCACCCCCAGGAGGCTCCAGGTACCGGAGGAGATGTAGGGCGCGTCCTCCGCCATGGGGATGCCCTCCACGGCGCTGCCCGTGTCATGGGTGGCGCAGAGAAGCACCTGCATGCCCTGATATTCCCCGATGACCTCCCCGGGCTGGCGCAGCTTGGGGAAAAGATGCTTCGGCAGCCCTAAGGCGCTGATCAGCTCCCCGTCGTATTCCCCGGTTTTGGCGCTGACCAGCCCGCCAGTGGTGGCGTTGGTATACTCATGGGCCTTCACCCCGCACAGCCTGTACATCAGCCAGCAGGGCAGCATCAGGAAATCCGTCACCCCCTCCAGCCGGCCCGCCGCCTTATCCGCCATCAGCTGATAAACGGTGTTAAAGGGCTGGAACTGAATGCCGGTATGCTCATACAGCCGGGAGAAGGGCACAGCCTCATGCACCCGGGGGATGATCTCCTCCGTGCGGCTGTCCCGATAGGCATAGCCGGGCAGGACCTCCTTTTCCCCCTGCATCAGCACATAGTCCACCCCCCAAGTGTCCACCGAGAGGCTGACGATGTCCGGATACGCGGCCTGGGCCTTCTCAATCCCTTCCTTTACGTACCCCAGCAGGGTGAAAAGATCCCAGACCAAGTGCCCCTCCTGCTCCGTCACCCCATTCGGGAAGCGGAAAACCTCCTCCGTCCGCAATTGGCCGCCTTCCTCCCAGCCGACGATATGCCGCCCGGAGGACGCGCCAATGTCTATGGCAAGATATCGATCCATGTCCACAGCCTCCTTCTCTTTGGTCTCCATTTTACCGGAAAAGCCATCGCTTGGCAATGCGTTTTTTGATTTTTGAGAGAATTGCTTTTTCTGGTTGGAACGCCGATTTGAAATCCCCCCTCGGGGATCAGCTGATCAGGGCGGGATGCACCCTCCCCCTGGCCAGGGACTCAGAACCCATGGCTGCCTCCGCCGCCGGAGGATCCGCCGCCCCCGCCGGAGAAGCCACCCCCGTGGCCGCCGCCCCCGCCGGAATCTGAGCTGATATTGGTTTTTTTCTGCTTGGTCATGCGGGCATGGGTGTTAGCCGTCTTGGCGGCGTAGGCTGCCGCGGCCGCCGCGGTAATCGGCAGCGCCACCCCCCGCTTGCCGGACTGGGGCCGGGTTTCATATCGGCGGCTGATGTACAGATACACCGCCAGCAGGGCCAGCACCAGGGCTAGCAGGGCGTTGCTGGTCCATTTCATGGGCCGGGCGATTTTCTCCCCGTTCAGGAGCTGATAGATCTGGGCGTACACGCTGCTGGCGCAGGCGTAATACTCCCCCCGCCCCGCCAGACGGAACACATTGTCCGTAATGGTTTCCGCCTCGCCATTGGTAATGGTGCGATAAATGGCCCCATCGGAGAAAATGGTCAGCTGGCGTGCCTGCATATTGATCACAAACAGGGTGCCGCTTTCCCCCTGGCCCAGCCGCTGATGATAAAACCGCTCCGCCAGGGTTTCGTAATTGCCGGATTCATAGGTCGTCCAAAAAAGGGGCGTGCCGTACTCGCACAGGGGCAGCATCTCGTCGTACAGGGCGGCCTCCTCCTCCGGGGTCAGCAGCTCCGCGTCATCCTGAAGATAGGGCATGTTCTCCCCCAGGGCTCCCAGGGCCAGGCACAGCAGCCCCAGCGCCAACAGCAGCCCAACAATTCGTTTCCTCATGCTGCAGCCTCCTTCTCCCCAAAGAAGGGCGTCGGTCGAGAGGCATATTCATTATGGGCGCGATTGATCATCACCAGCTCAATGCCGGCGGAAATCAGCATGGCCGCCGCGCAACCATAATAGATCAGATCCTCCGCCTGGCCGGAAAGCACGCTCACCAGCCCCGCCAGACAAGCCAGCAGCGACAAGGCCCGGGGCCACAAGGGGCCTCGGCTCTCCTTTCCGGCCCGGCGGGCCAAATGGACCCCCATGGTCACCAGAACCCCCAGCAGCGCCAGCAGCACGATCATCCTCCGACCCCCGGCGGTACCAAAGGCGGAGCCCAGGATGGACAGGGCCTGAATGCCAGCATAGCCCAGAACGGCGAGCAGAATCAGCCCCAGGCCCTTCAGCTTCTCCAGGGCGGATTCCCCCGTGCCCCGGGTAGAAATTCCTTCCTTCCCCTTCCGCAGCAAGGCCTGAGCCGGCCCCACGAAGGCCCGCTGCCCCAGGGCGAAGTCCGGCTCATAGGCCCGGGTGCGCCGATTGAACAGCAGCTTCTGGGCCCCGGAGAATTGATACTGAATGATCAGGGAAACCACCGCGCACAGGGCCATCAGCAGCTCTGGCTTCAGGGTCACAAACTGATGCAGCAGGAAAAACAGCCCGGCAGCCAGCGCCAGGGTCACCCCCGCCACCTTGCCATTGCTGACCGGCACATCGCAGACCACCTCGCCGCTGCGGCCATTGATGGCGGTATAAACCACTCGATCCCCCTGGCGATGGGCCAGGAGCCACACGGGCATCATCACCAGCTGCTCCTGATAGCGGGCGTCCGGCAGGCCGAAGTTTTCCTCAATATTGCCCTTCATCTCCACGGAATCCATGCCCGTTTCTTCCTTCACCTGGTCCATAAACAGCCGGACCGCGCTGGCGGCCGCCTCCTGGTGATAGGTCTCTCCCGGCACGTCCGCCCCCTGGGCGTAAAACCCGCTGAGATAGGCGGGGTGGAAGGGCTCCGCCTGCTGCATGGTATGCTGCAAAAGGGCGGCAGTTTCATCCTCGAAGGCGGTAGAGGCGTCGTACAGAATGCCCTTCTGGCTGATGACGGCGTCCATGGTCAGATCATAGGTTTCGTCATAGCGATAATCCCCCCGGGTATAGCTCTTCTTGCCCTCCAGGCGCGCCACGCCCTGGGCCTCCACCCGATAGGACCAGAAGGGAATATACACCGGCCGGAAATGGGACACGGTCTCCGCCTTTTTCAGCGCCGAGGGCGCCAGCAGATACCCCTTCAAATGATCCCGATAGGCCTGTTCGCATTTTTCCCGGGTCACCTGGAAGGGCACGATATAGGCGGGCCGCCGGGTCTGCCCCAGCTTCCCCGTCAGCACCACGTCGCTGCCGCAGAAGCTGCAGAAGCTGGTCACCTCCGTGTCCGTGGAATACACCGCAGCGCCGCACTGGGGGCAATGGAACTCATTCACCTCCAGCATGTCCCCCGGCTCCTCCCGGGGCAGCTCCGCCAGGGAGGTCAATGTATCGCATCGATCGCACTTCATCTTCCCCGAGTCGATATCATACTGCAGCCCGCCGCCGCAGGCGGGACATCCATACCGCCGGGTGGCGGCGCTGGATTCAGCCATTCTGCTTCTCCTCCGTTTCTTTCCAACAAACGCTGGTTCAAGTAATTTCGCCGGGAAAGCCGCCTGTTTTCTTTTCGCTTTTCAAGGGGTTGCTCGCTTTTCCCCTTCCCGGCCTGCTTCCTTCCACGCTTTCTTCCTTTTCTCCGCCTCCAAGATAGCACAAAAGCAGGAAAAGATCAATTTCGCCCTCAGCCAAAAGCAGCCTCGCCCAATTGCGGAGAAGCAGGAGTTATGGTAGAATCAAGGCAATCTTTGAAGCAGCAAAGATTCCGGGAAACGAGACCGAAAGCCCCTCCCTCGGCGCGAGCACGCCTGAGGGCACCCTCTTCCTCCTCGTCAGCAGCAAAATGCTTTTCTGCTTTTTGGCAGGAGGCCCCCGTTTCCCGCTCCATAGAAAGGAAATGAGACAAAATGATCATCGTAGCAAAGGATGGCAGCGGAGCCTTTTCCACCATCCAGGCAGCCATCGACGCGCTGCCTGCGGACCCGCGGGAGGGAGATCGGAAGGTTTTCGTCCGGAAGGGAATTTATCACGAGCGAGTCATCGTCAACAAGGAGGGCGCCTGCCTGGTCGGGGAAGACGCGGCGGAAACCATTCTCACCTGGTCCTCCTTCGCCCTGGAGCTTCATCCAGACGGCACAGAGCGGACCACCTTCCGCTCCTGGACGCTGATGGTGAACGCAGCGGATGTCACCGTGGAAAACCTCACCATCCGCAACGACGCCGGCGATGGCCGCGAGGTGGGCCAGGCGGTGGCAGTCTACGCGGCGGGAGACCGGGGCCTCTGGCGGGGCTGCCGGATGATTGCCCATCAGGACACCCTGTACTGCGGCCCTCTGCGGATTCCGGACGTGGTGGCGGATTTGGGGGATCGGCAGGGCACCGCGGAGCAGGTTCCCCTGGTGCAGGATGGGCACCCCTCCCACAGCCGGCAATATTTTGAGCGCTGCTACATCGAGGGGGACGTGGATTTCATCTTCGGCTCCTATCGATGCTGGTTCGAGGGCTGCGACCTGTTTATGGGGGAGCGGGGGGGATGGTACACCGCCGCCAACACCCATGCCTCCCAGCCCTATGGCTTCGTGTTCCATCGCTGCCGCCTCTCCGGCAATTGCCCGGAGGGCCAGGCTTATTTGGGCCGCCCCTGGCGGGCGGGGTCGGCCACCCTGTTCCTGCGCTGCGACATGGACGCCCACGTGGCACCAGAAGGCTTCACGGACTGGGACGAAACCCGGGGCGTCACGGACCGCTACGGCGAATGGGAAACCACCGGCGTGCGCGCCGATCTATCCCCGCGGAATGCGCATGAAAAGCGCCTGACCCCGGAGGAAGCAGGAGCCATCACCCTTCCCTCGGTTCTCGGGGGCGAGGATGGCTGGCAGCCCGCCGCCCCCGGCCCGGACTATGCCCTGATGGCGGAGCAGCTGCGGGCCTTCGCCGCGGAGGAGGGCTGGTTTGCCTCCCTGCTGAGCAACGCCAGCGCGCTGATCTACGATCAGTTGCCAAATCTGAACTGGGCCGGGTTTTATCTGGTTCGGGGAGAGGATCTGGTGCTGGGGCCCTTCCAGGGCAAGCCCGCCTGCATCCGGATTCCCCGGGGAAAGGGCGTCTGCGGCGCCGCCTGGGCGGAGGGCAGAACCCTGGTGGTACCGGATGTCCATCAATTTCCCGGCCACATTGCCTGCGACAGCGCCAGCCGGGCGGAGATCGTCCTTCCTCTGCGGCAGGAGGATCGTATCGTCGGCGTGCTGGATATCGACAGCCCTGTGCAGGATCGCTTCTCCCCGGAGGACGCCGCCGGTCTGGAGCTGCTGGTCGATGCCCTTCAGCAGTCCCTGCAATAGTAAGGCCTTTCCCTTCCCGCTATATTGAGTTGTGTATCCGCCCAGGGCGCCCGCAATAGGACGCCCCGGGCATCAGGAGGACAAAACGGTACATGATTTCCATCATTCTGCCTTCCTACAACGAGGAAGAAAACATCGACCGGGCCGTAGAGCGCATCGGTCATACGCTCCAGGCCGAAGAAATGGATTACGAGCTGGTTTTCGTCAATGATGGCTCCCAGGACGCCACCTGGCAAAGGATTCAGCATCAGGCCCAGGTCAATCCCCATGTGGTGGGCGTCAACTTCTCCCGCAACTTTGGCAAAGAGGCCGCCATCATGGCCGGCCTGGCCCAGGCGAAGGGGGACTGCTGCGCCGTCATGGATTGCGACCTGCAGCATCCGCCGGAGACCTTGATCCAGATGTTGCATCTTTGGCAGGAGGGATATGAGGTTATCGAGGGCGTCAAGCGCACCCGGGGAAACGAATCCGTGCTGCATCGCTTCGCGGCGGGCACCTTCTATCGGCTCATGAGCAACGCTACGAAGATCGATATGTCCCGGGCCTCCGATTTCAAGCTCATGGACCGGAAGGCGGTGAATGCCATCCTGTCCCTGCCCGAGAAGAACGCCTTCTTCCGGGCCCTTTCCTCCTGGGTCGGGTTCAAAACCACCTCTGTGGAATTCGACGTGCAGGAGCGGGAGGCCGGCACCTCGAAATGGAGCTCCCGGGCTCTGACCAGCTACGCCGTGCGGAACATTACCTCCTTTTCCTCCGCGCCCCTGCAGCTGATTACCATCTGCGGCGGCATCGTGCTGGCGCTGGCCCTGATCATGGGGATTCAAACCCTGGTGCGCTATTTTTCCGGCACGGCGGTGGAGGGCTTTACCACGGTGATCCTGCTGATTTTGCTCATCGGCAGCGTGCTGATGCTGAGCCTGGGGCTGATTGGATACTATCTGGCCCAAATCTACAATGAATTAAAGGATCGGCCTCGCTATCTGATTTCGGAAATCATCCGCGGCGAAGCGGCGGAGCCAAGGAAAGGGACGAATCACAATGGAAGCCACCCAGCCTAAAAACGAAGGAAAATTCTGGCGTCATGTCGCTCAGTCCCTGCTGCTGATTCTCCTTTCCGCCCTGGTGGGCACGGGGCTGCTGATCCTGTCCGAATTCCTGCCCGCAGAGCCTATGGATCAGCACCTGGACAGCTCCGCGGATATCTTCCAGGCCACCGGGAAATTTCCCAATCTGCACACCTGGTGTTCCAGCAAGCTGGATAACTATTCCGACGCCATCATGCTGCTGATGGCCGGCAACGTTTCCTCGGAACACCCCGTCGAATACGCCATGATGTCCTATCACGGCGTCATGGGAGAGTTCGACCCCGTCCAAATTTTTGTGAAGCACTATATCGAGGGGGAGGAGTATGAGGGCTTCGAGCCCTACTCCCGCTATTGGCACGGATACAGCGTCATCTACCGATTGCTGCTCCAGGTTCTTGACTATCATCGCATTCGCCAGCTGAACATGGCGCTCCAGGTCGGGCTGGTGCTGCTGCTTTGCCTCCTGATGTGGCGGAGCGGCTCCCGGCCCAGGGGTATGATTCTGCCCCTCCTGATCTCCTACGCCATGCTGGCGCCGGCGGTGATGGGCCTGAACCTGGAATATTCCCTGGGGTTCTATATTTCCCTGCTATCCGTGTTGACGCTGCTGCTCCTCCATCGAAAGGGACGCATGCAAAGCCGGGAATATCTGGTCTTCCTGTTTTCCGGCATCTGCACCGCCTACTGGGATGTACTGACCTATCCCATGGCCGCCTTGGGGCTGCCCCTGGTGGTGGCCTTCTATCTGGCCCCGGACCGGAAGCTTCGGGACGCCCTGCTGCGCCTGCTCCGGCTGGGATTTTTCTGGGGCATGGGCTATGGACTCCTGTGGGTGATGAAATGGGTCATCGGCACTGCCCTCACCGGCTTTAACGTGTTCGAGGAAGGGCTGTCCACCTTCCTGATGCGGACCGGGGATGAGGCCTATGGCGAGGTCGTCACCCTGGGCGCTACCCTCTGGGGGAACATCCGCTTCTTCTTCAATACCCCCTTCACCCTGCTTTTCCTGGGCTATCTGCTTTTCCTGATCCTCCGTCTCCTGCGGAAGACGCCTCGGGAAGGCGCCGCCCGCCAGGCCTGCCTCCGGCAGCTGGTGCCTTTTCTGCTCATCGCCTGCATTCCCTTTGCCTGGTGCGTCCTGACCAAGAACCACGCCTATATCCATTACTGGCTGGCCAGCAAGGCCTTCATCGTCTCCACCATGGCGCTGATGTGCGGGCTGTATCATGTAAATCAATCCATCACAAAGCCCTTCCCGGAGCAGGGAGGGCTTTAATCTGTGCTGATGCAAACACCCCCGCAGAGCGCGGGGGTGAGAAACGATGATAAATCACCAAAGCAGGCAAGAGGCTTTTCGCGCTGATGGGAACAAATCAGCGATGGCTTTAGAAATTAACCACAATGACCTCCCCCAGCTTCTGAATGGATCCATCGTCCGGGTAATGGGGCATGGCCTGTACCTCCGGGAGGTTTTCATACAGCGCTTCATTGGCATAGGCAGGGCTGAAGCCGCACCAGCGCTCCATAAACTTTCGCCAGCCATAGGAGTTCAAATAGTCCCCCAGGGTGCCGTCATAGGGCGTCAGGAGGATAAAGTCCAGCTCCTGCATATGATACAGGGTTTGGTCCGAAATTTGCTCCTGATTCATGAAAGCCACCGGCAGATCATCTCGATATCCCTCCGTGGATTTGATCTGCGTGGCCAAGGTCGTCATCCAGGAGATGGCCTGCTGCTGCTGAAAATTCGTCTTCAAATAACATTGATTATCATACCGGGCATACATCACGCAGGCCAGGCCCAGCAGCGTCGCGGCGAATCCCCTGACTCCCCTTTGGATTCCGGGCCAACGGAACTCCTGCCGCTCCGCCAGCAGGAGGAACAGCGCCGCCTGCATCACCTGGCCATAGGTCATCAGTCCATGCACCGTGCCCGCCATGACATAAATCAAATTGCAAGCCAAGGGCATGAGCCCCAGAAGCAGCGCCAGCAGCAATGCGACGGAGAGGCGCTGCTTTCCTTTCTGGAGCAGCAGTCGAAGGGCAAACACGCCATCCAGGAGCACCATTCCCCGGCTGAGATAAAACAGATGCATCGGGAACACATCCGCTATTCCATTGCGCTGGGGCCAGAAGAACTCCCGATAGGCCTGGGCCGCCCGGAGCAAATAGGTGCCCAGGCTAGTGGACCCCATTTGATCAATGCCCATGTAGCTGTTCAGCTCCAGATGAAACTTAGCCAGGAAAAAACGGGTCGCCGCAAAATAGCAGACCATCAACCCCAGCATACAGGCCACCTGCATCGCCGCCAGGCGGAAAAAGGATTTGAGCTCCCCTTCCCCGTTCAGCAGAATCGAAACATCATACAGCAGCGGTAGGCTGAGCAGCAGGGGCAAAAAAGCCTGATACACCCCCACAGAGCAACAACCCAGGGCGATGGCCAGCAGCTTGCCCCATCCCTTTCCCTTGCAGAGAAGCCAGCCGCACAGTGTCATCATCAGCAGGGCCAGCGCATAATAGGGCAGGGTGTACATATATCCGAACAGGCCCGCAATGGCCGGAAAGGCCACCATGATTCCTGCCAGGCCGGCACAGCAGCCCAGGTTTTTTAGCCCCAGCAGATCCACCACCAGGCAAGCCGCCAGGGCAATGCACAGGAGGGAAAACAGTCCGTGGGTCAGGGGCAGGCTGAAATGCCCTGGTCCAAAGAGGATCGTTTCCAGCCAGTCCATCACATGCAGCATCCATCTGCCAGAGCTGATGGTGGTTCCCAGCTCGAAGAGGGACACAATATCGTCATGGGAGGAGAACTTGTTCAGCAGCCCCATCCCATGGGCCACCAGGCCGAAGAGCAAGGCGCTGAGCAGAGTCACCGCCAGCTGCGGCCGTTTCCGAGCCCACTGCGCTACCCTCACGTTCCCTCGCTCCCTTCGCCAAATTTCACCACCACTACGTCATGAATCACCTGAATGGAATCCGCCGCGGGGTAACTGGGCATGGCCTGCACCTCCGGCCAGGTCTTCACTTCTGCCTCGTCCACTGTCTCCGGGTCAAAGCCGCACCAGCGCTGCAGGAATCTTTCCCAGGCCCAGTTATTGACATACTCCTCCAGGGTTTCTTCGTACCCCGTCAGGCTCAGGCCCTTCATCTCCTCCATATTGTACAGGCTCGTGTCCTGCATTTCATAGCGGTTCACCCAGGCCACGGGCAGCTCATCCCGGAAGCCAGGGGCCGACTTGATCCGCGTCACCAGGGCCGTGTCCCAGGAGATCGCCTCCTGCTGATAAAAGGCGGTCTTGAAATAGCATTCATTATCATACCTGGCATACATGACGCAGAGCAGCCCCAGCGCCACCGTCACCGCGCTGCTGGCCCACCGGGTCCATCGGCCCGGCCGGAGCCGGACCTGATCCACCAGGAGGATGCACAGCGCAAAATGCATCACCTGGCCATAGACCATCAGGCCGTGAATCTCCGCGGAAAGCACGAAAATGAAATTGCAGCCCAGGGGATAGAGCCCCAGCAGCAGCGCCAGCAGCAAAGCCTTTCCCCGGCTTTGCTTCCAGGCCCGAATCACCGCCGCCGCGCCCAGGGCCAGGTTGACCCCCATGGCAAAGTAATACAGGTAATAGGCATGCTGCGGATACATATCCCAGGGAGCGTTCCGGGTCGGGCGGAAGAATTCCCCATAGGCCCGGCCTGCCCGCTCCAGATATACCGTCAGAGGCAGGGTGTCCGCCTGATTCAAGCCCATATAAGGGCTCATCTCCAGGTCATATTTATTCAGGAAGTAATGGCTACCCGCCAGGTAAATCGCCATGACGCCCGCCACGCAGACGGCCTGCAGCAGCAATCGCTTTCCCAGGGCGAGGGCATCCTCCTTCTCCCCAATGGCTCGAATATCCGCCAGCAGGATCACCGTCAGCAGCAGCGGCAGAAAGGCCTGATAAACCCCCACCGCGCATCCGCTCAGCAGGCATCCCGCCACCTTGGCGCCCCAGGAATGCTTCCCGCCGATCAGCAGTGCCCCCGCTACCATCATCAGCAGCGCCAGCATGTAATAGGGCGCCGCGAACATGAAGCCAAACAGGGCAGCCAGCATCGGGAAGGCCGCCATGACAGAGCCCAGCAGCGCCCCCAGCCCCCGGGAGCGCAACCGCAGCCCCATGGCCAGGAGCCCGGCAGAGAGGCCAATACATAGCAGGGAAAACAGCCCATTCATCAGGGGAAGGCTGAAGTGTCCATCGCCAAAGACCAGAATTTCCAGCTTTCCCAGCACATGCAGCATCCACCGCCCGGAGGTGATGGTTTCCCCCTGCAGAAAGAGCGAAAAAATATCGTCATGCCAGGAATACTTATTCAGCAGCGCCATGCCATGGGCCACCAGGCCGAAGAGCAGCGCACCGCAAAATGCCCACCAGGCCGCGGGCTGAACCATGGCTCCCCACTTTCCCCGGGCCGGGCGCTTCGTCTCCCGATCCATGTCACCCCTCCTTCCCGATCCGTCCCACTGGTTCCCGCTGGATCGACCGCCAGGTCAGATACAGCGTTCCCGCATAGCAGGCCACATTCATCAGCGTCAGCAGGTCCCAGGAGAGAACCTCTTTCTTCATCAGGTAGAATCCATAGGTCTGCAAATCAATGGCCACCACCCCTATCAGCACCGGGATCATCCGGGGCGAAAGGGCGCAGGCCGCTGTCAGGAAGATCAGCACGGGATAGGAATAACGCTCGTGCATGGCCGGCAGGAAGAACAGGCAGGTATACATCATCAGGGTCGCCGCCTGCAGCAGCGAATCCTTGGATAGCTTTCCCTTGCGAACCAGCCACAGCATGATCCCTCCCAGCGCCACCACCGTCACACCCAGACAGAATCCCTGCAGCTCCGCGTAGTGGTCCACGCCGTCCTCCGCCAGGGTAACCACCATCAGGTTCCAGAAGGAGGGATAATTCAGGCTGATCTGCTGATAGGTTCCCCCCTGTTCCGCATAGATGCGGAAGATATCCAGCGGGCTCCTGCCCTGGATCAATCCGCCCACGCTGGCCAGCAGCATCGCCGCCGGAATCCACAGAAACTGCCAGGCGGAAAACTTTCGGCTCCACACATAGTAAAAAAGGAGGAAGGGCAGGAAGAAAACCGCCTGCAGCTTGAAGGCAAAGGCCAGCCCATAGCAGAAGAACGCCGCGCCGTGCCTTTCCCGCAGCAGCAGCAAAAAGGTCGCCATCAGGAAAAAGGTATAAATGGAATCGCACTGGCCCCAGGCCGCGGAATTCAGCACCGTGGTGGGCAGCAGCACCACCGCCGCGTAAACCGCCGCCGCCTTCGTTTGGCTGCCTGTGATCTCGCGAACCATTCGCCCAGCCACTATCCCCAGGGCATAATCGAAGGCTATGGAAAGCATCTTATAGGCATAAACCTTGTGAACCGGCAGATAGGTCAAAAGCGCCACCAGCGTCTGATAGCTGATCTGGTAATTCCCTACCTGCTGCCCCAGCGCTCGCCATGCGCCCCGCTCCTGAATCACATCATACCATGGAATCAGAAAGATATCCATGTCCGGGCTGATGAACCCCCGGAAGCTGAACCGGGCATACATGGATAAAAGGGTGGCACAGGCTATGAAGATTTTCAGCCGATGCCGGATCATCAGATCCCAGAATCTTTCCTCTGTCTTTCTCATCGCATAGCTCTCTTTCTGCCGCGGGTTCTCTCTATTTTCGCGTTTTTATCTGCAAACCGCGTAGAGGCCAAAGGTGTCCAGAATCTCCCGCTGCTGCTCCTGGGCTTCCCCCTCCGTCAGGATCCACAGATCCGCCCGCTCCATCTCCGCAAACTCGAAGCCTTCCATCCGATCCACCGTCTGCATGCCCGTTTCCAGATCAGTCTGAAAGACCGCGCTTTCCACAAAGCGCTCCGGGGCGGGCGTGGTATAGAACAGGGCAAAAATGTACGGCTGTCTCACCTGGGAGGTAATATACACCGTTTCCGGCGAAAGCTCCTCCGCCCGGGAAATCGCCTCCCCCAGGCCCGGAAAATATTTATAATGGCCGGGGGATGCAAACCGGGCGGAATAATTATATCCAAAATACAGGAAGGACAGCACCGCCACCGCCAGGGGCAGCGCCCGCCGAAGCTGCAGCTGATCCATCAGCCAGAAGCCCCCAAGAGCGGAATAATAGATCATCGGAATCCAAACCATGTTCAGCCGATTGATGTTGCCATCGATCAGCGCGCTGCACAGCGCCGCGCAGCCCAGCCAGCCCAGCATGGGCCATTCCCCGGGCCGTTTCCCCCGCTCCTGGATCGATCGAATGACGCCCAGCACTGCCAGGGGCAACCCGAAGAAATAAAGAATTCCCCCCTGCCAGAAGGGCAGCGCGTTGTACTCCACCTGGTCATCCCCATTGTGCAGGATTTCCAGGAAGGTGAGCACATTCTTCCGAACCGCGCCCAGCCCTCCGCCGCCTAAAATGCTGGTGGCATTCTGTCTGGCGTCCACCAGCCGGGGCAGCGTCATTCCCAGGAGGCGCTTTTCCTCGCCCCCCAGGATATTCAGCGCCTGACAATAGGCGATGGGGAAAATCAGCAGCGAAAACAGCAGGAGGGACAGCACCGTCACTCCCGGCCGAAGGGATTTCCGCAGCCGAATCACGCTCCACAGCAGAAAGGGCGGCAGGAAAAAGAAGGCCGTGCCATAGGCATAGGGCGCCAGCCCCAGGCAAACCGCCACGCCGAAGAGCGCCTTGGGCTTTTCCTCCGCCCGGGACAGAAAGAAGCAGGCTCCCATCAGCAGCGCCGGCAGCAAATTGCTTTCCAGGCCCCAGCGGCTGGCCATGATATGCCAGGGATTGATGGCCAGCAGCCCCAGGGCCCACAGGCCAAACTTCTCCCCCCGGACCTTCCGGGCCAACCGCCACATGCCCCAGAGGGTCACGCAGCCCGCAATGGCATTGGGCAGCCGAAGGCTGAGGGGCCGCAGCCCCCACAGCGCGATGAAGGGCATGGCCAGATAGCTCATCAGCACATTCTGCCCGCTGCCCCAGGAAAAGAACAGCACTGGCCAGCTTTTCCCATTTCGATCGATCCCCGCCTGCAGCAATGCCCAGGCGTCATAGCCCGCGGAGGCCTCATCCTGATTCAGCCCATAGGGCAGCTTTTCCAGGAAAAGCAGGCGCAGCGCCAGCCCCAGGCAGAGCAGTCCCGCCGCCCAGATCCAGCTCTTCTCCCGCCGGAAAAAGCGCGCATTCTTCCTCATCCTCTCTCCGCCTTTCCCGCCGTCATCCTCATTTCAGCGCCGCCGATAGCCCGGGCCGCCACATAGGCCACGCCCAGATAGCAGGCCAGGTTGATCAGCGTCATTCCCTCCCAGGGCAGCGGCACCTTAAAGAGGAGGCCGCTGCCATACATCTCGGTTTCCAGCACCAGCTGCCCCAGGGCCACCGGCAGCAGCTTCGGCTCCACGAAGCAGGCCATCAGGGTAAAGATCACCACAGGATAGGCATACCGGTCATGCATGGCCGGCAGGAAAAACACACAGGTATACAGCATCCAGATGGCCATCAGCAGCAGGGTATTTCTCTCCAGCTTTTTCCTTTGAATGGCCCATAGCATGATGCCTCCCAACAGCATCACCGTCACCGCCAGGCACAGCACATGCAGCTCCTGATAGCGATCCGAGCCATCGGAGGGGATGTTTTTTACCAGCAGCAGCCAGAAGGAGGGGTAATTCCAGGCGATGCGGGGATCCTCCACCACCACCTGATCCCGATACACGGAGAACAGCGCACTCAGGGGCCGCCCCTGCAGCAAGGCCCCCAGGCTGAACACCACGATGGGCACCAGCGCCAGCAGAAAATGCCAGAGGGAAATCCTTTTGCTCCAAACGTAATAAAACAGCAGAAAGGGCAGGAAAAACAGCGCCTGCAGCTTGAAGGCAAAGGAGCAGCCATAGGCCAAGAAAGCGGCCACCGGTTTTTCCCGTATCAGCAGCACAAAGGCAGCCACCATAAAGCAGGTAAAAATGGAGTCGCACTGCCCCCAGGCGGCGGAATTCATCAGCACCGCAGGCAGCATGATCGTCGCTACATAGGCCGCGGCAGCCTTAGCCTTGCTCCCTGTCAGGTCCCGGACCCCCACGGCCACCGCGATGGCCATCAGATAATCAAACAGGATGGATAAGCCCTTGTAAGCATAGATGGGAAGAATCGGCAGATAGGTCATCAGGGCGATCACCGTCTGGTAGGGAATGTTGTAATTCCCGACCTGCTGGGATAGTGCTCCCAGACCTTCCCATCGCATCCCCTCGTACCAGGGCAGCAGGCAGTTCTGCATGTCCCCGCTGACAATCGTTCGTAGCCCGAAGCGAGCGTACAGGGAGAGCAGCGTGGATACGACCACAAACAGCTTCCACCGGTGCCGAAGGAGAAAGTCCCAAAACCTTTTCTCCGCCTGGGTCACGCGCCTCGCCTCCCCTCTTCCGTTTCTTCCTCAAACACTCGGTTCCACTTTCGGTCAATGGCACCAGCCATCCGCCCCACCAAGAGCATATACCGTTTCTCCAGCAAATGCTGTCGCGCCAGCTCAATCAGGGTACACACCACCAGCACCACGCTTACCTCTCCCAGGAACCGAAGGAAGAGCGTAGGATCCGCCCCATGATCCATGTTATGGAACAGATCCAGCCAGAGAAAATAGCGAACATAGGAATGGTCATGGATCAGATAAACCCCAAACATGGCGGAGGCAATGGTATTGATTACGGGGCTGGGTTTGACCCGCAGGCGACTGAATCCCACGAACAGCAGCACCGAAATCATCAGCAGCGGCACCCTTTGAATTTCATAGAAATAGAACCGGTTTTTCTCCAGATAGTCCGACCGGGCGCCCAGTCCCGTCAAGACCAGCACCGAAAGATAGGTCAGGGCCACGCAGCCCCCCGACAGGGCGATCCACTTTCCCGCAGAGAGGCGTGTCTGCAGGCCATAGCGCCTGAGATACCCGCCCAGGGCATAGAGGCTCATAAACCACAGCAGATGGTTGCCCTCGAAGGCTTGGCCCGTCAGCGTCGGCATCACGCTCCAGCAAAGCAAGACCAGTGCCAACAGCCCCTGGTACTGCCTTCGGGAGAGGGACCTCAATAGCCGGTTGAGATAGGGCGAAAGCAGCGCCAGCACAAAATAGGTGCTGGCGAACCACCACTGCATGAAGGAAACGGGCAGCACCCGCCGAATGATCTCCCCAAAGGATAGCGGTGCCCGCCCCATGGCCACGAAGGCAAAATAAATCGCCATGGAATAAAAGATTAGCTGCAGCCATAGCTGAATCAGCTTTTCCGTCTTGCGCCCCTTCGATTCCATCCGGAAATATCCGGATAGGAGGACGAACACATTTACGCTGATGTTTCCGCCAATTTCAAACAGCTCCACCCAAAGCCGGTTTCCGCTGAGCTGCCCCTGGGGAAATTCATATCCGCTGTGGGAGCCAAAATGGCCCGCCACGATCAGAATCATGGCCAAAATCCGCAGCAGCTCGAAATTGGACTCCCGTACCGCCGGCTTTTTCGCCCCATCGGTTTGCCTCTGCGCCATTATCCTTCCCCTCCCTGGGCTTGGCCCCGCAGGCCATTTCTCCACCGCCGCTCCTGCAGCAAAAGGAGCACAAAGAGCAGCGAACCCGCCGCAGACAGCGCCATCCCGGCCCTGAAGCCCGGGGTTTGATAATTAAAGGTAACGCTGTGCTCCCCCGCCGGCACGGAAAGGACCATCATCCCGCCGGAATCCAGAATCTGCTGCTTTTCGCCATCCACCCGCGCCGTCCAGCCCTGATCATAGGGCACGGTGAAATAAACATACCGCGCCTGATCCCAGGCCGTGCGGCAGCGAAATCCATCCCCCGTCCGTTCAAAATCCGCCACGGCGTTTTCCACCGTCCGGCGAATGCTCTCCTCGGGGTCGAGTTCCGAGAACTCCGCGGTCTGCATCCTGGGTGTGTTCTTCTCCAGCAGAGAGGCTTCCTCTCCCTCTCCGGCCACAAAGGCATTCATCAGCACCACCGGCCGCTCCTCCCGGGGAAGAGCCCGCAAATCCTGCTCCCGAACCCACCAGTCCACCGCAAAGCCGATGGGGCAGGCATCTCGCTCTGCAATAGAATATTCTCTTCCCTCCTGGGAAGCGCCCTCCTGCACTTCGTACTTCGCCCCCAGCAGCTCCGGCAGCCAGGGCAGAATTCGCCCGCTGGTGTTGCTGACAAAGTAGCAATCCATCAGCTGATTGAATCGATAGCTGCCATTCTCCGCTGTGGAGGAGAAGGCACCGTATCCTCCGGCATTCCCCGTCATCATCAGCAAATTCTCCGCCGAGGCGAAGCGGTACTGCGGGTCCGGCGTCTCTAATTGCAGGCCCACCTCATAATCCTGCCGCACCTTTTCCGCCGACCACTCCTGGGTCCGATAGGCATACAGGGTCATCCCGGTTGTGCCCGCACAAAAGACGCATGTCAGCCCCAGCAGCAGCCATTTGGAGGGCTGTCGCCGAAGTAGCAATAGCAGCAGGAGCGCCCCCAGGGCGCCTATGCCCAGCTGCAGCCGGAGGCGAAGGCCATCGTAAATGTGAATTCCGCTCTCCTCCCGATGCGCCAGCAGCCACAGGGCCGCTGTAAAAAGGGCCATCAATCCCAGTTCGATCCAGATCCCCCGCCGAACTGGATAATCCTCCGGCCGCTCCAGCACCTTCGCCGTCGCCAGGGCCATCATCAGCGTCCACATGAACCACCAGCGCTGATAAACTCCCGTCAGCAGCAGAAAGAGGCCATTTCCCAGCGGGAAAAAGGACAGCACCGCCAGCAAAAGCAGCAGCCTTCCCAGGCCATCTCTTTTGCGCAGCACATACGCCAAAGCCAGCGCGACGCCAAAAAGCGGCAGATAAGCGGAGGTGGAATCGAAATTATACTGCTGCACCGCCGACAGGCTCTCCATCGTGTCCCCCGGCAGTAAAATCCCCTTCAGAATGTGCAGCAGGTCCGCCGGCGAATAAAGGATTTTAGAAAGGGACAGGCTGATGCCGCTTCTTTCACTACCTGCGACATAAATCATGCTGGGCAAAAACAGGATGCCTGCCATGCAGACACCCCATGCCCCGCAGAGCAGGCATCCCATCGCCTTTCTGCCTGCCTTACGCAGATCCGTCCTGCCCCACAGGCGAAAAACGAAATACAGCATCAAAAAAACCGTTTCCTGCAGGAAGAAGAAATAATTGACCAGGCAATTCAAAAACGCCGCGAAAATAAAGCCGGACTTTCGATCCTCCGTCAAGTAATCCTCCAGGCCCACCAGCAGCAAGGGAAAGAAAGCCACCACATCGTGGAAATGATAAAACATCAGATTCGTCGCCTGGAATCCGGAGAAAGTGTACAGCAGCGCGCCGATCATCGCGGTATCATTCCGGGTCAGCCGCCGCAGATACGCATAGCTCGTCGCGGCGGCCGTCATATACTTCAGAATGAATAAGCCCCCCACCAGCGCGGGAAAGCTCTCCTTGGGGAAAAGCAGCGTGATCCAAAAAAAGGGGCTGCCCAGGTTATAGAAGCTAAATGTCGTCACCAGGGACGCGCCTAAATCCACGCCCCATAGCCAGGAGGCACCGGAATGAATGCCTTCCCAGGCCGCCGCCGCGAAGGGAAGCTGCTGCTCGTTAAAGTCCGCCACCAGCGTAAAGAATCCTTCGCTCCGCCAGATCGCCCATCCAAAGGTGAGCAGACCGATGAGCGCAGCGCAGGCCACCGTCACTGTCAATCCTTTTCGTCTGCCCATGATTCCCTTTCTCCTATGGGATGATCCCTTCCCTTCGGCGCCATTTCAAATTCATTTCTTTTTCCGAAACACCAGCAGCTTGCTGAACACATAATTCGCAATGATGATGATGACCTGGGCCACCAGCTTGACGATTCGGTCATTGATCCCCAGGGCAGTCACCGCCAGCCACATGATTCCCATCTCCATCAGCAGCGTGGTGACCCGGGAAAGCACAAACTTCCCCGCCTCCTTCAACCTGTTCTGCTCCTGGCTGAAGAAGACATAGCGCCGATTGGTGAAATAAGCAAAGGTCACCGCGCAAATCCAGGAAATGACGTTGGCCGCCTGCAGCTGCAGCGAGTTTTCCGGATTCAGAAAGGTTGCCGTGCAAAGCCAGTATACCGCCAGGCTGACCACCGTGGTCAGCCCGCCCACAATCAGATAATTGATCTGTTCCCGATATGCGCTGTAAATGGCCAGGCATTTCTTCCATAAAGCTTTCAATCCAACAACCCCTTACTCGCCCATCAGCACTTCAAAGATTCCCAGCTCTGTCATGTCATCCATCAGCGTCTGGCAGGCGGAGGTCGGAATCCCGATCAAAAATTGCATCACTCCCCGGGTTAAGGGCCGAACCAGATCGGGCAGAAATGCGTTTATTTTTACATCATTGGAAACGAACAGGTCCAGCGCCTTCTCTACCCAAGCCAGGGAGGTGTCTTCCAACTGCACGTTTCCCTCCAAGGGCAGCAGCTCCCCTTCCAGGGTCAGCATCACCGCCCCGATCTCCATCTCCACCGTGGGCTTCCGCAGCTCGATTTTTACATGACCATTCCGCTCCCCCGACAGAATGCAGGCCACCCCCACGTTGGGCAGCAGGCCCCCCGTCAGGTTTACGCTCAACAGGGAGTAACAATCCACGGGCCAGGTTTCGGGCAAGGAAACCAGGGAGGCTTCCAGGTTCACAATATTCTGCAGCTGCCCTTCCCCCAGCAGCTGGGCCCGCAAATGCCCGGATACGCTGTCGTTCTCGCGGAATGTTTCCAGGGAATACACCGGCAAATAGCCAATCTTCATCCAGGGCAGGCTCACTCTCTCCGTCACGCCCTGGTCCGTAATGGTTTCCGTATAAATATCCCCACTGGCGGTGCGCCAGGTGGTGGTGCCATTTTCCCGAACAATTTGGAATTCCTGCTCCTGGAAAACCTGCTCCAGGACGTATTCCGGAACCGCCTGCACAATCGCCCGGAAGGATTCCTCCACCTCCTTGTTTTTACAAAGGGCATCCACCAGCGTCAGGAACAGCTCATCCTCGTTGAGTCGGAATTGCAGACAATCGTAAAGATACCTCACCCACATCTCCGGAATCACGCCGTTTTCATCCTCTGTGTCCAGGACGAATTGCAGATTTTCGATGATCAGATGCATCGCATATTTCCAGCTGTAGGGATAAGCCAAGGCCACATACTGCAGGGGGATCCCCAAATGCTCGGACATCTTTGAACAGAAGGCCAGCATGGAGTAGCAGTTGAGCAGGATCATCTGGTCTCCAAACAGGCTGGACTTCAGAAATATCTGTTCCTCCGTGCCCAAGAGGCGCACCTCGACCGTGCCTGCCGTATAGTTCACCGGAATCACCGAAAGCTTTAACTCAAAGACTTCTTCCTCCAGCGCCCGGACAAACGTGCCCTGAAACCGCAAAGCCTGCAACAGGTCCACATAGCCCGTCATCCGCGCCTGGAGCTTCGCGGAAAAGGCCTCCGGATGCAGCCGCAGGGTGAAATCAAAGGAATACCCCTCGCCGGGAATCATCCTGATTTCTTCCTCCGCCGCCTCCGCAGCCCCCAGACTGGATTCCACCTGGGCGGAGATCTCCTCGTCCACTTTCTCCGCCCCCGCGGGGCAGAAGCCCACGAGCATACACAGCACCATCATCAGGGAAATCAGCCTCTTCACCCGTCCGACGCCTCCTTCTTCTTCTACAAATTCATGATACTCCTCTTTCCTGCTTTCCGCAAGCATCGCCGGAAGCCAGGGGATGAACCACAGGGCCAAAGAAAGGCAAGGCCAGCGCCAGGGGAAAGGTGTATCGGCTGTAGTTTCCGTTTGTGGGTCCCGTCATGCAAACCAGCAGCACAATCACGGGAATCAGGCATAGGGAAATCATCCGGCGATCCCGCTTCCGAAGGCTGTAGCAAAAAAGTAGAATCACCAGCCAGGGATACAGCGAGGTGCTAACCAGCAAGGATAGGGGTGTGGATTCCCTCAGCCAGCCCCAAACATCGTCCGAAAGATCACGTAACCGTTTCAGCCGCACCGGCTGAGCCGGGGCGACCCCCACCTTTTCCGCCAACTCTGTAATCCAGGAAAACAGGAAGCTGGTTCGCTTATAGGATTCGAAGGACAATAGTTCGTGATCCGGATAAAAGTAATCAAATTTATTGTTTAAAAAAGCGGAGAGATAAGTGCTCGGATGCTTCACGCCCATTTTCGCCCAGGTGATCATATATCGGATCACTTCTCCCGAAGTTGCCTCCTCCCGATACAGATCCTTTACGGGGTCCGAAAGCTCCGGATCGTAGCTTTCCGAAATTTGTTCATAAATCAGTACTGCGTCGATGGTCTCCCGTTCCGCTGCCGTTACCTGATCGCCATGATCCGTCAGATAGCGGGCCGTTTGCTGGAAAGGGATGGACAGCATCTCCCGCCGGCTGCCCGGAACGATTCCCAGAGCTGGAAACAGCAGATGAAAATAGCCCACCGAAAACACCACCACCGCCAGCAGCACCAGGGCAAACTGTTTCCGCCTTTCCCGATTCAGGAAGAGGCTGCCTATGGCGGAGAGCATGAGCACATACTGCCCTTCGTTTCGGAAGAGGATCGTTCCCGCCCCAAAAAGGAGCAAAAGCAGCAGATTCTTTGTTCCGCCGGTGGTCAATAGCTGGTACCAGAAATACATGGTCAGCAGCAGAAACAGGCTATAAAATACATCCTTCGTATTCATAATGAAGTAATTATGAATCAGGGGGCTGACGAAGATATATGCCACCAACCCCACCACATACCAGGTAGGAATGCCATATTTCCGGATATATTCCCGAACCAGAAATGCCACCGTACTAATGAAGGCCAGAGCCTGCAGCCATGTGTAAAGATAGTACCCCGCGTTCCAGGAATGCAGCATCAGCTGCCCCACCACCAGGCACAGGTGAATCAACATGGTATGGGCTACGGGATGATGGTTATTCAGATACCAGCCAGGCTTGCTCATCAGCCCGGCCTCGGTCTCCGCCAGGGCAGGAAAGCCAATGAGGGTTTGTCCCACGGTGTCGGAAACGATAAGCCCGGGATAGGAGATTAGCATCAGCGGAAGATACAGGATCAGCAGCGTCAGTGCCACGGTTCGAAATGGGGCCCGCCGCAGCTTGCTTTCATACCATCCCCAGAGCCGCCATTTTCGAGAGGGAAAGGCGGCCAGGCCCGAAAAGCCCAAGGAAAGCTTCAGGTACAGATACTGAATCACATAGCGGAACAGCAGATCGTAGCCCCAGAATACAATCAGGCTTTTGATCAGCTGCCCATGCCGAAGGGTTAACACCTGAACCCAGGAATTATATTTGGCGAAGGACCACCCCAGCACCATCATGGCCGCGAACATAGCCGCCGGAAGCTGCACGGTCAGCCCCGCTCGGGGCCCCAGCCTTCCGGCCCGCTGGACATTCCAGGTTTTTTCTCCCGCCTTATCCCAGGCACTGAAAATGGCCGCGTACAACAGATACAGTCCCGGGAGAAGCAGAAAGTGCGCCAGCGAGAAGGGATCAAAGGACATGCCCAGGTTCCAGCGTACCGCTGTGAACCCCTGCAGGCCCCAATAATCAATCATGGAATTTAATTCCAACTGGTAAGAAACGCCCACATAGGTCACCAGGGCCTGAAAAAGAATTCGAAGATTGATCGAACCCCGAATTCGGCTGCGATCCGCTCTCGCTTCCCCGTCGCTGCTCATTCGTGGACCACTGCTCCTTTCCCGCTCAAATTCGTCCTATGTTTTTTCCCGCTTTCATCGTAAGGAGGGGGAGGTCTTGTTCCCCGTCAGAACTTTACCACGATCACATCCTGCAAAATCTGAATGGAGCCCGCGTCTGGATAGCTGGGCATGGCCTGCACCTCCGGCCAGTTTTCCACCAGTTGGGCGTCCACCATCTCCGGCCCAAAGCCGCACCAGCGCTCCATAAAGGCTTTCCAGGCCCAGTCATTCATGAACCCCTGAATATTATTATCATAGGTGCCGATGGACAGGAAATCAAATTCCGTCAGGTTGTACAGGTTCCGATCCTGCATGTTTTCCCGGTTTACAAAGGCCACCGGCAGCTCATCCCGGAAGCCCTCGATGGATTCGATACGGGTCACCAGGGTCGTGTTCCAGGAAATGGCCTCCTGTTGCTGAAACACCGCCTTCAGATAGCATTGGTTGTCATACCGGAAATACATGATGCCTCCCAGCGCCATCAGCAGCGCAGTTCCCCGGCGGAGGAGGGATTTCATCGCTGCCCCGGGCCATTCTGCCTTGTCCACGAGGCAAACCAGCAGCACCATCTGCATCACCTGGCCATAGACCATCAGGCTGTGAATCTCCTCCGACATGACGAAAATAAAATTGCACCCCAGGGGCACCAGGGCCAGGGCTACCAACAGCAGTAGGGCCTTCACCGGGCTCTTTTTCCAGGTTTGCACCGCGAAAAGGAGTCCCAGCAGGATGTCCAGGCAAAGCATCAGCCGATACACATTGAACATGGCCTGGGGATACATATCCCAGAGGGAGAAATGGGTCGGGTGGAAAAACTCCCGGTAGGCCACAATAACCCGGTTCAGATAATCCCCCAGGGTGGCGGTTCCCATTTCGCTGATGCCCATGTAGCTGTCCAGCTGCAGGTTTTCCTTCCACAGGAAGTATTTGCTCCCCGCAAAATAGACCCCCATGGCCCCCGCTACACACAGCGCCAGAATCAACACTCTCCCCAGGAGGGTACTCACCTTTTCCTCCCCCTGGATCAAATCCATGACCACGTCGATCAGGATGATCATCAGCATGATGGGGATAAAAGCCTGATAGATCCCTATCGCGCATCCGCACAGCAGGATGCCTGCCAGCTTTTTCCCCCAGGCAGCCTTTCCCTTGGCACAGATCAGCAGGCTGCCGCCCACGATCATCAGGAGGGACAGCATATAATAATGGACGGTGAACATGAAGCTGAACAATCCCGTGATTACGGGAAAAACCGCCATCATCATCCCCGTCAGCGCGCTGAGGGATCGGGAGCGAATCCGCCAATGGCTGACCAGCAGCCCCGCGGAAAGCCCGATACACACCAGGGAATATATGCCATTGACCGCGGGGATGCTGAATTGCCCGTTGCCATAGAACCACTTTTCGAATTCCACAATCACGTGCAGCATCCAGCGGCCCAGCTTCACCGTCGTCCCCGTCATGAAAAGTGAAAAAATATCATCGTGCCAGGACAGCTTGTTAAACAGCGCCATGCCATGGGTCAAGAGACCGCAACAGAAGGCCCCCGCCAGGGCATACCAAAAAACCTCTGGCACCCGGCTCCACAGCTGTTTTTCCCCCAGCGGCCATCTTGTCCAGCACTTTGCTCCCTTGTTCATGCAAATATCATTGACCGGCCCCGGGCCAGGTCTCTCCTCTCGACGGCAAAAATCCATATGGTATCTTACGCCCGTAAAATCCCATATTTCGAGAAAATTCGACAAGACCCCCTTCAATCCCTGCCAGCCTTGACCTTCTCCCCTTTTTTTGCTATCATCTTTCCTGGTGTTAGAAGGATTTTACCGCTGGAGGAGCCGTGTACGAAATTGATTTCCACGCGGATGATTATGCCGCGTCCCTTGAAAATTCCAAGCGCATCCTGGTGCTGCTGCGCGCCGGGCGGATCGACAGTCTCAGCGTAATGACCAATATGGGCTGCTACGCGGAGTGCATGGGTCTGTTGCGCCAGGAATGGGATCGGTTTCCCCGCAAGCCCCTGCTTTCTGTGCATATCAATTTGATTGACGGTTTTTGGCTCTCCTCTCTCCCGCAAAAACAGATCATTCACAATTCCTGGGGTAAGATTTTTCTTCATAACTTTTTGCCCGGCCGAAAAAAAATCATTGCCGACTATTCACGGGAGATGGAGGCGCAAATTCTGGCTTTTCTGCGGGAAACGGATGAAATCAAAGACGCCGACGGAAATCCCTTGGCGCTGCGGATCGACAGCCATGTGCACACCCATATGATCCCCTTGGTTTTTGAGGCCTTGATGCTTACCCTGGACCGGATGAATCTGGGAGGAAGAGTGCGGTTTATTCGCTGCTCCGCTGAGCCCCTCTCCATGTTCCTTTCAACCCCGGGGATTCCTCGATCCCTTTCTCCCGTCAATCTGTTGAAAAACCGGGTGCTGCATGCCCTCAGCCATTCCGTTCGGAGAAAGCTGCAGCGGGCGGGGATTCCGACAGGGGAGGTGTTCGGCGTGGCCATGACCGGCGAGATGGATTTGCGGCGCGTCTCCCTGCTGCTGCCCCGCATGCAAAAATATGCCCAGGGGAAGGATGCCTATCTGGAGGTCCTGTCCCATCCTGGGCATTGTCTTTCCTCTGAGATCACGGCTGAATACGGCCCGGATGACCGAAAAGCCTTTCTTGCCCCACAGCGGGATGTGGAATTCGATATGCTCATGAATCTTCCCCGAAATGAATAATCAAAGGAGTTTTCACCATGAATGCTAAGTCTTCTTCCCGCTGGAGCGAGGTCTTCAAATTTCTGGTTTCCGGCGGTATTTGCTTCCTGATTCAGTTCGGCCTGCTGGTGTTGCTGCGGGACGGCGCTGGGCTGGATACCCTGATTGCCCTGCCCATCGCCTTCCTGGTGGCAACGGTGGCGAACTATATCTTCAGCGTGCTGTGGATCTGGCCCTCCGCCAAGGACAGCAACACTGCAGCCAAAGCTGGTTTCCTGATCACCAGCCTCCTGGGACTGGCCTGGAACGAGCTGCTGATGTGGATCTTCCGTCTGATCTTTGGCGAGGAGCAGGTGCTCTTCACCATCCTGGGCAAGGATGTCTCCATGTACATGGTCAATGCCTGCATCACCACGGTGCTGGTCATGTTCTGGAATTTCTTTACCAAGCGGGCCGTGCTTCAGTCCAAGCTGCTTTCCCGCTTTTTCCGCTGAAAATCATCCGTGGCCCGGTATAGCTCCATTTCGAAATCCTGCCGGTTTTTCTGATAGCTGGTTTTCAGTGTCAGCCCGGTGAAGAAAGCCTGCAGCGCCGCGATGCCTACAAAGCCGCAGGCGATCAGCGTCGGAAAGCGGGGCACCAGGCCGGTCTTGCCATAGGTCACCAGAACCGGGATCAAGAACGCGATGGCGATCACTGCCAGCACGGCGGCGATCAGCCCGAAATAACCCAGGGGGCGATAGGTGCGGAACAGCCGCTGAATCATCAGCAGCACCTTGAAGCCGTCGGAATAAGTGTTGAGCTTAGACTGGCTGTCCTCCGGCCGATCCCGGTATTCTACCACCACATTGCGCAGATCCATGTTCTTATCCACGGCATGGATGGTCATTTCTGTTTCAATTTCAAAGCCTTTGGACAGCACCGGGAAGGTCTTTACAAACCGATAGCTAAAGGCCCGATATCCGGTCATGATGTCCTTGATATCCG
Source organism: Clostridia bacterium (assembly GCA_017464305.1). Taxonomy (GTDB): domain Bacteria; phylum Bacillota; class Clostridia; order Christensenellales; family Aristaeellaceae; genus Aristaeella. Next base: position 236,466 of record JAFUDS010000024.1, on the reverse strand, counting down.
TGTGGAACAGGCGATTGATGCTCCCCCGGACCAGGCTATTGCCCAGGTTATGAAAGGGCCGTTTGTTTTCCTGAAAATAGGTGGAGGACAGGCGGTCGCCAATCACCATATCCGCCCGCTCATTTAAAACCAGATCGCACATCTCCCGGGCGTTTTCCGCTGGATAGGTGTCATCCCCATCCACCATGATATAGCATTCCGCGTCGATTTCGGAGAACATTCGGCGGATCACATTTCCCTTCCCCTGCTGGTATTCCCTGCGGACAACGCACCCCAGCCCCCGGGCGATATCCCCGGTGCCATCGGAGGAATTGTTGTCGTAGACATAGATGACCGCTTCCGGCAATACCTGTCGAAATTCCGTCGCCACCTTCCCGATTGTGGCCGCCTCGTTGTAGCAGGGAATCAGCACCGCAATTCGGTCCATCCTTATTTTCCCTCCTCCTTCTCCTGAATCGCCACCTTTTGCGCCGTTTCTGTCACCTGCCGCTGCAGGGCGGAAATCCGCTGATCCATCAGGAACAGCTTGATGATCAGGAAAAAAATGACGATCAAAAACACTAGATTTGCCGCGCTCAAAACCCCCATCCAGGTGGCCAGCGCGGTTACCAGGTTCGGCAACAGCCCCATGAGCACCAGGATCAGGCTGAAGCACAGCCAGAACAGGGAATCCTCCGTCCGCATTTTGCTTTTTCGCACGCGCTGCAAAACATAGAAGGCGGTCAGCAGGGATCCGGCGATCAACAATATACGCATCATCCATGACATGGCTACAGCTTCTCCTTCTTCATCACCCATTGCAGCACAAAAATGTTCATTCCCATTTGCGCCATATACCGAAAGGAGCGCCCCAGGCTCAGATAGCTCTCCCCCGCCTGACGCTCCCGGATGGACACCGGCACCTCTCCAGTTTTTGCTCCGCTGCGAATCAGGAAGGCCAGGGTATCCGGCTCCGGCCGAGCCACTGGGGAATAGGCCATATGGGCCATGACCCGCCGGCCATACAGCCGCATGCCGCAGGTGGGATCCGTGACCACCTTCCCCGTCGTAACCCGGACGGCCCATTCGATCAGCGCATTACCCACCATGCGCAGGCTGCGGGGCCGCTTCTCCGTCAGGAATCGGGACCCCAGCACCAGGTCCAGCCCCTCCCGCTCCATCCTGTCCGCCATGGGCTGGATGAACGCGGGATCATGCTGTCCGTCCGCGTCCAGCTGCAACGCCCCGTCGTATCCCTGTTCGAAGGCATATCTCATTCCCGTCTGAAAGGCGCCCGTCAACCCCAGATTGGTGGGCAGGTTTAGCAGCGGATATCCGTTTTTTTGGCATACGCTCTCCGTCCCGTCCCCGGAGCCATCGTTGACGACGACGAAATCTACCTCTGGTGCCTTCTGCCGAAGCTCCCGGACCGTGTCTGGCAGGCTGGCTTCCTCATTGTAGGCCGGAATGATGACCAGCAATCGCAAGTCCTGTTTCCTCCCTGTTTTGTAACTGTTTCCGCCCAAGCCCTCGGGAATTTCTCTCTCCAGAGCTCAGCTGTTCTTCCGATCTGCTCAAAAGCTGTTGACCTGCTGGATGACATGCTGAATTTGCTCCTCCGTCATCCCCGGATACAGTGGCAGACTTAGCTCCGTCTCCGCCAGCTCCTCCGCCGCCGGGAAATCCCCCCGGCGATATCCCAATTCCGCGTAGGCCCGCTGCAGATGCACGGGGATGGGGTAATGAATCAGGCAGTGAATCCCCGCCTGCTCCAAATGCTTTTGCAGCGCATCCCGCTCCTGCGTAAATACCGGGAAAATATGATATACGTTTCCCTCCGCTTGCCGCAGCAGGCGAATCTTCGGATTCTGGATCCCGGCTTCGTAGGCTACGGCGATCCGCCGCCTCTCCGCCGTCCACGCTGGCAGATAGGGCAGCTTGACCCGCAGCAGGGCCGCCTGCAGCTCGTCCAGCCGGGAATTGACCCCAGCCCACTCGTGATGATACTTGACTTCGGAGCCATAATTGCTCAGGGCGCGAACCCGCCGAGCAAGCACTGGATCATTGGTGATCACCGCGCCGGCATCTCCCAGGGCCCCCAGGTTTTTCCCAGGATAAAAGGAATATCCCGCCGCCAGCCCCCAGGCTGCCGGCCCCTTTCCCTGCCGCAAAGCTCCATGGGCCTGGGCTGCGTCCTCTACCAGCAGCAGGTGATGCCGGGCCGCCAAATCAGCAAAGCCCTCCATCTCCGCCATGCGCCCGTAGAGATGCACCGGCATGATGGCCTTCGTCTTCTCCGTAATATGCTTCTCCACCTCCTGGGGGGTGATCAGGGCCGTCTCTCGGTCCGGATCCACCAACACCGGCCTAGCCCCTACATAGGAAATAGCCAGGGCGCTGGCGATAAAGGTGTTGGCGGGCACCAGCACCTCATCCCCCTTCCCGATGCCGGCTGCCAGCAGAATCAGCCGCAGCGCGTCCAGCCCATTGCCTACGCCCACGCAAAATTTAGCGCCGCAAAGGGCGGCAAACTCCTCTTCAAAGGCCTGATCCTCTGCGCCGCCGATGAACCATTCCCGATCCATCACCCGTTTCCAAGCGGCATCCAGCTCCGCCCGAAGGGGATCATGCATTCTCGCGAAATCTGTATAGGGAACCTGCACTCCGTTCACCCTTCACTCCTCCGATTCCTTGCCTACATGCGCCAGAAAGGCGTCGTAATTCCGAATGTAGTCCGCCTCGTCGTACAGCTGATCCGCCAGCACCATCAGCACCGCGTCCTCTGAAAAGTCGAACATCTCTCGCCAGGTATTGGCAGTGATATACAGCCCCTTGTTGGGCCGATCCAGAGGAACCACCTGTTTTTCCGTCCCGTCGTCCAGGAGGATTTTGCAGCTGCCCCGGACGCAGACCAGCACCTGCCGCAATGTTTTATGGGCATGGAACCCCCGGCGAACCCCCGGCTGGGTGTTATACATAAAATAGCACCGGCGAATGTCGAAAGGGATATTCTTGTTCTCCTCCAGAGAGATCAGAATCCCCCGATCATCGCCATGCTCCTCGAAATCAAAGGTCGTGATCTTCAACAGCTATCCCTCCTCGCTTCGTCCAAGTTTCCTTATGATACCCCTTTTTCAGGCTTTCCGCAATTTCTTTCTCTGGAAAACGCCTTGCCCGGGTCACAGGGGCATTATACCCTGTTTCCCGGAGCCTTTCAACCAAACTTCCTCCAGCAGAGAATTGAAACTATGCTCCGAATAGTGTAAAATAACGGCGAAAGAGATGCTCAGGCCAAGGTGCCGAAGAAAGGATGGCGAAGCCAGGTGAGCGACTTGATTCCGATTTGAATGAAACCTACAGCATTTTCATGTGTGAACATGACGTTGTTGGAAATGGAAGAGCGGTGAATCAGTTCAGCTATCGAAACGATGATCTGTTTCTGGAGCAGGATGAAAATGAGCACGGCGATCAGCGGAATCAGTCAATGGGTGGAAAAACTCGAATCGTTTTTGTCAATGGGGATTACGCAAACGAATCCAGCGAAATTGGAAGGCTGATACATGACTTTAAGTGTTCCAAGCCAGAAGAGATGTTTAATGCAAATTTGGCTAACGGAGTGAGATACCTGAAAGAAGATCCGGAAGGGGTGGAAGAAATGTGCAAGATTATGGAAGATATCAGGCAAGATACTGAAAAAAGAAATTCGATGAAGTTGACGGTGCTTCATGTTCGGAAGATAATGAAAAATCTTGGAATAACAATAGAAAAGGCGATGGACACAATAGAAGTTCCTGATGCACTCCGTACGGATGTAGCACAACTTGTAAATTCGGATTATTATCGGTAAGGCTCGACTACCCGAAGACGAGTTGAGTGAGGGTAAAATACTCATACTTCCCATATGATTAATTCAAGAGACACCTTATTTTTCAACGCGTTCCGTTCCCAGAATAGATGATAGCGGCGGGCCTCCACATGCATTTGACAGGCCCGGCCCCACCGACTATACTTCTTTTCATTCCCAGAGGTAAACCTCACGGGAAAAGGAGGAATTATGCCTTCATTAAGCGCTTATAAATCAGACCTAGAGTATAGCTATGCTCCCGGCATCTTCCCCAGCATGGAATGCCTGCTATACCGCCCGGCCCAGGTTCGTCGACTCCTGGTACACTCCGGCGCGCTGGGCCGGGAGGGCGCTGAAAAGCTCATCGCTCTGGCCCATGAAATTGGCGTTCGAGTGGAGGAGGCGGATCGCGCCCTGACCCGAATCAGTGGAAAAGAGAACTGCTATGCCGCCGCTGTTTTTGAAAAATTTACAGACATGCTGGATCCATCCCAGCCCCATGTCCTGCTCCATCAGCCTGGCGACAGCGGCAATGTGGGCACCATTCTACGCACGGCCTTGGGGTTGGGAATAGAGGATATCGCCCTGGTGCGCCCCTGCGTGGATCTCTTCGATCCCCGAACCGTACGCGCCAGCATGGGCAGCCTGTTCCGCCTGCGGGTCAGAATGTACGATACCTTCGAGGCCTATTGGGATGAAATGGCCTCCCGGGATTATTACCCCTTTATGCTGGATGCCTCCGTACCACTTTCTGAGGCGCTTCGTGCACCATTGTCATCCCACCGAACTCTGATTTTCGGCAATGAAGGCCGCGGTCTGCCGCCCGAATTTGCCCAGATTGGGCAGCCCGTCCGGATTCCCAGCAATGATAAGGTGGATTCCTTGAATCTCGCCATCGCCGCTGGCATCGGCATCTACGCCTTCCAGGAGCGGTACCGAGAAAAGTGAATGGATATGTCTCTTTGTTGAATTAAATCGTGAAAGCATCGTCGGACAAAACAGGGGAGCAGCCATCGTCGCTCCCCTGTTTATTTTTTCCCTCTGAAAAAGGACTGCTAAGTCCCGCTGCCGCTTTATTCCGCCCGATCAGCAACGAAGCTCGCATAATCGGCATACCCTCTGGCGATATATTGTTCAGACTCGTACAGCACCGTGCCACCATCCAGCCTTTGCGCCCAGGGCAGATCTGCAATCTCGCTCTTTTGGAGAAGGACGAACATCCTTCCCGCTGGCGGCGCCTCATCGTGGGATTTTCTTTGCAGAACGCGATAGACCTCTCTCGGGTCCTCCTGCGCAGCCAGCTGCGTCATGGTTGGATGCCAGCTCCAAACCTCCACCTGGCCATTCGAGATCTCCGTCAGGATGCTTCCGTTCCAGAAGGTGGCAAAGCCATCGCTGTAGTTCTCCGCCCTCAGGGCCTCCGCGATGGCCCAATATTCCGCGTTTGGATCCTCTTCCCGCCAATTCCTGCAATAATTCAGACCCCCCAGGGCGATCGTTCCGCAGGTGCAGAATAGCACCAGCCCCTTGAAGAAGCGATTCCAACGGACCATTTTGATGAAGAAGCAGATCATGGGAACAGACATTATCAACAGCTGCAGAGAATACCGCGGCGAGGATTGTATGTTCGTGAAGGTATAAAACAGGATATACACCACCGCGGCGGCCACATAATAAACCGCCAGCAGAAAATACTTCAGGGCCATCGTGCGATCCGCTGTTTCGTCCTTCTGAATGCGAATAAAGTGAACAATGCCATATCCCGCGGAGATAAAGGTCATCACAATCCACAGGACCGCCGCCAGATTTCTGATAATGATGGAGGAAAAAACAAACCCATCCTGATAGCCATGATTTCCCACCCAGCCGTTGATCAACTCCGGCAACCACTCATAGTTAAAGTAGATAAACCGAACATCTGAGAAGCTGTAATAGGTGTAGATATTGTGCAGCACCTTGTTTCCTACAAAATAGCTGACCGCTTCCACCACGCAGAACGCGGCGAGCCATCCCATGTATGGAAAATAGGAGCGCTTGAGTGGGTTGTCTTCCTGCGCGGAGAACAACGAAAGCACAACCGCCACCATGGCCAGGGGCAGGCACAGAATTTGGAATTGCCGCGCCCCTTCCAGCCCAGCAAACACAGCGATCAAGGCCGTCAAAAACAGCAACGCCCCCGTTCTCCATCTGGGAGAAGCAGCTCCCGCCACGGTTTTTCTTTGCCTGGCCCGTTCCCTTCCATCGATATAGCGAAAGAGCAATGCCCAGGTTCCAAAGGAGAAAAGAAAATGGGGAATATAGGATCCAATCAGCGCGTAACGAAGATAGTTTTCACCAAAGGGGACGGCAAAAATCAGCGCCGAGCAAAAGTACATATCCGCAATCCCTGCCGCTTTGCAAAGGAGGAAATACATGGCCATCAGCAGCAGAATATGAATTGCGCAGGAGGCAAAGCGCACGATATGCCAGTTATCCGTGAACCGGAATAGCAGCGAATTCACAATTTGCACATCCAGAATTCGAAGCTCATTGCCATAAAACCAGTTCTTTGACAAGAGGCTGCGCTCCTCCGAAAGCAGCTTGCCCAAGACCAGCTCGCAGGCCTCATCCGCGTCTATGAGCGTGTTAATCTTTGCATACAAAAAGGTGAGGGTAGCTCCAAGGCATAAACACAACAGAACTCCCATCAGGGCCTGTATGATCACCTTGCTTCTTCTGCTCATTCCCGTTCCGCTCCCCGTTTTTTCTCTTCCCCAGCTATTTCTCCCCGTGCGCCGGGCCCCAGATGGTACTCTGTCTTCATTCTTTCCGCCATTTTCTTCCCAACCACAGCGTCCCTGCCCGAAGCCACTCCAGCAGGATTGCCCCATCCATAGCCAGCATCAGGAGAAGGGCGGGATAGAAGAAGCGTACCTCGAAGCCCACGATGACGACCAGATAAGCGCCATAGCTGAACACCGCGGTCCAGAACATCACCGCGTACAGATGCCGCTTTCCATTCTTTCGAACCCATTCAATCATCATCAGCAGCAGAGAGAGCAGGAACATCACCCAGGGCCGGCCCACCAGGAAGCTCATTTTTTCATTCATCCACAGATAGGAGGCATAGAAAGCCCACCGCTGTCTGGAATCGTTAAAGCCGTATTCCCCCATGCCCTCCCAACGGTTATAATTATATTCCGAGTAATCCAGCGTCTTCGGCACGCCCAGGGCCCGCAGCACGAAATCCTTCTTCACCTGGAACCAGGCTCCCGGTTTTTCCCGAATCAACTGGAAATATTTCCGAATAGCCTTCCCGCTGGCGCCGGGGGCGGAAAGCTTGGCCGTGTTGATGGCCTCTCCCCACATAAAATCGTTGGCGGAAACCTCGGTGCTGCTCTCCAGCAGCGCCCGTGTCGCGCCTTCGCCCCCGATTTCATCCAGATAATCCGCGTATTCCGCCTGGTCTTCCGCGTCCATGCGCTGGATGGTGGTAATCATCTCCCAGACAAACCCGGTGGTGCCATTGGATTGGCTCTGGACCCCAAAAGCCCATGGCACCAGCCAGACCAAGGCCAGCCCTGCCGCCATGGCGCAAAGGGGCAGCCATCGCTTTGCTTTTCCCCTTGTCTCCTGCCACAGCCAGACCACCAGCACCGGCACCACCGTCAGGGCATTGGTCCGATATCCGAAGGAAACGAAGGCGCTAAGGGCGACCAGCAAGAATTCCACCGCCCGCTCCTTGCCCGTTTTCTCCTCCCCCGCGTCCCGGAAAAGCAGCAGGAGCCCAATGATCCCCACCAGGCTGCCGATATTCGCCTCATAATACACCGACACGCCATAGACCAGGGGGCACAGGGCAAACAGCAGGGCCTGGGCCCTCCGCCAGGCAGGATTCAAAGCCCGAAGGAGCAAAAACACGGCGGCGAAAAAGGAAAAGGCCTGCACAAAGGTATAGAGGCCCACATGGCCCGTCATCCCCAGGCTGGCCGCCAGGAAGAAGGAGGGAATCACGGTAAAGGCATTGCCGGTTTCCAGCACAAAGCGATGACCCGTCAGGGTTTTCACCACGGCGTTTAGGACCGCACTACCCGTCGCCACCCGGACGTAGGAATCCGAGTACCAGATACCTGGATAGGAAATAAAGGTACACAAAAGCGCCAGCAGGCCGCTCCAGCACCAGACGCTTCGGTTCTCCCTCGCTCTTCTTCCATAATAGGTATCCTTCCAGGGGTGCTTCCCCCTGCCGGCTTGCCTCATCCCCGCCTTCGCATCCTTTCTTTTCCCATCTTCTTCGGAAAAGGTTGATTCATTCAAATCAGCCAGCAAACGAATTGCTTGCTCCATTGATTTGCCCGGATTTTATTGCTCCCCCGCGGCGCGGGGGAGCTTTCGTCCTTTATTCTTAACCCTTCAGCTCCTGATACAGCTCCAAATACTGCCGGGCGGAATGGGTCCAGGAAACATCCTTGTCCATATCCCGCTGCACCACGGCGTTCCACCGATCCCGATGCTGGAAATAGACCTCCCGGGCCCGGCGCACCGCGTCCAGCAGCAGATCTGCCTCATATCGATCGAAAGTAAAGCCATTGCCTTCCCCGGTGTATTCGTTATAGGGCTCCACCGTGTCCTTCAAGCCACCGGTTTCCCGCACGATGGGCACCGTGCCATATCGCATGGCGATCAGCTGGGTCAGCCCGCAGGGCTCAAACAGGCTGGGCACCAGCAGCGCGTCCACGCCGCCATAAATCTGATGGGATAGGCTCTCGTCGTACATGATGCAGGCGCTGACCTGGCCCTTGTGCACGCTTTCGAAATACCGGAAGGCATTTTCGTACCGGGGATCTCCCGTGCCCAGGACGATGATCTGCGTGTTTTCATCCAGCATCTGCTCAAACACCGCGTCCACCAGGTCCAGGCCCTTCTGATCCGTCAGCCGGGACACCAGGCCCAGCAGCAGCTTGCCCTCATCCTCCTGCAGGCCCAGCCGCCGCTGCAGCGCCCGCTTGTTTTCCCCTTTCCGGGAAAGGATCTCCTCCCGGCCATAGGAAACCGGCAGCAGCTGATCCGCCTGGGGATCCCACTGCTCCACGTCGATGCCGTTGACGATGCCCCGCAGCTTCGCCCGGTGATACCACAGATGCCCATTCAGCCCCTCTCCGTAGAAATCCGTCTGAATCTCCTGGGCGTAGGTTTCGCTGACAGTGGTCACCCGATCCGCATAAGCCAGGCCCCCCTTGAACATATTGGACTCGTTATCGTTGACCAGGAACACATCATAGGTAAACAGATCATCCTGCAGCCCGGTCCAATATTTCAGATGCTCAATGCTGCAAATGCCCTGGAAGCGCAGGTTGTGAATGGTCAGCACGCTGCGGGCCGCTCCCACCGGCGTCAGGGCAAAACGGGTCCGCAGATACACGGGCACCAGCGCGGCCTGCCAGTCATGGCAATGGACCACATCCGGCGTCCATTCCAGGAAATTCAGCGCCGCCAGGGACGCCTTGGCGAAATAGCAATATTTCGGAATATCCTCCCACAGCCCGGTGTAAGGATTTCCCCAATCAAAGAACTCCTTGTTCTCGATAAAATCGTAAACCACCCCGTCCTTCTCCAGCTCCATGACGCCCACGAAGAAGCTGCGGCCATCCTGGGTCAGGTCCATCATGAAGGAGCCCTTCCAGACCATTTGCTCCTTATATTTAGAAGGGATGCAGCTATACAGGGGCAGAATGACCCGCACCTCCTGCCCCTCCCGCACCAGGGCCCGGGGCAGCGCGTACATCACATCTCCCAAGCCGCCGGTTTTCACAAAGGGATAACATTCTGATCCAATAAAAGCCACCCGGGTTTCTGTTCTCTCCGCCATTTTGCTTCTCCCTCTTTTTCTCAGTCTGTTTTCACTGCCTATCGGCCCCTTCAATATACCATATCTTTCCCCGCTTTCACAAGGCATATTTTTTCGGCCCAGCAGCCTCAACAGCCCCTGGAAAATGAAAAAAGAGGACGCCAGCGGGGATGGTGTCGCTGGCGTCCAGGGATCAGGAAGGAGGTTCCGAAATCCTTTATCGCTGTTTTTAATCGCAACGGGGAGAGGGGTTCGCTCCCTTCCCCGGGCGTCTCGGTTATTTCACCGCCGAAAAAGCAGCCTCCAGGGCGGCAATCAGGTCGTTCACGTTCTCCGTGCCGATGGAGAGGCGGATGGTGTTGGGCTTGATGCCCTGATCCAGCAGCTCCTCCTCCGTCAGCTGGCTATGGGTGGTGGTGAAGGGATGGATCACCAAGGACTTCACATCCGCCACGTTGGCCAGCAGGGAGAAGATGGCCAGATTGTCGATAAACTTCTTAGCAGTATCGCTGTCGCCCTTGATTTCAAAGGTAAAGATGCTGCCGCCACCATTGGGGAAATACTTCTGATACAGGGCGTGGCTAGGCTCGGAGGGCAGGGCGGGATGATGCACCGCCTCCACCTGGGGATGCTTGCTGAGATAGTCCACAATCTTCAGGGCGTTTTCCACATGCCGCTCCACCCGGAGGGACAGGGTCTCCAGCCCCTGCAGGAAGATGAAGGCATGGAAGGGAGACAGGGTCGCGCCCGTGTCCCGCAGCAGGATGGCCCGAATATAGGTGGCAAAGGCCGCCGGGCCCACCGCGTCATAGAAGGAGATGCCGTGATAGCTGGGGTTGGGCTCGCTGATCCAGGGATACTTTCCACTGGCCTTCCAATCGAACTTGCCGCCCTCTACGATGACGCCACCAATGGCCGTGCCATGGCCGCCGATGAACTTCGTGGCGGAATGAACCACGATGTCCGCGCCGTAATCAATGGGCCGCACCAGGTAAGGCGTGGCAAAGGTGGAATCCACCACCAGCGGGATGCCGTAGCGATGGGCGATCTCCGCCACCTTCTCGATGTCGATGATGTTGGAGTTGGGGTTGCCCAGGGTCTCAATAAAGATGGCCTTGGTGTTGGGCTGAATCGCTTCCTCGAAGCTGCCCTCTACATCCGGATCCACAAAGGTGGTGGTGATATTGTTGGTCAGGGGCAGGGTGTGCTCCAGCAGGTTAAAGGTACCACCATAGATCGTCTTGGAGGCGACGATATGCTCCCCCGCCTTGGCCAGGGCCTGGAAGGTATAGCTGATGGCCGCCGCGCCGGAGGCCACCGCCAGGGCGGCGCTGCCGTTTTCCAGGGCGGCGATGCGGGCCTCAAAGATCCCCTGGGTGGGGTTGGTCAACCGGCCATAGATGTTCCCCGCGTCCCGCAGACCGAAGCGATCCGCCGCGTGCTCGCTGTTGTGGAAAACATAAGAGGTAGTCGCATAAATCGGCACAGCCCGGGCGTCGGTCACAGGATCGGCCTGCTCCTGGCCGATGTGCAGCTGCTTGGTTTCGAAGGACCAGTTGGCGGAATTCTTAATATCTGACATGGTTGAAATCTCCTCTCGTTTTGGAATGACCGCATTGTATCGAAGAATGAGAATTCTGTCCAATACATAAAACAAATCAGGACCCATAGGATTTATCTATGAGTCCTGAAGCATCAATCTGCAGTCACCACGCTGCCCACCTCATGCAGCAGGAAGGGGGTTTGCTGATACACCTCGTAATTCAGCCAATTGGAAAAAAGCAAATTGGCATGGGCCTTCCACTGGAATTGGGGAATGCCAGCGGGCAGATCCCCCGGGAAATAATGGACCGGCACGGCGGGTTGAATCCCCTTCGCCAGATCCCGGGTATATTCATTGGCCAGGGTAGCCCGACTGTACTCCGGATGCCCCGTCACAAAAAGCCGGCGCTTCTCCCGATCGTGCACCAGGTAAATGCCTGCCACGTCGGATTCCGCCAGGATGTCCAGCTCCCGATGCCGCTGTACCTCCTCCTTCAGCAGCCCGGTGTAGCGGGAATGAGGCGCGTGGAAAATATCATTAAAGCCCCGGGTCAGCGGCTCCTCCCGAAACAGGGTGCGATGGGAATAGACCCCGGACAGCTTGACAGGCAGGGGGTGCTTTTCAATGCCATAATGGTAATACAGCCCTGCCTGGGCGGACCAGCACAGATGCAGCGTAGCCGTCACATGGCTGTCCGCCCAATCCATCAGCTCCGTCAACTCCTGCCAATAGTCCACCTCGGTAAAGGGCAAGGTCTCCACCGGCGCGCCGGTAATGATGAGGCCATCGAACCGCGAATCCTTCACGGAGGAGAAGGATCGATAGTATTTCTGCAGATAGTCCTCCGAGGTGTGTTTGTAAATATGGGAATCCAGCCGCAAAAAGGTGGGGCGCACCTGCAGCGGCGTGTTGGACAAGAGCCGCAGCAATTGCAGCTCCGTGTCCTCCTTATTGGGCATAATATTTAATATCGCGACCTCTAATTCCCGGATATCCTGGGAGGCAGCCCGGGATTCATGCATCACAAAGATCTGCTCCGCTTCCAGCCGCTGCGATACAGGCATTTCATCGCTGATTCGAATCGGCATCTCTCTGCACCTCTTTCTTATTTTTTTATTCGATCAAAAGGCGCCGCGCCCTCTTGGATAAGACAGGATCAACACGAGGTTACGCCCAGGCGCGGGCCACAGGATTCCGCTCCCCGGCCCACATCCGGCACCGCAACAAGGCGTTGCGAATCATGCGGCTCACCCCCTTCAAAAGCAATGATTCAGCATTGTAACCAGAATTTCCTATGGTGTCAATAGGGAATTCTGACCGCCGTGCCCTTCTTATTGCAGCAGCATCCGGTCATTATCCAAGGCACGATTCTTTTTCGCGGAATAGCACTGCAGCAGAGCCTCCACCGTAGTGGCCGCCCGCTCCTCCCCAGCGATATCCAGCAGAATACTCCCTTCATCCATCATGATGGTCCGAGTTCCGACGCTCAGAGCAGAGCCCATGTTATGGGTAATCATCATGGTGGTCAGATGATACTCCTGCACCGTTTGCTCCGTAATCTCCATCACCTTCTCCGCTGTGGCTGGATCCAGGGCAGCGGTGTGCTCGTCCAGCAGCAACAGCCGCGGGGGCACGATGGTGCACATCAGCAGGGTCACCGCCTGTCGCTGCCCACCGGACAGCAGCCCCACCTTGGTCCTCATCCGATTTTCCAGCCCCATGCCAAAGGCGGCTAACCGCTCCCGAAACAGCTCCACCTGCTTGCGGGAGGGCGCGAAGCTCAGGGGCTTCGCGGTGGCTCGGGAATGGGCCAAGGAGAGGTTTTCCTCAATGGTCATGTTCGGCGCGGTTCCCTTCATCGGGTCCTGAAACACCCGGCCTATGACCCGGGCCCGACGATGCTCCGGCAGATAGGTGATCTCCTCCCCGTCCAGCAGGATGCGACCCTCCGTCAACAGGAAGGTGCCGCAAATCGCATTAAACAGGGTGGACTTTCCCGCGCCGTTGGAGCCCAGAATGGTGAGGAATTCCCCCTCCTCTACCCGCAGATCCAGATGATTCAGCGCGATATGTTCAATGGGCGTTCCCTTTTCGAAAACCTGATGGGCCTGAATCAATTCAAGCATGCCGCTTGCCTCCCCTCTTCTGCCTGCTCAGGGCCACATTCCGCTTGATGGCGGGCATGGCCAGGGTAAAGCCCACGATCACGGCGGATACCAGCTTCAGCATATAGGCGTCCAGCGGGCTATAACGGGTGGCCAGGGCGATGATATACCGATAAATGATGGAGCCCGTCAGGGCGGAGATGAACCCCAGGGTCACGCCCCGCCGACCAAAGATCGCTTCCCCAATGATGACGGAGGCCAGCCCCACCACCAGGATGCCCGTGCTGGAGGAGATATCCGCATAGCCCTGATACTGGGCGATCAGGGCGCCGGAAAGAGCAATCAAGGCATTGGAGAGGCAGAAGGCGATGATCTTGCAGACGTCCACGTTAATGGAGGAGGCGCGAACCATCTCCTCGTTGTCCCCTACCGCCCGGATACACATCCCGATATGCGTATGAAACAGCAGGATGATGAGTCCGCCGCAGAGCACCGCCATCACAATGGGCAGCACCGTCATGGCGTCGTTCTTGGAAAGGAAAGGAATCAGCTTGAAGATGGTCTGCGCCCGCACCAGGGACAGGTTGGGGGAGCCCCCCAGCACCATCAGATTGACGGAATAAAGCCCGCTCATGGTAATGATGCCGGAGAGAATCGGATGGATGCGATAGCGGGTTTGCAAAATGCCCGTCACCGCCCCCGCGCAAGCCCCCGCCAGCAGGGCCGCAAACAGCGCCAGCACGGGATGGCCCATGGCGGTCACCGCGGCGGAAACCGACAGGCCGAAGGCAAAGCTTCCCTCCGTCGTCAAATCCGGCGTGGAGAGAATTCGAAAGCTGATGTAGATGCCCAGGGCCAGCACGCCATAGAGCAATCCCAGCTGGAGAGAACCAATCAGGAGTTTCATGGAGAACTTCCTCCCTCGTTTTCATGCCACGGGAAGGCGCGAGCGCTTTCTTCCCTTTTCTCTGGCGGAAGCATCGGTAAGAATAAGCCTCCGGCTTGCCGGAGGCTTATTTCTGATCCACCTAAAACTCAGTTCGCAGTCAGATACTGCACTTCGCCCAGCTCGCTCAGGGAAGCCGGCACTTCCAGCCCCAGGGCAGCCAGCGTATCCTGATTGATGGAGACGATATTGGCGGGCACGACCTCCGCGGGGATCTCCGCCACGGGGGTGCCATTCAGCACCAGGTCAGCGATCTTCGCGGTTTCTTCCCCAATGTAGATATCGCTCATGGCCAGCGTCGCCAAGCAGCCAGACTGCACAGTAGTGGCGGAGCAGCAGTAGGTGGGCACACCCTCCTCCGTCGCCAGCTCAGCCAAGATATCCACCGCCGCCTGCACCACGGAGTCGTTGGCGATGAACAGTACGTCCGCTCCCTGGTCCAGCACCGCCTGCGTCGCGGTCTGCACCTCGCCAGAATTAGCGACGGTCTTTTCCACATAAGCATATCCATTGGCGTCCAACCAGCTCTTGGCGGTATTCATGGCGTTCACCGCGTTCACTTCGCTGGTGGCGTAGATCAGCCCAAAGGTCTTTACATCCGGCGTAATCTGCAGACCCATGGAAATGATATCCCCGGAGGGAATCGCGTTGGAGGTTCCGGTGGCGTTCATGTCCGGCGTGTCCAGATCGCTCATGACCCCTGCCGCCACCGGCGCGGCCACGGAGCAGAACACATTGGGAATCGAGGATTCCAGCCCAACGAAGGCCTGGGTCGGCGGGGTGGCGATGGTAAAGACCACATCATAATCGCTGTCCGCCATGTTCTGGCAGATGGTCTGGAGATTGGTGGCGTCCCCCTGGGCGCACTGATAATCAATGGTCAGGTTTTCGCCCTCCACATAGCCCAGGCCGGCCAGTCCCTGGATGATACCCGTTTTCATGTCCAGAAACGCGCCGTTTTCAATCAGCATGATAATGCCCGCCCTGTAGGCCTTCCCAGCCTCCGCGTCCGCAAAGGCGGCGGAAAGGGACAGCAGGCACAGCGTCAGCGCCAGGAGCAGAGAAATCAGTTTCTTCATCATCTTGTTCCTTCTTTCTTTTCTTTTTCATGATATTCTTGCAGCCTCCGGAAAGCCTCCTTCAGCAGATCAAGCGTAATGGGATAGGGGTTATGATCGATATCGTGCATCTTCAGCACCGCTGGCAACACCTCCGCCATCTGCGCCGGGGTAATGCCAATCTCCTCTACGGAGACTGGCAACCCTACCGACCGGTTGAAGGCATACATGGCCCGGAAATCCTCCTCCCGGCCATCCGCCAGCAACAGAGGCAGCACCCCGAAGCCCACCACCTCGCCATGCAGATGCTCCGCCTCGATCTTCAGCTCCGGGAAGGCGGTCAGGGCGTAGAAAATCGCGTGGGCCAGCCCCGTGTTGTAATCGATGATGCGATCCGCCGTCAGCAGGATGGAAGCCACCGCCGTGGTAACGATGATGGTCAGAATCACCTGGGTCAGCTCCTCCGTCACCTCGCCGCGCTGATGATCCTGATAGGCCTTGGCCCCATATTTCAACAGGGGATCCAAGCAGGACCGGCTGACGGACACGCCCATGGCGTGATACCAGGCTAAATCCTCCCCCCGGCTGGACATGGTGGACTCAAAATATTTCGCATAGGTGTCGCCCATCCCTGCCCACAGGTATCGGGGCGGCGCCTGGGCAATGACAGTGGAATCAATAAAGGTGTGCATCGGAGGGCCCGGCAGGAAACAGGGTGCCGCAAAGCTGCCATCCGGGTGATACAGAATGGAAACCGCCGTGCAGGCAGCACAGGTGGACGCAATGGTCGGAAAGGCGTAGACCGGCTTTCCCGTCCGGAACCCCAGGGCCTTGCAGGTATCCAGGGCTTTTCCCCCGCCCACGGCAAATATCATCTCCGCGGCCTGCACCGCCTCCTGGCTCAACAGGGCCTGAATGTTCTCCTCCGAGGCTTCCCCGCCATACCAAAGGCGCGCCAGGATGCGAATTTCCGGCGCCGCTGCGGCGGCAATTTGATCCGCCAGGGCGGCCATGGCCTTCTGCCCACCGATGATGACCGCCTGCTTTCCCGCCGGGCCACAGATGGCTGGCACCTGCTTCAGCGCCTCCGGGCCAATGGTCCAGGCAGGCAGGCGCAGGGAATAATTTTCCATCGATCTCATGCCTGCTCCCCTGCCTCCTCCATCCAGCTGTCAAAGGAAGCAATGGCTTCCACCGCCGGGTTATATTTCGCGCCGATGGCCTGATGCAGCGGGTGGCGCAAATATAGCGGCAAGGATGCTTCGCCCTTGAGCAGCATCTCCACCAGCACCGTCATGTTCTGGGGCCGCTCCACCACGTTACGCTCCACCCGAACGGAGAGAATATCCTCCGGCAGCGCGGCCTGCAAAGCGGCGAAAGTCTCCCGATACTCCTGCTCCGCCTCCTCTGTAAAAACCCCGGGCTGCAAGCGCATCATCACCAGATGCTTCAGCGCCATATGGCCTCCTCCCCTTTCTTCCACCAGATCATCCATTTGCTTTCATCTGCGTTTCCTTATGGATGTAATACAGAGAATTGCGACGCTTGTCAATTGAAACAGTGTTTTTCTGCTGGTTTTTTTGCGCTGGAAGGCCATTCAAAAGCATTCCCCCGGCAGCCAAGGCTGTCGGGGGAGGAATGACTTTTTATACCATCTGTTCCGGATGGAAAACCTCGTCGAAGCGTTCCGCTGTCAGGAAGCCCAGTTGAACGCAGGCCTCCTTCAGGGAAATGTTCTCCCGATAGGCCTTCTTCGCCGTTTTTGCCGCGTTTTCGTATCCGATGTAGGGGTTCAGCGCCGTGACCAGCATCAGGGATCGATCCAAATTCTCCCGCATCTTTTCTCGATTCGCCGAAATCCCCGCCGCGCAGCGCTCCGTAAAGGCCTGGATGGACTCACTCAGCAGCCGGACGGACTGCAAAAAGTTATAGGCGATCACCGGCAGGAACACATTCAGCTCGAAGTTTCCCTGGCTGGCCGCCAGGGAGATGGCCGTGTCATTGCCCATGACCTGCACCGCCACCATGGTCACCTGTTCGCACTGGGTGGGGTTCACCTTACCGGGCATGATGGAGCTGCCGGGCTCGTTTTCCGGGATGGAGATTTCCCCCAGGCCGCACCGGGGCCCAGAGGCCAGCCAGCGCACGTCGTTGGCGATCTTCATCATGTCACAGGCCAGGGCCTTCACCGCCCCATGGGCGAAGACGATCTCGTCCCGGGAGGTCAGGGCATGAAACTTGTTCTCCGCGGAGGTAAAGGGCTTTCCCGTAAGGAGGGCGATCTCTTCCGCCGCCCGGGCGGCGAAGCCCTCCGGCGCATTAAGCCCCGTGCCCACAGCGGTGCCCCCCAGTGCCAATTCGTACAGCGGGGGCAGTGCCCGGGAAATCAGCTCCGCGTCCCGCTGCAGGGAAGCCCGCCATCCGCTGATCTCCTGGGCGAAGGTGATCGGCACCGCGTCCATCAGGTGGGTGCGGCCGCTTTTCACCGCGTCCCGGTTCTCCTCCTCCAAGCGCAAAAAAGTCTGAATCAGGCCCTCCACCGCGGGCAGCAGCCGGTCCTGCAGGGCCATGGCCGCGGCGATATGCAGCGCGGTGGGAAAGGTATCGTTGGAGGACTGGCTCATGTTCACATCGTCGTTGGGATGGAGCAGGGGCTTCCCCGCGATTTCGTTACCCCGGGCGGCGATGACCTCGTTGGCGTTCATGTTGCTCTGGGTGCCGCTGCCCGTTTGCCAAACCACCAGGGGAAAATGATCCTTCAATTTTCCCGCGATCACCTCCTCCGCCGCCGCGCAAAGGGCAGCCCGCTTCTCCTCCGTCATCTTCGCCGGAAGCAGCGCCCCGTTGGCCTGGGCCGCCGCCTTTTTTAAGATGCCAAAGGCGTGGATGATCTCCGTGGGCATGGTTTCCACCCCCACCCCAATGGGAAAATTCTCATGGCTGCGCTGGGTCTGGGCGCCCCAGTATTTCTCCGCCAGCACCTGCACCTCCCCCATGGAATCGTGCTCGATTCGATATTTTTCTGCCTGTGATTCCTGCATGCTGTGTTCCCCTCCTGATATGGTTTTCTGTCCACTTGGAATTGCTCGATGGGATTCTTGCCCTTCCCTTCCGGGTAAACTCATTTATACTTTACACGTGAGCACTCTTCACATGAAGCCACCGATCTCCTCGCATCCGCAGATGCTGGGCCACGGCCCGCAGAATCCATTCCACCACCAGGGCGATCCAGATGCCCGGCACCCCCAGTCCGAAGGGAATGGTCAGAACATACCCCAAGGCGCATCGACCCGCCGCCAGGGCGATGACCGCGCAAGCCCCGGTAAAGGCCCCGTCCCCCGCCACCCGCAGGATCATGGCGGTCATATTGCTGTCGCAGGCAAACAGCGGCAACCCCACCGCGCCAATGGCCAGACATAGATAGATCAGGGAAACACTTTCCGGGGGCACGCTGTACATCCGCAGCAGCAGGGGCGTCAGGGGATAAAGAATCAGGGAGGTCAAGGCCATGGCGATTCGACCCACCCGAATCAGATTTCGCCCATAGCTCCGCAGCAGATCATATTTCCCCGCCCCAAAGCATTGGCCACACACGGTGCACACCAGGGAGGTCAAGGCCCCGGAGGTGGCCTGATACAGGTTCAGAATGGAGTTCGCTCGGGCGTGGGCCGCCATGTCCATGGTGGAGAGGCGAGCCAGATACACATTCACCAGCAGCATACCCCCCTGCAGCAGCAAGGATTCCACCGCCAGGGGCATGCCCAGGGAGAAGATATCCCGGGTCACCTCCGGGCGGAAACGGAAGAAATAGGAAATCCGGACCCCATAATCATTCCGCACCCACAGAATCCACACCAGGGCCATCACCATGCCGATGGTCCGGGCCACGATGTAGGAAAGCCCCGCCCCGGCGACCCCCATCTGGAAGCCGTTGATAAACAGCAGGGACAGGAAGAGATGGGCCAGATTGATGACGATGGTCAGCAGCAGGCTGGAACGGGTATCCCCCAAATTGCGGTAGATATTGAAAATCGCGTTAAAGATGGAGAAGGGCAGGAAGGAGATGCACATCATCCGCATGTACCGCACGGCATATTCCTGCACCAGGGGCTCCACATCCGGATACAGGGCCCGCACCACCGTCTCCGCCCCGGCATAAAGCCCGGCGGAGAGGGCCAGGGCCACCAGGAAGCAGACCCCCGTCACCTCGCCCACAGCCCGCTTAATCTCCTGATTGTCCCCCCGGCCCTTGGCCCGGGCCACGGCGATGGCGCCGCCGGAGGCCAGAGAGGTAAAAATGATGGAGACCATGCCGTTCACCGTGCCCACCAGGGAGGTAGCGGCCATGGCGGCCTCCCCAACCCGGGACACCAGCATGTTGGACAGCACACCGATAAAGAAAATAAAGAAGGAATCCAGCAGCAGCGTCAGGAACATCTTTCGCAGCTCCGGATAAGTAAACAGCTCCGTGGTCAGCAGCTTTTCCAGTCGATTTCGAACAGCGCGCACAGGCAATCCCTCCCCCTCAGTCACGCGAGGCACATTATATGCCAGTTTTTCCCCGCCTTCAAGCGGAAATCCTTTCCCTGCCTTTGAAAAAATATAATTGACAAAAACGGCAGTTTCGCATACAATCCATTTACCCACTCGATTAGTAGGAATTGAGCAAGGGAAAGGAGCCGATACCTGATGACGCTGCAGCAACTGCGATATGTAATCACCATTGCGGAGACAGGGTCTCTGGGCAAGGCCGCGGAGCGGCTGTTTGTTTCCCAACCCTCCCTGACCAGCGCGGTCAAGGAGTTGGAGAAGGAGCTGGGGATGCCCCTTTTTCACCGGACCAGTAAGGGCGTGACCTTGACGACGGAGGGGATTCATTTTCTGCCCTACGCCCGACAGGTGGATACACAGTACCTGAACCTGATGGAGGAATTCGGGAAGATCGAGAAGCGGAAAACCAGCTTCGCCGTTTCCACCCAGCATTACTCCTTCGCGGTAAAGGCCTTTGTGGCCATGGCGCAGCAGGCGGACGTGGCAGAATATGAGCTGGCCATCCGGGAAACTCGAACCCAGGAGGTCATTACCGACGTCAGCAGCCTGCGCAGCGAAATCGGCGTCATCTACCTGAATGAAAGCAACCGGAAGCCACTGCTGAAGCTGCTGGATCAGGAGGGGCTGAACTTTCATCACCTGATCGAATGCGACGCCTATGTCTACCTCTGGAAGGGACATCCGTTGGCGGGACGGAAGTCCATTACCCTGGAGGATCTGAGGCCCTATCCCTGCCTGTCCTTCGAGCAGGGGGACGCCCCCTTCTATTTCTCGGAGGAGCTCATGTCCACGGAGAAGTATTCTCGCCTGATTCGCTGCTGCGACCGGGCCACGGTGCTGAACCTGATGGTGGGCCTGCAGGGGTATACCCTTTGCTCCGGTATCATCTGCGAGGAGCTCAGCGGGGTGGATTACATCACCGTGCCCTTCGACGCGGATAACGCCCCGGAGGACGCCACCATGGAGCTGGGATACATCGACCGCAAGAACAATGTGCACACCACCTTGGGGCTGCAGTATATTGAAGAGATGAAAAAATACCTGAACGTATAGAGATGCCCGTCCGGGATCATCTTTTGCGCGCCTTCCGGGCGCGTGTTTTCTGTGCACTTTATTTTCAATTCCATCTTGACGAACAAGATGGAATTATGTTTAATAGGAGGTGACAGGCGCCCTGGGAAGCGGGGCAGAAGGAAAGGAAATATAAAGGGGGACATATCCATCATGGCGGTCATTACGCTGAATCCGAAGCGCAGCAAGGGTACCATTCATAAGCATATCTACGGCCATTTTTCCGAGCATCTGGGTCGGTGCATCTATCAGGGCATTTATGTAGGAGAGAACAGCCCCATCCCCAATATCCGGGGTATCCGGACGGATGTGGTAGAGGCCATGAAGAAAATCGGCGTGCCGGTGCTTCGCTGGCCCGGCGGCTGCTTCGCGGATGAATATCACTGGAAGGATGGCATTGGCCCGAAGGAAAACCGGAAGCGCATGGTGAACACCAACTGGGGCGGCGTGGTGGAGGATAACTCCTTCGGCACCCATGAATTCCTGGACCTGTGCGGCCAGGTGGGCTGCGATCCTTACATCAACGCCAACGTGGGCAGCGGCACAGTGCAGGAAATGGCAGAATGGGTGGAATACGCTAATTCCGACGGGGATTCCTCCGTGGTGCAGGAAAGATGGAAGAACGGCCGGAAGGAGGCCTGGGGCGTTCGCTTCTGGGGCGTGGGCAACGAGAGCTGGGGCTGCGGCGGCAACATGCGGCCGGAATATTACGCGGATGTATATCGCCGGTATCAGACCTATTGCCGTACCTATGGGGAAAATCGCCCCTTCCGCATCGCCTGCGGCGCCAGCGAATTTGATTATCGGTGGACGGAGGTGCTGATGCGGGAGGCAGGCCGCTATATGGACGGGCTGTCCTTGCATTACTATACCCTTTGCGGCGACAGTTGGCAGGAAAAGGGCAGCTCCACAGAATTCACGGTTCCGGATTACTATAAGACGCTGAAGAAGGCCTCCCGGATGGAGGAGCTCATCAGCGGACATGATGCCATCATGACCCGATATGACCCGGAAAAGCGGGTGGGGCTCATCGTGGATGAATGGGGCACCTGGTACGATGTGGAGCCGGGCACCAACCCGGGCTTCCTCTATCAGCAGAACACCATGCGGGATGCCCTGGTGGCGGCCATTACGCTGAACATCTTTAACCATCATTGCGATCGGGTCATCATGGCCAACATCGCCCAGACGGTGAATGTGCTGCAGTCCATCATCCTGACGGAGGGTGAAAAGATGATCCTGACCCCCACCTATCACGTGTTCGACCTGTTCCAGCCCCATCAAGATGCGAAGGAAGTGGATTGCTTCGTTCAGGCGGAGCAAACTGGGATGGAGAGCTGGCTGCTGGAGCAGGTGTCCGCTTCCGCCTCGGAGAAGGAGGGTGTTTACACCATTACCGCGGCGAACCTGGACGCGGAGCATCCGGAAGCTGTTCGCATCACGGGCCTGCAGGCCAAACAGGCCCAGGCCCTGGTCCTGACCGGGGAAATTCACGAAAAGAACGATTTTGAGCGCTCCCCCCTGGCGGTGCATCCCCTGGCGGCAAAGGTGGAGGAAAATGGCGACGTAACCTTGACCCTGCCGCCCTGTGCCGTGGCCCGGGTTACCCTGTCATGACGGGAACTAAGCCCTGCTTGAAATGCCTGCTGCGGGATCTGCCGGAGGAGGAGGCCCTGGCGGCGAACCTGCAGGAGCTCATCGCCCAGATTCCGGCGGAGGATCGGGCTCCCCAGCCCCTGGCACAGGGGCGGTTGGCGGTCTGCCGGAGCTGTCCCTGGCTGCACCGGGGAACCTGCGGGCTCTGCGGATGCTTTGTGGAGCATCGGGCGGAGAAAAAGAAGGCTGATTGCCCGGATACCCCGCCACGGTGGAAAAATGGCTGATGAAAGCGCTCCCGCGGAGCGGGGAGCGAAAAGAAAGGATGGAAAACCCCATGCGAATCGAATGCGACGAAAAGGAAATCAAAAAGGTCATTGACGCGGTGGTCCGCCATACCATGACCATGGATATGACCTGGGACTGGCCCTGCGGCGTGGCCTATTACGGGGTCTGCGAAGCGGCGAAGGCCACCGGGAAGGAAGAATACCTGGCCCTGGTGAAGGAGCGGGTGGATACCTATCAGGGCTTCGGCCTGCCGGTGTACACGGTGAACACCTGCGCCATGGGCCACAGCCTGCTCTCCCTGCATGAATGGACGGGGGATGAGACCTACAAGCGCCTGGCGGAAACCTATATTGACTATCTGCGCAATCGGGCGGAACGATTTGGCGACCGGGTGTTGCAGCACACCGTCAGCGCCAACAACGATTTCCCCGAGCAGGCCTGGGCAGACACGCTGTTCATGGCGGCCTATTTCATGCTGCGGGCCGGCGTCGCCTGGAAGGACGAGGAGCTGCTGCTGGACGCGCTGAATCAGTTCGCCTGGCATATTACCTATCTGCAGAACAAGCAGAACGGCCTGTGGTATCACGGGTATAACAACGTGAACAAGGATCACATGTCCGGCATGCACTGGGGCCGGGCCAATGCCTGGGCGGCCCTTACCATGGCGGAAGCCTTGAAGCGCACGCCTCAGTGGTATCTGTATCCGGCCTGCATGGAGATTCAGGGGTCCCTGGCGGAACAGCTGACCGCCCTGAAGGGGCTGCAGACGGAGAAGGGCCTCTGGCGCACGGTGCTGGACGATCCGGAGAGCTATGAAGAAATCTCCGCCAGCGCGGGCATCGCCGCGGCCATGGTCCGGTCCGAAAATCCCTACTACCTCCAGTGCGCCCAGAAGGCGCTGCCGGGCCTCCTGGAGAATATCTCCCCCGAGGGCCGGGTGCTGAACGTATCCGGCGGCACCGCTGTGATGAAGGACCTGGAGGGATATCGGAACATCACGAAAAACTGGCCTCAGGGATGGGGGCAGGGCCTGGCGCTGGCCTTCCTGTCCAAGCTGGTGGGCCAGGAGGCGTAAGGGCTGTGCAGGAACGAAGCATGGAACAAACAGCATCCCCCGTTGTGGTGGTAGGCGGGGCCAATGTGGATATCGGCGGCCAGCCTGCCGGGCCCCTGCGAACAGGAGATTCGAATCCGGGACGAGTTCGCATTTCCGTCGGCGGCGTGGGGCGGAACATCGCCCACAACCTGCGCTTGCTGGGGCTGCCAGTGCTCTTTCTGACCGCCCTGGGCAAGGATGCCCAAGGGGATCGGGTAGCAGCGGAATGCGCCATGGCGGGGATCGATTGTGAGAAAATTCTGCGAACCCACGAGGCGCCTACCTCCACCTATCTATTTATCGCTGACGAGGCGGGGGATATGCATCTGGCTGTCTCGGATATGGAGATTTGCCGGCTGATCAGCCCGGATTATCTCTCCGCCCAGGCGGATGTATTTTCCAGTGCGGCAGCGGTGGTGGCAGACGCGAACCTGCCGGAGGAAAGCCTGCGATACCTGGCAGAGCGGGTAGAAGCACCCCTGTTTGTGGATCCGGTCTCCGCTGCCAAGGCTGGTCGAACTCGGGATATTCTGGGGCACATCCACACGCTGAAGCCCAACCGCCTGGAGGCGGAGCTGCTCAGTGGGATCACGATTCAAACAGAGGCAGATCTGCTTCTTGCGGCGGACAGGCTGTTATCCACCGGGATGAAGCGGGTGTTTATTTCCCTGGGAACGGAAGGCGTCTTCGCGGCGGAAGGGGATCAGCGACTGCGTATCCCCTGCTGCCCGGCTGTGCCGGTGAACATGACCGGCGCCGGGGATGCCATGATGGCGGGCCTGGTCTGGAGCTTCCTGCAAGGTTTGTCCCTGGCGGATTCCGCCCGGGCCGCGGCAGCGGCCGCGGCCATCGCGGTGGAAGGGCGGCATACCGTTAATTCCGATCTAAATCCCGCTGCCCTGCGGCAAAGAGCGTTGCAGGGACAAAGTGAATGAAAGTATCATTCAAACCATATCAAAAAAAGGCGCTGGTCCCCCAAAATGGATCAGCGCTTTTCGTTACTCTGTAATATTCCGCACGGCCTCCGCCAGGTAGGAGCTGATGATCCGCGCATCCTGGGCGATGGTCATCCATTGCACCCCTCTGTCCACCAGTTCCTGGCAGGATTCCTTCGTCGGCCCCGCGCAGGACCCGCAGTATTTTCCGTTCTCCGCCGCCAGTTGAGCTGCTCGGGCCTGTACCTCCGCGATCCGAGCTGGCTTGTCTTTCGGATCCACCTCCGTCATGGACATGCCCAGATCCGCCGGCCCCACAAACAGGGACTGATATCCCGGCACCTTAGCAATCTCCTCCAGATGCTCCACCGCTTCCACGCTTTCGATCTGGAAGATTTTCCACACCTCATCCTTCGCTTGCCGCAGATATTCCGGCTCATTGTCAATCCCGTACTTGATGGCCCGCAGCGGCCCGATGCCCCGCTTTCCGCCATCCGCGGGATAGGTGCAGGCTTCCACCGCCTGCCGGGCGATCTCGGGCGTGTTCACGAAGGGGAAGATGATCCCGTCCGGCCCCATGTCCAAGGTGTTCTTGATCTGATAATACTCCACCCCCGGCACCCGAACGAACGCGCATGCGCCCGCCGCCTGGGCCGCCAGCACATGGTGATAGATTTCCCGCCGGTCCATCATGCCGTGTTCCGAATCAATCCAAACAAAATCACACCCGGAATATCCCACAATTTCGCTGACCGACGAATCCGCGAACAGGACAAACACACCAACCACTGGCTTTCCCTGCTCCATCTTTTCCTTGATTTTCCGCAACCGCTCGTTCATTCTACAAACCTCCTCGCGCTTCCATTCCTTATTTGAGTCCCTCACTCAAGCGCCCCACCATCGGCAGTACGCCGTGATTCGAGCACATCTCCCATTGCGACATTTGATTTGATCAAACCAAATTCGAGATGATTATACAGGAAGCTATCCCCGAGGTCAATCAGCTTTCTCGTTTTAGCGGAAACAGCCAAAGCAGCCCCAATGTAGCCATCATGCGAGACGAACAGCCCCGATCCGGCAAGGGATCGGGGCCAGTTTGATTGATGAAGTTTTATTCCTTGGGAATCCGTTGCAGATGAATGTGCAGGGCTTTGCACAGCTCCTGATCCGCCTTCAGCGGCCCCAGCTCCTGCAGAGGCCCATCCGGGAATCTTTTCAGCATGCCGTCCACATCTATCTTGGCATACTCGCCCAGCTTGAAGGCCAGGAAGATGGCCTGCTCCAGCAGGGGACGGGTTTCCGCCTTCGCTGCCAGCTCGCTCACCAGGTCCGCCGCAGAATAGTAGCCTTCCTTGCTGGAGACCGGTGCCGCCAGCTCCTCCGGGGAGACCCCGGCCAGCAGCTTCGCCCGCATCTCCTTCCGCAGCTTCACCGAGGGCAGGGCATAGATGGCCGGCTCCTCCGCCACCTTCTCCAGCACCGTGGCGTCGGAAACAGGCCCGGCCACCGCCTGCAGGGAATTCATCCCCGACCGCAGCGCCACCTGGAACACAAACACCTTGTCCGCCGTTTTCGCCTCCACCAGCTCGCCGTTCAGATACAGGCTCACCAGAGGCTGATTGGAATAGACCCGAATCTCCGTAGTGTCCCCCGCCCGCTGGGCATAGCGCTTTCCGCAGATATGCACCATGGGCTCCTCGGTCCAGTAAGCATGATAGATATAATAGCTGTCCTTCTTGATCTTCCGATCCATGGTCACCAGGCCCTTGTTGTTTCTTCCGGCCACGCCTCCCTCGTTCCGGGCGGCAGCGCCGAAGTCGAACATGTTCCACAGGAAGCTGCCCCACACCCAAGGCCGATCGTGGAACACCTTGGCCAGATGCTCATGGTACAGGGTCTGATAATCCTCAGAGTAATCCTTCGCCTCCGGGTCTGCGCTGTGATAGGTCAGAATGCCCTCCGCCCCGTATTCCGAAACGCCGATGCAGCGGTTGGGATACTTGGCGTGGTAGGCGTCCAGCCAGGGGCCGTTATCCGCCATGGTGCCCACATACCAGCCCATGTAGTGGTTATAGGCCTCCACGTCCGTGATTTCATGCAGCTCGCAATCCTCCGGCGTCCCCGCCACATGGGCCAGAGTAGTCAGCCGAGTGGGATCCAGCTGCTTCACCAGCCGCTCCAGGGCCCGGTGGTTCTCCACCAGCTGGTCGCTGAGCTTGCCCCCCAGCAGCACCTCGTTGCTCAGGCCCCAGAAACAGATGCAGGGATGATGGGCGCTTTGAATGATCAGCTCCGTCATCTGGGACACGCAGTTCTCGTGGGCCGCCAGATCCTCGTTCATAATGGTGATAAAGGGGATCTCCGCCCAAACCACGAAGCCCATCTCATCGCAGGCGTCATAGAAGTCCTGGGCGTGCTGATAATGGGCCAGGCGAATGGCATTGGCTCCCAGCTCCTTGATGATCCGGGCGTCCTGGTAATGCTCCTCCCGGGTCAGGGCATTGCCCTTGTACAGCTGATCCTGATGGCGGCAAACGCCCCGCAGGGGCAGGGGCTCGCCATTGAGGAAGAAGCCTTTCACCGGATCGCAGGAGAAGGAGCGGACGCCAGTGCGCAGCGTTACCTCGTCCACCACCTCGTTGCGGCGGACCAGCTGAGCTTGCACCGTGTAAAGGTTCGGCTCCGCCGGGCTCCATTTTTTCGCCCCCGGCACGGGCAGCGTTACTCCCGGAGCCGCCGCGGGGCGCAGGGCGCTGGCCGCCTCCCGGCCCGCGGCATCCAGCAGGGTCCAGAGCACGGTGTAATTCTCGTCGGCGCCCTTCACCCAGGCGTCCAGATGGAAATCCGCGCCGCAGGCCGTGGGCTCCGCATGCACCGTTACGCCGGGGCCCCCGTGATAATCCAGATCGAAATGAGCCGCCGCCACGCTGATCAGCTTCACCCCACGGTACAGCCCGCCATAGAAGGTGAAATCCGCATGCTGGGGATAGACATTGCTGCGATACTCATTGCTGACATTGATGGCCAGCAGGTTCTCCCCCGCATGGCACAGCTCCGTCACGTCCGCCCGGAAGGCAGAATAGCCGCCCTCATGATCCGTCACCTTCTGACCGTTTACATAGAGGACGGCCTGGAGCCCCGCCGCGGGGATCTCCACATACAGCCGGCCGCCGGGCAGGGGCTGGGTCGGCACCTCGAAGGTATGGAAATACCAATAGCTGCCCCGGGCGTAATGCTCCACTGGCGCGCCTTGCAGATCCCCCTGGGACCAGTCCTTGGCCGGCACCTCAATATCATGGCCGTCGTGGCCATCCACCGCGTTCCAGCTATGGGGCAGATTCACCCGCTGCCCCTCCCCGGGCAGCACCCCGGGCTCCGCTTCCCGCTGGACAAACAGCCAATCCTCATTCAGTGGAATGATTTTCCGCATATCTCGTTTCCTTTCTTGGATAGCGCGCCGCGCGAAGGAATGGCTTCATTCCCCCGCGCGGACAGCTTATTTGTTGGGATACCAGAACAGCAGGGGATCCCCGCTGAGCTTATTGATGGCCTCGATGAAGTAATAATCCCCGTAGGTCATGGTGATATGCCGCCCCGGCTCATCATGCCAGGCGGAAGTGCATTTCTGGAAGATAGCAGGATCCGTCAGTTCCCAGTCCGCCGCCTCCGCCTCCTGAGCCTTCAAAATTCGGATCGCCGCGTCGAAGTAGAACTTCCCTTCCAGCTCCGGCAGGGCCCGGGCCAGCTCCAGCAGGCCGCAGGCCGCTACGTTGCCAGCCACGTTGTCCTTCAGATTCGGCTCCGCCGGCTGGCGGAAATCGCACCGGGGCATCCAGTCGTCCGCAATCTGGCTGATGAAATAATTCGCCACCCGCTTCGCCGTGTCCAGATACCGCTGGGCCCCGGTGTGCAGATAAGACAGCACAAAGCCGTACAGTGCCCAGCTCTGGCCCCGGCTCCAGCTGCTGCCGGATTCGTAACCCTGGCCACCAGGGTTGTCCAGGAATTCACCCGTTTCAGCGTCGAAGATCACGATATGGTTACAGCTACCGTCCGGCCGGACAAAATGGGCGATGGTGGTGTCCGCATGCTTCATGGCGATCTGGCGGAACCGGGGATCCCCCGTTTCCTCCGTGGCCCAGTACAGCAGCGGCAGGTTCATCATGCAATCCACGATGGCCCAGCCCTCCCGGCCCTGGCCATTCCAGGCCCGGATAAATCCGTTGGGATTGTAACGGCCCGCCAGGGTTTCCGCCGCGAAGAAGGTCCGGTCGTAGCTGTCCTGATTCTTCTCCAGGGCGTAGCGAACGCCGCTTTGAATCAGCCACATGAAGCCCACGTCATGGCTCAGGTTCTTGAAATCCCGCAGGGCCTCGTCCAGCATGGTCTCCGCCCGCAGGGCTTCCTCCCGGTAGATTTCCGCCCCGGTCATGCGATACATCTGCCACATGTTGGCCGGCCAAAAGCCGTTGGTCCACCAGCCGATGCGGTTCTCTTTCCAGTTTTTGCCGTCCGTGGTGTAGGGAATCCAGGGGGTCTGGCGGGCTTTTTCTATGGCGTAGCGCATCTTGCGGTCCAGCTTTTCCTTTTTATCCGCCAGCCAGGCTTGGTCTTGGAAGGATTGGGTGATGTTGAAGTTTGGCATGTTGCACCTCTGATGTGTGGCGCCCGCCTCGCGGGCGCGAAGTTAGTTTTTTCTGCGTATATCCCAGCGGGGTCCCGGTCGCCAACATAGTCGCGACTCGCCACTGGCGAGCTCGCTCCTTGTTGGCTCTGTGAGAAATCTGCGAAATTTCCGCCGCAGGCGGTCGCGAAATTTTAACCCTTAACTGCCCCAACCATAACTCCCTTCACGAAATACTTCTGCAGGAAGGGGTAAATGCACAGGACGGGCACGGTGGTCAGGATAATGGTTGAATACTTGATGGTCTCTGCGAAATCATCCACCCGGTCGGTTTCGCTGCCGGAGGAGTTCAGCAGATTGGAGTTGGCGATCAGGATGGACCGCATGATGTTCTGAATGGGCAGCTTGTTGTTGTCCTGCAGGTAAATGCTGGCCGGGAACCAGGCGTTCCAGTGCCCTACGCCATAATACAGCAGCAGCACCGCAATGGTGGGCATGATCAGGGGCAGGGTAATCCGGAACACGATCACCAGATCGTTAGCGCCGTCCAGATATGCGGATTCCGTCAAGCTCTCCGGCACCGCCTGGATGGCCGTGCGGCAGATGATGCAGTTATACACACTGATGGCGCCGGGCAGGATCAGGGCCCACAGGGTATTATACAGCCCCAGATCCCGAATGTTCAAGTAGATCGGAATCATGCCACCGTTGAAGAACATGGTGAACATGATCAGGAACTGAATCACCGGCTTCAGCAGCACATGCTTTGACGCCAGGAAGTACCCGGTAAACAGCGTCAGCAGAATATTCAGCGGCAGGCTCACCAGCAGAATCAGCAGGATGTTCTTGTATCCGCTGAGCAGCAGGGGGTGGGTAAAGGCCAGGGTGTAAGCGCTGGTGGTAAACATATGGGGCACCAGCATGACCCCCTGATGAGCGGACAGATAGCTGGTGGAGGTGAAGGAGGCCACCAGGCAATACCACATGGGATAGAGCGTAATCACGCACAGGAAGATCAGCAGGAACGCGTTGACGCAGGTAAAGACCTTGCTGCCCGCGGTTTCCTTGATGTGGTTGTTATGCTTCACTTTCGCGACGGTAGACATTTTGTATCCTTCCCTCCTTTCTCAAAACAGGCTGGAGTCCGTGGTCTTGCTGCTGATGTAATTGGTCAGGAGCAGGAAGGCCACATTCACCACGGTGTTGAACAGGCTCACCGCCGTGGACAGGGAATACTGGGGCTGGCCGGAGGTCGCGCCCAGGGAAATTCGATAGGTATAGGTGGAGAACACATCCGCCACCTCGTAGGTCGTGGGCTGATACAGCAGCAGGGTCTTCTCGTAGCCCACGTTCAGGATGGAGCCCATCCGCAGGATGAACAGGATGGTAATGGTGGGCAGCAGCCCCGGCAGGGTGATGTGAATCAGCTGCTGGAACCGGTTGGCGCCGTCGATACGGGCCGCCTCGTACTGCTCCATGTCGATGCCGCTCAGAGCCGCCAGATAGATGATGGAGTTCCAGCCGATGCCCTGCCAGATATCGGAGATCACATAGATCAGCCGATAATATTTGGGATCCTGCAGCCAGTTCTGCTTCGTGCCCCCGAAGAAGGCCACGATGTCGGACACCAAGCCATTCTGCTGGGTGTAAATCTTCACCAGGGAGCACAGCACCACCAGGGAGATGAAGTAGGGCATGTAGGTAATGGTCTGGACGGTGCGCTTGAATTTGTTGTGCCGAACCTCGTTCAGCATCAGCGCCAGCACGATGGGCGCAGGGAAGCCGAAGAGGATGGTCAACCCGGAAATCAGGAAGGTGTTGCGCAGCAGCCGCCAGAAATAGGGATCGTTAAAGAAGGTTTCGAACCAGTAGAAGCCAACCCAGGGGCTGTTTTCGATGCCCCGGGTGATGCGGTAATTCTTAAAGGCGATTTGGATGCCGTACATGGGCTTGTAGCAGAAAAGCGCCAGATAGACCAGCACGGGCAGAATCATCAGATACTTGTATTTGTTATGGCTGAAATCCCGGGTGATCTTCTGTCCCAGGGAGAGGCGCTTGTAGTGCGCGTTGATCGCCGCCTTCTCTTTGGCCATGTGTAAGCCCCCTTTTTCTATTTCCCACCGAATGCGAAGGGATGTTTCGCTCCGGGGCCCTTGGAAGACGTCGGCACTTAGCGGGTGGCGAGCGCGTTGCCGCGCACGAAGACAGCCGCTTTGTGCCGCTACGTCTGGAACGGAGGCGCGAGCCGTGCCCCGGAGTGGAACTCCCACGCGCATTTTGCAAATAGAGAGGGAGCAGCGGCGGCTCGCGCTTTGCGGGCCCTCCGCTGCTCCCTGACCGGTCAGGTCAGAGTCCTCTTTTCAGGAGGCATTCCGCCGACCCCTTCTTTGGTGCCCTGCATCTTAGCGGGACAGATAACGATCGTAGCAGTTCTGGCGCAGCTCCAGCACGCGGTCCGCGTGATACTGGTTCAGGCCATTGATGAAGTCATTCCAGGCGGCGTCGTCATTGACGTCCTTGTTGCCTACCAGGAAGGAGGTGCACTGTTCCACCACGTAGGTGCCCAGGTTGGCGTTGTACAGATCCAGCTCGTCGGACTCATCGGTGGTGAAGGTCACGCCGGTGGGCCACTTGTGGCCGGAGGTCACTTCCAGCACCTTGTCGATCTGGTCGGTATCCCGGCCCATGCCCAGATAGAACCAAGCGTCGTCCGCCTCGATGGAAGCCTGGCTGTTCTTCAGATACAGCAGGTTGGTGGCCTGGATGCAGCTGCCGCTCCAGGTGGTGCCGTTGTACTTCACCATGGGGTCATTGGAGGTGTCGTTAGCCACCAGGTCGGTCCAGGCGGGCAAGCCCGTCTCTTCGCTCATGTACCAGGAATCGCCTTCGATGCCGTAGTTCCAGAACAGGAAGCCTTCCGCGGAGTAGGCATAGTCCAGGGCCCGCAGGCAGATCTTCATGGTCTCTTCGTCCGCGGACTTGGTGATGACGCCGGTGATGGAGCCGATGCCGCTGCCGCCGAAGATGGAGTAGATATTGCCTTCGTCATCCGTCGGATAGGGGATGCCAATCCAGGGACGGCCGTTGCCGGCGGCTTCCATGTGGTTGTTCCACAGGTTCATCTGGCCCATGGAGGTCAGGGCGATGCCGCTCAGACCGGTTTCTACCTTCTGCTGCACGTTGGTGTCGTCCACGGTCAGCAGGTCGGTATCCACCAGGCCTTCCTTGTAGATGCCGGAGAACCAGCGCAGCCAGTTGCGATACTCATCGGTGGTCTGGGCCAGAACGACCTTGCCATCCCGAATTTCGTACATGTAGTCGGCGTTCACGTTGCCGTAAGCGCCGAAGGCGCCGGACAGACCCATCTGATAGAACCGGGGGCTAAAGGCGGAGGTGAAGGTAGCGCCGTTGTACTTCTCGTTGAAGACACGGATCACGTTCTCGAATTCAGAGATGGTCTTCGGAATTTCCAGACCCTGCTCCTCCAGCCAGTCCTGCCGAACCACGGGGCCCTGGTAGGAATCGTTCCAGCCGCCGTCTTCCCGGAAGAAGCCGAAAGCGTAATACTGGCCTTCGTCGGTCTTCATCGCCTTGTCATAGGCGGGGTTGGACTGCAGCCAGGCCCAGTAGGCGGGAGCGTATTCTTCCAGATAGGGGGTCAGATCCCAGATCAGCCCATCGTCCAGATACTGCTGGGCGTTGTTCATGAAATAGGCTTCCATGATGTTGGGCAGGTTGTTGGGGTCGGCCAGCAGGGTGTTTGTGAACACCGCACCGTCAGAACCGGTGGTGGGCAGAATCCATTCGATGTTGATGCCCAGCTGCTTGCTCAGGTTCAGGTGGAAGGGAGATTCATGCCAGTCGGAAAAGTCGGTGTGCACATTGTGGGAGTCCTGGGAATACCAGGTGATGGTCTTCGTGCCATCCAGGGGATAAATGTCCGCCGTGGAAAGCAGGTTCGCCGCCGCGAAGGCAGATGCCGCCGTCAGCACCATGCACAGCGCCAGCACCAGGGAAAGCAGTTTCTTCATGAGAATCCTCCTTTAACAAAATAGGTTGTTAGTTTCTCAGCGCGATACTTGCCCCGCGCTGAATGTGATTGCATTATAGCGAAAGATTGCGTTTTGAATCTATTGCGTTTTGATCATATAAAATTGCAAAAAACACAAATTTGGCAAAAAGGGCATTTTAATTCCCGAATTGTATGAAAAAAGGACAGAAAACATTGCGTTTTGTACACTCCGCATTGCATTTCGTTCTTTCATTCTATATAATGCATTCATCCGGCAAAGGAAGGAGGAATCATATGGCCAAGCAGGAAAACGGGCTACCCGTGGATGTCAACGCCCCCAGCGCTCACGTACCCAACGAAGGGCCCAAGGCGATCTGGATTTCGGATGTAACCTCGCCCCTGTGCAAGTTCGCCCATAAGTCCTCCACCCAGGCCAATGGCACCTATGCCATGCACACCCATCCCTTTTACGAGATGATCTATACCATCTCCGCGGATGTGGAGTTCATGATTGAGGATCGTCCCTACCGGGTGGGGGATCATACCCTGGTGGCTATTCCGCCCCGGATTCGTCACGGCGTGCTGGTGGACTCCGCCCGCACCTACGAGCGCTTCACCCTCCATTTTGACGAAACCTGCCTCTCCGTGGAGCGGCGGGTGCTGCTGCAGGAGGTGCTGCCCAAGCATCTCTTCGACACGGACCAGTCCCGAGGGGAGGCCTGCATCTGGCGGAACATGGACCACAGCGGCCTGCTGCAATGTCTGGAGGCCATGGAGACCCTGCGTCTGGTGAACACGGAAACCGCCGGCATGCTACTGCCCATCTATGTGGAGTCCGTCCTGGCCACGCTTTACACCGCTCAGCAAGCCCAGGGCCGCCCGGCGGTTCATCGGCCCCAACCCAACACCATTCAGCAGGAGCTGGTGCTCTGGGTGGAGCAGCATTACACCGAATCCTTCACCCTGGAATCCCTGGCGGAAAGGTTCTATCTTTCCCGGGGGTACGTGAACACCCTTTTCCAGCAGGCCACGGGCACCACCGTCAAGGCCTATGTGCAAAAGCGGCGCATGTCCTATGTCCAGATGCTGCTGTCCGCCGGGCTTTCCGCCGCCCAGGCCGCCAACCGAGCCGGCTTTGAGGATTACACCACCTTTTATCGCGCCTATGTACGGACCTATGGGCACCCCCCCTCCTCCGCCAAAAAGGCTGCGGGGCGGAAGGAGCTGCTGGCGGAAGCCCTGATGCCTCGGCCTGCCGAGGACTATTCCCCGGAGCGCCGCGGCGTCATCTTCCCCACAAACAGCGCCGAGCAGGAGGATCCCACCATGGTCAATGCCGTCCGCATCTCGCCCGGGCCAAATTCGTAACCCCGCGAAGGGAAAGCGCCTTCGCAGAATGAATATAGAAAGGAAACAAGATCACATGGAAATTGGAGCGCAATTTTACACCGTCCGGGAGCATTGTCAAAACCTGGAGGACTTCGCTGAGAGCCTGAAAAAGGTGGCGGACATCGGGTATCGCACGGTCCAGATTTCCGGCACCTGCCCCTTCCCCGCGGATTGGTTGAAGGAGAATCTGGAGAAAAATGGCCTTCGCTGCGTCCTGACCCATACGCCTCCACCCCGCCTGCTGGGGGAGATGGATCAAGTCATCGCCGACCATAATACCTTCGGATGCGATCTGGTGGGCCTGGGCTTCTGGGCCTTCGACCCGGAGCGGGATATGAGCTTCGAAAAATTCATGGAAACCTGGCCCCAGGTGGCGAAGCAGCTGAAGGCCGGCGGAAAGTATTTCATGTATCACAACCACGACCGGGAGTTCATCAAGCGGGATGGCAAACCCATCCTGCAAATTCTGGCAGAAACCATCCCTGCCCAGGAGATGGGCTTCACCCTGGATACCTTCTGGGTCCAGGCCGGCGGCGGCGATCCCGCCCAGTGGCTGGAGAACCTCAGCGGCCGGGTGCCCGCCATCCATCTGAAGGATTACGCCTATGGCCGGTCCATGGCCGTGGTGGGCGAAGGCAACATCAATTTCGCCCGGGTATTCGAAAAGGCGGAAGCCGCCGGCACGAAGTATATGCTGGTGGAGCAGGATGACTGCCACGGGGAGGATCCCTTCGAATGCCTCCGCCGCTCCTATGAATATCTGCGCAGCTGGGGCTTCCAGTAAGAGGCCTGCCGCTGACAGCTCCCCTGCCCCACAAGAGCTCGAAATTCCTTTTTCAATCATGCTCCCCCGCGAAGCGGGGGACTTTTCTTTCCCCTCCCTGCCACCAGCGGCCCCCAAAATAATCCATTGCATCCCGGCTTTGTTTGGTGTAAACTGTACCCGTCCCTGCAGGGATAATTGTTTTGGTGTACCCTCACCGCGATTGAAAGAAGGAGACGTACCCCTGATGCCTGAAAAGAAAAACGCCTTCCGCCCGGCCCAGATTCTGCTGCCCCGCGCGGAGATCGCCCCGGAGACCTGGGCCTGCCTGGCCTGCGATCAATATACCTCCCAGCCCGCCTATTGGGAGCAGGTGGAGGAGCTCGTGGGCGATCATCCCTCCACCCTGCGGCTGATGCTGCCGGAATGCTATCTGGGGGAGAGCGACGCCCGCATTCCAAAGATTCACGCCACCATGGCGGATTATCTGCGGCAGGGCGTGCTGCAGCCCGCGGTGAAAAATGGCTTCGTCCTCTGCCAGCGCACCACCCCCTCCGGCACTCGCCTGGGCCTGGTGGGTACGGTGGATCTGGAGGAATATGACTTCGCCCCCGGCAGCCGGCCCCTGATCCGCCCCACGGAGCAGACCATCGCGGAGCGGCTGCCCGCCCGGCTGAAGATTCGCCGGGGCGCGCCCGTGGAGCTGAGCCATATCCTGATCCTCATCGACGATCCGGAGCGCACCGTGCTGGAGCCCCTGGCCCAAAAGGCGGACGCCCTGCGGAAGCTGTACGATTTCGACCTCATGCAGGGCGGCGGCCACCTGGCGGGATTCGCGGTGGAAGCCTCGGAGGACCTGGCCCAGGTGGATCATGCCCTGAATGCCCTGCAGGAAAAGCTGGGAGAGCATCCCCTGCTGCTGGCTGTGGGGGATGGCAATCACTCCCTGGCCACCGCCAAGGCCTATTGGGAGGAGATCAAGGGGACCCTCTCCGAAAAGGAGCGGAAAAACCATCCCGCCCGCTTCGCCCTGTGCGAAATTGAGAACATTCATGACGAAGCCCTGCTCTTCGAGCCCATTCATCGGCTCATCA
This sequence comes from Clostridia bacterium, assembly GCA_017464305.1. Classification (GTDB taxonomy): domain Bacteria; phylum Bacillota; class Clostridia; order Christensenellales; family Aristaeellaceae; genus Aristaeella. The sequence continues at coordinate 199,745 of JAFUDS010000024.1, read as the reverse complement.
CCGGCACCACCCCCGAGGAGCTGTACGACTGCTGGGAGCGGTACGCGGAGGAACGGGGCATGACCGTGTCCGAGGAGGGCGAAGGCCATACCTTTATCATGAACATCCGGAAGGATGAATATCCCGTCGTGGTAAAGAAGCCGGAGGGCGCCATCCCCTGCGAAACCATCCAGCTGTTCCTGGATGACTTCCTGGAGAGTCACCCCAAGGCCAATATCGACTACATCCATGGCGCCGCCGCCCTGCGGGAGCTCTCCCGCCAGAAGGACGCGGTGGGCTTCCTGCTGCCCGCCATCGATAAGCATACCTTCTTCGACGTGGTGAAGGAGCTGGGGGTGCTGCCCCGGAAAACCTTCTCCATGGGCGAAGCGGATGAAAAGCGGTTCTACATGGAGTGCAAGAAGATTTAAGCAAAACCCCTGAAATCGGCACCCCGCGGAGCGGGGTGCCTAAAAAACACCTGAGCGAGCGGAGGAAAATAATGAAGCGCATTCTTTCTGTTTTGCTGACGCTGGCCCTGTGCTTGCTGTCCATTCCATCCCTGGGGGAAGAAATCGTGATTCCTGAATTAGACATCGCTGCCAAAGAAATCCCGGACAACGAGGCCCTGCGCCTGATTCGGGCCATGAAGGCCGGCTGGAACCTGGGCAACACCTTCGACGCCTCCAACTGCACCTGGCTGCGGAGCAAGATGGATTATGAATCCGCCTGGTGCGGCGTGAAGACCAGCCGGGAGCTGATCTCCGCCCTGAAGGCCGCCGGCTTCAACACCGTTCGCGTGCCCGTCAGCTGGCATAACCATCTGTCCGAGGACTGGACCATCGACGCCGACTGGCTGGACCGGGTTCACGAGGTGGTCTCCTGGGTCTATGAGGAAGGCATGTACGTCATCCTCAACATTCATCACGACGATGATCCCGCCTATTATTATCCGGACCAGGCTCATCTGGAGAATTCAGAGAAATATATCCAAACCATCTGGAGCCAGCTGGCCGCCCGCTTCGCAGATTTCGACCAGCATCTGATCTTCGAATCCATCAATGAGCCCCGGCTCACCGGCACCTCCCACGAATGGTGGTGGGAGGCCTCCAACCCGGAATGCCAGGAGGCCATGGCCTGCATTGTCCGGCTGAACCAGGTGTTCGTGGATACCGTCCGGGCCACCGGCGGAAATAACGCCGACCGCTATCTGATGGTGCCCGCCTACGACGCCAACCCGGATTACGCCTGCGCAGCGGCCTTTACCCTGCCGGAGGATGCAGCGGAGAACCGCATCATCGTCTCCGCCCACGCCTATTCCCCCTATGATTTCGCCCTGCAGCAGCCGGGCATCGACACCTTCTCCCTGGACAACAACAGCCAGAAGGCAGGGGTCTCCAGCTTCCTGCAGAATCTGTATCAGCGGTATGTCTCCCAGGGCGTCCCGGTGCTGATGGGTGAATTCGGCGCCATGGAAAAGAATGGCAACCTGCAGTCCCGGGTGGACTGGATCTCCTGGTACGTGGCCCAGGCCCGGGCCCGGGGCATCACCTGCTGCTGGTGGGACAACAACCTCTTCGAAGGAAACGGCGAGCGCTTTGGGCTCTTCAACCGCGCCACCGCCGAATGCGTCAACCCCGAGCTGCTGGCCGCCTTCATGAGATACGCGGAATAATAAATGATCTATTTATCCTTACAAATGCCGGGAAAGCGAAGATCTTTCCCGGCATTTTTGCATAAAAATACGAAAAGGGCTTGTGCAATCTGGCAAATTGTGATAAAGTGGGAACCGGTTGAAACAAAAACGACAGGTTTTTCCGGAAAAGTACATAGCGAGGTGTTTCTTCGCGAGGAATGTTCTTTTTCGGTGAACCGAAATGGGGAACCAAGGCGCGGATGCGCCTGGAATATAATGAGGAAAGAGGTGCCTTTTTCATGAAGAAACTGTTTGCTTTGGTGCTCGCTTTGGCGCTGGCCATCTCCCTGATGCCCACGGCCCTGGCGGAGGAGAATGTGCTGAAATATGGCGTGGACGCGGATGCGGCCGGCGGGTTTGATCCCCATACCATCTCCGCCGTGGCCTCTATGCGCATGATCGGCCAGATGTACAACACCCTGGTGGACGTGGATGAAGACCTGAACGTGATTCCCGAGCTGGCCACCAGCTGGGAGCAGCCGGACGATGTGACCTACATTTTCCATCTGGCGGAGAATGTCACCTTCCATAGCGGCCGCGCCATGACTGCCGAGGACGTGAAATACTCCTTCGAGCGGATTCTGGATCCGGAAGTCGGCGCCCTGGGCAATTCCAGCAGCTATGCCGGCGATATCGACACGGTGGAAGTCGTGGATCCCTACACCGTAAAGATCACCCTGAAGAACATCAACGCCCCCTTCCTGGCCAACCTGTCCTCCTCCTATTGCTCCATCGTGGATAAGGACGTGGTGGAAGCCAATGATGGCAGCCTGCTGCTGGCGGATGGCGGCACGGGCCCCTACACCCTGGGCGAGTGGGTGCCGGACAACAGCGTGACCGTCAAGGCCTTCGATAACTATTTTGACGAAGCCGGCAAGGCCACCTTCGACGCCATCGAGTTCTACGTCCTGACCGACGCTTCCGCTCGCCTGGCGGCGTTGCGGACCGGCGCGGTGGATCTGATCTCCGCTGATACCGCCATGCTGGACCTGGTGGAGAACGACGATAGCATCCAGACCGTTTCCTATCAGAGCCGGAACTACACGGGCCTGTTCCTGAACGTGAACCGGGCGCCCTTCGACAATCCCCTGGTGCGGCAGGCCATCAACCTGGCCCTGGATCGGGAAGAGATCATCGAATTTGCCTTCAACGGCAAGGCCACCATCTCCGGCTTCGTGCCCGCCTCCCTGGGCCACTGGGCGGTGGATGTAACCGAGAATGAGTATTACACCCAGAACATCGAGAAGGCCAAGAGCCTGCTGGCGGAAGCCGGATATCCCGATGGCTTCGAGACCAACATCATCGTGGGCCTGCTGGACAGCATCCGGGACACCGGCCTGGTGGTGGAGCAGCAGCTGGCCGAAATCGGCATCAAGGTGAATGTGCAGGATGTGGAACGCGGCCAGTATCTGGACGCCTGGAACGGCCACGATTTCGACATCATGGTTTGCCAGAACGGCGCGGGCAGCGATCCCAGCCGCGCGGTGGCCTTCTTCTTCAAGACCGGTTCCTCCGCCAACATCCAGGATTATTCCAATGCCCGGGTGGATGAGCTGTGCGAGCTGGCCGTCGCCACGACGGACACCGCCAAGCGCGAAGAGTATTACAAGGAAGCCACCAACATCATCCTGGACGACTGCATCGTAGCCATCGTGGCCAGCCCCCAGGAATACTTCCTGGCCTCCACCGCGCTGCAGGGCTTCGCGCCCAACGCCTCCAACGCCAATAACTTTGCGGGCGTGACCTTGGCGAAATAATTGATTTTCGAAAAACTGAGTTTGGGGCTCTGCCCCAGGGCCCCGAAAGAAACACGGATGAAAGCTCCCCCGCGAAGCGGGGGGCGAGAAAGCACTGATGAATTAATCAGCTTTTCCCTGAAAACGTGTAAGTAAGACGGGGCCTGATGGATCGGGGTGCGGGTTCTCCCGCACCCTGGTCTGATATTTCCGGAAAATGAAGAGGGAACGATCATGCGGGATTATATCATTCGAAGGCTGCTGATGCTGATTCCGATTCTCATAGGCGTCAGCATTGCCATCTTCGTCATCATGCAGCTGATTCCCGGGGATGTGGTGTCCGGCATTCTGGGCATTGAGGAAACGCCGGAGCTGCGGGCCATGTGGGAAGCGAAGCTGGGGCTGGACAAGCCCCTGGTGGAGCAATATTTCTCCTGGATCGGTAAGGCGGTCACCGGAGATTTTGGAGAATCCTTCCGAACGGGGGAGCCGGTTTTTCCGGAGATCATGAAGCGATTCAAGATCTCTGCGGAACTGGCGCTGCTGGCCTGCGTCATTGCCTGGATCATCGCCCTGCCCCTGGGGATTCTTTCCTCCCTGAAGCGAAACAGCGTCATTGACCGCATCGTGCGGGTGGTTGCGCTGCTGGGGGTCTCCGTGCCCAATTTCGCCTCGGCCACGCTGCTGATCCTCTTCTTCTCCAAGGCCTTCAATTATTATTCCCCGGTCAAGTATGTGGGCCTGTTCGAAAACTTTGGCACGAATATGGAGATCATGATCCTGCCGGCCTTTATCCTGGGCTCCGTCATGGCGGGCTCCGTTATGCGGATGACCCGCTCCTCCATGCTGGAGGTGCTGCGGCAGGATTATATCAAGGCCGTCCGAGCCAAGGGCGCGCCGGAGCGGGTAACCATTTTCCGCCATGCCTTTAAGAACAGCTCCATCCCCATTGTGACCCTCATCGGCATGCAAATCGGCGGGCTCATGGGCGGCACGGTGGTCATCGAGCAGATCTTCTCCATCCCCGGCCTGGGGCAATATACCCTGACGGGGATCTCCCAGCGGGATTTCCCGGTGGTGCAGGGTTGCGTGCTGTTCATCGCCTTTGTGTATGTCATTGTGAACCTGCTGGTGGATATTCTGTATACCTACATCGATCCCCGGATCAGCTACAGCTAAGAAAGGAGTCGCGAAACCATGTTCAAAAAAGGAAAATCCACAAAGAATCGCGCGCTCCCCGGCAACGAGAGCCTTCTGCGCCAGCTGTGGAACGATCCCATGGGCCGGGCGGGGATGATCGGCGTGGGCATCGTCATTTTGCTGGCGGTGTTCGCCCCCTGGATCGCCCAGTACGATGTGGCCAAGATGCATGCCAAGGACAAGCTCACCGGGCCCAGCGCCGCCTACTGGTTCGGCACGGACAATTTCGGCCGGGATGTGTTCAGCCGCATTGTGTACGGTGCCCGGGTCTCCCTGGTGGTAGGCATCGTGGCGGTGGGCATCGCCGCGGGCTTCGGCTATCTCTTCGGCATGATTGCCGGCTTCTTTGAGGGCAAGGTGGAATCCATCATCATGATGGTCATGGACGTCATCTTCGCCTTCCCCTCCATCCTGCTGGCCCTGTTCATCGTTTCCGCCCTGGGGCCCAGCATCGTCAATACCATGATCGCCATCGGCATCGTGAACATCCCCGTCTTCTGCCGGACGGTGCGGGCCTCGGTGAAAACCGTGAAATCCACGGACTATATCGCCAACGCCCGCAGCATCGGGCTGAAGAAGATGACCATCCTCTTCAAGCATGTGACCCCGAACGTCATGGCCCCCTTCACCGTCCAGGCCACCCTGGCCCTGTCCGGCGCCATCCTGACGGAGGCTTCCATGAGCTTCCTGGGCCTGGGCATTCAGCCCCCGAACCCCTCCTGGGGCAGCATGCTTTCCGACGCCCGGAAATACATGGAGCGGGCCCCCTGGCTGGTGATTTTTCCCGCCCTGTTCATCATTATGACCATTCTGTCCTTCAACATCCTGGGGGATGCCCTGCGGGATGTGCTGGATCCGAAGCTGAAGCTGTAAGCGGGAGGGGGCAAACAGATGGAAAACCTGTTGGAAATCCGGAATCTGAAAATTACCACCCTCCGGGGCAAGCAAAGCGTCCGCCTGCTGGATAAGGTGGATCTGAACATCGCCAAGAAGCGCTCCTTCGGCATCGTGGGGGAATCGGGCTGCGGCAAATCCATTACCGCCAACGCCATTTTGGGCCTGCTGCCCTATCCCCTGCGGGTGGCGGAGGGCAGCATCCGATATGACAGCAAGGCGGGAGAGCGGGAGCTGCTCCAGCTGAGCAAAAAGGAGCTGCGGGAGGTGCGGGGGCAGGAGATCTCCATGATCTTCCAGGAGCCCATGACCTCCCTGGACCCGATCTTTACCGTGGAGATGCAGATGTACGAGGCCCTGTCCTTCCATCACCCGGGCATGGCCCGGGCGGAGATGCGGGATCGGGCCCTGGAGATGCTGCGCCGGGTGAATATTCCCCGGCCAGAGCAAACCCTGACCTCCTATCCCCATCAGCTGTCCGGCGGCCAATTGCAGCGCATCATGATCGCCATCGCCCTGATCAATGATCCCCGGCTGCTGCTGGCGGACGAGCCCACCACTGCCCTGGATGTGACCATCCAGGCTCAGATTCTCCGGCTGATGAACGACCTGAAGGAGCAAAATGATACCTCCATCATCATGATCACCCACGATCTGGGGGTCATCGCCGAAACCTGCGAGGAGGTGGCGGTGTTCTACGCCGGCCAGGTAGTGGAGCAGGCCAATGTGGTGGAGCTCTTTGGCCAAACGGCCCACCCCTATACCCTGGGGCTCCTGCGGGCGGTCACTTCCCTGGGCGGGGAAAGCCGAAAGCTGTATACCATTCCCGGCATCGTGCCTCCCGGCGGCCAATGGGCCCAGGGGTGCCGATTTGCGGATCGATGCGAGAAATGCATGGAGAAATGCCGCCAGGCCATGCCGGCGCTGACGGAGGTGGCCCCTGGCCATCTATGCCGCTGCTTCCTGCACAGCGAGGAGGTGGAACAATGAGTACAATCAACGCGAAGGACGCGCTGCTGGACGTGCGCCATCTGCAGGTCTATTTTCCCATCAAACGGGGCCTCATGAAGCGGGTGGTGGGCCATGTGCACGCGGTAGAGGATGTCAGCTTTACGGTCCGTCCCCGGGAGGTCTTTGCCCTGGTGGGCGAATCCGGCTGCGGCAAGAGCACCACTGGCTCCGCCGTGCTGCGGCTCATTGAGCCCACCGGGGGTGAGGTGTATTTCGGCGGGGAGAACCTCAGCGCTCTGACAGAGGAGCAGGTCCGCCTGAAGCGTCGGGACATGCAGTTCATCTTCCAGAACCCCTACGCCTCCCTGAACCCCCGTATGAATGTATGGAAGCTGCTGAGCGAGCCCCTGAAGGTGCATTACGACCTTTCCGCCGGAGAACTGCGGGAGCGGGTGGAGGAGATGCTCTCCCGCATCGGCATGACCCCGGACCAGCTGGAGCGCTATCCCCATCAGTTCTCCGGCGGCCAGAAGCAGCGGATTTCCATCGCCCGGGCCCTGATTACCCATCCCAGCTTCGTGGTGGCGGACGAGCCGGTCTCTGCCTTGGATGTATCTATTCAGGCCCAGATTCTGAACCTGATGATGGAGCTGCAGCAAGAGATGGAGCTGTCCCTGGTGTTCATCTCCCATGACCTGAACGTGGTTCGGCACATCAGCAACCGGGTGGGGGTCATGTATCTGGGTTCCCTGATGGAAACCGGGGACACGGAGGAGCTCTATCGTCATCCCGCCCATCCCTATACCCAGGCTCTGCTTTCCGCGGTGCCCTCCCATGATCCCCTGCACAAATCCCAGCATATCGTGCTGGAGGGGGATGTACCCAATCCTGCCAATCCTCCCTCCGGCTGCCCCTTCCATACCCGGTGCGGCCGCTGCACGGAGGAATGCAGGAAGAGTAAGCCCGCCCTGCGGGAGATCGCGCCGGATCATCTGGTGGCCTGCCACCATGTGGAGTGAATGGAGGAAAAGAATCCATGCTTGATTTGCTTTCCAAGGAAACCCTGCGGGTCATTGGCCTCATGAGCGGCACCTCCGCCGACGGCCTGGATGCCGCCCTGGTGGAGATCGCCGGCCATGGCCGGGAAACCCGGGTCAAGCCCCTGGGCTTTGTCTCCCTGCCCTATTCGGAAGCGGTGCGGGGGGAGATCCTGCGCCTGGCGGGGGGCGAGGCCGGCGGCAGCCGGGATCTGACCCTCTTTTCCTTCCTACTGGGGCAGCTGTCCCTGGATGCCTGCCTGGCTGTGTGCGAAAAGGCGGGCATCTCCCCCCAGGAGGTGGATCTGGTGGGCAGCCACGGCCAGACCCTGTATCATCAGCCCACCGCGGTGGATTATCTGGGGTATCCGGTTCGGGGCACCCTGCAATTGGGAGAACCCTCCCTCATCTGCGAAGGGCTGGGCTGCCCAGTGGTCAGCGATTTCCGAGTGCGGGACATGGCCGCTGGCGGCCAGGGAGCCCCCCTGGTGCCCTACGCGGAATACCTGCTGTACAGGCAGGAGGGCCTGAATGTGGCCCTGCAAAACATCGGCGGCATTGGCAACCTGACGCTGCTGCCGGCCCACGGCACGCCGGAGGACACCTTGGCCTTTGACACCGGCCCCGGCAATATGGTAATGGATCAATTGATGGAGCAGTTTACGGAAGGTGGGGCCCGGTATGATCAGGACGGCGCCTTCGCCGCCCGGGGTCAGGCCCATCCGGAGGTGCTCTCCTGGCTGCTCTCCGATCCTTATCTGGCCCAGCGCCCTCCCAAGACCACAGGCCGGGAGGTGTATGGCGCCGCCTTTGTGGAGGCCCTGATTCGAAAGGGGCAGGAGTATCATCTCTCCCCGGAGGATCTGGTGGCCACAGCTACCCGCTTCACGGCGGAATGTATCGCCCTGGCGGTGCGGGAATTCCTGCCCGCTCAGCCGGACTATCTGGTGGTGGGCGGCGGCGGCAGCCGAAACCCCACCCTGCTGCGGGATCTGCGAAGCCTGCTACCCCTGCCGGTGAAGATCAATGAGGATCTGGGCTACGATGGGGACGCCAAGGAGGCGGTGGCCTTCGCGGTGCTGGCCAACGAGTGCGTCCATGGCGTCTGCAATAACGTCCCCTCCGTCACCGGGGCTGCGCACCCCGTGGTGATGGGGAAGATCAGCATATAAGCAAAACCCGCCGAGAAAGCGAGAATCTTTCCCGGCGGGTTTGTGTTTTCTTCTCTTTATTCCCCGAATCTGCCTTCCTTCAGCTTCAGCACACGATAGACGCTCTCGTCGATCCTTTCCTCGGAGAGCACCCCCTCCGCCACGGCCTGCATCACGCCATCGAAGGCTTCATAGTAATTGTAGGGCATCAGCAGAATATCCGCCCCCGCCTGCAGTGCGGCCACGCTGGCCTCGGCGGAGGAATAATGCTCATGAATGGCGCCCATGGCCAGGGCGTCGGTAATGATTACGCCCTGGAACCCCAGCTCCTGCCGCAGCTTTTCCGTCAGCAACAGGTAAGAAACGGAGGCGGGCTCCTGCCCGCCCGTCACATTCGGGGCGGCGATATGGGCCGTCATGATCAGCTCCGTCCCGGCAACAATGCCCGCCCGGAAGGGGATCATCTCGCAGGCCGCGATTTCCTCCCAGGTTTTCAGCGTCTCCGCGTATCCCGTGTGGGTGTCCGCCGCCGTATCCCCATGGCCGGGGAAATGCTTCACGCAGGAAAGGACGCCGCCATCATGGAGTCCGGCCACCACCTGGGCCACCATCTCCGCCGCCTTTTCCGGATCCTCCCCGAAGGCCCGATCCCCGATGACCACGTTCTGGGGGTTGGTGTTCACATCCGCCACCGGGGCGAAGTCGATATCCAAGCCAAAGGCCGTCAGATAGTCCCCAATGGTCTTTCCCAGGGTATAGGCCTGGGCCGGATCTCCCGCCGCGCCGATTTCCGCCATGGTGGGAAATTTCTTCACCCCGAAGGAGGTAGGATGGTTCGCGATGCGGGCGATGCGTCCCCCCTCCTCGTCGATGGCCAGCAGGGGCGGAATTTCGCCGATCTGGTGTAAGTTCTCCGCGAAGCCCCTCAACTGGCTGGGGGCCAGAATATTCTTGCGGAAAAGGGCAAAGCCCCCGCAGGGATATTCGGCGTACCGCTCCCGCATCTCGTCCGTCACCCGGGTGGTCCCCGTCCGGTTGTTATCCTCCAATTCCGCCGGGCCGAACCTTTCCTCCAGGCTGTCCGGCCGGATCATAAACAGCTGTCCCACCTTTTCCCGCAGGGTCATCTTTTCCATCTTTGCCATGATTCCATCCTCCTCCGCCGCGGCGCTGGAGATCATGAGCCCCAGGGCGCTGAGCAACGCGAATGTTCTTTTCATGTTTTCCAATCCTTCTCCTCCGGCCGAAAACCTCGGCCAGGCCTTCCTTGCCCGCTTATTTTACCCCAGGCCGGGCGGAAAGTAAAGGCTTGCGTAGGCCGCCGGGTTATGATAATCTGCTATGCGGTTGCCCATGGCAGCCATAAAGCACGCAACTCTGCATATTTATCTATCAATGGGGAATCAGGTTTATGAGAATTACAAAACGAGAAATCTCCGCCGCCCTGCGGACCTCCCTGCCCATCATGGTGACCTTCATCGTGCTGGGCGCCGGCTTTGGCATCCTGATGCAGGAGCATGGCTACGGACCCCTGTGGTCCATCTTCTCCGGTGTGGTCATCTTCAGCGGCACCGGCCAATTCGTCAGCGTGTCCATGCTGGACAGCGGCCCCCTGCTGATGGCCGCCATCACCGCTCTGATGATTTCGGCCCGGCATATCTTCTTCAGCATTTCCATGATCGGCCGATACAAGCAGGAAGGCAAATGGAAGTGGTACCTGTATTACGCCCTGTGCGACGAAACCTACGCCATGCTCAGCAAGGATGAGGGCCCGGTGGGTGTCAACACCAGCGGCTATCGGCTGCTGGTGACCCTGTTCGATCAGCTCTCCTGGATTGTAGGCTCCTTCCTGGGCGGGTGGCTCAGCTCCCTTCTGAGCTTCAACTCCACCGGCATCGATTTTTCCATGACCGCCCTTTTTGTGACAGTGTATATCCAGCAATGGATCGATTCCCAGTCTCACATCCCCGCCATTTTGGGCCTGGTGGCCACCCTGGCTTGCCGGCTGATCTTCGGGCGGGAGATCTTTCTGATTCCCGCCATGATCATTATCATCGTGGTCCTGACCCTGATGCGGGACAAGATCGAAAAGAAGGGAGGTGCCGCCCATGCCGTTTAATTCTCACGCGCTGCTGGTGATTCTGGTGATGGGTCTCATGACCCTGGGCACCCGGATTCTCCCCGTGCTGATCTTCGGCCGGGGCAAGGAAGTACCGGATTACATCATGTATCTGGGCCGGGTCGTGCCCTACACGGCCATGGGGCTGCTGATCATCTACTGCCTGAAGGATGTCTCCCTGCTGGAGGCGCCCCACGCCCTGCCGGAGATCATCGCCCTGGCGGTGGTCAGCGGAACCTACCTGTGGAAAAGGAACAGCATCCTCAGCGTCGTCATCGGCACCGTGCTCTACATGTTCCTGGTGCAGTCCGTGTTTTGAAAAAATCGCTCCCCCGTCCATTGGGGGAACGAAAAGCTTACAACCAAAGATACTTTCTCGCTGATGGATCCCCATCAGCGTTTTTTTGTTTATAGCTCAAAGGTCACCTGCACGCACCGGGACAGGAAGCCCACCTCGCTGATGTCCGCGGTTTCCTGCTCATATTCCCGGTCATAGCTCTGCAGCAGGATCTGCCGATCATTCAGGATCTTGATCTTCCGCAGGTAGCGATGCTCGTTGTAATTGATCAGCATCACCGCCCCATCCACCGGGCTGTTGGCCGGCACGGTCAGCACGATATCCCCCTTATGGATGCGGAAGCCCCGCATGCTGTCGTCCGGGGCCAGATAATAGAACACCTTATCCGGATTGGCCCCCTCGATGCGTCCGTTTTCCACCGGCACCAGCTTGTATCGCACGGGCTTCATGACGGCGTTCATTACCGGCACCCGCTTCATCACGCTCTGCAGCGCGTCCAGCCAGATGCTGCCGGCTACACCCTCCTCCTTCTCCTCCTCCGTGGAGGCCACCTTCTCCGCCTCCTTGGCCTTGGGCTTGGGGGCGGCGGCCTTGGCAGCCAGGGCGGGCTGCACCTGGGCCAGATCCACCGTGGCGGCAATATCGTCCAGGGTGAACTCCGCCTCGTTCTGCTGCCGCAGGCCGATGGTCTTCAAAATCCGCCGGGCCTGGTCATCCCCGATGATCCGGGTTCCCGCCTCCACAGCCATGATGTAGCTCTCGCTGACACCGCATTTCCGGGCCACCTGCTTCGGGGTCATCTTCTGCCGAATCCGCTCCGTGCGGATTAAATCTCCTAATCTGCTCACTTTTCTGCCTCCATCCGTTTCCTTGGAAAAAGCCGGAAACCCACCCGGTTTCCGGCCTCATTGTAATTGATTTTGACCCTGATTGTAAAGGATTTTATTTACTGGTCTTGCCCAGATAGGCCTCCTGAATGGCGGAGCTGGAGAGCAGCTCCTTCCCGGTACCCGCCATGGTGATGCGCCCCGTCTCCAGCACATAGGCATAATCGCAGGCGTGCAGGGCCGCATTGGCGTTCTGTTCAATCAACAGCACCGTCATCCCCGTTTCCTTCAGGGTCTGAATAATGCGGAAGATATCCTTCACCACCAGGGGTGCCAAACCCAGGCTAGGTTCGTCCATCATGATCATCTTTGGCCTAGTCATCATGGCCCGGCCCACCGCCAGCATCTGCTGCTCGCCGCCGGACAGGGTGCCCGCCAGCTGCCAGGAACGCTCCTTCAGCCGGGGGAACAGATCATAGATATATTCGATATCCTGCTCGATGACTTCCTTATCCTTCCGCAGATAAGCGCCGATCCGCAGGTTTTCCAGCACCGTCAGGTTCGGGAACACCCGCCGCCCCTCCGGCACCAGGGCAATGCCCGTTTCCACGATCTTCTGAGTGCCGTAATCCGTAATATCCCGGCCCTCAAAATAGACTCGGCCCTCCTGGGCCCGAACCAGGCCGGAGATGGTCCGCAGGGTGGTGCTCTTGCCCGCGCCGTTGGCGCCGATGAGGGTCACAATCTGCCCCTGCTCCACCTCGAAGGCGATGCCCTTCAGGGCTTCGATGCCGCCATAGCTGACCACCAGGTCCGTCACTTTCAGCAGGCTCATGCTTCCTCCACCTCCTCTTCACTGCCGAGATAAGCAGCGATGACCACCGGGTTCTGCTGCACCTCCTCCGGGGTGCCGTTGGCGATGGGCTTGCCGAAGTCCAGTACATAGATGCGGTCCGAAATGTCCATCACCAGGTTCATATGATGTTCAATCATGAACACAGTTAAATCGAATTCCTTCTTGATCCGGACGATGAACTCTCCCAGCTCGTCCGTCTCCTGGGGGTTCATGCCCGCCGCCGGTTCGTCCAGCAGCAGCAGCGTCGGATCCGTGGCCAGGGCCCGAGCGATCTCCAGCAGCCGCTGCTTGCCATAGGGCAGGCTGGTAGCCATCTCCTCCGCCACATCCGTCAGGCCCACCGTCTCCAGCAGCTTCCAGGCCTTCTGTCGGTTCGCCTTCTCCTCCTCAGCGTTCAGGTGCAGCACCTGGGTAAAGAGATTGCTCTTTCGCCGCAGATGCATGGCGGTCATGATGTTTTCAAACACCGTCATGCCGGAGAACAGCCGGATGTTCTGAAAGGTCCGGGCGATGCCCTGGGCCGTCACCTTGTCCGGCGTCATATGCAGCTTGTCGCTTCCGATCTCCTGGCCATGGAAAAAGATCTTCCCCTTCGTGGGCTGATAAACGCTGGTGACGCAGTTAAAGGCCGTGGTCTTCCCCGCGCCGTTGGGGCCGATGAGGGCCACGATCTCCCCCTTGTCGATATGCATGGAGAAATCATTCACGGCGATGACGCCGCCAAACTGCATGGTCAGATGCTCCAGCTTCAGCACGGTTTCTCCCGCCGTTTCCACATCGGGAACCACCTTTACGTCCAGTTCGCTCATTTCGCCGCCTCCTTCCGCTTCCGCCGGAACAGATCCGGCAGCTCCTTCGTGCCCATGATGCCCTTCCGGAAGAACAGCACCACCACCATGATGATGATGGAGAACACCACCAGCCGGAAGCCATTGCGCAGCAACGGCACCTCGAAATTGCCGATCATCTGCTTTTCATCCAGGAACCGCAGCCACCATTCGCTGGCCGCCACAAAGAGGAAGGAGCTCAGCACGCTGCCCGTTACGGAGCCCACGCCGCCGATGACGACGATGAGCAGAATTTCATAGGTCATGGCCGTGGTAAAGAACTTGGCCTGCACCGTGGTCTGATACATGGCCAGCATGGCGCCGCCCACCCCCGCGAAGAAGGAGGAGATGCAGAAGGCCAGCCGCTTATGGTGGGCCAGGTTGATGCCCATGGCCTCCGCGGCGATCTCATCATCCCGAATGGACTTCAGGGCCCGGCCATAGCCGGAGTTCAGCAGCAGCACGATGAGCCCGATGCACACCCCGGCAATGAGGAAGGGCACCAGGGTGGATAGATACACCGTCACATTGCCGCTGGCGTCCTTGATGTTAAAATCGTTGAAGGAAGGATACAGCCGCAGCATGTTGGACCCATTGGTCAGGGGGCCCATGTTGTTCCACTGGATCAGCACCCGCATGATCTCAGCAAAGCCCAGGGTAGCGATGGCCAAATAGTCGCTCTTCAGCCGCAGCACCGGCAAGCCGATCAGGAAGGCGAAGAAGGCCGCGGCCAATCCCGCCAGCACCAGGGCCACCACCACCGGCACCGTGAACTGGATCAGCCCGCCGTCATAATACTGGTACACCACCGGCCGGCTTTCCACCGGGATGGTAAAGATGCCGTACACGTAGGCACCGATCATCATGAAGCCCGCCTGCCCCAGGGAGAAGATGCCCGTGAAGCCGTTCAGCAGGTTCATGGATACCGCCACCAGGGCGTAGGTCGCGCCCTTTTTCAGCACGGTGAACAGCATGGAAGTGGGCGGCAATACCTGCTCCGCCACAAAGACCGCCGCGTAGATCACCGCAACGATGATCCAGGTGATCAAGGCTGGCTTTTTCTCTTTTTTCATCATCGCACTCACCTCACACCTTATCCGTCGTCTTTTCCCCGAAGAGACCTGTGGGCTTGACCACCAGAATGATGATCAGCAGCGCAAAGGTAAACGCGTCGGAGAAAATAGCCAGGCCCAGGGGTTTGGTAATGAGCCCCGCCTTGAACAGAATGACATCCAGCCCCTTAATCAGGTTTTCCATAATGCCGATGATAAACGCGCCGATCACCGCCCCGGGAATGGACCCGATGCCGCCGAACACCGCCGCCACGAAGGCCTTCAGGCCCGGCATGGCGCCGGAGGTCTGAATCACGGTGGGATAATTGGTGAAGTACAGCACGCTGCCCACCCCCGCCAGGAAGGAACCGATGACAAAGGTGGTGGAGATGACGCTGTTGATCTTGATACCCATGAGCTGCGCGGTCTCAAAATCCTTGGATACCGCCCGCATGGCCATACCGATCTTGGTCTTGTTGATCAGGGTCACCAGGGCCACCACCAGCAGGATCACCAGCACCGGGGTCACCACCGTGACTACCTTGGTGGTGGCGGAGCCGATCTTGATGGAATCGGAGATCAGCGGAATGGCGGGGTACTGCTTGTTCAAGCCGCCGGTAATGTACAGCACCAGGTTCTGCAGGGTATAGCTGACGCCGATGGCGGAGATCATGGCGGACATCCGGGGGGCCGTCCGCAGGGGCTTATAAGCCACCCGTTCGATCAGGAACCCTACCAGGGCCGTAATCACCAGCACCGCCGGCACGGACACCCACAGGGGCACGCCGGAGGCCGCGATATAGACCATAATGATGCCTGCCACCATGAACACATCGCCATGGGCAAAGTTGATCAGCCGCAGAATGCCATACACCATGGTGTATCCAATGGCGATCAACGCATACTGCCCGCCCACCGAAATGCCGGAAAGCAGGTAAGGAAAAATGGTATCCCACATGGCCGGAACACTTCCTTTCGGACCATTGATTGATAAATAAGTACGAAATAGCGGCGGAGGCAGCCGCCCCCGCCGCGCGAAATCTAAGCGGTTGGATTGATGGAAATTAGTCTACCGTCTGCTCCGCAACGAATTCCCAGTCACCGGTTTCGTTGTTGGCCTTCTTGACGAAAGCGGAAGTGCGGATGGCGTCGCCAGTCTCGTCAAAGGCGATGTGGCCGGACACGCCGTCGATCTCCACGGCAGGCAGCGCCGCCTTCACAGCCGCGCTGTCGGTGGTGCCGGCAGCTTCCAGCGCCGCCAGGGCAGTGAAGTATCCGTCATAGCCCATGCAGGTCACGCCGGCGATCATGTCGTTGCCACCGTTGTTGGTCAGGGCTTCGGCATCCTCCGCCAGCCAGGCCTTGAAGCCGTTGTCGAATTCCGCGTTAGCGCCTTCCTGATAGAAGGTGGTCACGATCAGATCAATGCTGGTGCCCTTCGCCGCGCCGGCCACCACGTTGGAATCCAGCGTGTCGCCGCCCAGCACCGGAATGGTGATCCCCTGGCTGGCCGCCTGGGAAACGATCTGGGTGGAATAAGCGATGGACACGGGGCTGAAGATCAGGTCCGCGCCGTACATCTGAGCGTTGCTCAGGAAGGAAGTGAAGTCAGAGTTGTTGTTCTGGAAATCGTCGTGATACACCACGCCGCCCAGGGCTTCGAAAGCCTGCTGGAAGAAGGTGATCAGGCCCTGGTCATAGTCGTTGCCGGCTTCGCCCAGGCAATAGGCGGTCTTGGCGCCCAGCTCCTTGAAGGCGTAGTTGGCCAGCACCGTGCCCTGGAAGGGATCCAGGAAGCACACCCGGAAATAGTGATCGTTGCCCGCGGTGACCTGGGGATTGGTGCAGGTCAGGCCGATGGCCGGGATGTTGGCGTTCTTGAAATAATCGGAGCCCGCAATGGACACGCCGGAGCCGTAGGAACCCAGCACGATGCTGACGTTCTCGGAAACCAGCTTCTGGGCGGCGGAAGGCGCCTTGTCCGCGGAAGAACCGTTGTCCGCGGTCACCAGCTCGACCTTGTATTCCGTGTCCCCGATGGTCACGGTGGGTTTCACTTTATTGGCGTACTGGATGCCCAGGGTCTCCTGCTTGCCGCCGGCACCGGAGTCACCAGAGGCGGGCTCGAACACGCCGATTTTTACCACCGGCAGATCCTCCGCCAGGGCCATCGCGCAGCAGCTCAGCGCCAGCACCAGCGCCAGTACGATTGTTGCGATCTTCTTCATTGTCTTTTCCTCCTTCTTGTCGTTCCTCCATAAAAAAGGACGGAATTAAGTATATTCACTTCCCTTTTTCCTGACAACCGTTTCACAACTGAAAAAACATAAAGAAGACAAAAAGCAGCGGTTTCGTCGTGCGAAAGGATGTTCCTCTCTCGTGCGCATGCGACGAAACAGTCACAAAACCATTTTTTTGTGGAAACTGCACATAAAATATGGTATGATGCTTGTGGCCCGGGGTTTTCCGCCCCACGGCCAGGATTGAAACAGAAGAGGGAGAAAAGTGAAATGAGTGAATTAACCCAGAGCGAGCTGGAAGAAATTGAAGAGTTTCAAAAGTATAAGTTTGACACCCAGCTGCTGATTGAGAAAACGGAAGAGGATCTGGACGATTTCGAAATTCGGGATTACATCGCCGAGCATTTTGAAGGCAACGAGCTGCTGGTGGTAGGGGATGAGGATCTGATCAAGCTCCATTTCCACACCAACGAGCCCTGGCTGGTGGTGGCCTATTGCGCCACCAAGGGCGATATCTACGACATCGTGATCGAGAACATGTTCCGTCAGGCCCAGGGCCTGCAGGGCTAACAGACCTTAAAAAAACAGCAGTGGAGCTCGCCTCCATTGCTGTTTTTTTCGTCCTATTTCGCCTCATACCAATTGTTTCCCCGATGCACTTCCGCCACCAGGGGCACCTGCAGTTGAATCACCTGCTCCATGGCCTCCTGCAGCAGCTTCGCCGCCACATCCGCTTCCTCTGGCGGGCACTCCAGCAGCAGCTCGTCATGCACCTGCAAAATCAGCTGGCTCTGCAGCTGCTCCCGCCGCAAGGCTTCCTCTACCCGCACCATGGCCAGCTTCATGATATCCGCCGCCGTGCCCTGAATGGGGGTGTTCATGGCGGCTCGCTTGCCGAATTCCCGGATGGGGGCCTTGGGGCTTTGCAGCTCCGGCAGATACCTGCGCCGGCCCATCAGCGTCTCCGCGTATCCCTTTTGCGCCCCTTCCGCAGCCGCCGCGTCCATGAAGCGCTTCACGCCCGGATATTTTTCGAAGTATTTTTCGATAAAGGCCGCGGCTTCCTTGCGGCTGACGCCGGTGTTCCGGCTGAGACCAAAGCCGCTGATGCCATAAATCAGGCCAAAGTTCACCGCCTTGGCCCGGCTGCGCAGCTCCGGCGTCACCCATTCCGGCGGCACCTCGAAGATTTCGCTGGCCGTGCGGGCATGAATATCCTCCCCCTTCCGGAAGGCGTCGATCAGGGCTGGATCCCCGGAAAAATGGGCCATCAGCCGCAGCTCGATCTGGCTGTAGTCCGCGTCCAGCAGCGTCCAGCCCGGCCGGGGGATGAACACCTTCCGCAGCTCCCGGCCCTCCTCTGTCCGCACGGGGATGTTTTGCAAATTCGGCTCTGAAGAGGAAAGCCGTCCCGTGGCTGTAGCCACCTGATCAAAGGTGGAATGGACTCGGCCCCCCGCGTCCACCAGGGGCAGCATGCCCTCCACATAGGTACCGTTCAGCTTCGTCAATTTTCGATAGCGCAGCAGGGGCTCGATGACCTCCGGGGCCTCCCACCGGAGTCCCTCCAGCACCTCCGCCGAGGTGGAGTATCCCTTGCTGGTCTTCTTCCCGTGGGGCAGCTTCAGCTTTTCAAACAGCACCTCCCCCAGCTGCTGGGTGCTGTTCAGGTTAAATTCCCCTTGACCGCAGGCCTCGATGACCTCCTTGCGCCGCTGGGCGATCTCTCCCGTATATTCTTTTCCCAGCTCCCGCAGATAATCCGTGTCCACGGCAAAGCCCTCCCGCTCCATCCGGAACAGGGTATGGCTCAGGGGCATCTCCACCTCCCGCATCAGCTTTTCCATGCCCTCCGCCTGGATGTTTTCTCGCTGCCAGGCCGCCAGGGACCAGATCGTCGCCGCGTCCTCCGCCCAGTCCGGGCAAAGGGCCTGCAGCCGATAGCTCTTCTCCTGCGGGTTCAGCAAATAAGCCCCCAGCATGGTGTCCCATCCAAAGGCTTCCGGCAGGGGCAAGCCCATCTGGGTTAGGCGGTGCAGCATGCGCTTGCCGTCATGCACCAGGGCTTTTCCCTCAGCCAGGGCCGGAGCCAGCAGTGTCATGACCTCCAGGGGTTCCAGACCCGGGGTCAGTAAATCGCCCCCCAGGGTGACCCGGGCTCGGGCGCCCTGCTCCGCCGCCAGGGTTAACTGGCTCTCCCCGGCGAAAACCGCAAAGGGCTGATCCTTTCTTTTTTCCAGCCAGGCAGAAAGACTGGCGGAGTCCGCAAGCTCCTCCCATTCCTGAAAATCCAGGAGCTGGGGGTCTTTTCTCTCCGACGGGCTCTCCGAGACGCTTTCCGCACCGGCTGTTGCCTTCGTTGCCGGGCTTCCATTTCCCTCATTGATCCGTCGCACCAGGGAGAACAGCTTCAGCCGCTGCAGCGCCGGGATGGTATCCTGCCATTTCGGCACGCTGCAGGCTTCCAGAGAGAAGTCAACTGGCGCGTCCCGATGGATGGTAGCCAACTCCTTGCAAAATTTCGCCTGATCCGCCCAGGTGGTCAGCTTTTCCCCTAATTTTCCTTTTACCTCGCCTGCGTGGGCCAGAATTTCCTCCAGGGTGCCATATTCCTGCAGCAGCTTTACTGCCGTTTTGTCCCCCACTCCCGGCACGCCGGGAATATGGTCGCTGCTGTCCCCCGCCAAGCCCTTCCAGTCCGTCACCTGCCCGGGGGTAAAGCCGTATTCCTCGTACACCTTCTCCGGCGTAAAGCGGATGGTCTCGCTGATGCCCTTGCGGGTAAACATCAGCTCCGTGCCCCCGCCCACCAGCTGCAGCGCGTCCCGGTCTCCGGTCAGCAGCAAGGGGGTTACTCCCGCCGCCGCCCCCTGCAGGCTCAGGGTGCCCAGCAGGTCATCCGCCTCCCAGCCCTGCAGGGAGAAGCGGGCGATGCCCATTTCGTCCAGCAGGGGACGAATGGTTTCCAGCTGCTGAATCAGTTCCGGCGGGGTGGCATTTCGGCCCGCCTTGTATTCCGGATAAATCGTATGGCGGAAGGTGGGGCCATGCTCGTCAAAGCAAACCGCCAGATACTGCACGTTTTCTTCCCGAACCACCTTCAGCAGCATGTTCAAAAAACCGTAGATCGCATTGGTATAAACCCCGTCCGCGTCCATCAGGGGCAGGGCGTGAAAAGCCCGATGAATCAGGCTGTTTCCATCTACAATCAGAAAAATATCCTTCATCTTTCTCACCATCCAGTTCCAAAACGGCATGCGTTTTCAATCGATCCAGACTGTAACTTACAATATTTTTCTACCTTTTGCAAGGGCGTGGAAAGAAATAATCCCATTCTCTACGAAAAATAACTTTTGCTATATTGCTCTTTGTGTCGTTTATTCTATGCTGGATTTGTGCTATACTTCTTTCATCGGGTCAGAAAACCCGATGAGAAAGGAGAAACAGGTTATGGGACGTATTATGTCAATCGCGGCCGGACTGGCCATTGGTTATTTCCTGTATCAGTACTTTGTGAAGGGGAGAAGAACCGTAGGAAGGCTGCACAGGAGCCTCCGGGATCGGAAGCTGGCCGGCGTTTGCGGCGGCCTTGCGGAGTACCTGGGCATTGACCCCACCATCGTGCGCCTGGTATGGGCGGTGCTGGTTTTTGGCTGGGGATCCGGCGCGATGATCTATCTCGTATGCGCCCTGGTTTTGCCGGAGGAATAATTATCTTATAATCCTTCCCGCCTTCATGATGATTCTTCGATCGCTGAGGGCCTCCTTGCATCTTTTGTCGTGGGTCACCGTCACAATGGCACACCCGCTCTCCTTCTGCAGCGTCCGCAGGGAGTCCACCATCTGCCGCAGATGCTCAAAATCCTGGCCCACGGTGGGCTCGTCCAGGAACAATACCTTCGGGTCGGAAGCGCAAATCGCCGCGATTCCGGCCCTTCTTTTCTGCCCTTCACTGAGGCTCTGGGGGTGCCGGTCCTCCAAGCCCTCCAGCCCGAAGAGCCTTATCATCCTTTCCGCCCGCTGCGGGCTTTTCGCGTTGCGGCCAATCTCCTGCCGCAGGGTGGGCATAAACAACTGGCTGGAGGGGTCCTGGAAAACGAACCCCGCCGCCCGGAACCATTCTGGCATGGGGTGTACCCGCTGGGAGCGGATCAGATGCTGCTCATAGCCCCCGGCGGAAGGATACAGCAGCCGGGCCAGCACCTTCATCAGGGTGGTTTTGCCGCAGCCGTTAGGCCCCAGCAGGGTCAGCCTCTCCCCTTCCATCACGTCCATGGAGATATTCCGCAGCACATCCACCCCCCGCAGGGTGTAATCCACATCCTTCAGGGAGATCAGCCTTCCCTTTCCCGACAGGTTTTCTCCGTCGTAGGGCAAAATCTGGTCCACCTCCGCCATCAGGCCCTGAGGGTCCGCCTCCCGCCGCAGCCGCCCCTTTCGCAGGGTATACACCGCGTCGGCATAGGGCAGCACCATATCCAGCCGGTGCTCAATCAGCAGCACCGCCATGCCCTCCGCCGTCATCTGCTTCAAGGATCGCAGCAGCCGCACCGTGCCCTCCCGATCCAGATTCGCCAGGGGCTCATCCAGCAGCAGAGTTCGCTGCCCCATGGCGAAGGCGCAGGCCATCATCAGCCGCTGCTTCTGGCCGCCGGAGAGCTTCCTGGTGGGCTGATCCGGCTTCAGCCGGGCCAGCCGCAGGGCTTCCTGAATCCGCCCCTCCATTTCCGAGGAGGGAACCCCTAGATTTTCGCAGCCGAAGGCGATTTCGTCCTCCACCCGGTCGTGGACGATCTGGTCATCCGCGTTTTGCAGCACGCTGCCCACCTTCCGGGCTCGCCGGGCGATGGACCAGGCGGAAACCTCCTCCCCATCCAGCAGGATTTGGCCGGAAAGCTGCCCCGGCTGAATTTGGGGAATGACCCCGTTGATCACCGACAGCAGGGTGGATTTTCCCGTGCCGGAAACCCCCTGCAGCACGGCGAACTGGCCATAGGGCAGGCAGAAATCCAGATTCTTCAGCACCGGCGCCCCTTCCCCGTAGGCGAAGGTCACCTGCCGCAATTCCAGGGCGTTTTTCATCCTTCCTGTACCATAAAGCTGCGATCAGCCACTGCCTTCACCGCCGGGCGGTGGCTGACCAGCACGATGCTTTTTTCCTTTCTGACCTCGTCCAGGCTCTTCAGGATTCGGCCCTCGTTCAGGGTGTCCAGGTTGCTGGTGGGCTCGTCCAGCAGGATCAGGGGGGCCTGGGACAGGAAAGCGCGAGCCAGGGCGATGCGCTGCCGCTCGCCGCTGGAGAGCATCTCCCCCATTTCCCCGATGCCCGTGTCGTAGCCCCGGGGCAGGGTCTGAATGAAATCGTGGATACTGGCCATTTTCGCCGCCGCCTCCACCTCCGCCCGGGTGGCGTCCATCCGCCCGATGCGGATATTGTTCTCGATGGAGTCGTTAAACAGCTGGGTCTCCTGGGTTACATAGGCCTGATTCCGCCGCAGGGAGGCGGTTTTGACCTGCCGCAGATCCCGGCCGCTCAGGGTCACTCGCCCCGCCTGGGGATCATAGAAGCGCATCAGCAGCTTCAGGGCCGTGGATTTTCCCGTGCCGCTGCAGCCCGTAATCCCGATGATCCCTTTTTCTGGAATCTCCAGGCTGAAATCCCGCAGCACCTTCGATCCCTCCGGGTAGGCGAAATCTACCTCCCGCATCTCCATCTCCCGGAAGGAGACCTCCGCCCCCTCCAGGATGTCCGCCGTTTCCGGTTGCTCCTCCAGCAGGCTCAGCACCCGCTCCCCCGCCGCCAGGGTATTGGTCAGGCTCCCCGCCAGGGCGGACAGGGCCGCCACCGGACCGAAGGAGGACATGAGCCCCACCTGGGCCAGCAGCGCCTCCCGGAGGCCGATCTCCCCCCGCTGATACAGGTACACGCACAGCAGCAGCATACCCAGATCGAACAGCAGAATCACCATCTCCGTCATTCCGCCGTAAAACCCGTTTTTCCGAGCCAATTGCCCCTGAGCCTCCCCGATTTCCCGGGACCGGGCGTCCAGGGCCTCCAGCCGGTTTCCCCCCTGGCCGTAGCGCAAGATTTCCCGGACCCCTCGCAGGGAATCCATCAGGAAGGCGGAAAGATTTCCCGCCCCTTCCCGAACCTGGACCCCCTCCTCCTTCATGCGGCCGCCGGCGAACAGGGGCAGCAGGGCCCCCACGGACACATAGGCCCCCAGGGCCAGGGGAACCATCCAGGGATGAAGCCAGCCGAAGAAGCCCAGCATGCAGAGGCTCACCAGCACCGCGATGGCGATGGGGGAGATGGTATGGGCATAGAACACCTCCAGCAGCTCAATATCGCTGGTAACAGTGGAAATCAGTTCCCCCTTGTTCCGGCTGTCCATCTTCGCCGGGGCCAACCGCCGCAGGGCGCCGAACACATGGTCCCGAATGATCTTCAGCAAGGTGAAAGCGATGTAATGGTTCCGGTTCTGCTCCCCGTAATGCAGGGCCCCTCGCAGCAGCCCCGCCGCCGCGATCCAGGGGAAGAGCCGCCGGGCCGCCGCGCCCTCCCCGGCCCAGACCAGATACAGGGCCCAGGCCCCGCCCACAGGGATGGCGATGGCGCACAGATGGCCCAGCACCCCCATCAGGATGGCCAGCAGCATATGGGGAGAAAGGGGCCGCAGCAGGCCGATGAGCCCCGCCATGATGCGAAATCCGCCCCGTCTGGTCCTCATGCCCGAACCCCTCCCTTCGCGTATTTTTCCATCTCCGCCTGGCCGGCGTACAACTGCTGATACACCGGGCAGGTCTTGAGCAAGGTTTCGTGATCCCCCAAGCCCGCGACCCTTCCCCGGTCCAGCGCCAGAATTCGGTCCGCCCCCACCGCGTTTTCCAGCCGGTGGGTAATCATGAGGACGGTCTTCTTCCCCCGGAAGCCATAGATGGCCTCCAGAATGGCCGCCTCGCTTTCCGCGTCGATATTGCTGGTGGCCTCATCGAAAATATACATGGGAGTATCCCGCAGCAAGGCCCGCGCCAGGGCCAGCCGCTGCCGCTGGCCGCCGGAGAGATTCGAGGCGTCGGTTTCGATGGGCGTATCCAGACCCTGACCCGCCGCCAGCCAGTCCCACAGCCGCGCCCGCCGGCACGCCTCCGCCATCTCCTCCTCCGTGGCGTCCTCCTTGCCCATGCGCAGGTTTTCCCGCACGGTGCCGCTGAAGATATAATCCCCGGCGGAAACCAGGGTCAGGGTCCGGAAGAGGCTTTCGTCGCTGAGGTCGTACAGCTCCTTGCCCCCCAGGGTCAGGGAGCCGAAATACCCCTTCAGCCCGCCGGACAGCAGCCCCGCCAGGGTGCTCTTGCCGCAGCCGCTTTCCCCGACGATGGCGGTAATGCCCTGGGCGGGCAGGTCAAAGGAAACATTGGCCAAGGCGTCCGTCTCCCCGTCATAGGTAAAGGTCAGCTCCCGGGCGGCCATCTCCAGGGGGACGTCCGGGACCTCTGTCCCCTGCTCCTCCTCGTCCAGCCGCAGCATGGCGAACATCTTGTCGCTGGCGGCCATGCCGTTCATGGCCACGTGGAAATAGCTACCCAGGGTCCGCATGGGCAGGAAGAAATCCGCGGACAGCATCAGGATAACGAAGGCCTGCCACAGGGCAATTTGCCCCGCAAGGGACTCGGAAACCGCCAGGATGATGCCCAGGGCGGCGCCGCCGTAGGCCACGGTGTCCATGATGATGATGGAGTTCAGCTGCATGGTCAGCACCTTCATGGTGATGTCCCGAAACTCCTCCGCCTTCTCGTTCATTTCCTGGTGCTTTTGCTCATCCGCGCCGTAAATTTTCAAGGCCGTCAGCCCCTGCATGTTCTCCAGGAAGGTATCCCCCAGCCGGGTGTACCGCCCCCAGTATTTCCGCAGCAGGTTTTTCGCCAGCTTTTGCACCAGCACGATGGCCAGGGGAATCAGGGGCACGCAAATGAACAGAGCGATGGCCGCCCGCAGACTCAGGGGCGCCACGGCCCCGAAGAGGATCAGCGGAGCCAGCAGAGCATAGAAAAACTGGGGCAGATACCGGCCGAAATAGGTTTCCAGCTGGTCAATGCCCTCCACGCACACCTGCACCGCCTCCCCGGTGGACACCTTCTCCGTGTATCCAGGGCCCAGGCGGATCAGCTTTTCGTACAGCCGCCGGCGCAGGGACCTTTTCGCGTCCGCCGAGGCCAGATGAGAGGTTCGGGACGCCCCGTAGGTGGCTGCCCAGCGCAGCGCCCCCAGGGCCAGGATGGCCAGGGCCCGGGGCCAGGTTTCCTCCAGGGAAAGGGGCGCCCCTTCGGAAATTTGGCGCAAGAACCAGGCCACGGTGAACACCATCGCCATGTTCCCCACCAGGCGAACCAGCTGAATGATCACCGTCGCCACAATATACTTTACGGAGCCCGGCGCCGCCGCCAGCAGTTCCCGTTTAATCATCCGCCCATGCCTCCCCGCATCGCCAGCATCGCCGCCACCGCCAGGATGGTCAGCGCCACAAAGATTCCGTCCCGCCGGGTGAAGCCCACGGGATGATACACCGAGGCCTCCCGCTCCGCCGGGTCGAAGCCCCGGGTTTCCACGGAGAGGGCCAGGGTATCGGACAGGTTCACCGTTCGCATCACCAGGGGGATCAGGAAGGCCCGGTATAGGTTGGAGGGCCGGTACCATCGGAAGGAGTTCAGCCGGGTGTCAATGCCCCGGGTCCGCATGGCCGCCCGAATCTGGCTCACCTCCCCCCAGATGGTGGGCAGGAAGCGCACGGTGATCAGCATGCCCAGGGTCACGCCCCGGGGCTGCTTCATCTGGTTCAGGCAGCGAATCAGCAGCGCCGGGGGCACCGCCAGCATGGGCACGATGCAGACGCCGATGACCAGGCACCGGGCCGGGGAAATCCAGAAGCGATCCAGGTTTCCGTTCATCAGGGCAGTAATGCCCCCAGTAATGATGCCGAAGGCCCCCATGCCAATGGTCATATACAGCAGGGCGGTATACAGCCCGTAGGCCAGATACACCGCTCCCAGGAAGGCCAGATAGGCAAAAACCCAGGGGCTGCCGGCGCAGACCATGCCCACCGCCAGGCTCAGCAAACTGCAAAAGAAGGCGGCCAGTGGATGCACCGGCCGCCGGGCGTGAAATTGTTCGAACATGAAGGCTTACTCTCCGTAGGGCCGCAGCTTTCCGGCCTTCTGCATCTCTCCCGCCACCTTCAGCCCCAGCAGGGCGCCGGCGACGCTCAGGACCACCACCCCCAGGCAGATCAGGGCCGTTTGCCAGGCCTGACCGTGGATGAAATGGTCATAGCTGGAGCCGTTGAGCCAAATGGAGAAGGGCAGGCTCAGGGGCACGGTCAGAATCATGAACAGGGAGGCCCCCGTCACCACCGCGGCACCCTTCTCATAGCTCCGGAAAATCGCCAAGGTGATGATCTCCGCCAGCAGGGCTCCCAGGAAGTTGTTAAAAAACATAACCGGGGCCATGAACAGCAGCGGGAACCCCGTCAGCAGACCGAAGAACGTCAGGCTGCCGGGCTTTCCCACCTTCCGCAGGCCAATGACCGCGAAAAGGGAGTAAAACAGGCAGGTGACCAGGGTCTGAATGCCGAAAAGCTCGCTGCGCATGACGGGCATCGCCAGGGCGCCGAACAGGGTCGTCACTGCCGCCAGCACCGCCAGGAAGATGATGTCTTTTGCCTTAAACTTTCGAAACATGGATGGGCTCCTTTGCGAAAACGGAGAAGCATGATTCTTCCGTTTTCCAATTTTTTCCGTACCCCCGCTCCGTGGGGGAGCTTTTATTGATTCTTTCTTGCACCCCCGCGAAGCGGGGGTGCATTTTATCAGTGTTTACTTGCTCCCCCGCTCCGCGAGGGAGCTGTTTCATTATAATTGCTTCAGGAAATCGGCGATGGCCGGATCCTGGCACTTGTCATAGAACAGATCGGCAAAGTTCTTTCCGGCGATGGTGGCCTTTACGAATTCCGGATCCAGATCCTTCAGGATGTCGATCAGAGGCCGATAGGTCACGGCCTTTACGCCGTCCAGAATCTTCTTGTTCCGCTGTTCCGGCACCACCCGCTCCTTGGGATAGCCGTTGCCGTGACCGAAGCCGAACAGCTGCTGGAAGATCATCTCCAGCTTCAGCTCCGCGCCCCATCCAAAGTCCTTGGCGAAGGGCAGGGCTACGCAGTTGCCATCGTTGATCTGGGCGAACATGTATCCATCGGAGGGATCCACCAGATGGCCGCAGATGACGCCGGGGAAGCTGTTGCAGGCCAGCATGGCGCCTTCGCCGGTGCCGCAGCCCGTCACCACATAATCCGCCGCCCCGGTGGTCAGCAGCAGGGAGGCCAGCAATCCGCACTGGACATAGGTCAGCTGCACCTCATCCTCCGCGGTATACATGCCGTAGTTATCCACCGTGTGTCCCATGGGCTCCACCACCTTCCGCAGGGTGGTTTCGATCAGGCTGTTCTTGGCCGCCTGGCTGTTTTCATTGATCAGAGCAATGCGCATTTTCTTTTTCTTTCCTTTCTTCCTATTCTTCTGAGAATGCTTCAGATGTCTTTTCCCCGTAGGAGAGAAAACAGGGACATGTACCCTTTCCCCCGCGAGGAATACTTTCCGATCCATGATTATACTGGTATTTTCAAATAAAATCAACGAGCTTTTCAAAACCCTTGATTCATGGTATACTTTCCCTGTTTGCAAAGGAGGTTTTTACATGGCGTATTCCGTAGGCGCGATTTCCCTGGGCTGTAATAAAAACCGGGTGGATACCGAAACCGCGCTGGGCCTGCTGAGAGATCGGGGCTTTCGCGTGGTTTCCGATCCGGCGCAGGCGGATATTCTGATGGTAAACACCTGCGGCTTTATCGACCCCGCCAAGGAGGAATCCATCAACACCATTTTGGAGATGGCGGAATATAAGCAGACGGGGAAATGCAAGCTGCTGGTGGTCACTGGCTGTCTCAGCCAAAGATATGAAAAGGATCTGATGCAGGAGCTGCCCGAGATCGATCTGCTGCTGGGGGTCAATCAATATGCCACCCTCCCGGATCAGATTGAGAAAGCTCTGGGGGGCCAGCGCATCCATGCCTGTCAGGATGATCTTTCCTATTTTGAGCAGGATCGCTTGCTGACCACGCCCTTCTATACCGCCTATACCCGTATTGGCGAGGGCTGCTCCAATCATTGCACCTTCTGCGCCATTCCCCTGATCCGCGGGCCCTATCGCAGCCGCGGCGAGGAGGAGATTCTGCGGGAGGTGTCCAACCTGGCCGCCCGAGGCGTTCGGGAGCATGTGCTGGTGGCTCAGGATACCACTCGTTGGGGCACGGATAAGGGAGGGCATACTCAATTGCCCCGCCTGATGAAGAAGCTTGCCCAGATTCCCGGGGTGGATTGGCTGCGGGTGCTCTACTGCTATCCCGACGAAACCAACGAGGAGCTGCTGGATCTCTTGGCGGATACCCCCAACATCTGTCCGTACCTGGATATTCCCATTCAGCATATCAATTCCGATATTTTGAAGCGGATGCATCGCCTGGGCTCTCGGGAGGATATCCTCCGCTGCGTGGAAGGGGCAAAGAAGCGGGGCCTCACCCTGCGAACCACCCTCATCACCGGCTTTCCCGGCGAAACGGAGGAACAATTCCAGGAGCTGCTGGATTTTGTCAAGGAAGCGGAGTTTGACCGCCTGGGGGCCTTTACCTATTCCCCAGAGGAAGGCACCGCCGCCGCCCGCATGCAGGATCAAATTCCGGAAGAGGTGAAGCAGGAGCGGTTGGATCGGCTCATGACCCTGCAGGCGGAGATTTCCCTGAAGAAGAATCAAGCGCGACTGGGCCAGGTGGAACAGATTCTGGTCACAGACGTCAACGAGGCGGAAGCCCTGGCCCTGGGCCGCAGTCGGCTGGAAGCCCCGGAAACCGATGGTGAAATCGTGTTCCATTATGGCGAAAAGAAACCGGAAATCGGCTCCTTCGTCCCCGTCCGACTCACCCAGGCCGAGACCTATGATTTGATGGGAGAGATGCTATGAATTGGCCCAATCGATTGAGCATCCTCCGGGTGCTCTGCATTCCTGTCATCGTGCTGCTACTGTATCTTTCCGCCCCGTGGTGCCGTTGGGCCGCTCTGACGCTTTTTGCCCTGGCCTCCTTTACGGATTTTCTGGATGGCCATCTGGCCCGGAAAAATCATTGGGTTACCACCTTTGGCAAGTTTATTGACCCTGTGGCGGATAAGCTGCTGGTGCTTTCCACCCTCATCATGCTTTCCTATTTGAGGCTGGTGCCCGCCTGGATGGTGATCCTGATTCTGGCCCGGGAACTCAGTGTAGACGGCCTGCGGATGATCGCTGTTTCCAATGGCAAGGTCATCGCCGCCGGTCCCTTGGGAAAGATTAAGACCGCCAGCCAGATGATTCTGATTCTGGCTATCCTCCTGCTCCGTCAACCCCTGTTTTCTTCCCCCTGGGGAATCATTGCAGGGGTTTGGATCTGCTTGATTACCCTGTGGAGTGGAGTGGATTATTTTATCCGGAATCGGGATGTGTTTTAATCTAAGCGAAGGGATGTTTTCCACAAAACTTTTTCCACAGTGCTGTGAATTCCATGGTCTTCGTGGAAAAAGCTTTTCGGAATCATGTCAAATTATGTTTTTCTGTCACATTTCCGAAATTTTTTCGAGATGAAAGCAGGAATTCACCCCCGAAGCAAGGAATTTATACAGGTGAGCTGTTGAAAATTAGGCGGATTATGCACAGGTTTGTTCTTCCCTGTGAACCTTGAAGATTCAGCCATTTCTCCACTTTTCCACCGTTTTCACAGCCCCTACGACAATGACGAATAATTATATTCATATATTATAATGGTGTTCTGGCCCGTCCTGGACACCCAGTCGAAAGGAACGTTCCCCCCATGAAGTTTACCATGAACAATCAGGACCTGTTGGAAGGTCTGACGACCGTTACTCGCGCCCTCACCGCTCGGCCAGCGAAGCAGATTCTGGATGGTGTCCTCATCATTGCTGAGGACGAAAGAATTACCCTGACCTGCTCTGATGGTTCCCTTTCCATTGAATATACCAATTATGCCACCATTAAGGAGGAAGGCCAGGCCGTGCTACCGGGTCGGATCTTTACCGAGCTGATTCGAAAGATGCCTGGCGGCGAGGTGGAGGTCTCCGTGCAAAACGACCGTACCGCTTCCATCCGTTGTCAGAAAACCAAGAGTAACCTGGCCATCATGAGCGCGGCGGAATATCCAGAGATTTCCGACCTGCGGAGCAGCATCAACATCAAGATCCCGCAGAAGAAGCTGAAGGAAATGATCTCCCATGTCAGCTTCGCTATCGCTACCGATGAAAATCGACAGATTCTGACCGGTACCCTTCTGGAGGTCAGCCGCAATGAAGCCCGACTGGTGGCACTTGACGGCTTCCGCCTAGCCATGCAAAAGGTGTTCCAGCCCTTTGATCTGCCGGAGGATAAAGAGGTCATTAAAGCCATTATTCCCGGTAAGGTCATCAATGAGTTGAGCCGCATACTGCCGGATGATGAAGCTTTCTGCAATCTGGTGTTTGATCAGGGGCGCATGCAATGCACCTTTGGCAATATTCGCCTGCGGTCCGTGCTGCTGGCGGGAGAATATATCGACTATCGGCGGATTCTCCCCACGGAGTTTAAGACCCAGGCCAAGGCCAATCGTGCTGCGGTTTCTGACGCCATCGATCGGGCCAGCCTCATGGCTCGGGAGGCGAAGAATAATCTGATTAAGATGAGCTTCAAATCCGGCTCCCTGCGGATCTCGTCCAATGCCGAAATGGGCGATGTGGAGGAGGAGATGGAGGCGGATCTCAACGGCAGCGATATCGATATTGCCTTTAACTCTCGGTATATTATCGATGTCATTCGCAATGTGGAGGATGAGGAGTTGTACATGAATTTCAACTCCAACGTCAGCCCCTGCGTGGTCATGCCCCCCTCTGGGGAAGAATATGTTTACCTGATTCTTCCTGTCCGGGTCTTCCAGTAATTTTCAGGCTGCGGAATCTTCCTTAAAAAAGACCATTTTCTCAGCGCGTCTGATGATCCAGTCGCGCTGTTTTCACATCATGAGGTGCTTTCCATGACGATTGAGCAGATCAAGCTGATTCATTTCCGGAATTATGATCAACTGACGATCCTACCACACGAAGGGATTAACATTTTCTTTGGACAGAATGGGTCTGGCAAGACGAATCTGTTGGAAGCCATCCATTATTGTGCTTTGGGAAAAAGTCATCGTATCAATCAGGATACAGGCGCCGTCATGATGGGGGAAGCAGGCTGCTCCTGCCAGATGTCTGTTCGTAATCAGTATTCCCGAAATGACATTGAGGTTCGCCTTCGCCCGGGAGAAGAGAATGTAAAATCCGTCTGGATCGACCAGAAGAAAGCAGCGCGATTATCCGAAATGATGGGTGTGCTTCGCTGCGTCATCTTTAGCCCCGAGGATTTAAGTTTAATCAAGGAAGGACCCTCCATTCGTCGAAAATTTCTGGATATGATGATCAGCCAGATCAGTCGGAATTACTTTGTTTCTTTGCAGCAATATCGGGTGGCCATGTCTCAACGCGCTGCCATTCTGAGACAAGCGAGGATGGATTATACGAGGCCTGATCCCATGATAGAGGATTTCGAGATGGCCATGGCCGAGCATGCGAAGGTGATCTATCAGGAGAGAGTGAAATATACGGAGATGCTTTCTACCATTGGTCATCAACTGTATCAGCAGATCAGTGGAAAGGATACAGAAGATTTTGTGATTCATTATCGGTCACAGTTACCTCCGGAGAAAAATGATCCCCTCTTTTTAAAGAAGCTGCTGGAAAAGCAAAGAGAGGATGACATGAGGCAGGGCTCTACGCAATCCGGCCCCCATCGAGATGATTTAATACTAACCTTGAATGGAAAACATATGAAGTCCTTCGCCTCTCAGGGACAAATTCGTACCGCTGCCCTGAGCTTAAAACTGGCGCAGATGAAAATCTTTACCCGGATCACCAATGAGCATCCTATTCTTTTGTTGGATGATGTCATGAGCGAATTGGATTTAAATCGTAGAATGAATTTACTGGATATCGTTTCTGGCGTACAAACCTTTATCACATGTTCCGACGAAGGAGACCTGGCGGAATATCAAAACAATCGAACCTATCATGTGCATAACTCTGAAGGAATAGCACAGATAGAGCTGATCAAAGAAGGCCCAGATATGCATAAGTTAAAATTTTCAGAAGAGCCTGTTTTTGAATGACTAAGTAGAAATCCTTCAATACGATTTCTATATCAAGCGAAAAATACATAGAATTAAACTGCTAGCAAAAACTCTTACCTAAACCCAAAATGTTTCACGTGAAACATTTTCAGAAGAAAGGATCAATCCCATGCCTGAATGGACCCTGGACCAACAACGCGTCATTCAATCTAACGCTCGTGAAATCATTTGTAGTGCTGCGGCTGGCAGCGGAAAAACCGCTGTCATGGTGGAACGCATCGTCCGCTTTCTCAAAGAGGGAGTGGAGCCTGACCAGTTTTTGATCATGACCTTTACGAATGCCGCCGCGTCTGAAATGAAGGAAAAGATTAGAAACCGTCTTTTCCAGGAGAGAAGCAATCCCTCTGTTTTGAATGCATTAGATAAGTTAGATTTGATGCAGATTTCCACCATTCATGCCTTCTGTCAGCAATTGATCCGAAATCAATTTCAAATGGTAGAGATCGACCCTAATTTTCAGATCTGCGATTCATCACAAAGACAGCGGCTTTTTCATGAGGCATTCAAGGATGCTTGCGATCAATTATCTGAAAACAAGGAAGCTTCCTTTTCTTTTTTGAAACAAAGGTATGATCTTCGTCAAGCAGAAGACCTGCTCCACCGGATGGATACCTTTCTTCTGTCCTTACCCAATCCTGCAGAATGGATGAAACAACATATTGAAAATATTCCATCGACCTTTGATGAATCTCATCCTTGGTTTTCTACGGTCTATGACATGGCTCATGATGCTTTGGCCCATCTTGAAATTCTTCTGTCTCGTATGTATAAAATGATTTCGGATGTTTGTGCCATCGAATCCTATAAGGATACCTGGCGAGAAGATGCGGAATTGTTTCACGTGAAACAATTGCAAATTGAACAACGCCAGCCAGTCAATGCATCCGTATCCTTCGCCAGACTGAAAACGCCTAAAGGATTGACACCCCAGGAGAGTGATTGGAAGGATCGGTATCAGAAAATCAGAAACCAATTCAAAAAGGAGTTTGGTGAACTGGACGATCTCCTCATGGTGGATCGAGAAAAAGCAATTTCGGAATGGCAAAACATTCGGGAATCCTTGGAAGCCCTGCAACAGCTATTCCTGAAAACTGAGGAGCTTTTCCAGCAAAAGAAAAAATCCAGAGCATTGGTGGATTTTCAAGACTTGGAGCAATATGCTGTTCAAATTCTTTCCGATCCCTTAGGTCGGGAGGAGGCCCATGCCACCTGGAGATATATCTTCGTGGATGAATGTCAGGATATCTCCGCTGTTCAGAATCACATCATTGATCTGCTACAGGAAAAGGAAAATCACCTCTTCATGGTGGGCGATGTAAAGCAGAGCATCTATCGCTTTCGTCTGGCGGATCCCATCATCTTTATGGAGCGAATTCAAAAAATCGAAGCAGCCAATGATCCCCAGGCGGAGTGCATCTATCTGCAGTCCAACTTCCGTTCTCGCCCTGAAATTTTGGAAGCAACGAATATGGTCTTCCGCAGTATCATGAAGGAAAACGTGACGGAGATTCGCTATAGTCGCCGGGAAGAATTAGTCCCTGGCCGAAAAACCACCGGCACGGAACCGATCATCATCGAGAAAATCGACAAAGGAGAACAGGATCTTTCGGATCTGGAGGCCTTAGCGCTGTATTTGAAGCAGGAGATTTCTGCTCTGCGTCAGACTCCCTATTCGGAGAAGGGTCGGTATTATCAGTATCGGGATTGTGTGATTCTGATGCCCGCCGTCCAGACGGATGGTCCCTTCCTGGCAGAGCTCTTGACCAAGCTGGAGGTTCCCGTGTTCTTCGATGGCAGCGGAGATTATTATCAGCTGCGGGAGGTACAGATCATTCGGAATCTGCTGGATTGGATCGATTATCCCCTGCAGGATTTACCTCTCCTCTCCGTTCTCTCCGAGCCGCCCTTTGAGTTTACAGATGAGGAGCTGGCTCTGATTCGCTTGAAGCATATGGAGAAGGACTCCTCCTTTCATGAAGCCTTTCACACCTGCCTGGAGGAGGAGTCCCCTTTGGGTGAAAAATGCAGATTCGTCATGGAGAAATTGCACCATTGGCAGAATATGGCGGAAACCATGAGCGTCAGCGAATTGATCTGGCGGCTATACGAGGAGACGGGAATTTATTTCATCATTGCGGTGGATCCGGCGGGAGATGTAAAGCAGGCAAACCTCCGAATGTTGGCCCAGCAGGCTGCCCAGGCGGCAAAAAAGGGCATCGTGACCCTGCGGCAGTTCATCAATTATATGAAGGAGCAGCAATCCTTTGGCGATCAGCAGGCGGCTACCCTCCTGGGCGAGCAGGATGACCTGGTGCGAATCATGACTATTCACAAGAGCAAGGGCCTGCAGTTTCCCGTGGTGTTCTGTGCGGGCATGGATAAAAGCGCGGTGCGGGCGGACCAGCGGGAGATTTGTTTTCATTCCCGCCTGGGCATGTGTGTGGATTATAAGGATCCAGTTCATCGCATCTCCCGACCTACCTTGGCTACGGAGATTTTCTCCTGGAAAAAGAAGCGGGAGGAGATGGCGGAGAAGGTTCGGCTGCTGTATGTCGCCATGACCCGGGCTCAGGAGAAGCTGTATTTACTCACCTGCCAGGATACCAATCCCCTCTGGTCCATGCCCGAAGGGGATGGCCGAATCCTGGGGGCCAAGTCTTATACGGATTGGTGGATGCCAGTTTTTTTACAGGCAGATTCGAAAATTTTATCCACAAGTTATTCACAAGGCGCAAAGCCTTATGAAATAAGGGTTTCAGCCATAAATCAACAGCAAATTGTGGAAAAAGGATCAGATATCCACAATTTAACAGGTTGGCTGAATTCCATCATTTCTGCACCGGTTGTGGATGAATTGTGGAAAAAAGAGGAGGAACAAGAGCCCTCTCCGACGTTGCCAAAGAGATCCGTCTCTTCCCTGATCAGAAATGCTCAACGACAGCTGGAGGAAGAGGAGCAGGAGGAGACCGCGGAACAGAAGAGGATGCCGGATCAGCTGGCCCAGCGTCTGGCTCATACCGATTTACCGGAAACGCCGGATTTCATGAAGGAGCAGGGAAAGATGACCGCCGCCTGGCGAGGCACCCTGACCCATCGGCTGCTGTCCCTGATGAACCTGGATCAACTGAAGCAGGGGGTGAATCCCGCAGAGGTGCTGCAGCAACAGAAGGATTATATGATCTCTCATCATATGGTTTCGCCAGCGGAGCTAAAAGTGATTCGAGACCAGCAAATTCTGTCCTTCTGGCAATCCACCATGGGGCAACGGATTTTGCAGGCGAATGAGGTCCATCGGGAGTGGAATTTCAACCTCCTGATTCATCGCGATCAGGATATGATTCTCCAGGGGGTCATCGACTGCGCCTTCCGGGAAGGGGAAGAATGGGTGATCTTGGATTATAAGACGGATCGGAATAAATCGCCGGACCAGCTGCGGGAAGAGTACACCCCCCAGCTTCAATGGTATGCCAAAGCCATTGAAGAGCTAACCGGCCAAAGGGTAAAGGAAATTGCCCTGTACGCCCTGGCGCTGGATGAGATCGTTCCGTTACATAAAGCTTGAAAATAAATTTCCCCGATTCGTGAGAAAAATGCTGAGTAAATCTCCCCTGGGGAGCCAGGGGAAAATAAAAATTAAATTACAAAAGCTCCCCGGCGGAGCGGGGAGCGTAAAAAAATTTGCCCAAAACGAGAAAAACCATGACCAAATAGTTATCCACAGGCTGGAAGGATTGAAAAATAAGGATTCTTCCAAATAAAAAACCCGAGAAGCTTGAAAAATAAGGCTTCTCGGATTTCAACAACCTATGTGGAAAACATAATCCACATTGTGGATATCTTGTGGAAAATAGTTTACAAATCTTTTTCTTCTTCCTCGCTCTCCGCCAATTGAGAAAGGGGCAGGTCGGATTCCACGAAGGGATTATCGGAGGAGATGTTATCCACCGTATCCTTTCCTCCTTCCTCCCCTGCCTCGTCCAGAGGGAAGGAAATGTTTAAGAATCCTTCCTCGTCGAATTCAACCAGAATCTGATCCCCGATACCGGGCATGGCCAGCACCTCCGTTGTCCGGGAGCCTGCTGTCCGCGCATAATCCAGGATGATCTCCGTCCGGTGAAAATAATGCATGGGAATTAATAGCCGGGGCTTCACCTCCAGGATGAAGTAATTCGCGCCGGCCTCAAACATGGTCCCCTGCCGGGGATCCACCGGGAAAAAGGCCACGTCGATGTGCTCCCGGCTGAGAGGGCGAACGGCGGTGACGAATTCTCGTTCCGCCTCCTCAATTTCCTGCAGGGAGGATTCATCCCGCCAATGCCAGAAATTCAGGTCTCCCGCGTGGAAAAACTGATGTCCTTGAATATTTAGCAGGAAGGAGACCCCCAGGTCCGTAGAGTCAAAGGCCGTCACGGAGACACCCTGCTCCAGCTCCAACTGATCCCCCGGGGCCATGCGCTTTCCCCGGGTCCCGACCGGCATATCCGAGGACACAATATAGGAAACATTGGCGTGCTCCTTCCACGTGAAAACCACGGGATCCAGATGGTCTATATGCTCATGGGAGATAAAGACGTAAACCGCTCGGTATTTCTTCAACTGTTCCGGTAAAATCTGTTTATTGCCGCTTAATTCCTGATGTTCTCCTCGCCAGTAGTCAAATACGAAGAGAAGATCCCCGGCCTCCAGGGAGAAACCGCTGTGGAAAAAATGAGTAATCCTGACTTGTAGACCCACCGATTCATCGCACCTCCGAAAGGTCTCTTCCCTCTCCTTGGGAGGAAAGTGTAACCTCTATCCAGAATCAAGAGATAACCCATCCATCTATTCAAAAGCCACCTGGAGCGAAGGCGGCATCGTACCCAAGCAGGATATATTTTAACCATTTTCCCCACTTTTGTCAAATTTTCCCCACAAAATTGCCACAACTTTTCCTTAAAAAGTCAAATTTTCGTAAGAAATAGGATTTTCATCCCCACTTTTGACAAAAAGGTATTCCAACTCTTTCCCCTTTTCCAGATTTTTTCAGTTGACGAGGGACGGGAGGAATGGTATCTTTTCTCCATGGGTTCAATTAGATTGTTTTCCCACGGAGCGAGAACAATAAATGAAGTGAAACACGAAAAAGCTCCCCCGCGGAGCGGAGGGAACGAAGAAAACGAAGAGAAAGCAAAAGATTTCCTGCTGATCTGAAGAATCAGTATTTGCTTGAGTAGAAGAAGAAAGAGAGCTTAAACCGATGCGAAAAGTGGTGCTGGTTTCCCTGGATGCCTTTTTTGATGCGGATTTTCAGTATTTGAGGCCCGATGGTGGCTTAACGAAGATGATTCAGGAGGGCAGCGTCTGCCGCCAGGTGAAGACAGTCTTCCCTGCCCTGACCTATCCAGCCCATGTAACCCTGATCACCGGCTGCGATCCCGTGAATACCCATGTGGGACAGAATCAACCCTATCAACCAGAAACTCCCGGAAAGGAACGGGTTTGGTACTGGGAGCGGAAGCATATCGCCGTGCCTACCCTCTTCGATGCGGTAAAAAATGCTGGAGGAAAAAACTGCTCCGTGCTCTGGCCGGTGTGCTGCAAAAACCCTACGGCAGATTTGTGCTTCCCAGAGGTGCACCCTCTGCCGGGAGAAAACGTGGTCCTGAAAACCCTGCGCTATGGCACTCCCCTCTTTGTGCTGGATTCAGAAAGGCGCTTCGGCTCCCTGCGCCAGGGAATTTCTGAACCTGGTCTCAGTGATTATGCTGCCGCCATCACTGCCCAGGCAATCCGGAAGAAAAAGCCGGATCTAACGGCGGTGCATTTGATCGATCTGGACGAAATGAGGCACCATCATGGCGTCTTTAGTAAGGAAGCAATCTCCGCCATCCAGCGCAACGAGGATCGGCTGAATCAAATTCGAAAAGCCATGGAAGAAACCCCTGGCATGGAAAACGCCCTGCTCATCGCTGTCAGCGATCACGGCCAGTCGGATATTTCCAAGACCATCAACCTGACGGAGAGCCTGCAGAAGCTGGGCTTGGCCGATGATTTTGGCGTCCAGAGCAATGGGGAGAGCGCCTATTTCTTCGCGAAATATCAGAATGCAGATGTGGAAAATGCCCTGGCCGTCCTGCAGGATCATCTGGCGGAAAATGGCATCCTCCGTCTGTATTCCCGGGCAGATTTGGATAGGATGAATGCGGTGAAAAATGTGGCCTTTGCCTGCGAGGCAGCGGATCAGGTGGTCTTCAGCGATGGCCTGGATGAAGGTAAAAGGGAAAAAGCCACCCATGGCTTTGGCCCCGGCCACAAGGCGGAAAACTGCCTCTTCGCCGTCTGGGGAAAGGGCATCCGCGCTGGGTACGAAATGCCTGCCATGCCCATGCGGGATGTAGCTCCCACCATCGCAGGCCTCATGGGCATCGCCCTGCCGAAAGCGAAGGGGATAGATCATTCTCGAAAGATTATCAAATAGTGGAAGAAAAAAATATCAGGATTGTTTGCACCGAGTAGGAAGACAAAACTATCATAGATCGGTTTATGATTTTATAAAACAAGTGAGCAATCCAAATTACAGAACTAACAGGACTTGAAGATCCTGACCAAGACGGTAATGGTGGTGCTGCGGCACGAAGGGGCTTCGTAAGGGGTGAAAAATAATGGAAATTTTCGAAAAAAAGGTTGCCAAACAAAGAAAAAACAGTTATCATAAGGGTTGGGTCCGATAGGGCTCAATGGATGAATTATTACAGGAGGGATTTTCCAATGGCAGTGAAAGTTGCAATCAATGGCTTTGGCCGTATCGGCCGTCTGGCTTTCCGTCAGATGTTCAACGCTCCGGGGTACGAGATCGTCGCGATCAACGACCTGACCTCTCCCGCCATGCTGGCGCACCTGCTGAAGTATGACACCGCGCAGAAGGGCTTCTGCGGCGTCATCGGCGAAAATAAGCACACCGTCGAATCCAAGGAGCCCGTCTTCGAAGAAGATGGCAAGACCGTGAAGGTTCCTGGCTCCATCACCGTGGACGGCAAGGAAATCACCATCTACGCTGAGCCCAAGGCTGCGAACCTGCCCTGGAAAGCCCTGGATGTGGACGTGGTGCTGGAGTGCACCGGCTTCTACACCTCCAAGGCCAAGAGCCAGGCCCATATCGACGCTGGCGCCAAGAAGGTCGTTATCTCCGCTCCCGCGGGCAATGACCTGCCCACCATCGTCTACAACGTGAACAACGAAGTGCTGAAGGCCGAAGATACCATCATCTCCGCCGCTTCCTGCACCACCAACTGCCTGGCCCCCATGACCAAGGCGCTGAACGATGCTTATCCGATCGTTTCCGGTATCATGACCACCGTGCATGCCTACACTGGTGACCAGATGATCCTGGATGGTCCCCATCGGAAGGGCGACCTGCAGCGTGCTCGCGCTGGCGCCGCCAACATCGTTCCCAACTCCACCGGCGCTGCCAAGGCCATCGGCCTGGTGATTCCGGAACTGAACGGCAAGCTGATCGGCTCCGCCCAGCGCGTGCCCGTGCCCACTGGCTCCACCACCATCCTGGTGGCCGTCGTCAAGGGCAAGGACGTGACCAAGGAATCCATCAACGCCGCTATGAAGGCCCAGTCCTCTGAGTCCTTCGGCTACACCACCGAGAAGCTGGTCTCCAGCGACATCATCGGCATGACCTATGGCTCTCTGTTCGATGCCAACCAGACCATGGTGACCAAGATTGACGACGACACCTATCAGGTGCAGGTCGTGTCCTGGTATGACAATGAGAACAGCTACACCAGCCAGATGGTCCGCACCATCAAGTATTTCGCCGAATTGAAATAATTCGCGTATCTAGTCTTGATTCGTTAGGGAGGGACCCCTCTCCCCTACACCCCTCCCCCCGCTGCGGCGGGGGACGGGGAAAATAGTGGTGCGGGGCTGCGCCCCGCGCCTCTAAGAAAGCGAAGTGTGCGAGCTGACAAGATTCTTTCCGCCTGAGAGGCATAAAAGGAATCTTCATTCAGATGTCTAAGGAGCCCATTCTTCCGGTATAAAAGGAGAATGGGCTCCTTTTATGCCTTTATATCCTTTAAGGGAGAAGGAAAGAAATGAGCGAAGCGAATAACAATAACAACACTACCCCGAATCATTTTTCCCGCTCCGGGCGGAGCGGGTTAATCTGGAAATTTCTGAAGGGCAGCCGGGGCTTCTTCCTGCTATGCATGCTGGCGGCGGTTTTTTCCGCTCTGGCGGATATGGTGACGCCCCAGATCATCCGCGTGGCGGTGGACCAAGTCATTGGCGGGGCGGGGACGGAATCCCTGAGCCCCTTCGTTCAGCAGCTGCTGGACGCCGCCGGTGGCCCGGCTTATCTGCGAGAGCGGCTGTGGATAATGGCCTTGGCCATCATGGTCGTGGCGGTGGTGAAGGCGGTTTCCCAGTACGGCTTCCGGGTTTTCAACGCCTGGGGCGGGGAAACCCTGGTAAAAACCATGCGGGACACTCTGTACACCCACATCGAGCGTCTCCCCTTCCAATGGCACATGGAGCACCACACGGGGGACATCATTCAGCGCTGCACCAGCGACATTGAAACCACCCGGAACTTTATCTCCGAGCAACTGACGGGGCTGATCCGGATCCTGATTCTGCTGGTGCTGAGCCTGGTGTTCATGCTGGGGATGAACATCCCCCTGACCCTGATCGCTATGATCCCCGTTCCGGCTATCATCGGATACTCCATTCATTTCCACCACCAGATCTGGGAAGGCTTCCAGAAATGCGACGAAAACGAGGGCAAGCTCTCCGCCATGGTGCAGGAAAACCTGACCGGCGTGCGGGTGGTGCGGGCCTTCGGCCGGGAGCGGTACGAGCGGGACCGGTTCGACGTCCAGAATGAATACTACACCTCCCTGTGGGTCCGGATGGGGGAAATCATGTCCCGCTTCTGGAGCACCAGCGACGTGCTCTCTGGCATCCAGGTGATGCTGGTGGTGGTGTTCGGGGTCATCTTTTGCCTGCGGGACCAGATGACCAGCGGCGAATACATCGCCTTCCTGAGCTACAACGGCATGCTGGTCTGGCCCATTCGGCAATTGGGCCGGATGATCAGCGAAATGAGCAAGGCCGGGGTGTCCATGGAGCGCATCGGAGAGATCATGGACGCGGAGGAGGAAGTGGACGATCCCGCGGGCACGACCCCGCCCCTGGACCAGGACATCCGCTTCGAGCATGTGTCCTTCGCCTACGACGGTGCGGCCTCGGAGATGCTGCATGACATCAATCTGACCATCCCGGCGGGAACCACTCTGGGTATCCTGGGGGGCACG
This sequence comes from Clostridia bacterium, assembly GCA_017464305.1. Taxonomy (GTDB): domain Bacteria; phylum Bacillota; class Clostridia; order Christensenellales; family Aristaeellaceae; genus Aristaeella. Next base: position 158,227 of record JAFUDS010000024.1, on the reverse strand, counting down.
GGCTCCGGCAAGAGCACCATGATGTACCTGCTGGACCGGCTCTATCCCCTGCCGGAAAGCGGTGGACGCATCACCATCGGCGGGCAGGATATTCAGAAAATGCGCCTGAGCCACCTGCGGGGCGGTATCGGCATCGTGCTGCAGGAGCCCTTCCTTTTCTCCCGGACGCTGCGGGAGAATCTGAAGATCACCTCCCCGGACCTCCAGGAGGAGGATTTGGCGGAGGCCAGCCGCACCGCCTGCCTGGAGGAGACCATCCAGGGCTTCTCCAAGGGATACGAAACCTTCGTGGGCGAGCGGGGCGTAACCCTCTCCGGCGGCCAGAAGCAGCGGGCGGCTATCGCCCGGATGCTGACCCAGAAGGCTCCTATCATGATCTTCGACGATTCTCTCTCCGCCGTGGATACGGAGACCGACGCGAAGATTCGCCAGGCCCTGGAGAAAAAATTCGGCCAGGCCACTATCATTCTCATCAGCCACCGCATGACCACCCTTTCCAAGGCGGATCAGGTGCTGGTGCTGGACCATGGCCGGGTGGCCCAATTGGGCACGCCGGAGGAGCTGCGGAATCAGCCGGGCCTGTTCCAGGAGATTGACCGCATCCAGAGCATGAGCCGAGAGGAGGAGAGCGCCTGATGGAACAGCAAAATGAATACAAGGCCTCCCTGCCCTTCTTCGGCATCCCGAGGCTTTTCCCCTACATCAAGAAATATCGCAAAACCCTGCTGATCATGCTGATCTGCGGCCTGATGGGCACGGGAGTGGACCTGGCGCTGCCTCTTTTGCAGCGCTATGCCCTGAACCATTACATCGCGGAGCGAACCCTGGATACCCTGCCCCTGTATATCGTGCTGTACGTGCTGATCATTCTCTTCGGCGCGGTGGTGAATTACATCGCCACCCGGGGAGCCATGGCCACGGAGGTGCGGGTGAACCGGGATCTGCGCTCCAGCGCCTTCGACCATCTGCAGAAGCTGAGCTTCAGCTATTTTAACCAGAACGCCGTGGGCTACATTCATTCCCGGGTCATGAGCGACACCAGCCGCATCGGATCCCTGGTGTCCTGGACCATGATGGACTCCGTTTGGCACACCAGCTATCTCATCGGCTCCATCGTCGTTATGCTGGCCATCAACGCCCGCCTGGCCCTGATGGTGATGCTGATTCTGCCTCTGATCGTGCTGCTGTTTTCCCTGTTCCAGGGCCGGCTGATCAAGGCCAACCGCCAGATTCGGGAGCTGAACAGCAAGATCACCGGGGATTTCAACGAGGGTATCACCGGGGCGAAAACCATCAAAACCCTGGTCATCGAGGACAAGATGGGCCGGGATTTCGTGGCGGACACGGGAGAGATGCGCCGCAAGGGCATCCATGCCTCCCGTCTGCGGGGCCTGTTTGCCCTGACCATGCATCTGGCCTCCTCCCTGGCCCTGGCCATCGTCCTATGGAAGGGGGGCTACATCGCGGAAAACGAGGTGGGCACCTTCTCCCTGTTCATGACCTACGCCCAGGGCATGATGGAGCCCGTCCGCTGGATTGTGGACGCCATTTCCGATGTTATTACGACGCAGGTGAACATCGAGCGGCTGACCCGCCTGCTGGGCACCGTGCCGGATGTGCGGGATTCGGAGGAGATCATTGCCAAATACGGCGACAGCTTCGATCCGAAGAAGGAAAACTGGGAGCCCATTCGAGGGGATATCGAGTTCAAGGACGTTTCCTTCCGCTATCCGGACGGCGACGAATACGTGCTGGAGCACTTTAACCTAAAGATTCCCTTCGGCAGCAACATCGCCATCGTGGGCGAGACCGGCGCGGGCAAGAGCACCCTGGTAAACCTGGTGTGCCGCTTCTTCGAGCCCACGGAGGGCCAGGTGCTGATCGACGGGCGGGACGCCCGGGAACGGAGCCAGCTGTGGCTCCACAACGCCATCGGCTATGTGCTGCAGACGCCCCACCTGTTCTCCGGCACCATTCGGGAAAACCTGCTTTATGGCAACCCGAAGGCCACGGAGGAGGAGATTTGGCGGGCCCTGAAGCTGGTTTCCGCCGACGAGGTGGTGAACCGCATGGAAAAGGGCCTGGACGCGGACGTGGGCGAGGGGGGCGACCTGCTCTCCACCGGCGAAAAGCAGCTGATTTCCTTTGCCCGGGCCATCCTGGCGGATCCCCGGATTCTGGTGCTGGACGAGGCCACTGCCTCCGTGGATACCCTGACGGAGCAGAAGATTCAGTCCGCCATCGAGACGGTCATCGCCGGGCGCACCAGCCTGGTCATCGCCCATCGGCTATCCACCGTGAAGAACGCGGACCTGATCCTGGTGGTCAACGATGGCAAGATTGTCGAGCAGGGAACCCATGGCGAGCTGTTGAAGGCGAAGGGATACTATTATCGCCTGTATACCCGGCAGTATGAGGACGAGGCGACCCACAGCGTGTTAGCATAACAGATTTCTTTTCCTCCCCTTCGGGGAGAATTAATGGACAATGGCTCCTCCCCTTCGGGGGAGGATTTTTGCCTCTTGAAGCCCTGCCTGGAAACGGGTATACTGTTTTTCAGCAATATCCCCTTTATTATGATCAAAGGAGAGAGCCCCATGGGAAAGATGAATGGAATGAACGAGGCGGCGTTCAGCGCTCCCCTGCCCCTGAACCGGGTGCAGATCACGGACGCTTTTTGGCAAAGAGAGATGAACCTGGTGCGCCAGGTGGTGATCCCCTATCAGTGGGAGGCCTTGAATGATCGGATTCCCGGCGCGGCCCCCAGCTGGTGGATGCACAACATGCGAGCGGCGGCGAAGGTCGTGGCGGCGCGGAAGGCGGGCCAGGAGGTTCACATTCGGCAAAAAATCACCGGCATGGTGGTGGAGGGGCCGGATCTGGCGGAGGCGGAGCCGGATTTCTTCTATGGCTGGGCCTTCCAGGATAGCGATGGATACAAGTGGATCGAGGCGGCCTCCTATCAGCTGATTTTGCAGCCGGACGCGGCGCTACAGGCCCAGGTGCAGCAGGCGGTGGACGCCATCATCGCCGCCCAGGAGGAGGATGGCTATCTGGACACCTTCTATACCTTGACGGGTCGGGAGCGGGCCTTTACAAATCTGAAGGATCACCATGAGCTCTATTGCTTTGGCCATCTGGTGGAGGGGGCCATCGCCTGGCGGGAAGCCACGGGCCGGGAGGATCTGCTGGACGTGGCCCGGCGCTTTGCCGCCTGCATCGGGCGTCGCTTTGCCCCGGGGAAGGAACGGGGCTGCCCGGGCCACGAGATTGCGGAAATGGCGCTGCTGCGCCTGTATGAGACCACCGGGGAGCGGCAGTGGCTGGAGCTGGCGAATTTCTTCCTGGACGTGCGGGGCACAGCGCCTAACACCTTTGCCCTGGAGGAGAACGCCCGGCGGGCGGCGGAGGGGCAGCCTCCCCTGCCGGTGTCCGGCGAAAGATATCGATATTATCAGGCCCATCAGCCCGTCCGGGCCCAGGCGGAGGCGGTGGGCCACGCGGTACGCCAGATGTACCTGGCCAGCGGCATGGCGGACGCCGCCCGGGTGAACCAGGATGAAGACATGTGGGCTGCCTGCGAAAAAATTTGGAATTCCACGGCAAGGGAAAAGATGTATGTCACCGGGGGCGTAGGCGCTACCCATGTGGGGGAAGCCTTCTCCCGCCCCTTCGATCTGCCTGCGGACACGGCCTACTCCGAAACCTGCGCGGCCATCGGGCTGGTGTTCTTTGCTCGGCGCATGCTGCAGGCCGCCCCTCGAGCGGAATATGGCGACGTCATGGAGCGGGCGCTGTATAACACCGTGCTGGCGGGCATGGCCATGGATGGGAAGAGCTTTTTCTATGTCAACCCCCTGGAGGTGGATCCCGCCGCCTGCGAAAGCGATGAGCGGCTGGCCCATGTGAAGCCCGTGCGCCAGAAATGGTTTGGCTGCGCCTGCTGCCCGCCCAATGTGGCCCGGCTGCTGTCCTCCCTGGGAAATTATGCCATGACCCAGGGGCCGGATACCCTCTATTTCCATCTGTACATCAGCTGCGAGGCGGAGACGGAATGGCAGGGGCAATCCCTGCGCCTGGGGATGGAAGCGGACCTGATGCGGGATGGGAAGATCGCGGTGAAGGTGCTTTCCGGCACAGCTCATGGCACCCTGGCTTTCCGGATCCCCGGCTGGGCTGCGGGGCGGCAGATCTCCTGCTCCGGGAAGGAATGCCGGGAGGCGGAGGGTTATCTCTACCTGACGGGAAACTGGCAGGAGGGAGACGTGGTTTCCCTGGCCTTTGAGATGCCGATTCAGCGGATGCAGGGGGATCCCCGGGTGCGGGAAACCCGGCATCAGCTGTGCTATGCCCGGGGACCCATGGTCTATTGCGCAGAGGAGGCGGACAATGGGCAGGCCCTGCACCTGTTGCGGGCGCTGCCCCAGGAGGAGCCGGTGCTTTCCTGGCGGGAGATTGGCGGCGTGAAGCTGCCTGCCCTGGAGGTGAAGGGCCGTCGGCTGGAAAACGCGGCTTCCGCGCTGTACACCCCCTGGCAGCCGCCGCGGGAGGAAGAAACAACCCTGACCCTGATTCCCTATTTCGCCTGGTGCAATCGTCAGCCCGGAGAGATGCGGGTCTGGCTGTATGATTAAGGGAATCGCGGAGGCGCGAAAAGGGTCAGATCAATCAACAACACAAGCAGGATGCTTTCATGCGGATAGGAATGGATATCTGCGTGCTTGAGGAGATAGAATTTGGAAGAGATAGAAATAACCTTAGAGGATCTGGCGGATATTCCCGAAGGGGCCCGGGTCCTGATCGACACCCGGGATGATATTTCCTATACCTATGGCACCATGCCCGGGGCGGTGAATTATCCGGACCTGATGGCGGAGGCCCAGGCGGGCCGGCTGCCGAAGGAGAAGAAGCTGGTGCTCTTCTGCATGCATGGCAGCCAGAGCTATGGCCTGGCGGAGGATCTGCGGGAGATGGGGTACGACGCCTGCAGCCTGCGGGAGGGGTACAGCGCTTGGCTGAGAAAGAACCTGGCCCGGGAGGATCGCTCCCTGGAAATCGAGGATTCCATCCGCCGGGTGCGCCGGTTCCGGGAAAACCTGATGACGCCTTTTACCAAGGCCATCCGGACCTACGAGCTGCTGCAGCCTGGAGACCGGGTGGCGGTGTGCATCTCTGGGGGCAAGGATTCCATGCTGATGGCCAAGCTGTTTCAGGAGCTGCAGCGGCATAAAAAGTTCCCCTTTGAGCTGCGATTCCTGGTGATGGATCCTGGATACAATGAGCTGAATCGCCTGATGATCGAAACCAACGCGGCGGCCCTGGGGATCCCCATCACCATCTTCGAATCCGATATATTCGATATTGTGGATAATATTCCCAAATCCCCCTGCTATCTTTGCGCCCGGATGCGCCGGGGCCATCTGTACAAGCAGGCTCAGGAGCTGGGCTGCAACAAGATCGCCTTGGGGCATCATTATGACGACGTCATCGAGACCATCCTCATGGGCATGCTATGGAGCGGCCAATTCCAGACCATGATGCCCCGGGTGCATAGCAAGAATTTTCCGGGCATGGAGCTGATTCGGCCCATGACCCTGATCCGGGAGGACGAGATCAAGGCCTGGCGGGATTATCATGGGCTCCATTTTATCCAGTGCGCCTGCCATTTTACGGACACCTGCTCCTCCTGCCGGGAGGATGGGGCGCCGGTTTCCAAGCGGATGGAGACCAAGCAGCTGATCAAAAAGCTGCACGAAACGAACCCGGATATAGAGGCCCATCTGTTCAACAGCGCCCGATGCGTCAATCTGGATACGGTGCTGGGATATAAGCTCCATGGAGAAGAGCACAGCTTTTTAGAGAATTTTGAATGATAAAAGATGCCTCCAATTGCTTGACTAATCAGGCAAAAAAACAAGGACAGTCGTGATTTGCGTCTGTCCTTTCTTTATGTTGACCCCTGTCGGGCGGCCAATAGCCCGGCTGCGAAGTCCATCATCCGCTGTAATTCTGAGGCATTCATCTGTTCCAGCATTCGCTGTAGTTGATCGGGTATATCATCTGGATAGTAGGTTACGGTGCTTTCGCTGAAGAGGGTGGTGGGTTTGCAATGCAGAGCGGAGGAAAGCTCCCGGAGGGTGTAAACAGAAGGGTTTTGATGATTGCTCTCAATCGCACTGAGGGTGGATTGAGAGATCCCGGCTGCTTTGGCCAGCGCTTTTTGTGATAGTCTTTGCTTCTGCCGCAGGTATCGAATATTCTCACCGACTGTGGCCATTGTTTCACCTCCCTCGTGTTGCTCTGCGCTCCAACTCGTTCCATTGTATCAAAACAAGGGGAAGATGGGCAGTACAAGAAAATAGCGTTTTACGATTTTAATAAATTTAAATAACGATAAGTGAAACCATAGCGGACAGAAAAATCCGTTATGAAAAGAACACTAAACGTTGACGGAAATATGAAATAATGATAGAATCAAACCTGTTTAACGATATAATAAATCGTTAAACAGAGGAAACCAATGATGCAAGCGTTCAGCTGGCTTTTTGTGTCTTGCAATAGTCCGCTCGCGTTGAACAAAGCTCCGGTCTGGACGAGGCCCGCCATGTTTCGAGGTCAGGGTCCCGCCTGCGGAGCTTTTTGTGTTTTTGGCTCGATGGCGGAAAGGAGGGGATGAAAGTCATGCATGCATATTGTATCTATGGCCAATCCAGCCATTGCAAGAGCATGGCAGAGACGCTGGAAAAAATAGGCGCCATGCGAGCCTTCTCCCCTCAAGTGACGCAGTTCAGGTGGAAATCTGGAAAACAACAGAGCGTTGTCTATCGAGACCTGCTGCCGGGCTATGTCTTTGCTTTCTACGAAGAGAAGTTGAAAAGTTTCCAGTCGTTTTATGCCCTGGATGGTTTTATCTCAAAAGTGGGTGATAAAACCATGAATTATGAGCTCTGCGGGCAGGACCTGGATTTTGCCCTCTGTCTTTATGACCAGGATGGCGTCATGAAAACGGTCCATGCCCACTGGGAAGGTAATTTCGTCGTACTGGATGATCCCCTTCTGAAGCGCTGCCAGGCGGAGGTGATCCAGATGGAGAAAAGACGCCGCAGAGCGAAGATCCAATTCGAGTTTGAAAATGTGACCTTTACCACCTGGATCGCGTTGGAGATAGACGCCATTGGAAAGGATGAACCAGTCTTATGAACGCAGACGAGAGAATTGCGCAATCAAAAAAGGAATATGTCATCCGGGTAAAGCTGTTCATCATCAAGACGCTGCATTTTCTGATCACGGTGGGCTTGTTTTACTGGGCCTTCCTTTTCTTCCGCTATCGGGAATTTCCACAGATCAAGGACGTGGCCTTCCGGTACAATTATTTTGTGACGCTGGGCTTTGCCGCGCTGATTCTTTTCTTTAATCGGACCTATAATTCGTTCCTCTTTGGCTATACGCGGATTAGTATGCTGGCCTTTTCCCAGTGGCTGTCCCAGTTCTTTGCCACGGTCATGATTTACGTGGCGGTCTCCTTGGGCTGGAATCATTTTCGGAATCCAATGCTATTTCTCCTGCTCTTGGTGGGATATGCGGTGGTCGATGCGGTCTGGTCCTATGTGGGCAACTGGTATTATTACCGAATCCACCCCGCCCGCAAAACGCTGCTGATCTATCGCAACATGCGGGATCGCCGCCGTTTTGGATACATGACGGGGAAACCGACAGAGCGGCTGTATAGAATTGAGAAGGAGCTCCAGTTCGATGGCACCTTCGATGAAATCCGAGGGGAATTGGAAAACTATGAAGCAGTCTTTGTGGCCGGTGTCAACAGCCGGTGCCGCAATGGAATATTGAAATACTGCGAGGAAAACGGAATCCGCGGTTTCTTCTTGCCCCACGTGGGCGATGTCATTATGCAGGGAGCAGAGCACATCCAAGCCTATGACTCCCCCGTGCTGATGGCGCGCCGGAAGATCATCAAGCCAGAATACAGACTGGTGAAAAGAATCTTCGATATTGTGGCGTCTGCAGCGGGCTTGATTCTCCTCTCTCCGTTATTCCTCTTGACGGCTGCGGCCATCAAGCTTTATGACCATGGCCCGGTTTTCTATAAGCAGGTTCGGCTGACCCGGGACAACCGCCAGTTCAAAATCATTAAGTTTCGCTCCATGCGGGTGGATGCCGAAAAGGATGGCGTCGCTCGCCTGAGCTCCGGCGACAATGATGATCGGATAACTCCCATTGGCAGGATCGTCCGGAAATGCCGACTGGATGAATTGCCCCAGCTAATCAATATTTTAGTTGGTGATATGTCCATCGTCGGTCCCCGGCCGGAGCGCCCAGAAATCGCGGAACAGTATTATGCGCAGCTGCCGGATTTCAAGCTTCGTCTCCAGGTGAAGGCGGGGCTCACCGGTTATGCGCAGGTTTATGGAAAGTATAACACAGACCCCTACGAGAAGCTGGAGTTTGATCTGCTGTATATCAACAATATGAGCATCCTGACGGATCTAAAGCTGATGTTTGCGACTGCTGGGGTGCTATTCCTGCCGGAAAGCACGAAAGGGATTGAGCCTGGAACGATCACAGCCCTGGATTATGAGCAAGAGGAACAAGGTTGAAAGTAGGAAAACACTTTTAGATGGACGATGCAAGCAGAATGCCTTGATGCTGATGTGAATTAATCAGCGTTTCCATATTACTCTTGACTTTTGTTGGGCAACCTGATATCATTAGTTCTGCGAAGAGGAACTAATGATGAGAACGGAGGAGACGAGATGATCGTTTTAGACCTGAAGCTAAAGGGCATATACGGCTTTGATGATTTTAGCATAAACTTCACCTACCCTAAGAAGCTGGTGAAGTCAATTCTTGGAGAGGAGCATCTGGAAGGCCGGGAACGTTTTCGGTATAAAAAAGTAAATGTGCTCATGGGCACGAACGCAACGGGCAAGACAAGCTTGGGCAGAGCTCTACTTAAGATCTGCAGCTATATTAACAGCGGGAATGATGCGCTGCTGTTAGAGATGGCTACGGATGAACATGCTTCTTTTCAGATTGATTTTGTGAATGAAGGGTTCACCATGCATCGGCTTTCCGCGGATATCCGGAAAGAAGAGGGTACCGTGGATGTTCGTTATTATGCCGCGGAAATCGGGGAGCTGGATTTTTATGAGCGATGCGTAGATAAACTCCAAGATTTCACGGATCAGGTTTCTGGCAACCGGTTGGGACTGAAGAAGTGTGTGGGCGAGATCAGCTCCCGTTTTGCGTATCCGGAAATTGCCTCTTCGCTGAACACGGCCGGAGCGAATAAGAAGGAGCTTCTCAAGACGATGCGCGCTGTGCTTTCGACGTTGGATCCAACCTTGACGGATATCGATCAGCTGGATGGCGCGAAGGATACCTTCATCATTCGGCGACGCGGCACGGAGATATTGATTCAAGAAGGGAAACTGCTTAATCGCGAGGTTTTGTCCAGTGGTACGGCGGAGGGAATCGATGTTGCTGTGTTCCTCGCGTCCATGCTTTCTAAAGATAAGACGTTTTATTACTGTGATGAACACTTCTCTTATATCCATAGCGAAATAGAGAAAGCCATCTTCGGACTGATGATGGAACGCATCGGTGAAAATGAGCAGCTCATTTTTACGACGCATAATATGGATATGTTGGATTTGAATCTTCCAAAGCACGCCTTCACTTTCCTGAAAAAGGAAGTCGCAGAAGGTCAGTGTGAAGTGATGGCCATCCCTGCTTCAATGATTTTGAAGAAGAACACCGATTCGGTCAGGATCGCTGTAGACAACGATATGTTCGGAACGCTGCCTGATTTGTCAGCCTTGGATGACTTGGATATGGGGTGGCCAGATGAACTATAAGAGATGTTTATATTTCGTAGAAGGGCCCTGTGAAAAACAGTTTATTGAAGCCTTGAATAGGATTCAGCCCTATCGGTTGTTGCCTGGGAAAGTGGAGGTATTCAATATCGTTCAGGAAGAGATTCCAAGGAAGCGGGTCAATGCAGTCCATCCAGGCACCATTGTCGTATTTGTGTTTGACACAGATGTGAATAAGACGGATGTTCTTAAGAAGAATATCGAACATGTGAAGAAGTATGCGTCTGAGATTAAGATAATGACAATCGCGCAGGTCTTAAATTTTGAGGATGAATTTAAAAGGTCTACAGACGTTAAGAAAGTACAAGACTTTACACGGAGCGCGACAGTCAGTGAATTCAAAACTGCATTCTGTCAGATGAAGCAGGATTCATGCCGATATGCGATGGAGAGGCACAAGCTCGACCTATCTAAAACATGGGCGACTACTCCCCCACAGGCATTTTCATTCGTATCAATGGATGGGGAAAAGGTCAAAATTGTTTAGCTTTGAACCAAGCCGGTACGCGGCGGGATGTCCAACTTGAATCCATGTAACTCCAGCAAGACTTGTAGAGATTGTTTTCGCAGGCGAAAGCCTGCTTTTTTTAGTGACCTCATTCTCTGCTGACAGTTGTATAAATAATCACACATCCGCATCAATGGTCAGGTTATCATTGCGAAGGATGCCACAGCTAAGAAGATAAGTTGTGGTAGAACAATTAAAGACATGCGTTAGTAAATCTCTTGCAATGTGTGGATTCTCTTCCTGCCTGAAAGCATCGAGGGTGTTGCGGCTGGGCAGACAACGGCGATGGCGAATGAATATACAGAAAATGATATATAAAAGGCTGACTAAAGTGCATAAATATGTAATTCATACAAGAAATTGTATGCGGCAAAAATGAGCGTCCTTCGTTGGTTTCAGGCAAGAAGTACTGAGGACAAGGGAGCATACGGTGAAAATTTCTATCGCTCCGAATTACACCCTTTATGGTTTCGGGCAGAAATACAGCCTTCAAGATGACGGTGAAAATTGCACCTTTTCCTGTCTATGGTTTCAGTAGCGAAGAGCGGGATTAGAGATTCACATCATTGAGACCGCTTCTTGTTGGCGGAGAGTACAGAAGGGAAACGATGCCTACAGTGGAGTGCTTATAGAAGTACCGAGATCAAGGTGATGAGGCCGGGTGGTTGCCCACGATAGCTTGAGTAGCAAATAGAGCAGGTTAATGTGACGGGTGTCCATGGTGCTGTCGGCAGCAAACAAACCTTTCAGAGTGTGGCTGCCTATGGTGGAATACATATAAAAGAGACGGATTCAGAGTTGGTTCGATATAAGCAGCTATTTGAAAAGTTGAGAGTGTTAATGGAATAGCTCCAGGGCTTGGCCTTAGAGCGTTTCGTTGTGTTAATAGGCATTTTGAGATCAGGCTGAATATTAGAAATTTATAGGAGATATGCTAAATGCGTTCTATGCATTGAAAGGTAAGTATGCTGACAAGAAGAGATTGGCTGATGAGGCAATATATCTGGAACGAATCCTTTGTGATGAAGCTGGTGGATGGCAGGATCAGATCGCTGCGTCATATGGTGGCTTTAACCGTATCAATTTCAATAATTCGAAAAGGTGCTCTGACGGAGGCTCCGAAGGTTGAGTATAAGAACGATAACCACATGATCCGTGAAGAGATCATTCAGCATATAGTCAAGGTAAGCGGAGAAGATCCGATAGTGTCTACAACTGGTAAGGCAAGTCGTGAGTTGTTCGAGACTCGTGTGGCAAACGGCCAGAGCCATAAGTATGATTTTCTGACCGTAGGCTCTATGGGCCACAGCAGTTCTATTGCTCTCGGTGTGGCGATTAACAAGCCCGAGCAGCGCATCTGGTGTGTGGATGGCGATGGTGCAGTTCTTATGCACATGGGTTCCATGGCGGTGCTGGGAAGCAATAAGCCAAAGAATCTGATCCATGTGGTCATCAACAATGGCGCGCATGAGACGGTCGGTGGTATGCCCACAGTCGCAGGAAACATCGATCTGGTCGGCGTAGCAAAGGCTTGTGGTTATCCGTATGCGGCGAGCGTTGACAGCTTTGAGAAGCTTGATGCAGAGCTCGAAGCGGCGAAAGAACGTGGAGAATTGAGCCTGATCGAGGTGAAATGCTCCATCGGCGCAAGAGACGATCTAGGACGTCCGACTACGACGGCACTTGAAAACAAGCAGAACTTTATGGAGTATTTGAAGATACTCTGATTGATGCCTAATTCATCCATCGATATCGCCTACCATAATCCGGGAGGAAGCACCACAATGACCACCTATTTAGTGACCGGCTGCGCTGGTTTCATCGGCACCACGTTCGTCCACTATATGCTTGCCAAATACACTGATATTCGCATTATAGACCTGGACGCGCTTACCTATGTAGGGAACCTGGAGAATCTGAAGGATCTGGAGGACGATCCCCGTCATATATTTGTGCACGGGAACATCTGTGACGCCGCCCTTGTTGCTAAGCTCATAGCAGATTACAATCCCGACTATATCATCAACTTTGCGGCAGAGTCTCACGTAGATCGATCCATTGCCAACCCGGAGATTTTCGTCACGACGAACGTTATGGGCACGGTTAATCTCCTGCAGAGGGCCAAAGAAGCCTGGTATGACGCAGGGCAGAAGACATGGAAAGCTGGGAAGAAGTACGTTCAGGTGAGCACGGATGAGGTTTATGGTGCGTTAGGCGATGAAGGCTTCTTCACAGAGACGACGCCGATAAATCCGCATTCTCCGTATTCTTCTTCTAAAGCCTCAGCAGATCATTTCGTGAAAGCGTTCCACGATACATACGGGATGCCTGTGAACATCACAAGGTGCTCTAACAATTATGGCCAGTATCAGTTCCCGGAAAAGTTGATCCCGCTGATGATCAACAACGCCAAGAACCACAAGCAACTGCCTGTTTACGGTGATGGTATGCAGATTCGTGACTGGCTCTATGTAGAGGATCACTGCAAGGCGATTGACATGGTGGCGACCGGTGGCAAGATCGGCGAGGTCTATAATGTCGGCGGTCACAACGAGCGGCCGAATATCTTCATTGTAAAGACGATTATTCAACAGCTCCACGACCGCCTGCATGATGAAGCCATCAATGAGAGCCTCATCAAGCATGTGGAAGATCGCCTCGGGCATGACCGGCGCTATGGCATCGACCCTTCCAAAATCAAGGCTGACCTTGGCTGGTATCCGGAAACAACCTTTGAGGTCGGCATCGTAAAGACCATCGACTGGTATCTTGCAAACCAGGAATGGATGGAGAGAGTGACGAGTGGCGCGTATCAACAGTACTATGCTGAGATGTATAAGAATCGGTGATCGTATCACAACAGGTAACCACGCCACCTGGAAAGAATGACAACGGCGCGGAAAGCATGGTATAAGGAGCCGGTTCACGGCAAGGTAACGGCATAAAGGTTTTCGTAACAGGGGTAACAGGCCAACTCGGGCATGATGCGATGATCGAGTTGGTAAAGCGAGGCTATGAGGATATAAGGTATGAGGTTGAGTATCATTGCGACAGTGGTAGGAATTCTGATCGTGATCCTGCTTGTGGTGAGTTATATCCTGCTGATCTATAGCAGCGGGAGATTTCGCACGGGCGTAGAGGATGAGGAGCAGATGGAAGCGATACGGAAAATGAAAAAGAAGTGATGAGTGGAGGCGTGGCAGGACGTTATTTCAATGATAAAGGCTGTGACAGCCTGCCACAGCCCTTGATCGCTTCCACTTACGGTAGGACTCACCGCTTGTATAGGTGCCACTCACAGTAGGCCTCACTGCTTATATAGGTGCCACTTGACGGTAGGCCTCACCGCTTTTTGCAGGAAAAACCTGCAGGAGCTAATGCTCGCGTTCAGTATAACTGATCACTGGGTGGATTGCAAGAGAAAATTGAAGATTTATGCGGTTGCGGTTTTTATCGCGGAATGATGCTGAGCATCATTGCTACGGCACTAGGAATTCTGATTGTGATCCTGCTTGTGGTGAGTTATATCCTGCTGATCTATAGCAGCGGGAGATTTCGCACGGGCGTAGAGGATGAGGAGCAGATGGAAGCGATACGGAAAATAAAAAAGAAGTAATTTTGTTCATGCTGCGGGGTTCTGTTATCGGATTTCAATTTCATTTGACTACAATTTGTAGTCAATTCAGAAGGAAAAGCATCTCAGGCAGATATAGACCGCTTTACAAGGAAAAGACACACATAAATGCAGAACATTTGCAAATGAGTGTTGATTTGGCCTTGCTTTTGAGTATAATAGAGCGTAAAGGAGGCTGATGAGATGCTGATTCAATTTAATTTCAGGAATTTCAAGTCGTTCCGGGATGAAGTATCCCTGGATTTGACGGCCACCAAAATCTCGGAACATCCGTCCCACGTTGTTGAGATCGGCGGTGATAAGTTGCTTTCTGTAGCAGCGATTTATGGGGCAAATGCCAGCGGCAAATCGAATATGTACGTAGCCTTCTCTTTCATGAAGGATTATGTGGTGAACTCGTTTTCCTATGGCGGGAACAGCAGCAGGAAGAATAGCGAGATCCAACAGGTAACACCCTATCTTTTTGACAGGGAAAGCCGGTCTGCTCCATCTGAGTTTGAAGTTTTCTATGTGGACAATTCAGACGGTCGGGAAAGAACCTATCAGTATGGCTTTGTAATCCAAGGTTCCGAAATACTAGAAGAGTGGCTGTACTCCAAGGCGAAGACCGCACGCACAGACTACCGCGTCATTTTCTACCGCAAGAAGGGCGAAGAACTGGAAGTTGACGGGCTTCCCAAGAAGGCTATAGAGAACCTTAAGGAAGCACTCCAAAAGGAAACGTTGATCGTTTCCCTCGGTGCGAAGCTGAACATTGCTAAGCTGACTGCAGTCTATGACTGGTTTGCCAACATTGAGACAGTTCATCTGGCAACTCTGGGAGAAGAGTTCTCCAGGGCAAGCGACCTTCCCACAGGTTTTGTTACCGACAGGACTGTACAGGAAAATGTCATACGCTTTATTTCTTCCTTTGACGAGTCCATTGTGGATTTCGAGATCGAAGAGGTCAAGAGATCAGATGAAGAGATACTGGGCAAGTCCTATGTGGTTCACACGATTCATAGACTAGCAGACGGGAGCGGAAAGCAAAGTATTCTCCTCGGTAACGAGTCAAGTGGGACAAGGAAGATGCTCGCCCTATATGAACCTTTGAAGTATGTCCTGGATCATGGCAGTGTCATGTTCATCGACGAACTGAACGAC
The DNA here is from genome assembly GCA_017464305.1 of Clostridia bacterium. GTDB lineage: Bacteria > Bacillota > Clostridia > Christensenellales > Aristaeellaceae > Aristaeella. Next base: position 143,052 of record JAFUDS010000024.1, on the reverse strand, counting down.
AGGCTCCACCCGCTTCTGGTGCGGAACATCATCCTGACCTTCCTGACGCCGGAAATCAACGTCAACCATGCACAGCTGATTCTGACGAGCCATGATGTATGGCAGTTTTCCAATGATTTGCTCCGCAGGGATGAGCTGTGGGTTACGGATAAGGATCGGGACGGCATCTCCACGCTGTATTCCGTTGCTGAATTCAAGGATGAAGATGGAAAGAAGATCCGCAGGAATGAGGCTCTTGCCAAGAACTATCTTGTGGGCAGCTATGGAGGAATACCGGCACTGAAGCCGCTGGTCATGCTGGGAAGGAGCGGAGAAGATGCCGAGTAAGGGAAAAAACAGCGGCGGCCGGGCGGGTAAGCGCAGAGACCGCAATGCCCGGTATGCGACCAGGGAGCCGATTCTGGGTTATTACCTGATCGTGACGGACACTGAGGAAACCGAAAAGAACTACTTTGAAGGGCTGAAGAACAGCATTCCCCTTGAAATCCGGGACAGGATCGTCATCAAGGTTGAAAAAGCCAAAACCACCTACAACCTGGTGGAACGTACCATTGAGCTTTGCAGCTCGCAGGCGCAGCAGAGAATCCCGTGGATTGTTTTTGACCGCGACCAGGTGAAGGATTTTGACGGGATCATACGGGAGGCGGAAAGGAACGACATCCATGCCGGATGGTCCAATCCCTGTTTTGAGATCTGGATGTTTGCTTACTTTGGGGAGATGCCAAATATTCCGGATTCCGTGACCTGCTGCAGCCGTTTCGCAGACCGCTTTGAAAAAGTGACCGGGCAGCTGTACCAGAAGAATGATGAGGAAGTCTACAGAAAGCTCGTGCAGTACGGGGACTTCGATACTGCGTTCCGACTTGCGGAACGGAACCTGGCACGAGCCTTGGAGGATGGGAAGAAGCCATCGGAAGCTTATCCAGGCTGCACCGTCCATTATCTGGTGAAAGAGATTATGGACAAGGTCAGCGGAAACAAATAGAATATCAAATTCCATTTCCTTGCAGGCATTGTTTATTGTTCGTGAAACGTTCAACCCGGAGAAATTCCCGGCATTTTCAAAACGGAAAAACGACTTCATCAATACCGAGAAAGGAGAAATCGAGATGTGCGAAAAGGTTGATCAACTGGCAAGAGAACGCGAGAAGGAAGCTGTCCTGACCACCTTGTTTGAAGGCGTTCAGGAAGGCGGCGTAAAAGTAACCTACGCAGCGAAGAAAGCAAACCTTTCTCTTAACGAGTTCAAGGATCAGATGCGAATGAGAGGTTTTACTGTCCCTCATCATGGCAGTCGCGTCGCTCTGGGAGCAAAGTAATCGATATATCATCAACCTGTTTGATACAGAGGACCTGGTAACCGTGATGTTTGCATCAGAACTGCTGGATAAGCCTCCTCGGTTTCCTCTATACGTTTACCACTAACTGGTGGTACTGAGTAAGGGGTAAAAAATAAGACGACCAAGACCAGCGGGTCTCAATTGCCTTATAAGGTTTGTTTTTATGTTTGTTTGATAGGTGAACTGCCAGTTACTACCAGATGGTGGTAGGCCTGCCAACTGAACAAGCTGTCAGGCCTCGTCGGACGTCACGAAGCGGGAAAGGTGTTTGCTGGGCTACATCTATGCCACCAATTGGCGGTAAAGCGGGATCGTTGTTCATCAGGCAGGCATCATTGCACCTTTCACTTGCTTGCCTGTGAGAGCAAGAGATGGAGATACAGAAGCTATATGCCTGCCGTGCTGCCCTCTGACGGGCTGGGTGAAATGAACCGGCTGCGTCTGTGGGCAACTGGGCAGGCGCTAAAAGTGAATTAGCAATAAAGATTTCTTTCCGAGTAGCTTTGACAACCTTGTCAATAAGGTTGCATTGTGGTATCATGTCTGTGGAGGTGAAGAACATGGACTATGAATCTACCATCCGCCGTATTAGTGAAATCGAAGAGCAGTTATCGCAGTTGCCTCCTGGTAATCTGGTTTATAAAAATATCCGTGGCAAAAAACAGCCATATTTACAGTGGTACGAAGATGGAAGGCCAAAATCCCAATATATAAAGGTAGATCATCGGGAAGAAACCATTGCAAAAGCAATGCAGAAGAAAGAACTAACAGTTGAGCTGAAAGCATTGAAATCATCCCTTCCTGCACAGCCGGCGACTATTGCTCCCTCGTACCGTACCAATGTGATGTACGGTGAGAAATTAAAGGCGCAGGTCCTACAGGTTGTAGACTATGAAAAGAGGGACTGTTATCAGCAGCTGCAGCGCTTTTTAAGTCTAAAGCTTGTTGGGCGTGTTTGTCTTCTGTATGGGTTGAGACGGACAGGAAAGACAACCTTGTTGTTCCAGACGCTTGCAAACCTGTCGGAAGAAGATCGGGCGCATGCTGTGTATATCAAGGTGAAAACGACTGACACCATGGCCGATCTGGATGCAGACATTGATAACCTCTGGAAGCAAGGATACCGTTATGTGTTCATAGACGAAGTTACTTTGCTTGAAGACTTCATCGACTCAGCTTCCATGTTTTCTGATGTATATGCCATGATGGGAATGAAAATCATTCTGTCTGGTACCGATTCTCTTGGATTCTGGTTTACGCTTACGCAGGAATTGTATGATCGGGCGTATACTATTCACACGACCTATATCCCGTTCCGTGAATATTCCCGTCTGCTTAGAATTGATAATATTGATGAATATATCCGTTATGGAGGCACACTCCTTCCCGGTGAGCTTGCCTTCGATGACGAGGATGCTCTGGCAAGCGATGCCGCCTTCCGTGACGATGAAACCACAAGGCGTTATATCGATACTGCGATCTGCGGAAATATCCAGCATTCCCTCCGGTGTTGCAAAAGAGGAAATTACTTCCGCCACTTACGCGCTCTTTATGATGCTGGTGAACTCACTAATGCCATCAATCGCATCATTGAAAGTATGACTCACCAGTTCCTTCTTTCCACGCTCACAAGCCCCTTTAAATCGCATGATTTGGGATCAGCAAAAGAACTGCTCCGGAAACAATCCCAAGTCGAAAAGAGAACCAGAATCCTGGATCAGATTGACCGGGACGCAGTAACTCACAAACTGATGGAGATTCTGGAAATCCGCAATCAGGAAGACGCGCAGATCGGCATCACAGAGGCTCACGTAATCGAGATTAAAGAATACCTGAAAGCCCTGGATCTGATTGTTGACTGTCCGCGCAGGAACATGGTTGCAGAACCGGATGAATATGTTCTTTTCACTCAACCAGGAATGCGCTATTGTCAAGCACAGGCTCTTGTCCATGTGTTGATGAACGATAAAACTTTCAATGCTTTCAATCAGGACGAGAAGAATATAGCTTGCGAGAAAATACTGGAGGATGTACGCGGGCGAATGATGGAAGATATAGTCCTGCTCGAAACAGTACGAACTCTTCCAAAGAATCGCAGCGCATTTAAGTTGATCCTGACCAGAAATGAATTCGACATGGTGATTTATACTTCCGGAGAAAACACCTGCGAAATCTACGAAATCAAACACAGTTCAGAGATAGTCCCCCGCCAATACCACGTCCTAGAGGATGGGGAACAATGCAAGCTCGTTAAGCAGCAATATGGGACGATCACAAGAAAATGCGTGATTTATCGCGGCCCCAGCTGCGTACTTGAAAACGGCATAGAATATCTCAATGTAGAAGAATATCTGAAGTCTCTGTGATTGGTTATAACCAATTGGGAAGGTGAGAAGTTTGAAGTATTACGATCCTAACGCGACTTATCGCGTCAATTCTTCCGGTCATCTTGCTAAGGTTGAAGAATATGATCCCACCACGATGGTTATAAAAACACTCACTCCATCAATGGAGCTGACGGGGGAACAAGTGGCGATGCTTAAGGAAGCAGAACAATTCCCGATCATTTATGAAGAGGATTGCCCAGAAATTACGCCTGAAATGGCGGCAGCTTTTAAGAAAGCAGCGGAAGCGAGAGATCAAAGAAAAGCGATGGTTCTCTGAATCATTTTCGAAGGATTGTTTTTACACTGTATTTCCCGGGCGGAAAGATTGACAAAGTGGACAGGTGTGATTAGAATACAGCTAATTTCAGACGAAACCGTTGAGGCGGGAGGAAGGCAGCTTAGCCCCTGCAGAGAGTCCGGGAGGGTGAGATCCGGGCGGAAGGCGGCTGAACGATGGACCGCTGAGGGCGCGGAGGAAAGGCGACGAGTATTCCGCGACGGGGAGGCCTCCGTCATGGCCGGGAGGATGATGGTCCTCCGCAGAGAGCACGGCCTTTCCGCCGTGAAGCAGGGTGGCACCGCGAAGGAAGTATAAAACTGTTCTTTCGTCCCTGACAGAGCGATTCTGTCAGGGATTTTTTGTATCCACGGAAAGCGAAGGAGGAAGAGGAAGCATGTCCAAATCCAGGGGACGATTCGGGATCCACGGCGGCCAGTATATCCCGGAGACGTTGATGAACGCCGTCATAGAATTGGAGGAGGCCTACAACCACTACAAGGAGGATCCGGAGTTCAATCGGGAGCTGACGGCCCTGCTGAACGAGTACGCCGGCCGGCCTTCCCGGCTGTATTTCGCCGAGAAGCTGACCAGGGAGCTGGGCGGGGCGAAGATCTACCTGAAGCGGGAGGATCTGAACCACACCGGGGCTCACAAGATCAACAACGTGCTGGGCCAGGCGCTGCTGGCCAAGAAGATGGGCAAGACCCGGCTCATCGCCGAGACCGGCGCGGGGCAGCACGGGGTGGCCACCGCTACTGCCGCCGCCCTGATGGACATGGAATGCGTGGTGTTCATGGGCGAGGAGGATACCCGCCGCCAGGCCCTGAACGTCTACCGCATGCGGCTGCTGGGGGCGACGGTGATCCCCGTGACCACCGGTACCGCCACCTTGAAGGACGCGGTGAATGAATGTATGCGGGAATGGACCCGCCGCATTGACGACACCCATTACTGCCTGGGCTCCGTCATGGGGCCCCACCCCTTCCCCACCATCGTGCGGGATTTCCAGGCGGTGATCTCCCGGGAGATCAAGGCCCAGATGCTGGAAAAGGAAGGCCGGCTGCCCGACGCGGTGCTGGCCTGCGTGGGTGGCGGCAGCAACGCCATTGGCTCCTTCTACCACTTTATCGAGGATAAGGAGGTTCGGCTCATCGGCTGTGAAGCCGCGGGCCGGGGGGCGGATACCTTCGAGACTGCCGCCACCATGAATGTAGGTCGAGTGGGCATCTTCCACGGCATGAAGAGCTATTTCTGCCAGGATGAGTATGGCCAGATCGCCCCGGTCTACTCCATCTCCGCCGGGCTGGATTACCCCGGCGTGGGGCCGGAGCATGCCTGGCTGCACGACATTGGCCGGGCGGAATACGTGCCCGTGACGGATGACGAGGCAGTGAATGCCTTCGAGTATCTGTCCCGCACGGAGGGGATCATCCCCGCCATCGAGTCCGCCCACGCTGTGGCCTATGCCCAGAAGCTGGCGCCCCAGATGAGGAAGGATCAGATTCTGGTGATTACCATCTCCGGCCGGGGGGACAAGGACTGCGCCGCCATCGCCCGCTACAGAGGGGAGGATCTGCATGAGTAACATCGCTAAAGCATTTGACCACGGGAAGGCTTTCATTCCCTTCATCACCTGTGGGGATCCGGACCTGGAGACCACCGCCGCGGTGGTACGGGCCGCGGTGGAAAATGGTGCGGATCTAATTGAATTAGGAATCCCCTTCTCCGACCCTTCCGCGGAAGGCCCTGTGATTCAGGCGGCCAGCCTGCGGGCCCTGACCGGCGGGGTGACCACGGACAAGATCTTCGACCTGGTGCGGGATCTGCGGCGGGACGTGACGGTGCCCATGGTCTTCATGACCTACGCCAATGTGGTTTTCTCCTATGGGGCGGATCGGTTTATTCGCACCTGCCAGGAGATCGGCATCGACGGGCTGATCCTGCCGGACATCCCCTATGAGGAGAAGGAGGAATTCCTGGAGATTTGCCACCAATACGGGGTGGATCTGGTCTCCCTCATCGCTCCCACCTCCCAGAACCGCATCGCCAGCATCGCCCAGGAGGCGGAGGGATTCATCTACATTGTATCCAGCCTGGGGGTCACGGGAACTCGCAGCGAAATTACTACGGACCTGGGCAGCATCGTGGCGGCCATTCGGGAAAACACGAAGATCCCCTGCGCGGTGGGCTTCGGCATCTCGAACCCTCAGCAGGCCCGGCAGATGGCCGATGTTTCCGACGGGGCCATCGTAGGCTCCGCCATTATGAAGATTATCGGGGAATACGGCCGGGAGGCCCCCGCCCATGTGGGGGAATATGTTCGGGCCATGACGGATGCTCTGAAGTGAGATGCTATTTTGGCTTGACGCCGTGAAGGAAATGCCGGATTTACCATAGCTTCGTCGCTCCCCTGCTCCGCGGGGGGAGCTTTCAGCAGGGGTTCCTCTACAAAGCAAAATCACATGAGGTGATTCGGGAAAAGGTCCAGAAATAATTTTGCTTTTCTGAGAGAAAACAGTTGTATTTTACACAAAAAGTGGTATCATGGAATTACCGTTTCGGTAATTTTTCGCGCAAGGAAGCAGTGCCATGGATCTAAAGTTTGGAAAATCGGCGAAGAAACTAAGGGATGCAGTAAACAGCGAAGACAGCTCCCTTCTGCTACGATTGTATCCTCAGAACGCTGACATGATTATGATGGCATTGCAAGTGTTGCGGCAGGCAAAGAACCTTAACGAAGTGATGGCCTTTGTGATGTTTAGACCACATGCTTTACAAGGAGGGGACAGGGACAGCTTTTCGATGTCAGTTGGCGGTCGAAAAAGATTGATTGTAAAAACGCTTGACAAGGATGGGAAGGTAACGAAACGGGTTGACTTTTCATCAACTTATGGATTAGTTGTGGAGGTGAGTGAGCATTATGGCGACTAAAAATGAATTCATGCCTAAATTCGCTATTCATCCTGGCCGTATGCTCCTTGAAGAGATTAAAGCGAGGCATATGAGCCAAGTAGAGTTTGCAGAACGTACCGATATGACACCAAAGCACCTGAGTGAAATTATTAATGGAAAGGCAGACATTACGCCAGAAGTTGCAATAGCAGTTGAAGCAGCAACTGGAGGCTCTGCATCATTATGGCTTAAGCTTCAGATGCAGTATGATGAAGTATTAGCACGCCAGAAGGAGACGGAATCGCTTAAAGCAGACTCGGAGGTCATAGGGCTCTTCTCATATACAAAGATTAGAGCTATTTGGCCAGCGTTACCCAACACTCGGAAGACTGAGGATCGGATAGTTGCTCTCCGGCAGCTGTTTTGTGTATCTTCTTTAAGATTGCTCGTAGAGAATATACACAATGACAAATTCACTATCAGCCCGGCTTTCAGGACAACGGGACAAACTGAAGATCACGAAATAGACAGGTATGCTCTTGCAGCATGGGTACAGGTGGGAAAGCTGAAAGCTGCAAAGGAAATACTGAAAGAAGAATATCGTTCGTCAGAGCTGAAGAAGTTTTCAAAGCAAATTCCGGTTTTAAGTGCTAAGTCAGACATATCACAAGCGTGGATTCAGATAAAGGAAGGCTTAAACGCCTGCGGTGTAAAGATTGTACTTGTTCCTTACTTGCCAAGAACATACGTTAATGGTGCGGTGTATTGGGAGGATGATACACCAGTCATTATACTGAATGTAAAGACTTCATATTGGGACACCTTCATTTTTACGCTGCTGCATGAGATTGGGCATATATTGCTGCATGGGAAGACCTACACGAGTTTGTCTTTCGATTCGACGCATACGCAGATAGTGTCGGCAAATCAGAAAGAAGAAAAAGAAGCTGATGAGTTTTCTCTGAATACCCTGATTAACCCAAATGCCTTTGATGGTTTTGTTGCAGGCTATCAAGGGGGAAGCGAATCTTTAAGGCGCTTTGCGCAGGAATGCCCTGTAGATTGTGGGATTGTTGCGGCAAGAATGGCAAAACGAGACGTAATAGGTTGGGCTTTTTGTAGACAATTTCGCAGGCAAGTCCAGATTGGTTAATAGAGTAAAAAAATTAAGCGTTGTACCACAGACAGTTCTCAGGATATACATGAGTGTTGCTGCGGTTTGAGTGTGCAGTCTTTTAAGTTGCTCAAAAACACTTATTGGGGAAGCCTACGTCTTGTTTGATTACTCTTTCTGAACATACAAAAACAGCCATGCAGACGCGATTTTGCTCTTACATGACCGTTCTTCTATTGCCCCACTCGAAGTGTCAATTCAAATCTGGTTTTTTCTATGAATCCCTAATTTGAACTGCCTTTGTGGGCGAGGCTTTTATTTGGGGATTAGTGCACAGCGGTGCCGTTCACGTACAGGGTGTAGCCATTGCTGATGACATTTTCCAGGCTGCCGGTGAATTCCGTCACGTAGGTATCCGCCGTCAGGGTCCAGGTGCTGGTGTCATCCAGGGTAACGCTGACGGTACCCAGTTCTGCGGAGACTTCCGTCCCCTTGGCGTTGGTGATTTCGCCGCTGAAGGTGCCTTCGAAGGTGGAGCCATCCGTCAGGGTCAGGGTGAAGGTGGAATCATCGCCCACCAGGATGGTGCCCATCAGCTGCTGATTGATGGCGTTCAGCTCGGCAATGTTGCTGGCACCGTTCCAGCCATCCGCGCATATCGACAGCAGGATATCGCTGCCCTGGTTGATTAGCTCTACCCCGTTCAGGGTGATGATGGCGTGTGTGTTGGTGACGTGGAACAGATGGCCACTGAGGCTGGTCAGGCTGCCGCCGGTCATAGTGAAGGCGGAGGTGCCGCTGTCCGCGTCGCCGGACATGGACTGGTAGATCATAATGGTATCCAGGAAGGTGGCGTTGCCATTGGTCTGGGTGTTATTGGAAGTCAGGTCACAGTTCTCCAGGGTGATGGAGTTCTTCCCTTCAATGCACACGCCCTCGGACAGGTTGGAGGTCAGGGTGGCATTGCTGACGGTAATATCCGCGGTGGAATAGATGGCCGGGGAGCCCAGACCATTGGTGGTATAGCTGCCGCCGTCCACCACCACCGTGCCGCCGCCCCGGTCCGTCCGGATGGCGGCTGAGGAACGCCCGCTGGTTTCGACAGTCAGGTTGTTGGCATAGGTGGTGCCGCCGCCGGTGGTCATGATGCCGCCGGAGCCATTGCCTGTGGTGGTGATGGTGGCGTCAGAGATAATCACGGTGGTGCCATCCCCGGCCGCGCCATTCTGGCCGCCGTTTCCGCCATAGCTGAAGACGCCGTTGGCTCCGTCTGCGTCGGAGGTAATGGTTCCTCCCGCAATGACGGTAGTGCTGCCGCCCATGACCAGCACCGCCGCGTTCAGGCCGTAGAAGTTGCAGTTATCGCCTCCGTTGGAGTCGCCGGTCTTGGACACGATGGGATTGGTGATGGTGACGGCCGCGTCCGTGTTTATGATCAAAGAGCTTTCGTCCACGGTGTCGGAGGTGTAGGTACCATCCGTTTGGGTATCCGCCGCGGTGATTTCCGTCGCCGCGGTGTAGGTAATGTCTGCGCTGCTGCCGCCGGGTCCGCCCCCAAATCCACCGCCGGGGCCGCCGTTTCCCCCACCAAAGTTGCTGGGGGCACCATCGGGAGGAGTATCGCCGTTTCCACCGCCGAAATCACCGGAGGGCGGATCGCCGGGAGGCGTCCCATCCGGAGGGGTTCCACCGGGGCCGCCGCCAAAGTCGCCGGTTGGAGGATCTCCGGGCGGGGTGCCCTGGGGCGCTTCCGCCCCAGCCAAGGTCGCCATGCCTAAAAGCAGCATAGCCATCAGGATTGCTAAAAACTTCTTCATCAGGATGAACCTCCTTCTCATTTCTCACCTTTTGGCCTCTTCGGACCGAAATCGTGTTTTCGTATTTCGCCGAGGGGGAAGGCGGTTCCCCTTTCGACGGGAACAGCATAACGTCCAAAGCTTAAAATAAGCTTTAAAATTCCTGGTTGGCAGAAAGGTTTTCTTCCCTGATTTGCGGGGAAACTTTCGTCAGCATAAAAAAGCTCGCGCCGGTTCATCCGCTCGGCGCGAGCTTTTCATTCCGCTTATTCGTAGGAAACGATCATATGTTCCTCTCCAATGGCCAGATACGTCCGGCCCCGCTGGAAAGCAATCTCTTCTCCGTTTTCATCCAGCACCACCAGTCGGGTCAGCCGTCCCGCCCGATACCAAGCGCCAGTGAAATGCCGACCATTCTGGAAAATCTCCGCCTGGCCGCAGACCTTCAGGTGATTGGTATAATAGGGATAGTTGCCATCCCATTCCACCCCGGTGCGCATGATGATCACATTGGCGAAGGTGACCTCCTCCCCGGTAAACCGGTCGGAGAAGATGCCGCTCTTGGAGGCCCGCACATAGCCCTTGTTCTCGGAATACACCAGGTCACAATCGCTGACCGTGTTCTCCACGGGCTCCTCCGGGTTCAGGCTCATGAACTGGAGGTGCACTACCCGCGCCTCGTCCCCCGCCGTCAGAGGTTCATCCGTAAACAAGGGCCCGCGGTTTTCGAATTTGACCTTTCTTTCTATCAGGGATTCATGAATCTCCTTGATATGAGCGCTCAGATTCAGGGGCTTTTCCAGGAAGTCCACCCGCTCCCGGAATCTGTTCCCCAGCAGATCAACATAGCGAATGGGTTTGTTATAATCCCACTCGTCGATCCACTTATCCACTTCGATATTCTCCCCCCAGATGGGCGCATGGCCCGCATAGGCGAAGTCCGCGTGGAACATGACCGCCACGGGCAGATTTGTCATCCGGGAAGAGCGGGCACCGCCGGCCTGCTCGGGATATTCGTTGCCATAAATGGCCATCAGTCGGGTGCCGCCATCCTTGCGCAGGGGCACCTGCACAATCCAGTCCGCCTCGGAAACACCCCAATGGGGATACACCTCCGGGGAGTTATCCAGAATCAGGGCAATGGGCGTGTAGGGCTCGCCGCTGGCGGGAAGCCCCGTCAGGGGAGCGATGCTCTCCTGCATCGGGTGAGTCTTCTCAATATCCTGCACCTGCCCGCTGATATCCAGCTCCATGTCCGGCTCAATCACCGTCAGATCTGCCGCTGCAAAATTCAGGCAACCTAGCGCCATGATGACCACCAACAGCCAAACTATAAGTCTTTTCATGCTCCCTATCCTTTCTTTCCTACGCACTTATCCGATTCTCTATCCTCTCCGCTCGGGGCACAAACACACCAGGATGCACCCTCCACGGAAGCTCCAGGAAAGATTGTATCTTGTTTTTTAGCGGATTTCAAGGGGAAATATTGTTGTTTCCCTCTGTTTCGAATGTTTTTTCGCCCTTCGGATTGATCATTCCCCTATTTCCGTGCCGAAAACCTCCCAACTCCGCAGGGAGGGAAAGGCGGAAGGGTCATCGCTCTTCTGCATTCTTTCCAGCCGCAGCCAGGAAACCTTTCGGCCTCCCAGATCGATCCACTGGCGTTCCCCTGTTTTTTCCAGGGAATAGGCGATGTCCGCGCCATCAGAGGTGACCACATGCCCGGATACCCAATAAGCGTCATGGGGGAAGTCCGCCCGCAGGGTCAGGGCCATGCGATTGACAATCACCTCCCGGCCAAAGTCAATCTTGCACCAGGCGTCCTCCCGGGCGCCGATGCCCCAGCTTTCGAAGGGCCATTCTCCATGATAGGTATTCAGCCGCAGGCCATCGATGACATTCCGAGCGGCGAAAACCGATTCATCCCGGGTTTCCACATTGGCGGTGCAGTGAGGATAGAAATCCGTGTCCCACCGCAGGTCTGCTGGATTCCGGGCCAGATCATATTCTCCTTCCAGCTCCGCCGCCTCCAGCAGCCGCACGGTCACCACCTGACGTTTCCCCTCAAAGGCGCCCTCCTGATATCCCCGGCGATGCTCCCCGAAGGGAACCCGCCAGGTCATCCTTCCCTGGGGAAGATAGATCCGGCTTTCCAGCACCGCCCCCACCAGGCGGAAGGCAACATGGCTGCCGGGGTCAGCCTGGATCTCCACACGATCGCCCTCTTCCCATACCCGATCCACGCAAAGGGATACCTCCTGGGGATGGCTGCCCTGGGCTAAGCATTCTCCCTGGGCGTTGAGTACCAATACTTCCATAGGTCAAAACCTCCTATCAAACGATAAATACACTGATTGACAATAACTCCCTTTTTTCCCTTGTTTAGGCCTTCTCTAAAAGGCAATCATAGGTGACGCCGTACTTTTCCGCGATATCTCGGGCATAGGAGGAACCCTCTGGCGGAGCCACCTCAATCTGGAAGGACCGCTGCCGCCCTTGGGAACGGACGATCAGGGATCGAACCTCCTTCAAGCTCCCGCCGCCCTCCTGGGTCAAATCTTGGGCCAGCTTATGCATGTGGGTGTTATAGATGCAGCGGATGCCTCGATGGGCAATGGCCTTCACCGCGTCGGTGGCGATGTAGTACCCTTCCTCGAAGGAAGTCGTAGAGAAGGATTCGTTCAGCAGCAGCAGGCTGCTTTCCGAGCAGGCCTGGAACAGTTCTCGGAAGCGCTGGCATTCCTCCCCCAGCCGTCCCAGATCCAGGGTCTTATCCTCATCCGCCGGGAAATGGGTATAAACCCCGTCCACCGGCGCATAGGAAAATTCCTCCGCCGCCACATACAGCCCGCTCTGGGCCATCAGGAACAGCTGCCCTACCGCCTGGGTCACGGTGGTCTTGCCGCCTCGGTTCGCTCCTGTCAGCAGATATACCCGGCCCTCCGCGCCGAAGGTCAGATCATTTCGCACGGTGGAGGCCGGGGATTCCACCTGGGTCAGCTTTAGATTATAGAAGCCCCGGGCCTTCATCCCCTGCTCAGCGGATTCCCCCGGCTGGGGCTTGCAGCAGGGCCAGCCTGCCGCGGTCAGCTTCTGCCAGTATTCCGCCCAGCGGACGTAGAACACCAGCTCGGGAATCAGGTCCGAAACCTCCCGAATGCTGATGGCGGCGTGCCGATTCAGCACCTCCCGCAGCTTTCGGACCAGGCTGGAGAGAGTATGGGTCAGGGCGGAATCCATAGTCCGGGGAATCTCCCGCCCGCCGTCGCTGTCCGGCACGCTGGAAAGGGTCATGGCCAGCAGGGGATTGCGCATCCGCACCGTGGTGCCGGCAATTTCGTTCACCTTGTCCGCCAGGAAGGAATTCCCACTGTCCGCAGGCTGCCAGTTCATGCTGCCATCCCATTCATCCGTCCCCCGGATAGCCTCCCGCCGCACCAGGGCGTCGGCAAAGTGTTGAATGAGATTGGAGCGGGAGAAGGGTTTGCTATTCACGGACACCAGCCCCGCCTGCACGGGCTCGAAGCGCTCGTTTAGATTCATGCCGATGGTCACGCTTTTCACGCTGTCGGTTGTAGCCTTCAGAGCGGCAATATCCTGCTTCAACCCATCAAAGCCGCTGTCCTCCCAGATGGCATGGATCCCGGCCCGCAGCTCCCGCAGACCCTGGGACTGGAGGCTGGCCTCCCGCAGGCATTCCTCCATGGCCTCCACCGTGGCGATATAATCCCGCAGTTCATCCAGCCGATGGATCAAATCCCAGACGCCCACTCCCTCGTCGGAGGAGCGCCGCACGGCGCCGAAATCGTTCAGGAATTTCACATGATCCAGCAGGGACAGCAGCTTTTCCCGAATTTCCGGATGGTGATACAGATCGTCGAAAACTTCCGCCCGATATCTCGCCACCTCGGGATCCGGCGTCACGCTGCGCAGCACCTGCATCAGCAGGGCTTGCTCCTTGCCATCGGCCGTCACCGCCTGGCATAAGGCATCCAGCCCCAGATCGTGCATGGTTTCGTCGGACAGGGAGCGATACTCCACCCGATCCTGAAAGGGGAAGAGGATCGTCAGTTTGTCGCGCGTCGCGCTCATGGGCGGCTCCTTCCCGGGCGGTGCATACCGCCCACGGCATTGATGTGTCAAAACCTCTTGCCCGTAATTATACCCAAATTCATGGAATGAGCAAGCAAATCCCCTTGACTTCAATGGCTTTTTTTGTAAAATGAACCGGTGCGTGTGAAATCAGCGCAAGGGATAGGGAGGACGATTGTTTATGCCAGGGTTAGGAACCATCATCAATATAGCCGCCATCATCGTTGGCGGGCTGGCAGGGCTGCTTTTTGGCAAGCGCCTGCCAGAGCGGGTACAGGAGACCCTGAACGCCGCCTGCGGCGTGGCCACCATGTTTCTGGGCATCGCCGGCGCCATGGGTAAAATGCTGACCATCCCTGGAGAGGATCTGGCCAGCGGCGGCTCCCTGATGGTGGTGCTGAGCCTGGCGCTGGGAGGCTTCCTGGGGGCACTGCTGGACCTGGATGGCCGCATGGTACGCCTGGGAGCCTGGCTGAAGCGGAAAACCGGCAACGAGAATGATTCCGGCTTTATCGGCGGATTTGTTACCGCCTCCCTCACGGTGTGCATCGGGGCCATGGCCGTGGTGGGTGCCATTCAGGATGGATTGTATGGGGACCACAGCACCCTGGTGACCAAGGCGATTCTGGACTTCGTCATCATCCTGGTCATGTCCGCTTCCCTGGGGAAGGGATGTCTTTTTTCCTTTATTCCTGTGGGCGTCTTTCAGGGCACCTTTACCCTGCTCTCCCGGCTGTTGGCCCCCATCATGACGGCGGCTGCCAGCGCCAATCTGAGCCTGGTGGGCTCTATCCTGATCTTCTGCGTGGGCTTGAATTTGATTTTCGGACCCAAGATCAAAACCGCCAACCTGCTGCCTTCCCTGATCTTCGCGGTGGCTTGGGCGCTGGTGTTGTAGAAAGAAAAAAACTCCCCTTCCGGGGAGCATAGCAAAGTATCCATACACGCCCTCCCCGGACGGGGAGGGCGAAAATTTTACTTCAGGGGAATGCCGACCGTAACGATCTCAAAGGGTTTGACGGAAAGGGTTTGGGCTTTGCCCTCCGGATCCTCCAGCATGTTCAGCAGCTGGACGGGGGCGGGGAAGGCGATGCTGGCCCGGCGGCCGTCCTGCTCGCAGAGGCGGAGCACCAGGGAATCCCCCTCTTCGGAGAGCTTCAGGGACTGCAGCCACAGCCCGCTGTCACAGATGGCCTTTCGCCAGGCTTCTGGCACCTTGGGCGCGGCCTGGGTCAGGGGCACGTTATAGGCGAAGGCCAGGCGATTCACGCCGGCGGCGACAGCGTCTCCGGCATGGGGCAGGATCACATAGCGTAGATCATGGCGGCCCATATCGCTGGTAATGTCGGGACGAATGGTGGAGCGCAGCAGGCTCAGACTGACTTCCTTCCCCTCCAGGCCTACGCCATACTTGCCGCTGTTGATGACGGCCAGGCCCGCGTCCGTCTCGCTCATGTCGAACCACTTGTGATGGCAGACCTCGAAGCGAGCTTCCTCCCAGGTGGTGTTCTTGGTGAGGCTCCGACGGATGAAGCCAGCGCTGGTATCGCAGAGCAGGTCCCGGGTCAGCACATCCGCGCCAAAGTTGACCTTGGCCAGGGTGTGCTTCTCCTGCCAGTCGCACAGGTGCTCCACCTCGATCTGCCGGCTGTCGGCGAAGAGGCGGAGGATCATGGCCCAGGTGCTCTTCTCCGTGGCGAAATCCACGGTGAACTCCGCGGAAACGTCGTCCTGGTAGGTCAGGCGCAGGCCCTGGACGATGGGCAGATCCCGGGCCACATCCTTGTAATTGGGCAGGATGTCCCAGGCGTCGTACATGCCGGGGTGATCCGCCCAGAGGTGCAGCTTGTTGAAGCCGCAGCCGGGCCGCACCCATTCCCGGTTCAGCTGCCGATCAAAGAGGGAGGCGAAGCTGCCGTCCGGATTCAGGGTCAGGGTATAGAAGGGGGTCGCCGCCTGCCACTGGCCCTGATCGTTTTGCTTGGCCCGCATCCAACCAGCCTTTCCTTCCAGGGGAGAGACGGGGCCCGCGGTAAGGCCGGGCAGATGGGGAATGGCCCAGAAGCCTTTGACTCCATCCCTGGTGACACTTCCCTTTTCATCCGGCAGGAAGGTAATTTCTTCCCGGGGGAAGGGCAGGGAATTGAACCAGGCGTCGGTTTCCTTGGCTGCCAGGAGGGTGCTCAGCTTCGTGTCGATCTCCGCGTAATCCGCCATGGCGTCCTCGTACACGGGGTGAATGTGGGAACCGGGCAGGATGTCGTGGAACTGGTTCAGCAGCAGCTTCTTCCAGCATTCCCGCAGCTCTTCTGCGGGATAGACTTCCCCGGCCAGAGCCCCCAGGGCGCAGGCCATTTCCGCCTCCCGCAGCTTGAACTCCAGGGCGCGGTTAGCCTTTTTCAGATTGGATTTGGTGGTAAAGGTGCCCCGGTGCATCTCCAGGTACAGCTCCCCGTCCCAGACCGCCAGCTTGTCATTGTCCCTCAGGTTCTTGTGCAGGAAATCCGCTCCGCCGGTGATTTCCGTCTTTGGCATGACGGAGACCTTCGGGAAGCGGCGGACCATTTCCAGCATCTCCTCCGTCACGCCGCTGCCGCCGTCGCCGTATCCGTACATGGACAGGGTTTGGCCGCCGGTTTCCTTATCCTGATAGGCTTCCCAGTTTTCCTGAATCTGGCTGGGCATGTTCCAGCTGATGAAATGGGTCGGGGGCACGGAGGCGTATACTTCGCTGCCGTCGATGCCCTTCCAGATGAAGTTATTATGGGGGAAGCGGTTGGTGTCGTTCCAGGTGGACATCTTGTTGGACACGAAATAATCCACGCCGCTCTTTTTCAAAATCTGAGGCATGATCCAGCTGTTGCCGAACACATCCGGCAGCCAGGCGTTATCCAGGGTTTTGCCGAAGGCCCGGCGGAAGAAGCGCTGCCCGTAAAGGAATTGGCGGATCAGGCTCTCGGCGGCGGGGATGTTGCAGTCCGGCTCCACGTACATGGAGCCGACAGGCTCGAATTGGCCGGCCTTGACCTTCTCCTGCAGCTCGGCAAAGAGCTCGGGATAATATTTCTCCAGGGTTTCATAGGTGTAGGCCTGGGTGTGGGTATAGCGGAATTCGGGATATTGATCCATCAGCCGCAGTTGGATCAGGATGGTGCGGGCGTTCTTTTGCACCGCGTGGATCCGTCGCCAGTAATAGGCGATGTCCAGATGGGAATGGCCCACCAGGGCCACGTCGCCGCTGCCGTGGAAGTCCGTGTTTTCATAGATGACCTTCTGCACATATTCCGCTGCCTCGTCCACCCCTTCCCAGGTGTAGAAATCCACCCGATCCAGGGCGTGGCTCAGCTCCACGAAGAGGAATTTGCGATAATCCTCGTTGAAATACTCGCTGTGGGCGATGTCCATCAGGAGGATGTAGTCATACACCAGGGACTGGACGTTTTCCCGGATGGTGGCCAGATAAGCGCCTTCGAAGACCTGGCGGCAGCCCCGGATGCTCAGGGAGGCGGGGTTGCGCTCATCGTCGGGCTTGGAGCGGTTGTAGGCCTCGATCTGGATGTCCAACTCCTTCCCACTGATGTAAGGATTCAGCAGGATGCGCTCCCGGTTGGGGTCGATGCCGCCGACGAATTTGCCATTGACCTTGACGATCATCTCCGCGGAGGTTTTCAGGGAGAGATAGACATTCCGGCCGTCGAATTGATCCGGGATGGTGGCGTGGGCGTGGAGGAAGGCGGTGCCGTCCGGGGTAAAGTAGAGCTCGCCCCGATGGAGGTCCCGCTCCTCCCCGTCCAGGAATTCGTATTCGTTTTCCGCGATCTGGCGAGCGTCCCGAATCCGCCATCCGGTGATTTCTTCCTTTTGTTCATAGATGCCCCGCTGCAGCCAGGTGAAGCGGAGATCGGTCCATTCTTCCGGCCGCATGGAGCGGCGAACGACTTTTACATGTGCCATATGTATTTCCTTTCAATAATGCGTTGCTTCAAGTTTGGATAGCGCTTTCCAGCGGGCGGGTTCCCTCACCCCCTGCCCCCTCTCCGCAACCTCAATCGGCGCGACTCCCCACTGGGGAGCTCGCTTGTTTCGGTTGACCTCACAGCCGATGAAATTTCCGCCACTGGCGGTCATCGGCTGTTCGCCCCGTGCGCGGGGAAGGGGATGAATTGGGCCGCGGGGCTGCGCCCCGCGGCGCTTTTTTGGCTGGAAGACGACAATCGGCGTGATTAGCGGTCATCAGTTGTTGTCCCAAAAGAATGGTTTTTTTCGAATGGGGGTGATTTTTACCTCCTGCCCCAGATCCTCCTGAATTTTCTTTGCGATCCAGTCTATGCAGCGGTCGAGAATAAAGCATTTGGAGCATTCCCCCCGGAAGGTCAGCGTCAGCTGATCCCCCTCCAGGGAGACAAACTCAACCCAGCCGCCATCCCCCTGTACCCGGGGAGCCAGGGTTTGCTCGATATATTCCTTCATTTGATGCCATGCCCTCCCTGTTTGATTAGATTTTCGTGGGGATATTGTATCATGAGGAGTGGGGGATTCGCAACATCGAATTGAGGCTCAAAACAAAATTCATAGCGGAAAGGATGCGAATTTGGCCCGTTTTGATCAATTCCTGAGCAAAATCTAAACTGGAATTCATAAATTTGTAACAAAAATGTGTGAATTTTTTATCAAAAACTATTGCAAAAGGGCGCTTCGTTATGATAGGATAACTTCACCCCAATTACTTTTGGGAAAAAAGAATAAGGAGGTTTCCCCTATGAAGAGAAAGGTATCCCTGTTGGTAGCCCTGATGATGGTGGCCGTTATGGTGCTGTCCGCCATCCCCGCGCTGGCCGACAAGACGGTCGTCACCTATTGGTCCAATGACCGCCATGACGAAGTTTACCTCAACGAGATGATCGAGAAGTTCAACGCTGCCCATGATGATATCGAAATCAACATGGTCATCATGACGGACGACTTTGAGAACTCCATCCTGCTGGCCATCGACGGCGGCACGGCCCCGGACATCATCGGCCAGTCTGTGACCCTGAAGAACATGGTAGACTATGATGCGCTGGTGAATCTGACCCCCTACATCGAGGCGGATGAAGAATTCCAGAAGGTCACCGACGCCCTGAACCTGAAGTTCGAAGGCCTGAACGCCATCGGCGATGCCATCTACTGGGTGCCCTCCGGCCAGCGCTCCGGCGTCCGCATCGAGTACAACAAGGACCTGCTGGCTGCTTCCGGCTACGAAGGCATCCCGGCGTCCCTGCCCGAGTACATCGAAATGGCCAAGAAGATCACGGAAGATGGCAAGGCTAACGATCCTGTGACCTACGGCATCGGCTTCACCTCCTCCTCCCCCTTCGAGCGGCAGCTGGAGATGATGGCCCAGGTTTCTGGCGTGTTCTATTATGACTACGCCAACGGCAAGTTCGACTTCTCCGGCTACAAGCCCTTCCTGGAAGCGGGCCGTGAGCTGGTGGCCGTGGCCTATCCGGATCAGCAGGGCGTGGACAACATGCGCGCTATGTTTGCGGAAGGCACCTTCGCCCTGTGGGGCAACGCCTCTCAGGAAGCGGGCGTGTTCACCAACCAGTTCCCCATCGAGAAGTTTGAGTGGGGCGTATCCCCTGTGCCCTCCCTGGATGGCGAAATCAAGGGCGCGCTGCAGGTGAATCCCAACAAGGGCTATCTGATGCTGAACTCCAGCAAGAACAAGGACGCGGCTTGGGAAGTGATCAAGTACTTCCAGAGTGAAGAGTTCCTGGTTGGATACATGGAAGGCGGCTATGACCTGCCCATCACCTCCTACATCGACGAGAAGGTTGACAAGTCCAAGATGGGCCGCATGGGCGATTTCTCCCTGCTGGACTATGAATCCGTGTACCCCGCCGTGCCCACCATCAATCTGATGGGCGACGACTATCGCACCACCCTGTGGAACGCCATCATGGGTTATGTGGACATCGACGCGGCCATCGAAGACCTGAACACCCGTTACAACGCCGCTTATGACGATGATATCTCCCTGGGCTTCATCCAGAGACTGGTTGTGGAAGATTACGATCCGCTGCATCCCTCCGCTGGCACGGTGGTCTGGCAGGATAAGTAATCCGCGTCGGGTTTCAGAAGGAAATCTGATCCGCTCAAATTGGTAAAAAACTCGTGTCCGGGCGGTAATTGCCGCCCGGACCATTTTGAATGATATTGATGAACGAGGGAGGGAGTGCTTCCGTGTCCACCAAGCCTTATGTGAATCCGCAGCTGGCGCCTACCACCCGTACGCCCCGGCCCGCGGATAAGAAGATGCGCCTGAAGGAAAGCGGCGGAGTGGCAGCCTGGGTGATGCTGGCGCCGTCGCTGATTTTCCTGGCGGTGTGTTCCATTTATCCTTTCATCTGGATTTTCCGGTACGTCCTGTATAATTATGACGGAATTCCCGCCCATACGCGGTTCACGGGCATGCGGAATATTACCAACATGTTCGCGGACGCGAAGTTCTGGTCCAGCGTGGGCACGACCTTTGAATACGCGCTGTGGAAGCTGGTCTTCATTATTCCGCTGGCGCTGATCATGGCGGTGCTGCTGAATCAGAAGCTGCGGGGTTCCTCCTTCTTCCGGGGCGTGTTCTTCATGCCTACGGTTATTTCCTCCTCCATTTCCGGTATGATCTTCATGTTCATCTTTGCCACCGGCAATGGTATTCTCAATGGCATTTTCCAGAAGCTGGGGCTCATCGCCCAGCCCATCGGCTGGCTGACGGACACCAGCGTGGTCATGGCCTCGGTTATTATCATGTCGGTCTGGGCCGGCTTTGGTAACTACATGCTGTACTTTGTTACGGGCATGACCTCCATCTCAGAGGACGTATACGAAGCCAGCCGCATCGACGGTGCCAACGCGGTGCAGACCTTCTTCCGGGTGACCCTGCCCATGCTGGCCCCGGTGCTGAAGGTGGTGCTGATGCTGGCCATCACCGGCGCCTTCAAGGATTATGAAGCCATCATGGTGCTGACCAATGGCGGCCCCGGTACCCGGACCAACGTCATGTTCCTGTATATCTACAACCTGATCTTCGGCACCGGCTCCAACGCCACCCGCCAGATCGGTTATGGCGCGCTGCTGAGCCTGATGGCGGCGGTGATCGTCGGCGCGGTCACCATCGTGTACAACATCGTGGCGAAGAAGCTGGACGATGTGGTGTAAAGGAGGGGAATGAATTATGGCAAAGAACAAGGCGCAAATCGTTTATTCCCCGGCGCAAAAAGCCATCCGGGCCCTGCTGTGGGTGCTGCTGGTGTGCATCAGCGTCATCGTCATTTTCCCGGTGCTGTATATTATCCTGGGCTCCTTTAAGGAGAATCAGGAGCTGCTGGTGGGCGGATCCAATATCTTCCCCGCCAGATGGGTTACCCAGAACTACGTGGACGCCTGGAATCAGGCCAACTTCGCGGTTTACACCAAGAACAGCCTGTTCCTGTCCGTGGGCGTGATGCTGATCTCCCTGTTCGTGTCCTCCATGGCGGGCTATGTCTTCTCCCGGAAGACCTTCCCCGGCAAGGAAATTATTTACGGCATCTTCACCGCCTTCATGTTTATCAACGTGGGTTCCGTGTCCCTGCGGCCCCTGTATGAGCTGGCCACCAACCTGAAGATCAACACCAGCCTGTGGCCGGTCATCCTGTTCTCCGCTGGCGGCGGCCAGGCGACCTACATCTTCCTCTGCCGCGGATATGTGAACTCCGTACCCCGGGAGCTGGACGAGGCGGCCCGCATCGACGGTTGCTCCTTCTTCCAGACCTATTACAAGGTGATTATTCCCATGCTGAAGCCCGTCATGGCCACCATCGCCATTCTGAGCTTCCGCCAGGGATGGAACGAGTACATCATGCCCCGGGTCTTCACCATGACCAATGATAGCCTGCGGCCCCTGACCGTTGGTGTCAACATGTTGAAGAACGCTGGCGACGGCGCGGCGGCCTGGAACATCATGTTCGCGGGTGCCACCATCGCCATTATCCCGATTCTGATCGTGTTCATCTGCTTCAGCCGCTACTTTATGGGTGGATTAACATCTGGAGCCGTAAAGGGATAATTTTTTCTACGGCCTCCGAGAGTTTTCTCTCGGAGGCCGTTTTTTTCTGCTTGCATCTCCCCCGTCCAGCGTGTACAATCAACCCAACAAGCTCCGCGTCAGCGGGCGATCAAACATCAAGGAGAGAATAACCATGTTAGCAAAAACACCCCCCATGGGCTTTAACACCTGGAACACCTTTGGCAGCGAGATCAACGAAGCTTTGATTCGGGAATCCGCCGACGCCATGGTGGATCAGGGCTTGCCCCAGGCTGGATATGAGTATCTGGTGATCGACGACTGCTGGTCCGAATACCTGCGGGATCCGGTAACCCAGCGCCTGGTGGCTCATCATGAAAAATTCCCCAACGGCATGAAGGCCGTGGGGGACTATGTGCACAGCAAGGGCCTGAAATTCGGCATGTACTCCTGCTGCGGCGTGCGGACCTGTGGGGATTATCCCGCTTCCTTCGACCATGAATTCCTGGACGCCCAAACCTTTGCGGAATTCGGCGTGGACTATCTGAAATATGACAACTGCTATCATCCCCTGTCCGTGGATGGACCCACCCTGTACCGCCGGATGGGTATGGCCCTGCGGGCCACGGGGCGGGAGATTCTTTTCTCCGCCTGCAACTGGGGGTCGGAGGACGTGTGGAGCTGGATTCGTTCCACCGGGGCGCACATGTACCGCTCCACCGGGGATATTTTCGACAACGCCCAGAGCTATCGGAGCATCGCCATCAGCCAGATGGAAAAGCTGGGCGCTTCCGCTCCGGGGTGCTTTAATGACCTGGATATGCTGACGGTGGGCATGTATGGCAAGGGCCTGGTGGGCACCAGCGGCTGCGGCGACGCGGATTATCGGTCCCAGTTTGCCCTGTGGTGCATGTTCTCCTCCCCCTTGATGCTGGGCTGCGATGTACGGAAGATGACGCCCTTTATCCACAGCCTGGTGACCAATCCCCGGCTGATCGCTATCGACCAGGATGAGGAGGCCCGGCCGCCCATCTTCTTCCATCATCGCTATGGTGAGCACGACGATGATCGCATCGTCTGCTTGAAATTCCTGGCAGACGGCCGGTATGCCTTGGGCTTCTTCAACTTCGCGGAGGAGGAGCGGGAGCTGTTCATGATGTTTGCCGATGGCGGCCTGACGGCTTCCTCCGGATTGGGCCTGCGGCTGCAGGACGCCTTCACCGGCGAGGACGCGGGGTTCTATCGGGAGTATTACCGGGTGAAGGTTCCGGCCCATGATTGCGCGGTGTATTTGGGCACGTTGGAGAAGGCGTGAGGTGCGCGAAATGTGGCCGGGAGCTAACCGGGATGGAGACGGGGCTGACCCGGAAGCTGATCAACCGGGCGGCGGTGGAATGCTTTTGCCTCACCTGTTTGGCGGAAAGGTTTCGGGTTTCCGAGGACCAGCTGCGGGAAATGGCAGAGGCCTTCCGCCAGGCAGGGTGTTCGCTGTTTAAATAAGCGAATATTCAGCAAATATGAGCGTGCAGGAGTTCCCCTCAGGGACACGCTCTCTATCCGCAACCTCAATGGTCGCGACTCCCCACAGGGGAGCTCGCTTCCTTTCGGTTGACCTCACCTCTGGCGAAATTTCCGCCACTGGCGGTCGCCAGAGGTTCGCCCGTTCCAGACGTCTTCAAAGGGTCCCTGAGTGAAACATCCTTTCGCTCAAGTAGACAGATTTATCAACAAAAAGGGCCTGCCAGACGGCAGGCCCCTGCATTTGGATTATGACTTACTTCGCCAGATAGGTGTCGTAGGCGTTCTGATACAGTTCGATGTAACGATCCGCGCCCACGGCCTTGGCCTGCGCCTGGAAGGTGGCCCAGGAATCATCGGTCACGCCGTTGCGGACGAAGTTCGCGAAGTTCTCTTCCATCAGCTTCTGCAGCTCGGTGTAGATATCCGCGGCTTCGGTGGCGTCGTCGTTGGACATCTTGGACAGATCCCGCAGGTACTGGAAGCTCTTGTATTCCAGAACGCCCGCGGCTTCATAGGCCTTGGAGTCCTCATACCGCTCCACGCGATGGGGCGCCATCTGATAGATGGAGGTGTAATAGTCGCCGGGGGCGAAGAACTGACCCATGGTGACGGGCACGAAGTCGTACAGGCCGTTGTTTTCCGGGATGTCGATGACTTCATACTTGCCTTCGTCGTTCAGGACGATCTGCTCGCCCACCTTGCCGTTCAGGGCGACCATCATGGTTTCGGTTTCCAGCTGGGCATCGATCCACTTCAGGGCGGCCACGGGGTCCTTGCAGTTCTTGGTCAGATAAGCGCCGGCGGTGGGGATTTCCAGAATCTGGGAAACGGCGGCCTTGTATCCATCCGCCACGGGGGGCAGAATGGCCTTGAAGTTTTCCACATTCTCGGCGGAGATGGCGGTGTTGATCAGCCGCAGGTAGCAGAAGAAGCCCACCTGGCCATCATTGACCTTGTTGGCCCAGAGGTTGGAGTCCTGGGTCAGGGATTCGGGATCCATCAGGCCTTCTTCATACAGCTGATGCAGCCACTCCAGGCAAGCCCGATAGCCGTCCTGGGCGCCAGTGAACTGAACCTGCTCGTTCTCGTCGATATAGTAGTAATAGGTGTTCTCCGGCACGCCGAAGGAGGCGAACTGGTTCCAGATGGTTTCCGGGCCGAACTGGGTATAGCTGGCGGAGAAGGGATACTCCAGGCCGTCAGCCTTCATGGCCCGCAGCATTTCGGTCACTTCGTCGATGGTGGTGGGCACGCTGAGTCCCAGCTTGTCCAGCTCTTTCTGGTTCACATACCAGGTACCGGTGTGGTTTACGTTCTGGGCCATCAGATAGCCGATGTAATAGGTCTTGCCATCGCTGGCGGGGATGGAATCCCCCGCGTGGTTGATGTCCAGGCGGCTGATGTAGTTGGGCATGATGTCCTCGGTCAGATACTCATCCAAGGGCAGCAGCAGGCCCTGGCTCACGCCATA
Source organism: Clostridia bacterium (assembly GCA_017464305.1). GTDB lineage: Bacteria > Bacillota > Clostridia > Christensenellales > Aristaeellaceae > Aristaeella. Next base: position 118,115 of record JAFUDS010000024.1, on the reverse strand, counting down.
CTCTTCCGCGTCCACGGGGTTCCGCAGGATCATGTCGGGCATCTGGTCCGGCACGGCGAACATCAGGTTCACGTTGGTGGCCCAGTCCGCGTCCTTCACCATGTCGAAATCCACATGGATGCCGGTGGCTTCTTCCAGCTCGTCAAAGAACCAGAGGTTGTTGAAATCGGTGTTCTGGTTTTCCAGGGCGTACTGGAAGGCCGTGAGGTTGATTTTTTCCTCCGCGAAGGCGCTGGAGAGGCCCAGCATCAGGCACAGGGCGAGGAATAGGGAAACGATTCTTCTGGTTTTCATGGGGTGACCTCCTTTTTTTATTATGTTCAGCGGCCTTTCAGACCGCAGAGAACCGAAGGATAGTAATTGGCGAAAATAGTACCGGTCGCAAACATAGTTGCGATTCAGCCTGCGTCCGCCGTTACCCGCGCTAAAGCGCGGACGGCTTGCGCATGGGAGCTGTTACCCAAATCCAAGATTTGGACAGCTCCTCAACTGGCGGTCGTCGAATTCTAACCCTTCAACGATCCAATCATCACACCCTTGACGAAGTACTTCTGCATAAACACATACAGGAGCACGGCGGGGACGGTGGAAACGACGATACAGCAATACTTGGCCACCTCGGCCTTCCGGAGGGCCTCCTGCAGGCCGCCCAGGTTATCGGCATAGGCGGCGAAGAAGGTGTCCGAATTGCCAGTGGAGGTCAGGGAGGCCAGAATCTCCCGCAGCACTAGCTGCAGGGGATAGAGCTTCCGGGAGCGGAGCATGACCAGGCCGGTGAAGTAATCATTCCAGCGGGCGACGCCGTAATACACGGAGAGCACGGCGACGATGGTGCCGGAAAGAGGCAGGATACAGCGGAAGAAATAGGTGAAATGACCTGCCCCGTCCATGACCGCGGCCTCGTACAGGTCGTTGGGAATGGTGGTTTGGATATAGGTCCGGGCCACCATCAGGTTCCAGACGGACACCAGATTCATGACGATCATCACTGTGCGAGTGTCATACAGCCCCAGATCCCGGATGTTCAGGAAGATGGGGATCAATCCGCCGCTAAAGAACATGGTAAAGGTGATGGCCAGGTTCACGATCCGCTTGCCGGCGAATTTCCGGCTCAGGGCGTAGGCCGCGGCCAGGGTGACCATGACGCTGAGGGCGGAGCCGGCCACAGTATAGAAAACGGAATTCAGATAGCTGCCCCAGAGCTCCTTGTACTGGAAAACCGCTTCATACCCCATGAGGGAGAAATCCACGGGCCAGAGCAGCACCTTGGCCTGCAGCACCGCGTCCGGATCGGAAACAGAGGCGATGAGAATCAGCCACAGAGGATACAGGGTGATGAACAGCACCAGCACCCAGAAGATGAGATTGATGACATTGAAGACGCGATCCGCCCGGGTTTCCCGGATGGGCGTAGATTTATGCTTCGCGGCAAGCACGGACATGGCGGGCTCTCCTTTCAGAACAGGCTGATCTCGCTAAGACGGCGGGAGATGAAATTGACCAGCATGATGATGGCAAAATTGATGACATTCAGGCACAGGCCAATGGCGGAGGCGTAGGAATACTGGGCCTTGGAGGCGGCGATACCCACGCTGTAAACATAGACCCCGAGAATATCGGAGGTGGCCATGTTGCCGGAGGTCTGGAGCAGGAGGGCCTTATCCGTGTTGGAGGACAGGAGGCTGCCGCAGTTCAGAATCAGCATCATGACGGCGATGGGGATCAGATGGGGAATGTCGATGTGCTTGATTTTATCCCATCGGGTGGCCCCGTCGATGGTGGCGGCCTCATAGAGCTGAGGATCGATGCCCGTCAGGGTGGCGATATACAGAATCGTGTTCCAGCCGGCGTTTTGCCAGATTTCGGACCCGATGAAGAGGGGCCGGAACCAGCCGGGCTCCATGATGAAGTAAATGGATTTTCCTCCGGCCGCGGTGATCAGGTGATTGATGATGCCGTTGGTGGGGGAAAAGAAGAGGTAAATCATGCCGGCCAGCACCACGGTGGAGATGAAATGGGGAACGTAGATGGCTGTCTGGGCGAAGCCCTTGAACCGCTTTCGGTTCAGCTGGTTGAGCATGATGGCCAGCAGGATGGGGATGGGAAAGCCGAAGATGAGCCCATAGAGGTTCAGCAGGAAGGTGTTCAGGAACATCCGGCCGCAATAATAGGAATTGAAGAATTTTTCGAAAAATTTCAATCCCACCCATTTGCTGCCGGTGATGCCCAGGGCGGCTTTGTAATCCCGGAAGGCGATCTGCACACCGTACATGGGGAAATAGCAGAAGATAAGGAAGAAGGCCAGCGCAGGCAGCAGGAGCACCCATAGCTGCCAATCCCGCCGGAGGGCCAGGGCGGCGCGGTAGCGCAGGCTCCGGCGAGGGGAGGTGCGGGAAGAGATTGTAGACATACGACTGTTCCTTTCTTTCGGTTTTCGGTTTCGTTATCAGGATCATACCCCCAGCGGCGGGGAAAGGGAAGAAGCGAAAATTTTGCGAATCAGGGCGAAAAGCATGTATTTTCGGGCGAAAGAACGGCCAAATAGGATATGCAGAAATTTTGAACATGTTGAAAACCCCCTTTTCCCTGGGGAAAAAGGGGGTGAATTCTTGAAAGGGAAGAAAGGAAAATGATATAATTCCCACAGAACTAAGGGAGAGGAATACAGGCGGAGGAATCGGAATGAAGGGGAAGGGAAAATTGTGCGCGCTGGCGCTCAGCGGCATGCTGCTGCTGGGCGGATGCGGGGCGAAGCAGGCCCAGGCGCCGGAAAAAACAGAGCTGACCGCGCTGCAATATGAGCTGGAAAACATGGCGGTGGACTTTAACGATCTGTGGTTCTATGACCGCATCGCGGAGCAGACGGGCGTGGAGGTAAGCTTTACCGACGTGAAGGATTCGGAATGGACCAGCGCCTTGTCCCTGGCCTTCGCCCGGGGGAACATGCCGGATCTGATCCTGCGGGGCTCCCTGGATGTGGAGGAATACGGGGTGTCCCGGCATATGCTGGTTCCCCTGGATGAATACATGGCCCAGGGCTTTTTGCCAAATTACGCCTCCCGGCTGGCGGAGGGGAACCTGCGGGAACAGTTGACGGCCTCGGATGGGCACATGTATCAGCTGGGCTTCCTGATCTCCCAGGGCGTGAACACTAACGGGCATTTCTTCATCAATCAGGACTGGCTAGATGCCCTGAACCTGGCGGTGCCCACCACGGTAGAGGGATTGACGGAGGCGCTGCGCAAATTCCGGGAGGAGGACCCGAACGGAAATGGCCTGCAGGATGAAATCCCCATGGAGTTTACCTTCGACGATAACAATACCGGTATCTATAATCTGTTTTCCTTCTTTGGCCTGCCTCTGAATGAGGAGTTCGTGTATCTGGACGAGGCGGGGCAAGTCCGCTTTGCGCCGGACCAGGCGGCCTTCGCGGAGACGCTGGATTGGATGCACCAGCTGGCGGAGGAGGGGCTGCTGGATATCGACTTCATCTCCCAGGGCAGCAATATCTGGGCGGACAAGGTGAACGAGGGAAATGTGGGGATGTTCAGCTATTGGCGGCTGCAGAACACGGCTCTGTCGCCCCAGGTCATCAGCATGTATCGCGTCATGAAGCCCGTGGCGGCGGAGGGCCGCCGGGCCTGTCTTCCCAGGCTCATTGACTTGGTGGAGTTTGGGGCGGCGCTGACGACGGATAATCGGGATATCGAGGCCTCCCTGCGGTGGCTGGACGCCCAGTTTGAGACGGAAAACATGCTGGTGTCCCAGAATGGGGAGGTGGGGGATACCCTGCTGCGCCAGGAGGACGGCCGATACGCGGTGGCCTATGTGCCGGGAGATAACGAGCTGTACCGGAAGGTGCCGGTGATCTGCGGGCAATTCTTCGCCCCGGCGGAATATTACGCCCAGGTGTATGTGCCGGCCAGCCATCGCCAGGAGAAGTCGGCCTATTGTGCGCTGTACGAGGAGGCGGGGGTGCTGGAGGCAACCTCCTCCAAAATTTTGACGGCCACGGCCCGGAAAACCGGGGAGGAGGACGCCCGGCTGACCCGGCTGCAGGCGGCGCTGAAGCCCCTGATCAACGGGGCCATTGTGGATATGGTGACCACTGGGGTTACGGAGGAAAAGCTGACTGCCCTGGCGGGAAAGCTGCGGGAGGCGGGCAGCGAGGAATATCGAAGCATCTACCAGCAGATCTATGACCGCTGGCAGGCGGAAAACTGAAAGGAGGCGTTCCGGGGATGCGAAGATCGATCTTTATTCGCTACGCGCTGTCCTATACCCTGGTGCTGCTGGTGCTGTTTTCCGGCATCTCCGCCTACTTACTGTATACCTCCCAGCGCCAGATTCAGGAGCGGATGGTGGAGACGCAGATCAACCGCCTGACCCGCATCGCCATGCAGCATGAAAGCGCGATTTCCGCCATGATCAGCACGGCGGAGGAGATGGGGCTTTCCCCCCAGATCGAGGGCTTTTCCTATGAAAAGGAGCCCTGGAAGGCTTATGAGCTGCAGATGCAGCTGGTGCCCTACACGGCCATCAACACCTTTTGTGACCAGATGTATCTGACCTTCCGAGGGGAGGACCGGATGTATACCTCAGCCTCCTCCATGACCATTGATCGGTTCCTCCGGATGACGGAGTTCGAGAGCACGGATCCGGACACCCTGCGCCAGCGGCTGCAGGGGGAGGATCGAATCACGGTGCTGCCGGCCCAGCGGATCCGTTCCAGCCTGATGGACGGCACGGAATCCCGCATGGTAGGCTTCATTCTGCCCCTGGGTTCGAATCCGGGGGCCAGCAAGGGGAGCCTGTTTTTCCTGGTGAAGGAAAGCAGCTATCGCAATCTGTTCGCGGACGCCATCGACACGGAGCTGAATACCTATATTTTCTATGGGGATCAGCTGCTGACCCAGGCGGAGGATCTGCCCCTTTCTGCCCAGGAGGTCAACTGGACCCCGGAGGAGGGGGAGTACAGCCGCATCCTTTCCAGCCAGGGAGAGAAATGGCTGGCGGTGACGCTGGAGGATCGGAGCTGGGGCATGCGGTATATGACTGCGCTGCGGATGAGCACGGTGAACGCGGCGGTATGGCGCAGCCTCAGCAATGTCATGATTATGCTGGGGGCGCTGCTGGCGGCCTCGGTGGTGCTGATTCTTTGGATCGCCCGGCGCCATGCCCGGCCCATTGAGGAAATCTCCAGTCTGCTGGCGCTGGAGGCGGCGGAGCGGAAGGACGAGCTGACCCAGATTTCCAGCGGAATTCGGCAGCTGACGGCCCGGAACAGCGAATTGGCCAGCCAGCTGGAGCAATCCCTGCCCATGCGGCGGCGGTATTTCGTGTTCCGGTTTATCAAGCGGCGCTTCGCGGAGGAGGGGGAAATCACGCGGGCTGCAGCGGGACTGGGACTGGACATCGAGAAGAAATACTATGGGGTCATCCTGTGCTCTGCCTCCGAGGAGTGGGACCGGCCCTTTGAGATCAATCAGGAACCCTTCGCCTCCCTGCAGGGCATCAGCGCCGTGGGGGCGGAGCTGGTGGCCATGAAGGCCTATCTTTTCCTGGCCTTCGCGGAGGAGCCAGCACTGATTTACGATCTGGCGGAGCGGATTCGCCGGAAGGACAGCGGGGAGGGCAACAATGGAGTCACCGCTCTGTCCGCCCTGCACACCTCCTACTCGGAGGCGCCCACGGCCTATCTGGAGGCCGCCGCGGCCTATGAGAATCGGTTTGTCATGGGGCGGGAGCGGGTGGTGACCTATGGGGATTTGTCCGCCAACTTAGAGGATGTGCTGCCCCGGGCCCAGAAGATTACCAACGGCATCAGCCAGGCCCTGGCGCTGAACAATCGAGAAAGGCTGGATGAGCAAATCAGCGAGCTGCTGCGCTTCCTGAAGAACACCAGCATGTCCCCTTTCGCCTTCCGCATGATCTACAATGACGTGATTGATACCCTGACCCGCTCCCAGGCGGCCAAGCTGGCGGACGGACGGGAGGCCCGGGATTTCTATGATATCTTTACCCTGACCTCCTGCCAGACCATTGATGATCTGGACGAGCTGCTGCGCCGCCTGTGCGACCAGCTGATGCGGGAGGAGGCAGAGCCCCAGGGGCAGACGCCGCCGGCAGAGGATCCCATCTCCCAGGCGGCGCGGTATATCGACGCGCATTTTACCGACCCGGAAATCTCCATGGCGGCCATCGCGGAATCCTTTGATCTTTCCACCGCGAAGCTGAGCTTGAGCTTTAAGGAGCGGATGGGCCTGACGCCCTCGGATTACCTGACGCTGCTGCGCAGCGAGAAGGCGAAGGAGCTGCTGCGGGAAACGGACCTGACCATTCGGGAAATCAGCGTCCAGGTGGGTTACTACGACTCCGGCAGCTTTATTCGGCGGTTTAAGCAGGTGGTAGGAGAGACGCCGCTTCAATATCGGAAGGGAACGGCCGATTCCTCCCGTGGGGAGGGATCGACCTCCACCTGATTCAGGACAACCGCATCCGTGTTTTCAACGAGGATGCCGTGGGGCGCCCGGGCTGTGATGTTTTCCAGAAGAATCTGCCGCATGTGGTTCTCTGGCAGCCCACAAAGATAAACCGCGTATCCAGTTACGGTGTCGATCGTGATATTCCGAAAAGCGATTTCACGAATAGAAGGCGTTCCTTCTGTCACGGGGTGCAACTCATCCACGGAGAAGCTATCCAAGCCATAGGATTGATCCACGTTGATCGCCCCTTTGAACCATTTGGTCATATCATGCTCTGTAGAGGTATTGATCATGTGAATGTTTTCATAGGTAACCCTTTTGATGATACTGCCGCGGCCGCGGCAGTTTTTTACGCTGCCCAGGCTGAAGGACTGATGAAAGACGCAGTCCTGCACCAGCACATCCCAGACGCCGCCGGACATTTCGCTGCCGATGGCCGCACCGAAGCCATGGGAAAACTCACAATTCGTTATCCGAATATCGTGGGAAGGGATGCCTACCTGACGGCCTTCCTCATCCCGCCCGGATTTAATCGCTATACAATCATCCTGGCTTTCAATGCTGGAATGCAGGATGTTCACAAATCCGCAGGAATCAGGGTCGATGCCGTCGCCGTTGTACAGATCCTGGTAACGGTTTCCATTTTCGTCAAACTTATTGCGAATTTTGATTCGATTCATGGTTACGTGGTTGCTGTAAATGATATGCAGGCACCAGAAAGGCGCTTGGCGAATCGTGGTATCGTACAGGTATAGCCCGTCTATGTTCCGGAGGGCCACCGCGCTTCCCCGATTTCCCTCCGGATGATTCAATTCCTGTTGGAATAGCGCCACGCCATTTGCGTTGAAGACGCCGCCTCGAATGGTCACATCCGTCCATGCCGGCGCTGTCGCACAATCTTCAGGCAGGATGATGGGCATGTTGATCAGGCTGGCAAAGCGCGGCTTTTCCCGTCCTTCGTAGCGATACATGTATACTGGATAATCCCGCAGGTTCTCACTGCCCAACAGCGTCGCTTTCTCAGAAAGCCACAGGGTCATATGGCTTTTCAAAAACAGCGCGCCGGTTCGGAAAACCCCATCCGGTACGTACACTGTGCCGCCTTCAGGGCAGGCATCTATGGCCTGTTGAATTTCCAAGGTATTTAGCCTGCAGCCATCCCCCACGGCGCCAAACTCCGTCACATCCAGTCTTGCTCCAGCGGGCTTCGTGCGGACGAAGATTGGTCCAGCTGTGCTCAACAGCTGCCCATTCTCCTCCGCGGTGACCCGAAGGCTGTATTCTCTGTCCGGTTCCAGCCCGGTGATCGTCTCATCCGTGCAAAAAACGGAGGAGAACCATTTCTCGTCTACATATACTTTGTATTGAATCGTGTTTGGACCCTCCTGGAACTTGTCCCAGTAGATCAGCAGGGTTTCAGACGTTCTGGCTTCGGATGGGGCATACAGGTTCATTTCTTTTCCTCCGTTCTGTGTCGCTTTTCTGCGCTCTATTTTATCACAATTTGCTCGAATGAAACTATGCCGAAATTTCTGCACAACGTGGCAAAAACCCGGCGCCGCTTACTTCTTTCCCGTTTCAAGCCAATGCGGAAATTTCTGCCAATTGCGCTTTGACTCCTTTCATGCAAAAATGTTCTCGTCGGAAAAATACCGACCAAAAGAAAAAGGAGGAACGCCTGTGCAGCAAGTAGAAAAAAGAAAGGTATCCATGGGAAGCCGGATGAAGAAAACCGGGCAAGGGATACTCCAGAATCGCTGGCTCTATGTGCTTATTCTTCCAGCACTGGTCTATCTGATCATCTTTAATTACCTGCCGATGTACGGCATTCAAATCGCGTTCAAGGATTACAAGGCTGTGCGGGGCATCACGGGAAGCCCCTGGACCAGCATGAACGGATTCAAGCATTTTTACACCTTCTTCAATGCTTATTACTTCAGGCGCCTGATTAGCAATACGCTGCTGCTGAATGTGCTGGGATTGCTTTTCACCTTTCCAATGCCCATTGCCCTGGCGCTGATTGTCAACAACATTCGCTCCCAGCGGCTGAAGAAATTCACCCAAACAGCCATTTACGTGCCTCACTTCATTTCCACGGTGGTTCTGGCCGGGATCCTCTATATCCTGCTTTCACCTACCAATGGCATCGTGAATCATTTGATCAACGCCATGGGAGGTAAATCCATCTACTTCATGAATGAAGCCAGCTGGTTCCGCCCAGTGTACATCATCTCCGGCATCTGGCAAAACGCAGGTTGGGATTCCATCCTATATATAGCCGCGCTGGCGGGCGTGGATCCGGAGCTGTACGAGGCCGCGACCATTGATGGCGCCAACAAGTGGCAGAAGGTTCGCTATATTGATTTGCCCCACATCATTCCCACCGCGACCATGATGCTGATTTTGAACAGCGGCTCCCTGCTTTCTTCCTCGACTCAGAAAACACTTTTGCTGCAAACAGGGGGCAACATGGCCACCTCAGACATCATCGGGACATATGTCTATAGCATGGGCCTCGGCTCTGGCCAATTCTCCTATACCGCGGCCATCGGCCTGTTTGTCAATGTCGTGAACTTCATTCTGGTGCTGTCCACCAATCGGATTTCTGCCAGAATGAATGGAGAAACGCTGTTTTAAGAGAGGAGGAAACTCACATGACAGCCCTTGCGAAACAGAACATGAAGCCCGCGAAACAGAAGATCATCAAAGCCGACAGGGCCTTCAATATTTTCATTGGCATTATGGTGGCCTTGGTGCTGATCGTTACCTTGTATCCTATTTATCTGGTCATCATCTGCTCCTTTTCTGACGCCACGCTGGTGACATCCGGCCAGGTAACGCTCTATCCACGGGGAATGACCATGCTGGGTTACAACGCGGTGTTCCAGAATCAGGAATTGATTCATTCCTTCTTTAATTCTGTGGTGTACACCGTGGTGGGCACGGCCATCAGCCTGGTGGTCACCATGGGCGCGGCCTTTACCCTGTCCAGGAAGTTTCCTGGCAAGAAGCTGCTTTCCTTCCTGTTCGCTTTCACGATGTTTTTCAACGGCGGCTTGATTCCTACCTTCTTGACTGTTCGGGATGTGGGATTGTACAACAAAGCCTGGGTTTGTATTCTGATGGGCTGCGTGTCCGTGTGGAACGTGATGGTGGCCCGCACATACATCACCTCCACAATTCCCGAAGCGCTGTATGAGGCGGCGAATCTGGATGGCGCTTCCCAACTGCAATATTTTATCCGGATCGTCATTCCGCTCAGCGGCACGATCATCGCGGTTCTGTCCGTATATTATGGCGTCGCCAAATGGAATGACTACTGGACAGGGTTGATTTACCTGCAAACCCGGTCGCTTTTGCCCCTGCAAACCATCTTGAAGGAAATCCTGGCATCCTTGGAATCCAGTCGAGAGCTGCTCATGAGCATGGTCAGCGATACGGCGGAGCAGGACGCGGAATTGCTGAACCGGGCACAAATTGCAAAATACTGCATCATTGTGGTATCGACCGCCCCGGCTGTGGTGCTGTACCTTTGCATGCAGAGATTCTTTGTAAAGGGTGTCATGATTGGTTCCGTGAAAGGATAAGACCCTTGCTTTTTCCCCGTTTCCCATCGGGAGTTGGTCCCGATCAAAAAATATAAGGAGGTTTCCCAATGAAAAAGACCCTTTCTCTCCTGCTGGCCGCCATCATGCTGCTGGCCTGCATCCCCACCGCCTTCGCGGACGACGTGAAGGAAATCAACGTCATGGTTGAGTATCGTGACATTGATGACCTGGACTTTGCCAACATGCCCTATTTCAACGATCCTGATATTGGCATCACCGCTCAGAGCGGCGTACACGCCACCTTTAACCAGATCAAGGGTTCGGACTGGAGCACCAAGGTGAACCTGATGCTGGCCAGCGGCGAATACCCCGATGTCATCGTCCGCGGCGGATTGGATCTGGAAATGTATGGCGTGGACCAGGAGATCCTGATTCCCCTGGATGACATCATTGATCAGTATATGCCCAACTACAAGGCGTATCTGGATTTTGATCCTCAAACCGCCCAGAGCCTCAAGTCCTCCGACGGCAAAACCTATCAGCTGGGTTGGCTGATCCCTCAGAATATCAACACGGACGCCCATCTGTTCATCAACAAAGTATGGCTGGATAATCTGGGCCTGGAAATCCCCACCACGGTGGAAGACTTTGAAAAGGTGCTGATTGCCTTCCGTGATCAGGACGCGGATGGCGATGGCGATCCCTCCAATGAAATCCCCATGGGCGGCACCCTGCGTAATTTGACGGATGGCATCGCACACCTTCTTAACTTCTGGGGCGTGGCCAACAACGAAATCCATGTTGCCCTGGACGAGGAAGGCAATGTGTACTCTCCTCTCCAGGCGGAAGGCCTGCGGCCGGCCCTGGAGACCGTCAGCCGTTGGTACAACGAAGGCCTGATCGATGTGGAAGCCATTTCTCAGGATTCAAATGCTGCCGAAGCAAAGATCAATGCTGGCAACGTGGGCGTCACCTGGCGCTGGCGGATGTCTGCCATGGGTACCGACGATGCGATCTGGCAGCAATATGAGTGCGTAATTCCTTTCTCCGCTGATGGCTATCAGGCTACCCTGCAGCGGTATCTGGAGATTCCCTCCTTTGGCGCGGCGATCACTGCTGGCTGCAAGGATGTGGAAGCGGCCGCCAAGTGGCTGGATACCCAGTTTGCCTGGGAAAACATGATTACCGGTTACAATGGCGCCAAGGATGAATTCTGGGGCTATGATGAAGATGGCAAGGTGGAAATTTTCCCCATGAGCGATGGTACCCGCACAGTGCCCGGCCAGTCCGCCATGATGTATTGCTCTGGTCCCGAATATTTCTCCAAGGTGAACATGCCCTCTCATCGCGTTGAAAAGACAGCCTACTGCGAAGCGTATGAGGCCGCGGGCGTCATTGAAAAGAATAGCTGGAACATTCTTTCCAAGCTGATCACCTTCGACGTGGATGAATCTACGCAGCGTTCCCTGCTGCATGCTGAAATCGATAAGTATGCGAAGGAATCCTTGGCCAACTTCATCGTCAAGGGCGTGACCGATGAAAGCTGGGCAACCTATGAGAGCACCCTGCAGAACATCCGCCTGGATGATTATATTGCACTGTATCAAACCGTTTACAATCGGTACGTGGAAGCGAATCAGTAAAATCCATAGGTTGATTCCGCCTCTTCCCGCATGGTATAATTCGCGTGCGGGATACGCACCTCGATCCTGTTGGGTCGAGGTGCGCATTGTACATTTCAGATACGAGGAGCTTACACATGCAGAACAAACAACGAAGGATCAGCAAACTGCTGTTAAGAAACTTTGCTTCCTACCTGGTGATTTTGCTGATTGTGATGATCGTGATGGTTTCGTATGCCTATCGCTCCTTCTCCCGTTTGCATACCCAGATTCTGCTCAACTCGCACCAGTCCAACCTGAACCTGGTACAGGACGCCCAGTCGCATTTGGTTTCTACGCTGGTTTCCATCGCGGGACAAATGACCAACAATGATATTACGCCCGTAGCCTACGCTGACGATCCTGTGAAGGCTTCTCGCTTTTCAGGAAAGCTGGCATCCTATCGCGCGGTGAATGATACCATCAAAGAAATATACATTCATTTTGAGGGCGATGAATATGTTTATTCATCCACCAGTATTTATTTGCTGGATAAATTTGTAGATCAGGCATTAACACTGGAGCATACTGCCCCCGAAGAGCTAAAAGCCGCGCTGGAAAAAACGGTAACGCTTTCCATCCTGCCAGCCCAGGCCGTAGATGGATACGCCGTTCGAAACGATTCCAGCATTCACAGTGTGATCACGTTTTTTGTGCCCCTCAGCTACCCAGGAGGGGCCCGGGTGGGGACCGTGATGTATCTGGTGGATGAACAGGTGTATCGAAATTGGTATCATTCCTTCGGTCTGGGCGATGCGGATGTGGTCACGCAATACAAGGGAACAGTCATTACAGGACAAAGCCGAACCGGGGCCTCCAGCGAAGCCCTGCTCCAGGCAGTGGCTCAGGGACAGGAGACTTTGCGCTTTGAGGGGCAGCTGTATCATGTGCTCAGCGAAAGGGACGGTAACAGCCTGTCCTGCGCGGCGCTCATATCGGACCGAGAATTCAGCATTGCTATCTCTGATTCCACCAAAGCCCTGGTTTTGGTGTCCGCCGTGGTGGCGGCGATCGCCGTGCTGCTCATTAGTCGCTTTGTGCAGTCCAGGATGAAGGGCATTAAGTTGCTGCAATCCATGCTGGAAATCCATTCGCCCAGCGATAATGAACTGATTGAAATCCGGGATGGCATTCAGCGCCTGATTGATGAAAATGCCTCCATGACCACAAGGCTTGAAAACATGGCGGACGCCCAGCGCAGTGAGTTTGTGCGCCAATTCCTGTTGGGGGGCTTTGCGGATGAGGACATTTTCCTGCAGATGGCAGAAAACGTGGCGGTGAACGTGGACACGCGCTATTTCGTTGTGGCCATCATTGCCAAAGCTGCCGAATCCTCCTATGAGCTGACCACGGAAAAAATCGATCGCCTGTTTGATGAGCAGGTGTCCGGCGCGTCCCTGGCCCTGGTTTCCACGGAAAGCCATTTGGTACTGGTGGCCTTCGCCAATGATCAGGAGCTCCTGCGTTCCTTCCTGGAAAGCAAGTTCGCGGGCCTCAAGGCGTGCAGCAAGTCCATCACCATGGGCGTCAGCAATTACCATACCTCCTGGAGGGAAGGGCAACGTGCCTATTTGGAGGCAGACACGGCCTTCGAAATGCGCTTTGTGAAGGGCAGTACGGCGCCCATCTTCTTTTCCGATCTGGATGAAAACCAGGCTTCTCCATCTGATTATAACCGTCAGGCTGTAGATCATTTGCGCTCCTCCCTGCGAAAGGGGGATACTGCCCGGGTAGAAAAAGCGCTGTCGGAGGTCTCTCAGGCCATGCATAACACCCGGGCCTCTCTCTTTGGTTTCCGCTGTATGTACAGTGAAATCATCATTGCTGTCAGCGAGGAGGCACGGGCAAACGGCGTCAATGAGGAAGAATTGTATGATCTGTTTCGGTTAAGCCGCTGCCTCTCTGTGGATGAACTGGATGGAATTTTGAACCAGGTGTGTCGGAAGATCGTTTCCTTGCAAACCCAGACGGCCAAGGAGGAAATTCCGGAACCTGTCAGAAAAGCATATGAAATGATTCAACGGCGCTTTTCGGAGCCGGGGCTTACTGTTTCCAGCATTGCGGAAGAAGTGGGTATGAGCGATTCCAAATTGTCCCTGGAATTTAAACGGATTTATCAGGAAACGCCGCTGGAATGCATTACTCAATCCCGTATGAACCGGGCTCAGCGGCTGTTGCGCGCCACGGAAATGCCCGTAAAGGATATTGCTACCGAGTGCGGGTATTACGATATTTCCGCCTTTAATCGGCGATTCAAATCCTATTCTGGTTGCACGCCTCAACAGTATCGCCAGCAGGATGGGAGAAAAGATTCGCCCGCTGACAAATCATGAGTTGAAGGAGCTTAGCATATGGAACGAGTGATCAATCTCTTGCAGGATGAATGGTATTTTGCCCTGGGAATGGAACAACCGGAGGCATCAACCTTCACAAAGGTTCAGATTCCGCACGACTGGGCCGTAGGGCGTCCCATTTCTCCAGATGCGCCTTTGGGGATGGCGCAAGGGTGGTTTCACCGAAATGAAATTGGCTGGTATCGGCGGGTGGTAACCATTGGGGAGAAAGATCCAGCGCGCCGCTATTTTCTGGACTTTGGGGGCGTGTTTGAATGCGCGAAGGTTTGGATCAACGGTTGTGAAGTGGGAGGCCAGCGCTATGGGTATACACCTTTTCGTTTGGAAATTACGGATGCGGTTCGGACCGGGGAAAATCAGATTCTGGTTCAGGTGGATAATACCCGGGAACCCGCTGACCGCTGGTATTCCGGCTGTGGCATCTACCGCCCGGTCAAGTGGATGGAAACGGATCGGGAATATTTGGATGAAAAGGACATTGTTGTAACAACAGACATTCATGATGATCAGGCGGGGATTCGGATTCAAACGGGGTCTGCGCTGGCGACAACTGCCGTGCTGTCTCTGCCGGATGGCCGTTTGATTGCAGAGGGGAACGGCTGCGGAACGATCGATCTGCATGTAAATCATCCTCTGCTTTGGTCCGCGGAAAGGCCTAATTTGTATGATCTTACGCTGGGCCTGCCTGGTGGGGATGCGGTAACGCGGCGCATCGGCCTGCGTTCTGTGAGCATCGATGTGGAAACCGGCTTACGGATCAATGGAAAAAAGGTCAAACTGCATGGCGTATGCCTGCATCAGGATATGGGCTGCCGGGGTATCGCCGCTACGAAAGAGATGTGGCGGGATCGGCTGACGATTCTCAAAAAGATGGGCTGCAACGCCCTGCGGCTGGCTCACCATATGCACAGCGACGAAATGCTGGATCTTTGTGATGAAATGGGGTTTTATGTCTATTCTGAATGCTTTGATAAATGGCATAGCGGTTTATATGGGCGATACTTTGATCAGGATTGGGATCATGATTTGGCAGCGATGATCCGCAGGGATCGAAACCGGCCCAGCGTGATCATTTGGGGCGTGGGCAACGAAGTGGAAAATCAGGGGCAGCAATCCATGGTGGACACGCTGGCTATGCTGTCCAAACGGGCCCATGAGCTGGATGGCACCCGCCCGGTTACCTATGCTATGAATCCTCATTTCAAGCGGGCTGGAAAGAAGATCGATTACAGCCAGGTGAAGGATATTCAACAGTTGGTGGATGAGGTGGATGATCGAGAAATAGAGGATTTGGAGGAGCGGATCGACTGCATCAGCGCCATTGCCCAGCATGTGGACATCATATCCTGTAATTATCAGGAGCAGTGGTTCGAGGCCATCCATCGCCGATTGTCGGATAAGCTGATTCTCAGCACGGAAGCCTATCCCTTCTTTGTGGGGCACCTGGATAGCATGCAGAACTATACCCAGCGCGTCCCTGCCCTGATCCCGGAAGCGCTGCCCTACGCCATCGGCAGCTTTGTGTGGGCAGGATACGACTATCTGGGCGAATCCATGGGCTGGCCCAGCAAAGGTTGGACAGGCAGTCTGTTTCGCATGGATGGTACGCCGCGGATTTCTGCTTATATCCTGAAAAGTCATTGGACGGAGGAGCCAATGGTGCATATTTCCATCCTGGATAATACCCTGGGGGATGAATTTACCAAGGCCCACTGGGCGAATCCGCCCTATGAGGATGTATGGGATTTTCCGGAATTGCATCAGGGAGTGGTTCCCTATCTCATTGCGACCAACTGCGACCGCGTGGAGATTCATTGCGGCGATCGGGTATTCTATCCGCCCCTTCCCAAGGAGAATCCAGATGGATACATCACAGGCTTTGTCCCCTGGATGCCTGGAAAAATTGAAGTATTGGGCTTCATAAATGGGCAATCCGAGTGCAGCCACGCGCTGTATACTCCGGAAGCGCCTGCCAAATTAACGCTTTCCCCCATGGTTCAGCGCATTCTCGCTCCGGGCGAAGAAATGCTGCTGACCGCCTCCATCTTGGATGCACAGAATCATCTCTGCATCCGGGAAAAACGCCTGATTTCCTTCCGCGTAGAGGGCGATGCGGAAATTCTGGCCACAGACAACTGCAACCTGATGGAGCAGACGCCCTATTCTGCCCATGCTGTATCCGCCTGGCACGGGAAAGCGTCTGTGGTTTTCAGACGAACTGGCGATGGCGCTTTTAGGATCATTGCGGAAACCGATGCTTTGGAAAGCGCCGTTATCACGATGGATCAGAGAGGGGATTGACCATGCGATACCAAAACCCCATTGTTCGGGGCTTTAACCCAGATCCAAGCATCTGTCGGGTTGGAAATGATTATTATCTGGTTACCAGCTCCTTTGAGTTTTTTCCCGGCATCCCGGTCTACCATAGCACGGATCTGGTCAACTGGCGGCAAATTGGCAACTGCATTGAGCGAACAGAACAATTGCCTTTTGAAACAGCCAAGGCTGGGGAGGGCATCTGGGCCCCCACCATTCGGTATCATAACGGGCTGTTTTATGTAACGTCCACCTTTAAAGGGTTTGGGAACTTTATCGTTCACTCTGCCGATCCCGCTACAGGCTGGTCTGATCCGGTGAAGGTAAATATGACAGGTATCGATCCTTCCATCCTGTTTGATGGCGACAAAGCGTATTATTGCACGAACCAGCGAGGCATGGATGACAAAGAAGCGATTTCCCTGGAAGAAATCGATCCTTACACAGGAGAATTGCTTTCTCAGGCACAAGTCATCTGGCACGGCATGAGCGACGACCGACCCCAATACCTGGAAGCGCCCCACGTCTATCATATCGGGAATTGGTACTACCTGCTGGCGGCGGAGGGTGGCACAGGCTTCAACCATATGATTACCGCTGCCCGGAGCCGGGATATTTGGGGGCCGTATCTATCCTGCGAGAAACCGCTGCTGACGAATCGGTATACCGAAGGTACTGGCGTTGCATGTAGTGGTCATGGAGATTTATTCCAGGATGGGCGCGGTAACTGGTGGACCGTGCATTTGGCTACTCGACCTGATGATTCTTGGTATTCCCACCTGGGCCGGGAAACCTTCCTTCTGCCCGTCACCTGGGAAAACGATTGGCCGGTGATGAACGATGGCATATCCCACATTGCCTGCGAAGGGCCCCTTTGGAAGGAGCAAAAGCCCCTGGAGCCCTGGCGGGCCGATTTCAGCTGCCGACAAAATGAATGGTTGTTTGTGCGTAAACCTGTTTTGAAAAACTATGAATTTGAAGGAGACAGGCTTCGATTATCTCCTTCTATCGACCGGCTTTCGGACGCTTTGGGACAGCCCTCTTTCCTGGCCTTGCGACAAATGAATATGGAATGCACGGTGGAAACGGCAATCAATTTCCAGCCCACCGCAGAAGGCAGTGAGGCAGGCTTGACGATATATATTGCTGATTACGGTTACTATGCTTTCTGTCTGCGGCAGACAGGGGATCAAAGGTACATTGCTGTATACCGGCGGGGCGCTGAATTCACCCCCACGCTTTTCCCTGCGATGGATGGACCTGTTCGTCTGAAAATCGAGGCCAGTAAGCGAGAGTATACCTTATTCTGCGCTTTTAATGGAGATAGCTATCAACGGGTGGCCGTCGTCCCTGTGCTGACGAAAGCGGATGCGGGGAAAGGCTTTACTGGCACGCTCATAGGTCTTTATGCCCAGGGAAGTCCCTCAGAAAAAAACAAAGTGGAAATCACTTCCTTTGAGATGTATTCAGCTGCTGGTTAGAAAGTATTCATCGATCAATCGATTGGTGATTCGACGTTCGTAGGAGCTGATATTGCCTTTCACTTTCTTTCTATAGAATAATCAGCGCTTTCCTTCGCTATTTGAACATTGTGAAAACAATTCTGCTTTCATATTGACATTCCTTTGCTTCTGTATAAAATGAAAGTCGTTTCCCAAATCGGAGGAATGTGGGGCGCGAGAACGGTGCATCGCAAAATGGATGGTACGTCCTTGTTTCGCCGGGAATGCGGGAAAGGCATTTTTAACGGAATTTGCGATCAAGGCCGAAAGGCGTGATCATAGATGCTGGCGAAAGCCAGCGCGGGAAAGGAGGGAACGGACGTGACTAACCGGAAGCGCATCTATGCCTGGATACTGTGCTTTGGCTTTGTGCTGACGCTGTTCGTTTCTTCCGCCTACATCGTGCATGAGGCTGATCATGACTGCATAGGCGAGGGCTGCGATATTTGCGAAACCATCGCGCTGACAGAGGCATTGCTGCATAGCTTTGTTCTGCTTGGCGTGGTTTTGCTGTTCCTTTTCGCGGCCTGGGCGATCCTGAAGCATCCTCTGTTTCTGGATGCTGTCCGCCGGCCTAAGCGGAGCACGTTAGTAAGCTGGAAAGTCCGGCTCAACAATTAACTGAATCCGGCGCAAGGAATTCATTCGCGAGTATCCACCATGGAGGGTAATCCTGCCGTGGTTCGATTCGCGACGCGATGAATGGCCTTGTATTTTTATACCCTTTTTGGATTTTCAGAAAATTGATTGAGACTCGGAGGAACATATCATGAAAAAAACATACGCGTTTATGCTGGCCCTGATTCTGATGATGACCACTCTGCTGTGCGGGGTATCCTTTGCGGAAGAGAAGAGGATCTCTATTGTAACCACCATCTTCCCCATTTACGACTGGGTGAGGGAGATTGTTGGCGATGGGAACGCGGAGGTGACGATGCTATTTGATTCTGGCGTGGATCTTCATTCCTATCAGACCACAGCGCAGGATATTGTAAAAATAAATACCAGCGATGTATTCATTTATGTGGGTGGCGAAAGCGATGAATGGGTGGAGGAAGTGCTGGCCACCGCCACCAATCAGAATTTGGTTTCCATTAACCTGGTAGAGGCCATGGGCGACGCCATCAAAGAAGAGGAAGTCGTAGAGGGGATGGAATCGGAGGAGGAAGAAGAGGAAGAATCTGAGGAAATCGAATACGATGAGCATGTGTGGCTTTCGCTCCGCAACGCAGAAAAGCTGGTACAGGTGATTGCCTCCACGATGGCGGAAGCTGATCCGGAAAACAGAGACAGCTATCAGGCCAATGCCGCGGCGTATATAGAGAAGCTGGCGGCTCTGGATGTGAAATATGCACAGGCGATGGAAGACGCGGCATATTCTACCATTCTGTTCGGGGATCGTTTCCCCTTCCGCTATCTGGTGGATGATTATGGACTGAACTATTATGCCGCCTTCACTGGCTGCTCCGCCGAAAGCGAGGCCAGCTTTAAAACGATTGTATTCCTGGCGCAGAAGGTAGATGAGCTGAATCTGCCAGCGGTGCTGACCATTGAGAATCCGCAATTCCGGATTGCGGAGACCATTGTGGAAAACACCCAGGCGAAGAATCAGAAGGTGCTGTCCCTGGATTCCATGCAGGGAACTACAGCAACGGATGTATCGGACGGAATCTCCTATCTCAGCGTAATGGAGAGTAACCTGGAAACGCTGCAAACCGCGTTGAATTGATGATTTTCTAAGTTCCCTTTCCCATGGGCGAAAGTCCCGATCAGGGCTTTCGCCTGTGGGAGGCTCATTCTAATAACCGGTTTCCCATCGGAACGTTCATCGCTGGCGTTCCGCTCAAGATATTCATAAAACGTAAGGAGAAATTTGAGAATGAAAAAGCTGCTTCTGCTGATGACGCTACTGCTGTGTGCTTCTGTCGGTCTGGGTGGGATGACCCCATCAATCGCGGAGGAGGCGGCCACCGCGCCCCAGGTGGTTGATTTGGATTTATCCAAGATGAGCGGTACTTTCGTTTATGCAGAAATCTATCAAATGATGATGGATCCGCAGGCATATATCGGAAAGGTGATCCGGCTTTCGGGGTGGTACGACGTCTATGAGGATAGCACCACTGGCATGGTCTATACCTCCTGCATCATCCCCGACGCCACCTCCTGCTGCGCGCAAGGGATCGAATTTGTGTGGGGCGGAGAGCATCGCTACCCGCAGGATTATCCCGAACCCGGCGCGGATTTGGTGGTCACCGGGCGCTTTGAAACCTACCTGGAAGATGACTATGAATATATCCACCTGGCGGATGCGGAGGTAGTGTGGACCACGGAGGGCGAAACACATCAATGAATTTGCCAGGTAAGCCCTTTCAGCAGGAAGTAATCAATCGGAATTAGCTCAATTTCAGGATGGTCTGGTAGCCTTGAAGGTATTCCATCTGAAACGACTATCATGAACCGTTCCAATTCCGGCATGGTGTCTTTCGCTTTGATAAGGCTGGAAATCTCCCGTTCGGCTGATTGATCATTCAATTGTGTGCAAACCTGAATCACCGTATGCTCTGAAGGAATAAAGAAATCAATATCTATCCCCGTCGAAGCAGACTTTAAATAGTAAACCAATTCCCCGTAATGCTGATGCAGCCAAATTCCCACCGCGTTTTCAAGAAGAGCACTCTTCTTCTCGTAGAGAAACAAATTCAGCAAGCCATTGTCCGAAAAGTAATACTTGGGAGTGCTTTCCTTTTCGCTAAAGCTCGCGAAATAATTATACACTTTGAAAAGCAGATAGGCCTCCAATAGATAATTTACATAATCGATTATTGTATCCTTGCTTACTGAAATTCCAACAGCCTTCAGACTACCATACAATTTGCTGTATGATACCTCCCGCATGACTGTTTCTGATATTTTCTTTACCAGGATGGATACTGCGTTGCTGTTTCTCAGGTTGTTTCGCGCAACGATATCTCCAAGTAGAATCTTTTGATACACTCCGCTGATATAATCGCGTCTGGAAGGATAATGAAGAGATTCAGGAAAACCACCATACTCAAGATAAGATAAGCAATCGGCAGTGATTCTGCCATGCGCTATTGTCTCCAAGAGCTGTTCCTCTCCGTGCGGCGTTCTGGTTGCAGTAAGATATTCTTCAAATGAATACGGCCAAATCTGTTTTTCGAGATAGCGCCCTCCCAATGTTGTCTGAATTTCTCTGGAGAGCATTTTTGCATTGCTGCCAGTAATCTGAACTTGTTCGTGACGATCAGCCATTCTCCTGGCAAATTTTTCCCATCCCGGAATATTCTGGATTTCATCAAAGAAGAAATAACCTCTTTGATCGCTCATTTCGCTTTGTACCGCCAGAATGTCATTCAAATCCGTAACCGTCATTTCCGCAAGCCGTTCGTCCTCAAAATTAATATAGATGATACGGTTCCAATGTGTTCCACCCTTTACAAGTTGCAACACATGATCATGCAGTATCGTTGATTTCCCAGCACGCCTCAGGCCAGTCAACACATGATTAATCCCCGGTGCCAGAGATATGTTTCTCGGAATAATCTCAGAGCGACGAATAACCTCATGTTGCTCATAGATAATGGACTTCAACAAATCATGTTGCATACCAATCATTCAGGCAAAAGCCGTTTCTCCTCTCCATCATGTTCATCCCACAGAAGGAAACATCTTCTGTCACGTGCAAACATCTGTGCATATGGCAGCTCCTATTTCTCTGCTTTATGATTATATCATGCGAATTTATTTTTGTCGAGTATGGAAGTCTGAAAATGTTCGATTTTGTCGAGTATGAAAGGTCATTATTTCCGATTATTGTCGGACATAGAAGGAAACCGCATTTCGAACATAGTCGCTTCATCAATCATTCATACAACTCGTAAATGATCTCAGAAACGGAAGCTTGCATTTGCGAGAAACAGGCCTATAATACAACTTGACCGATATGCATTTCGGCCAAGTTGATTTCAGTGAATACGTTTTGGGCAGAGGAAGAAGAACATGAGGACAGAAGAAATTAACATCCGAGATCCCTTTGTACTGCTGTGGGAGGATACCTACTATCTCTATGGCACCCGGGGCGCCACCTGCTGGGGGCCGGCGACGGGATTTGATGTCTATCGGAGTCAGGATTTGGAGAATTGGTCGGCTCCCCAGCCTTGCTTCGAGAATGATGGAACCTTCTGGGCGACCATGAACTACTGGGCGCCGGAGGTGCATCCCTGGCGGGGAGCATGGTATATGTTTGCCAGCTTCAAAAGCGAGGATAAGCATCGGGGCACTGCCATTCTGCGGGCGGAGAGCCCTGAAGACCCCTTCCTGCCCTGGTCGGAGGGCCCAGTGACCCCGGCGGATTGGGAATGCTTGGATGGAACGTTCTATGTCGATCGGCAGGGACAGCCCTGGATCATCTTTTGTCATGAATGGGTGCAGGTAGGGGATGGAGAAATCCTGGCCATGCCGCTGACAGAGGATCTGAAGGAGAGTGCGGGAGAGCCCAGACTCCTGTTCCGGGCCTCGGAAGCTGCCTGGGCCAAGGAGGTGCATCATTCCAGCGGCCAGACGGGTTATGTTACGGATGGCCCCTTCCTGTGGCGGGATAAGGACGATCGGCTGCTGTTGCTCTGGTCTTCTTTGTCGGAAACGGGATATACCCAGGGCCTGGCGGCCTCGGAGAATGGGGAAATAGATGGGAAATTTATCCAACTTCCTCCGCTGTTTCGGGAGGACGGGGGCCATGGCATGCTGTTCCGAGATAAAAAGGGCCAGCTGATGCTGACGCTGCATCGCCCCAATGAACATTTAAAGGAGCATCCCATCTTTCTTCCTGTGGATCTGTGATGCCCGATGAACGGCCTGAATTGACAACGCTGACATTCTATTTGTTAAGGGTAAAAATCATGGATCAAAGATTGAAAAACTGAAAAACATCCTTCAGGAAGCGGATGCTATTCTCATTGGCGAGGGGGCTGGGCTTTCTACCGCCGCTGACCTGACCTATTCGGGTGAGAGGTTCCATCGGCTGTTCGGTGATTTTGAAAAGAAATACGGAATCACCAATATGTACACCGGCGGCTTCTATCCTTTCCCGGACGAGGAAACCAAATGGGCTTGGTGGAGCCGCAATATTTGGTGCAACCGGTATCAGGACGCACCGAGGCCCGTGTATCAGCGGCTGCTCTCCTTGGTCAAGGACAAGGATTATTTTGTGTTGACTACCAACGTGGATCACCAGTTTCAGCGGGCGGGCTTCGATAACAGCGCTATTACGGAAAAACAAGAGTTAATCGGTCTGTATCATTGCTTTTTGAGTGCTTTCGTAATGCCATAAACAGCAGCATAGGACACA
This sequence comes from Clostridia bacterium, assembly GCA_017464305.1. Classification (GTDB taxonomy): domain Bacteria; phylum Bacillota; class Clostridia; order Christensenellales; family Aristaeellaceae; genus Aristaeella. Next base: position 94,881 of record JAFUDS010000024.1, on the reverse strand, counting down.
CCGGCGATCGGCCATATAATCCATGAACGATCCCAGTTATTTCCGATAAAGCTCCATGCCAGATACGCTGCTGTAATCGAGCACCAGAATGCACTCGTGACGAATTCATAGCGTCTGCTGTACTCCTTGCTTTCACGGGAATACTCTCCTTCCTCCAGAAGCATCTGATAGCTTCCCCAGACGATGGACACGCGGACGATCAGCAAAACACCAATTGCTGCCAGCACGAGGATAAATGCGATGCCAATGGTTCCTAAGAAGGGATCCTCCTGGCCGAAGGCAATCGTGATAAACAACGGAATCACTGCTGCACAGCAAAGGACGATTCCCAGCGTCAGATAGCGTGTATGAACAGGCTGAAACTTCTCTTTCCGATCCCTGACCATTCCAGTGATACCATACAGCGTTTCAATCGGTTCCTTCTCTAGATATTCGAATCGGGATATCCGGAGATTGCTGATCACAAAAATAGCAACAGCCGGAATAATCATCAGCATGAGTGCGATCAGTCCGACTCCGCTCATCAGGTGATCTGACCAATTGAGATGCCCGCTCTCCCGAGCACCGCCCAACAGGATTAAAGCAATTGGAGAAAGGATGCAAAGCATCACGGCCATCGCTACCCGACGGGCATTCTCTTCTTTGGTTTTCAGGAAGGCATTTGCTTCTTCCAAATCTATTATGCGCGTTAAACTGTCCGCAACAGTATCCTGCGTTGGTTCCGTATCCTCCAGCTCATCCTTCAGAAGATAATCGGTACTGACTCCAAAGAGATCTGAAAGCTGAATGATTCTTCCCATATCCGGAATGGACTGAGCCCCCTCCCATTTGGAGACAGCCTGCCGGCTGACATTCAGTTTTTCTGCCAGATCTTCCTGAGACCATCCATTCTTTTTCCTAAGGTCGATCAGCTTGTCCGCAAAGATCATCTTGGTAAATCCTCCTTCATGTTGTCCCTTCCGGGCAAGCGCAGTTTACCCGATCCGGCCATTGCAGGCTATCAAATGAAGCTGGAAATCCAGCAACTGATGGTTGCAACTGCCGATTTTATTGGTTTGCGAATGTATCGGAAACGATAATTCAGATTGAACTAAACCGCCTTCGGCGGTAGCTCGTTCCCCAGCCGATTCAGTAGCTCTGACTGAGACTCTCAAGCTGCTTTCATTATACACAAAATCCTTTACGCTTGGAATACAGCAACTGCGGAATAAGAGTATAAAGTATTTCACATGACCAAAGATGAATTTTTAACAAAGCTTCAAACGGAAATGTTATAGTAGAAGAAAAGGCGATTCTATGCTATGATGATACTGATGTCAGGTAGAATGCTGACAGATTGAAAGGAGGGAACACAGGTGCTTCTCATCATTGTATCCGCTCCATGCAGAGTCTGAGGAATCTGTATGGAGGAATTGCTCATTCCTCAGGCTTTGCTCGTTCATCAAAGAAATAAATTGATAAGGAGCAAAGACAATGAAAACAAAGACAAATCATCTCAGAGATTTCTACATCCTTTGGAGCACGCAGAGCTTATCCCAGTTGGGAAGCGCTATGACCAGCTTCGCATTGACGCTGTGGCTATTCGAAAAAACGGGCTCGGCGCTCAGCACCGCTGCGCTGACGATCTGTACCTATGCACCCTATGTGATCATGAGCATTTTTGCTGGAGCCATCAGCGATCGATTTGATAAAAAGAAGACGATGCTGGTGTGCGACGCTCTGGCGGCGCTGACAACCTTGCTGGTTTTTTTCCTGTATCGGACAGATCGCCTGGCAATATGGCATCTATACGCGATCAATGCTTTTTCTGGACTGATGAATACCGTTCAGCAGCCTGCTTCCGAGGTAACATACACGCTCATCGTCCCCAAAGAATATTATCAGAAAACGAGTGGCCTACAGTCGCTGTCCCGGTCATTGATTTCCATTGGCAACCCGCTGATTGCCTCCGCACTCTATGGGTTGGCAGGCTTGGACGCGGTGATAGCGGTGGATCTGCTCACTTTCGCTGTTGCGTTCCTGTCCTTGATGGTGTTCATTCGGCTGCCAGAAATTCCATCGCAAAACGAGGCAGAAGAAAATGTAATTCGGCTTGCGAAGGAGGGCTTAAGTTTTCTGCGGAAAAATCCATTGGTTCTGTATGTTATTCTGTTTATGTCTGGCGTCAATCTGATTGCCTCCGCCTTCGACGCGGTGCTTCCCGCCATGGTTATTCCAATGAGTGGAAACAGCACATTGGGTATCGTCACCTCCTGTTCAGGCCTGGCCATGGTGCTCGGCAGCCTCATTGTATCCGTTATGCCCAAACCGAAGGACAGAGTGAGAATGATCTATCTGACGATGCTGTTTTCCTTGGGAATAGAAAACTTTCTGCTGGCTTTTTCCCGAAACCCCATCATTTGGTGCGTTGGACAGGTGATCGGATGGGTACTTGTTCCCGTGATGAGCGCAAACGAAAATGTCATTATGCGCAATTCCGTTCCGATTCACCTTCAGGGAAGAGTTTATGCGTGTCGGAATACGCTACAATTCTTCACGATTCCAATTGGGTTGGCCTTAGGCGGATTCTTGGTTGATCATGTCTGTGAGCCATTTATGGAAAGAAACGTGACAACGGAATGGCTAACTCTGCTGTTCGGCAGCGGCAAAGGCTCTGGTGCGGCGCTGATGATGTTTATCCTTGGCGTAGCCGGGATTGTTTTATGCCTTGTGTCAGGTCAGAAGCTGAAACAGTATCAATACACGGAGGGTTAATCGCAATCATATCGGAAGGGCAACGCTGATTGATCAATCTGGGCAGATGCATCCTACTCCCCTTCGGTGATTCACTCAAGCTCTCTCGCTCCCCCGCTCCGCGGGGGAGCTTTATCAACTGATCCGCTTATGCGGGTAGCCATCTATCGTTGACTGTAACCGCGTTGCTTTCTACCTGCAGCTGATGGGGAATCAAGACTCATTCAAGATCGAATATTCCTGTATTTTATCTCCAAAGGCATTGTTATTTCCTGAATCTCCCGAGCGATCTCGCGACATCTTTTCACGTTCAAACCTGCCTGCTTTCCAACTGCTACCAATTCATCTATTCCAGGATCTCGACCATTTCCGTTGATGGTAAGCGTATGTTCTCCAAAGTAGGTTGTACTCCAGGTGAGATCATAGGCCGGGGACGGACGCCAAAAGTCCTGGTCTTCGTCATATATCCAGGTAAAGTTTTTCAAATGGTCGTCTCGGTTATGCGCAAATACATTGAAACACATCCTGCGATATAACTGCTCTACCTCCTCTTTTCGCCCTCTCGATAGAATATTAGCCAGCTTCAAGAGCGAATGATAATCCAGGGAAGCGGTTCTCCAATCTGCTTCTAAGATGGCCGCGGCCGACAGCATATGCAGCTTTCTTCCTTCTTTTCTGTCAAATCGCCGGATACCAAAATAACCTTCACAGAGTCGAGAAGGAAACAGTGTGGTTTCCGGCACGTCAATTCCGCACACCGTCGCACAATCCATATATTCTTTTTCCATCTTCCCGACATTTGTCTGATCTTTGGAGGCTGGAAATTTGATGATCCAATCCTCCGTCATCACTTTCGGTCTTGCGCCGCCGCTGCTGCCCGCCGCGTGAAAGAGCGAATCAAGATCAGATATGTTTTCATGGTTGAGCACAGCGTTACAGTCTTGGGCCAATTGATCCAGATCGTTTAAGTCAGCCACAGAGGTCGTTTCCCATGCGGGAACATACTCCAAAGCGCCCATTCCTGATTTTCCAACAATAGAAAGACGATCCAGTGGCGTAATCGTATCCAGAGATATGCCTTTGGAAATCATGAATCGATCTACGAGCAATTGTCCCCAAGCGTCCGGCAGACTATCCGCAAACACTCCCCACAAACCACGGAAGGTCCAAGAGGAAGGAACAAAAACCCTTGGCTCCAGTGGGAGAGAAAAGGGACTAATGGGGAAGCCTTTCTCCAGCCAGGGCTCGGCATAGGCAAAGGCAACCCGATGCTCCGCCGTTTCCGCCAAATAGCCTACCAAGCGGCTGGATAAGAACACCTCTGTTTTTCTATCTTTCACGAAGGACCTCCTCAATGCTGCCATAGGGCACATCCTGGAAAAGCTCCTTGAGCTGATCCACGCAGCCCAGCGCCACGGCCAGCCGCGTCAATGAAATCAGCGATATCTGCCCAGACTCCTCGAATCGTTTAATGCTGCCGTAGCTGACATTGCTTTTTTCGCTCAGCTTCTGTTGGGACCATCCCTGTCGTTTCCGAATTCTACGCAGCCGTTCCGCGATCCCTCGATTGATTTCCTCCGGCGTTTCCCAAATGTAATTCATATTTCTCTCCAGTGGATCATATATTATCTATAACTGGCTAAATAGAGCAATAATGGATAAAATATTAGCCGATGTGGATATTAACATATTCTTCATTTCCTGACAAGGCTGTTTTTCATTAGATTTGTAATTCTCACGTAAACACCAGCGCTTATTTCCCCAGAATTAAGGGAAAAATCAAATTCTGGGGATTTTAATTGACGATCATCATTGATTGAGGTAGAATAATCCCGTTAATTTCCCCAGAATTAAGAAAAATGTGAAATTCTGGGGAAATAAAAGGAGGAAACCAGCATGATTGGCAGAAAACAGGAACAGGAGGAGCTATTGCGCCGATATCGCCGGGCGAAAGCGGAGTTCGTTGCTATCTATGGGCGCAGGCGGGTAGGCAAGACGACGCTGGTGGCAGAAACCTTTGACAATCAGTTTGCGTTCCATCATGCAGGATTATCCCCAGTGGATGGGAAAAAGCAAGGAGCGATGGAACGGCAGCTGGATCATTTTTATCACTCTCTGGTGCAATATGGGCTGAAGGAACGCAACAAACCGGAAAACTGGATGGAAGCCTTCTATGCGTTGGAGGAATTGTTAACACAAAAAGATTCAAGCGAGCGGCAAGTGATATTCATTGACGAGCTCCCCTGGATGGATACGCCACGGTCCGGGTTCATTACAGCCCTGGAGGCTTTTTGGAATGGATGGGCGTGTCTTCGAAAAAATGTGATGCTGGTGGTTTGCGGCAGTGCCAGTTCATGGATTTTGGATAAGCTGATCAATAATCATGGGGGACTTTATAATCGCGTTACCTGTGAAATTCATCTGAAGCCCTTTTCCCTGCATGAGTGTGAAGCATTCCTGCGAAGCAATGAAGTCCGCTTTACACGGTATGAGATCGCGGAGTGCTATATGATCTTTGGCGGAATCCCGTACTATCTGGATGCTTTGGATGAACGGCTGAGTCTCGCTCAGAATATTGATCGCCAGTTTTTCGAGCGGGATGCACGGCTTCGGGATGAATACGATCGGCTGTTTAACTCCATTTTTACAAACCCAGATATGATGAAAAGTATCATCTCCCTACTCTATCGGAGGCGGGGTGGATATACCCGGAAAGAAATTAGCGAGATGATGGGGATCAGCGGAAAAACGCTGACCGCTTGCTTGAAGGCGCTGGTTGGCAGTGATTTTGTTGAGCGATATGTTCCATTTGGCCAGGGAAAGCGGGACGCGAGCTACAAATTGGTGGATCCGTTCTGTTTATTCTATCTTCACTTTGTGCAAAACCAAGTCCGAATGGATGAACATTTTTGGACGCATCAGCAGGCAGGGCAGGCTGTGGTCACCTGGAGAGGGCTTGCGTTTGAAAATGTGTGTTTCCTTCATATTCCGCAGATTAAGCGGGCACTGGGAATCAGCGGAGTGCATTCCAACCAGTCCGCGTGGGTTTTGCGGGGGGAGGAGGAAAACACACAGGTGGATTTGATCATTGATCGGGAAGATCATGTGGTTAATGTCTGTGAAATCAAATTCTACAGTAACGAGTTTAGCGTCAACAAATCCTATTATCGTGAATTGCTTGCGCGGCAGGATATTTTGCGGGAGCATATCTCTCCGCGCTCAGCTATATATCAAACGCTTATTTCCACCTTCGGGCTGAAGAAAAATGAATATGCTGGGATATTTACTCAGACAGTTACCCTGGACGATTTGTTTATGGATAACTGATTTATTTCCCCAGAATTGAAGAAAAAGTCGAATTCTGGGGAAATAAAATTTGAACTGCATTCGTGAAAGAGAGAGGATCATTAAATATGAGTTGCCTTGTTCTAATACATGGAATGGGACAAACCGCTTCGAGCTGGCATGAAGTTGCCAACAGGATCAAGGCGGCTGAGGATATATACATTCCTGAGCTTTATAACCTGGAAAAGAATCAGGATTGTACTTTTGAGAGCTTATACCACAATTTCGAAAGGGAATGTGATTCATTAGAAGGCCCCCTCGACCTTTGCGGGCTATCTATTGGCGGGATGATCGCTCTGAAATATGTCATTGAACATAAGGAAAGAGTTCGTTCTGCAATCTTTATTGCCACGCAGTATAAGAGCCCAGGCGTGCTGTTAAGAATACAAAACATGGTTTTCAAACTGTTACCGGCATCGAATTTTATTAGTACAGGCTTGACTAAGCAGCAGTTTATCAATCTATCAAGATCGATGATGCATTTCGACTATACATCGGCATTAAGAGAAATCAATTGTCCGGTAAAGGTCATTTGTGGAAAGAAAGATCAAGCGAATATAAAAGCTTCCATTCGCATGGCAGAGGCGATTCAGGGCGCCAGTTTTCTGGAGATACCGGATTCTGGGCACGAAGTGAATATAGACGCACCAGCCGCTTTGGCCGAAGCAATTAACAGCTTTCTTTTAAAACAGTGAAACAGCGGGACGGCCTTTTGTTCCATTTTCCATTGGAGCGAAAGGCCATCCTTTTGATTTATAAATACTGCGTGCTGTCCTGGCCGGGGGTCCAGGCGAGGGCAAAGCCTTCGGCGGAGAGGAGGCCTTTGGTGCTGTTCCACGCGGGGGACAGGCCCTGGGCATAGTGAGCAAAGCTTTCCAGGTTTTCAAACTCCCGGCCGCCGCAGACGCACAGGCAGGCGGTTTCATCGCCCCACATCCGCCGCTCACAGTGGAAATTCATGCCGTGCCAGGGCTCCATGGGGGCGCTGGCCCATAGGCCGAGATAGCCCTGGCCCTTGCGGAGGAAGAGCCAGGCTCCCTCCTGCCGCACCTCATCGAACCGGGATTCCGGGCAATACAGATGAATATAATGAATCGGGTGGGCTTGCGGAATTCGATAAACCAGGCCCAGCAGATTTTTTTGCTGTTTCAGGGCGGGGAAAACTCCATTGCCATGCCAGTATCCCGGGCGCAGGTCGCCGCCTTCGGAGGTGGAGCCGGGATGATTGATAAAGATCACCGCTTCCCCGTCCAGCGCCGCATACCACAAATGCTGCTGATAGCCATAGACCCCGGGATGGAAGCAGGTGGTGCCATGGAAGCATTCGTTAAAGGATTTGACGAAGGCATGACTGGCGGGGGCCGCCTCTGGATTTCGGGCGATGTTGGGCCATCGGGAGAAGGGCTCCCGGGGAATCTGGACGCTGGTCAGGCACCAGTCCGCATGCTTTTCCAGCAGGATGCGGGCGTTGCCGGAGGTGTAGGACAGCACAGCCTCCTGGGCCATGAGGGAGGCCATGTCCTGAGGGAATTCATATTTGCTGGTGGCCAGGAAGGCCAGCCAGCCCTCCCCCAGATCCCAGGGCTGGGCGGGGTCTGCCGCGTTCATCAGGGCCATAGCGCCGGCCTGGAAGGGATACAGGGCGCCGCGATAGACCCGGCCCTGGGGCGCGATGATGCCGCCCCGGAAGGTGTGGGTGGCCAGCAAGCGCAGCATGCGGTCCGTCACCTGGGCGGCGCGGCGGGAAATCTCTTCCTCCGCGTAGTCAATGACGTTCAGCAGGGCGGCCAGGGTGACGCACATATACACCGTGCTGTGGAATTCCTCAAAGCCAAAGGCCTCTACATCCTCCAGCCAGTGGAGGATCATCTCCCGGCCCCAGGCCTGGAGCTGGCGCCCCGTGCGGCGGGCCAGGGGAAAATCCGCCTCGGGATACATTTCCCCGGCCAGCAGGGCGCTGGCATAGAACATGAGGCAATGGTTTTCGCTCCAGAAGCACATGCCGTCGAAGCCGTCCTGATCCATCCAGTAGCGCCAGCCGGTGAGGGTTTCCTTTACCCGGGCGGCCTGGGCGGGGGACAGGGGATAATTTTTCAGATAGCGCAGCAGGCCGCAGACCAGGAAGTCCGCGCAGTCCACCCGCTGGGCGATGAGATCCAGCATGCTGTCGAACAGTTGATCATCCTGGGGGAGGGGCGCGTTCAGGGCCTTCCGGGCCAGGAGGTTGCAGATGGGGAAGCCGAAATCCTCCCCCCGATCGAAGTTTTCGATCTCAGCAATGCGCCGCAGGATCAGGCGGAAGTTTTCCTCCCGGGAGAGAGCGGCGTCGCCAGGCTGGGGAAGGATGTTTTCCGCTCGCTCCAGTCGGCGGGAAACGAAGCCGCTGCCAGCCCGGATCCGCACCGTCAGATAGGTAACGTCTGGAGGCAGGGGCAGGCTGGAAATCCCCGCGATCCGCTGCCAGGGCTGGGGCCGGTGGGCCTTGGCGTGATCCGGCTCATATCCGCCGTGGAAGGACAGCTCCGCTCCCTCCGGGGCGGGGGAGGAGAAGAAAAGGCTGGTTCTCGTCAGCGCCATCCCTTCCAGGAAGGCCAGGGCGGGATGAATTTCCGCCGCCAGGGTGGGATCTGGAAGGGTAACGGCGACGTCGGGGGCATTCAAAAGCTGAAGACCCACCACGCTGCGGGTATCCCGCACCCCCAGGGTTTCGCAGGCCAGATAGATCAGGTTTTCCCCTGCCCGCAGGGGCAAGGAAACCTCCAGCCGCTGGATAGGCTTATAGACAGGCTGGGCCAGCTGGGCCAGGGGGAGGCCATTGCAGTAAACATCCACCGCCGCGTAGCTCCAGACCAGCGCGGAAACGGTTTGATCCGCCGGGGAGAACAGCGTAGCCACCGCGTCGAAGCGCACCCGCTGCATGGTGGAATAAAAGGAGGAAAGATTGACAAAGGCGGTGTCCGCGCCCCCCTGGAAACGCCAGGGCAGGCCCAGACGGCTGTTTTCCCGGGGCTGGATTTTTCCCGCCTCCGGCACGGGAGTGTGGGTGGCGATCCGCTGCCGCAAGGCGCCCTCGAATCGCAGAAGATTGGCGTCCCGGAAATCGCTTTCATAGGGCTCCACCCGGGGGCCGGAAACCAGATAATGACAGACAAAACCCTGTCGATCCAATGGCCAAGTATTCATCATCGCGTATCTCCTTTTGAAACAGGGGGACGGTCTTTTTTGTTTCATTTCGTTCGTGAAACGAAAAAGATCGTCCCTCCGTTTCATTTCTTTTCCAGGAAGGATACCATAACGTAGCCTTCCGCGCTGTCGGTTTTGACATGGACCCAGGAGGGATCCTCGCATTCCTCCAGCACCAGCAGCAGCTGGTGCTTATAGAGCCGCATCAGGATCTCCCCGGCGGCGGAGGGTTCCGCCCGCAGGTTCAGGCTGCTGTCATCCTCAATGCCCTCCACGCTGGCCAGCCAGGCGCCCTCTGGAATTTCCGCGGTGGAAACGGGCATCAGCGTGGGCCGGGGCGTGGGGGTGGCGGCGGGACCGGGGGTCTCCGCCAGCAGGGGATCCGGGGTGGGCAGCAGGGCCGCGCCGGAGGCAGCCTTTTTCAGCGCCATGCCGGGATAATAGAATTCCAGAATCTCCTGGAAGCCTTTGCCGTATTTGGCGGCCATCCACTGGGCGCCCCGCTGGCTCATGCCGACGCCATGGCCGTAGCGCCCCGAGGTCAGTAGGAAGCCGTCCTTCTCTTCTGAAATGGTGATGATCTCGTTGTCCGCCCCATAGATGCTGAGCCCCAGGGCGCGCACCGCCTGGGGAAAGAGGGGCAGGGAAAGGGTAAAGAGGCCTGCGGGTTCGAAATCCCCCAGACGCAGGATGGGCTCTGGAGTGGATGTAGGGGCGGGGGAAGGAGAAAGGGATTCTCCTTCCTCCGCCTCGTAGGTCAGGGCGGGCTCCGGCGTCTCCACTGGCAGATATTTCCGGCCGCTGACGGCGATTTTAATTTCCAGGCGGGTCATGAGCCGGCTGGGCTCCGGAAAGCGGGGCTGGGAGAGGGCGACGGAAGAGATTTCCTCCACGCGGAAGGCCTCCGGCAGGGAGGCGAAATCCTGCATCTCCGGCTGGGCGAAGACCGCCTCCCGCAGCAGGGAGAGGAAATCCTCCGGAATTTTCGTACCATCCTTCCGCAGGGTGGCTTTTTTCAGGATGGATTCCGGGTTTTCCAGATCATAGGGGTCCTCCACGATGGCATAGCAGGTGGCGGTCTCCATGCCGCTCCACACATGGGCGGGCAGCTCCGTCTGGCCGCCGTTGGAGGCGCTGTAATAGCAATTGGCCAGGGCGCCGCCGGAGGTGACCACCAGGCCGGCGGTTTCCGAAACGGCCTGGGCGGTACGGGCCCGGGAGGTCAGGATGGGCCGGAAAACCTGATCGTTGGTGGTGTCCACCAGGTCATAGGCCTTCTTGGCGTCCACCCGGGAAAGGGCGTAGGTTCGGGCGCAAACGGCTTGGGCCTTCAGGGCCTCCAGGGGAAAATCGTCGCTCATTTCATAGGGCACGACCCCCAGCAGATAATCCTCCACGTTGATGGTCAGCACCGGCTGCAGCTGGCCGCCGCTGATGGTCAGGCTCAGATCCCCTGGATAGATTCCCTCCCAGGGAGCGATGGTGAGGCCGGGAAGGGCGGCCGAGCTCCTCTCCCGGGACAGGGTCAGGGAAGCGCCGCAATCCAGGGAAGCCCCCTGATAAAACAGGATCAGCCGATCCTGCCGAATCTGGACGGTAACTTCGCTGCCGGAGGGAAGGAGCATCCGGCTGTCCTTGCCCCAGGCAGCCTGATAAGGGCCGGTGAGCTTCAGATCGACGCGATCCGTCAGGTTCAGCCGCCGTAGCAGCACCCGCACATTGGGAGCGGGGGCGGCGTTCGCCGTTTCCGCGAAGACGGGGGCGGGCAAAAGGGTGGCGCAGAGCAGGACACATAAAAGCAGGGAAAGGATAGATCGGATTCGAAAGCGCATGATTTCCAATGGCTCCTTCCTTGGGGATCGTTTCATTCGATGCATGCGGGGTAGGGACCGCATCAGGGGGAAAACGCGGAGTGACTCCAAAGCGCGAGAAGCGAGCAGCCGTTTATTAGCCCCTCGCTCCGGGGAGAAGCCTTACTCAGCCTCCCCCCTTAGTCCGCTGGGTTTCCTTCCAGGCAAGGATCTGTTCCAGCCGCTCCTTGTAGCGGGCCTCCTGGCCCTGGTCGGTGGGATGATAGAAGCGGCGGCCCTTCAGGTTATCCGGCAGGCAGGCCATGGCGGTCATCTTTTCCGCGTAATCATGGGCGTACTGATATCCCTTGCCGTAATCCAGGTTTTTCATCAGGGTGGTGGGGGCGTTCCGGATATGCAGGGGCACGGGGGCGTCCGGTTCCTTCTGGATGGCCTCCCGGGCTTCGATGGTGGCCAGCTCCATGGCGTTGGATTTGCTGGCCAGGGACATATAGACTACGGCCTCCGCCAGGTGCACATTGCATTCCGGCACGCCGATGAAATGGCAGGCCTGATAGGCAGCGACCCCCACCTCCATGGCCCGGGGGTCTGCCAGGCCCACGTCCTCGGCGGCGAAGCGCAGCACCCGCCGGGCGATATACAGGGGATCCTCGCCGCCCTCCAGCATGCGCATCATCCAATACACCGCCGCGTCCGGGTCGGAATTCCGCATGGATTTATGCAGGGCGGAGATCAGATTATAATGCTCCTCCCCGTCCTTGTCGTACATGAGGCTCTTTTTCGACAGGCACTGGGCCATGGTTTCATCGGTGACGGTGATGCCGTGCTCATCCACATCCCCGTTCAGCACCACCATCTCCAGGGTGCTCAGGGCGCTGCGGGCGTCCCCGTTGCTGAAATCCGCGATGGCCCCCAGGGCCCGATCGGAAATGGTGACATGATCCTGGCCGAAGCCCCTGTCATCCTCCAGGGCCCGGCGCAGCAGGGAGAGGATATCCTCCCGGGTCAGGGCCTGCAGCACGAAAACCTTGCACCGGGACAGCAGCGCGCTGTTGATCTCGAAGGAGGGATTCTCGGTGGTGGCGCCGATGAGAACGATGCTGCCCTTTTCCACATAGGGCAGAAAGGCATCCTGCTGGGCTTTGTTGAAGCGGTGGATTTCATCCACGAAGACGATGGTCCGGGCGCCGTAAAGCCGATTCTCCTCCGCCTGGTTCATGACCTGGCGGATTTCCTTGATGCCGCTGGTGACGGCGGAAAAGTTGATAAAGGTGGCCTGGGTTTGCTGGGCGATGATCTGCGCCAGGGTGGTCTTGCCCACGCCGGGGGGGCCCCAGAAAATCATGGAGGAGATGGTATCGGAGGCGATGAGCCGGCGGAGCACCTTGCCCTCGCCGATGAGATGCTTCTGCCCGGCGAATTCATCCAGGGTCAGGGGGCGCATCCGGGCGGCTAGGGGTTGGCTGGCAAAGGCAGCGGAATCCGGGGGAAGCAGGGGAGTCATTTCAGGCATGGGCGCCTCCAAAAACGCGAGATAGTCAGCCGCGGAGCCAGGGCGCGTAAGGGCTGGTTCAGAACTGGCGCGCCGGGGACGCCGCGGAACAGAAGCATTATACCCTATTCACAAAAATTTGACAAAATTTCCAGAGCGGCGAATATTGATATCGTCTGTTTTTTCTGGTAGAATAAATCCACTTCCAGTACAATTCAGTCTGCCTGGAATTTTTGAAGAAATGGATTTCATTTGAAGAAGGAGGATCCCTACCATGCAAAACATCCCAGAGGTAAAGCTGGGCATCATTGCGGTGTCCCGCGACTGTTTCCCCATCGGCCTGTCCATCCGTCGCCGGGAGGCCATTAAGGCTGCCTACAAGGGCGATCTGTACGAGTGCCCCGTGACGGTGGAAAATGAGAAGGACATGCTGAAGGCCGTGGCCGACGTCAAGGCTGCCGAGTGCAACGCCCTGGTGGTTTTCCTGGGCAACTTCGGCCCGGAAACCCCTGAAACCCTGATCGCCAAGAATTTTGACGGCCCCTGCATGTTCGTGGCCGCCGCCGAAGGCGATGGCGACCTGATCAACGGCCGCGGCGACGCCTATTGCGGCATGCTGAACTGCTCCTACAACCTGGGCATGCGCCATCTGAAGGGCTATATTCCGGAATACCCGGTGGGGACCGCGGATGACATCGCCAAGATGATCGGCGACTTCGTGCCCGTGGCCCGGGCCATCATCGGCGTGCAGAATCTGAAGATCATTACCTTTGGCCCCCGGCCCCAGGATTTCTTCGCCTGCAACGCGCCCATCAAGGGCCTGTACGAGCTGGGCGTGGAGATCGAGGAGAACTCCGAGCTGGATCTGCTGGTCTCCTACAAGGAGCATGCAGGCGATCCCCGCATCGCCGACGTCTGCAAGGACATGGCCGCGGAAATGGGCGAAGGCCGCTATTTCCCTGACATGCTGGAGCGGATGGCGCAGTTTGAGCTGACCTTGCTGGATTGGGCGGAGGCCCACAAGGGCGCCCGGAAGTACGTGGCCTTTGCAGACAAGTGCTGGCCCGCCTTCCCGGAACAGTTCGGCTTTGAGCCCTGCTATGTGAACTCCCGTCTGGCTTCCCGGGGCATCCCGGTGTCCTGCGAGGTGGATATCTACGGCGCGCTGAGCGAATACATCGGCTCCTGCATCTCCGAGGATTCCGTCACCATCCTGGACATCAACAACTCCGTGCCGGCCCAGATGTGGGAAGAGCAGATCAAGGGCAAGTTCGATTACACCTTGACCGATACCTTCATGGGCTTCCACTGTGGTAACACCCCCAGCTGCAAGATGTGCGATTCCCGCGCCATTAAGTATCAGCTGATTCAGCACCGCCTGCTGGAGCCGGAAGGAAGCGATCCGGACTTCACCCGCGGCACCCTGGAGGGCGACATCGCTCCCGGCGAAATCACCTTCTATCGCCTGCAGTGCGACAGCGAGGGCAACCTGCGCTCCTACATCGCGGAGGGCGAAGTGCTGCCCGTGGCCACCACCAGCTTCGGTGGCATCGGCGTTTTCGCCATCCATGAGATGGGCCGGTTCTATCGTCACGTGCTGATCCAGAAGCGGTATCCGCACCATGGCGCCGTGGCCTTCGGCCATCATGGAAAGACCCTGTTCGAGGTGTTCAAGTTCCTGGGCGTGCAGGACATTGCTTATAATCAGCCCAAGGCCCTGCCGTATCCTACGGAGAATCCTTTCGCGTAATGGATTGCGCTCCCCCGCTCCGCGGGGGAGCGCATTTTGTTTTGTACCGTATCCCACGGAGAATCCTTTTGCGTAATCGGTTTTGCTCCCCCGCTTCGCGGGGGAGCAAATTATGTTTTACCCTCCCCTTTGGGGGAGGGCTTTTTACGTTCAAAGAACCTGCAGGAGAACCTGCAGGTTCTATTACGCCTGTTCCGCGGCTTCTTCATGGGCATGGGGATGCTCATGGCCATGGTGATGACCGTGCTCATGGCCGTGGCCATGCTCCCCATGATCTCTGTGTCCGCCGTGATCCCCATGGCTGTGGGCGGCGGAAGCGGCGGCCTCCGCGGGGGAAATCTCATCCGATAGCAGCTTCTGAACCAGCTCCTGACCGCGAGGGCAGCTGGTTTGGTCAATGGGGCAATGGCGTCCGCAGCGAGGACAGTTGGGAAGCGCTTCCTTGATTTCTGGCATCTGCATGATGCTTCAAGCTCCTTTCCGTGAATGTTGAGGAAAGGATATCAAAACGGGGCGGGGGACGTCAATTCAGAATCAATTGCGATCTATTCCAAAATGGAAAGAATCCTTTTCAAATTGGATTTGATGCGCTGGAAAGGTCCATGCTATAAAGGGGCTGGATACCGGATTTGAATGGACGAAAGCAGGAGGAAAACACATGGCAAGAATGATCAGCGAAGAGAAAAAACAACGGATGCTGACAGAAAAGATGAGTACGCTCATTCCGGCAATGGCGGTGCCTACCATCGTAGCGCAGCTCATTACAACGATTTACAACCTGGTGGATACCTATTTTGTAAGCACATTGGGTACCAATGCCACCGCCGCGGTGGGAGTAAACGCTTCCCTGGAGCGGTTGATTACGCTGATCGGATCCCTGATTGGCGCCGGCGCTTCCAGCTATATTTCCCGAAAGCTGGGCGCGAAGAAGGATGAGGATGCCCATCGGGTGCTTTCCACTTCCTTCTTTACGGGCATGGCGCTGGGCCTGGTGCTGCTGGCCGTGGGCAAGATCTGGATCGAGCCGGTGGTTTATCTGCTGGGCGCGACGAAGGAATGCGCGGAATATTCCATGCAATACGCCAGCTACGTGCTGTACGCGGCGCCCTTTATGGTGGGCAGCTTTATCCTGAACATGTGTCTGCGCAGCGAAGGCAGTGCCACCTTCTCCATGGTGGGCATCGGCATTGGCGGCGTGCTGAACTGCTTCCTGGATCCCCTGTTCATTTATACCTTGAACCTGGGGGTGGCTGGCGCGTCCATGGCGACTGCGATTTCCAAGGTGGTCAGCTTCTGCATTCTCCTGTGGCCCTATCTCAAGCAGAAGAGCTCCGTGCGGATTAGCACGCGGTACATTCGCTTCGTGGGGGAGGATGTGCGCAGCGTGCTGTCCATTGGGTCCACCTCCTTTTTCCGCTCTGCAGGCGCGGTGGTTTGCTCCACGCTGATTAATCGCATTGGTGGCAGCTATTCCACCTCGGCGTTGGCCGCGCTGTCCATCTCTAACCGGGTGATGGAATTCCCCTTCGCGATCATCCTGGGCTTTGGGCAGGGCTATCAACCGGTGGCTGGGTTCAACTGGGGCGCGAAGCAATGGAAACGGGTGAAGGAGAGCCTGGATTTCTCTCTGCGGGTTTCCGTCATTGGCGGAATTGCGGTAGGCGCCCTGCTGATCGCTTTTGCGGGGCCGGTGGTACGGGTGTTTAACAAGCAGGCGGACGCGGAGGTGCTGACCATTGGCATGTACTGCATCCGGGTACAATCCGCCATGCTGTTTGCCCACGCCATGAACTCCATCATCAATATGTACTACGCAGGCATTGGCAAGGCGAAATGGGCGCTGCTGATGAGCACGGCCAGACAGGGATATCTTTTCATTCCCCTGGTGTTCATCCTGCCGCCGCTGTTCGGAACCTATGGCGTGGCTTCCGTGCAGGCTACGGCGGACCTGATTTCGCTGGCCATTTCCATTCCCTTGATGATCAAGGCTTACAAGATGATCCGGGAGGCGGAGGCAGGCCGGGAAGCGGCCTAAGCAGGGAATCATCATCCGCAGGAAAGGAGGAGAAAGATGGAATATCAGATCAAAACGACCTTCCAGCGCGTGGGACGAAGGGTGCCGGGGGTGCTGTACGAACCCGAGGGACTGGACCAGGAAAAGCTCCCTACCGTGCTGGTGATGCATTCGGATGAGGACTATCTGGACTGTCCCACAGGGCCGGAGCTGGCGAAGCGGGGATTCCGGGTGCTTTGCGCCAATCCGATGACCAAGGAGGGGATGTTCTTCTCCCTGGCGGAGAAGCTGTCCGCTGTGCAACAAGCGATGGACTATCTGCGAAATCTGGACCGGGTGGGCAGCATTTTCCTGCTGGGCCACAGCGGCGGCGCGACGCTGATGACGGCCTACCAGGCGGTGGCGGAGGAAGGGCCGGAAATCTTCCGGGCGGGGGAGATGGTCTATCCCTATGATGGCCCGGAAAAGCTTCCGCCTGCGGATGGCGTGATTCTGCCGGACGCCAATTGGGGCAATGCGGTGATGCAGCTTTTCAGCCTGGATCCGGCGGTGGTGGACGAGGATTCTGGCAGAAGGCTGGATCCCTATTATGACCTGTTTGTGCAGGAGAATGGATTCCGGAAGGAGGGATCCACCTTCTCGGCGGAATTTGTCCATCGCTTTCTGGAACGGCAGGGGGAGCGGAATAACGACATTTTGGAATATGCCCGGGCCAGGCTCCGAATGATTCAGGAGGGAAAGGGCAGATACAGCGACGACGAGCCGCTGGTGATTCCCGGGGCGAATCAGGGCTTTTTCAATAACAAGCTTTACGCTCAGGACGTTCGCCTGATGGCACACACCGCAAAGCCACAGCGGCTGTTGCATTCGGGCGGCAAAGAAACCGTAGAAATCGTGCGTTCTCTGCGGGAGCCGGAAAATCCGGTGTCCCTGACCCATTCCCTGACGGAGGGGGGAAGGATGATGACCATTCGGAATTATCTGAGCTCCTACGCGGTGCGCACCCAGGTGGATTACGGATACGATGAGGAGCGCGTCTGGGGGATTGATTGGCATTCCACCTTCGCCAGCCCGGTGGGCAATGTGGAGCACATCCATGTGCCGATGCTGCTGATGGGCATGACGGCGGGATGGGAATTCCTGGCGGCGGAGGAGATTGAAAGGCATGCCGCCAGCCAGGACCGGGAGTTGATCTTCATCGAAGGGGCCACGCATAAGTTTACACCCAAGCGGGTGAATGGTGTTCCCGTGAAGGAATATGGAGATACGATCAAGACGATGCATGATTATCTGGCAGGGTGGCTTGCCAGAAGAAAATAGGAGGAGACACAGATGCAGGAGATGGATGTATATGCTTATCCGCCGGGAAAGCTGACGGAGAACGAGAAGAAGCTGCCTTGCGCCCGATTCTTTACGGACTATCCGCTGCATAAGCCCAGCCCGATTTATCAGCAGGCCCTGGATCAGGGACCTATGGATCCGAAGGACGCCATTCCGGCCCAGGAATGGCTCAGCCTGCTGGATATCGCTGAGAAGGGATATCGGGATGTGATGTACGGCTATTGCATGATGCCGGATGGATCGGCGTTCTACATTGAGTATTCCACTTCGCCGGTGACCTGGCAGGGAAAATGGCGCAGGTGGTACGGAAATTGGTATAACCGCTACTCCAAATCCACGAAACCGGAGGAAGGAAACATCCGGTACAAAATCTGGAACCCCATTGAGCACTGGGATCATCGCTTCATCAACGGCAAGGATGATTCCGAGGGCGTCTGGTCCCACGAGACGCTGGATGTGGGCAAGACCGGAGATCCCTCCAAGGGAATTCCGCAGATTTCCTACCGGATGAATCTGCGGGAGTATGGTCTCAGCGAGGAGCGGGAGGCGGAACTGGCGGCGAAGGATGTGCGGGTAGAGGGCTTCTGGGAGGAATTCCCTGGCCATCCGGGCCATCATCTTGTGCTGCGGTTCAGTAGGCCTTGTCCCCTGGGCGGCCGGGAGAGCGTGAACTGCGAATGGCTGGGCTATTATCCAAAGGATGGTCAGATTCTGCGGGATGAGAGCACGCCCTGCAGCGAGGAGATGGTGAAGAATATTCTGATTCATAACACCATTGAACGGCAGCATCTGTACGAGGTGCTTCCGGATTTGTATGAGGCATATAAGGATAAGGACCTGGACGAGGATTGACAGAAAGGAGAGGAAAACCAATGGCTTTCGGAACGGTAGAGAAGGAAATATTGCAAACCAACGATCCCAGTGTGGTGAAGATTCGGCAAAAGCTGTATCCCGAAGAAGAGAAGATGCCCCTGGCGAAGTATTTCTACAATTATCCGCTGCACTACCCCAATCCAGTGGAGATGCAGCTGATTCAAAAGCCCATGGCGGTGGAGGACGCCATTCGGCCGGAGAATTTTACGGATCTGCTGAAGCCTGTGGGCTACGACAAGGTGGAGTTGGGCTACTGCATGTTTGAGGATGGTTCTGGCTATGTGGCGACCTATCGGGTACGGCCGCCTCATATTACGGCGGAGATGGAGCGCTGGTATCGGAACTGGCGGAACCTGAAATCCAAGAGCATGGTGGGCGGACACGGTAATCTGCGGTACAAGATCTGGAATTACGCGGATCATTATGATCACTATTATGTCAACTGGCAGGAGGGCTCCGATGGCATTCATACGACGGAGAGCCTGGACCTGGGCGCGGGAGAGCGGATGTACGATACCATCCGGCATCAGTTTGACGTGCGGGATTTTGGCGTGACGGAGGAGCAGCTGCAGGCGCTGCAGGAGGCGGGTTGCCAGTTCAATGGAAAGGGATCCTACGAGACCTTCGACGAGCCGGGCACCCATCTCTGCCTTTCCTACAATCGGCCCTGTCCCCTGGGGGGCATCGAAACCCGCAGCCGGGAATGGATCGGCTGGCGGCCGGTGAACGGGAAATTGGTCCGGGATCCTGCGACGAAATGCGACGAGGCGTATTTGAAGAAGGTGGTCATTCATACCTTGGTGGAATGGGAGCATCTGTATACCTTCCTCCCCGATCTGTACGAGGAATATAAGGACCAGCCGCTGGATGCAGATTAAGTCCAAAATGTTCCCCCGCTCCGCGGGGGAACAGAGATGAGGGAAAATCAGATCAGCCGCTGGATGCGGATTGGGTTTGAAACGTTCGCCCCCGCTCCGCGGGGGAACGGAAGTAAGTAAGCAATTTGGAATGATTCCAAAACGGAAAGAATCCCCGGATAAAAGGAATTGATTCAATATTTTCAACGCGATAAGATGTCCATGAAAGAAGGGGGACGCCCCGAAGGATGGACAGAACTACACAACCGACTTTGTAAGCTTTCGGAGAAGAAGGCTTTCAAAAAAATATTGATGAAGGAGAGAAAACCCATGAAAACCAGAAAACTGTTGGCAATGCTGTTGGCCCTGATGCTGACGATCGGCTGCTTAAGCCTGAGCGCGGTGGCCGAGACCTCCTACCAGGCTGAATCCGTCGTGATCGCGGCGGACGACGATTCCTTCAACGTGGCTCCCTGGAGCAACTCCCAGGGCGAAGTATCCATGTATCTGCAGAACATCATCTGGACCCATCTGGCTACCCGCCCTTACACCGGCGCGATGATCGGCGCGGGGATGGAGCTGGCAGCGGCGAAGGAGATCACCAAGGTGGACGACACCACCTGGCATATCGTGCTGAACGATATTACGGACTCCAAGGGCAACAAGATTACCGCCAATGACGTAAAATTCAGCTTCGATAAGAACTATGAGCTGGGCTATTACGCCTATGTAAATAACTACTATGACACCATCGAAGTGATCAGCGACAACGAGCTGAACTTCAAAACCAAGACGGGGGACGAAGGCGGCTTTGAGTCCGCAGTGATCAACACCGCTATCTGCAGTCAGGCTTGGTATGAATCCGCCAGCGAGGATGAGGTGCTGAATGATCCCGCCACCACCGGCGCCTATTATGTGACCAATGTGCAGAATGGCCATTCCGTGACCCTGCAGGCGCGGGAAGACTATTGGAAGACCGAGGAGCTCAGCACCACGGAAAAGCAGAATGTGAAGACCATTCAGATTCTGTGCATGAGCGAGGATGACGCCCGCTCCATCGCCCTGGAGAACGGGGAAGTGGATTACGCCCAGGTCAGCTATATCGCCTATGACCGCATCTTCCGGAATGACCCCAATTATGCAATCTATCAGATTCCGAAGTTCATGAACGCGATTCTGATCTTCAACTGCGATCCCAGCTCTGTGGCGGCGGATCCCAACGTCCGGAAGGCCGTGGCTTATGCGCTGGATATCGACCAGGTGTTCCTGCTGGGCCAGGGCAATGATTCCTATCAGCTGCATCATGACATCTGCCCGGATGTGACGCCGGACTATGTGCAGGCCTGGAACGAGGAAGACTATTACACCCGGGATCTGGAGAAGGCAGTGGAATACCGCAACGCGGCTGGCTATGGCGAGAACGAGCTGGTGCTCCGGTTCATCGTTCGGGCCCAGGCGCCCCAGCAGCCCTACGTGGTCATGCAGCAGCAGCTGGCGGAGGCTGGTATCGTCATGGACATCGTGGCGTATGACCGCGCCGTGTTCAACACCTATTACGCGGACAACACCGCTTGGGATTTCGCGGAAAGCGGATCCGAAGTAACGGACTTCACGGCCAATTTCTGGAGCCGGATGTTCAGCGAAGAAGTGTATGGCGAAAAGGGCTCCGAAAACAACATTCATGACGAAAAGCTGCAGGAGCTGCTGAAGGCTGCCGTGGCGACCCGCTCCGAAGCGGATATGGATGCCTTCCATCAGTACTACACCTATGAGCAGTGCTACGCGGTGGGTATGTACAACGAAGTGAACTATTTCGTGGCTCGCAAGGGCATCGAAGACATCGCGCTGGGAACGGACAACGCTACCCTGCAGGCGATGACCTTTACCAGCGACTATCATCCTGTGCCGCTGCAGAAGTAAGCAACAAGAATTACCGAAACATCTGCTGTCGCGCTTCCCCCGCGACAGCAGTTTGTTTCAGGGGGAGAAGGAAAGGATATAAACGATGGTACGATATGTTCTGAAGCGTCTGTTGATCCTGATCCCGACGCTGATCGCTGTGACCATCATCGTGTTTACCCTGATGAATTTTGTTCCGGGAGACCCGGTGATGATCGCCCTTGGTTCCGGTACCCATACGCCGGCGGAAGTGGAAGCCAAGCGAATAGCCATGGGACTGGACAGACCTTTCCTGGTTCGACTGGGAGAATATCTAAAAGGCGTGTTTTTCCACTTTGACTTTGGCACCAGCCTGATCGACGGAACCAGCATCCAATACCAGCTGATGACGCGATTCCCAAATACGCTGAAGATTGCCATTTACAGCATCATATTCACGGTGGTGATTGGCATTCCGCTGGGGGTCTTCTGCGCGCAGCACGCCAATTCCGTAGGGGATCGCTTCGCCCTGATCGTGACGCTGGTGCTGGATTCCATGCCCAGCTTCTGGCTGGCGCTGCTGCTGATGCTGCTCTTTGCCCTGAAGCTGCACTGGCTGCCTTCCACGGGCAGTGGATCCTTCAAGTATTTTATTTTACCAACGCTGGCGAACTCCTTGGGCGGGCTGGCCGGCTTTACCAGACAGGTGCGGGCCAGCATGCTGGAGGTCACTCGGTCCGATTTTGTGACCACGGCCCGGTCCAAAGGCATCAATGAGCGGAAGGTGGTTTATGGCCATGCCCTGCCGAATGCGCTGATCCCGATTCTGACCCTGGTGGGCATGCGCTTTGGTGGCATGCTGGGCGGCGCGACGGTGATCGAAGTGATTTTCTCCATCCCCGGAATCGGTCAGCTGCTGGTGAACGGAATCAACAACCGGGATTCCACAGTGGTGACGGGAGGCATCGTGTTTATCGCCCTGACCTTCTCCCTGATCATGCTGCTGACGGACCTGGCCTATTCCCTGGTGGATCCGCGAATCAAGGCCCAGTATACATCCCATAAGAAGAAATCCGGAGAGGAGGAGAAGCGCCACCATGGCGGTCGTCATCATGGCCGGCGCGACGAGTGATCCATGAAAGGCAATCGAAAAGACACCGGCAGCCTGAAACCCGGTTCTCTCCGGTATGTTTGGCGAAAGCTGCTGCGGAATAAATCCGCCGTGTTTGGTTTGACGGTGGTATGTGTGCTGATTGTGCTGTCGCTGATATCCCCGCTGATCTGCCGATACGATTATCGAAGCATGGATGGGCTGAATGCTTACAGCCTGCCCAGCGCGGAGCATTTGCTGGGCTGCGATGAGCTGGGGAGAGATATTCTCTCCCGGGTGCTATACGGCGCGCGGTATACCTTTATTATCGGCATCCTTTCCACGGCCATTGCCGCGGTGCTGGGCATCGCCATGGGCGCGGTGGCGGGCTACTTTGGCGGCGCGGTGGATAGCGCGCTGATGCGCTTCCTGGATATCTTCCAGTCCTTCCCCATGCTGATTCTGGCCATGGCCTTCTGCGCGGTGTTTGGAACGGGGATCGATAAGTGCATCCTGGCCCTGGGTATTTCCAATATCTCCGGCTTTGCCCGGCTGATGCGGGCCAATATCCTGCGGATTCGGAACATGGAGTACGTGGAGGCGGCAACCTCCATCGGTTGTCCTACTCGGAAGATCATTACCGGGCATGTGATTCCCAACGCGATTTCTCCCATTATTGTGGAAATCGCCATGGGCATCAGCCGAAACGGCCTGGCCTCCTCTTCCCTGAGCTTTCTGGGGCTGGGAGTTCAGCAGCCGACGCCGGAATGGGGCGCCATGCTGTCCTCCGCCCGCAGCTACATTCGCTATTATCCCCATATGGCCATCATTCCGGGAATTTTTATCCTCATCACCGTGCTCAGCTTTAACCTGATCGGAGATGCGGTGCGGGATATCCTGGATCCGACGCTGAAGGAGTGAGGGAGTTTGTCATGAATGAGAAGAAAGAAAGCGCGTTCTTTTCCATCCGGGATTTGAACGTACAATATAAATCCGGCGCCCAGACGGTGTACGCGGTCAATGGCGTCTCCTTCGACCTGGCGGCGGGAGAAACCCTGGGCCTGGTGGGCGAGACGGGCGCGGGCAAGACCACCATCGCCAAATCTATCCTGAGAATTCTCCCGCCTCACGCGGTCAAGAAGATGGAAGGCCAGGTGCTGTACGAGGGAGAGGACATCTTCCAGATGAATGATACGGAGCTGCGCAAGATCCGTGGCCACCAGATCTCCATGATTTTCCAAGACCCCATGACCGCCCTGAACCCGGTGAAGCGGGTGAATGAACAGATCGCGGAAGGGTATATTCAGCATCACCACTGCACGAAGGCGGAAGCGGAAAAGCGGGCGGAGGAGATGCTGGAGCTGGTGGGCATCAGCGCGGACCGGGCGGGGGAATATCCCCATCAGTTCTCCGGCGGCATGAAACAGCGGGTGGTCATCGCCATGGCCTTGGCCTGTTCTCCCCGGCTGCTGATTGCTGATGAGCCGACCACCGCCCTGGATGTGACCATTCAGGCCCAGGTGCTGGATTTGATTAAGCGCCTGCGGGATGAGTTGGGCACCTCCATGATCCTGATTACCCATGACCTGGGCGTGGTGGCGGGAATTTGCGACCAGGTGGCGGTGATATACGCTGGGCGGATCATCGAGTACGGCACGAAGGCGGACGTCTTCCGCCATCCTACCCACCCCTATACCATCGGGCTGTTCGGCGCCCTGCCGGATTTGAAGAAGGACGTGGAGCGGCTTTCCCCCATTGAGGGATTGCCGCCGGATCCCACGGAGCAAATCGAGGGTTGCGCCTTCTATCCCCGGTGCGAGCGGCGGTGCGAAAAGTGCAAGAGCTATCGCTATGAACCGACGCGTTTGTCAGATACCCACACAATTCTCTGCTGCAACCCGGCGGGGGAGGGAGAAGAAAAATGAGTAATCTGCTGGAAATTGAACACCTGAAAAAATATTTCAAGAGCGCCCGGGGTACCGTGCACGCAGTGGACGACGTCAACCTGACCATTGAGGCGGGCAAGACGGTGGGCTTGGTGGGCGAGAGCGGATGCGGCAAATCCACCCTGGGGCGGACCATCGTGCATCTGCAGGAATCGACGGACGGCGTGATTCGGTTTGACGGCAAGGATGTGACTCATCTGGATAAAAAACAGATGTTGGAATTCCGGAAAAACGCCCAGATCATCTTTCAGGATCCCTACTCTTCCCTGGATCCCCGCCAGACGGTACAGGATATTATTCAGGAGCCCATGAGGCTGCTGACCAAGGACTCAAAGGCGGAGATTGAAAAGAAGAGCGACGAGCTGATGGACATTGTCGGCATTGAAAAGCGGCTTCGGCTGTCCTATCCCCATGAGCTGGACGGAGGCCGCAGACAGCGGGTGGGCATCGCCCGGGCCCTGGCGCTGAACCCGAAATTCGTGGTCTGCGATGAGCCTGTTTCCTCGCTGGATGTGTCCATCCAGGCGCAGATTTTGAATCTGCTGATGGATTTGCAGGATCAGCTGGGGCTGACCTATCTGTTCATTACCCATGATATGTCCGTGGTGCGGCATATCTCCGATTACATCTGTGTCATGTACTTGGGTCAGATGATTGAGAAGACGGATAAGAAGAGCCTGTTTGACCAGCCCCTGCACCCCTACACCAAGGCGCTGCTCTCCGCCATCCCTACGGTGGATATTGACGCGCAGCCGGAGCGCATCCAGTTGAAGGGAGAGATCAATTCGCCCATTGATCCCAAGCCCGGATGCCGTTTTGCCAAGCGTTGTCCCTATGCCCAGCATTGCTGCCACGAGCCCGTACCGTTGACGGAGGTGCAGCCGGGACATTTCGTGGCCTGCCATCGGGTGAAGGAAATCAATCAGCTGTAAAGCTTACGCACAGAGAAATTCCCTCGGAGAGGAAGGAAGAAACGAAAGGAGGAAAACAGGGGATGATGTCGCTTCAAGGGAAAACCATGATTATCTCAGGCGCTTCGGGGGATCGGCCAGATCCTACGGTGAACATGGCGCTGGCCTGCGGCGCGAATGTGTGCTTTCTGAGCGGAAATCACGAGCGGGTGATCCAGGCCATGAAGTATATAGATCCGAAGTACAAGGATCGGATCATCGGTTTTGCCCAGAATCCGCAATTCAAGCTGGAATTGAACAGGCGTCTGGCGCCGGAAATCTATCAGGAGGATTCCACTTCCCAGGATGTGCTGCAATGGATTTACGAGTATTTTGGCAGCATCGATATTATTGTCCACGCCTCGGGCGGCGGGTTTTCCCGCTACACCATGGAAAACACGGATAAGGATTATTGGCACCGGACGGCAACCATCTCGGAAAACCTGTTCTTCAACACCATGTATGCCCTGCCCTATCTGGAAAAGAGCAAGAGCCCGGTGGTGATCAATGTGGTTTCGGACGATGGGTATCATGGAGGTTATTTTAACAATCCAGCCTGCGCCGCGGCCCGGGGCAGCGTGCTGACCCTGACCAAGGAAATGGCAAAGGAGCTGGCGCCCAAGGGCATTCGGGTGAACTGCGTCATGCATAGCTATATCGATGGGGATGGACCGGATGCTACCGCTATTTGGTTGACGGAGGAGGAGCGGGAAAAAATCGTTTCCGCTACTCCTCTACGCCGGCTGTGTACCCGGGAGGACATTGCCGGAATCATCAATTTCCTGGCCAGCGATGAAGCGTCCTTTATCACCGGAGCTGTGGTGCCGGTGAACGGGGGATTGACGCTATAAGCCATCGAACGGAGATGAAAAGGGCTCGCATCGCGTTGGCAGCGGGCCTTTTCTCCCGCTTGCGGGGAAAGGAATCCTTTGATATACTGACCTTGTGTGAAGCGAATGAATATTTTGGCCCTGCTGGAGGGAAATTTATACCTTTCGAAACGACAGAGACGGAGCAAAGGGGATGCGACATGGAAATCTCAGTGCTGAGTGAGTTTGTGGAGCTGGCGAAATCCTGCAATTTTCAGATTACGGCGGATGATATGGCCCTGACGCAGTCCACCCTTTCCAAGCATATTCACAAGCTGGAGGAGGAATTGGGCGCCTCCCTGTTCGACCGGACCACCCGCAGCGTTACGCTGAATGCCTATGGAGAGCAGTATTTGATCTACGCCCGACAGATCTGCGAGATTCATGAGCAGAGCCTGGCTACGTTGGATAGCATGAAGCGCGGGAAAAAATATATCGTCAATATCGGGTTTATGGATAAGCACGGCATGTACGGGATTGTGGAAGCCATTTCTCAATTCAGCCGGCTGCATCCGGAAATCAAGGTGAATATCATCGAGCGGGAGGGCCATGATCTGAAGGGGATGCTGGATGCCGGCAAGGCGGACGTCATCTTTTACGCGGAGAAGGTGAATCCCAGGGAATATCACTTGGCCCGCTTTACCACGGATCGATTGGTGGCAGTGGTGCCCAGCGGTCATGCCCTGGCGGAAATGGACGGCACGACGCTGCAGGAGCTGGCGAAGGAAGCGTTGATTGAGCATAAGACCGTCCTGGAGATGCGGCTGATGGCGGAGGCCTGCAAAGAGGAAAAGGTATCCCTGGATTATGTAACCAGCATTTATCATGCGTCCACCATCATGAAGATGATTCGAGAGGGAATCGGGGTCAGCATCATGAGCAGGGGCTGCGCCATGGAAAATGCCAGCGCGGATATGGTGGTTGTGCCTATCGTACCCAGCATTACCTTTGATATCAATGCGGTGAGCAATCGCGGCCAGAGCATGTCGTCCTCCGCGGATGTGTTTATTCGCTACATTCGGGATTACTATGGGAAGGAAGTTCATTCGAAGTAGCGGGGCGGGGCATAAAAGCGGATGGGAGGAAGCGGCGGGAGGCCGCTTTTTTTCATTCGAATTTGGAAAGAAAGGAGCAAAAAGAAGAATTGATTCTCGGGAAGATCATCCGCTAAAATTCAGATAAATTCAAACAAAGGAGGGTCTATCCCATGAAGAAATGGTTTCTGGTACTTGCCATCGCGCTGGCCCTGATGTTGGCTTCTGGTGCGCTGGCGGATGTGACGGCCGTGCTCGCGGACGCGGGCCAGGCGGAAGAAGGCTTTGTGGCCATTGTGTCCTCGGAAGGGAAGGTATACAGCCAATTGGCGGTGGAAAGCTTCGCCAGTCTGATTCGGGAGAATGAGCTGGCGGAGGATGGAAGCATTGCCAAGGTCGCTGTGGTTCCTGCGGGAGAGCAGGAATATCCCTATCTGTATCCAGAAAATGAATGGCAGATTCGCGTCTATGAGGACGCCCTGCCGGCCTGGTATACAGAAGAAACAGAAAGCGTGATTCTGGAGGCTTTCGAAGGATGGAAGACACAGGCTTATACGATCTTTGACCCCTCGGTCATCCTGTCGCTGGTCAATCCTCAGAAGATCGAGGTAAGCGAGGCGGATGTTACGGAGGATATTCAGTCAACGCTGGATAAATGGGCAGATGTGGACAGCAACTGGATGGTCTGCTATGTGCGCAACGCAGTGCCTACCACGACCCAGGGCGCGGTGGGGAAATCCATCGCCAATGATGCCTGGAACTATGTAGTGAACATGGTTTGGACCCAAACAGGCGAGGATCTGGCGGGCCATTCCCAGGTGGACCTGATCGCTTCCTATATCGGCAGTGCGTTCCCGGGCATCAGCAGCTGGGAAGGATATTTCGGCACGGAGACTGGTTATCCATTTGCTTCCGGCGCCAAGCTGTTGGCTGCCGGCTTCCTGTACAATCATGGACTGGTGTCCGCAAAGCAGGTTAAGGAATTCGATGAAAAATACGATCCGGAGCAATATAAGGATCTGACGGTGCTGGCCACGCCGCAGGAGAGCGATACTGGCAGCGCGTTCGCGGTGCTGGTGGATGAGGAAGGGAATGCTTATTGGTCCCTGGGGACGGATTATGTCAGCGGTCTGTACACGGAATTCAATCTGGATCCGGCGAAGGTGGTAGCGCTGAATGTGGGCCCGAAGAACGAAAGGCAAAACATCTCCGCAGGCACAACCTATACCGCGGAGGGCTGGACTGATCTGGGGAATGGATATTTTGCTACGGGCGCCTGGGAAACCCCTGAAGCTGAGAAGCCTGATTTCTTCCAGGCGGACGGTACAGCTAATTGGAAAATGAACGAGGATGGTTCCGTTGAACCGGCTGGCGAGGATATGACGACACCTGGCGCGACGGTTAATCCTGGAAAGTATACCTATGCCCAGGAGGATGGCACCAACTGGGAGCTGATGCTCTCCGGAAACGGATCCTGCCGCTTGACTGTGAGCACGGCAGCGGAGCGGGAGGAAGCTGCCGCCAAGCAGGCGGAACAGGCGGCCGCGCCGAGAACAACCTATTTTAACGTGATGCCGCCCATGACCGAGGTGAAGTCGATTGGTCCGGTGCCGGCCTGGTATGACGAGAAGAAGGAAGCCACGGACGAAGCCGCTAAGGTAGCCTTTGCGGATTGGCAAAAGCAGATTGTGGAATTGGTGGATGTGGACGCCCTCAATGGAACCATGAAGGGTCTGAGCCTGGATTTCGCCACGGAACTCAGCGATGAAGTGATGGCTAATTTCAAGGAATGGGTTCGGATCTGGAACGAGGATGCTGTGGCGGGCAGTATCAATATCAGCATCAGCACGCTGGGATACAAGGCAGTTGGACCGAGCGTGTGGAATGTGATGGATGACACTGTGCTGGCTAATTATAAGAGCATGGATCATGAGGGTTGCCCTGGCCCCACGACCAGCCCCTCCATCGCGGCATACGCGCTGGCTACCTATGGGAAGGTGATTGACGCTGCTACGGATGATTATATGGGATCTACCATGAACGACGTGTATTCCGCTCATGTGGGAAGCTTCATTCGCGGATTGCTGGAGGATGAAAACGGAGAGTATGTGTATGCCGTGGCCAACCGACTGTGGGAAGATGGAACGATTCCGTTCTTCGACGGCGAATATTGGTACCTGGTCAGCGGCCCGGACTTTAACCCGGACGGCAATCCGGCGGTAGAGGTCATCTATTCTGCCACACCGGCAGAATTGCTGGCGGAGTAAATCCGCTCCGGAATCCATTTTGCGGGGCGCCTTCTTGGAGAAGGCGCCCCTTTCGTGGTGTGGCGGCGCGGGAGAAAGCTGGATTGTTGGAAGAGCGGGGAAAAATCACAAGCTTTACCCTTGACTTCCCTTTCTGTTTCGGTAAAATAGGCGGGTATCGATTTTCCAGGAGGAAATTTCCCCGTGCTGAAGCGCTTCATTGGTTCCCGGGCTTTCTACCGATCTGTGCTGACCCTGCTGATTCCCATCATTGTGCAGCAGTTTATTACCAATTTCGTGTCCCTGCTGGATAATGTGATGGTGGGCAGCCTGGGGACGGAGGCGATTTCCGCCGCGTCCATCGCCAATACGGTGCTGAATGTGTTCATGCTGTCCATCTTCGGAGGTCTCAGCGGCATCAGCATCTATGGCGCCCAGTTCTACGGCAAGGGGGACATGGATGGCATGCGGCATGCCTTCCGGCTGAAGATGCTCTTCAGCGTCCTGCTGTCCGTTTTGGGAATCCTCATCTATGCCGCCTTTGGAGAAGGGTTCATCCACAGCTTCCTGCAGGGGGAGAGCAATGGGGGAGACCTGGCCCTGACCCTGCGGGAGGGCCGGGCTTATCTGATGATCATGCTGTGGGGACAGCTGCCCTTTGCCATTGTCCAGGCCTACGCCAGCACCTTGCGGGAGAGCGGGGAGACGGTGGTGCCCATGGTGGCGGGGATTTGCGCCATCGCCACCAACCTGTTTCTGAACTGGGTGCTGATCTTTGGCCATCTGGGGGCGCCGGCGCTGGGGGTCCAGGGCGCGGCTATCGCCACGGTGGTCTCCCGGTATGTGGAAATGGCCATTGTGGTGGGGTATGCCCATCGGCATACGGAGAAGTATCCCTATATGAAGGGCGTGTATCGCAGCCTGCGGGTGCCGATGCCCCTGATCCGCAAGGTGATTCCCACGGGGACGCCGCTGCTGGTGAATGAGATCCTGTGGTCCCTGGGCATGACGCTGATCAATCAGTTCTATTCCAGCCGGGGGCTGAACGCCGTGGCGGCCCTGAACATTACGGGCACGGCCTGGAACCTGTTCTGCGTCATCATGTTTGCCATGGGCAGCGCTGTTTCCATCATGGTGGGCCAGCGGCTGGGGGCGGGCAACCTGGAGGAGGCCCGGGAGGTGGATCGGCAGCTGGTTTTCCTGACAGAGGTGATCCATGTGATCATCGGGCTGGCCATGATCCTGGCGGCGCCTTATGTTCCCCGGCTGTACAATGTAGGGGAAGAGGTGCGGGATTTGACCTGTCAGCTGTTGATCATCGCCGGGCTTTCCCTGCCCCTGCATTCCTTTGCCCATGTGTGCTATTTCACCATTCGTTCCGGCGGCAAGACGGTGATCACCTTCCTGTTCGACGCGGTGTATACCTGGGCGGTGACGGTGCTGCTGGCCTTCCTGCTGACCCGGTTCACGGATCTCACCATCGTGCAGATCTATTTCTGCGTCCAGTTTATTGACATCATCAAGCTGATCATCGGGCTGCTGATGCTGCGCAGCGATTTCTGGGCCCAGAATGTGGTGTCGGATATCTGAGGAAAACCGGTTAAATCGAAGGCTTGCCAAAACGTCACAGGATCAATCTGGGAAAAGAATGGACGAATGTGACAAACTCAAAAATTTAGCGCTGTAAAGCAATAAAAAAATACAGGAAAGAAACAATAAAATCGCTTTACGCGGGGATTTTGCGTGAGTATAATGGCGCGGTAAAATCCCTTTGGATTTACAGAATACATTTCGGATGGAGGAAAACAAGATGAAGAAGATTGTTGCTTTGGCGCTGGCTCTGGCCATGTGTTTGAGCGTGCTGTCCTTTGCGGGCGCTGAGGATCAGATTACGCTGAAGATCGCGCACATTGGTCCGCTGACTGGCGCGGCCGCCGTGTACGGCATGGCTACCAGCCGGGGCGCCAAGATCGCCGCGGATGAAATCAACGCCGCTGGCGGCAAGTACAGAGTGGAAATCATCGACGAAGACGATACCCATGACGCGGAAGTGGCCGTGAACGCCTACAACAACGCCATGGACGCCGGCGCGCAGCTGATCGTCGGTACCACCACCACCACCCCCTGCATCGCTGTGGGCGCAGTGGCCTATGAGGAGCGGGTGTTCATGCTGACCCCCTCTGCCTCTTCCACCGCTGTGACCGCGGACAAGGACAACGTGTATCAGGTGTGCTTCACCGACCCGGCTCAGGGTTCCGCTTCCGCTGAGTACATCGCGGAGCACAACCTGGCGACCAAGGTGGCTGTGATCTACAACAACGCGGACGCCTATTCCACCGGTATCTATCAGACCTTCGCTGACAAGGCGGCGGAAGTGGGTCTGGAAATCGTTTCCACCACCACTTTCACCGATGATACCACCGACTTCTCCGTGCAGGTGGCGGATGCCCAGAACAACGGCGCCGAGCTGGTGTTCCTGCCCATCTACTACACCCCCGCTTCCCAGATCCTGATCAAGGCCAACGCCAACGGCTTCGCCCCCATCTTCTTCGGCGTGGACGGCATGGACGGCATCCTGTCCATCGAAGGCTTTGACACCGCTCTGGCGGAAGGCGTCATGCTGCTGACCCCCTTCTCTGCCGACGCCCAGGATGAGAAGACCCAGAAGTTCGTAGCTACCTATCAGGAGCTGTACAACGAAGTGCCCAACCAGTTCGCCGCGGACTCCTATGACGGCGTGTACGCGCTGGTGGCCGCTGCCGAGAAGGCGGACGTGCAGGAAGGCGAAGCCGCGGAGGATATCTGCGACCGCATCATCGCCGCGATTCAGGAAATCGAAATCGCCGGCGTCACCGGTACCATGACCTGGTCCGCCAACGGTGAGGTCAGCAAGACCCCCACCGCTGTGATTATCGAGAACGGCGCTTATGTCGGATTCAACAACTAAGGAAAAGGACGTTTATCACGTCTGATAGCGCGGTCCGCTCCCGAATCATCGGGAGCGGATTCGCTCGTTTTTGATAGGTCCATATTTCATTGCCAGGATGGTGGAAATATGGCCGGATACACAATGATCAACCTTCCGTAAGAGAGGACAAGAACGATGATTTTTCTGTCCAACCTGGTTAACGGCATCAGCCTGGGGAGCATCTATGCCATCATCGCCCTGGGATATACCATGGTTTATGGCATCGCCAAGATGCTGAACTTTGCCCATGGCGATGTGATTATGGTCGGTGCTTACATCGCCTTCTGCGCGCTGCAGTACTGGAATCTGCCCCCGGTGCTGGCCCTGATTGTGGCCATGCTGGTGTGTACCGCCTTGGGAATCACCATTGAGGGGCTGGCCTATCGCCCCCTGCGGCAGGCGGCTTCCCTGGCGGTACTGATTACCGCCATCGGCATGAGCTATCTGCTGCAGAATCTGGCGCTGCTGATCTGGGGCCCCAACCCCAAGAGCTTCCCGGCCACGACCATGATGGCCCTGCCCACCTTCTCGCTCTTCGGCGGAAAGCTGAATATCAGCGGGGTGACCCTGGTGGCGATTCTGGCCAACATCGTGATTATGCTGGTCCTGACCACCTTTATTTCCCGGACCAAGGTGGGGAAGGCCATGCGATGCGTGTCCGAGGACCGGGGCGCGGCGGAGCTGATGGGGATCAATGTGAACCGCACCATCTCCACCACCTTTGCCATCGGTTCCGCTCTGGCGGCGGTGGCGGGCATTCTGCTCTGCTCCGCTTATCCGACCCTGATGCCCACCACCGGCTCCATGCCCGGCATCAAAGCCTTCACGGCGGCGGTGTTCGGCGGTATTGGCTCCATTCCTGGGGCCATGATCGGCGGCATTCTGCTGGGGGTCATCGAGATTCTGGGCAAGGCATATATCTCCACGGAGCTGGGGGACGCCATCGTTTTCGCGGTGCTGATCATCGTGCTGCTGTTCCGGCCCACCGGGCTGCTGGGCAAGCCGATTCGTGAGAAAGTGTAAGGAGGGCAGCGGAATGAACGCGAAAAAGAAAAAGCTGATCTACAATTCCGTGACCTTCGGCATTGTGATTCTGGCCTTTGTGCTGTGCAATGTGTTTTACAAGGACATGAGCCGGTCCCTGCGGGGACAGCTGATTCCCATTACCTGCTGGATCGTCATGGCGGTGAGCCTGAACCTGGTGGTGGGCATCTCCGGTGAGCTGAGCCTGGGGCACGCCGGATTTATGAGCATCGGCGCCTTCAGCGGTATCGTGGCCTCCGGCTGGCTGCTGAACGGTTTTCAGGTGGAAAACGAAACCCTGCGGCTGGTGATCGCGATTGTGGTGGGCGGCGTCATGGCTGGCATCTTCGGGGTGCTGATCGGCATTCCGGTGCTGCGGCTGCGGGGGGACTATCTGGCCATCGTTACGCTGGCCTTTGGCGAAATCATCCGCAACGTGCTGAACTGCGTTTATGCCTCCGTGGATGGGCAGAAGCTGGTGCTGGGCTTTATCAACCCGAACCTGCCCGGCAAGCTGCTGCTGAACGGGCCTAACGGCGCGGTGTCTGTGGGCAAGATCGCCACCTTTACGGCGGGTTTTGTGCTGATCATCCTTTCGTTGATCGTGGTGCTGAACCTGGTGAACAGCCGCACGGGCCGGGCCATTATGGCGACTCGGGATAACCGCATTGCGGCGGAATCCGTGGGCATCAATGTGACCAAATACAAAATGATCGCCTTTGTAACGGCGGCGGTGCTGGCTGGTATGGCCGGCGCACTGTACGGGCTGAACTATTCCACCCTGATTCCCGGCAAGTTCAAGTTCGACCAGAGCATCAATGTGCTGGTGTTCGTGGTGCTGGGTGGCATTGGCAACACCCTGGGCGCGATTATTTCCGCCACAGTGTTGACCATGCTGCCGGAGCTGCTGCGGGAATTCGCCGATTACCGGATGCTGGTGTACGCCGTGGTGCTGATTCTGGTGATGATCTTCACCAATAATCCCACGGTTCGCGCTATTGCGGAATCCATCTTCGCGCCGGTGAAAAAGCTGTTCCAGGGCAAGAAAAACGCGGCGACACAAGGAGCGCAGGGAGGGGTCGGAAAATGAGCGAAAAGGTAAGACGCAGATCGGATACCCGGATGGTGCCCGTGCCCTCCCATTCCATCGTGCCCGAGCGGGATGTGAATGAGATTCCCGTGCTGGAAACCCGGCATTTGGGGATTCAGTTCGGCGGGCTGAAGGCGGTGGATGATTTCAATCTGACCATTGGGCGGACGGAAATCGCCGGGCTCATCGGCCCCAATGGCGCGGGCAAGACCACGGTGTTCAACCTGCTGACCAAGGTGTACGAGCCCACCTCCGGAGCGGTGCTGTTCGACGGGCAGGACCTGAAGGGCATGAATATCGTCCAGGCCTCGAAGCTGGGCCTGGCCCGGACCTTCCAGAACATTCGTCTTTTCGACAAGATGACGGTGGAAGAGAACGTGCGCATCGGCCTGCACAATCAGATCAAGTACGATATGTTCAGCGGCGTGCTGCGGCTACCCCGGTACTGGAGCCAGGAGAAGAAGCAGCATGAGCGGGCCCTGGAGCTGCTGCACATCTTTAACATGGAAAACCTGGCGGACGAGGAGGCGGGCAGCCTGCCCTACGGGGCCCAGCGCCGGCTGGAGATCATTCGGGCCCTGGCCACCCATCCCAAGCTGCTGCTGCTGGACGAGCCGGCCGCGGGCATGAATCCCCGGGAAACCGAGGAGCTGATGGAAACCATCGCCCGCATCCGGAACGAATTCCAGATCGCCATCCTGCTGATTGAGCATGACATGAGCCTGGTGATGGGCGTCTGCGAGGGCATCTGCGTGCTGAACTTTGGACGGGTCATCGCCAAGGGTACCGCGGATGAAATCCAGGCGAATCCGGCGGTGATTGAAGCCTATCTGGGCAAGGCCCGGTCCGCCCAGGCGGGAAAGGAGGCCCAGGCATGAGCGAGCAGAAACTGCCTTTGCTGAAGGTGAAGGATCTTCATGTGTATTACGGGGCGATTCACGCCATCAAGGGGATTTCCCTGGAGGTTTTTGAAGGGGAAATCGTAACGCTGATCGGGGCCAACGGCGCTGGGAAGTCCACCACCCTGAACACCATCGCCGGCCTGCTAAAGCCCCGCCAGGGGTCCATCGTGCTGGATGGGGTGCCCGTCGGGGGCACAAGCGCCTCCAAGATGATCTATAAGGGATTGGCCCTCTGCCCGGAGGGGCGGCGGGTTTTCCAGCAAATGACGGTGAAGGAAAACCTGGAGATGGGTGCGTACAGCCGGCCCAACAGCGAGATTGAGGATTCGCTGGCGGATGTGTTTGCCCGGTTCCCCCGGCTGAAGGAACGGGAAAAGCAGATCGCGGGAACCCTCTCCGGCGGCGAGCAGCAGATGCTGGCCATGGGCCGGGCGCTGATGAGCAAGCCGAAGCTGCTGATGCTGGACGAGCCCTCCATGGGCTTGGCCCCCATCCTGGTGGATCAGATCTTTGAGATCATTCAGGAGCTGCATGCCTCCGGGGCTACCATTCTCCTGGTGGAACAGAACGCCCAGATGGCGCTGTCGGTGGCGGATCGGGCGTATGTGCTGGAAACCGGAGCGATTTCCATCTCCGGCACCGCCAGCAGCCTGCTACATGACGATAAGGTTCGGAAGGCATATCTGGGTAATTAAGGCCCCTGAAAGCATGGAACATGCCGCTGGAGGGAAGGATCTTTCCAGTGGGAAAGCAGAATTAGACGTAGTCCGACGGGCGGGAGGAAAAATCCTCCCACCCGTCTTGAATTTTCAGGGCAGGTATCGTATACTGCTCTCACCCAAGTTGAGATTCAATT
The DNA here is from genome assembly GCA_017464305.1 of Clostridia bacterium. GTDB lineage: Bacteria > Bacillota > Clostridia > Christensenellales > Aristaeellaceae > Aristaeella. The sequence goes on along the minus strand of JAFUDS010000024.1, from coordinate 58,630 downwards.
ATTTTGCAGGAGGTACAAAATTCATGAAGGCATTGTTTATCGGCGGAACGGGCATTATCAGTACGGCCATTGTGCGGAAGCTGGCCCAGGATCCTCTGTGGGAGGTTTGGCTGCTGAACCGGGGCAACCGGAAGGACGCGGTGCCCGAGGGGGTGCATTCCATCGTGGCGGACATCAATGACGAGGCGGCGGTGCGGGCGGCCATCGGAGATACAGTGTATGACGTGGTGGGCGAGTTTATCGGCTTCACGGTGGATCAGGTGGAGCGGGATTATCGTCTGTTCCAGGGCCGGACGAAGCAGTATATCTACATCAGCTCCGCCTCCGCCTATCACAAGCCTGCGGCGGATTTCCGCATCACGGAGGGGACCACCCTGGCCAATCCCCACTGGGAATATTCCCGGAACAAGATCGCCTGCGAGGAATTCCTGATGAAGAAATATCGGGAGGAAGGCTTTCCGGTAACCATCGTTCGCCCCAGCCATACCTACGATGAGCGGGCGGTACCCATGGGCGTCCATGGGAACAAGGGCTCCTGGCAGGTGATTCAGCGGATGCTGGAGGGCAAGCCGGTGCTGATTCAGGGGGATGGCACCTCCCTGTGGCATCTGACCTTCAACGAGGATTTCGCCACGGGATATATCGGCCTCATGGGCAACAAGCACGCCTTGGGGGAGGCCTTCCACATCACGGGGGACGAGATTTTGACCTGGAACCAGATCTATGGCACCATTGCCGACGCCCTGGGGGTGGAGCTGAAGCCCTATTACGTTTCCTCCGCTTTCCTGGCAGAGGCGGGAAAGGAAATGGGATACGACTATGAAGGCAGCCTGATTGGAGATAAGTCGGTCTGCGTCAGCTTTGATAACAGCAAGGTGAAGCGCCTGGCTCCCGGGATGACGACCACCATTCCCTTCCATCGGGGGGCGCGAATCGCCCTGGATTACATCCTGGCTCATCCGGAATGCCAGACGCCGGATCCGGAATTCGACGCCTGGTGCGATCGGGTGATTGCAGCCCTGGACAAGGCGATAAACGAAATAAAAATGTAACATTTTGTCACAGAGACGACATTTTTTCTTGACAAAATAAGGCCTTCCGAATACAATAGCCTTGTATTCCTGTAGGTATCATTTTTGTAACAATATCGCAGGAAGGGTTTGACCATCTCCTGATGTTCAGGGAAGGGGGCAAGGGCCCGGGCGGGTCCTGAATGGTGCATGAACAGAAAGCTTTCTATTTTCGCTTTGGTGGCGGCGCTGCTACTGGTCTTTGTGTGCGGATCGGTAGCGCTGGCGGCGGATGATCCGCTGAAGGTTTCCATGGGGCTGGAGACGAATCAGTTTTCCGAGCCGAAGGAGATTACGGTGTCCATCTCCGTCAGCAACGTGGGCGAGAGCGATATGCCTGGCCCGGTGACGCTCTATTACCCCAGCGGCAAACAGGTGGAAGAGTTTGGCTCGCCTACCTTGAGCGTTGGGACAAGCAAGAACTGGAGCGGGAGATGGAAGGTGACCCAGGCGGAGCTGGATGCGGGCCGGATTACCTTTAAGATCAAGTATTCGATCTATAATGATGAAGGGGAATTGGTCAATAAAACCAAGAATTTCTCCAAGAAGATCATTTATGCCGGCGCGGCTCCGGAATTGACAGTGAATCGGACCATTAAGCCTACCACCGCCCAGAAGGATCAGGAAGTGACCGTGACCTATGAGCTGGAAAACACGGGCACGGTGGAGATTACTGGCATTACCATTAAGGAAAACAGCGGCATCTCCAGCAAGTCCGGTGCCGTGGAGAAGATCGCGGTGGGAGAGAAGGAGAGCTACACCTTTACCACCAAGATGGGCAAGAAGGATTTGACTTCCGCGGCCACGATTTCCTACAAGGCGGGAGGCAAAACCTATACGCAGAAGGTAGAATCTGCCACGATCAAGTACGGCGAGGTGAAGCTGAGCGCCACCTTGACGGCGGATAAGAAGGGCGGCGCCCCCGGAGAGACGGTGAAGCTGACTCTGAAGCTGAAGAACTCCGGCACGGTGGATTTCACCAATGTGACCGTGACGGACGAAAACCTGGGTGAGGTGTTTACGGGCGTAACGGTGGAAGCGGGTAAAACGGAAACCCTGGAGAAGGATTTGACCATTACGGAGACCCAGGATCTGCAGTTTACCGTGACCGCGGAGGACGTCACCGGCGAGCCAGTGGAAACGGCTACCGGTCGAGTGAACGTGATCGCCACCGACCCGACGCAGCAGATCGTGCTGGCGCTGGAAACCACGGCGGACCGCAGCGCGGTATATGAGATTCCGGGCAACGTGCGCTTCACCATCACCGTGCGGAACGAGAGCGCGGTGGATGTATCCAATATTCGGATTCGCGCGGTGGACACGGTGATCAATACCTTCGACACCATTCCCGCCGGGGAAAGCAGAACCTTTACCCGGGAGATGGCTATCAGCATGCCGGGGATTTTCCAATTCTCCGCCAGCTGCCAGGATCAGCTGGGACAGACCCTGACCTTTGTCAGCAATTCCCTGCAGATTACCCTGGAGCAGCCTACGCCGGAACCGACGGAAGCGCCCATCGTGACGCCTCCCGCCCCGCAATATCAGAGCGTGCCGGAGAGCTATGAGGAGCTGCCCGCCTCCCGGAAGCTGCCGGAATGGACGGATCAGGTGGAGACCATCGCCGATCAGGCAAAGTACATTCTGGGCGGAATCACAGCCCTGCTGTTCCTGCTGCTGCTGATTGGCTTTATTCGTCGGGGAATTAAGAAGAGCCAGTCCAACAAGGCCATGGATCATTTGGAGGGCGCCAACTATCGGGATTATGGCACCCAGCCCAAGCGGAACCGGCGCAGCGTAATTCAGTCCGGCAGCGATGGAAAGGAACCGGCAGTGCCGGAGCAGGAGCTGGAGGAGAACACCTCTCAGGATGGAGAGCTGATGGCAGAAACCTTGAAGCGGCTGTACAACGAGGATGGCTCGGAGACGGCGGCTGAGGAAGCCCCAGCGGCGGAAGAAGCCCAGGGAGAGGATCCCATGGATGCGACGGTCAAAGCGGTGAGTGAGACCTTGAACGCTTCCGACGCAGCCCGGCGGCGGAGAAACGGATAATTAAAGAGATGCAGAATCGCCCTCCCTTTTGGGGAGGGCGATTCTGCATAGGGGAAGGCAGCGCTTCATGGTTTGGTGCCCTTTTTGTAATGCCTCCGGAGGGCCAGAAGGCCAGCCACCAGGAGAGCCAGACCCAGCAGGAAGACAGTTAATCCCTTGAGGCCCAGATCGATAAACATGCTTTCCGGCATGAGCCGAATCAGCAGATCCGTTCGCGGATTCAGCAGCCAATAATCATTCCGAAAGGCCAGATGATGAAAGGTGATGAACAGGCCGTCAAAATTGATGATGGCCCATAGCGCCAGCGCCGCCGCGATGATGCTCATGCCCCATAGCGCTTGCCCGGCGCCATGAACCGCCGCCAGCATGGCCTGCGGCTCCTTTCGATGGCGGATCAGGCGGAGGAAAAGCAGGAGGACCAGCGCCAGGCAGATCGCCCCAACCCATCCATCCAGCTGAATCAGCCGCCGGCAGTCTGCCATGTGAATCAGCTCATAATCGTGGAAGCAAGGCAAGCTATCCCCAGAAGGATTCGTCAAAAAATATTGGAAATCATCCACACGCCCTGCCAGATAGTCCGCTATATGGGCGGCCATGGCGGGATATTCCTGCGGGGGCCAGCCGGTGGACGCGCTGGGGGCGAATCGGGTCATTTCCGCCTCGAAAAGGGGCCCGCTGCCCGCAAAGACCCAGATGATGCCCGTCAGCAGGGCCAAGGTCAGGCAAAGCAGGCAGATAGCTCCGGTAAGGCGCGCGCGCTTTTCGCTCAAAGCAATCCTCCTTCTGTCTTGTGAAAAATGATGGAGAAAGCATACAGCGCGAAAGGCGTGATGCTTTCTCAGCTTCCCTTACAAAAAAGGCGGGGCCATCTGGCCCCGTCCTTTTGGATCCATCTTACTGCATCTTCAGATACGCTGTGACGAAGCTCTCCAGGTTGCCGTCCATCACGTCATCGATGTTTCCGCTTTCGAAATTGGTTCGATGATCCTTGACCATGGTGTAGGGCTGGAAAACGTAGGAGCGAATCTGGCTGCCCCACTCAATCTTCTTCATCTCGCCCTTGATGTCTGCCATCTGCTGTTCCTTTTCCCGCTCCCGCAGCTCCAGCAGCTTGGCCTTCAGCATCTTGATACAGGTGGCCCGGTTCTGCACCTGATCCCGTTCCGTCTGGCAGGAGACCACGATGGTGACGTCGTCCTTCACATAGGTCATCCGGACGGCGGAGGAGGTCTTGTTGACGTTCTGTCCGCCGGCGCCGCTGGAGTGGTAGGTATCCACCCGGACGTACTTCATGTCAATTTCGATTTCGCTGTCGTCCTCCGCCAGCATGGGAGCCACGTCCAGACTAGAGAAGCTGGTATGCCGCCGGGCGTTGGAGTCGAAGGGGCTGATGCGCACCAGGCGATGAACTCCCTTTTCCCCCCGGAGATAGCCATAGGCATGGTCGCCGCTGACCTCGAAGGTCACGCTCTTGATGCCCGCCTCGTCGCCATCCAGCAGGTCCAGCAGCTTTACCTGGAAGCCCATCTTCTCGCAGTAGCGGGTGTACATCCGATACAGCATCTGGGTCCAGTCCTGGGCCTCCGTTCCGCCGGCACCCGCGTGCAGGCTCAGCACCGCGTCGTTATCGTCGTAATCTCCCCGCATCAGGGTTTCCAGCTCCAGGGCGTCCGCCTTTTCCTTCAGGGCTTTCAGACCTTCACCGGCTTCCGCCACCATATCCTCGTCGTTTTCTTCCTTGGCCAGCTCCATCATGGTTTCGATGTCGTCCGCGGTGGAGATCAGGCCTTCGTAGTGTTCAATGCGGTTTTTCAGGTGCCCCAGCTTCTGGTTGACGCTGGTGCTGCGGGCGGTGTCGTTCCAGAATTCTGGCTGGTTCATTTCCTCCGTCAGCTCGTCGATCTGCTCCTTCATGTGGTCGATGTGGAGCGCTTCGCCGGCGGCGAGGATGCTCTTGCGGATGCCCGCCAGGTCTTGGGTGTATTGTTCGAGTTCGATCATTGTTCTTTATCTCCTTTTATATATCCTTCTTTATTTCCCCTCGAATATACGCACCCTTTATGCCTCGTTCTCCATGGCTTTGCCATGACAATTCTTGTACTTCTTGCCGCTGCCGCAGGGGCAGGGATCGTTCCGGCCCACCTTCTGGCTGGGCTTCACCTTCCGGGGCTGCCGGGGGCCGTCCCCCGCCAGGCGAGCCTCCGTGGGCTTAGCGGTTTGCACCCGCTCCGGCGTCACCTGCACCTTGGTCTGATAAACCCGACGCACCGTGTCCTCCCGGATCAGGTGATTCAATTCCTCAAACATATGCCCGGCTTCGATCTGATATTCCGTTACCGGGTTCTTGCCGCTGTAGGCCCGGAAGCCAATGCCGTCCCGCAGCTGATCCATGGCGTCGATGTGGTCCATCCAGCGGATGTCCACGCTGCGCAGCAGCATGACCCGCTCCAGCTCCCGCATCTCCACATGGATTTCCGAAAGCAGCTGCTCCCGCTCCTGGTAGAAGACGTGAGCGTCCTCCTTCAGGGCGCTGGCCAGGCCCTCCTGGCCCAGCTCCTCCGCCCGGGGCTTCAGGGCTTCCAGCGCTCCGTGATGGTTGCACAGGTTTTCCAGATAATTGGAGGCCTGGGTCCAATCCCACTCCGCGGGATCCTCCCCGGTGAGCCAGCGGCCTACCGCGAAGTCGATGACATGATCCGCCATCTTCAGGATGCTTTCGTGCACATCCTCGCCCATGAGCACCCGGCGGCGCTGGCCGTAGATGACCTCCCGCTGGCGGTTCATGACGTTATCGTATTCCAGCACATGCTTGCGCATCTCGAAGTTCCGGCCCTCGATGCGCTTCTGGGCGCTCTCGATCTGCTTGGTCAGCATGCCGGCGGTCAGGGGCTCGTCGTCCTTCAGCCCCAGCCGATCCACCATGGTGCCGATGCGCTCGGAGCCAAACAGGCGCATCAGGTCATCCTCCAGGGAGATGAAGAACTGGGTGGAACCCTTGTCCCCCTGCCGACCGGAGCGGCCCCGCAGCTGGTTATCGATCCGGCGGCTTTCATGCCGCTCGGTGCCGATAATATGCAGGCCGCCGGCGGCCACCACCTGGGCATGCTCCTTGTCCGTTTCCTGCTTGAACTGCTGATACAGTTCATTGTATCTGGCCCGGGCGGCCAGCACCTCCTCGGGCACGTCCTCGTTGTGCCCGGTGGCAGCTTCGATGATTTCCTCCTCCGCGCCCTCCTGCCGCATGGCCCGGCGAGCCAGGAATTCCGGGTTGCCGCCCAGCAGAATGTCCGTGCCGCGGCCAGCCATGTTGGTGGCAATGGTCACGGCGCCGTAGTGACCCGCCTGGGCCACGATCTCCGCCTCCCGGGCGTGATTCTTGGCGTTCAGCACCTCGTGCTGGATGCCCTTCTTCTTCAGCAGATCGCTGAGTAGCTCGGAGATTTCCACGCTGACGGTACCCACCAGCAGGGGCTGACCGGTGGCGTGATGGGCCACGATGGAGTCGATGACTGCGTTGTATTTCGCCGCCTTGGTTTTGTAAACCACATCCTCCAGATCCTGCCGGATGTTGGGCTTGTTGGTGGGAATCTCTACCACGTCCAGGGCGTAGATCCCCTGGAATTCCGCCTCTTCCGTCTTGGCGGTACCGGTCATGCCGGACAGCTTCTGATACATGCGGAAATAGTTCTGGAAGGTAATGGTGGCCAGGGTTTTGCTCTCCCGCTCCACCTTCACGTGCTCCTTGGCCTCGATGGCCTGGTGCAGGCCCTCGGAGTACCGCCGGCCGATCATCAGCCGGCCGGTGAACTCGTCCACGATGATGACCTGGCCGTTCTGCACCACATAGTCCACATCCCGCTTCATGAGCACATTGGCCCGCAGGGCGCAGGAAACATAGTGGTTCAGGTCGCTGTTTTCCGCGTCGTTCAGGTTGTCGATGCCAAAGGCCTGCTCCACCTTCCGGGCGCCATCGTCCGTCAGGGTGACCGCCTTTTTCTTTTCCTCGACCTCGTAATCCTCGTCCCGCTTCAGGTGCCGCACCACGGCGTCCACCCGGTCGTACATCTCCGTGCTCTTATCCCCGGGGCCGGAGATGATCAGAGGCGTCCGGGCCTCGTCGATGAGGATGGAGTCCACCTCGTCCACGATGGCGAAGTGGTGCCCCCGCTGCACCAGGTTGCTTTGGCGCACCACCATGTTATCCCGCAGGTAGTCGAAGCCCAGCTCGTTGTTGGTTCCGTAAGTGATATCGCAGGCATAGGCCGCCCGGCGCTCGTCGCTTTCCAGGTCGTGAATGATCAGGCCGACGGACAGGCCCAGGAAGCGATGCACCTTGCCCATCCATTCGCTATCGCGGCGGGCCAGATAATCGTTCACCGTTACGATATGCACCCCCTGGCCCCCCAGGGCGTTCAAATAGGCCGGCATGGTGGAGACCAGGGTCTTTCCTTCACCGGTCTTCATCTCGGCGATGCGCCCCTGATGCAGCACGATGCCACCCAGCACCTGGACGTCATAGGGCCGCATGCCCAGCACCCGGTCCGCCGCCTCCCGCACGGTGGCGAAGGCTTCCGGCAGAATATCATCCTCCGTCTCCCCGTTTTGCAGGCGCTTTTTGAATTCCTCCGTCTTGGCCCGCAGCTGATCATCCGTCAGCCGGCGATATTCCTCCCCCAGGGCGTTGACCGCGTCCACGGTTTTCCGCAGCTTTTTCAGCTGGGAATCATTGCTGGTTCCCAGAATTTTCTTCATAAACTCTAACATAATCTGTTTTCCTCAATCTGTACTGCTCCGAAACTTGCCTGTTTGTCGGGCACAACAGTACAGCATAGTATACCATTGAAAGGCCAGCCCGCGCAAGAGCCGGGCAAAATTCGCGGGGGAACGGATTTTGCCTAAAAATGAAAACAGCGCCGCGGAAAGGGCGCTGTTGTGAATGGATTCCTGTTGTGGGAGGATTATTTCTTCCTGGAATCGATGGAGCCCCGATAGACCACGAACTTTTGATACAGGAACTCCGTCACGAAGTTGATCAGCATGGTGCCGATCTGGACGATATAATTGTTCACCAGGGGCTCGCTGGCGGCGGCAGCGCCGGTGAAGGGGTTTTCCCCCGTCAGGGCGGCGGTCCACCAGGTGCTCAGGGGCGTGAACACCAGATAGAACAGGGCCACCAGGGCCATGGACTTCTTGATGTCCGCGTCGGAGCGGAAGGTATATTTCCGGTTGAAGGTGAAGTTCCACAGCACGCTCAGCACCAGGCTCACCAGATAGGCCAGCCAGGGGGCCCAATGAAAGGCTTCGTAGAACAGGGTGTAGGTGCCGATCTGGATGACGCCGGCGCTGATGGAAAACAGGGTAAACTTCAGCGCCTGCAGCGCCTCGTGCTTCTTATCTACCGATTTCTTTTGCTCTGACATTACACAAACCGAAGTGCCGGTGCCGCGTTCAGCTCTAGCCCCGCCACTTTTCCTTTCTTTAATTCATAATATGCTGCCGCGCCGATCATGGCGCCATTGTCCGTACATAGGTCCAACCGGGGCAGATACAGGGGCACCCCCAGCTTTTCGCACAGGGCGGTCATCCGTCGCCGCAGCTCCCGGTTGGCGCTGACTCCGCCCGCTAAAGCCATCACCGGATGTTTACCATCTGCCAGCCGGTCCCGCAGCAGCCGCTCCGTTTTTTCCGCCAGCTGGTCGCACACCGCGAAGCGGAAGCTGGCGGCCAGGTCCGCCTTGGGCAGGCGTTCCCCCCGCTGCTCCATGCTGTGGACGGCGTTGAGAAAGGCGGTCTTGACCCCGCTGAAGGACACATCATATCTCCCCTCCAGCTTGGGATGGGGCAGGGTCAGGAAATGGGGATCCCCTTCCTCCGCCAGGGCGTCGATGCGGGGCCCGCCGGGATAGGGCAGCCCCAGCACCCGGGCGGCCTTGTCGAAGGCTTCCCCCGCCGCGTCGTCCACTGTCTGGCCCATCAGGTGATACTCTCCGTAATCCGCCACCTCGACCAGGTGGCTGTGGCCGCCGCTGACCACCAGACAAAGAAAGGGGGGCTCCAGCTCCGGGTGGGTTAGGAAATTGGCGCTGACGTGGCCTTCAATATGATTCACGGGAATCAGGGGCTTTCCCGCCGCGAAGGCCAGGCCCTTCATGCAATTGACGCCGGTCAGCAGGGCCCCCACCAGCCCCGGGCCATAGGTGACCGCCAGGGCGTCCACCTGGGAGAGGGCCATCCCCGCCTGGGAAAGGGCCTCGTCCACCACCCGGTCGCAGGCCTCCATATGGGCCCGGCTGGCGATTTCCGGCACGACGCCGCCGTACAGCTCGTGGAGGTCAATCTGGCTGAAAACCACGTTCGCCAGGATCCTTCGCCCATCCTCAATGATGGCCGCGGCGGTTTCGTCGCAGCTGGTTTCCAGGGACAGAACGCGAATGTGCTCCTGGGCTTGCAGGGCCGCCACCTGCCTTTGGGAGGCTTCCAAATAGGTCATGATTCGCTCCTCAACAGTGTTCCTCTTCTGGCGGGCGCAATCCTTGGCCCGCGCCTGCTATCATACCACAGGACGGGAGGAAAATGAACAAAAATTTGGGGGCCCTGGAGAAAAGTGTTCATTTTTTCCGAGTTCTGTGATACCATAGCCCTTGCGGAAGCGGCTCCGCTTCCGACGGCAATGGATGAAAAAAGTGGCAGGATATTTTGAATGAGCAATGAAATGATTCGGGTCCGCGGGGCCCGGGAACATAATCTGAAGAACGTGAACGTGGATATCCCCCGGGATAAGCTGACGGTCATCACGGGCCTTTCCGGCAGCGGAAAGAGCTCCCTGGCCTTCGATACCATCTATGCCGAGGGCCAGCGGCGCTATGTGGAAAGCCTGTCCAGCTATGCCCGGCAGTTCCTGGGCCAGATGGACAAGCCGGATCTGGACTCCATCGACGGCCTGAGCCCGGCCATTTCCATCGACCAGAAGACCACCGGGCGGAATCCCCGGTCCACCGTGGGCACGGTGACGGAGGTCCATGACTACCTACGGCTGCTGTGGGCCCGGGCGGGGGTGCCCCATTGCCCCAACTGCGGCCGGGAGATTCGGAAGCAGAGCGTGGACGAGATGGTGGATGCGGTGCTGAAATATCCGGAGGGCACCCGGCTGCAGGTGCTCTCTCCCGTGGTGCGGGCCCGGAAGGGGGAGCATAAGGACATCCTGGAAAAGGCGGCCAAGGGCGGCTATGTCCGGGTGCGCATCGATGGCACCATGTACGAGTTGGACGATACCCCTGCCTTGAACAAGAAGATCAAGCACACCATCGAGGTGGTGGTGGACCGGCTCATCGTCCGGGACAATAAAGAATTCAAGCAGCGGCTGTCCGATGATATCGAAACCGCCACCGCCCAGAGCGCGGGGCTGGTGATCATGCACCGGCTGAATGAGGATAACCCGGGGGAGGACCTGTTCTCCATGAACTACGCCTGCCCGGAGTGCGGCATCTCCATCGAGGAGCTGACGCCCCGGATGTTCTCCTTCAACAGCCCCTTCGGTGCCTGCCCTCTGTGCGACGGGCTGGGGACCCACATGGTCATTAGCGAGGATGCGGTGTTCCCGGATGAGCATCTAACCCTCCGGGAGGGCGGGCTGAACGCCATGGGCTTCAATGACGCGGGCAACAGCGGCATGGCGTATCAATACCTGAACGCCATGGGGCAAAAATACGGCTTCGATCTGGATACTCCCATCAGCCAGCTGAAGGAGGACGCGCGGCACGCCATTCTCTACGGCACGGAGGGGGAGAAGATTTCCATCGAATACGAGGGCGCCCGGGGCAAGATGAATTATTCCACCGCCTTTGAAGGGGTGATTCCCACCATGGAGCGGCGGTACCGGGAAACCAGCAGCGAAGGCATGCGCCAGGCCTATGAGGAGTACATGGCGGAGGAGCTGTGCCCCGCCTGCCGGGGGCAGCGGCTGAAGCCGGAGGCCCGGGCGGTGACCGTGGGGGGCAAGAGCCTGCCCCAGGTCAGCGAGATGAGCATTTTAGACTGCCGCCGGTTCTTCCAGGAGCTGGAGCTGGAGGGCAGCCGGGCCATTATCGCCTCCCGCATCCTCAAGGAGATCGACGCCCGGCTGGGCTTCCTGGCGGATGTGGGCCTGGGATACCTGACCCTGGCCCGGGCGGCGGGCACCCTGTCCGGCGGCGAGGCCCAGCGGATTCGCCTGGCGACCCAGATCGGCTCCGCCCTGATGGGCGTGCTGTATGTGCTGGACGAGCCCAGCATCGGCCTGCATCAGCGGGATAACGCCAAGCTCATTGCTACCCTGAAGAAGATGCGGGATCTGGGCAACACGGTGCTGGTGGTGGAGCATGACGAGGAAACCATGTACGCCGCGGATCACATCGTGGACGTGGGCCCTGGGGCAGGGCTCCACGGCGGGCACATCATCGCCCAGGGTACGGTGGAGGAGATCAAGGCCTGCCCGGAGAGCCTGACGGGGCAGTATCTCAGCGGCGCGAAGCAAATTCCCGTGCCGAAGAAGCGGCGGAAGCCTACGGGATACCTGAAGGTCTTCGGCGCGGCGGAGAACAACCTGAAGCGGGTGGACGTGAAGGTGCCCCTGGGGGTGCTGTGCTGCGTGACTGGGGTCAGCGGCAGCGGCAAGAGCTCCCTGGTGAACGAGATCATCTATCAGTATTTGGCGAAGAAGCTGAATCGGGCCAAGACCCGGCCGGGGAAATTTGACCGGATGGAGGGGCTGGAAAAGCTGGATAAGATCATCATGATCGATCAGAGCCCCATCGGCCGGACGCCCCGCAGCAATCCCGCCACCTATACTGGTATGTTCGATTTGATCCGGAAGCTGTTCGCCCTGTCCCCGGAGGCCAAGTCCCGGGGCTATAAGGAGAACCGCTTCTCCTTCAACGTGAAGGGGGGCCGGTGCGAGGCCTGCCAGGGGGACGGGGTGCAGAAGATCGAAATGCACTTCCTGCCGGACCTGTACGTACCCTGCGAGGTATGCCACGGCCGGCGGTATAATCGGGAGACCCTGGAGGTCACCTGGCAGGGGAAGAATATCTATGAGGTACTGGAGATGACGGTGGAGGAGGGGCTCACCTTCTTCGAAAACCATCCCCAGATCCACCGGAAGCTGGAAACCCTGTACGATGTGGGCCTGGGCTACATGAAGCTGGGCCAGAGCTCCACCACCCTGTCCGGCGGCGAGGCCCAGCGGGTGAAGCTGGCCACGGAGCTGAGCCGGAAGGCCACGGGACGGACCATCTATCTGCTGGACGAGCCCACCACCGGGCTGCACATGGCGGATGTGGACAAGCTGATCTCCGTGCTGCAGCGGTTGACGGACGCGGGGAACTCCGTGCTGGTGATTGAGCATAACCTGGACGTCATCAAGGTGTCCGATTGGCTCATCGATCTGGGACCGGAGGGGGGCGACGGCGGCGGGACCATCGTGGCCCAGGGCACGCCGGAACAGGTGGCGAAGGCGGAGGGCTCCTACACGGGGCAGTACCTGCAGCCCTTGCTGGAAAAGGCAAAGCCCAGCGCCAAATAAAAAACGAAGGGCGCGGCCGCGCTGACTGTGTGTGGAAAAGACATAAACCTCGCAGAAGGGGGAAAATAGCTTGAAGATATTTCGATTGACGATCATTGCCTTGATGCTTCTGTCCCTGGCCCTCCTGGTGTCCAGCCCGGCCTTGGCGGAGGTGAAGGAGCTGCCACTGGACCAGGCGGAGGGGGGCAAAGCGGTTCCGGAGGAAAACTGGATCCTTATCCCCGGGGAGGAGGCGCTGAGCGACAGCCGAGTGCTGGCCTATGGAACGGCCCAGCCGAAGGTGCTGAAATACGACAAGGATTCTGGCGCCTGGGCCCCCACGGACAAGGACGCGGCGGTCTCCAAGTTTGCCTGGCATATCTATGAGGATCCTTCCATTTCCGTGCGCTGCGAGTATGCCACGCTGGTGCCCGCCTTCAAGGCCAAGCAGATTCAGTCCTCCATTACCTACATCCAGGTGGCCAATGCCTCCCAGGTTCGCTCCGCCATGAGCTTTGATAACTACAAGAAGGGCGGTTACGTGGAAGCGGCGGACATGGCGAAGCACAAGAACGCCATCGCCGCGGTGAATGGGGACTTCTTTAAATACCATGGCAAGGTGGGCTATGTGCTGCGCCAAGGGGAATTCTACCGCAACAAGCTGAACGGCAAGCGGGATGTGCTGTTCATCGACGATGAAGGGAATTTCTCCGCTCTCTATGCCGCTACGGCCCAGGAGGGGGATGATTACGTAGCCTCTTTGCCGGAGGGCAAGGTGATTAACACCTTTACCCTGGGGCCGGTGCTGGTGGAAAATGGCGTCGCCAGGAATATCAGCGAGTCCATCGTGGCCAAGAGTGGGGAGCTCCAATGGAAATATGCCCAGCAGCGGGTGGCTGTGCTGCAGACCGGGCCCCTGGAATATGCCATCGTGGAGTCCTATGGGAAAACGGATGGCACTATGGGCATGACCATTCAGGAGTTCGCGGATTATATTGCCTATCTGTTTCCGAACTGCATCCTGGCCTATAACCTGGACGGCGGCGGCTCTACCAATGTGGTGCTGAAGGGGGAGCGGATCCATACCACCCCAGGACATCGGCAGATCAGCGATATTCTGTATTTCGCGTCCGCCTGGGAGGAATAAGCCATGGAACCCATTGAGATTGGGAACTGGAGGATTTTTCCCTTCGGCCTGGTGATGGCAGTGGCCCTGGCGGGGGGCGTGCTTTGGAGCCGGAAGCAGGCCAAGGGAGAAAAGGTTCGCCGCACCCTGGAAATCTTCTGGATGCTGGCCCTGCCCCTGGGGCTGTTTCTGGCCCACCTGGGCTGGGCCCTGTGCAATCTGGACATGATCGAGGATGAATTTGGCGAGATTCTGCTGGACTTCCCCGGCGGCGGATACCTGCTGTATGGCGGGCTGCTGGGGGCGGCCCTGGCCCTGGCCGTCGCGGCAAAAATCACCGGGGAGCGGATTGCGCCTCTGGCGGATCTGCTGGCGGGGCCCTTCCTGGTGTGGGGCGCTGCCTGCGCTCTGGGAGAGGGGCTCATCGGCGGAGGATACGGCTGGAAGGTAGAGGACTGGCTTCTGGCGGAAAACAGCATGAGTCTGCTGGCCGGAGAGGAGCCAGGGCCCCTGGGGGATTTCTTCTCCCGCTTCCCCTTCGCCCTGCGGGATCCCTTCTATGGCTATGCCAACTGGGCGGTGTTTTTGCCGGTGGCCCTGGTGATGCTTTGCGGGCTGTGGGGGGTAAATAAATCCCCCAGTGGCCAGGGGGAGCGGGCCCGTTTCAGCCTGGGATGGTATGCGGCGATCCGCATCCTCTATGAGAGCCTGCGGCAGGATGATATCGCCAAATGGGGCTTCGTGCGGGTAAACCAGGTACTGAGCGCGGTGGTACTGCTGTGCCTGCTGCTGGAGTCCTTCCGCCGGGGGGGACGCCTCCGGGGAAAACGCGTGGCCCTATTCCTGGGGGGCGTTGTGCTGGTGGCGCTGATGGAATTCGCGCTGGAAAAGAAGATTGGCTTCCTGGAATGGATGACCATGGATGTGTGTTATGTGGTGTCCGGCGTTGGGTGCTGGATGCTGTTTCAGTCAACGCGCTTTTCTGTTGAGGGAAATCGGCAGAGGGGTTGAGCGGGCAAGGCTCCAGCCCACTGGCCAAAGGAGGCGAGCAACATCAAAAAAATAATCTGTGCATTGATTCTGCTGATGGTCCTGCTGGGCGGTATGGCGCTGGCGGATTCCCCGGCGCTGCGAGGATACACCCAGGAGGAGGGCTATGTTTACCTGACCCTGGGAGAATACCCCCAAACGGCGGAGGGGGAGGTTCAGCCCATTCTCTGGCGGGTGCTGAAGACGGAGGAGGAGCATGCTTACCTCCTCAGCGAATACATCCTCTTTGCCCGGCCTATGCATATTACCCAGCGGGAGGTTTCCACAGATAAGCTGAAGGCGGATTATAGCCGGGTGGATTATCGGGATGAGCTGCAGGGGAAGTTTGCCCAGACAGAGCTGTGTACGTATCTGAATCACACCTTCGCCGATCAGGCCTTCACTGCGGAGGAGCTGGAGATGTTGCAGCCCTGCGAGGATTTCGGAAAGGTATTCCTGATCTCCCTGGAGGAGATCAAGGACAAGGCCCTGGGCCTGGGGTCCACCAATCCGGGAACCACCAGCGCGAAGAAGATTGCGGAAAACCCGGGCTGCCGGGCTTGGGGAACCGCCTGGGCCATTCATAACAACGGGGTTTCGCCGGAGGAGTTCCCGGATCCCAAGGCCCGGACCGTGGGGCTGGCGGGGGAGCATGTTTCCGTGGAGGAAACCCGGCTTTACGTTTTCCAATCTAAATTCGGGGCCTGCAGCCCCTGGTGGGCCCGGACTCAGTCCTCCACCGACGGGCGGCACGCCGTGGCCACCAAGGATGGAGGTCAGATTGGCCATATCGAGGTGGCCCGGGATAACATCGGAGTTCGCCCCGCGGTATACCTGAGGCTGGACGCCTTCCAGATCGCGGGGGGATCGGGCACGATGGAGGATCCCTATCAGATTGCGCCGAAAAATCTGACGCAAAGGGAGCAGCCAGCGGCGGCGCAATCCAGCGATCCTGCGCCAGAGGAAAGGGAGACGTCTGGGGAGAGCGCGGTTGTACCCGTAGTGAAGACCGTACAAGCTAAGGAAAGAACATCCGCCGGCGCCATGGTGCGCAACGGGGGCAGCTTTGTCTATGTGGCCCGGGAGGATGGCACCATCGTAGGCTGGGGGGATAATCGCATGGGCCAGCTGGGAACCACGCCGGCCAAGCTGCTGCTGACGCCCCGTCCGGTGGCGGATGGCATAAATGCCGCGGAGCTGGCGGACATACAGTGTGGCAATGAGAACACCCTTTTCCTGAAGAAGGACGGGACAGTGTATACCTGCGGCACCTATGGCCGGGGCGCCCAGGGGCTGGGGAAGCTGGACCATATTGTGAAGGAGCCAACCCGGATCCCCGACCTGGAGAACATTGTGCAGATTTCTTGCGGCTTTGGCCATAACGCGGCCCTGGACGCGGAGGGACATATATGGATCTGGGGCCGGAATGATTATGGTCAATTGGGAATGGGGGATAAGACCGCCCGGAACCGGCCGGTGATGCTTCCCCTGGAAAATATCGTGTATGTCAATTGTGGTGGCAAGTTCACCCTGGCCCAGGATGCGGAGGGAAAGCTATGGGGGTGGGGCTCCAATACCCATCAGGTGCTGTTTCCGACCCAAACCCAGGTTTATTCCAAGCCCATGCTGCTGGAGGGCTTTGAGGAGAAACGGATCGTGGCCTTCTCCGGCGGCTCGGACTGCGCCTTCTGGCTGGATGATCAGGGAACGATTTGGACCCGGGGGCGGAATGAGTATAAGCAGCTGGGCTCCTCCGACGCCAAATGGAAAATCTCCGGTCAGCTGACCACCGTGGATATTCCGGAAAAGGTCAGCGTGGTTTGCGCCTATTCCGCAGCCACCGCAGCACTGACGGAAAATGGCAATGTGTATATCTGGGGCAGCGTCAGCGCGGGCCAGCTGGGTACGGGCAAGTCGCCCAATGGCACCCTGCCGGTGCTGGTCTGGGACACGGGAGATGCCGTGGAGGTGGCCATGGGCAGCCTCATCAGCTCCGTGCGTACAGAGGACGGGAAGGTCTATGTATCCGGGTATAATGCCTATGGGCAGCTGGGGGATGGTTCCACCCGCAGCTCCAATCAGTGGACCTGGAACGGCACGACGGTGAAGTAAAAGTGCGATGTTTTTGAATGAGCGGAAAGAAGGACGGAGGAACGTGGGGATGAAGAAAAAACTGCTGGCTTGCCTGCTGGCTGCCTTGTGCCTGGTGGGAATGGCTGGGGGAGAATCCGCCGAGATTCAGGAGAGGGGGGAGACCCTGGTGCCTGTGCTGGAGCTACCGGAGCTGCCGTCCGGCCAGCTGGTGGAAATCCCCCTGGACCAGAACAGCCAGAAGATTTCTATCCCTCCGGTGGAAGAGGGTTATTTGTACGCGGAAGGGGAGGAAAATCCCTATGGATATGTGGATCCCTCCATTACGGTGAACATCGGTACCGGCCGGCGGGATGACACGAATTATATCTACGCTCGGGTCAAAATCGCCAGCGCCTCCCAGCTTCGTACCTTGATGGCCTCCCCTGTGGGCCATCAGAGCACCACCCCCGGACATGACCTGGCCAAGCGTGTGCAGGCGGTGTTGGCCATCAATGGGGATTGGCCAGGGGGCGACAGCTACACGAAGCGGGCCAAGGGGGCACTGATGCGGCAGGGAAAGCTGCTGCGGAAGGTGAACTGCGACGGCAAATGGGACGTGCTGGTAATCGACGGAAATGGCGATTTGAAGATCCTGCCCAAGGCCAGGAATGCGGACGTGGAGGCCGCGATGGAGGACGCGGTGCAGATCTTTACCTTCGGCCCGGGGCTGGTCATCGATGGGCAGCCGAACGAGGATCTGGGAAACATCGACATCGGCATGAACAAACAGGCCCAGCGCATGGCGATTTGCCAGACTGGGCCCTTGGAATATCTGCTGCTGACCACGGAGGGCCCGGAGGATCCCGGCTCTGTGGGCATGACGGTCCCCCAGTTTGTGGAGTTAATCTCCTCCTTCCCGGAGGTCATAAACGCCTATAACCTGGATGGCGGTTCCTCCTCCACCATGGTTTTTCGAAAGGGCGGGAAGAATTGGCGTAAGATCAATGCGCCAAACAACACGAAAATACGTCCCCTGAAGGATATTATCTACTTCGCTTCCGCCTGGGAACAGGAGGACTCGGTGGGAGAATAAAGAAAAGCATCAAGCAGGCGCCGCGCGGAAAATGCGCGGCGCCTTTGTGCAGAGTCTGTTTGAATTGCGGAGTGGCTTACAGGGAGGAGAGGATGATTCCGCCGATGATGAGCGCCAGGGCCAGGATCTTTCGCCGATTGAGCTTTTCCTGGAACAGAAGGACCCCAAAAGCGGTGACAAAGAGATATCCGCTGGTTTCCAGCAGGGGGCCCATGCTAAGGGGTAATCCTCGATAGGCCCAGATGCTCATCAGTGTGGAAAGAACGAAGAGGGCATAGGCACCGATAACCAGGGGATTCAGATATTCCCGGAGGGAAGAGTTGTATTCCTTCATGGCGGCCTTCTTCAGCATGACCTGGGATACGGAGCTGATCAGCGTGCCCGCCACCAGGATCAGGGCATACATCCAGTTCATTGCTTTTCCCCTCCTTCCTCTGCAAAGGCGAAGAGGGCGACGCCACAGACGACCAGGATAACGCCGATGACCTTGCCCGGGGTCAGGGATTCTCCAAAGAGCAGCAGGCCGGCCACGAGGCCCCAAAGCACGGTGACTGCCTTATTGGCATAGGCGGTGGCCAGGGGCAGGCGCTTGATGACCTGCTGCCACCCCAGGGCGTAGATTCCCAGCAGCACCAGCACTCCGCCATAATAGAGCAGGAAACGGGGGGAGAGAAATTCCTCGCCCGCTGCCAGCTTGCTGCAAACGGTGCTGCCGGCGTAGAGCAGCATCAGCAGATGCAAAAGGAAATAGATCCTGCGCTTCATTCGCACGAAACCTCCTGAAGGAATGGAAAACCTTAAAGGAAACGCTGATTGACAGGGGTTCTTTGTTTCCCTGCTCCCCGGGGGAGCTATCAACAATGCTTCCTTGGGATAAAGTCCCGCGAAAATAGGTAAATTACCCGATCAACGGGCGACTGGAAATATATCACGCTTTTTTGCCCTTGGCAATCCGGCACGCATTTTCCTTGCGAAAGTTTTTCGAATATGGTATGATTGCCGCTGCAAGACAAATGAACCAGGAGGTTGGAAGCTATGGAGATCATTACCACCCGGGAGCTGAAGGAGCGGCTTGGCGAATTGCAGGGCCAGACGGTGACCTTGCAGGGCTGGATTCGGAATCATCGGAAGCAGAAGAACATCGGTTTTATCGATTTTTTTGATGGTACCTGCTTTAAGAATCCCCAGGTGGTGTATGATGACGGGATCGCCAATTACGAGGGCATCCAGGCCTTCCATATCGGCAGTGCCGTAAAGGTGACGGGCAAGGTGGTTCCCAGCTATAAGGATCCGGAAACTCCGGAAATTCAGGCCCAGGAGATCACCCTGGAGGGGGATTGTCCGGAGGATTATCCCCTGCAGCCCAAGAAGCATTCTCTGGAATTCCTGCGGGAGATCGCCTATCTTCGGCCCCGGACCCGGCTGTTCCAGGCGGTGTTCCGCGTGCGCAGCGTGGCGGCCATGGCCATCCATACCTATTTTCAGGATCGGGGATATGTGTATGTGCATACGCCCCTGATCACCGGCAACGACGCGGAGGGTGCCGGGAACACCTTTACGGTCACCACTCTGCCCCCCTCTGACCATCCGGATTATTCCCAGGATTTCTTTGGCAAGCCCACCTCTCTGGCGGTGACGGGCCAGCTGGAGGGCGAAACCTTTGCCATGGCCTTCAGCAAGATCTATACCTTCGGGCCCACCTTCCGGGCAGAGAACAGCAACACCAAGACCCACGCGGCGGAGTTCTGGATGATCGAGCCGGAAATCGCTTTCTGCGATCTGGACCAGCTGATGGACATCGAGGAGGATTTCCTGAAGAACCTGGTGCAGACGGTGCTGGATAAATGCCCGGATGAGTTGGAGTTCCTGGACAAGTTTACCGGCGGCGGCCTGATTGAAAAGCTGACGGCCCTGGCGGGGAGCACCTGCGCCCGGGTGACCCATGAGGAGGCCATCACCATTCTGCGCAAGGCCATGGAGAACGGCACCCAGTTCCAGTTCGAGCCGAAGTACGGCGAGGATACGGCCAAGGAGCACGAGAAGTACCTGACGGAGGAATATTTCCACAGCCCGGTGTTCGTCTATAACTGGCCCAAGGATATCAAGGCCTTCTATATGTATCAGAACGAGGATCAGAAGACCGTGGCAGCGGTGGATCTGCTGGTGCCCGGGGCTGGCGAGCTCATGGGCGGCAGCCAAAGAGAGGATAGGTATGATCGCCTGGCCGCCCGGATGGATGAGCTGGGTATCAGCAAGGACGAGATGTATTGGTATGTGAATCTGCGGAAGTTTGGCGGATGCACTCATGCGGGCTTTGGCATGGGCTTTGAGCGCCTGCTGATCTATCTCACAGGCGTGGAGAACATCCGCGACGTCATCCCCTATTTCCGCACCCCCATGAATTGCGATTTCTGAGGAGATAGAAAAAGCGTGCGCGCGGGAGTTCCCCTCTGGGGCATGGCTCGCGCCTCCGTTCCAGACGTAGCGGCACAAAGCGGTTGCCTTCGCGCGAGCGCTCGCCACCCGCTAAGTGCCGACGTCTTCCAAGGGCCCCAGAGTGAAACATCCCTTCGCACGGCAGAGATATCAGCCCTCCCCCGCAGGGGGGAGGGCCCCTTCATCCTGCGCCGAAACCGGCGCATTTTTGTATTTTATTCTTGACAAATTCGTAATATTTGATTAGTATGAATTGATCGGCTGAAGCGAAGATTCTTCTTCGCTCGCTGTTTTCGATAGATTTGATTCGCTTTTTCGCCCGGAGGAGGTTCCTCAGGGTGGCTTTCGTGGATTTTCTGGAAGCAGCGTTCAGCCGCGGGATTTTTCTTCGCGGCTTTTTGTCGTGCCATCAAGCCTTTGAATGGCCTGGCTCAGTCGATGCCTGATTATTTGGAATTGGATTTTGAACAGAAAGGAAGGAGATCAATTGGGCCCGATTGTATGGATCCTGATTGCCCTGGTGGCTGCAGCCTGCGGCTGTTTGGGCGGGTATACCTATCGGAAAAACTACGTGGAAAACAAAATTGGCCGGACGGAAGATATGGCCAAGCGCCTGTATGACGACGCGGTCAAAAAGGCGGAGGATTATAAAAAGGAAAAGGTGCTGGAGGCGAAGGAAGAAATTCTGAAGGCCAAGGCGGAGAGCGACCGGGAGAAAGCGGAAAACGAAAAAGAGATGCGGGAGCGGCGCAACGAAGTGCAGCGCAGCGAGCGGCATCTGGATCAAAGGGAAGAAACCCTGGATAAGCGGGAAGAAACCCTGAACAAGCGGGAAGAGAGCCTGAACAAGAAGGCCTCCAGCCTGGAGGATCGGGAAGAGAGCCTGAACGAGAAGGTAGAGGACCTGAACCGCCAGCGGGCCGAGGTGGAGGAGTTGAAGGACAAGCAGACGGCGGAGCTGGAGCGCATCGCCGCCATGACCCGGGAAGAAGCGAAGCAGATCATCGTCGATAAGGTCCAGCGCGACGCTTATCACGACGCCGCTGCCATGGTTCGGGATATCGAAACCCAGGCCAAGGAAGAGGGCGAAAAGAAGGCCCGGAACATCGTGGCCCTGGCCATTCAGAAATGCGCCGCGGACCATGTGGCGGAGACCACGGTCAGCGTTATCAACCTGCCCAATGACGATATGAAGGGCCGCATCATCGGCCGGGAGGGCCGGAACATCCGGGCCCTGGAGACGGCCACGGGTGTGGATCTGATCATCGACGATACCCCCGAGGCGGTCATCGTTTCCGCCTTCGACCCGGTGCGCCGGGAAGTGGCCCGCATGGCGGTGGAAAAGCTGATCATGGATGGCCGCATCCATCCCGCCCGCATCGAGGAAACCGTAGAGAAGGCCCGCCGCGAGGTGGAGAACCAGATCCGCGAAGCTGGCGAGAACGCGATTTTCGAAACCAATCAGCACGGTATTCATCACGAGCTGGTCAAGATCCTGGGCCGCTTGAAGTACCGGACCAGCTACGGCCAGAATGTGCTGAAGCACTCCATCGAGGTCAGCCATCTGGCGGGCCTCATGGCGGCGGAGCTGGGGGCGGACGTCCAGCTGGCCAAGCGCGCGGGCTTGCTGCATGATATCGGCAAGGCTGTGGACCACGAGAGCGAGGGAACCCACGTCACCCTGGGCGCCGAGCTGGCCAAGAAGTATCATGAGAGCGACGCGGTGGTGCATTGCATCATGGCCCACCATAACGACGTAGAGCCTCAGACGGTGGAAGCCGTGCTGGTGCAGGCGGCGGATGCCATTTCCGCGGCCCGGCCCGGCGCCCGGCGGGAGAGCCTGGAGAACTACATCAAGCGCCTGGAGAAGCTGGAGGAGATTGCCAACAGCTTCGATGGCGTGGAGAAGTGCTATGCCATCCAGAGCGGCCGCGAGGTGCGCATCATGGTGAAGCCCGACGACGTCAACGACGAAGGCATCAAGGTCCTGGCCAAGGAAATCGCCAAGACCATCGAGGAACAGATGGAGTATCCGGGCCAGATTCGCGTCAACGTGATTCGCGAAACCCGCAGCACCGAATACGCGAAATAAGCATTATTCCCCCGGAGGCTCGCCTCCGGGGGTTTTCATACCTCGGGAAAGGGAACGAAGGATGCAGAAATTAGGAATTATTGGCGCCAGCTATCTGCAGCTGCCCCTGATTGAAAAAGCGAAAGAAATGGGATTTGAAACCCATGTGTTTGCCTGGGCGGCGGGGGATGTGGGGGAAGAAGCGGCGGATCATTTTTACCCCATTAGCATTACCGAGGTGGAAGCGATTGCCGAAAAATGCCGGGAGATTGGCGTCTGCGGCGTTTGCAGCATCGCCACGGATTTGGGGAACTATACCGTCAATTACGTGGCCCATCAGCTGGGGCTGCCGGGCAACAGCATGGAGGCTACCCGTCGGAGCACCAATAAGCACCTGATGCGCCAGGCCTTCGCCCAGGGGGGTGATCCCAGCCCCCGGAGCCTCCTGGTGGAGGAGGGGACGGATTTTGCCGCCCTGGAGCTGACCTATCCCGTCATCGTGAAGCCTACGGATCGCAGCGGCAGCCGGGGAATCTACAAGCTGAACTCTCCAGAGGGACTAGCGGAAAAAGCCCGGGAGGCCATGGCGGCAGGGTTCGAAAAAAAGGCGCTGATCGAGGAATACGCGGAGGGGCAGGAGTACAGCCTGGAGGGGATCAGCTTCCGGGGCGAGCACCATATTCTGGCCATGACCCTGAAGCATACGACCGGGGCTCCCTCCTTTATTGAGACTGGTCATCGGCAGCCGGCGCCGGTTTCTCCCGAGATGTTTGAGCAAGCGGCGGGGGTGGTGATCCATGCCCTGGACACCCTGGGGATTACGGACAGCGCCTCCCATTCGGAAATCAAGATCGACGCTGCGGGGAATATAAAAATAATCGAAATCGGCAGCCGCATGGGGGGCGACGCCATTGGCAGCCATCTGGTGCCCTGCAGCACAGGGATTGACTATGTGGGAGCGGTGATTCAGGTGGCCTGCGGACAGCAGCCGGACCTGGCGCCTCGAGGGAAGGGCTTCCCTGCGGAGGTGCGCTACATTCTGACGGAAGCGGACCTGCGGGAATTCCAGCGGATTCAGCGGGAGGATCCGGCGCGAATCCTGGAGATTTTGGATGCGCCTCATCCGGACCGGATGGGAAAGACCACCAACAGCGCGGATCGGGCGGGCTGTTATCTGGCGCGGGTGAAAGATTGAAACTTTCCCTCAAAGGGGCTATAATGAGGGATAAGATGCAGGAAGGAAGGCCGAGCATGATTGGATTCAATATTCCCCCTTATACCGGCCGGGAGATGGACTACATGGCGGAGGCGGTGGCCTCCCATGCCATCAGCGGGGATGGGCAGTTCACAAAGCGCTGCAATGCCTGGATCGAGGAGCGGCTGGGGGCCCGGAGAGCGCTGCTGACCACCAGCGGCACCACCGCCCTGGACATGGCGGCCCTGTTATGTGATCTGCGGCCGGGGGACGAAGTGATTCTGCCTTCCTACACCTTCTCCTCCACGGCCACGGCCTTTGTGCTGGCGGGGGCGAAGCTGGTGTTTGTGGATATCCGGCCAGATACCATGAACCTGGATGAACAGAAGATTGAGGACGCCATCACGGATCGAACCCGGGTCATCGTTCCGGTGCATTACGCCGGGGTGAGCTGCGAGATGGACACCATTCTGGCCATCGCGAAAAAGCATCACCTGAAGGTGGTGGAGGACGCGGCCCAGGGGGTCATGGCCTTCTATCACGGGCAGGCCCTGGGGACCTTCGGGGACTTTGGCTGCTATTCCTTCCATGAAACCAAGAATTACTCCATGGGGGAGGGAGGCGCCTTCCTCATCCGGGAGGAGGAATACATCGAGCGGGCGGAGATCCTGCGAGAAAAGGGGACCAATCGCTCCAAGTTCTTCCGGGGCCAGGTAGATAAATATACCTGGGTGGATTTCGGCGACAGCTATCTCCCTTCCGAGCTGAACGCGGCCTACCTTTGGGCCCAGCTGGAGCAGGCGGAGGAGATGAAGCAGCGGCGGCTGGACGCCTGGCAAAGGTACGACCAGGCCCTGCGCCCCCTGGCGGAGGAGAACCGGCTGCAGGCGCCGACGGTGCCTGCCGGCTGCGATCAGAATGGCCATATGTACTATATCAAGTGTCAGGATCTGGCGGAGCGAACGGAGTTCATCGCCTTTATGAAGCAGCGGGGGGTCCAATGCGTGTTCCATTATGTTCCCCTCCATTCCGCGCCGGCGGGTTTGAAGTATGGCCGCTTCCACGGCGAGGATGAGTACACGACGAAGGAAAGCGAGCGGCTGGTGCGGCTGCCCATGTATGACAGCATTACGGAGGAAGATCAGGCCCAGGTGATTGCCGCGATAAAGGAGTTTTATCACGTAAAATGAGGATCAGTTGTGTCATTCCCTGCTACCACAGCCAGCTGACGATTGCGGATGTGGTGGCGGATATTCATCAGGTGATGGCCGCCCATGGGCAGCAGGATTATGAAATCATCCTGGTGAATGATAACCCGCCGGACGAAACCTGGGACACGATTCAGCGGCTGCGCCGGGAGGATGCCCGGGTGCATGGCCTTTGCTTCAGCCGGAACTTCGGCCAGCATTCTGCCCTGATGGCGGGCTATCGCCAGGTGACGGGGGATATCGTTGTGTCCCTGGACGACGATGGGCAGAACCCGCCTGCGGAGATGTTCCGGCTCATCGACGCGGTGGACGGAAAGCATGATGTGGTGTATGCCGACTATCCGCGCAAGCAGCACACCTGGTTCCGGAATCTGGGGTCCCGCATGACCAACCGGATGTTCACCTGGATGCTGGAAAAGCCAAAGGAATTATATTTGGCCAGCTATTGGGCGGCGAAGAGGTTCGTGATTGATGAAATGATTCGCTGCGAAAGTCCCTTCCCCTTTGTGGATGGTTTAGCCCTGCAGACCACGACCCGGATTATCAATGTGCCGGTGGATCACCTGCCCCGGGCGGAGGGGGAGAGCGGATACAGCGTGTTTTCCCTGCTGCGGCTGTGGACCAATGCGTTTACCTCCTTTTCAGTGAAGCCCCTCCGCATCGCCACGATGGTGGGGTTTGTGACGGCCTTTGCGGGGCTGGTGGTCGGGCTGATTCTGGTCATCATGAAGCTGCGGGGAATGGACTTTAACGAAGGCTGGACCAGCCTGGTGGCGCTGATGCTGTTCCTGTTCGGCGTGCTGATGGCCATGCTGGGCCTGGTGGGGGAATATGTGGGGCGGATTTTTATTTCCATCAACCGCCGGCCCCAGTATGTGATTGAGTTTGATACGGAAAGGGAGGCGGAAAGAGCATGAGCGTCCCCGTATTGTATATTGTGATTCCCTGCTACAATGAGCAGGAGGTGCTGCCGTTGACCGCGCCGCTGTTCCGGGAGGAATTGCAGCGGCTTTCCGAGACGGGGAAGGTATCGGAAAACAGCCGGGTTCTCTTTGTCAATGACGGCAGCCGGGATGAAACCTGGCGGATCATTCAGGAATTGAGCCAGCAGGATCCCCATTTCCAGGGCCTGTGTCTGAGCCGCAACCGGGGGCACCAGAATGCGCTGCTCTGCGGGCTGATGGAGGCGCGGGAGAAATGCGATATCACCATCTCCATCGACTGCGATGGCCAGGATGACATTCGGGCTATGGATCAGATGGTGGAGGAGTATCTTTCCGGGGCGGAAATTGTTTATGGCGTCCGCTCCAGCCGGGAGACGGATACCTTCTTCAAGCGGTTTACGGCCCAGAGCTTCTACAAGCTGATGAGCTGGATGGGGGCGGACACGGTTTATAATCACGCGGATTACCGGCTGGTGTCCGCAAGGGTATTGAAGGAGTTTGCCAATTTCCGGGAGGTGAACATTTTCCTGCGGGGAATGTTCCCCCTGGTAGGGTTCAAGTCTACCAGCGTTTATTATGAGCGGAATGAGCGCCTGGCGGGGAAGAGCCATTATCCCCTGAAGAAGATGCTGGCCTTGGCCTTCGATGGCATTACCAGCCTGTCGGTGAAGCCGATTCGGATCATTACCTCTCTGGGGGTGCTGATCTCCGTGGTCTCCTTCCTGCTGATTATTTATGCCTTGATCGCCTGGGCGGCAGGCCATGTGGTGGCAGGCTGGGCCAGCACGCTGATTGCCGTGGCAATGATCGGGGGCATTCAGCTGATCTCCCTGGGGGTCATCGGCGAATATGTGGGAAAGATTTTCCTGGAAACCAAGCAACGCCCGCGGTATATCGTCAGTGAACGGACGGGGGAAATGAAGGAGCAATGATGAAAGCACTCATCCTGAACTCCGGGCTGGGGCATCGCATGGGCGTGCTGACCAGCGATCAGCCCAAATGTATGACGGAGATTTCTGCCCGGGAGACCATTCTTTCGCGCCAGCTGCGGCTACTGCAGGAGGCGGGGGTCCGGGAGGTTATTATGACCACCGGATATTATGATCAGATTTTGATGGATTATTGCGCCTCCCTGCATATGGGGCTGCAATTTACCTTCGTGAAGAACCCCCGCTATGCGGAAACCAACTACATCTATTCCATCTACTGTGCGCGGGAGCAACTGCGAGGGCAGGAGCTGGTGCTGATGCATGGGGATCTGGTGTTTGAGGCCTCGGTGCTGGAGGATTTGATGGCGACGCCTTACAGCTGCATGAAGGTTTCCTCCACCTTGGCGCTGCCGGAGAAGGATTTTAAGGCCGTGGTGCAGGGCGGAGAAGTGCAGCGGGTGGGCGTGAATTTCTTTGAAAACGCCATGGAGGCCCAGGCTCTGTATCATCTGCAGCCGGAGGATTGGGATCGATGGCTGGGGCAGATTTGCGCGATGTGCGAAGCGGGGGAGACCTCGGTTTACGCGGAGGAGGCCCTGAATCGGCTGGCGGGAGCCTGCCATGTGCACGCGCTGGATGTGGAGGATCGGCTCTGTGCAGAGATCGATACCCCGGAGGATTTGCAAGCGGTCACCGCTCGCCTGGCGGAGGTGGAGAGCCGCACGGTCTATATGTGCTTCTCCACGGACCTGCTGCATAGCGGGCATATTGCCCTGCTGCGGCGAGCCCGGCGGTTGGGCCGGTTGGTTGTGGGCGTGCTGTCCGATGAAGCAGTGGCGGGATATAAGCGCTTCCCGCTGATGCCCCAGGAGGAGCGCATGGCGCTGATGCGCTCCCTGTCCCTGGTGGATCAGGTGGTTTTGCAGCGAACGCTGAGCTATCGTGAGAATCTGCTGCAATATCGGCCGAATTATGTGGTCCATGGAGATGACTGGGTTTCCGGCGTGCAGGAGCCGATTCGCCGGGAGGTGCTGCAGATTCTGGAGACAACGGGAGGCCAGCTGGTGGAGTTCCCTTATGCGCGCCATTCGGTGTATGAGGATCTGGAGAAGCGCGCCAGATTGGAATTGGCCATGCCGGACGCCCGAAGGGGCAGGCTGCGGAAGTTGCTTTCCATGAAGGGGCTGATCACGGTGATGGAGGCCCACAGTGGATTGACTGGGTTATTGGTGGAAAACACCAAGGTGGCGGAGCAGGGGGGATATCGGCAGTTTGATGCCATGTGGATTTCCTCCCTGTGTGATTCTACCTCCCGGGGCAAACCGGATATCGAATTGGTGGATATGACCTCCCGTTTCCGCACGGTGGATGAGATTTGCGAGGTAACAACCAAGCCCATCATCTTTGACGGCGATACCGGGGGCCTGACGGAGCATTTTGTGTACACCGTTCGTTCCCTGGAACGGATGGGCGTTTCCATGGTGATCATTGAGGATAAAACCGGGCTGAAGAAGAACTCCCTCTTTGGCACGGAGGTCGCTCAAACCCAGGATAGCATCGAGAATTTCGCGGCCAAGATCACGGCGGGGAAGCGGGCCCAGCGCACGGCGGATTTCATGATCTGCGCGCGTATCGAAAGCCTGATTCTGAATCGGGGCATGGCGGATGCCCTGGAGCGGGCCTTTGCCTTCGTGGCAGCAGGGGCGGATGCCATCATGATCCATTCCCGCCAGGAGGATCCGGCGGAGATCTTTGAGTTTGTGGAGAAATTCCGGGCTCAGGACGCTGTCACCCCCCTGGTGGTGGTGCCTACCAGCTTTCATGCGGTGACGGAGGAGGAATTTAAAGCCCGGGGCGTGAATATGGTCATTTATGCGAATCAGCTGACCAGATCAGCTTTTCCGGCAATGGCCCATACGGCGGAAACCATCCTGCGGACGCATCGGGCCCTGGAGGCGGACGCCCAGTGCATGCCGTTTAAAGAAATCATCACCCTGATTCCAGAGGAATGAGGGGTTGAAACCGAGAAGGAGGAGAGCGACGATGAGAAAGATCAGAGCCTTTGGATGCGTGCTGATTGGGACGCTGCTGCTGGCCCTGGGCGCAAGCGCGGAGATTTCGACCAATCTGCAAAAGGTGACCACCTATACCCGGCAAAACAAGGTGAAAACCCAGAGCTTTGTGGACGCGGCGGGAAATTTGGTGGTGGCGGATGACCTGGGCTACGCCACGATAGAAAACACCTATGGCACCGACGCCAAATTGGTGAAGACGGAGTATTTTGACACTGAGGGCCAGCCGGTGAATAACGTCTATGGCTTCTCGGTTCGAAAGCTGGATTATTATCTGAAAAACATCAAAGAGGAGCAGTTCCTGGACACGGAAGGGAATTTGACCCCTGGACCGGATGGGTATGCCTGGATGCAGACCGATTGGTACAGCGGGAAAAAGCATATCGAAACCAGGTACTACGATGCGGAGGGAAATCTGTATCGGGGGACGAACCTGTACGCCCGGCGCACGACCGTTTATTCCAATGATGAGAAGTATAAATGGTCCCAGCCCCTCAGCGATTCCTATTATGACGCGGATGGCAATTTGATGAGAGGCCCCAACGGTTTTGCCCGGGTGGAGTATGAATACGTTCCGGGAACAAAGCTGGCCTCTAAAACCACCTATCTGGACGCGGCAGGGCAGCTGTATTATTACCGCAAGGCAGGGTATGCCATCCTGGAGCGGACCTATAAGAATGGCCACTTTGTGAAGGATGCCTACTATGGCGCGGACGGAGAGCTGTGCGCGGGACCCAAGGGCTATGCCTATGTGGAGATGGCCTATAACAACGAGAGCAAGCCCACGAAGGAAGCGTATTTTGATGCCCAGGGCCAGCCCTATCGCATGCCCGGCGGATACTACAGCCTGACGCGGAAATATGCAGCCAAAGGCCGCATCGCGGAGGAGGCTTATTTTGACGAAGAGGGGAAGCCCACCCTGAGCAGCGATGGCTACCATGCATATCGAACCACCTATCGAAAGGATGGGCTGATTACGCAGCGGTATTATGTGGGCACGGATGGAAAATGGATGATTCATCCGACCCTGGGGTATGCCTACTATGTGAATGAATATGACGGAAAGCGGCTGACGAAAACCACCTATTATGATACCAAACGGAAACTGATTGACACCGCGGAGGGCTTTGCCCAGATCATTTATAGCTTTGACAGCAACAAGGCGCCTGCGGGGGTGAGATATGCTCACGCGGATGGCTCCCCCGCAGTGGGGCCGGAGGGATATGCCCAGGCGGTTTATACCTGCGATAGCGATAAGAATATCATCACGGAAGTTTTCTATGATGTGGAAGGCAATGTGACGCCGAAAGCGGATGGTACCTACGAGCGGTATTATACCTGGGAGGGTAAGCTGCGGACCTCTGCCACCTATTATCAGGAGGGGGAGCCGGCGGTAGATGAAAAGGGTGTCCATCAGGTGCAGTATCAATATAATGGGGACGGCAAGGTGACACGCACCTCCTTCTACGGTGTGGATGGCCAGCCCGTGCTTTCCAGCGATGGATACGCCGCCCAGGAGACGGAGTATCAGCCCAATGGGAAGGCGGCCGCGGTGCGGTACTACGATGAGAATGGCCAATTGATGCTGACCCCTGGGAAGACCTACGCTTATCAGCGGACGGAATACAGCGAGGATGGGGATTATTATACGGTCAGCAATTTTGACATTCAGGGCCGATTGATGGTCGTGGATGGATATGCCATGCAGGTATGCGAAGTGGATGAGGCGGGGCACGTGCTTCGCACTACCTACCTGAACGAAATGGAGGAACGGATCGCCAGCAGCGCAGGCTACGGCGCGGTGGAAAACGAGTATAACGAGGAAGGCCAAGTCGTTCAGATTTCCTACCGGGATCTGAAGGATGAGCTGATGCTCTGCGCCAGCGGCTATGCTTCCCTGCAGCGGGATTATGACCAGTATGGCCATGTAGTGGCGGAACGGTATTATGACACCGAAGGACAGCCGGTAGCCTGCACGGGGGGATATGATGCCTATCGGCAGACCTATAACGCAAAAAATCAAATCGTGCGAATCGAGTATATCCTG
This sequence comes from Clostridia bacterium, assembly GCA_017464305.1. GTDB lineage: Bacteria > Bacillota > Clostridia > Christensenellales > Aristaeellaceae > Aristaeella. The sequence goes on along the minus strand of JAFUDS010000024.1, from coordinate 27,750 downwards.
GATCAGAAGCCGGTGCTGAATTCTTCCGGCATCGCGGCGCTGACCCGGGAATATGATGACAAAGCCAGGCTGATCCGGGAAGCCTATTTCGGGCTGGATGGCGCGCCGAAGCTGAATAATAACGGCGTCGCGGCCTTGACTCGGGAATATGACGGTAAGAATCTGGTCGCGGCGGAAAGCTATTTCGGCGTCAATGGGGAACCGGTGCTGACGGGAAATAAATATCATCGCATTGAGCGGGTATGGCAGAGCAGCGGCCATGCCACCAGCGAAGCTTACTTTGGCGTGGATGGACAGCCGGTGGTGAATGGAAACACCTATGTCCGGGTGGAACGGGAGTTCGACGCCAAGGGGAATACGGCGGTGGAGCGCTACTTCGGGGCGGATGGAAACCCCATTGCACATTCTGCCGGATATGACGAACTGCATCAGACCTTTAACCCGAAAAATCTGGTGGCTCGGATTGAATACCTGCTGCAGGGGAAGCCTGTGCTGAGCAATACCGGCGTCGCGACAATTACGCGGGAATATAATCCGCAGAATTCCGTGGCGAGGGAAAGCTATTTTGGTACGGATGGAAAGCCGATCCTGAACAACACGGGGATTGCTTCCGTGACCCGGGAATATAATGATCAGAAGCTGGTGATCCAGGAGAGCTATTTTGGTACAGATGGAAAGCCGATTCTGAACAACAATAAGGTGGCTTCCTTAACCCGGGAATATGATGAGAAGAAGTTGGTGGCTTCCGAAGCGTATTTCGGCGTGGACGGGGAACCGGTGCAACTGAGCGGAACCAAGTACCATCGGATCGACCGGGTGTGGAAGGACAGCAAGCATGCTTTCAGCGAAGCCTGGTTCGATAATGATGATCAGCCCATGACCAATGGCAACACGTATGTGCGGGTGGAGCGGACTTTTGATGATAAGGGAAATACCACCAGCGAAAAGTTCTTCGGCGCGGATGGCAATCCCATAGCGCATAGCAATAAATACGATGAATACCATCAGGAGTTTAATGAACTGAATCTGGTGACCCGGATTGACTATTTCCTGAACGGGGAGCCGACGCTGACCAATACCAGCATCGCGTCCCTGACCAGGGAATATGACGAGAACAAGCGGATCGCGAAGGAGTCGTACTTTGGCGTGGACGGAGAGCCCAAGCTGAACAATACTGGTATCGCCGCTGTGACCCGGGAATATAATGAACAGAACTTGGTGATTCACGAGAGCTACTTTGGCACTGACGGAGCGCCGATTCTGAACAATACGGGCATTGCGTCTTTTGTCAGAGAATATAACGATCAGAATTTGGTGATTCATGAGAGCTATTTTGGCACCGATGGCGCTCCGATCCTGAATAACAACAAAGTAGCGTCTTTGACGCGGGTGTACGACGGGAACAAGCTGGTAGCCTCTGAGGCGTATTTCGGTGTGGATGGGGAACCGGTGCAGCTGAGTGGAACCAAGTATCATCGAATCGATCGGGTGTGGAAGGACAGCAAGCATGCCACCAGCGAAGCCTGGTTTGATAACGATGATCAACCCATGACTAACGGTAATACGTATGTGCGGGTGGAGCGGACCTTTGATGATAAGGGGAATACCACCAGCGAAAAGTTCTTTGGGGCGGATGGCAATCCCATTGCGCACACCAACAAGTATGACGAATACCATCAGGAGTTTAATGAGCTGAACCTGGTGACTCGGATTGATTATTTCCTGAATGGGGAGCCAACGCTGATCAACACCAGCATTGCATCCCTGACGAGGGAATATGACGAGAATAAGCGGATCGCAAAGGAGTCATATTTCGGTGTAGACGGCGAACCCAAGCTGAACAATACCGGTATCGCCGCCGTGACCCGGGAATATAATGAACAGAACTTGGTGATTCACGAGAGCTACTTTGGCACGGATGGTGCGCCGATTCTGAACAATACGGGGATTGCGGCCTTTGACAGAGAGTATAACGACCAGAAACTGGTGATCTATGAACGGTATTTCGGCACCGACGGTGCGCCGATTCTGAACAATACGGGCATTGCGTCTTTTGTCAGAGAGTATAACGACCAGAATTTGGTGATTCATGAGAGCTATTTTGGGACCGATGGCGCGCCGATCTTGAACAACAATAAGGTGGCATCCTTAACCAGAAAATATGACGAGAACAAGCTGGTAGCCTCTGAGGCGTACTTTGGCGTGGACAGCGAGCCGGTGCTGCTGAGCGGCAATAAATACCATCGAATCGATCGGGTGTGGAAGGACAGCAAGCACGCCACCAGCGAAGCCTGGTTTGATAATGACGATCAGCCCATGACCAATGGGAACACGTATGTGCGGGTGGAGCGGACCTTTGACGACAAGGGGAATACCACCAGCGAAAAGTTCTTCGGCGCGGACGGAAATCCCATTGCGCATAGCAATAAGTACGATGAATATCATCAGGAGTTTAATGAGCTGAACCTGGTGACCCGGATTGACTATTTCCTGAATGGGGAGCCGACGCTGATCAATACCAGCATTGCGTCCCTGACGAGGGAATATGACGAGAACAAGCGGATCGCAAGGGAGTCGTATTTCGGTGTGGACGGCGAACCCAAGCTGAACAATACTGGTATTGCCGCTGTGACCCGGGAGTATAACGATCAGAACCTGGTGATTCACGAGAGTTATTTTGGAACTGATGGTGCGCCGATTCTGAACAATACGGGGATTGCGGCCTTTGACAGAGAGTATAACGACCAGAAACTGGTGATCTATGAACGGTATTTCGGCACCGACGGTGCACCGATCTTGAACAATAACAAGATCGCGGCCCTGACGCGGGTGTACGACGAGAACAAGTTGGTAGCCTCTGAGGCGTACTTTGGCGTGGACAGCGAGCCGGTGCTGCTGAGCGGCAATAAATACCATCGAATCGATCGGGTGTGGAAGGACAGCAAGCATGCCACCAGCGAAGCCTGGTTCGATAATGATGATCAGCCCATGACCCAGGGAAATACTTATGTTCGGGTAGAACGGGTGTTCGACGAGAAGGGCAACACCGCGGAAGAAAGATATTTCGGGCCGGATGGCAATCCCATTGCGACCAAAGCTGGTTATGATCAGATGCAACAGGAATTCAATGAAAAGAACCTGGCCAGCCATATCTCTTACTTCCTGAATGAAGAACCCGTGCTGATCAATACCGGCATTGCGGCCCTGACCCGGGAATATGATGCGAAGAACCGAGTTGCGAAAGAGGATTACTTTGGCACGGATGGTGCCCCGATTCTGAACAACACCGGCGTAGCCGCCCTGGCTCGGGAATATAATGACCAGAATCTGGTTACGAAGGAATCTTACTTTGGCACGGACGGTGCTCCGATTCTGAACAATACTGGCGTAGCAGCCCTGATCCGGGAATACAACGATCAGAAGCTGGTGACCAAGGAATCTTATTTTGGCACAGATGGCGCACCGGGCCTGAACAAGAGCGGCGTCGCGGCAGTGGCCCGGGAATACAATGACAAAAAGCAAATCATCAAGGAATCCTATTTTGGCACGGATGGTGCGCCGAAACTGCACAGCAGCGGTTATGCGGTCGTGGAGCGGACCTATGATGACAAGGGACGCCTGGATACAGAAAAGTACTATGGAACGGACGGCGCACCGATCTATCTGGAAGGAAAGTATGACCAGATTCAGAAGCAGTACGATGATGCAGGCAAGGAAATTGGGAAGCTGTATTTCCGGGATGGCGTAGAGATTGATCCCAACGCGACGCCCACTCCGGAACCCACCCCGGTGCCTACCCCCACTCCAGAACCGACAGAGGCGCCGACAGCTACCCCTGAAGTGAAAACCGAGGAAGCCACGGAAGCCCCCGTGGCATCTCAGCAGCCGGAAAAGACGGAGTAAGGGATATGTTCCCCAGAAACGTCAATTTGCATAGCACTCCAGAGAAAGGAAAACAGTACAGATGAAAAAAGTGGAAACAGGACTGCCGGGCGTATACATCATTGAACCCCAGGTTTTTGGAGATCAACGGGGATACTTTATGGAAACCTGGAGCACCCGTAATTTTCGGGAAATGGGCTTGAATTACGAATTTGTGCAGGATAATCAGAGCTTCTCCGCCCAGAAGGGCATTCTTCGGGGCATCCATTTCCAGAAGAATCCCTATGCCCAGGCGAAGCTGGTGCGGGTGAATCGCGGCGCCGTGATGGATGTGGCGGTGGACCTGCGGAAGGGCAGCCCCACCTATCTGAAATGGGTGGCGGTGGAGCTGAGCGCGGAAAATAAACGCATGCTCATGATCCCTCGGGGCTTCGGCCACGGCTTTAAAACCCTGACAGATGACGTGGAGTTTATTTACAAGGTGGATAACCTGTACAGCAAGGAGTGCGACCGCGGCATCCGTTTTGACGATCCCGCCATCGGAGTGGACTGGGGAGAAGTCAGGGAAGAGCTGCTGAGCCCCAAGGATATGAACGCACCGCTGCTTTCGGAGAGCGACTGCAATTTTGTTTACGAAGACAATGAATAACACGGTTCAAAGAGCGCTGCGGGTCTGGAAGCAAAAAGGCGTGGGCGAAACGGTGCGCCGGGCGGGGCAGCATTTTGCCCGCAAGGTGGATGAACGTCGCTACCTTGCGCGGATAGCCCCCTCTCAGGAGGAGCTTGCGCGCCAAAGGCAAAAGGAATTCAGCACGCGAATCACATTCAGCGTGGCTGTTCCCCTGTATAACACACCCCCGGATCTTCTGCAGGAGATGATCGATTCCGTGGCCCAGCAGTCCTATCCGCATTGGGAGCTTTGCCTGGCGGATGGCAGCGATGAGGTTCATGCTTATGTAGGCGCCTACTGCCTGGAACGCTCGAGCCAGGAGCCCAGAATTCGATATCAGAAGCTGGAGAAAAACGGCGGGATTTCGGAAAACACCAATGTCTGCTTGCAGATGGCGACGGGGGAGTACATCGCCCTGTGCGATCATGATGATCTGCTGACGCCGGATGCGCTCTATGAGATGCGGGAGACGATTGAAAAAACGGGAGCAGATTTTCTTTATTCGGATGAGTTGATCTTTCGGCATCCGAAAAAAAGCCGGGTGATTGGGATTCGAATGAAGCCATCCTTTTCCCCGGATACCCTCTTGACCAATAATTATATTTGCCATCTGACCGTTTTTAGCAAAGACCTGCTGAAGCAGACCGGTGGTTTTCGATCCGCCTTTGATGGCAGCCAGGATCATGACCTGGTGCTGCGCCTGACGGGGAAGGCAAAAGGAATTGCCCATGTGGCAAAGCCGCTGTATCTTTGGCGGTCCGTGCCGGGCTCTGTGGCTTTGGATATCAACAGTAAGCGATATGCCATCGACGCAGGCAAAAACGCGGTTCAAACCTTTTTGCGCGAGCAAAAGGGAATCGATGCGGAGGTGGACAGCACGGAAGTGTTTCCCACCATGTATCGGGTTCGTTATCCTATGGAGGGAGCTCCCAGCGTCCGGGCGATCATCGACGCCAGAAAAGAAAGTGCATCCCTGGATGCATCCCTGCAGGAGCTGCAGATGAAGGCCGGATGGGAGAATTGCCGCTGGACGATTCTGCAAGCCCAGGGGCAGCAAAAGCCGCCCACCGGGTTTTCTGTGCTGGAGGCCTCCGAGGATGACCCCCGTTGTCCGCTTTGGAATCGGATCGGGAGAGAAGCGAAGGAGGATTATCTTCTGTTTCTTTCGGGGGTGCCAAAGAAGGCCACGGCGGATTGGATGCTGGAAATGCTGCGCCTGGCACAGCAGCCCCATGCGGGGGCCATTGGCGCGAAAATCCTTTTCACCAATGGGGACGCCCGCCACGTGGGGGTCATCATTGGCATGGGCCCGCAGGGTACCGCGGGGCGGTTGTATTTCCGGCGGGATGGAGAGCTGGAGGATGCCTTCTTCGGGCAGCTGGCAGTGGTGGAGGATGTAAGCGCCGTGACGGATGTGCTGCTGGTTTCGCAGGAGAAGTGGCAGCAGGCAGGCGGGTTTGATCCCGCCTATGGGAATGCGCTGTTCGAGGTGGATTTGTGCCTGCGACTGATGGAACAGGGATACTATAACATGGTTATGCCCCATGCCCGACTATGGATTGGCACGCCAGGGCAGGTCAGCTTCGATGTGGGCCAGGAGGAAGCCTCCTATCCCCAGGATCAGCAGGTATTTCAGCAAAAGAATGCCCGTTGGCTACAGGGGCGGGATCCCTTTTATAACGCGAACCTATCCTTGAAGCATGAAAACTGGCGCATCGGATAGCGCTGAGAGGCAGGAGTAAGGCTAACTGACCAGGAAAAAGGAGGCAGCGGGAGATGGCCCGAAGGGAGCAGAATAAATATATCTTTGTTCCGGAAGGCCGGAGACACCGGGAGCGTCGACATGGGTTTCGAAATACGCTGCTGATTTTTCTTCCCCTGCTGATAGTCGGCCTTATCATTTCGAACTTTATCGTATCCCATCGCGTCCAATTGGAAAAACAAAATCTGACCATCTTGAATTTGCCGGAGGATCTGGAGCAATATTCAATTCTGCACCTCTCCGATCTTCATGGGGCGGAGCTGGGAAAGGAGCAGAAGGCTATTGCCGCGGCGCTGGGCTCCACCCGCTATTCCTGCGTGGTCATGACCGGGGACATGCTGGGAGAGGAGCAGGATACAGGGCCGCTGCTGGAGTTGATTGCGTTGATGCCAGCAGAGACGCCCAAATACTATATTCCCGGGGATATGGACGGGGATTATCTGGACAGCTGGGCCCATGGTAGCCTGTCGGTCTATACCCCCTGGGCGGAGAAGCTGATGGCGGCCGGCGTGACTATTCTGGACAGGCCGATTTCGGAAACCCGGGGAAAGGGAACCATCTGGTTCGTGCCGGAGGAGCTGTACACCCTGGATTTGGAGCGGATGATCGAAGTCTATCAGGGGCAACTGACAGAGATGGATCGCCGGGCGACGGCGCTGACGGCGGATGACGCGGCGCGACGGCGGGTGCTGGAATATGAGCTGCAGCGCATGGCGGAGATTCAGGAGATTCGGACGCAATTTCAGCCGGGGGATATCCAGATTGTGCTGACCCATACGCCGTTGACGTCGGATTATGTTCGGGATATGATTACCTGGGGCAGCAAGGAGGATTACTTCGCCATGCGATATGCCGGGTTGATCCTGGCGGGGCATTACAATGGGGGCCAGTGGCGGATTCCCGGAAAAGGTGCCATCTATGTGCCGGAAATGGGCTGGTTCCCAGCGGATCAGCAGATTCGGGGGCTCAGCTTTCTGGAGGGGATTCCTCAATATATCAGCCCGGGGCTGGGGTCCGATCCCCATTATGAAAACATGCCGGGACGGATCTTCAATGCGCCGACCGTGACGCTCATTACGCTTTCAAGAAAGGCTACCAGATGAAATTATTGCACAGGAAATCCGGCCGCGGGCGGTATGAAATTGACATGACAACCGGGGCGCTGATCCCGAAAATTCTGCAGTTTTCCCTTCCGCTGATGCTGACGGGGATTCTGCAGCTGCTGTACAACGCGGCGGACGTCATCGTGGTAGGGAACTTCGCCGGCCATACGGCCTTGGCCGCGGTTTCCTCCACCGGGTCCCTGATCAATCTGCTGGTCAATGTGTTTATGGGGCTCAGCGTCGGCGCCAGCGTGGTGATTGCCCGGGCCTATGGCGCGGGGGATGTGCTGCGTATGCGGAAGGCGGAGCATACGGCCATGACCCTGGCCCTGTTCATGGGCATAGGCGTAGGCTTCCTGGGCTATTTTCTGGCCCGCCCCATGCTGGAATGGATGGACAGCCCGCCGGACGTGATCGACGGGGCTACCCTGTATGTACAGATCTATTTTATGGGCATGCCCGCCAACATGCTGTATAACTTTGGCGCGGCCGTGCTGCGGGCCGTGGGGGATACCAAGCGGCCGCTGTACTATCTGACAATTTCAGGATTGGTGAATATCGCGCTGAATCTGCTGCTGGTCATCGTTTTCAAAATGGCGGTGGCGGGCGTCGCCATTGCCACGGTGGCCAGCCAGGTGGTCAGCATGGTGCTGGTGCTGATCTGCCTGCTCCGATCCCATGGGGTAATTCGGCTGGAGGTGAAGGAATGCAGGATCGACCGGGCGTCTGCTCTGGGAATGCTGCGGGTAGGCTTGCCGGCTGGCTTGCAGGGCAGCCTGTTTTCCATCTCCAATGTGCTGATTCAGAGCTCCGTGAATTCCTTTGGCAGCCTGGTGGTGGCGGGCAACGGGGTTTCCAGCAATATTGAGGGCTTTGTCTATACCGCCATGAACGCGCAGTATCAGGCGGCCATGACCTTTGCCAGCCAGAATTATGGCGCGGGAAAAATGGATCGGGTCAAGCGGACCCTGTGGTCCTGCCTGGGCATTGTGGTGGTGATCGGGCTGGGGCTGGGCTTCTTGGCCCTGGCCTTTGGCAGCCAGCTGATGGGTTTGTATAACTCTGATCCGGAAGTGATTCGATTCGGCCTGGTTCGGATGGGAATCATCCTGCCCACCTATTTTCTCTGCGGCATGATGGATGTGATGGTGGGCCAGCTACGGGGAATCGGATATTCCATCCTGCCCATGGTGGTATCCCTGGCAGGGGCCTGCGGCCTGCGGATCATTTGGATCATGACGGTGTTTGCCGCCAATCCGACCCAGCAGACGCTGTATATTTCTTACCCCATCTCCTGGGGAACCACCTTTGCCATTCATCTGATCTGCTATCTGGTCGTGTCCCGCAAAAAGCTGGCGGCGGCTGCGGCGGAAGCATAAGGAGGTTTGCTTTATGAAGATATCTTCTGCGATTCGAAACGCATGGCGGGCGTATACCGCCTCCTGGGGCCAGAGCATGAAGTTTCTGCTGGTGGAGGCCTGTTTGACGATGATTTGTCTTTGTCCGCTGCTGTTCCTGACCCGGGGAGAGCTGGCGCCGGCGGCCTTGCTGACCGTGGTTTTGTGGATCTTCCTGCTGATTCCCGCGCGGATGAACGCTGCGAAGGCCATGCGGAATGCACTGCGGGGTGGCAATCTTTGCGATGGACAGCTGGTGGAAATAGCGGAGTATGGTGCAAAGCTGATCTGCGGGCTCAAGCGGGTGTGCTTTTTGCTGCTGTGGAGCATTCCGCTGATTGCTCTGGCCATAGAAGTGCGTATCCATTTCTCCGGGGAGGTGGATAGCTTCACCGTGCTCCGGATGATCAAGAACGACCTGGGGGGCGGCGACCAGATGCGGGGCATCCTGGTGGTGATTGCCATGGCGGTGGGCTCCCTGCTGATGCTTATGCTGGGCTGCGCTTTCCATAGCGGGGAGCGCCATGCCTGGGCTCAAGGGGAGAAAACCCTGGTTCAGGGGCATCATGGCAAGGTGCTGCTGACCTGGCTTTGCTCGCTGCTGAGCATGCTGCCCCTGCTGATTGCGTTGGTGGTTATCGTTTTCCGGTATTTGCCGGTGCTGAGTGATTTGAATGGACTGATCATGAAGACCGTGACGCTGCCTTCCACCCGGGGGACTCTGGTCATATTGGCGGTGGGGGCCATCCTGACCCTGCCGCTGCTTCCCCTGCGGAGCCTGATTCCGGCGGCCTATGTGGATGGACTGAGGAGAAACCAGTGAGGATGCGGTTGGATCGCTGGCTGACAACCCTGGGGGTGTGCAGCCGCAGCGAGGGCAAGGATCTGATTCGAAAAGGCGCGGTGTGGGTGAATGCTGCGCCGCAGCGGGATCCGACGGCGCTGGTGGAGACGGAAAGGGATCAGCTGCGGGTGCGGGATCAGGCGGTGGATGGCCGAATCCTTCGGCATGTGGTGATGCATAAGCCTGCGGGAATTTTAACCGCCGCCCGGGATCGGAAACAGCCTACGGTGATGGATCTGTTGCCGCCTGTATATGGCGCCATTGGGTGTATGCCCGTGGGGCGGCTGGATAAGGATACTACGGGGATTCTGTTTTTTACCTGCGATGGAGAATTGAACCACCGGCTGTTGGCCCCGGGGCGGCATGTGGAGAAGGTGTATGAGGCGGAGGTCACGGGGCGCCTGGGGGAGCAAGAGGTACAGGCCTTTGCCGATGGGCTGGCGCTGAGCGATTTCACGGCCCAGCCCGCGGTGCTGGAGATTCTGGAGGCCGGAGCGGAAACCTCCCGGGCCAGGGTCACGGTGGCGGAGGGAAAATTCCATCAGATCAAGCGTATGTTCTCCGCTACGGGGCATGAGGTGCAGCGACTGCACCGGCTGCGCTTCGGTCCCCTGACGCTGGATTCGGAGCTGGCGGAGGGCGCCTGGCGGGAGCTGACAGCGGCGGAGGTTCAGGCCCTGCGTCAGGCAGCGGGGATGGAAGCGGAACTGTAGGCGAGGGCGGATGAGTAAGGGAAAGAAATGATGAACGATCAGTATTATACCCGGGAGCCGGGCAGTGAATCCCGGCCGGTGGAATGTGCCTTTGAGTATCGGGGACGGGCGCTGCGCTTTATCACGGACGCGGGGGTCTTCTCCCGGGGGGAACTGGACACGGGCACGCGCCTGCTGCTGGAGGCGCTGCCGGAGTCGATGACGGGGGCGATTCTGGACCTGGGCTGCGGCTGGGGCCCCATTGGGGTCAGCGTGAAGGCAACCTGGCCGGAATGCGAGGTGACGCTGGCGGATGTGAATCTGCGGGCGTTGGAATGGAGCCGGAAGAATGCCGAAAGAAACGGCGTCGCGGTTCGGTGTGTGGAAAGCGATGGCTTCTCTGCGCTGGCAGCGAGTAGCTTTGACGCGGTGATTACCAATCCACCCATCCGGGCGGGCAAGCAAACCATCTATCGGATGTTCGAGGAAGCACACGCGCACCTGCATCCCGGCGGAAGCCTGTATTTGGTGATTCGAAAGCAGCAGGGCGCGGAAAGCGCCATCAAATATCTGAAGACCCTCTATGCTTCCGTGGAAAAGCTGGACCGCTCCGCAGGCTTCTGGGTCATTGAAGCACGAAAATAAAAAACGTCGCCCCTTCCGGTATTCCGGAAGGGGCGATCCAATTAGGCGATATAAAATTCTCCCTGGTCGTTTAGATCCACCTGCAGGGTGGATCCCGGAGCTACGTCTCCGGCGATGATGTGTCGGGCCAGGAGGGTCTCCACCCGGCTTTGCAGATACCGCTTCAGAGGCCGGGCACCGTATACCGGGTCAAAGCCCCGATCAATCACGGCTTCCATGGCCCGGTCCGATAGGGAAACATGGAGCTGCTTTTCGGCCATGCGGGCGTTCAGGCTCTGGATCATGAGGCCCACGATGGCGCTGATTTCCTTCCGGGTCAGGGGCTTGTAATACACGATTTCATCGATCCGGTTCAGGAACTCTGGCCGGAAATGGGTCTTCAACAGGCGATCTACCTGACTGCGGGCCTCTGGGGAAATATCGTCCCCCTGGATGCCGTCCAGGATATACTCGCTGCCCAGATTGCTGGTCATGATCAGGATAGTGTTCTTGAAATCCACCGTCCGGCCCTGGCTGTCAGTGATGCGGCCGTCGTCCAGCACCTGCAGCAGCACATTGAACACATCTGGATGGGCTTTTTCCACCTCATCGAACAACACTACGCAGTAGGGGTGACGGCGGACGGCTTCCGTCAGCTGGCCGCCCTCGTCGTATCCCACGTATCCGGGAGGCGCGCCGATGAGTCGGGAGACGCTGAATTTCTCCATGTATTCGGACATGTCGATCCGCACCATGTTCTTTTCGTCGTCAAACAGGGCCTGAGCCAGGGCTTTGGCCAGCTCCGTCTTGCCGACGCCGGTGGGCCCCAGGAATAGGAAGGAGCCCAGGGGCCGATTCGGATCCTGAATGCCCGCGCGGCTGCGCAGGATGGCTTCAGAAACCCGGGTGACGGCCTCGTCCTGACCGATGACCCGCTGATGCAGGGTCTCCTCCAGGCGCAGCAGCTTCTCCCGTTCCCCCTCCATCAGCCGGGAGACGGGGATGCCGGTCCAGCGGCCAATGATGCGGGCGATTTCCTCCTCCGTCACCTTATCCCGCAGCAGGCTGTTTTCGCCCTTGCTTTGCTCGGCGATCTCCTCCTCCTGCTCCAATTCCTTCTTCAGCCGGGGCAACTCGCCATATTTCAGCTCGGCGGCTTTGTTTAGATCGTAACTGCGTTCCGCCTGCTCGATTTGAGCGTTCACGGCGTCGATTTGCTCCCGCAGGGTGGTCACCTTGCCGATGGCCTCTTTTTCCGCCTCCCAGCGGGCCTTCATGGAATTGAAGGTATCCCGCTGCTCTGCCAGCTCCTTCTGGACTTCCGCCAGATGTGCCTGGGACAGCTGATCATCGTCCTTTTTCAGGGCAGCCTCCTCGATCTCCAGCTGCATAATTTTGCGGCGGATATCGTCCAGCTCGGTGGGCAGGGAATCGATCTCCGTCCGGATCATGGCGCAGGCTTCATCCACCAGGTCGATGGCCTTGTCCGGCAGGAACCGATCCGTGATGTACCGATTGGACAGGGTGGCCGCAGCGATCAGAGCGGCGTCCTGAATCTTCACACCGTGGAAAACCTCATAGCGATCCTTCAGCCCCCGGAGGATGGCAATGGTATCCTCCACCGTGGGCTCCGAAACCATGACGGGCTGGAACCGCCGCTCTAGGGCGGCGTCCTTTTCGATGTACTGGCGATACTCATTCAGGGTGGTGGCGCCGATGCAGTGCAGCTCCCCTCGAGCCAGCATGGGCTTCAGCAGGTTGCCGGCGTCCATGGCGCCATCGGCCTTGCCCGCGCCCACGATGGTGTGCAGCTCATCGATAAACAGGATGATGCGGCCATCGCTCTTTTTGATTTCCGCCAGCACGGCCTTCAGCCGCTCCTCAAATTCTCCCCGGAATTTCGCGCCGGCAATCAGGCTGCCCATGTCCAGAGAGAAGATGGTGCGGTCCTTCAGGCTGTCGGGCACATCCCCTCGGACAATGCGCTGGGCCAGCCCTTCGGCGATGGCGGTTTTCCCGACGCCGGGCTCACCGATCAGCACGGGGTTGTTCTTGGTTTTCCGGGACAGAATACGAATGACATTTCGAATTTCGCTGTCCCGCCCAATGACGGGATCCAGCTTCTGCTTCCGGGCCAGCTCCACCAGATCGGAGCCGTATTTCTTTAATGCATCGTAGGTCTCCTCAGGGTTGTCAGAGGTGACCCGGGTGGCGCCGCGAACATCGCTCAGAGCCTTCAGAAAATCCTCCGGCCGATATCCCAGGCCCTTGAGCAGCTTTTGCACATTGCCATTGGGCTTGGCACAGATCCCCATCCATACGTGCTCCACGGACAGGTATTCATCCTTCATTTGGCCGGCCAGCTTCTCCGCCTCCAGCAGGGCCTTTTCCAGCTCCGGCGCGATATACACCTTGCCAGGCTCCCGGCCACTGCCGGACACCCGGGGAATGCGGCCGATGGCGTCTTGCAGTCCGGCCCGCAGGGATTGCAGGCTGATGCCGCATTTGGCCAGCAGCTGAGGGATCAGCTCCTGATCCTCCTCCGTCAGAGCGAGCATCAGATGCTCCTGATCCACCTGCATATGTTGATATTCCACGGCGATGGACTGCGCCCGCTGCAGGGCGGAGACCGTCTTTTGCGTAAATTGATTCATATCCATAGGCAAGTCCTCCTTGAAGATCAATATTTGACTATCTTTGACCTTCAAGGATATTATACTGACTTTTCCGGGAATGTCAAGAAGAAATTCAAATAAAAAAAACCGATTCAAAAATAAAGACTGCCGCTCCATGAGGAGCGGCAGCTGAGAGCCTTATGCGGTTACTATTCGATGAGATTAGCGTTCCACAGGCAGCCAAGCATTGGAATCACACAGTGCGTAGATATTGTTCTGGTCATTGTTACGGCCAAGATATCCAAACTTATCATAGGTCAGGATGATGTGATCACCCTGAAGCATGCCTTCCAGAATCTGGGTGTCGTTGAAAGCAACAAGGGTAATATAAATATTGGTGTTAGCAGCATCCATATACACATATGCATCTACATCACCCACGGGAAGCCCGCTGTAAACAACCTTTTGATACTTTGTGTATTTTTCAGGAATTTCGCCATCGGGGGTGGTTTCGGCCTTTCCCATCACTTTCTGCATGAACAGATCAGCAGAAGGAATCCACAGGGTGGAGCTTGTGCCTTCAACGCCGGGGCCAAAGCCGTGACCGTTTTGGCTGTAAATATGCAATTCAGGGTTGTTGCCGCGAACCGCTTTCATCTGGTTGAACATATCAATCGAACCATCAGTTCCCATGAAGTCATCTTCGCCAATGGCAATGAAGAAATGCGGCAAATTGGGATTCTCGGTTTCAATGGGGCCACCGGAGTAGATGATCATGGCGACATCCAGATCGCCGTTGACAGCATCAATTGCATCAGGCACATACTTAGAGTCAAACTGATCAGGAGTAATATCGCCATAGAACTTAGAAACCTGTTCACGAATGGTGCCGCCACCGCCGGAGAAGCCGGCTGCGCCAATTACATCCATACCGCCCAAGCCAAATTCTTCGGCATGATACCGCACCCAGCGGATTGCACGCTGCAGATCAACACCCGTATCTTCACGGGTGTAGGGGTCTACACGGCGCTGTAGCAGGAAGCAGTTGTATCCACGCTCCACAAAAGCGGGGCAAACCAGGTAGCCTTCACCAGCGTTGCTGCGAGTTGTGTAGCCTCCGCCAGACACGATAATCAGGGTGCCCTTCGCCTGACTCTGGTCTTCCACCAGATAGGGAATCAGGAAAGGCCGGAAATCTTCGTTGTCCCACTTGGATTCATCCCATACATGCTCTTCGGTCGTTACGGGAGCATAGTCGCCCCAGATGTAGTAAACCTCTTTGTCAAAGGGAATCACCTGGATCAAAGCTTCACGCGCCTTCAGCGCATCCTTGACAGTAGCCAGATCTGCTTCATTGGCTTCATCAGGGTTCGTTTTGTCCAGAAGATTGGCAGCGCCCTGATATTCATCCCAGCTGTTTTTTTCAAACAGGGTAGGATAGCTGCGAATATTCTTATAATTGTATATTTCAGCAGCACGGAGTTCTTTGTAGTAGTTGGGATCAGATTCATCCAGTTCTACGGTCTTGTAGGGGACATCATTGATGGCATCAGCTTCTGCGAAGGCAAAGCTGCATATGCCCATGAGCATTATAGCAGCTATCATGAATGCCAAGATCTTTGTTAAGGTGTTTTTCATCGGTAGACCCTCCTCATAGATTTCAAACGAATTCATTTTGCATGGTCAAAGGTGATGGCCATCTCCCCTTGCCCTAAAAACCATGAATCGTTTGGTTGATAGTATGATATCAATACCTGACGACAAAATATAGAAGTTTTATGATTCAAAATCACACGATTGTGACTTTTGTATTCAAAAAAAGAAAACCCCACATGCAGTGTAAGCAAGGTAAAAATCAAAAGCCATTTTATGTTTTTTTGGCATTCTTTCTATATACAATGGGTGTTTCATTGGTATAGCGCTTGAAGATACGAATAAAATAGGAATAATTATCAAAGCCGCATAAGATCGCCACATCCGCCACCGAAATGCTGGTTTCCTCCAGATACCGTACAGCCAAAGCAATTCTTTTCGCGATGATGTATTGCAAAATAGGGCAGCCTACTTCCTTTTTGAATATGCGCATGACATATTGTGCATTCAGATGCAGCACATCCGCGATATCCGCAATGGCAATTGGCTCTGTCAAGTGATCAGTAATATAGGAAATGATCTGATCTATATACGGATTTGTTGAAGTAACAGTTTCTCCTGCAAGGGGCTTGAGTTTATCTTTTTCCGCAACGGTGATTTGCTTTTGACGACTGGAAAGGCGCTTTACGATCTCTTCCAGAGTTTCATTCAACTGATCATAATCGACAGGTTTCAAGATATAGTCACAGCTGCCCAGCTGCATGGCAGCGCGCAGATAAGAATATTCGTCATGGCAAGTGACGAATATGCATTCTGTTTTGGGATAATAAGATTTTACCCATTCAAATAAATCCAGGCCGGAGCCTTGAGGCATTTCGATATCACAAAGCATCAAATCGACAGGTTGATCCAGAAACACTGCCTGTGCTTGCGCCATAGAACGGGCGGTATGAGGCGCTGTAAATCCAAACTTCTCCCATTCGATACGTGTCGCTAACGCATTGACGGCATAGGCTTCGTCGTCAACGATCAGTACATTCATGGCGATCCTCCTTTCACACGTTCTGTACCATTCAAGGTATATATTTATCGGGGTCGCGTTCAAGGTAATACCGAGTATATTCTTAGCTATTATAGCACATTTTCTTTTCGATTGACGCTGAAGAATTGCACAATCATGACATGTTTTCGCAGGATCATGACATATTCCTTGACAAGCATTACAGAATGATTCAAGATAAAAATCGTGAAGAAGGAGGCGTTCGTATGGAGAAAAATCATCGCCGGTATTCTCTGGCGCTGCGGCTGCTGTCCACCATTATGCTGGGAATGCTGGCTCTAAACATTTTCACCATATACAGTACAAACCGGTTATCCGTTACTGCAGCGGATAGTATTGTTCAGGAATACAAACAAATTCAAGAAATGTATGCGGAGGAGATTGCTCGCCAAATGAATCAGGCACAGATCCGCATAACGAATATGGGCGCTTCCTATTTGGCAGATATTGGCACCAACTATGCAGCGCTTCACGATGAGAGACAATACGAAGCAGTACGCTGTCAGACAGAAATCAACACCGCATTGCGTAACTGGCAGATTCAGTACCCCATGATCACAGGTTACTATGTATATGGCAGAGAAGCGGATTTATTCATTTATAAAGGGGATCGATTTCAGGATAACCAATGGTTTTCTGGGGAAATTCGCGGAGATGGTTCCAGCGTTGAAGCACCTTTCCGGCAAATGGGTGGCTGGCAGATGATCGATACTCCGATGGGAGAGATGCTGCTGTATAATACTGTGCGCAGAGATTTATGCTATGGCGTATGGATTGGGATTGACAAGATTTGGCGCTCTCTCGGGTTAAACGAAGAAAATGGCAATCGTTCCTTCAGTATTGTTCTTTCAGATTCACCGCAGGATATAGAATCAATGGATATTTCGCTGGATACAACAGGGTTCTCATTGCGGCAGACATTGCCTAAAATGGAAACCATGCTTCCTAAGAGCATCAAGCTATTGCAGATGCTATCCTATGCAATGCTGCTTATCCTGCCCATCAGCTGGTTTGTACTTCGCAAGCTGGTTATCCAGCCTTTGGGCGAATTGATAAAGGCTATTCGGGAAATTGAACACGGAAATACAAAATATCGTATTCCAGAAAAGTCCACATCCAGCGAATTTGACCAACTGAATAAGCAGTTCAATCGTTCCGTCGAAAGAATCGATTCTACTAATAAACAAATTTACGAAACCAGACTGGAAAATGAAAAAACAAGGATACAATATCTGACCCAGCAAATGCAGCCGCATTTTGTACTCAATACCCTCAACCTAATCTATTCCATGGAGCCCTCTCAGTACAAGCTTATGCAAAAAACCATTCAGTGTCTTTCTCGGTATTTCCGGTATATTGCCCATGTGAGTGATCCTTTGGTTCCGGTAGAGGCAGAATTGGAACATGTGAAAAATTATTTCCAGTTACAGCAGATTCGCTACCCCGACAATTTTGATTATCATATCTACTGTCCTGAGGAATTGCTAGAAGCGCTTATTCCACCCATTGTGATTCAAACCTTTGCGGAGAACGCGATCAAGCATTCCTTAACCATTGGGGAACAAAATCAGGTTGAGGTCAGCATTGAAAAAGAAAATGACGAGCGTATCCATATCCAGATTCATGACTCCGGTACAGGCTATCCTCAAGAAGTGCTTGAAAAGATTTGGACATTTCAGCAGACGCGGCAAAAGCAGGAAGGCTTGGGCTTGGGTATTCAAAATACCATTGAGCGCATCGATTTGATCTATGAAGAAGGAACCGATCTGGTTTTCAGCAATGCTCCTCAAGGAGGCGCTCAGGTAGATATCTATCTGCCGGAGATGGGACGGCTCCGGAAACATGAAAAGTCATAAATGGAAGATTTGCGGTCATTATTCTTCTATATCTCTAGATGGAAAAACAGTATTATATAGCTACCAATCCAACACGAGAAAGGAAGGTAACTATGAAAAAACTGCTGTCTATGTTTCTTACCCTGACGATGGTGCTCAGTCTGGTGGCTGTGGCCCATGCGGAAGACCCCTATGAGGTGATCATTGAAACTGTCACCTTTGGCGCTGAATATGAAGATATTCCCGCCATTGAGGAAGCCATCAATGCCATTACCATTCCTGCGATCAATGTGACTGTGAAGATCCTGAATGTTGGCATTCCTCAGCACGCCCAGAAGATCAGCATGATGATTGCTGGCGGTGAAAAGGCAGATCTAGTCATGGCTGGCCTGACGCTACCCATGGTGAACATGGCTACTGATGGCATGTTGCTCCCTTTGGATGAACTGGTAGCTAACTACGGCCCGGACATTCAGGCGCTTTTTGGTGATCAGCTGAATGCTGGCAAGCTCAGCGGCGTTTTGTACGCTGTCCCCGCCGATGCTTACACTGCCCAGTCTGGTGGCTTCATCTACAATAAGGAAATGGCCGATGAGCTTGGTATCACCGTCCCTAATCCCGTGACCGTAGAAGAACTCGCGAATATCTACGCTACCATCAAGGAAAAGAAGCCCGAAGTTTTTGGTACTTCTTTCGGTACAGGCGAAACATCAAACGCGCTGTATGACTACAATCTGGAAACCTATGGTTCCAATGTGTATGCTTATGGTGTGACACTGAATCAGTATGAAAATACCGAAATTGTAAACATGTATGCTACCGAAGAATACAAGGCTTATGTGCTGCGCCACAAGGAATGGGTAGAAAAAGGCTTCGTTCCCTCTGATTCCATGACCAGCGGCGTACTCAACAAGGAACGCATAGCAGCGGGACAGATGTTCGGTATGACCACCAACTATTCTCCCCTGGAAGCGCCTACGCAGCAGGGTAACTACACCTTCCCCATCGGCATGGTGGAAATTACCAAGGCTGTAAGTTCTACCAGCGGCCTGCAGGAGCGCATGTGGGGCATCCCCGTCAGCTGCAAGAATCCCCAAAAAGCCATGGAATTCCTGAACCTGATGTTTGCTAACGCCGATGTTGCCAACCTGCTGTCCAACGGCATCGAAGGCTTGAACTACAAATTAGTGGATGAAGGCGTGATTACATATGCCGATGGTGTTGATCCTTCCGCTCCCGGCTATGACCGCATTTTCAGCCGCTTTGGCGATCAGATGAAGGTCTATCAGTGGGAGCCCGCTACGGCTGATTTCTATGCTGAGCTGGCAGCCTTCAATGACAACGCCCTCAACTCCCTGACCCTGGGTTATTCCTTCAATAGCGAAAATGTTGCTACGGAAGTGGCTGCTGTGAACGCTGTGATCGCCCAGTATGCTCCTGCCCTGGAATGTGGTATGGTGACCGATGTGGACGCTGCGCTGGCTACCTTCAATGATCAGCTCGTCAAGGCGGGCATCAATCGGATCATCGAAGAAAATCAGCGTCAGCTGGCGGAATGGATGGCTCAGTAAAGAAAGTAGATTCTCTAAAGGGGGCATCGAAAGATGCCCCTTTCTTTAAACCGAGCTGAAGGGAGGATATAAAATGCAGCATACTTTGCAAACAGCAAAAAGGAAAAGGAATAAAATGGACCAAATCAAGCGATTTCTACCGTTCTATATCATGGCGCTTCCGGGTATCATTTACCTGATCATCAACAACTACATGCCTTTAGTAGGTCTGCAAGTGGCCTTCAAGCGATTCAATTACGGTAAAGGAATTTGGGGTTCACCCTGGAATGGGATTAAAAACTTTGAGTTTTTGTTCTCTTCCAACAGCGCCCAAAGAATCATCCGCAATACGCTTTTGTATAACGTAGCTTTCATTCTGATCGGAATCGTCATCGGCGTTGCTGCCGCTATCCTGCTGAATGAAGTGAGGCAGAAGCGTCCTCTGAAAATATATCAGACCAGCATTTTGCTTCCTTACCTCATGTCTATGGTCATCATATCCTATCTTGCGTATGTGTTTCTGGGTACAAACACCGGTGTAATCAACGGTGTGATCCGCAGATTAGGCGGGGCAAACATCAATTGGTACAATGAGCCCAAATACTGGCCGGCCCTGTTGATTTTCATTCATGTGTGGAAAACTCTCGGCTTTAACATGATCCTGTACTATTCCTCCCTCGTAGGATTTAGCCAGGATTATTATGAGGCTGCCGAGTTGGACGGCGCTACCAAATGGCAGCAGATCACAAAGATCACCTTGCCCTTGCTCCGCCCCACCATTATTACCCTTCTGATTCTGCAATTGGGGCAGATTTTCCGCTCCGATTTCGGTTTGTTCTATCAGGTGCCCATGAATCAAGGGGCGTTGTTCGATGTGACCGACACCATTGATACCTTCGTTTATCGTGCCCTGCTCAAGACACCCAACATTGGCATGTCTTCCTCAGCGGGCTTCATTCAGTCCGTGGTAGGTTTTATCTTTATCATGACGGCTAATGGTATTATCCGTAAGATGAGTCCCAGCGACTCACTGTTTTGAGGGGAGGAAGGAACATGAATTACCATCGTAATATGTCAAAACTGTCGCATACGGTCATGGTTCTTCTCAGCCTGGCTGCAGTTCTTCCCTTTGTTCTGCTGGTGATTGCTTCCTTTACGGATAACAGCGTGGCTGTTTCCGAGGGATTCTCCTTTCATCCCTCCAAATGGTCTGCAGATGCATACAACTATATTATCAATGAACGGGGCACAATGCTTCGAGCTTACGGTATTACCATCCTGGTGACGCTGATCGGCACAGCTGTTGGCTTGATGATTTCCACCATGCTGGCTTATTCTCTTTCAAATGATGAATTGCCTGGCAGAAAGCTGCTCACGTTCTTCGTGGTATTTACCATGCTGTTTAACGGTGGCCTGGTGCCCACCTACTTGATCTATACGAACGTGTTCCATATCAAGGATACATTGTTTGCCCTGATCGTTCCCTCTCTGCTGATGAGTGGATTCAACGTAGTATTGATCCGCAACTATTTTGCCACGGGCGTTCCAAAGTCGCTGTATGAGGCGGCTCGAATCGATGGAGCCAGCGAAATCTATATTTTTGCCCGGATTGCTCTGCCCCTATCCAAGCCTATTCTGGCCACTGTTGGGCTGCTGATGGGCATCGCCTACTGGAATGACTGGCAGAACGGCTTGTATTATCTTAACGATACTAAGCTGTACAGTATTCAGAACATCCTGAATCAAATCAATGAAAATATCTCCTTCATCGCCAGCAACAGCTCTTCCGGTGTTAAAATCGCAGATCTGCCCAGCAATACCATCCGCATGGCAATCGCTGTTGTAGGTATCCTGCCCATCATTTGCAT
Organism: Clostridia bacterium; assembly: GCA_017464305.1. GTDB lineage: Bacteria > Bacillota > Clostridia > Christensenellales > Aristaeellaceae > Aristaeella. The sequence goes on along the minus strand of JAFUDS010000024.1, from coordinate 6,255 downwards.
ATATCCCTTTTTCCAGGAATACTTTGTAAAAGGCATCACGGTGGGCTCTGTAAAAGAATAAAAAGAATTCAAAAAAGACTTGGAAGAAGAACGGATGGAGATCCTTCCTCCTCCAAGCCTTTTATTCATTGAAAGAAGAGGGTGAGTGTATGGTTGATTTGACAAAAGCGCCATTCTATCTGGATCAGGATGCGCTTGATTGGGTAGAAGAAACATGGCACAGCATGAGCCTGGAAGAAAAAATAGGGCAATTATTCATTTCCATGAATATCCGAAGGGATCGGGAAGCTATTCTCACGATGGTAAATCAATATCATGTGGGCGGAATTCGCTGGCAAGGGGGTACTCTGGAGGAAATATATGAGCAAAACCGCATGTTTCAAGAGGTCAGCAAGGTTCCTGTCTTGATTGCCGCCAACTGCGAGGCTGGCGGCAATGGAGCGGTCAAAGAAGGTACACTTGTCAGTATGCCTGCTGGCAGTGGGGCGGAACAGGGAACGGAAGCTGCTTTTAACACAGGCTTGGTCAGCGGCAAGGAAGCCCAGGCAATCGGCTGCAATATCACCTTTTCCCCGGTGGCAGACCTTCTGATGAACTGGCGTAATACTATCGTCAATCTACGGGCGTTTGGGAAAGACCCAGACCATGTAGTGGAGCTGTGCAAAGCGTATATGGAAGGAGCCCGGAAAAGCGGTATTGCATGCTGTGTCAAGCATTTCCCGGGCGATGGCTCAGAAGAAAGGGATCAGCACCTGGTCATGGGGTGCAATGATCTATCCTGTGAAGACTGGATGGATACCTACGGAAAGGTGTATAAGGCTCTGATTGGAAATGATCTGGAGGCGGTTATGGTTGGCCATATCTGTCAGCCGGCATGGACAAGACGTTTTCGGCCAGATGTTCAGGACTCGGAAATCCTGCCCGCTTCTGTATGTCCTGAATTGCTGGAGGAGCTGCTGCGAAAGGAGCTTCAATTTAATGGTCTCATCATTACCGACGCCAGTCATATGGCAGGGCTTACTTCTATGCTGCCGCGCAGCAAACAGGTTCCCTGCGCAATTGCGGCGGGATGCGATATGTTCCTGTTCTTTAACGATCCAAAGGAAGATATCAAATATATGATGGATGGGCTGGAAAGTGGCCTCATTTCTCAGGAAAGGCTCAGCGATGCTGTACACAGAATTTTAGGACTCAAAGCGCATTTAAGGCTTCATAGAACAGCATTCCCGAAAAAAAGCGGCCTTTCCATTGTTGGCTGTGAGGAACATCATCATTTAGCTGCACGGGCTGCGCGAAAAACGATTACGCTGGTTAAGGATACTCAGCATCTTCTTCCTGTGCATCCAGAAGAAAGGAAACGGGCGCTGCTGATTTTTGCGCAAAGCGCACCGATCTCCTTGCTGGATGGAAGCGATAGCGCAAAACGCCTTGTGATTCAAGAATTAGAGGGCGCTGGTTTTCAGGTGACCTCACTGGAAGATTATTATGAAATGGAAATGAAACATGCCAGCCCTGTTAATCGTTTCCGCATGATGGAGAATCCTCCGGTGGAAGACTTCAAAGCCAAATATGATATTGTGTTTGTGTTTACGAATATGAAGGGGTATGCGCAGGGCAATAATGTGCGACTGCAATGGTCAGCCTCCCATTCCTATGAAATGCCTTGGTATGTTCATGAAGTGCCCACTGTATTCGTTTCCCTTTCATATACTAATCAATTGTATGATCTGCCCATGGCGAAAACCTATATTAACGCCTATGCTTCTACCCAGGAATATATTCACGCAACAGTGCAAAAAATCATTGGACAAGAGCCCTTTGAAGGGCAGGCTGATGATAATGTATGGTGTGGACGCTGGGATACGCGCTGCTAAAGGGGGATTCGTATGATTGAAACACATTATTTGATTGGTGTGGATTCTGATGGAACCGCTTTTGACAGCATGAACCGAAAACACATCGACGCTTTTATCCCTGCCGCTATTGAAATCTGGCATTTGAAAGGTGAAACAGCGAAACGATTTGCGGAGATTGAGAAAAAAGTCAATCTGTTTTCTTCGCTTCGCGGGATCAATCGCTTCCCCGGTCTGCTGAAAGTGTTTGAACAATTGAATCAGGAAGATGTTGGTTTGCAGGATGCCTTGCCATCCTTGGAACCTTTGCGGGCATATATTCAGGGAACAAAGAAATATTCTCCCGCCACCCTTCAGGCTTGGCTGCAGTGCCATTCATCCTCAGGTTTGGAGAGCGTCTTGGCTTGGTCAAAACGGGCGGATGAATTGTTTGCCAAAGCGTGCGCTGGTTTGCCGCCCTTTCCTGGTGTGAAGGATACGCTGACAAAAATGAACCAATGCGCCTGCGTTGCGGTTGTTTCTTCAGCGGCAAAACATGGCTTGGAGCATGATTGGATGGCGGGCGGGCTGATGTCCTCGGTGGATTTTCTCATGAGCCAGGAGGATGGAAATAAAACGGAACAATTGAAAATGGTCCAAGCAAAGCTGGAAAGTCCTGTAAAAACGCTGATGGTAGGTGATACGGACGCGGATCGCATATCCGCCCATAAAGCCGATGCGCTCTTTTACCCTATCGTTCCAGGCAAAGAAGAACAGAGCTGGCAGATGCTGCGGGAGATCGTTTTCCCTGATTTTATGAAAGAAAGATACGAAAAGATCCAGGAGACGGCATACTGCGAACAGTTGTATGCTGCGCTGGGAATGTAGATGAGGAGGAAAGATAAAGATGAAGAAGCAAGCTGTAAACCCCTATTTGCCAGAGTGGGAGCACATCCCCGATGGGGAACCTAGAGTTTTTGGAGACCGGGTGTATATTTATGGCAGCCATGACGAGGATGGCGGCGATGAATTCAGTTTGCTGGACTATGCATGCTGGAGCGCACCCGTGGATGACCTGGGAAACTGGCGTTATGAAGGGGTTATTTATCGCAAGGAGCAGGAGCCGCTGCAACAGGACACTTCCATCCCCGGCATTCCTAAACGTAAAGCCGCAGGCCTGCCGCATTTGCTGTTTGCCCCGGATGCCGTACAGGGAAAGGATGGACGATATTATCTTTACTATTCCATGGATTTTTCCAACATGATTTCGGTAGCTGTTTGTGATACTCCAGCGGGTCAATATAAGTTCTTTGCGCATGTAACCCGGAAAAATGGTAGCCGCCCCGAGAATATCCAGTGGTTCGATCCTGGTGTACTGTGTGACGAAGCCGGAGTGTACCTGTACATGGGGTCTGCACCGCTTAAGCGTTTCCCGGAAATGGGCAATCATCCCATTCCTGGTGGTATGGGAATTCGTTTGGCGGATGATATGCACACCATTATTGGCGAGCCTTTCCTGTGTGCAAATGGCATAGAAACCTGTACTGGCACATCCTATGAACAACATCCCTTTTTTGAGGCGTCCAGTATAAGGCACTTTGGCGAGTGGTACTATCACATTTATTCCAGCTTACAGGGCCATGAACTATGTTACGGCATGGCGAAATCCCCTGAAGGGCCCTTTACCTTCAAAGGCGTGCTTGTATCCAATGCCGATATTGGATACAAGGGCACAACACAGCCACAGAATTATCCCGGAAATAATCATGGAAGCATAGCGAAGATCGGAGAAAAATACTATATCTTTGGTCATCGCCATACCCATGGAGGACAGTTTTCCCGGCAAGGTTTTGCTGAAGAATTGACAATGAATGCTGACGGCACTTTTAACCAGGCTGGATTGACAAGCTGCGGATTGAATGGAGGTCCTTTGAAGGGTAATGTATCTTATTCCGCAACCATCGCCTGCTGTCTGATGGGCCCAGACCGGGAGCACATGGCCGTGCTGCCCAATTTGCCGCATAATGGGCCGGAGAACCCCATGCCCTATCATACTGGTATGCGGGATGAAAAAGCGCCGAATGGATATTTCTCTTGGATAGAAAATTTGCGGCCTGGTGCCGCATTTGGATATAAATTTCTGGATTTTTCTCCTGCATGCAATTCATTATCTATGCTGCTTCGAGGGAGTGGATTTGTGCAACTACATTTCGATAATTTGACCAATCCTGCTGTCGCAGTATTAAGCGTTTCTTCTGATGTATGGCAATACGTTCAAATACCTATTCCTCAAATAGAAAATGTGCATGCAGTATTTTTTTCTGTTCATGGTGGTGAAAGTGATATACTTGCATGCGCTCAGTTCCAATTCGGCGCACTCAGTTAGAGTAAAATACAAAATCTTGAGGTGTTCTTCGTGAAGAAGACACCTCATTTTCATGGGAAATATGGTCAAACACTTTAAAACAAAGACCTGTCATAGAAAAAATCTATTCCTGCGCATCAATCTTCTGTATTGGACAAAGGGCGTTTCCCGCGTTACAATGCGCCCATTCCATAGAAAGAAGGTGTTTTCCCATGAAAAAGATTCTGTCTCTGGCGCTGGCCCTGGCGCTGATTTTGTCCCTGGTGTCCTTCGCCTCCGCTGAGGAGGAAAAGAAGGTGCTGAACTGGTTTATCGGCGGGGAAGTGACCACGCTGGACACCACCAAGACCTATGACACCATTTCCGGTGAGGCGGTGTTCTATTTCGCGGACACCCTGTATCGCCTGGACCAGAACGCGGATCCGATTCCCAACCTGGCGGTGGCCCTGCCGGAAATCAGCGAGGACGGCCTGACCGTGACGGTTACCATCCGGGACGATGCCTACTACGCCAACGGCGAAAAGATCGTAGCGGAGGACGTAGTGTACGCGGTGCAGCGGATTTATGATCCGGAAGTGGCCTCTCAGAAGACCACCATCGCTCCCATCAAGAACGCGACCCAGGTTCGGGCTGGGGAAGTGGCCGTGGAGGAGCTGGGCATCCAGGCTCTGAGCGACACCGTGATCGAGATCACCCTGGAAGCCGCGGATCCTTACATCGTCAAGAAGCTGAGCGACACCGGGTTCTCCCCCGTTTCCAAGGCCTTCGTGGCGGAAAAGGGAGAAAATTATGCCCTGAGTAGCGATGCGCTGCTGGGTTCCGGACCCTTCTACATTGACGGCTGGACCGGTACCGAGCTGAGCTGGAAATACATCAAGAATCCCTATTACTGGGACAAGGACAATGTGTATTTCGACGAGATCAACGTGCTGATCGTCAAGGACGCCAACACCTTCCTGAACCTGTACGAAGCCGGCCAGCTGGACGGCGTCAGCCTGACCAGCGACTTCGTGCCGCTGTACGAAGGGGACGAGGCCCTGGTGGATGTGCCGACCCTGCGGATGACCAACCTGGAGCTGGGCATCAACTCCGTCGAGGTGAACCCGGATTATCCCCACAACTACCTGCAGAACATCAACATCCGCAAGGCCCTGCTCTACGGCATTGACCGGGAAGAGCTGGTGCGGGATGTGCTGAATGGCACCGCCGCCCCCACCGTGGGCACCATTCCCAACGGCATCGCGGCCTCTCCCACCGGCGAGAGCGTGGCGGAATCCTTTGGCAATCTGACCTATTTCGATCTGGAAGCGGCTCAGAATTACTTCAAGACCGGTCTGGAAGAGCTGGGCGTGGAGGGAATCACCCTGCGGCTGGTCACCTCCGACACGGATGAATCCATCAAGATCGGTACCTATCTGCAGTCCGCCTACCAGACCAACCTGCCCGGCCTGACCATCGACCTGGCCAACGTGCCTTCCTCCGTCCGCTTCGACGAGATGATGGCGTATCAGTTTGACCTGGCCCTGGGCGGCTGGACAGGTGAATATGACCCCACCTCCTATCCGAATCAGTTTGAAACCAGCTACGCTCACAACCACGGCCAGTGGAAGAGCGAGGAGCTGACGGAGCTGATCAACAAGCTGAACTTTGAGGACGGCACGGATTACGAAGCTCGCTGGGAGCATCTGCGTCAGGCCAATCAGTACCTGATTGACAACGCCATCGTCGTCCCGCTGGAACAGGCTGTGAAGAGCTATCTGATTAACCCGAAGCTGAAGAACTACATCACCCTGTCCCTTGGCTACTCCTCCTTCGATCTGACCCGCGCTTACTTCGAGGAGTAATCCCCGGATCGGATCGTATCCCCTGGGCTCCCGGTTTTCCATCCTCCGGGAGCCCAATTAGTGTGTATACAAGCGTAAGCGCGCGGGAGTTCCCCTCCGGGGCACGGCTCGCGCCTCCGTTCCAGACGTAGCGGCACAAAGCGGCTGCCTTCGCGCGTGCGCGCTCGCCACCCGCTAAGTGCCGACGTCTTCCAAGGGCCCCTGAGTGAAACAT
>JAFUDS010000023.1 GCA_017464305.1 Clostridia bacterium | reverse complement strand
GATAGGTCATCGGTGGAAGTGCGGTAACGCATGTAGCTTGATGATACTAATAGGTCGAGGGCTTGATTTTAAGCAGGTCCGAGAGACTAATTGGAAAACGTCAACAAGGTCAGTTGAATCTATTCTTCGCTGTGCGGTTGTCAAGGTTGAGGATTTGTCCAAATCTGTGATTTGGGTCACAAATCCCATGCGCAAGCTGTCCGCGCTTCAGCGCGGGTAACAGCGGACGCAGCGGGAGAAAGAAATAGATCACCCTTTCCGGTGGTGATAACGAAGGGGTCACACCTGTTCCCATACCGAACACAGAAGTTAAGCCCTTCAGTGCCGATGGTACTTGGCTGGAGACGGCCCGGGAGAGTAGGTCGCTGCCGGATTCCATATCGCTCCGCTGCAAAAGCAGCGGAGCGTATTTCATTAACCGGCAGACCGCAACCTCAATCGTCGCGACTCCCCACAGGGGAGCTCGCTTGTTTCGGTTGAGCTCACGGCCGATGAAATTTCCGCCACTGGCGGTCATCGGCCGTTCGCCCAGATTCCAATAGCTCGCTACGAAAGTAGCGAGTTTTTTCATGCACGGCAAAACGAATCAGTGGACAGAAGGGTTTGTTTATGGTATGATTTGAGATGGGGAGAAGTGCCCTTTTTGAGGTTACACTTTTCTCTGACAGCCTCCCTTCCAGGCCACAAAAAGTGGCTGAATTCAAAGGCTAAGGGGAGAACTGTCAAAATATGTAACCATACCATGAACCAGCAAGATCAAAATCGTACCGAGGGTCGTTTTGAGCCGAACTGGCGACATAGCTCCGGTGTGCGACAAGGCGGAAAAGCCTCGTCCGGCGAAGCTATGTCTATTTTAGTTTGCATGAAATTCTCTGCTATATGGGCAGAAGAAAGGAGGTTTGCGATATGGGCACATACTTCAATCCAGGAAATAGTGGTTTTATGGAGATGGTGAAGTCGGATTATGTGGATAAAACCGGCCTCATCCGTTTGATCAATGCCACCATTGGTACCAAGCAAAAGTTGACCTGTATCAGCAGACCTCGCCGCTTCGGGAAATCTTATGCAGCGCAGATGCTCTGCGCCTATTATGACCAGACCTGTGATTCTCGTGCTTTGTTCGATCAATATGATATTGCCAAGGATGAATCCTATCAACAATTCATCAATCAGTATCACGTGATCAGTCTGGATATCTCTGGATTTATTTCGAATGCAAAAAAGAGAAAATCACCTCTCAGTGATATTCCGGTGACGATTGATTCAGCCCTATTGAAGGAAATTCAAAAGATATTTCCAGAATTAAACGAAGAAACTGATTTAAACGAAGGCCTGCTTGATCTTGTGAGGAGAACCGGCACAAAGATTATCTTTGTGATTGATGAATGGGACGCTTTGATTAGAGAAGCCAAGGATGATCAAGAGACACAGGAAAGCTATCTCAATCTGTTAAGAGGATGGTTTAAAAACAATAATTTTACACCTGAAGCAGTTGCGGCGGCTTATATGACTGGAATCCTGCCGATCAAGAAGGACGGCTCCCAGTCAGCGATCTCTGATTTTATTGAGTATACGGTGTTGGAACCAGGCCCCTTTGCAGGATATATGGGTTTTACGGAAAACGAAGTAAACAAAATCTGCCAGAACACAAATCGTAATTTCGATGATATGAAGCTGTGGTATGACGGATACACTATTGGAGAAAAGCATTCCATTTATAATCCTTATTCTGTAATTCATGCGGCTACTTCCGGGAAATTCAAATCCTACTGGAGGAAAACTTCCGCTGCAGAAACCTTGATGACCTACATCGATATGGATCAGGATGATCTGCAGGATACTATTGCAAGATTGATTGCCGGGGAAAGTGTTGTTGTTGATACGGACTCCTTTCAGAATGATGTGGAGACCTTCACCTGCAAGGATGATGTCCTTACGCTGCTTACTCATTTGGGCTATCTGACCTATGAGGAGGAACCGGATTCCTATGATGACGATTTTGTGGTTGGCCTTGCAAAGATCCCCAACGAGGAAGTCAGATCAGAATTCGATAAAATCCTTCGCAGGTCCAGCCATCAAACCCTGATCAAGCTGGTCAAAAGGTCAGATCAGCTACTCAGAGATACGCTGGAAGGAAATAGCGAAGCAGTGGCCAAAGCCATTGCTGATGTGCATGATTCAGAATATGCGCCTACCTATTACAGTAATGAACAGTCCTTACGCTATGTGGTAAAAATGGCTTATCTCTCCTGTGTGGATCAGTACGCAAAAGTAGAAGAGCTGCCCAACGGTCATGGAATTGCGGATATTGTTTTCTTGCCGAAGCGTAGATCCACCCTTCCAGCCATCATCGTTGAGCTGAAGTGGAACAAAGAGGCCGAAGGAGCGATCAGGCAGATAAAAGAGAGAAGCTATCCCAAAGTTCTTACGAACTATGGTGGAAAAATTATGCTGGTTGGCGTGAATTATGATGAGAATACGAAAGAACATACCTGTATGATAGAAGAGTTTCGGAAGAATGATAAACCGTTGATAAGATGTGAATGATAAACATAAAGAGAATTTCCTTTGCAGTGCAAATAATGGATGAACTCGACTTGTTCAGGACGGCTCATGTCCGATGGAGAAGACTTTTGCTGAAAGCACGGTGAATAGCCATCAATCGATTGGTTAAAAAATCTAACACACATCTATTGCCATACGGAATATTGTTCATATTGCTTTTCCTTTTGCATGTGGGCATGAGCTTGGATTTAAGTGATGATGGAATATTTCAGAATGTTCTGAATGAAAAATCATTGCTGGCTCATATGCGTGAACTCTACTTCCAAGTGAATGGAAAAGTGCTGCCGGATACGATGGCAGCGGTCTTTACGCACCTGAACCCGTGGCTGTTTAAGGTGATCAATCCCCTGGTTTTTGTATGCATCGCTTACTGTATCAATTGGCTCTTTGGTGAGGCGAAGCAAAACACGGTCTTGGGCTGTGCGGTGGTATTATTGCTGCCTTTTTCCTTCTTAACCTCAGCTGGTTATGTGGCAACTGATACGAATTATGTGTGGTGTGCCGCAGCGGTTTTAGTATCCCTTATTCCCTTAAAAGACGCAGAAGCCCTAAAGCGGCATAAGCTCATGTATCTGGTGTGCGTCTTGTCAACGATCTATGCCGGAAATCAGGAACAGAGCGCGGCAGTTTTATTGGCTGTGTATGCTTTGGTCATCATAGCAAGGCTGATCCGAAAAGAGAAGGTGAATGCATTTGTCTGGTTCCTGCTATCCGTGATCGTGGTGAGCATGTTTCTTCTGTGGATGGCTCCCGGCCATCAAAACAGGACCTTAAGCTACTCCATCTTTCGCACGCCAGACTTCAAGATGCTGAGCTTTGCGCAGAAGCTGTTTCGCGGGTTCACCTCGACCATGGCTTATTTCATCGCGGGCAGAGATTTGCTTTGGCCGCTGCTTTGCTTTCTCCTGATGCTGTTGGTCGTCTGTAATGAGGGGATAAATCAGAGCATCGCAGCGAAGGCGTCCTCCATTATGTTATTTGGCTCCAGCATCACATTCGGTATTTTGCAGGACATTTTGCTGCCAGCTAAGGTAAATGAATTGTTCCATTATTATCCCACATGGGGATGGTCCATGTGGGATTATCGACCGATTGATGCGATTACATACACGGTGCCAAGGTTCTATTTTCCCATCATCGTTTCGATCATTCTGTTAGGCTTGGTGTATCTGGAGTTTTTCTGGATTTTTGGTCGAGGCGGGACAAGCCTTGTTCTCTCCCTTGTGTTTTCTGCAGGGCTGGCTACAAGAATGGTCATGGGACTGTCGCCTACGCTATATGGTTCAAGCTTTCGGACCTTCATCTTTTCGTATATTTCCCTGATGATTTGCGTTGTGAAGCTGCAGGGAAAACTGGTTGAAAAGCAACGGAAGATACCTATGTATGCAGGGTATATCAGTATCTTTCTGTCGGTAGTATATACCTATCTCTTATCGTATCGCAGCATTTTATAGGGGACGAAATGTTTAAGCGCAGAAAGCTTGATTCAAATAGGCAAGTAATCTTCGAAGTGGGTGTTGTTTTGCTATTTGCAATCCTCGTTTGTGTCTGGCTGTATGGGAGCCAGCACGGGATAAGGAGGATTGACGTTTCAAACTGCACTCCTTCAGAAGGGCAATTGCTTTACCATATAGAAGAATTTGATGTGTCGAATAATAACCTGGTTGTAAGCGGGTGGTGCATCAGCAGCGGAATATCCACAACGTATTTTGATACTTATGTGTGTATCAAGCATAAAACTCCGGAGGAATGGTATATCCTGCCGACCGCTTTTGCCCAGAGAAAAGACGTAACTGCGGTTCTGGGGGAAGGTATATACAATTACGATAACTCCGGTTTCGTGGCGCAATTTCACGATCTAAGAAGAATACCATCAGGAGAATATGAAGTCTATTTGCTTTATAATAAAACCGACGACCAGTGGCTGGAAGACGCTGGGATCAGCTTCACCATTGAATAGTCGAAAATTAGTTGGTAAATAACTAAAAAGATGGATCATTTTTTACCCTTGTTGTGCAGAGCTTTTCTGTGCTGCCCAGATAGCATAGTAAACTCTCACAGAGTGAACAAAACATGCAAATCAGAAGATGCTCATGGACATTCAAGACAGATGGATATAAAAGGTGATCACAATGAAGAATACAAAGAGTAAAAAAATCATTTCGACGCTTCTGGCCGGAAGCATGCTCCTGAGCAGCGCAGCCATGGAGGAGGCCCAGGAGGAGGCTGTACAGGAAACGATCCCCGAAGAAACGATAGCCATAGAATCCGCTTCCCAAGAAGAAGCGGAAATGGTATCCGTTTCTTTTGTCGATGAGGATGCTGCTGTTTACGTTGTGGAAGAAGTGCCTCAGTTACAAGCTGCAGAAGAGACTCCTGAATCAGCATCAACCGAACAGGAAACCTCCTTTCAGGAGCATGCGGAGGAGGAATCAGAGGTGTTTGTTCCCGCACCCCCCGAGGAGATGGCACCTGTAGCGGAGAAAGTACAGGAGAGTTCTGCTCTTCTGGACGATGAGGAACCCCTTTCAGAAGAACCTGCCACCGTCTCCTCGATAGAGGATTTGGTGGAAGAGATCGAAGTGCTGGAAGAAAAGCCTGCCGCGGTCATTTCCTCCCTGGAGACAAAGCCTGTTTCCACCAACGAGAAATATACCCAGCTGTCCTTCTCCTTTACCAGCGAGGGCAGGGAATACAATTGCCTGATTACAGGCCTTGAGGAAGCGGGAGTAAACACGATAGAATCCTATCAGCGCCTGGCGGAAGCGGTGGTGCAGGGTTTTCTCTCCGGGGAAGTATTCAAGCTTTCCAATCAAACCGCCGCTTCGGAGTATGATTTGAACCTGGATCTGATCGACGCGGAAAAAATCAGCCGATACACAGACGGGGATAAAAACATCTGCTGGGCGGCTTCTGCTGCGGATATGCTGGAATTCGCCGGATGGAACCGGGAGGAAGCGGGGGATGAGGATACCATCTTCCAGGAGTACCGGGAGGAATTCAATGACCTAGGCGGATACCAAACCTCCGGTATCAGCTGGTATATGGATGGGGTGAATCCAGTCCAAAATATCACCACCAGCGGCAAGGTGGTTTTCCAGGATTTGAATCGCGGCGCCTCCCAACAGCAGATGGAGGGTACCGGCGGGTATTGGACGGAATACGCGGCTGGCCAGGTAGCGCCGGATACGGGCTATTACGACGATATCGAACTGCAGCTGGAGGCGGCTGTGGATCAGCTGGACGAAGGTTATGCCGTTGGCGTGGGTGCCTATTATTATCGCGAGGATGGAACGGTGTCCTCTGGCCATGCCCTGACGGTGTTTGGTTACATCCGGGAAAAGCTGGATCAAGCCATTTCAGCCATCCGTGCGCTATTCATTTCGGATTCGGATAACGATGCCACCAGAACCGAGACGGAGGATCCGGCGGAACGTCCCAATGAATATGCACTCTATCGCGTTGCCCCCTATGAAAGCGAAACCATCACGGCGCTGCAGCTGGAGGATTATGACCAGTCCACCTTGACTACGGTTCTGGGCATCGTCTCTACCCTGCAGCCGAAGACCCAGGCAGCGCCAGAAACGGAGGGCACAAAGAACGCAGTAGCGGATCCGAACCTGGTTCCGTCGGAAATGCATCTGCTGGACGAGAATGGATTGACTGTCACAGAGGCGGAACAAGGCGACACAGTGAATCTGGCGACCGCCTTTGAAAACCGCTCCTATCAAAAGCTGCCCGTGGGCGCGCAGGTCCGCTATGTAGTGGATGTTTATCGCGATGGCGAATTGGTAGGGCAATACGAAAGCATGGCGGAGCTGGAGGAAGTGCGTCCGAATCGTGAATCGGAAGCGACCATCCAATTGCGACTGGAGGAGCCGGGAGAATATAGCTTTGCAACTCGGATCCTGGGGATCTCTACCGCGGATGGTACCCCCATCCAGGAAGCCTATGTAAACGATAATGAATATCTGGGCGTGCCGCGAAAGCTGATCGTGAGGGGATCGCCCAAGAGCGCAGATGCTCCTGCGCCTACGGAGGAGATCATCATCCCGGAGACGGGAAGCTCCGAGCTAGCGAACACGGAGAGCCCCGCGGTGCAGAACAGCGCCAGTCCGACAGAAGCAGCCAGGAAGTCTGTTTCCACCACGGAAAAAGTCTTCCAGCTGGTGGTTGTCCTGGCCACGGATACGGAATATGAGCTCGAATTCGAAGCGAAGGCGACCGATGCGGCAGAATTCCTGGAGCTGCAGCATCGTGATACGGAGGAGATTGTCTCTCCGGAGGATTATCGGATTACCGGCGAGGAAGGGCACTTTACTATTCGCTTTGAGGATTCCATGATTCGGAAACTTCACCCGGGAAAGAATGATTTCTTGCTGCGTTGGAAAGAGGGTCGAGTGCTGATCCAGATTGAACTGATCTAAAACAGATAGATCAAACACTTCCTCGAAAAAATGCGTAAGCAGACGAACGGAAATGTCACGGCGTAGAAATGAAATGTTGGCCTGGGTAGCTCAGGGCTTCCTTCCGGAGGAAGCAATGTGGAACGGAGGAGAGAACACTTGCAGGAAAAAAGTGGATTTGCCAAAGGGTTCCTGCTCTTTGTGGTGATCTACGGGATTCTCGCGTCCTTAATGTATTGGGTGGTGCGGGATGATTGGCAAAGGACAGCGGTTTCCACCGACATGGTCAACATGGATGCGCTTTTGCCGGAATTGGTGGAAGGAAAGGAAATCAGTCAGGATATCCAGATCGCGGCAGATTCCTTGGAATTCCTTACGCTGTATGTCAATCTGCATCCCGGGGTATCTCCGGAGAGCCAGCTCGTCGCTGCGTTTTCCGCGGGGGATCAGGAGATCGGGGAAAAGGCGATTCCTTATGGGGCGGTTAAGCTGGATGGCGAGCTTACCTTCCCTGTGAATGATTTGTCTTTACCTGGAAAGGGTGCCCTGGTCAGCATGACCCTGCGGGCCGAGGGAGGGCTTTCCCTTTGGTATGGCAGCTCCAAAACCGCGGGGAAATTTCAGGTCAATGTAGAAACCAGCGGGTTGCGGATGAATGGAGAAGCCCTGGAAGGGGAGCTGACCCTTTCTCAGAAGGGAACGCTGTTCCTGCCCTATACCAAATACTTCTGGCCAGTGGCACTGGTGCTGTTCCTGGGCCTGGCCGCGGTGATTCTGTACTGTCACCATTGCAGGCAGAACAACCTGAATAATCGAATCAATCAGGGGATTGATCTCATCAAGCAATACAAATACCTGCTCAAGACCCTGGTCATTCGCGATTTCAAAATCAAATACAAAGCGTCCATGCTGGGGGTAGTGTGGAGTTTCCTGAACCCCCTGCTCATGACTTTCGTGTATATGTTCGTGTTCTCGATGCTGTTCCGCAGCAGCATTGAGTATTTCGTTGTTTATCTGATGAGCGGGATCATTCTGTTCAACTACTTCTCTGAATCCTCGAATCTGGGTATGCAGTCCATCGTAGGAAACGCGGGACTCATTACCAAGGTGTATATGCCCAAGTATATCCTGCCGATTTCCAAGGTGTTATCTTCAGGCATTAACCTGATTATTTCTCTGATTCCGCTGCTCATCATGATGGCCATTTCGGGCGTCCGCTTCAGCAAGAGTCTGCTGCTGATCCCCGTGGTGCTTTTGTTCCTGATCCTTTTCTGCGTGGGCGTCAGTTTGATTCTGTCAACAGCAATCGTGTATTTTCGGGATGTTCAGTTCCTGTGGGGCATCTTCCTGACGGTGCTGAACTTCCTGTCTCCGATTTTCTATCCGGAATCCATCATTCCAGCCCGCTTTATTACCCTTTATCATATGAATCCCATGTATCAGTATCTGTTCTTTATGCGAACCATTACCATCGGGGGCGTTTCTCCGACGCCCATTACCTATCTCTATTGCATTCTGGCCAGCCTGGGCACCCTGGCGGTGGGGCTTTTTATTTTCAGGAAGTGCCAAAGCCAGTTCGTGCTCTATCTGTAAGGGGAGGTCAGGACGATGGGGGAAATTATCAAGGTAGATCATGTCAGCATGAATTTCCGCATGAACATGAATCGAACCACCAGCATGAAGGAATGGGTCATTACCAAGCTGAAAAGAAAACTGCAGTATCAGGATTTTTTCGCGTTGAATGACGTCAGCTTTGCTGTCCAGCGGGGAGAGATTGTCGGCATCATCGGTACCAATGGTTCTGGGAAATCCACCCTCCTGAAGGTAATCTCTGGGATTTATAAGCCTTCCAAGGGCACTGCGGTTACTGCGGGGCGGGTGGCCCCCATGCTGGAGCTGGGCAGCGGGTTTGACTATGAGCTGTCCGGCCGGGAAAACATCTTCCTCAATGGCGCCATCATGGGCTACAGCGAGGAATTCCTGCACAGTAAATATGACGAGATCGTGGCGTTTTCCGAGCTGGGAGAATTTATCGAGCAGCCCCTGAAAACCTATTCCTCCGGCATGATGATGCGCCTGGCTTTCTCGGTAGCGACACTGGTGGATCCAGAGATTTTGATCGTGGATGAAATCCTGGCAGTCGGTGACGAGCGGTTCCAGAAGAAGAGCTCGGAGCGAATGATGAATCTCATGGGCGGCGGTACAACAGTGCTCATGGTGAGCCATGATATCAGCCAGATTCGGGAAATGTGCTCCCGGGCAATTTGGCTGCAACAGGGGAAGATCCGGATGGATGGAGAGGTCCAACAGGTCTGTGATGCTTATCAGCAATTTATGCAGACGGCGTAGGCGGGCACCAATTAACACCCGATCACGCGCCTTTGGGGAAAAGGATAGACTTTCCCGAACGATGATGATATAATTGCCAACGATCCCTGAAATCACTGGCGGTGGCGTATTGGGAGATCCGCAAAAGAGACAGTGCGGAGCGGGAAAGGAGGTTGCAGCCGCGGTGAAGGGGAAAATGGGATCAAAGCAGTAGATCCCTGGATATCCACTGTGATTTGTTCACGGCCAGTCCGTGTTCATGGAATATGATTAGGAGGCTTGAGAAATGAGAAACGGTTTGAAAAGAATGGTATCCTTTCTCCTGTTGCTTTGCATGCTGGTCACCTCGGTGTCAGTGGTAGCGATGGCGGAAGAGGGACAGGATGTCATTGAAGTATTGGAAACGATCTCCGCTGTGCAGGAAGCGCCTGTGGCGGAGGAAATCGCTGAGGTAACCCCTGCCGCGGTTGAGGCGGCAGCGGAGGAAGCTGCGCCGGCCGTGGCGGAGGAGCTTCCAGAGGTTCTGGAGACCATTGCGCTGGAGCCCGTGGAAGAAAAAACTGCCGAGCCGGAAGCGGCCCAGGAAGTAGCTATCGAAGCTGAAATTCCGGAGGAAGCTTCCGAGGAAGCCGTAGAAGCCGTGGAAGCTGTCGAAGCGGTGGAAGAGCTTCAGGAGGTCGTGATTGAGGTTGCGGCCGCGGAAGAAGCGGTTCCAGTCGAGCCTGTAGAGGAAGTCGTCGCCGATGAGGAAGCGACGGAAGAAGCGACCGAAGAGCTCCTGATCGATGAAGAGGCGCTGTTGGATGAGGAATATGCCCTGTATTCCAGCATTCCGGATTCTCTGCAGCTGACCATCGGCGCGGATCCGTCCTATGATCGGGTGAAGGATTTCCCCATTGCCAGAAACTGGGAGCTGACCCTGCCGGAAGCTGGCCGGCTGACCATCTATGTGAATCCGGCCATCGACCCTTACTACACGGGCCTGATGAAGGTAAATGTGTGGAACGATGAGGTGAATAAGATCCTGGCCAGCAGCTCTGGAAGCGCTGCCTTCGTCATGGATGATATCTGGCTGGACGCGGGCGATTATAACATCGTGACGGAGGGCCCCGGGACCGAGCTGCTGTACTCCATTCGGGTGACCTTCAGCCCCGCCTCCGGCGCCATCACGGGGTATAAATCCTATGATACGCCCTATTCCCTCTCCTCTTCCAGTACCTTTACCCGGGGCGTGTTCACCGTGCAGGATATGGATGACTATTTCCTCTTCACGGTGGCCGAACCCTCCTATGTGAGCATTGTGACCCGGGTTTATGAGCCGAACGTTCGGGTGAATCTTTATGACGCCTCGGATATGACCCTGGGAACCACCTGGTTCCTGCTCAGCGCCAACGAGACCAATCCCCAGATTGAGGAGCATATCGAGTGGCTGGAGGCTGGCAGATACTTTATCCAGATGACCAGCAGCCATACTGGTATCTATGATGTCTACGCCCAGGCGACCTCTGTGGGCGGCGCGGACGCCGAGCCCAATGATGGCCGGGGAACCGCCATTGCCGCGTCCATCGGAACCACCTATCAGGGCATGATCTCCATGCTGGATGATAGCGATTACTATGAGCTGAAGGTGAGCGAGCCCACGGAGGTTGCCATCTCCGTCCGGGAAGCCACCAATGGCTTGAACGTTAGCCTGTTTGATAAAAACATGACCCCTACCCCCCTGGCGGTGCTGAATTCTGCCTATCCCTCTGGCAGCACTCCCACCAAGCCTGTGGAGACCTATGCCACCTATCGGCTGGAAGCGAATCAGTCCTATTTCCTGCAGATCAAGCGGAACCACAGCTTTGCGTCCGGTGCTGCGGATAACGGTACCGGTATGTACTGGCTGCAGGTGACCAAGAAGCTGACGGTGGAATCCGTAAGCGTTTCTCCCACCATCGGCGCCTATGGCACTACCTTCCGCATTACGCCCACCGTCAGCGGCGGCACCCCTGTGGTGGCGCAGTATGTGCTGTATAAGTACGTGGGCGGAACCTGGGTGGAATTCTGGACCGAGCGTACCCTGAATCCCTATTGGGATCTGAATTCCCTGGGCGATACCGTGGCTCAGCGGAGCACCTGGGGCGGCCAGTGGCGCGTGGCTTACATGGTGTATGATGGCTACAGCTGGACATCTCTGGCCTGGACGCAGGATTTCTTTATTGGCGTCGGCCCGAAGATTACCAATATCTCCGTGGGTGTCACCCCGGCGGATACCGTGTATGTAGGTGTGGATTTCACCGTCAGTGTGACCACCGCCGTCACGGGAAGCCAGCCGGTGCTCTACGTCTATGATATCATCGACAAGAACAACTCTCTCCTGGCGGACAAGCGGCAGATCACGACCTCTCCTGTGGCGACGATGCATGTGGACGGCGCGGGAACGGGATATCGCGTCATGGTGACCGTGTTTGACGTGGCCGGCGAGAACGATGTGCAGTATTCCACCACCTGGCAGCCGGCCTTCGAGGCGGTTTCCAAGATGACGCTGGATTCCCTGACTCTGCAGACCAATGGTTCCCAGCTGATCGCGAATCTGGCCACCAGCTATGGAACGCCTGTGAACACGAAGTATGATATCTACTGCAATGGCGCCCTGGTGGATTCCAAGACGGTTGTGGGCGGCGGAACCTTCGTGTACAACGTCTCCAGCGGCGGCAGCTACTTCATGGTGGCTACGGGGTATAATGGCAGCATTTGGCTGACCAAGACCGTTACCTCCAATTCCGTCTCCGTGGCGGAGAGCTTCGAGGTCTATTCTGTGGATCCCAGCGTGTCCAACGCCATGAAGGGCGCGGCTGTCACCTTTACCATCAGACATTCCGGCTCGATCGCGTATGCGCAGTATTATCTGAACTGGGTCGTGGGCGGCCATAGCTATAACATTGACTATTACGAAGGCCCGGAAGACGCCCATACCTTTATCCTGCCCTATACCGGCTCCTACGCGGTCTATGCCGTAGTGACGGATGGCGTGACGGAAAGACAGCTGCCCTCCGATTGGGTGACCGTTTCCCTGGCTGGCGCTCAGGTGGTGTCCGTCACCACCGATAAGAAGGTAGCCGTGGCTGGACAGGCCATTAAGGCGACGGTGGTCACCCAGGGGGATGCCACCGTGAGAACGGACTGGTATCTGCTGGATAGCGCTGGCAACACCGTTAAGTCCTGGTCTGGCAATAGCCATAGCTATACCTTCACCGTACCGTCTACCGGTACCTATACGGTGGTTTGCGCCGCCTTTGGATACTATGGCGATCCTGGTGACTTTAAGGGATCTGACCCCTTTAACATTGTTTAATTGATGGAACCAAGGAAAGGCTGTTCTTGCTCCCCCGCTTTGCGGGGGAGCTTTCATCAGCGCTTTCCTGGCTTAGACACGGCGCCCTGTGCCTTCGCTTTACGCAGAGGCGCAGGGCGTCCGTATGTCTTCTGGAGGAATGGATGATGCGTTTTTGGAAGAGAGCCGGGCGAGTGATCTTCGTGCTTGTATTTTTCTTCTGTATTACCTTTCCCGCTCTGCTTTCTGATAAAACCGGCGGAGGCTTATCTCCGGAAGAAAATCGTTATCTGGCGGAGGCGCCAACTCTTTTCCAGGGCTGTAGGCTGAACTGGCAAGGGGGCGCGCTTTTGCAGGAGGTCGAATCCTGGATCAACGACAATGCATGGGGACGGGAAGCGGCGCGAAGCCTGCTGACGGACGTCCATGTGCAGCTGCTGGGGGATCGGATGGATGGCCAGATGCTGCTGTCGGGGGATTGGCGATTCCTGTGGCGGGATGACCTGCCGGCCCGGGCGCAGCATCTGGATGTGCTCAGCGAGGAAGCGCTGATGGCTCAGCGCCAGAAGGCTCAGGAGATTCAGCAGGCATTGGCGGATCGAGAGGCCTCCTTTTGCGCCACCATCTTTCCCCATAAAATCGAGATATGCAATCCGTTCCTGCCCGCAGAGATCAACATCGCGGATCAACCCTCCTTATCAGAGCGGCTGTATGAAAATTTGAAGGATACCCTGCGGTTGGCCAGCGGCTATGAGACGCTGCAGGCCTCCATGGAAGCCTGGCAGGAGGGGGCGGGGCCTCTGACCTATTATCAGGCCTTCGATGGCAGCCACTGGAACTGGCGAGGCGCCTTCCTGGGATATGGCGTCATGATGGAGAACATCCAGTCCCTCTATCCGGAGCTTTATGTGCTGCAGGAGGAGGATTTCCAGGTGATTTCCAACCAGGTGACCACATCCCTACCCGGGAAAAGCGTTTCCGAGGAGGATTCTGTCTGGACCCCGCTGCAGGAGAAGCAGAGCCGGAGGGAGGACGTCCTCCTGCAGCAGCTGAACCTGCCGTTGAAGGATCCCTGGCATTCGAATCGTTCGTATGTCAACGAGGCTCATCCAGAGTATCCCAGAGCCGTCCTCGTTGGGGATTCCTATCTGTGGATGTTCTTCCTGGATGAGATTGCGGAAAGCTTTTCAGAACTGGTTTATCTCAACGTGGAGGATGCTGATTTGCTGATGGACGTGGTGGATCAGTTCCAGCCAGAGCTGGTGGCCTACGCGGGAATTCAATTAGGCAATTTCATTCACCTGGTGAATGTGCCGGAATAAGGAGGAGTAAAACCAAATGACCTTTTCTTCCTCCGTTTTCCTTTTTCTTTTCTTGCCGGCCTTTCTCCTGGGGTATTATCTAATCCGTCCCAGCTTCCGGAATGGATTCGTGGTATTTTGCTCCCTGGTATTTTATGGGTGGGGGGAGCCTCGCTTCCTGCTGGTGATGATCTGCTCCGTCCTGATGAATTATCTGCTTGGCTTGCTGGCGGATGCGGACAGGGAGGCATTTTGGAGAAAGACGGCCGTCACCCTCTGCGTCGTGATGAATCTGGGGCTCCTGTTTGTTTATAAGTATCTGGGCTTCTTTGTGACCACCTTGAATCAGGTGGCGTCCAAAGCCTGGCCAGTTCCGCAAATCGCCCTCCCTATTGGCATCTCCTTCTTCACCTTCCAGGGCATGAGCTATGTCATCGATGTCTATCGCCGAGAGGTGCGGGCTCAGAAGAATCCCTTTCGGACCATGCTTTATGTGGTCATGTTTCCCCAGCTGATCGCGGGGCCCATCGTGCGCTATAAGGATATCGCCGCGCAGATCGATCACCGCTCGGTGAACCTGGATCGGATGAAAGCCGGCATCGCCCGCTTCATGGTGGGCCTGGCGAAAAAGATGATGCTGGCCAACACCATGGGTGCCGTGGTGGATGAAATTTTCGCGGTGGATCCCGCCTCCCTGGCGGTGCCGACGGCCTGGCTGGGAGCGATCTGCTATGCGATGCAGATTTATTACGATTTCTCCGGTTATAGCGATATGGCCATCGGCCTGGGCAAGATGATTGGCTTTGAATTCCAGGAGAATTTCCGTCAGCCCTATGTGGCGGATAGCATCAAGGACTTCTGGCGGAGATGGCATATTTCTCTGTCGGAATGGTTCCGGGATTACCTGTATTTTCCCCTGGGGGGCAGCCGGAGAGGCAATGTGTATCTTCATCTCGCGGCCGTCTTCCTGGCCACGGGTATTTGGCATGGCGCGACCTGGAATTTCGTGCTCTGGGGTGTCTGGCATGGTGCCTTCCGAATCCTGGAATATGCCCTGGAAAAGAAGGCCGGCCGTCGAATCAGGGGCGTAGCGGGATGGATTTATACCATGCTGGTGGTTTTGATTGGCTGGGTCCTGTTCCGCGCGGATAATCTAGGCTATGCCTGGAGCTATCTGCGGCGGATGTTTGGTCTGCTGCCTGCCAGCTTTATTCCCTATTCCTTTGGCTGGTATTTTACGCCGAAGACGGGTATGGTGCTGCTGGCGGCCCTGCTGGTGGCGGTGGTGCCGGGGATGAAGTTCTACGCTCCCCTCCGGCGCAGTATCGAAGCCCGGAGCTGGACCCGGGGGCTGCGGCGGATGGTGGTCATCGTCCTCTTTTTGTACTCGCTTGCCCTGGTGATGACCTCCACGTATAATCCCTTCATTTACTTTAGATTTTAGGAGACAGGATGAGGATGCAACCGGATCTGTATATGCCCGAGCGAGTGGGAAAAGTCCAGCTGGATTATCGCTGGTTCGACGAGCGGGAACGCTATAGCGACGGGGATGAGGTAGAGGATTTTCTGCTGAAAATGGTGCAGGAAAAGCGGGATCCCTGGCAGGTGTTGCGGCAGGATCACCGCTGGCCGGTGCTGTATCATCTGACCCCGGGCCGCACCGTCATCACCGAGCCCATGCGTATTCTGCCTACGGATCGGGTACTGGAGATTGGCGCGGGCATGGGTGCCATCACCGGGGCACTGGCCCAGCGGGCGGCGGGGGTGGATTGCGTGGAGCTTTCCCTCCAAAGATCCCTGGTCAATGCCTATCGCCATCAGGCCCAGGAAGGCATTCGCATTATCGTGGGGAACTATGAAAGCATCCCATTCCAGGAAACCTATGAGGTGGTTACGCTGATTGGCGTCCTGGAATACGCGGGCATGTATATCCATCAGGCGCAGCATCCGGCCCAGGCGCTGCTGAAAAGCATTTGTCATCGGATGAAGCCTGGCGCCCGGCTGTATATCGCCATTGAAAACCGCCTGGGCATGAAGTATTTTGCCGGCTGTCCCGAGGATCATTTGGCCTATAGCTTTGTGGGCATTGAGGGGTATCATACTGATGTGCCGATCCGAACCTATTCCCGCCAGGAGCTGATCCAGCTGCTGGCGAAAGTGGGATTTGCTGATCCTGTCTTCTGGTATCCCTTTCCGGATTATAAGCTGCCCTCCGTCATTTACTCCGAGGAGAGCCTGCGTATGGGTGGCATTCCCGCCGTGGCGAATTATGATCTGCATCGCTATCGGGTGTTTGACGAGCAGAAGGCCATGTCCTCCATGACCGCGGAGGAGTTCGGCGTGTTCGCAAATTCGTTTTTAGTTGAGGTTATAAAGAGATGAAGCGTGTAATCTTCGTGAAGGCAAATGAGCGGTATGCGCCTCCCTTCTGTTCTCGAACGCTCTTCCTGCAGGACGAGGCAGGCAGGAGAGAGGTGGTTAAGAAGCCTTCCTCCCCCCAGAGCGTGGATCATGTGCTTCAGATGGCTCAGGCCGGGCAGAAGCTGAAGGAGCTCCTGAATAAAATCGAGATTTGCCCCTGCGAAAAAGTGGAGGAGGGCGTACGGTTCGATTATATTGACCATCGCGAGGATTGGCTGCATAGATTGCTGGCTGCGGCGGAGTCGCCAGTGGCGCTGGCTGCCTGCTGGCGGGAATTCTTTGGCCTTCTGCAGCCCTCCCGGCCCGTGCCCTTTTCGGAGACGGAGGGCTTCGTCCAGTTCTTTGGCAGCGGCGCGGCCTTTGCGGGGGAAATGGCGTATCCCTGCTGCGCTGTGGATATGACCCCGGCCAATTTGCTGATCGATCCCGCCGGGAGGAATGTGCTCATCGATTACGAATGGTTTTGCGATTTTCCTGTGCCGGTCCAGGTTCTTCAGTATCATGCCCTCCGGGTGTCAGTGGATGCCCATCCGGAAATGCTGCGGAAGATGACGGAGGAGGAGCTCCTTACCCAGCTGGGCTTGGCGGAGAAAAAGGACGCGCTGACGAAAGCGGAGAAGGCTTTCTTCCATTACATCTATGGGGAGAACCTGGCAGGCTCCGGCACGCCCTTTGATTTGGCCTATAAAAAAGGGGAAACGAGCATCTATGAGCTGAATTCCGTGGAAAGCCTGAAGGCGCAAAACCTGCAGCTGCAGGCCCAGGTCTCCCAGGAGCAGCAGGAGAATGACCGCCTGGCGGGGAAAAACCAGCAGCTGTCGGAGAGCCTGGATCGGATGACCCGGGTGAGCCAGAAAAAGCAGGAGCAGCTGGAGCGGGCGGAGGCGGAGAAGCAGTTTCTTTCCCAGGAGCTGAAGCGAACCCAGGATCAGCTGCTGCTGGCCTGGAATTCAAAATCCTGGCGGATGACGGCGCCGCTGAGATTCCTGCGGCGGATGAAGGAAGAAAAAAAGAACCCTTTGACGGAGCTGGCCCAAAGATTCCGGGAAACACCTGTCGGTGAGGAACCGGAGGCAGCCGCGTCCGCGAAAAATCACTGGATGCCTGCCTACAAGGTCCCTTATCAGCATAGCCAGAACACCGTGAAGCGGGAAGGGGCGCGCCGAATCGCCATCATGTATTTCTTCGATAAAGAGGGCGTGGTGGATGGAACAGCCGTTACCCTGGCCCAGGGCATCCGCCCGGCGGTGGAGCGCATGGTGGCCGTGGTGGGCGGAGCAATCAACGAGGCCGGGAAGGAAACCCTGGAGCGGCTGTACGACCAGGTGTGGTATAAGGAAAACGAGGGCTTCGATTTCCATGGCTATCGGGAGGGCCTGCTGCGGGAGGGCTGGGATCGCCTGGCTCAGTATGACGAGGTGCTGCTGTGCAATTTTACGATTCTGGGACCGGTCTATCCATTGCCGCAGCTGTTTGATCAAATGGCGGAGGTGGACTGCGACTTCTGGGGCATTACCTCCCATCCGGGGATCGCGCATGACCCCTTCGGGTGTAACCCCTATGGCCGCATCCCGGAGCATCTGCAGTCCTATTTCCTGGTGTTTCGGAAGAACATGGTGCAGCAGGATATTTTCCAGAAATTCTGGAAAAAGCTGCCGAAGCTGAACACCTATGACCAGGCCGTGGGCCTGGCGGAAACGGTCTTGACGCCCTATTTTGAGGAAGCGGGCTTCCATTGGGCCACCAGCACCGACCATGAGGCCTATTATCCCCTGACGGATAACCCCGTAATTACCATGCCCCTGGAGCTGATGCGGGATTATGGTAGTCCCTTTTTCAAAAATCGGGTCTTTTTCCAGGATTATGATTATTATGTTTATTATACCTGCGGGCAAACCTCTGCCCAGCTGATGGCGTATTTGCAGGAAAACCAGCTGTATGACATGGACCTGCTGTGGCGACATCTGCTGCGTACCTGTCACATGAGCGACCTGTGCGAAAAGCTGCATCTTTCGAAAACCCTGCCGGAGGACCCGCTGCCCCAGAGCAAGCAGCCCCTGACCACCGCGGCGGTGATCCATATCTATGATGTGTCCATGCTGCCGGAGATCATCGCGGATTGCCGCTCCCTGCCTCCGGAAACGGATATCTATATTTCCACCACCAATCAGGAGAAAAAGCAGGCTATTGAGCAGGCTTTCTCCTGCCTGAAAAACAAGGCGGAAGTGGTGGTAGGGGAGAATCGCGGCAGGGATATCAGCGGGATGCTGGTGCTCTTCCGGGAGAAAATCAAGCGATATGATCTGGTCTGCGTGACCCATGATAAGCAGACCTCTCATTTAAAGCCCCTGACCGTGGGCCGGGGCTTTGCCTACGCGGGATATACGAATATCCTGGCCTCCCCGGGGTATGTGCGCCGGATCATTGATTGCTTCGCTTCGGAGCCCAGGCTGGGCATGATGATGGCCCCCATGCCCTATCATGCGGACTTTTGTACCCAGCTGGGAAACGAGTGGGGCAGCAATTATGAGACTACCCGGCGCCTGGCGGAAAGCCTGGGCCTGCGTTGCCCCCTGGATGAACAGCATCCGCCCTGTGCCCCCTTCGGATCCAATTTCTGGTTCCGGGTGGCGGCCATGAAGCCCCTGCTGGATCGGGAATGGTCCTATGGGGATTTCCCGGCGGAGCCCTTGGGCGCCCTGGATGGAACGATCATGCATGCCGTGGAGCGAATCTATCCCTACTGCGCCCAGAGCGAAGGATACTATGTATCCCTGGTCATGACGGAGGCCTATGCCGGGCTGGAGATGAGCACGCTGTATACCTACGCGGAGGGCTGGGCCGGCATGATGGCGGAGCAGGGCCTGGTGGGCCGGTTTGCCGATGTGCGGGACGCGTTGCGACACAGGCTGAGCGACGTCTGACGCGGGGAGAGGAACGATGAGAGCTTATATCATTGAAAGAAATCGAGAGGCGCGGAAAGCGGATCTGGAAAAGCAGCTGCTTTCCGCCCTCCAGGAATGCCAGTGGCAGGCCGAGGTTCTTCATGCCTCGAAGGAGGCGGAACCTGCCGGGAATGCCGCGGAAGGGCTCCTGCAGGCGGCGGAAACCCTGGGGGAGGAGGAATATTGCCTCCTGATTCCGGAGAATATCCTGGGGCCGATAGGTTCCCTGCAGGATCTGGAGCTTCGGCTGCGGGGGTCGAATCAATCGGCGCTTCTCCTGGCCCGGGGCTCCGGTCTGGTGGCCCTGAAGAAGGAAGCGTTCCGCAGCGCGGCCCTCAGGCAATGGATTTCCCAGGGAATGGATCCCGAAGCCCTGGATCAGCTGATTTCGGCGGAGCTGTATGATACGACGGAGCTGCGGAAGCTCGCGGAGAACCCCCTTCTGGATCTGCCAGAGGTGATGGTTCGGCAGCTGGGTTTCCCCTTCTTTTCCCTGGAAGTGTTTCAGCGGTCTTTTGCAAACGCGGTTCAGACCACCCTGGGCAATCAGGCCCGGCTGCTGCTGAAGGAGCTGGGAAATCGGGGCTACGACACCGCCCCGCTAATGAAGTATCTGATCCGCTCCTGCCATCAGGGGGAGCTGCTGCGGAATCTGCAGCTGTTCTATGTGCTGCCCTCCTCCGAGCGGCAGGGAGCGCCAGCGGCGAAGGATAGTTCAAAGAAACGGATTGTGCTGGGGATGCATCTGTATTATACAGATCTGTTCCCCCAGTCCCGGGCCTATGCGGAGCGATTCCCGGAGGAAACGGATATCATTATCACCACCTCGGATGCGGATCGGAAGAAGAAAATCGAGGCGGAATTTGCCAAGGTTCGTTGCCATAGCCTGGATGTCCGGGTCATTCAGAACCGGGGCCGGGATGTGTCCTCCCTGCTGGTGGGCATGCGGGACGTGGTGGATTGGGAATACGTCTGCTATTATCATGATAAGAAAACCCTGCAGACCAAGCCCGGAACCATCGGCGTCGGCTTCGCCTATCAGTGCGCGGAAAACCTATTCGCCTCGAAGGACTATGTCCAGAATGTGATTCACCTGTTCGATCGGGAAAAATGCCTGGGCATGCTGTCTCCGCCCCCGCCGAATCACGCGGATTATTATTTCACCATGGGCCTCCCCTGGGGGCCGAATTGGGATGTGAGCTATGAGCTGTATACCCGCCTGGGCTTGACGGTGCCTATTGCGATCGATCAGGCGCCGGTGGCTCCCTTGGGCACCTGCTTCTGGTTCCGGGGCGCGGCGCTGCGGGATCTGATGGATCGCAACTGGGCTTACGAGGATTTCCCGCCGGAGCCCAATGGAACCGATGGCACCCTGCTCCATGCCTTTGAGCGGATGTATTCCTTCTGCGTGCAGGAGGCGGGGTATTATCCCGCTTATCTGTGCTCGGATCGCTTTGCCGCCAATTTGCGTACCACCCTGGCTTATTATGTGCGGAATTATAACCAGGTGGCGGCGGAGGCTGGCATCCTCAACAAGACGGAGGAAATGATCAAGGCCACAGAAGCGCGAATGCGGCGGAGCGTGGGCAGTTAAAAATAATAAAGACAAAGGAACAAGGAAAAGATGAAGGTATTGGTAACCGGCGCCAACGGTTATATTGGGAAATATGTGGTCCGGTCCTTACTGAAGCGAGGCATGGATGTGGTGGCCGCGGATGTGGATCTATCGAATGTGGAGGAGGGCGCGGAAAAGCTGCAGCTGGATATCTTTCAGGAATCAGAACGCCTTTTCGCCCTGGCTGGCCAGCCGGACGCGCTGTTGCATCTGGCCTGGAGGGACGGCTTTATGCATAACGCGGATTCCCATATGCTGAACCTGTCGGATCATTATCGGCTTTTGTCGAATCTGATCAACGATGGCATCCCCCAGGTCGCTGTCATGGGCTCCATGCACGAGGTGGGATACTGGGAAGGCTGCATCGATGAGCATACGCCCTGCAATCCCCTGAGCCTGTATGGCATCGCCAAGGACGCCCTCCGGCGAGCCCTGTTCCAGAGCACGAAGGGCAAGGATGTGGTGGTTCAGTGGCTCCGGGGATATTATATCATTGGTGATGACCAGCGGAGCAGCTCCATCTTTGGGAAGATTGCCCGGGCGGCGGCGGAGGGGAAAACGGAGTTCCCCTTTACCACTGGGCAAAACCAATATGATTTCATCACCGTAGAGGAGCTGGGAGAGCAAATCGCGGCGGTCATTGCCCAGCGAGAGATCTCCGGAATCATCAATTGCTGCTCCGGAAAGCCGATGAAGCTGGCGGATCAGGTGAATCAGTTTATCCAGGAGCATGGCTATCCCATCCAGCTGCGCTATGGTGCCTTCCCGGATCGGCCCTATGATTCCCCCTGCGTCTGGGGGGATCCGACGAAGATTCGGGAAATCTTAGGGAAAAACTGAAGGAAGCCCTCACAAATGGGCGCGGCAAGAAAAAAGCTTTCAGGCTGATTCAAAATCAATCAGCGTTTGAATAAGGGAAGATGAAGTGAAGATAGCTCAGTGGACGAAGGCGGGGCTTCAGCGGTGGTTGGCCCGGCATGATTTGTTTTATCTCTATCTGCGGATCTTTCGATGTGCCCTGATCCAGGGCCCCGGGGAGGCGCGGCGACGGTACAGGGAATATGTGAATGTTCATCATTCCCATGGTTATCGGGGCCATCTCCTTTCCTCCCAGGAGGCAGTGGCCCAGCGGAGCGCCCGGTTTCGGGCGGAGCCCATCATCAGCATCGTGGTTCCCCTGTACAATACCCCCATGAAATATCTGCGGGCGATGGTTCGCTCGGTTCAGGCCCAGACCTATGAAAAATGGGAGCTGTGTCTGACGGACGGCAGCGATGCTTCCTGGCGGAAGGCAGAGCGGTTTTGTCGCCGCCTGGCGCGGAGGGAGAAGCGAATTCATTATCAACGGCTGAAGGAGAATCTGGGCATCTCCGTCAACAGCAATGCGGCCTTGGAGATGGCCACGGGGGAGTATATTGGCCTCCTGGATCATGATGATCTGTTGCACCCCTCGGCCCTGTTCGAGGTTCTGCGAGCCATCGAGGCGGAGGGGGCGGAGATGGTCTATACTGATGAGGCGATTTTCCGGAAAACCCCGAAGGATGTCAATCGGTTTCAGTTCAAGCCGGATTTCTCGCCGGATACCCTCCGGGGAATTAACTATATTTGCCATTTTACTGTGTTCCATCGTGATCTCCTGGCGCGGGCGGGAGGCGGCTTTCGTCCGGAGTATGACGGAAGCCAGGATTATGACCTGTTTCTGCGCTTGACCGAGAAAGCGAACCGGGTGACCCATGTTCCCCGGGAGCTGTATTACTGGCGGGATCATGCGGGGTCCGTGGCCATGGATGTGGCTGAAAAGCCTTATACTCTTGAGGCGGGGAAAGGGGCCTTGCGGGACCATCTGCAGCGGATGGGGCTTCGGGGAGAGGTGATGGATGCGGATTTCCCCTCGGCCTATCGGATTCGGTATCAGCTGCAGGGGAATCCCAAGATCTCTATCATCATTCCCAATATGGACCATGGAGAGGATTTGAAGAAATGCCTGTCCTCCATTCAGCAAAAATCCACCTGGCAAAACTGGGAAGCCATCATCGTGGAAAACAACAGCCGGAAGGCGGAAACCTTCCAGCTGTATGAGGAGATCACGGGGGCGGATCCAAGGGTGCGCGTCGTAAAATGGGGGCGGGAGTTCAACTTTTCCGCCCTGTGTAATTTTGGAGCCTCCTCCGCCACGGGAGAATACATCCTGCTGCTCAATAACGACATGGAGGTCATTTCGCCCCAGTGGATGGAGGAAATGCTGATGTACGCTCAGCGGCCGGACGTGGGCGCCGTGGGTGGCCTGCTGTATTACCCGGACGACACGGTGCAGCATGCAGGGGTTATCGTGGGTCTGGGGGCCGCGGCAGGCCACGCTTATCGTTGGTATCCCCGGGGGCAGAAGCAGGGGGTGCATCGCCTGTGCATCGCCCAGAATCTCTCTGCTGTGACAGGGGCCTGCATGATGATCCCCCGGCGGGTCTATGACGAAGTCCAGGGCATGGAGGAAGCCTTCCCCGTGGCATTCAATGATGTGGATCTGTGCCTGCGGATTCGGGCGGCGGGCTATCTGGTGGTCTTTACCCCCTTTGCGGAATTGTACCATTATGAATCCAAAAGCCGGGGCTCGGACGAAAACGGAAGAAATAAGGAAAGATTCGAGGCGGAAGCGGCGAAATTTCGAGCCAAGTGGAGCGGGATCTACGACCAGGGCGATCCCTATTACAATGTGAACCTAACCCGCAGAAGAGAGGATTTCAGCATTCGGGATGAGGATGAAGCATAGAAAAGAAGCAGCAGGTGATTCGGAGGGAATATGGGCAGAGCCTTGAGATGGAGTTATCTGTTCCTGCGATCCTGGGATGAAGCCGGGCTGAAGGGAATTGATGGTGGTCACCATGTGGACCACGGTGCCTTTTGTTCAGCAATGTCCCTGGGTGGGGCCTATTTTCTGGATGCCTGGTAGTATTTGACCATCTCTCGTTTACACGAAGGTTGGTTGCGGGAAAAATATGGTCAAGCCCCGATTTACCTTTCCGATAGGCTGGATTGCGAAAAAAGATGATCCCTCGTCCGAGACTGGTCGGGGCAAAAGGTACTCGTTTTGATTGAGGGCGATTGCGCGTTGGATTACAAGAAAGTGGACGGGAGCTTCTGCATTGTGGAAAGATTGGAACCGGAGAAGTACGAAATTTGGTATGTGTCCTATAACGCTTCTCCCAAGGAGGGCTACCGCTGCGACAAATTCCTGCGCGAAGTGCCATATGAGGAGACTCCCAAGGTGTATGGGATTGCAGGCGTGTATCGTTCGCTCCTTCGCGAAGGAAAAGAAAGTATATGAGTGTGAGCATATGTAACTCTGTTAGCCATTTATCAAAAATATGATTGATAGTAGCGATATTTTGTAGAAAAAAATAATAGATATAGGATGTAGCTTTGGTGCTTAGTGAAGTAATCATGGATATGGAGAGGCGGAGGAATTTGAGTTTCTGTGTTCCTATCGGATAAGCATGCAAAAAGTGTGTATGCTTCTGTTGTGTCAAGGTGAACGTTCAAAAGATGAAGAATTGGTGGATCCAATAAATTTAAGAATGAAGAGAGAATGAAGATGGAAAGCAAGAATCTAATTCTAAATCGACTCTTCACAAAAAATACACTTCGCGATTTGATTGTGGGTGAAAGTGGAACATATCTTGCCGTGGTCAAAAGATATGTGAGAGATCCCGAGAACAAAGAAAATTTAAGGTTGATTAGTGAGATATATAATTGGATGGGAAAAGAGTATCGCAATGAATATTTTTATCAAAATACTTTATTCAATAAATTGTTGCTAGGAAAACATAGCTTGACAACTACTACTGCTTTGACGCAGATTCCAATAGGCAAATCCAAAGCAGATTTTATTATGATCAATGGGAAGGCTGTTGTGTATGAGATAAAGACAGAATTAGATACTTTTGAAAGGCTTGAGAGACAAATAACGGACTATTATAAGGCCTTTGATCATGTGTGCGTTGTCACATCGGAAGTAAAGTATGAGCAATTAAGGCATATTTTGAGAGACTCACCGGTTGGAATATATGTACTTAACTCAAAAAATATGTTTAGTCGTAGCAAGCGAAAAGAACCGGAAAAATATGCTAATCAGCTTGAATATGAAGTGATTTTTAAAGTTCTTCACAAGGATGAGCAGGAAAGAATATTACTTTCTTACTATGGAAATCTACCTAAATCAACTCAAGCTTTTTACTTTGGAAAATGCCTAGAATGGTTTTCGCAAATACCAATGGAAAAAGCTTATTTGTTGGCAATAGATCAATTAAAAAAAAGAAATAAGATATCCATTGAGTATATGCAGAAATTTCCCTATGAGTTGAAGTCACTGGGTTTCTTTTCAGGTTTTAGTGATGAAGATGTAAATAAGGTGAACCATTTCTTATCTCAATTATATGGAGGTTAGTTACAAAATGTATTTTCCGTATCTGCGGGGAAGACAGAATGAACTTCTCGCTCTGCGTGAGTTAGTGGAGAACGATTTATTAAGCAAGGAAATCATACCAGTAATTGAACCGGTAAAGCTGTCTTCAACGCTCATAAGTACAATGAAAATGTTTGAATCAAAAGGGAGAGCAGTTGCGGTTATTAGAAATCCGGTAGTAGGCTCTTTTACTACACAATGGAATAGTACGTTTGAAGGAACAAAGGAATCGGTTTACAAGAAAGAATTTACAGCTCTTTGTGATGCGAGTAATGCAGGAAAGATCATTAATTCGATGATAATGAGAGGAAATGCGGTTAGGCTTATTGAATATCTTCACGAAAAAGGGATAGAAAAATCAGATGTGCTGGTTATTCATACAAATCGAGATTATCTGGATGATTATGAGTATCTGTTCTCACAGAGTCCGCCTCGTTTTGTATTTGTCCCAGATGAAGGTGCCTATAGACGTAGAGTGCACAATCACAAAGTACTTCTTGATGATAAGTTTCCTAAAAGGGATAGGAATGTGGATTATCCAGCAGAGGATTTTTTTTCGGATGATCATCTATACTGCAAAGAATACGGGTTTGAAGAAGGCTTTTCAGATTTCTCTATAGTAGGAGAGGATTATAGGGAAGATGGTTTTGCACCATATGCAGTGGCTATTCATATTGTTTACTTTGATGAGAAACAAGCACTTCGGGTCAAGCATTTTGTATCGAAATCTAATGATGATATTTTTAATCCTGCTTTGAAATATTTTGAAGCAGTATCTAAAATGGCGGAGTGGTATGAAAGTCACCCTGTAAAAAAAACAAAGGGGTTGGAAATGTTTTTGGATCAGTATCAGAGGCAAGCTTATCCTGGCTTGGGGCCAATAAAAAAACAATCGATTATGCATCATCTTGAACTGATGGGGCGGTATTTAGATGGAGAAAAAATATGAGATGCTGCATTGAATGTATAAAGGATTCAGAAATTAAAGGGATTGTAAATTCAGATCCCAATCATATCATTGGAACTTGTGATTTTTGTGGTGGAACTCAAAGACTTCTGATCGATACTGAGGAGAATGAATGGATTTCCGAAATGATAGGGAGAGTATTGGATGTTTACACTCCAATTTCTAACCTCTCAGATTCTTTTCCGAAAGAGAAAACTGGATTTATCGGGGATGTGCTATCCCAAAATTGGAACATTTTTAATCTCAATGGGAATCAGATCCAACGGTTTGTAAAGGCGATTTGTCGTGAAAGGTATGAAGAGCAACCAGAATTGTTCGAAATGCCAGTGGGAATTGAAGAAATGTGTCATGATGATTACCTAAATCGACATTCTATATTGCGAACCTATCAATGGGATGATTTTGTAAAGGGGATCAAGGAAGTTAATAGATTTCACAGTGGGTATATAAATAAAGATGTATTATCGATTTTTTTGCAATGTGCAGTAAAGAAACATAATAAAGGCGAAGTGTTATACAGGGCTAGAATTTGCTCAAATGGGAAAAAATATAAAGTAGGTGAGATGGGAGCTCCACCAATTGGAATATCCAGGAGTGGACGTGTAAATCCAGTAGGGATTAGCGTATTGTATTTATCCGATTCGAAAGCAACAACACTATACGAAGTTAGAGCGGGAGTATACGATTATATCACGATAGGGAGTTTTAAACTGCTTGAGGAATTAAGGGTGATCAATCTCGCAATGATAGATCAAATTAGTCCGTTTATTGGTGAACGCTTTGGATTTGATATGACGGAGTATGCTATTAATTTGGAACACCTCAGAATGATTGCTCATGAAATCGCAAAGCCAATGCGAAATGATGGCGCATTGGATTACCTGCCTACCCAATATATAAGTGAGTTTATAAAAAGCAAATGTTATGATGGCATTGAATATGCCAGCACTGTTCATATGGGGGGTTTGAATCTTGCCGTATTTGATGAAAAGAAGCTAAAATGTACTTATACGAGAATGTATGATGTAAAAAAGATTCATTATAATTATGTCGCAGTATGAAGATAAAGTGGTTTATGTGGATGATTCTATATTCCTACCCAAAGGAATGAGAATGGGATTATTTGGAAAATATTGGATGAAACTCAAATCGAGAAAATTTACGTATATATGGTTACGGGCTGCCATGCAACTCCGTTAATTTATGGGCATTTTGATCCAGGTAAAACTCGGAGATGCTTGGTAGACAAGGACGCGCTGGTCAGAATTGGACGTAAGGCAGTGACATTTGTCGGAGGCGCGGTGAGACGCATCTTCTGGGCAGCGGCGGTGTGAAAGGATTGAGCAGTGAGGGGTTCTCTGTCGGAATAGATAGTGGACTCTTGATCAAATAGTTCATTTGGTTGGAATGTTAATTGTTGAGATTGTGGAAGGATAGTAATCACCATCATTGGCGAAAGACCCATAGCGGTTGCAGTTAAGAGTAGTTTCAGCCAGGCAATGAAAGGTGGAAAAAAATGATTCAAAGTATTTGTGTTGATCATTTTCGAGGAATCGAAAATGTGGTCTTAAATGATCTGCATCGAATATCAATCATTACAGGGAAGAATAATACGGGGAAGTCAACTTTGCTTGAAGCCGTATTTTTTCTCTTGGATCACATGGCAGTGGATTCATTTCTCAATTTGAATGCATTCCGTGGAGTTGCAGTAGCTGGAGCACAGAATATCTGGGAACCGCTGTTCTATAGGATGGATAGTCATACTCCGATTCGGATAGGAATCAAAACCGAAGAGAAGGAATATGTGCTTGAATGCCAAAGAGATGATAGCTATTTACCAAACACAAATATGTTATTGCCAGAAAACAAAATGGCAAAGTTTCGAGAAACTACCAAAGAGATGTTTTCATTGAAGTTCAATTATGCATCGATGGACTACAAGGAAGAAGGTCATTTCTTTTTGGATAAAGAGGGAGGAGTTCTACGGGAAATAAAAACCAATCGGGAAGGAAATGAATTAGAAAGCGGAATGATAGCTAGATACTTGCATTCATCTATCGCCCGAATGACAGATTACCTCGTAGATGAAATTGGACGGTTGGAGTTGGCGGATCAAAAAAACGTCGTAATAGATGTATTACGATTGTTGGATCCGGAAATCGAAGATATTAGAACGATTGCTCAACAAGGGAATATTCAGCTATATATACGTGTGAAAGATAAATGGATTCCATTACAATATGCGGGGGATGGAACCATAAAAATACTGAATATTTGCCTGGCTATTATGGAACACAGAGACAGCGTGGTACTTATTGATGAGATCGAATCCGGGCTGCATTATTCAGTCTACCACAACTTGTGGAAGTATATAGGTCAGCTGTGTGAAGAGAATAACTGTCAGCTTCTGGCAACAACTCACAGCAAGGAAATTATTGAAGCATTATTTGCGTCGGAGAAAGAGATTTGCCAGCAATCTTGTATTTATACCATGTATGACCATATGGGGAAGAAATATGTGCGGAGAATGTCCATTGAAGAGGCAGAAAACGCATCTCAGAGATTAGGAATGGAGCTTCGTTGAAATATGAAGAGCGTGTTGATTTGTGAGGGCCAAACAGATGCAACCCTCTTACAATATTACTTGCGAAAGGCTCTCCAGTGGAACGACGTAAAAGATAGGCAGAAACAGAATCATGCAATCAAATCAGGAACTGGTAGTTCAAGATTGCTAGAGAAAAATGGCAATGAATTGACAATCACTGCATCCGGAGGAAGTAGCAAGATCCCGGAAACGATGCGCCTTGTATTAGAGCGCATCAGAGCGGCATCTGCCAGTTTGGAAGAAATATATGACCGCATAGTGATTATTACGGATCGGGATGACAAGTTGGCGGAGACGAATATGATCTGCCAGATAAAAAGTTGCCTTGCAGAGGTAAATGCTGCAATTGATCTTAGAGGGCAACAGTGGTGTTCTTGTTCAATTGAAACGAAGTTGGGTTTTACGGTTCCCATAGAGGTCCTTGTATTGGTGATCCCTTATGAAGGGGAAGGGGCGATCGAAACATTTCTTCTCAATGCCATTGCAGCAGCATCTCCTTATGACAAACAGATTATTGATGAGTGCGTTCGGTTGGTAGAGAATGTTGACCCTGAGAAACGCTACTTGGTCAAACGTAGGGATATTGTAAAGGCGAAATATGATGTATATTTCTCAATAAGAACGCCAGTAAATCAGTTTGCGGAAAGACAGAAAATGCTTTATGATATTCCCTGGGAACAGTATGATAAAATCAATGATGGGTTCCAACAATTGGCGGAATTGGGATGATGTGGGAAATCTGAACGTGGCTGTGGTGCGCCCGGCCATGTGGATTCGGTATGACTGATCCCGTTTGGGAGAAAAACTGATGCCGGGGAGGAAATATGGGCAGAGCCTTGAGATGGAGTTATCTGTTCCTGCGATCCTGGGATGAAGCCGGGCTGAAGGGAACCTTCCAGGAAGCAAGGAAACGATTTATTCAGAAATATGAGCGGGAGCACCATGAGTATAGCCGGCCGGAGCGGGTCATTCGGGACATCCTGTTTGTGAACGGCTGCCCGCCGGAACAGGCGCCCCATCCCTATCGCTATCGGGTGCTGCACCAGATGGAGCAGCTGCGGGCCGCGGGATATACCGTGCAGGAGATAGACGCCAGAAGCTGTACCCCGGAAAGCAGCCAGGAAGGGAATGTCATTGTCTTTTATCGCTGCCCTTTTTCGGAGCCCATCGGGGAAGCGATTCGACAGGCGAAGGCCCTCAACAAGCAGGTGGTCTTTGATATCGACGATCTGGTGATCGACACATCGTACACGGATACCATCCCCCAGGTGCAGTGCATGAGCCGGGAGGAGCGGGCCCTGTACGACGAAGGAGTGCAGCGCTATGGCGCCACCCTGCGGATGTGCCAGGCCGCTACTACCACTACCACCCGGCTGCAGCGGGAGCTGTCGAAAATCCTGATGCCGGTGTACATCAACCGCAACTGCGCCTCGGAAAGGATGGTGCAGCTCAGCGAAGCGGCTTGGAGGGCGGCGAAGCCAGCAAAGCAAGGGAAAGCATCGGAAGATGAGGTGATCCTGGGCTATTTCAGCGGCAGCATTACCCATAACGCGGATTTTGAGATGATTCAGCCGGCGCTTCTCCGGGTCATGGAGGAGAACCCAAAGGTGAAGCTGTTGTTGATGGGTCTCATCGACCTGCCGACGGAGCTGCAGCAATACGCGGATCGGGTAATTCAGAAGCCCTTTGTGGACTGGGAAGCCCTGCCGGAGATCATCGCCGGGGTGGATATCAATCTGGCCCCGGTGGTGAGTACGGTTTTCAACGAGGCCAAATCTGAGAACAAATGGGTGGAGGCGGCGCTGGTGAAGGTGCCCACGGTAGCCAGCCGCATGGGCCCCTTCGCGGAGCTGATTCAGGAGGAGAAAACAGGCTTCCTGGCGGGGGCAGAGGAATGGTACCAGGTGCTGACCCGGGCGGTGCAGCAAAAGGAGCTGCGGCGGCAGGTGGGCGAGGAGGCCTATCAATATTGCCGGGCCCATTGTGTGACCACCGAGAATACTGCCAACGTCCGGCGAATTTATGAGAAGCTCCGGGCTCCCCACGCGGCCTTTGTGCTGCCCTCCTGTGAGATGAGCGGCGGAATTATGGTGGCCCTGCGGCATGCCTGCTTCCTGCAGGACGCGGGATGGAATGTGGACCTGATCGCTCCCACCGCGAAATGGCATGTGTGGACGGAGTTCGGCCATTCCTTTGAATGCATCTCCTATGCCGACGGCGGATGCGATCTGGACGCCTATTATGATCTGATGGTGGCCACCATGTGGACCACGGTGCCCTTGATTCAGCAGTATCCCCGGGTGGGGAAACGGGCTTATCTGGTTCAGAATTTCGAGCGGGATTTCTATCCCCTGGAGGATCCCCAGCGGCTGGCCTGCGAGGGAACCTACTTCCTGGATGACAATTGGCAGTATCTGACCATCTCCCGCTGGTGCGAGGGCTGGCTGCGGGAAAGGTACGGGCAGGATCCGATCTATCTTCCGAACGGGTTGGAGAGTGGAAAGTATGCCCCCCACCTCCGGGATTGGACGGGCCGCAAGGTGCGGGTTTTAATCGAAGGCGACTGCGCCGTAGATTACAAGAACGTGGACGAAAGCTTCCGCATTGTGGATAAATTGGATCCAGAGAGGTTTGAAATCTGGTATATGTCCTATAACGCTTCTCCCAAGGGGGGCTACCGCTGCGACAAATTCCTGCACGCGGTGCCCTATGAGGAGACCCCGAAGGTGTACGGGGATTGCGATATCCTGCTGAAATCCAGCTGGCTGGAGAGCTTTTCCTATCCGCCCCTGGAGATGATGGCTACGGGGGGATACTGCGTTGTGGCTCCCAACGGCGGCAACGCGGAATACCTGCGGGAGGGGGAGAATTGCCTGCTGTATCCCCTGGGGGAGATCGACGCAGCGGTGCAGGCCATTGAAAGGATCGTATCGGATGGTGAACTAAGAGAGAAGCTGTACCGCCAGGGACTGGAAACGGCCCAGGCCCGGGATTGGAAGGATATTCAGGAGGGGATTGCGAATGTGTACCGTTCGCTGCTTCTCAAAGGAAAAGAGTAAGAAAAATCTCCCTTCCCCGAAGGGGAAGGGAGAGGAGAGAATCACACATAGGAGGAGATTGGAAAGCATGAAGGGAATTATTTTAGCGGGAGGCGCGGGAACGCGGCTCTATCCATTGACCATGGTTACCAGCAAGCAGCTGCTGCCGGTGTACGACAAGCCCATGATCTATTATCCCCTGAGCACGCTGATGCTGGCGGGGATTCGGGAGATCCTGATCATTTCCACCCCGGTGGATACCCCTCGCTTTGAGACTCTGCTGGGGGATGGCAGCCAGTTCGGCATCCATCTGCAGTATAAGGTACAGCCCTCGCCAGATGGCCTGGCTCAGGCCTTCCTGCTGGGGGAGGAGTTCATCGGGGACGAGGCCTGCGCCATGGTGCTGGGGGATAACATCTTCTATGGCAACGGCTTTGGCAAGGTGCTGCGGGAGAGCGTTCGCAACGCGGAGGAGAATGCCCGGGCCACCATCTTTGGGTACTATGTCAACGATCCGGAGCGCTTCGGCATCGTGGAATTCGACGACAATGGCAAGGTGCTGTCCGTGGAGGAAAAGCCCCAGCATCCCAAGAGCAATTATTGCATCACCGGGCTGTATTTCTACCCCCAGGGAGTCAGCCAGATGGCCCATGAGGTGAAGCCCTCCGCCCGGGGCGAGCTGGAGATCACGACGCTGAACGAGATGTATCTGCACCGGGATGCCCTGGATGTGCAGCTGCTGGGCCGGGGCTATGCCTGGCTGGACACAGGCACCATGGATAGCCTGGTGGATGCGGCGGACTTTGTCCGCATGATTCAAAAACGACAGAGTGTGGTCATCTCCGCGCCGGAGGAAATTGCCTATAAGAATGGCTGGATCGATCGGGAGAAGCTGATGGAATCCGCCGCCCGGTATGGCAAGAGCCCCTATGGGGAGCATCTGAAGGCCGTGGCGGATGGCAAGCTGAAGTATTAAGGAGGAGAAGGGAAAAATGACTATTATTGTCACCGGCGGCGCCGGATTCATCGGGAGCAACTTTGTTTTCCATATGCTGGGGAAGTATCCGGAATATCGAATCATCTGCCTGGATAAGCTGACCTACGCGGGGAATCTTTCCACCCTGAAGGGGGTGATGGACAACCCGAATTTCCGCTTCGTGAAGGCGGATATCTGCGACCGGGAGGCCGTGTACCAGCTGTTCGAGGAGGAGCATCCGGATATCGTCGTGAACTTCGCGGCAGAAAGCCATGTGGATCGGTCCATTGAGGATCCGGGGGTGTTCCTGCAGACCAATATCATGGGCACGGCCACTATGATGGACGCCTGCCGGAAGTATGGCATCCAGCGGTATCATCAGGTCAGCACCGATGAGGTGTATGGCGATCTGCCCCTGGATCGGCCGGATCTGCTGTTTACGGAGGAGACCCCCATACATACCTCCAGCCCCTATTCCAGCAGCAAGGCGGCGGCGGATCTGCTGGTCATGGCCTATCATCGGACCTATGGCCTGCCCTGCACCATCTCCCGCTGCTCCAACAACTATGGCCCCTATCATTTCCCGGAGAAGCTGATCCCCCTGATGATCGCCAACGCCCTGAACGACAAGCCTCTGCCGGTGTACGGCGAAGGGCTGAACGTCCGGGATTGGCTGTATGTGGAGGATCATTGCAAGGCCATTGACCTGATTATCCATCAGGGTAGGGTCGGCGAGGTATATAACATCGGCGGACATAACGAAATGGCGAACATCGACATCGTGAAGCTGATCTGCAAGGAGCTGGGCAAGCCGGAGACCCTCATCACCCATGTGGGGGACCGGAAGGGCCACGATATGCGCTATGCCATCGACCCCACCAAGATTCATAACGAGCTGGGCTGGCTGCCGGAGACCAAGTTTGCCGACGGCATCAAGAAGACCATCCAGTGGTATCTGGACAATCGGGACTGGTGGGAGGAGATCATCTCCGGAGAATATCAGAATTATTACGAGAAAATGTATGCCAATCGGTAAGGAGGGGGCGCGATACGGGTCGCGCCCCTCTCTTTTGCACCTTTCACTTTCACGAATTAACGCATTAAATTACAAAAGGGGAAAGTGATAAACTTCGCTTCCTCCAAGCTGTTCCCCGCCGATATGGAGAATCCGCAAATTGAGAGATTGAAACTTTGCTTGAAAGCGTTTATAATAAGGAGGCTACGGTCAGGGGCTCCCTGGGAGCTCCCTGGCCGCGGAGCAGGTAGAATCAAAGGGCGGAAAGGTCCGGGAGGAGGGAGATGTCATGGGATCGCCGTTGATTTCCGTGGTGCTGGCGAACTATAATGGCGCTCAGTTCCTGCCGGAGGCGGTGGAAAGCATCTTCCGCCAGACCTATGAGCATTGGGAGCTGATTCTGGTGGACGATTGCTCCACCGATGATTCCTGGCATATTATGTCCCAATGGCAGGATCCGCGGATTCGCCTGCACCGGAATGAGCGGAATCTGCAGGTGGCGGAGTCCCATAATATCGGTGTTTCCCTGGCCCGGGGGGAATATGTGGCCATCATGGACCATGATGACCGCTGGGCTCCCCGCAAGCTGGAGCTGCAGCTGGCCTATCTGGAGGCCCACCCCCAGGTGGCGGCTTGCTTCGCCTGGCCGGATTTTATAGACGAGCAGGGAAAAAACTATCAGGATGAAAACCTGGCCAAGCTGTTCTATGTGGAAAATCGTTCCCGGGCGGAGTGGCTTCGCCTGCTGCTGACCACCGGGAACCATCTGGCGAACGACAGCGTACTGGTCCGCCGGGAAATATTAACCTCCCTGGGGAGGGAAAATCCCGCCTTTATCCAGCTGCATGATTACGATCTGTGGCTGCGGCTGGCCTTGAAGCATGAGTTTTACGTTTTTCCGGAATTCCTGATGTCCTATCGGAAGTTTCCGGGCAACCATTCCAATTCCGATCTGTCGGAGCGGAACCAGCGCCGAGTCTTCTTTGAATATACCTACATTGCGGGCCGAGCGATTCGGAACATGGAGGGGGAACTGTTTTGCCAGGTGTTCCAGGATCAATTGATCCATCCCCATCCAGCGTCCGAGGCGGAGCTCCTGTGCGAAAAAGCCTTGCTTTTGACGCGGGATCTGTTCCTTTCCAGCTGTCGGGAGCATGCCTTTGCCCTCTTGGAGCAGATTCAGCAAGATCCGGAGGCCCGCCGGGTGTTGGCCCAGGAATATGGCTTCTCGCCCCGGGATATCCATCAGCTGACGGGCCAGCCCATCCTCTATGATCGATTGGTCATGGATCGATTGCAGGCAGATGAGCATCGGATTCAGGCGGCGGAGCAGCAAATCCAGGTGGATGCCCAACGGATTCAGGCGACAGAATATCGAGCGGAAGCAGCGGAGCAGCGGGCAGAGATTGCGGAGCAGCATATTCAAGAGCTGAATGGGATTATGGAAGAGACCGCACGGGCTGCGGACAATCAAATTCAGGCGTTGACTGCCAATCTGGCGGAAAGCAATTGGGAGCTGCAGCAGCTTTCGGAGGAATATGAAGCGCTAAAAAATACCTTTGCCGGACGATGCCTGGAGCGCTGGCAGCGGTGGGTGTCGAAGCACGAGAATTTCTATCTGAACCTGCGCCTAAGCAAGGTGGCGCTGACCAAGGGAAGGAAAGAGGCCGCAGAAAGAAAAGCTGCTTATTTCTATGAAAAGAGGATGTATCCCATTTATGGCAAAAATCCGCAGCTGCCCTGGGATCAGTGGCAGGCGCAGCAGCAGACGGCCTTCCCGGAGAAGATCACTTTTTGCCTGGTAGCGCTCCTGGATCAGCCTTCGGAGAAGGCGTTACAGGAGATGATCGCCTCGGTGCAGGTCCAATCCTATTCAGATTGGGAGCTATGTCTGCTGGATGAAAGTCCTGCGGGGCAGGAGACCGTGCAGCAGCTGTGCCAGTGTTATGCGGCGGAGGATCAGCGGATCAAATATCGTCGGCTGGATTGGAACCTGGGATTCCATGGGAATCTCGAAGCCTACGGGGAGGCGACCCAGGGTATGTATTACGCCCTCCTTGGTCAAGGAGATCTGTTGCATCCTGGGACCCTGTTCCACTTGGCCCAGGCCATCCATCTTCAGGGAGCGGACGCTCTGTATTGTGACGAGGCGGAGTTTATTGATACCCCCTCTGACCGATGCGCGCCGCAAATCAAGCCAGATTTTTCCCTGGAGGCGATGCGGAGAGAGCCCTTCCATTGCCATTTTCTGGCCTTCTCCCAGGTATTGCTTCCGGCGGACGAGCAGTTACTCTCGGAAGGACAGGTGGATGCGCTGATGTTGTACCTGGCGGAAAAGGCGAAGCGCTTCCTCCATGTGCCCCATATTCTGTATTATAATCGCAGTAAGTAGAAGTGAAAAGAACGCCGAAGAACGCTTGAATTAAGATATTTTTTGAAGGAG
Source organism: Clostridia bacterium (assembly GCA_017464305.1). GTDB lineage: Bacteria > Bacillota > Clostridia > Christensenellales > Aristaeellaceae > Aristaeella. Next base: position 17,611 of record JAFUDS010000023.1, on the reverse strand, counting down.
AGAACGAATCATGAACTGGCAAAAGTATTCCAGTCGGGCGCTAACTCTGGGCTTGAGTCTGAGCCTGGCCTTGGGAAGCTCGGTTTTCGCGGAGGGCGGCTCCGGAGCGGTGATTACCACTAAGACGAAGAAAACCCAATCCACCGTTACCAGAGTGGAAAAAGCTTCCCCCACGGATTTGGAGGCGGAGGTCGCCAGCCCGACGGACCTGGCGGAGCGCATGGCCAGTCCTACGGATTTGTTCGCTACACCTACGGATTTATCGGCCAGTCCCACGGAACTGATGGGACTTATGGCCAGCCCTACGGATCTGGCATCACCAACGGATCTGGTGTCTAGCCCCACAGACTTATCAGCCACCCCAACGGATTTGGTAGCTAGCCCCACGGACTTAACCGCCACCCCGACGGATCTGGTAGCCAGTCCGACAGACTTGGCGGAGCTGTTTACGATCGAGGGGACGGATGAGAATCGGCCCGTGCTGGGGGAACTGTTTACCATCGAGGAGACGAATGAGAGTCGGCCTATACTGGGAGAGCTGTTTACCATTGAGGAGACAAATGAGAATCAACCCATCCTGGGAGAGTTGTTTACCATCGTAGCGGAAGAGCCGACCCCGCAAGTGATTGGTTCGCCTTGGGGCGACGAGACGAGTGCACTGAATTCTTACTCTTCCTGGGACAGTGGCTACACTTTGCCGGAAGATAACGGCCCCCAGGAGGAGCCCATCGATCAAGACTTTACGGATTTGAAAATTGGGGATATCATCCGTATGGGTTATTACGAGCAGGATGGTAATGAGGACAACCTGCGGGAGCCCATTGAATGGAAGGTGCTTTCCATCAACAAGCGGAAGAAGGTAGCTCTGGTGACCACGGTTTATGCCCTGGAAACTCTGCCCTTTGGCACCCTGGGGAACGAAGAGGAATATGGAGAGCCCGGGTTTAACTGGAAGAATTCCGGCATTCGGCAGTGGCTCAGCGAAGAATTTTATGAGAATTGCTTTACAGACAGCGAAACACGGAGAATTCGTCTGGCTTCCAACGTAACGAAGGATCCTTCTGGACGTTTTACAACGAAGGATTATGTTTTCCTCCTGAGCCAGACGGAGGCTCGGCGATATATGAAGACGGTTCAGGGCTTGACCTGTGAAGCCACACCCTATGTGCTGGAGAAGTTGGGGACCGATAGCCCCGCTATTGCGGAGGATGGATATTGCCTCTGGTGGGTGCGGGAGCTGACCAAAGCCGTGAAGACGAACCGGAACGGCGAAAAGATCAATAATGGTTCCGTCAATGAAGCTGGTTATGTTTATGGCAGCAAGGGCATGGCTAAGTTCCTGCGGAACCAGGGCGCCAAGACCTACGAGGCGGATCAAGCCCTGGTGCGCCCCGCCATGTGGATTCGGTTCGATTGATTGAGAACTGGAAACTTCCCCTCCAAACCAATCCCTCCCCGCCTGGGAGGGATTTTTTTCGGCGTTGGAAAGCTTGCCAAGGGAAAAAGGGGATAGTATAATCGGAAACAAGCAAAGAAACATGCTGTTTGGCCAGCAGGACGAGAGGGGAGAAGGCGGATGAACGGGGAATCCCGCAGGAAGAGAACGGGGAGAAAGCTCGCTGGAAGAATCGGGATTATAGCGATCCTGCTTTTCCTGGGCCTGTGGATCGGGGGTGGCCCCCTTTTGATAAGCACCGATCCAGACGTCAATGCCCCCCTTTCAGCTGAACCCTGCCAGTTCGCCGTAGCCCGGGCAGAAGAAGCTCCCGCCATGGAGGAAGCCCCCAGCCAGGAGAAAACGCAGCCTGTGCAGATAGAGATCCCCCTGCCCACTGTGTCCATTCGAACGGACGAGCCTTTGCTCTCGGAGCCTATCCCCGTGGTGATAGACATCCAGTATTGCGAGGAAGGCGGCGAGCAAAGACAGATCACCACCAGGGCCACCAGCCGAAAAAGTGCCTCCGGCGAGACTGTTACCCTGCAACTAAACGCCGAGAACGCCGCAGCTGAAATTGCTTTACCAGGTTTGGGAACCAGCAACGAATGGAAGCTGTATCTGGTGCAAGGGGAGGATGTTTTTTCCATGATGCTGGCCTTCCAGCTTTGGAACGAGAGCTGCCAGGATCCCCGGCTGCAAATTCCTGCCCAGTATGCCGAGTTGACGGTGAATGACGAATATATTGGTCTCTGCATTCTGCGGCCCAAGGTGCCCCAGGCCTATCGGAATCAGCTCAACAAGCCCAAGGTGGCGCTGAACACGGATGACCTGCCCCGGCAGGAGGTTCCCCGGACGCTGTATCAGCAATATGCACCGGAAAACCTGATGGATATGGCCCTCTATTGCCAGACCACCTACGCTTATCCGAACATATTTGAAGATACGAAGTTCATCAAAACCGCGGAGGATGCCTATTATGTCGTGCCCGGCAAGCCGGAATATATTTTCGGAAAATTCCCCCACAGATATAATTATCTCTCCTGGAGCTTTTCCCAGCGGGTCATTACCGCCCATGATTTCGGCCTGGAGGGGGAGCAGGCAAAAAACTTTGATGAAACCATGGCGGAAAGATGGATCGAAGCCCGGCAAACCAACCTGAGCGACAGCGGGATTCAATCCCTGCTGAATCAGGATATGACGGCCCTGCGGGATTCTGGATATGCGGCGAGAAACGGCATTCTCCTCTGGCCTTACGAGGACCCGGATGCGGTTTTGCTCTGGCCAGAACCGCCTGCCTATGGAGATCGCCTGGAGGCGCAGCTCACCCGCCTGTGGCAAGGAATCCAGGCGCGGTTTCAGCATCTGGACGCCTATTATCACGTAGAGGACCTGGCGCTGGAAGGAAATAATGAAGGACAAGGTCTGCAGGAAGTGGATAGTGGAGCGCCGCAAGCCGAAGAAGGCGGCAATATTTCCTTGGCCGCGATCGACTATGACCAATACAACGGCTTCCAGAACATCTTCCTTTCTTGGGAGCAGGAAGGCTTATCCCAGCAGATAAAGCTTTACTGCCGGGGGTTGAATGCTTATGCCTTCCTGCCTGCCTACGCCCTGCAAGAAAATATAAATTTCTCTTTCGATTTCACAGAATATGCCTTGGCAATCGAGGGGAAGGATCCTGCGGATTTCCTGCAGGAGAACACCCTGCAGTCCGACAAAGTATATTCCTTAGAAGTTACCTATAAAATCGCTGGTACCGAGAGGGAGAAGCTGACCTATGCCTTCCAGATTCTCCCCTCCAGCCCTGTGCCGACGATGTTTGTGGAGACCTTCAATGGTACCCTGGATTATATCCATCTGGACAAAGAAAACTATGAGCCCGGCAGCTTCCTCTGTGTGGATGAAAATGGGAAACAGGACGCCGCAGGCGAGATGAAAAAATTTCATAAGCGGGGAACCACCTCCTCCGTCACGGTGCAGAAGAGCTACACCTTGGTGGCCACTTCCCCGGTGGACCTTCTGGGCCTGGGCGCTGCTGCCAAGTGGTGCTTGGTAGGCGCGGGAGTGGATCCTACGCAGATCCGGAACGCCATTGCCTATTCCCTGGCCCAGGAGATGGAGCTGAATTTCGCGGTAGACTATCGGTATGTGGACCTGTACTGCAATGGGGAATATTGTGGGTTGAAGCTGCTGGTGGAACCGGTGGAGGTGGGCAGCCATCGAGTCGAGGAAGAGCAAGTCGATTTCCTGGTAAAGGTGGATAATGTAGACCTGGAATCCAACCACTATTGGGCCCAGGACGGCCGAATGGTTCAGGTGCTGTATCCTGCGGATCCAGCGCGGGCTGATCTGGAGGAGCTGCAGCGGCGGACGGATCAAATTCTGGATCTGGTGATGGATTGCGACACGGCGGAGAAATATGAGTTCCTGCAGCAGTATCTGGACATGAACTCCTTCGCGAAAAAGTATATCATCGATGCCCTGGTGGCGGAATGTGACCGGAACGCCGCCAGCACCTTCTATTATTGGAGAGATGGAATCTTCTATGCTGGGCCCCTGTGGGATTGCGACCGGGGCAGCGGGGTGGAGATGAACTGGCGGGGAAACAACCCGAACCTGAATAGTTATTATAACGGCATCGCGGAAAACCTGATGCTCCATAGCCCGGAATTCCGGGCCCTGATTCAGGAAATCGCCATCGAATATGAGCCCGCCATTCGCCATTTCCAGACCCATGTGCCGGAATTGGCGGAGAGGTATGATCGATCCCTGCAGATGACGGCGATTCGCTTTCCGGAATACAATGTCCTGGAGTCGCAGGGCTTGGCGGATTTCCTGGACCGGGAGGCCAACCTGGCTTATCTGCAATCCACCCTCACTGCACGTACAGAGCTGATCTGGGATACCATTCTTCATCCGGAGAATTATCACCATCTGCTGATTCATTTTGACGAAACCTGCTGGGCTGGGGGTGGGACGAAAATCTACTGGCTGCCCAAAGGAGAATCACTCTCCGAAGAAATCCTGCAGTCCCTGCAAACCGCATCTCAAAAGCAGCAGGTTACCTACGAAAACGGGGAAGCCATTTGGTTGGATCTTCCTGTATCAGGAGATCTGAGGCTGAAATGTTTTGACTAAAAGTATTTCTCTCCCCCGGAAGGAGAGAGGCAATCATTCCCAAGGAGGCGCTGGACAAGGATGAATCAAGAGACAAACTTCATCTCCGCGGTGGTGTATGTCCACAATGCAGGGAACAGAGTGGCGGAATTCCTGCGGGTCATCCTCCATACGCTGGAGAGCAACTTTGCCCATTCGGAAATCATCTGCGTTAACGACGCCTCCGAGGATGATAGCCTGCAAAGGATCCGTACCGTCAGCGCCGAAGCGAAAACCGCCAGCGTTTCCGTCATCAACATGAGCTATTTCCATGGGCTGGAGATGGCCATGAATGCGGGGGTGGATCTGGCCATTGGCGATTTCGTGTTCGAATTCGACCATCCCTGGCTGGATTTTGACGAAAGAGAAATCATGAAGGTCTATCGTCGCAGCCTGGCGGGATGTGACATCGTCAGCGCCTCTCCGGAAAGGAAGGAAAAGCTCTCCTCCCGGGTGTTCTATCGAATCTTTGATCGCTTCTCTCACTTGAAATATCAAATGTCCACGGAGAGCTTCCGAATCCTGAGCCGCCGGGTGCTGAACCGCATCGAATCTGAAAATCAAGCGGTGCTTTATCGCAAAGCCGTCTATGCCAGCAGCGGACTGAAGACGGATCAGATCAAATACATCCCCAAATCCGCCGACCTGCCTGCCGGTGATCGACGGGAGCGGAGTTACCGGGCCGGCCTGGCAGCGGATTCACTGATTCTCTTCACGGAGTTGGGCTATCGTTTTTCTATGATCATGACGGGTATCATGCTGCTCATCGCGCTGCTGATCCTGGTCTATACCGTGGTGGCTTATTTCACTTTGCACCCAGTAGAGGGCTGGACCACTACCATCCTGTTCTTGGCCGTGTGTTTTATCGGTCTCTTTGGTATCCAAACCATTATCATCAAATATCTACAGCTGATAGTGGACATGGTGTATAAAAGGAAACATTACAGCTTTGAAAGCATCGAAAAGTTAACCAAATAAGGTAAGAACCATACAGAAGAAGCAAAATCCATGGAGCATAACTCGGGGAGGAGGGAAGAAACGAGGCATGAATAGAAAAGCGGGGAAAGGATACCCGAGGTGGAAAAGAATTGTCCTGATGATGCTGGCAGCGCTGGTGCTCCTTCGGATTGGATACATCTTTTTCCACGATGAAATCGGCAAAAGGGAATATTCCCTCAGCCAGTATGATCTATCCGATGCTACTGTGCTCCCTTGCCAGAATCTTTCCCAAACCTTCTGGGCGACGCAGAATCGGCTTTCCAGCCTGGAATTGATCCTCTGGGGGGAACCGGAAGGCGATCCAGGAGCGGTAAATGTCACCCTGAGCCGCGGCGAAGCAGTCATTTACCAGGCGAAGATTTCCAACGTCAGTATCAATAATGGCGCCTGGAAAAAGCTTTTCGTCAATGCGCCCTTGATCCCTGGGGAGGAATACTGCATTACCCTCAACGCCAGCGAGGATTCCCTTGCCATGCCCCATGCGGTCATCGCCCAGGCGGGCGCGAGCCCGGAGGTCATCGCCTCCTATATCGGAGATCAGCCCTTGGAAGGCCACATTGCTCTGAATTATTTCTACCAGGATGACGGGGATAGTCTGGACAAAATGGTTGTGGCTGCCCTATGGGTGTTGCTGTACCTGATGACCTGGTGGCTGATCCATCATGTGGAGAAAATCATCGCCGCCGTAGCTCGGGGAAAACAGCGATGGACGGCACATCCCGAGGGCGGCATCCTAGCCTATCTTTTCGAATTGCTGGGTGCATTACTAATCATTTCTGTCAGCGGCGTTCCCTTCCAGAAAATGACAGAGATTCTGCTTTATGCCATCTCCATCGCAGCGATGATTGATCGACAAGCAAAACAGACCTTTGTCCAAAGGATGACAGATCGCCCCTGGAAAAAGGTTACTCTAATCCTGCTTTATTTCTACGCCGCCTTCGCCCTGGTGGGCCAGCGGATCTGGGTTTATCCCCTGAACGCAAAGCTGACTGCGGAAAAGGTATTTGTATATCTGGCAACTGTCCTTTGGTTTGTTCCAGTTATCAATAGTCTGTTTTTCTATCTGGCAAAATTCACGGAGAAAGCCTTCCAGCCCCGGAAAAGGTATTCTACCTGGCAGTTCATCGCCCTGAGCGTATGCTTCCTGTTGCTGTCCGCCGCCCTGAATCTCTTTGCCAACAATCCGGGTATCTCCTCTACGGATACCTATGTTACCATGTTGGAATATGCGCATCAACCCTACGGTAACTCCAATTGGCATCCCGCGTTCTATGTTCTGGTGCTTCGGGCCATCCTGAAGATTTGGGATGCTACCTATGCTGTAATTTTCTTTCAGTACTTCTTCTGGACCTATGTGGTCTGCGAGCTGCTGCTGTATTTACGGCAGAAGGGCCTTTCCGATGGACTGCTGCTTGGCCTGGCCCTGCTTTGTGGTGTTAATGCAGGGAATTTTGTCCAGCTGAATACGATTTGGAAGGATATTCCCTATACCCTGTCCCTCTTGTGGGCCTTTACCATCCTGGCTAAGCTGGGTATTGATTTCGATGCCTACAAGAGAAAATGGTATATCTATCTGGAATTTATCGCTGCGCTGGTGGGGATCTATTTCTATCGCCACAACGGAATTGTGCCCTTCCTGTTTATCGTTGCCAGTGTGTTCCTTTTCCTGAGGAAGAGCTGGAAGGGGGTGGCGGCAGTGATTTTATCCATCGCCATGGTTGCCTTGATCCAAGGCCCGGTGTACCATCACTTCGACGTAAAGGGCACTGGCAATGGAGGACTGTACCACGGCCTGGGACAGGATATTCTGGGGGTATACTATGCTGGCGGGGAAGTTTCCGAGGAAACCCTGCAGATGATTATCGAGATGACAGAGGGAGACAATGCGGAATATGACTATAACCCCACCTGGTCCAACCAATCCTATGTGGTGGATGTGGCCCCAAGCAGATTTATCCTATTATATATGGATGCATTTGTGAAAAACCCCGTCCTCATGACGCGGGCCATCCTGGATCGGGAGGATGCGCTCTGGGATATCTATCAGGGGCAGGATACCAAGTTGGGCTGCGTTAATTATACGGACACGCTGGACGGCATCGGTGCCTGGAATGATTATTATCCTGCCCATGAGGAGCGAAGCATCTCCCCCGCGATACGGGAAGCCACAGCCTATACAGCCACGGCCCAGTGGTTGAATGCAATTGAGTGGCGCAGTGGTCTGCTCCTGTTGCTAAGCCTGGTAATGATCCTTTTCCTATTATATTCCGTGGGAAAGGGGAAGCATCTGCTGATGCTGCTTCCGCTGATTGGACAGATTTTGAGCCTGCTCCTTTCCACCGGTTGGGCTGATTTCCGTTATTTCTGGCCAGTGAATCTGTTCGGATTTTTCCTCCTGCCACTGGTGGCAGTGATCGTCCAGCGAAAGGGAAACATTGAAAAACTAAAAGAAAAGGAAGATGGGGAGAAACGATGAAAAGGGATAAAAGGATGTATGGGGCAGTATGGTTGCTGTTCATCATATCCGTGGTGGTGCGTGGGTTGATCCTTTCAGGCCCTCATGTGATGAGCACCTATTATGATGAGCTGCTGTACTGGGGCATCGCGAAGACCTTCTGGACGGAACCGGCTTTTACCTTATTTCATACCCCGATTGGCTTTAGCAAATTTGTATATTCCATGGTGTTGTCCCCGCTGTTCCTCATCAAGGATTCTGCGGTTCGGGCAGCATCGGCTGGGTGGCTGAACACGGTGCTGATCTCCTTTTCCGTGTTCCCTGCCTATCGATTGGCGCGGAAAATCACCAGTTCCAGGAAAATCCAGCTGATCAGTCTGCTGCTATTCTTGGTCAGCCCCATCATGAATTATGCCAACAAGTATGCGCCGGAATGCATGTACCTGCCCCTGAGCCTCTATTTGGTTTTGGATTATTACACTCTCCTGGAACGGAGCTCTACAGGGGAAGCAAAAGGTCAGGGTAGATTGCTCCTCCAGGCAGCACTCTTGGGCGTCCTCGCCTATATTTCCTATGTGGAGAAGGAGGCCAGCAGTGCCTTTATCGCGGCATTCTTGATTCTCGTAGTAGTGAAGACGATCAAAACTGCTAGAGCAAAGGATGAGAAATGGAAAACCTTCTTGCTGATCTTCGCAGTGCATACCGGTGCGATAGTGATATGCCATCTGGGCCTGACGCTGCTCTTCCCCCTTCAGTTTTCTTATTCCGACCAGACCAGCTGGAACAATATCCGCACCATGTATCGCGTGGAGTATCTGATCCATAGCGTTGTCAGCAATGGCCTCTATATCAACGTCGCTTTCTTCGGCCTGCCGGCACTATGCTGGCTGCTGAGAAAAAAGGACCAGGAAGAGGAGGGAGAGCGAGACTTTTTCTTTTTCCTATACACCGCTTTCGGACTAACCCTGTTCTTTATCTCCTACAGCATCTCACTGCCGGAGGAACTGGGCCGTGTGAATCAGCGCTTGCACACCCGATACTATATCCCCTTCCTGTTGCCCTTCTTTGCCCTGGCGTTGGAGAAAATAAGAACCTGCGGTCAGAAGTCTGACGCTTGGATGGTCAAAACTGTGCTGGTGATTGGCGTGGCGTCCGTTTTGCTGCTTACTCCCAATCGGTATGTGAGCGCCTATGATTCTTTTGACACCTGGCATATTCAGGATGCGAACACCTTCTTTGATGATTTGCACAAGGAAGAAATACCGGCGGAGGATCAGGGAATCATCATCACGGTCAAAAAGTTCCTTCAGGATCAAACAGCCGGATCCAAAGAGATTACTTACAATCATGGTCTCATTTTCGTGCTGTGCCTGTTCACGCTGTTTACGGCCATCGTAGCTTGGTTGCTGAAGAAGCATCAAAAAATGGCGGTTGGTATATTGCTGGGAGTCATTCTGCTGATTGAGGGATATAACAATTACGTCTCCGTTCAGCGAATAGCAAAATACGGCACCATTTCGGAGACGGAAGCAAGGGCCTACGCGCAACTGGATCAGGACGTCTCCGAAATAGTGGGAGATAAAAACCTGCTGGTGATCAATAACGAGAAGCTGGAGAACCAAAAGCGGAAGAGTGAAACCTTCCTGTCCATGGATTATTATTCTGCGTTGACCAGTGGCATCAACAAGGTAATGGCCTCCAATGGGTTTATCAAGCTGCAGGAAGCGGAGATTCCCATCTCCATGACCATGTTTACCCAGCAAAGCAAATATCCCAAAGGAACAACCTTTGACTATGTGCTTTGCACCAAGGATGTAAAGTTCAGCGAGGATACAGTGATCCAGGTGTTTTATAGCGAAGGAACAGGATACTATCTGTATCAAGTGGTGGATCCGGAGTACCTGGATGTGGATTACCTCAAGGGTCTGTATGAAGAATCAAGTGGGGCTGTTGAGTAGCGGGGAATGACGAATTTGAGAGAGAAATGAGAGGTTGATTCCATTGCGAAAAGGGATAGGGCAGGTTGTTCGTATGGTTTTATTCCTCGGTGTGCTTTGTGGCGTATTGTTAAGCATACAGAACCTATTTGGCATCGAGGCCTTTCTCGACTTCGATAATGTGGTGGCTTTTCAGAAGGAGCGAAAAAACAGCATGGATGCGGTGTACATTGGCGGCAGCGACGTCCATGCTTTCTGGCAGCCAGCCTTTTGCTGGGAGGAGTATGGCTTCGCCACCTGGAGTTATTCGGTGGATTCCATTACACCCGCTGCGGTAAAGAACCTGCTGATTGAGGCCCAAAAAAGACAGCCTGATAGCTTGTATATCATCAGTCTGAACACCTTCAAGAAGGATTCGACGGTATCGACCATGGAGGATATCCATCGAGTGGTGGATTATCTGCCCCTGTCCAGAAACAAGATCGATCTGGTGGAAAAATTGACCGCCCCGCTGGAGGATTATCAGGGGTTAAACAAGCTGGAATTCTATTTGCCCATGATTCGCTTCCATTCCCGGTGGGACGACCTGAAGGCCTATTCCCTGGACGCGAAATCTTATGATTATAAATCCTCCATTCGGTATAGTGCCTACCTGCAAAATGTTTCAGACATCACTTCGAAATTCATTCTTGTGGAAGCGAATGGTGAGGCAGCAGCGGATGTGCGGGAAACCTTCCTGGACTTGCTGGATTATTGCGAAGCGCAGCATATTTCACTCCTCTTCACGAAGGTGCCCCAGGTAATGAACCCTGTGGAGCAGATCAGTCTCCTGCAATTGGAGAAGATCCTAAGAGAGAGAGGTATCCCCTACATCGATCTGATGTCGCAGGCAGAGAACATTGGCATAGATACGCACATGGATTTTTACAACACAAAGCATACCAATGTGCATGGCTCCTTGAAGGTGACCCACGCCATTGCTACCTACCTTGCCGAAAATTATCCCTTCCAGGATAAGCGGAATGCGTCTGGCTGGGAAAGCTGGGATCAGGCGGCAACGGATTATCTGAATTATGTTTCTTCGGAGACGTTGCCCTTTGAGCGGGAGCACGCACCCCGATCACGGCTTCAGCGCCCCGTATTGGGAAAGACCACTGCCAAGGGAACCAGCCTTACCATTTCCTGGCAGGAGAGCTTCGGGGCAGAAGGCTATGCCATCTATCGAAAATCCAGCCAAGAAAATCGAGGACATTGGCAAGAGGTTGCGAGGGTGGAAAGGGATGTCCTGAGCTATACGGAGGAGAACCTGAAGGCCTCGACAAAGTATACCTACACAGTGGTTCCTATTGAAATGAAGGAAGAACAGATGCAATATGGGTTCTTCGATGTAACGGGAATCAGCGGAACGACGGGAGGGAAATGACGATGACATTTGTATCACTGCCTTTTTTCCTCTTCGTATTCGGCCTGGTAGTAGTATATTTTCTGACTCCACAGAAGTATCAATGGCTGGTGCTGCTGGTTGCCAGTTACGCCTTCTATTGGCTGAACAGTAAATGGCTGGTGCTGGTGTTGTGGGGCAGTACCATGGTTACCTTCCTGACGGGATTCTTGCTCCAGAAAGTATATGACAAAAACCAGCAGGCGATGCAAGCCTTGGGAGATCAGCTGACCAAAGACATCAAAAAGCAGATGAAAGCCCAGGTCAAGCGCGCTGGGAAGCGAATCATGCTGGTGGGTGTCCTGTTGGTGACAGCCGCGTTGCTGATGCTGAAATACTTCAATTTCTTTGGGGAAAATCTCAATCAGCTGTTCCAGTCCCTGCATTGGGGCGCGACCATTCCTCGCCTGAATCTGCTGTTGCCCTTGGGCATTTCTTACTATACCCTGCAGGCGATAGCGTACATGGTGGATGTGTATCGGGAGAAGACCTGTGCGGACCGAAATCCCCTCCGCTTCATGCTCTTCCTCTCCTTCTTTCCCCAGATCGTACAAGGGCCCATCGCCCGCCACAGTCAGCTGGCGAAGCAGCTGTATGCGGGGCATCGTTTTGATTTTCGGCAGTGCTGCTTCGGCGCGCAGCTGGTGCTGTGGGGCCTGTTCAAGAAGCTGGTGATCGCGGAAAGATTGGCTATCCCCGTAAATTATATGTTTCAACACTACAATTCCTTTTCTGGCCCCATCCTGTTTTTGACCGTGGCGCTGTATGGCCTGCAGGTTTATACAGATTTTTCCGGGGGAATGGAAATTGCCAGAGGCGTGGCGCAGATGCTGGGAATTGAGCTGGAGTTGAACTTCAAGCAGCCTTATTTTTCCACGTCCATTGAGGATTTCTGGCGCCGATGGCATATTACCATGGGCAGCTGGATGAAGGATTACATCTTCTACCCTTTGTCCCTCTCCAAGGCCTTTACGAAGCTGAGCAGGCGAAGCAGGAAGATTCTGGGACAATATGTTGGGAAAAGATTGCCCGCCTTCCTGGCCATGTTCATCGTTTATTTCCTGGTGGGCTTCTGGCATGGGGCGAACTGGAAGTATGTGGTCTATGGGCTTTGGAATGGGACCTTCATCATGTCGGGCATCCTGCTGGAGGGGGTCTACGCAAAGGCCAGGGAAAAATGTGGCATCCAGGAGGAGATGGTTACCTGGCGGATGTTCCGCATGATCAGAACCTTTGTGATTGTCAGCTTTGGCCGCTTCTTTTCTGGTGCGCTGAATCTATCTACAGCCTTAACCATGTTCCAAAGGACATTCTACCATTGGAAGGATATCTCCTTCCTGACGAATGGCAAGCTGTTTGATTTGGGGCACAATAACGCCAACTGGATTCTACTGGTGGTCGCCATTGTGGTGCTGTTCTATGTGGACTATGTCCATGAAATGGGAGTCCACCTGCGAGAGGTGTTAGCCAGACAGCCCCTGGTTTTTCGATGGGTGATCTACATCGGAGCCATCCTGGTGGTGATGATCTTTGGCCACTATGGCCCGGCCTATGATGCTGCCAGCTTTATCTACGAGCAATTCTAAGAGAATGTCGATAAAAGCAAACGTCTCGCGAAGCGGGGATGCATGGACAGCAAAACGATAGGGAAGAAAGGAAAAGAAACAGAGCCATGATTCGGAACATCTTGGATTATCTGGAAAACTCGGCTGAAAAACACGGGAACAAAATCGCCTTTGCGGACGAGGAAAGAAGCCTCACCTTTCAGCAATTGATGGATCTGGGCAAAAGAATCGGGTCTGCCTTGCTGGAAAGGCAGGTACCATCGAAGCCGATTCCCGTCTATATGCAGAAAAGTCCCATGGAAATCGCTGCCTTTATGGGCGTGGTGTACAGTGGAAACGCATATGCGCCCATCGATCCCCAGATGCCCCAGAAAAGAGTGGAGAGAATTCTCCATACCCTGGAGGCGGAAATGGTGATTGCGGACGAAGCCTGTAAAAAGCAGCTGGCGGAAATGGGCTTTGCGGGAAGCATCTGTACAATGGAAGAGCTTTCCCGCCAGGAGATGGATGAAAACAAGCTGGAGGCAACGCGCAAAAGAATGATCGATTGCGATCCGCTGTACATCATCTTCACCTCCGGCTCCACGGGGAATCCAAAAGGGGTAGCGGTCCCCCATAGAGCGGTGATCGACTTTACGGAATGGTTTTCGAACACGGCGAAACTGGATGAAACCTGCGTCTTTGGAAACCAGGCCCCGTTCTATTTTGATATGTCCGTGAAGGACATCTACAGCACCCTTCGCAATGGAGCCACCACCTGGATTATTCCTAAGAAGCTTTTCAATTTCCCGGTGGAGTTGTTTCATTATATTATAGATCATGGAATCAATACCCTGGCGTGGGCGACCTCGGCGGTGTGCCTGGCCGCGAAGGAAGCCGCCTTCGAGAAGCTGCTGCCGACCACGGTTCGCGCGGTGTGCTTTGGTGGGGAGGCCATGCCCGTAAAGCTGCTGGACATTTGGCGGAAATATCTTCCAGATGCGTTTTACATGAATATGTATGGCCCGACGGAAACAGCGGTGGACTGTACCTATTATGTGATCGAGAAGGGAAAGCAGTTCGATTCGGCTTATTTTCCCGCAGGGTTCCCCTGCGAGAACACGGGAATTTTGATCCTGAAGAATGATCAACCGGTGCAACCGGGAGAGATCGGGGAAATTTGTGTCCGAGGGACGGCACTGGCCCATGGATACTATAACGATCCGGAGAAAACCAGTCAGGTCTTCGTGCAGAACCCCTTGCAAAAGGCCTATCCGGAATTGATCTATCGAACGGGGGATGTGGGATATTATAATCCCCAGGGAGAAATTGTGTTTGCCTCCCGTCAGGATGACCAGATCAAGCACATGGGCTACCGCATTGAGCTGGGAGAAATCGAAGCTTCCTTGACGGAGATTGATGGTATCGATCGCTGCTGCTGTCTGTTTGATAAAGGGAAGGATAAGATTCTGTGCGTATACACAGGAGCAGCATCCAAGAAGGAAATCCTCCAGGGAATCGGGAAATATATTCCGAAATACATGTGGCCCAATGTGTTTGTTCAGCTGGCAGAGATGCCAATGAATCTGAATGGAAAGATCGACAGAGCGAGGCTGAAGGCGGAGTATGTGCAGGAAAAGGATTAGTTCCCTCCAGGAATATCAGGAGCGAATTCGGGAGGCAAAAAGAGAAGGCGATACTCTTTCAAACTGTTACCTGCTTCCTAATGCTCTCCAGGAAAAGATAGACCAGGGTACACTGTATTTTCAAACCTTGTCGCAAGGATTGCTTTTGCTGGATGACCGGGACACTTTTTTTAGATGTTATTATTTCCTGCCGGAGACGGAGAAGAAGATGACCCCTGTAGCCTTGGAAAAGGATGCAGTGATCGAATTTCCCTTCCAAGGCAAGATGAATGAAAAGCAGCAAAGGCAGGTGAAAATGATCGAAGAATTGGGGTTTTCACTGGGCCGGGAAAGCAGCATGATGATGCGGAAGGGGGAGAGAGAGAAAAGATCAGCGGTGCAGCAGCAACGAGGTGAAGGTCATGAATTGTATTCCCAGAAATGCTCAAAGCAGCGACAGGAGATTCAGTACGCTCAACAGGAAGACGCTGAGCAGATTCTACAATTGTTGTGCGCTGCCTTTGACCCGCTGTATTCATTCCTGCCGAGCCAGAAAGAATTGTGGGATAAGATCGAAAAGAGGCAGGTGATAGCGATTCATGAGGGAGAACAAGTAACTGCATGTTTGATAAGCAACTTCGAGAAGAACAAGGCGTCCATCGAACAGGTAGTGGTTTCACCTCAGCAGCGAGGTCGGGGATGGGGGAAGGAGCTACTGATGATGTACCACGCGAAATATGCAGTGGAAGCAAGCTCCTTTCAGCATTGGGTGGATATCCACAATGAACCAGCGGTTAACATGTATGTTCAAGCGGGATATGAATTCCAAAGCCGCAAGGCTAACGAATATATCAAGAGAAAATGAAAGGTGGAAAAACAAGATGAAGGAACAGGTACTCAATATTCTGGAAGAGATCCGACCGGACGTGGATTTCGAGAACGAAAAGCTGCTGATAGACGATGGAGTGTTAGATTCCTTTGACATTATTTCCATTGTGCAGGAGTTCAACGACAACTTTAGCATCGAGATCGACGTGGAGGATCTGGAGCCGGACAACTTTAATACTGTAGAGGCGATGGTGAAATTGATCCAAAAGTTACAAGAATAAAAAGAAATTATGACAAAAGAATAAAGAAAATTTTTGGCAACTTCAAAGCGTGAAGAATCAGGGCAAGCGTTCGAATTGAAATCATATTGAACACAAGATAATGAGATAAGATTCGTAGATTAGCACAGGATGTAGAAAAGCAAAGAAAAAACACATCGAGTTTATATCGAAAAAGAACGAATGATTGAAGAAAAATCAATGGGTTTAGGGCTTGAAAAAAAGCTGAAAAGCGCTTGACAGAAACGGAAATTATGGTAGAATATCCTCGAACGTCTCTAAGAGACGTTCTTGAAGTCGGTAACTTTAAATCTGTGGATTTGAATTAGGGAGTGAAAGGAGAGAGTGAAAGTGAGGGAAACGATCCGTAGAGCTCGTGACCCAACAAAGGGCCGCTGAAGTCTCTGGTACACACTATATTTATTTTAGGAGGGAAACCATGAAGAGAAAACTGTTGACTTTTGCATTGCTGCTAGTGGCAGTAATTGCATGCGTGGCGGTTGCTAACGCTGATTACCCTGTTAATGAGGGTCAAGTTGTTGGCTTTGGTGAGCTGGATCAAATCACTGAGGTCGGTGGACATCCTGTTGGAACGCTGATTATTGAAAAGAAGCAGACTTGTACGGAGAAGGGCATTGCTCGGTTTGATTGCCTTACTCCAGAGGAACATGCCGATACTAGTGCTTATCATGTGGTGTACATTGAAGCTGATGATCATCAGTGGTCTAGCAAGAGCGGTGATGAGAATTGGGGTAAAGTAGTAAAAGAGCCTACTTGCACCGAGACTGGAAAGGCTATTGATGTTTGCACGGTGTGCAAGCTTGAGAATCCTGATGTTTATCGTGTTATTGCTATGACACCCCATGTGTATGACAATAGCAAGTATCACGTGGCCAAGGAGCCCTCTTGCACGGCTGTTGGTTATGGCATTCGCTACTGCATTAACTGCGGGCATGAGAATGATGATGATGTCGCTTCTTATGAGTTGACTGGAACGACGGAAATCGTTATTGACATGATTGACCACAAGTGGACGGAGTGGAGCAAGAAGCCTTCCGATTGCTTGAACTATGGTGAGGCTCGCCGTTACTGCGTTGTGTGCGGCGCTCCTCAGCTTCTTGACAAGGATCACCTGACGGTGGTGGATCATGGTAAAGAGATTAGCATTGATGAGGTTATTCCGAAGCTGAACAACAAGTGGGATGTTGCTGTGGAAGCGCTTAATGAGCAGGAGTTCGATAATGAGACTGAACTGAATGCTGCTCTTAAGAAAGCATCTGTTGTTGAGTATGTAGAAAAGAAGAACTGGTTAATTGATTGCTATACTCGTGAAATCACACTGACCTGTAAGTATTGCAATGGTACTGTACATGATGATATCGTGTATAACGTGATCTATCCGCTTACTGTTGCCCATAAATGGGTTCTGCAGGATGTGAAAGAACCAGCGACTACACTTACAAAGGAAGAGATTGAGGCAGAGGACTTCATCAATGATGATGGCTCCTTAGCTCCGACTTGTTTGCTGCCTGGGTTTGATCTGTATCTGTGCGACAAGGATGCAGAACATTCTCACAATCCTTCCAGTGAATACGCTGATGATCCTGCCTTTAAGAAGGTGCCTGTTGCTGCGCTTGGACACAACTTTGGCGAGTGGGAAATCGTTGGTGATGAGATGGTTCGTGACGGCGAAGTATATGTAATGCGCATTAGAGAGTGCGATCGTTGCCACGCTACTGAAAATGAAGTAGTTAAGCTGTCTGAGATTACGAAGACCGAAGAGCCTTCTGAAGAGCCCACTGCTGATGCTACCGAAGAGCCCTCTGAAGAGCCCACTGCTGATGCTACCGAAGAGCCCTCTGAAGAGCCCACTGCTGATGCTACCGAAGAGCCCTCTGAAGAGCCCACTG